>NZ_JAXHNN010000001.1:0-3681 GCF_034520545.1 Halomonas sp.
GAGAACGTCCAGCAGCGCCATCATGCACTCCCTGCTAAAGCGTAAGACAGCGGCCCATGCTAACGGTGATTTCCGCCAACGGTGAGCTATCTCGATCTATGCTTCCTGGTTTGTCGCTTTATGCCAAAAAAGATTCGCTTAAAGTCAAGACGGTAAGGCAAGGGGAATTCACACTAAGCGTGTCGAATCCATCACCCCAAGGAGCGGAGCATGAACCGCAACGTCATCCTGACCTGTGCCGTCACCGGCGCCGGCGACACCACTGGCAAGAACCCCAACGTTCCCGTCACGCCCAAGCAGATCGCCGATGACTGCATCGCCGCCGCCAGGGCGGGTGCCAGCGTTGCGCATATCCACGTGCGTGACCCGGAAACCGGCGGCGTCAGCCACTCCCTGGAGCACTTCCGCGAGGTCATGGAGCGCGTTCGCGAAGCAGATACCGACATCGTCATGAACATCACCGCCGGCGGCGGCGGCGACTGGATCCCCGACGTCGAGGACCCCACTCGCGGCGGCCCGGGCACCGACATCCAGACCCCGGCCCAGCGCCACGCGCCGGTGGGCGAGCTACTGCCGGAGCTGTGCACCCTGGACTGCGGCAGCCTCAACTTCGGCGACATGGTCTACATGAACACCGCCGACTGGCTGCGCGAGCACGCCAGGCTGGTGCAGCAGGCGGGCGTCAAGCCGGAGCTGGAGTGCTTCGACCTGGGCCACGTGTGGTTTGCCCGTCAGCTGCAGCAGGAAGGCCTGATCGACGGTGATCCGCTCTACCAGCTCTGCCTGGGGATTCCCTGGGGCGCCGAGGCGGACACCGAGACCATGCTGACCATGCGCAACAAGCTGCCGGAAAGCGCCCAGTGGGCGGCCTTCGGCATCGGCCGCCACCAGATGCCCATGGCGGCCCAGGCGGTGCTGCTGGGTGGCCATGCCCGGGTCGGCCTGGAGGACAACCTCTACCTGGAGAAGGGCGTGTTGGCCACCAATGCGCAGCTGGTGGAGAAGGCCTCCAGCCTGTTCGAGAACCTGGGCGCCCGGGTGATGAGCCCGGCAGAGACCCGCGCTCATCTGAAGCTGCGCGACCCGCGCACCGGCCAGACCGTGGAAAAGACCGTGGGAGGTGAGGCATGAGCCGCCAACTTAGCGTGATCGGTACCGGGGTGATCGGCAACGGCTGGATCGCCCGCGCCCTGGGGCGCGGCTGGGACGTGGTGGCCTTCGACCCCGATCCCGAGGCCCCGGCGCGTACCCGCGCCTTCGTCGACAGTGCCTGGGGGTCCCTCGAGCGTCTGGGCCTGGCCGAGGACGCCAGCCCCGCGCGGTTACGCTTCGTGGACAGCCTCGAGGAGGCCGTCGTGGATGCCGACCTGATCCAGGAGAACGTGCCGGAGCGCCTGGCACTCAAGCGCGAGATCCTCGCCGCCCTGGATGCCGGCGCCGCCGATGGCGTGGTCATCGGCTCCTCCACCTCCGGCTTCAAGCCCAGCGACCTGCAGCAGGACTGCACACGGGCGCCGGGGCGAGTGATCGTCGCCCACCCCTTCAACCCGGTCTACCTGCTGCCGCTGGTCGAGCTGGTGGGGGGCCAGGCCACGGAGCCGGAGCATATCGAGCGTGCCCAGGTCCTCTACCAGGCACTGGCCATGCGCCCCCTGGTGGTACGCCGGGAGATCGAGGGGCATATCGCCGACCGCCTGATGGAAGCGCTGTGGCGCGAAGCGCTGCACCTGGTCAACGACGGCGTGGCCACCACCGAGGAGATCGATGCCGCGGTGGTCTACGGCTGCGGCCTGCGCTGGTCGCTGATGGGCACCTTCCTGACCTTCCACCTGGCCGGCGGCGAGCCGGGCATGCGCCATATGCTCGAACAGTTCGGCCCGGCACTGAAGCTGCCCTGGACCAAGCTCGAGGCTCCCGAACTCACCGACGAGCTGATCGACAAGGTCGTCGAGGGCTGCGAGCATCAGGCTGCCGGTCGCAGCGTGGCCGAGCTCGACCGCCGACGCGACGACTTCCTGGTCGAGCTGCTCGACCTGGTGCATAAATACTGGCCCGAAGCCGAAGGCCTGGAGGGGCGAATCTGATGACACTACTCGAAACCCGAGTCCGGCCGGAGTGGGTCGACTACAACGGCCACATGAACGATGCCGAATACGCCAGGGTCTTCTCCCTGGCGGTGGAAGCACTGATGGACCGTATCGGCCTGGATGATGCCGGCCGCGCGCAGCATGGCTATACGATCTACACCCTGGAGACCCATCTCTGCTACCGCCGCGAGGCCCACGAAGGGCAACCGCTCGAGGTGGCCCTGACCCTGCTGGATCGCGACACCAAGCGGCTGCATGTCTTCTTTGCGATGCATGACCTCGATGGAACTCTGCTGGCTACCAGCGAGCAGATGCTGATGGGCATGGGCCAAGAGAGTGGTCGTCCGGCGCCCTTCCCCAACCTCATCGAGGCCGCCATCGCCGAACTGCCCCATGTCGAGCGCAGTGCGTGGCCGACGCTTGCCGGGCGTACCATCGGCATCCGTCGTTGAGCGAGCCGCGTTAAGCACTGCGAGCCACCCTCCCCGTGGGTGGCTACTGGTGTATCCTGCTCCTCACCATGAGACTCCAGCCCCTCCCCCACTTTTACAGTCATTCACCAGCCCCTCGACGCGCCTCGCGGGGGGATTGCCCGTAATGCTCGCGAAACGCCCGCGAGAAACTGGGACCGGAGGTGAAGCCACAGGCCAGCCCGATGGAGAGCACGTCCATGTCGGTCTCGGTGAGCAAGTGCTGTGCACGGCCAAGACGCAAGGCCAGGTACCAGCGGCGTGGGGAGGTGGCAAGATGCTGCTCGAAGAGGCGCTGCAGCTGACGCTGGGAGACGCCGCTGCGGCGGGCGATATCGGAAAGTCCAAGCGGCGTCTCGAGATGCCGCTCCATCAGTGCGACCGCTTCCACCAGACGGCGGTTATGGGTGCCCAGGCGTCGCGCCAGGGTCATGCGCTGCTGATCATTGCGGCTGCGCAGCCGTTCGTGGATCAGCTGCTCGGAGACGTCGATGGCCAATCGAGATCCGTGGCGCCGGGCGATCACCTCCAGGACCATGTCCATGGCTGCGGCACCACCGGCGCAGGAGAAACGACGCTCCCCGAGTTCGAACAGCTCATCAGAGGTCTGGATAGCGGGGAAGCGTTCACGGAAGGCCGGCAGACTCTCCCAGTGCAGTGTCACGCGCTCGCCCTTCAGGAGTCCCGCGGCGGCAAGCAGGAAACACCCGGTATCCAGGCCTCCCAGAACACAGCCAGCCTGGTCCAGGCGGTGCAGCCAGCCCATCAATGGCCGGGCAAGATGCGCTTCCGGCGCGAAACCGCTGCATACCGCCAGCGTGGGCAGATGGTTCACCTGGTGGATGGAATGGTCAGTGAGCAGGGTCATGCCGTTGCTGGCGGTAACCGGCTCGCCGTCGACGCTGATCAGAGTCCAGTCGAATAGCGGCCTGTCGCTGATGCGGTTGGCAATGCGCAGCGGCTCCACCGCGGCGAAGAACGCCATCATCGAGAAACACGGCAACAGCAGAAAGCCCACCGACTCAGGCAGCGGGCCGTGGTATTCCAGGCGCATGCTCGTCTCCTCAACGCTGACGACGCATCGAGGTCGTGGGGCCGACGACACGCCCAGGATGGGTGGTGTG
>NZ_JAXHNN010000002.1:0-401714 GCF_034520545.1 Halomonas sp.
CTCGACTCCACCGACGATGACGATCAGGACTACCTGGAGGCGGTCAACGACGACTACGGTCGCGTACGCCCCAGCAGTCGTGCCGATACACTCAAGGCCCGCCGACGCGTGGAGGCGCTCATCGAGGAGCGTCGCCTGCGGCGCGCCATCGAGGACGACTGGCACCTCGAGGACTGACACCTAGAGGAAGAGTAAGGCGCGTCCGGCGTATATTGCTGCCTGCCGGCACCGCCATGCCCGGTGCGCTGTCGCTTGCCGGGCCTGCAGCTGGTTTCCCTTCTTTAGGCCCGATAAGCCGGAGGCGCATCGCGCTGAACCTGCCGCGGCGCTGGCCTTTGGCCTGCCCGGCCACTATCATCGTGGCCACTGAACATCCTCCAACCAATGGGTTCCCATGGCGCAATACGTCTACACCATGAACCGGGTGGGCAAGGTCGTGCCCCCCAAGCAACACATCCTGAAGGACATCTCCCTGTCCTTCTTCCCCGGCGCCAAGATTGGCGTGCTGGGCCTCAACGGCTCCGGCAAGTCCACCCTGCTGCGCATCATGGCCGGCGTGGATACCGAGATCGAGGGCGAGGCCCGCCCCATGCCGGGACTGAATATCGGCTACCTGCCCCAGGAGCCCGAACTCGACGACGACAAGAACGTCCGCGATACCGTCGAGGAGGCGCTGGGCGAGATCAAGGAGGCCCAGGAGAAGCTCGACGGCGTCTATGCCGCTTATGCCGAGCCGGATGCCGACTTCGACGCCCTGGCTTCTGAGCAGGCGCGCCTGGAAAACATCATCGAGGCCTCCGACGCCCACAACCTGGACCGCAAACTGGAAGTGGCCGCCGAGGCCCTGCGCCTGCCGCCCTGGGACGCTCAAGTCAGCAACCTTTCCGGCGGCGAACGGCGCCGCGTAGCGCTATGTCGGCTGCTGCTCTCCAGCCCCGACATGCTGCTGCTCGACGAGCCCACCAACCACCTGGACGCGGAGTCAGTGGCCTGGCTGGAGCGCTTCCTTCACGATTATTCCGGCACCGTGGTAGCCGTCACCCACGACCGCTACTTCCTCGACAACGTCGCCGGCTGGATCCTCGAGCTGGACCGTGGCCAGGGGATTCCCTTCGAAGGCAACTACTCCCAGTGGCTCGAGGCCAAGGAGAAGCGCCTGGAGAAGGAAGCCAAGCAAGAGGCCTCCAAGAACAAGGCGATCAAGCAGGAACTGGAATGGGTGCGCAGCAATGCCAAGGGCCGTCAGGCCAAGAGCAAGGCACGCCTCAACCGCTTCGAGGAACTGCAGTCCGGCGACTTTCAGAAGCGCAACGAGACCAACGAGATCTACATTCCGCCCGGCCCGCGGCTGGGCGACAAGGTCATCGAGTTCCACGACGTGGCCAAGACCTTCGATGACAAGCTGCTCTACGAGGACCTGACCTTCACGGTACCCAAGGGCGCCCTCGTCGGCATTATCGGTGGTAACGGCGCAGGCAAGTCGACGCTGTTCAAGCTGATCACCGGCCAGGAGCAACCCGATGCCGGCGAAGTGGTGGTCGGCGAAACCGTCGACATCGCCTATGTCGAGCAGCTGCGCGATGCCCTGGACGACAAGCAGACGGTCTGGGAGGCGGTCTCCGACGGCCAGGATGTCCTCAACATCAACGGCCATGAGGTTTCCTCACGGGCCTACGTAGGCCGTTTCAACTTCAAGGGCAACGACCAGCAGAAGCGCCTGAGCGAGCTCTCCGGCGGCGAGCGCGGCCGCCTGCAGCTGGCCCAGACCCTCAAGCAGGGCGCTAATGTGCTGCTGCTCGACGAGCCCTCCAACGACCTGGACATCGAGACCCTGCGCGCACTCGAGGAAGCCCTGCTGGCCTTCCCCGGCTGCGCCCTGGTGATCTCCCACGACCGCTGGTTCCTCGACCGTATCGCCACCCACATCCTGGCGTTCGAGGGCGATTCCCACGTGGAGTTCTTCGAGGGTAACTACACCGAGTACGAGGCGGACCACAAGAAGCGCGTCGGCGACGACACCCCGCACCGCATGAAGTACAAGCGTATCGACGCCTAAGGCGCTGCGCGCCAGCTATAAGCTGGAAGCCTGAAGCTGGAAGAAACCCCACGACCGCGAGGTGCGTGGGGTTTTCTCTTCAAGTCGTAGGCCTGGTAAGCGCCAGCGCACCAGGCGGGATGGCCAGCTCCCCACGTTCGAGACACCGCACGCCGAATGCGCCTTCGGCTTATCCGGCCTACAGTCGTCACTTAGCGTCAATACAGGCCGGGTTCCCCCTCCGGCCGGGTCTTGAAGCGTCTATGCAGCCAGAGATACTGCTCTGGATGACGGCGTATCGCCGCCTCGATCACCGCGTTGATGCGGGTTGCATCGGCTACCTCGTCGCCGCTGGGAAAATCCTCCAGCGGCGGCAGGTACTCAAGGGTATAGGTGCGGTCGTCGGGATTGCGGTGGAAGATCAGCGGGATCACCGGGGCGCCGGTCATGCGCGCAATGCGCGAGGTCATCCGGACCGTGGCCGCCGAGATGCCGAAGAAGGGAGCAAAGACGCTGGCATCGCGACCGAAGTCCTGGTCCGGGGAGTACCAGACGCCGTGGCCAGCCTTGATTCGACGCACCACGCCCCGCAGGTCGTAACGATCGAGGACCGTATCGAAGTAGGGGGCCCTGGCGCGTCCCATGAAGCGGTCGAACAGCGGATTGTCATGGGGACGCTGGACGGCGTCGGCACGGAAGTAGAGCGCGTGCAAGGCGCCGCCCAGATCCAGGGTGGAGAAATGAACGCCGAGGATCAGCGCCCCTCTCCCCTCGGCCTGCAGTCGGGCCCTGTGCTCCTGCCCCAGGAAGGTGACACGATGGCGAAGATGCTCGGGATCACGGCACCAGCCGGTGGCCGTCTCGACGATGCCGATGCCGTTGGCGACAAAGGTCTCGCGCACAAACCGCGCCTGATGCTCGACGTCCAGTTCAGGGAAGCAGAGGCGAATATTGGTCTCGGTAATATGGCGACGGCGTTTGGCAAAGCGCCAGGCGGCCAGTCCTATCGCCCGCCCGACCCACAGCTTCGGACGCCAGGGCAACCAGGCCACGACATGCATGGCCCCGATGCCCAGCCAGGCGGGCCAGTAGCGTGGATGAGCGTAAGATTTACCCATGATAGCGCCTGGGGACCCTCGGCAGCACGCCACTGAGCAAGGTGTAGCTGATGGTGTCGCAATAGCGGCCCACCTCGTCCACCGAGAGCAGCGCGCCGTTCGCGGCGCGTCCCCAGAGCACCACCTCGCTGCCGATGTCCGCCTCGGGAATCTCGGTGAGGTCGACCGTCAGCATGTCCATGGAAACCTTGCCGGCGATGGCCGTGCGTTGCCCGTTGACGAGTACCGGGGTGCCATCGACCGCATGCCGGTCATAGCCATCGCCGTAGCCACAGGCGACCACACCGATCCGCGAGGGGCGTGGGGCTATCCAGCGCCCGGCATAACCTACCGGCTCACCGGCGGCGAGCTCACGCACGGCGATGATCTCGGACCGCAAGGTCATCACCGGCGCCAGCCGACGGCTCACTTTGTTGGAGGCCTCCAGCGGGTCGCTGCCGTAGAGCATCACCCCCGGGCGGTTCCAGGCGCCGTGCGCCTCGGGCCAGGCCAGGGTGGCAGGCGAGTTGGCAAGGCAGGTAGGCGCCCTGAGGCGTGCCGCCAGATCGTCGAGAAGTTCGAGCTGGCGCCGGAAGTAACCGGGCTCCAGGGCATCAGCGGTGGCGAAGTGGCTCATCAGGTGCAGCTCGCAGGCCCGGTCGGGCGCCGCGGTAAGGCGCGCCCAGACCGCCTCGGCTTGCTGCGGCGAAAACCCCAGCCGATGCATCCCCGAGTCCACCTTCACCCACACCGGGATGGGGCACACGGGACGAAAGGCGAGCAGCGCCTCCAACTGCCAGTCGGTGTGCACCGCAATCCATAGCCCCAGCGCCTCGACCCGCTCGAGCTCGACGGCCTCGAAGATGCCCTCGAGCAGCACGATGGGCGCCGTGATGCCCCCCTCGCGCAGAACCTGCGCCTCCTCGAGGCAGGCCACGGCAAACGCCGGCGCCAGATCCTGAAGTGCCCGAGCACAGGCCACGGCGCCATGACCGTAGGCATCGGCCTTGATCACGGCGACGGCACGGCTGTGGGGGGCCTGGTCACGGGCCAGGCAATAGTTGTGACGCAAGGCGTCGAGGTCGATATCGGCGATCAGCGGCCGGGCCATGGTCGGGATCCTGGAGGCGTTGGCAGTAAGCGTGCCGGTGCCGGAGGTCTACTCCGGCACGCGACGTCACTCGAAGATGGCATCCAGCGACAGGCCCTGCTTGTCGAGCATTCGCCGCAACTTCTTGAGCGCTTCTACCTGGATCTGGCGAACGCGTTCACGCGTCAGGCCGATCTCTTCGCCGACCTGCTCTAGGGTCGCGGCTTCGTGACCGCGCAGGCCGAAGCGGCGCACCACGACCTCCATCTGCTTCTCGGTGAGCTCGGCCAACCACTCGTCGACATGCTGCCGCACGTCACCATCCACCAGGGTAGACTCGGGGCCCTGGTCATTGTCATCGGCCAGCGTCTCGATCAGCGGCTTGTCGCTCTCGCTGCCCATCGGATAGTCGACGGAGGAGACGCGCTCGTTGAGGCCCATCATCTTCTTGACGGTCCCCACCGGCTTATCGAGGTAGTCGGCGATCTCCTCGGCCGTGGCCTCGTGGTCGAGCTTCTGGGTCAGTTCGCGGGCCGCCCGCAAATAGATATTGAGTTCCTTGACCACATGGATCGGCAGGCGGATGGTGCGGGTCTGATTCATCAGCGCCCGCTCGATGGTCTGGCGGATCCACCAGGTGGCGTAGGTGGAGAAACGGAAACCGCGCTCGGGGTCGAACTTCTCCACCGCGCGGATCAGACCCAGATTGCCCTCCTCGATCAGGTCGAGCAGGGTGAGGCCCCGATTGAGATAGCGCCGGGCGATCTTCACCACCAGCCGCAGGTTCGACTCGATCATCCGCGAGCGGCCCAGCGGGTCTCCCTTGCGCGCCAGGCGGCCGTAGTAGACCTCTTCCTCCGGCGTCAACAGCGGCGAGAAGCCGATCTCGTTGAGATAGATCTGAGTGGCATCGAGACTGTGACGTTGATGGCGATCCTCACGGCTCAGCGCCTTTTCGAAGGCCTCCTCGTCACCGACGACCACCTCCTCGTCCTCGATGTCCTCGCGTTCTTCCCTGACCTCGACAGCATCCTCGTCCGCCTCATCGGCGGATGCCAGATTCACATCCTGAAGGTCCCGTTCAAGCATGCTCATCAATTGCTACCCCATGGTTGCGACCGGGCGTCGTGTATCCGTGGCCGGATGGTCGACGCATGACATTATTATTGTGTGATACCCCGTCCATCCTGCAGCAGACAGTGACCGACCGCCAGGGTCAGCGGGCAGGCAGAAACTCGAGGGGATTATGAGGCTGACCGTCCTTGCGCACCTCGAAGTGCAGCCTCACATCCTCGGCATCGCTGTCGCCCATGGTGGCGATGACCTCTCCGGCCTCGACCACATCGTTCTCCTTGACGTTCAGGGTGTCGTTGTGGGCATAGGCACTCAGGAACTGATCGTTGTGCTTGAGCAGGATGAGGTTGCCGTAGCCCCTGACACCGCTGCCCGCATAGACCACGATTCCCGGGCCGGCTGCCTTGACAGGTTGCCCCTTTTGACCAGCGATATCAATGCCGGCGGTGATGCTTCCCCCCTCGCCGAATTGGCCGACCACGTCACCCTGGACAGGCCATTGCCAGGCCACCTCATCCACCGGGGTGTAGCTGCGCCCGGAGCGTTGCTCGGATGCCGGCTTACCGGCGACCGAGGTCCCGGCATCGGCGCCAGCATCGTCCTCGTTGCCCGACTCCGAAGCCGTCCGAGCGACCTGGGTAGACTCGTCCTCGGCCGGGGCTTCGGGCGCATCGCGCGAACCCGTGTCGCTTTCCTCCGCGGCGCCAGAGGCCTGCTCCTCTTGAGCCCGCGACGCCAGTTCACGCCGTTCCGCCAGGTCGCGCTCGCTCAGATTGCCGTCCGCGCCGGGGCTCTCGTAGCTGTAGACCGGTCCCGGGCCCTGGTCAGCGCCCTCGGCCGATGCTTCGCTGGCCATGGCCGCCTGGTTGGACCCCTCGGGCGCGTCGCCCGCGTCCTGACGCTCGACCGAGAGGCGGCGGTTGCGCTCGATGGCACTTTCGTCGGGCATCAGCCAGTCAAGTTCCTCATCGCTTGCGGACGCCTCGCCGCCTAGGCCGGTGGCCACGACCCCGCGCTCGCCGGCCGCACTTTCACCAGACGCACGCACGCCGCTCTCCCGACCGGCGGTCGAGGAGGCATCTCCCTCTCCACCCAGCACCAGCTGCTGACCGGGCTCGATACGATAGGGGGGAGCGATGCGGTTGAGACGCGCCAGATCGCGATAGTCCATGTCATGGCGCCAGGCGATACCATAAAGTGTATCGCCGGCCTCCACGGTGTATTCAGCAGGGGTCGCATCCGCCCGGCTGGCCGACAGGTCGCGGACCTGGACCGGCCCGCGTTCGCCCTGCTGGGCGGCACATCCGGTCAGCACCAGGGCCAGGCCGGATATTAGAACTACCTTACGCATTGGAGCCTTCCTCCTTGTCAGCACCTTGTCGGTTACCGGGTGTCGCCGGGCGGTTCGCTCGGCCGATCAGCAGCACCAGGGCAGCACCGGCGAGCATCAGAGCCACCACCGCCGGCAACCGGGCAGGCTCGCCGGTCAGCTCGGCGAAGTCGGCCGGGGTCAGGTAACGATAGTCGAGGGGAATCATCTGGCCCTCGGAGCCCAGTTGGTAGCGTACCAGTTCGCGCCATGGCCAGAGTACCGGCAGCGAGCCGATTATGAAGCCGACCAGCAGCTGCAGGGTCGCGGTATGGTGGTGGCGCAGCAGCCAGGAGAGCAGCCGCGAGAAGCCGAACAGCCCGATCAGACAGCCCACTCCGAACAGGCCGATCAATCCCAGATCGAAGCCACGTATGCCCTGCATCACCGTGCCGTAGAGGCCCATGGTCAGCAGCAGGAAGCTGCCCGACACCCCGGGCAGCAGCAGGGCGCTGATGGCGATGGCCCCGCCCACTACCAGCACCAGGTTGGGGCTGCCGAGTTGGGTGACCAGCGGCATCAGCGACGGCAGGCCGTGGGCGAGCAGTAGGCCGGCAATGAGTGGCAGCAGATGCCACCATTTCCAGTCCGCCGGATGGCGACTGACGACCATGGCCGAAGCGGCCACCAGGCCGAAGAAGAAGCCGTAGAGCATTTCGGGGAAATCGTCCATCAGCCAGACGACGAGATGGGCCACGCTGAACAGGCTGATGGCGATGCCGGCCAGCAACGGCAACACGAAAGTCAAGTTGAGATGCGTCGCCAAGAGTGGCAAGCCGCCGCGTCGCCAGGCGGCAAAAGCGCTGGGGCCGAACTGCTTGACGCTATGGATCAACTCTTCGTAGATGCCGGTGACGAAGGCAATGGTGCCACCGGACACGCCGGGCACCGCGTCCGCCGCTCCCATGCCGGCGCCCCTGAGGAAAATACCGAGATGACGCTTCAACAGCGGACTCCTTTCAACGTCTGACTCCTTTCAATAAATCAAGCAATCACAGGTAGCAAATATATCGGAGCGGTTCCGTCGGCAGGCCTGCGAGCGGGGCCGGCCTTCCGAAGGGCCAGCTGCTATGGCCCCGTCTCAACGAATGACGCCTTCCAGCAGCGGCACGAACCGCACCGCCTCCAGCCGCTGTGTCTCGAAGCCATCACCGCTGCGGCACACACGGGTCAGCCATTGTTGGCCATCCTCCTCGGCCAGCGGCGTGATCAACACCCCCCCTTCGCCAAGCTGGGCGAGCAGCGGCCCAGGCAGCTCGCTGGCACAGGCGGTCAGCAGGATGACATCGAAGGGCGCCTCTTCCTGCCAGCCATGGCCCCCGTCGGCGAGGCGCAGCCGTGTATTGTGGACCTCGAGCAGACGCAGGCGGCTGCCGGCACGGCGATGCAGGGCATTGATCCGTTCCACCGACCAGAGTTCCTTTACCAATCGCGACAGCACCAGGGTCTGGTAGCCGGAGCCGGTGCCCACCTCCAGCACCCGGGACGGAGCCTCCTGGATCACCAGCTCGGTCATGCGCGCCACCATCCACGGCTGGGAGAGCGTCTGGCCATGGCCGATAGGCAGCGAGGTGTCCTCATAGGCACGATGCGCCAAGGCCTCGTCGAGGAAGAGATGACGCGGCTCCCGGGCCATCACCTCCAGGACCCGAGGGTCGCGGATTCCCTGATCGGCCAGGCGGCCCACCATGCGATCCCGGGTACGCTGCGATGTCATGCCGACACCGCGCAGCAGGTCAGGTGAGTGCATCCAGCCAATCCTGCACGTCGTCGCGCGCTGCATGACGGGTCAGGTCGGTCTGCAGCGGCGTAATGGAAACATAGCCCGCCTCGACGGCGGCGAAATCTGTATCTGGCCCGTCGTCGGCATTCTCCCCCACGGCGGCAATCCAGTAGCGCAGCCGACCCCGGGGATCCCGAACCTCCAGGGGGCGGGCGGCCGGGCCGCGATAGCCCATACGGGTGACCCTAAAGCCCTGGATCTCGCTCCAAGGCAGGTCCGGCACGTTGACGTTGAGCAGGCTGCGCGGCGGCAGCGAGAGCTGGTCGGCCGCCCCCACCAGGCTCGCCGCGACCCTTCCGGCGGTCTCGAAGTGGCGCGCGCCCACCAGCGACATGGCGATGGCCGCCATGCCCAGGTTGCGCCCCTCCATGGCGGCGGCCACGGTGCCGGAGTAGAGCACGTCGTCGCCGAGGTTGCCTCCGTGGTTGATACCCGAGATCACCAGGTCGGGCCGCTCGTCCCAGACGCCGTTGACTCCCAGGTAGACACAATCCGCGGGGGTGCCGTCGACGCTGTAGAAGCCGTTGTCGAGGGAAGAGAGCGCCAGCGGCCGGCTAAGCGTAAGGGAGTTGCTGGCCCCGCTCTTGTCACGATCCGGCGCGACGACACGCAGCCGGGCATGGGGCAGCAGAGCATCATGCAGGGCGCGCAGCCCCGGGGCATGAACCCCGTCGTCATTGGAGAGCAGCAGTCGGCGCATCACAGGCTCCTGTCGGAGGATGGGGCCCCAAGAGAGGGGTGGGAGATCAATTCACGCAGCACGGCGGTGGCGAAGGCCCCCCGCGGCAGGCTGAAGGCCAGCCAGAGCTCGCCCTCGCCGCGGGTCACTCGCGGCTCGCCCAGGCGCAGCCGCAGTGCCCGACGAGCCAGGCGGACGCCGGCGCGCTCGAGCCCATCGCACAGGCCGGGATAACGCCCGGCCAGGGCGGCTTCGTGGGCTCCGGCCTCGCCGGCGGCACGCGATTCTCCGACGCCCCACAGTATCCCGGCGGGATGCAGGTCGAGGCGCCGGGCCCGTTCGGAAAGTTCGGCGAGCTGGGCGGCATCCTCGGGCGCGACGCCGAACTGACTGGCGCTGCCATCGAGCATCACCACCTCACCGGGCAACGGCGTGGCCCAGCTCTGGTCGCGGACCCGGACGGCCAGCAGCTCGTTGAACAGGAAGCTGCGAGCCGCCGAGAGCAGCATGCCCTCGCGGTCATCGCGCTTACGCCAGCCGCGGGCCAACACGGTCCGGGCACGCTGCAGGTTGCGCCCGTCCGCGCCGAAGCGCTGGGGCCCGACATAGTTGGCGACTCCCGTGTCGCAGAGGCGCTGCCAGCGTGCCTCGAGCGCCGGGTCGGCTACGGCCGCGCCGGTGATGCGCAGGCGGAAGCGGTTGGTCCGGTGCACGCCACGCTTAAGCTTGCGCGAATGGCGGGCCTGGTCGAGCACCCGGATGCCTCGCTCGGCGAGTCGCGCCGCGAGCCCCTCGGGCGCCTCGCGACCTGGCAGTTGCACGGAGAGCCATTGGCGGGTCACGGCGACACGGTCCTTCATTCCCGAATAGCCGACCACCCGCGGCGAGGCCTCGCAGAGCCGAGCCAGCTCCCGAACCACCATGGCGGTGGTCAGGTCGCGCTTCTCGATGTAGAGCCAGAGGTGCTCGCCCTGCCCTTCCGGGGCGAAATCGAGCACCTCCTCGACCCGGAAGTCTTCGGGGGCGGCGCGATAGTCGCCCGACAGTGGCGCGCCGAATTCTCCTTCCAGCACCCGCGGCCAGGCCGGCGGCCAGGCGATGGCATCCTCGACGCCGGGCGATGCGACCTCACTCACCGGCCGCCTCTCCGTCACACCGCACCAGCAGCGCCACCGCCTCGGCGGCGATGCCCTCGCCGCGGCCGGTGAAGCCGAGCCGTTCGCTGGTGGTGGCCTTGACGTTGACCGCGCCCCGGGAAGTGCCGAGGTCGTCGGCGATATTCCCGGCCATGGCGTCGATGTGCGGCGCCATCTTCGGCGCCTGGGCGATCAGCGTGGCATCCAGGTTGCCGACCCGATAGCCGGCCTCACCCACCAGCCCAATCACCTGACGCAGCAGGTCGCGACTGTCGGCACCGGCCCAGGCCGGATCGGTGTCGGGAAAGTGGCGGCCGATATCGCCCAACGCGCAGGCGCCCAGCAGGGCATCGCAGACCGCATGCAGCAGCACATCGCCGTCGGAGTGGGCAACGAAACCGCGATCGAAGGGAATAGCGACGCCGCCGACCATCAGGTGGTCGCCCTCGCCGAAGCGGTGGACATCGAAACCGTGGCCGATTCGCATCATGTTCGTTTTATACCTGTTGCTGGGCCGAGAGTATCAAGGCCGCCAGGGCCAGATCCTCGGGGTGGGTGATCTTGAGATTATCACGCCGGCCCTCGACCAGCCGCGGCGACAGGCCCAGCGCCTCCACCGCCGAGGCCTCATCGGTCACGGCAACGCCCGCCGACAAGGCCTCACCCAGGGCGCGACGCAGCAGGCCAAGGCGGAAGCCCTGGGGGGTGAAAGCGTGCCAGAGGCCCTCGCGGGACTCGGTGGACCTTACTCGACCGGCACCATCGTCGCGCTTCATGGTATCCGCCACCGGCGCCGCCAGCAGCCCGCCCACGGGGTCGTCGACGATGGCCGCCAGCAGCCGCGTCAGGTCGTCGACGGTGACGCAGGGCCGCGCCACGTCGTGGACCAGCACCAGATCGTCGTCCGCGGCGTCCGGCGCGATGGCATCCAGGGCATTGATCACCGAGTCCACCCGCTCACTACCTCCGGGTGACCGCCGCCAGTCGGCAAAGGGCACCCAGGCCGGATCGAAATGGCCATCGTCGAGGTCCAGGCATAGGCAGAGCCGCGCCTCGGGGAAGGCCTCATGAAGCCGTGCCAGGGTGCGGGCCAGCACCGGCCGGCCCGCCAGCGGCAAGTACTGCTTGGGACGGTCGGCGCCCATGCGTCGCCCCTGCCCCGCGGCGGGGACCACCAGCCACAGACGAGGACTCACTGGCCGGCCTCCGTCCCGGGTGCTGGCATGCCCACCAGGCCGGCATTGATCTCGAGACCGGTGTTTTCCACCGCCACGCCGGGCACCCAGAAGAACTGCTCGTCGCTTCGCACCATGCCGATATCGCTGCGGGCTCGCTCCTCGATGGCGTCGAGGCCGGTCTTGAGGTCCACCACTTCGGCGGCCAGGCGGGCATTGCGGTCGCGCAGCGGCTGGTTCTCTTCCTCCAGGGCATCCACGCGTTGACGCACCTCGGTGAGCTCACGCATACCGCCCTCGCCGAGCCACAGCCGATACTGCAGAAGCCCGAGAAGGATGATGAGCACGATGGCCAGCCACTTGAGCATGCAGGATGTCCGTCCCGGGGTTGTCGATGGCGGACATTATGCCAGTTTCGTCGTCTATCGGCAGGGCCTCGGGTGAAAGCTCTCGCCGCCACACGGCGACGCCTGGACCGGCGCCCCCTGTCAGCCCTCCCGGAAGGGCAGCGCCGCCTCTGCCGCCTGGCAGTAGGCCTCGACGTGAACTAGCTCCTCGGCACAGAAGCGCGCCACGGCGTCGCGCAGGCGCGGGTCGGCGATATGGTGCAGCGAGGTGAGCCGCCTTGGGGCAAAGCCCCGGGCGAGCTTGTGCTCCCCCTGGGTACCGGGGTCGAAGAGGGTCAGGCCGCGCTCGAGACAATGCTCGACACCCTGGTAATAGCAGGCCTCGAAGTGCAGGCAGTCGGCCAGCACCTCGCTGCCCCAGTAACGCCCGTAAAGGGTGCGCGCGCCCTGCAGGCAGAGCGCGGCGGCCACCGGTCGCCCCTCCAGGCGAACCTGGATCAGCAACAGCGACTCGGGCAGGGTGCAGCGCAGGCGCTCGAAGAAGTCGAGGCCAAGGTAGCCGTGGCGGCCACGTTCCAGGTAGGTAATCTCATAGCAGCGAAAAAAGTGGGCCATCGCCGCCGCATCAATGGCCTCGCCCTCCAGGCGATGCAGGGTCAGGCCCTGATCAGCCACCAGGCGCCGCTCGCGGCGGATTGCCTTGCGACGCTTCGAGGTCAGCGCAGTCAGGAAACCCTCGAAGTCGCCATAGCCGCGATCGCGCCACTGGAACTGCACGCCCTGGCGTGCCAGCAACGACGGGCAAGCGGCCTGCCAGGCCTCGACCTCGGCTGGCTCGGCAAAAAGCAGGTGCCAACTCGAAAGCCCGCTTTCCTCCCAGGCCTCGGCCAGTACACGCCGGACAGCCAGTGGGTCGAGGTGTGACGCCAAGGCCAGGCGCGGCCCCGGGGCCGGGGTGAAGGGAATCGCCGAGAGCCCCTTGGGGTAGTAGTCGCCGCCGGCGCGCTCCCAGGCCTCGGCCCAGCCCCAGTCGAAGACGTATTCACCATAGGAATGGTGTTTGTGGTAGTGCGGCATGACGCCGACCAGCGTCTTTCCTTGTCCATCATCCTGCCAGAGGGTCAGGTGGCGCGGTACCCAGCCGGTGGCGGGACTCACCGCCCCGCTGGCCTCCAGGGCATACAGAAACTCGTGGCGCAGGAAGGGGTGGTCGTCGCCGACCAGGGCATTCCAGGCCGCGGCCGGCACCGCCTCGATGGCGGGCAGTTCACTCAGGACCAGCTCCGACATGGGGACTCCGGAGGTAAAAAGGGGCCGACGGCTGACAAGCCGTTGGCAGAAGGCCTACATTGTGCCCAGTGCCCGAGCCCCCTTCCATCCTCATCGACTCATGGAGATGTGCATGACCGACGCACGCGCCCTGCAGGCGCGCCTGGATCAGCAGCGCCACGCCTTCGCCACCGAGCCTTTCCCCTCGGCAGCGACCCGTCGCGACCGCCTCACCCGCCTGGCGAACATGACTCGCCACCACCGCGACGAGATCGCCCAGGCGATCCACCAGGACTTCGGCCATCGCGCCGAGGCCGAGACACGTCTGGCCGAGGTGTTTCCCCTGCTGCAGGCGTCGCGCCATGCCCGCCGCCATCTCAAGCGGTGGATGCGCCCGCGGCGCGCCGCCGTGCCCTGGCGGCTGCAGCCGGCCCAGGCGCGCATCCACCGCCAGCCACTGGGCGTCGTAGGCATCATCGCCCCGGCCAACTACCCCTGGAGCCTGGCGCTGCTGCCGGCGGTGGATGCCCTGGCTGCCGGCAACCGGGTAATGATCAAGCCCAGCGAGCAGACCCCCACCACCAGCGCCCTGCTGGCCCAACTAGCCGAGCGCTACTTTGCACCGGAGGAGCTGTGCGTGGTAACCGGCGATGCCGATACCGCCCGGGCCTTCGCCTCTCTGCCCTTCGACCACCTGCTGTTCACCGGTAGTGCCTGTATCGGGCGCGAGGTAGCACGGGCCGCGGCCGCCAACCTCACGCCGGTGACCCTGGAGCTCGGCGGCAAGACCCCGGCCATCGTCGCCGATGATGCCGACCTGGCGCACGCCGCCCGTCGCATCGCCTTCGGCAAGTGGCTCAATGCCGGCCAGACCTGCATCGCCCCGGACCATGTGCTGATCGATGCGGCGCGGCTGCCCGCCTTCATCGAGGCGATCCGCGGAGCGGTCAAGGCGTTCTATCCACAGGGCACCGCCAGCGAGGACTATTCCGCAGTGCTCGGCGAGAGCGCGCGCTTGCGGCTCGAAGGATTGCTCGACGAGGCCCGCGATCACGGCTGCCGGGTCATCGAACTCGGCGAGCGCCAGTCACTCGACCAAGGCAACAAGCTGCCGCCCACCCTGGTGGTCGATCCCACCGCGAACCTGGCGATCATCCAGGAAGAGGTCTTCGGACCCTGGCTACCGGTGATCGGCGTACGCGACTTCGACGCCGCCCTGGCCAGAGTCACCAACGGCCCCAGCCCCCTGGCGCTCTATGCCTTTACCGACGACCCTACCCGTCGCCGGCGCCTGCTGGAGCAGAGCCGCTCGGGCGGCGTGGTCTTCAACGACACCCTGTGGCACTACGCCGTGCCTGCCCTGCCCTTCGGTGGCATTGGCGAGAGCGGCATGGGGGCCTACCAGGGCGAGACCGGCTTCCTGCGATTCAGCCACCAGCGCAGCCTCTTCCTGCAGGCACGCCGCAACGCCGTGGGACTGCTCGACCCGCCCTGGCGACGCTGGTGGTTGCGCCTGCTGGGCCTGTGAGGCGATCTCCCGGCAACCAAATTGGCGGTAATAAAACTACAAATAATGCCGGAACGCGGGTAGCATGGCGGCATATCCGGACACTTTATTGGTAAGTTTACAATACAACCGACACTCGATTCCGAGGTGACCCATGGCCAGCACCACTCCCGCCCTCCATCCCACTGTTGCCGACGTCACCCGCCGCATCGGCGAACGCTCCAGTGAGCGCCGCGCCCTCTACGAGAGCCGCATGGCCGACCAGCACAAGCGCGGCGTGCACCGGGGCGAACTCTCCTGCGGCAACCTGGCCCATGGTTTCGCCGCCTGCGGCGAGACGGACAAGAATTCGCTGAAGCTGATGAATTCGGCCAACCTGGGCATCATCTCGGCCTACAACGACATGCTCTCGGCCCACCAGCCGCTGGAGACCTTCCCCGAGACCATCAAGGCCGCCGCCCGTGCCATGGGCTCCACCGCCCAGTTCGCCGGCGGCGTGCCGGCCATGTGTGACGGCGTGACCCAGGGCCAGCCCGGCATGGAGCTGTCGCTGTTCTCCCGCGACGTCATCGCCATGGCCACCGCCGTGGGCCTCTCCCACAACATGTTCGACGCCGCGCTCTACCTCGGCGTGTGCGACAAGATCGTCCCGGGGCTTTTCATCGCCGCAGCACGCTTCGGCCACCTGCCCGCCATGTTCGTGCCGGCGGGCCCGATGCCCAGCGGCCTGCCCAACAAGGAGAAGGCACGCATTCGACAGCTGTTCGCCGAGGGCAAGGCGAGCCGCGAGGACCTGCTCGAAGCCGAGTCCCAGTCCTACCACAGCCCCGGCACCTGCACCTTCTACGGCACCGCCAACTCCAACCAGCTGATGATGGAGATGATGGGCCTGCACCTGCCGGGCACCTCCTTCGTCAACCCGGGTACCGAGATGCGCGAGGCGCTGACCCGTTTCGCCACCGAGCAAACGGTCCGCAATACCGAGCCCGGCGGCGACTATCGCCCCTTCTACAAGCAGATCGACGAACGCGCCATCGTCAACGCCGTGGTCGGCCTGCTCGCCTCAGGCGGTTCGACCAACCATACCCTGCACCTGGTGGCCATGGCCGCCGCCGCCGGCCTGACCCTTACCTGGGAAGACTTTACCGACCTCTCCGCGGTGACGCCGAGCCTGATGCAGGTCTATCCCAACGGCCAGGCCGACATCAACCACTTCCAGGCCGCCGGCGGCATGAGCTACCTGTTCCGCGAGCTGCTCGCGGCGGGCCTGATCCACGGCGACATCCCCACGGTGTTCGGCACCGACCTGACCGCCTACACCCGGGAGCCCTTCCTTGAGGATGACAAGCTTACGTGGCGCGAAGGGCCGGAGAAGAGCCTGGACGAGGACGTGCTGCGCGGCGTCGCCGAGCCCTTCGCCCCCACCGGCGGGCTCACCGTTCTCGACGGCAACCTGGGCCGCGGGGTGATCAAGGTCTCGGCGGTCAAGCCTGAGCACCGTGTGGTCGAGGCACCCATCCGCATCTTCGAGGACCAGAACGACCTCAAGGGCGCCTTCGAGGCCGGTGACCTGGACCGCGACGTGATCGCCGTAGTGCGCTTCCAGGGTCCCAAGGCCAACGGCATGCCGGAACTGCACAAGCTGACGCCCTACCTCGGCGTGCTGCAGGACCGTGGCCATAAGGTGGCACTGGTCACCGACGGTCGCATGTCCGGCGCCTCCGGCAAGGTGCCGGCGGCCATCCATATCAGCCCCGAGGCACTGGACGGCGGACCGCTCGCAAAGCTGCGCGACGGTGACATCGTGCGCCTGGATGCCGACAGCGGCCGACTCGAGGCCAAGGTCGACGCCCATGAATGGGCTGAGCGGGAACTGCGCATCGGCGAACTGGACCACTACCATGTGGGCCTGGGGCGTGAACTGTTTGGCGGCTTTCGCCACCTTGCGATGCGCGGAGAGGAGGGAGCCGGGGTATTCGGCGGCTTCGAGGCCAACGACCTCGCGCGCCAGGAGGGCCAGATCCATGAAAACGACGCCTGAGCCACTACCATCGAGAGAAGCGCCGGGGACAAGCCGTAGAGGGGGTCCTACGCCATGGATGGCGTCGGTAGCGCCCAGGGAAGGGTTCACAGCGCCCCCTCGTCAGTCCGGCGCTCCGGGGCTTGTCGCCGGAACAGCTTCAAGCAATTTGGCCCAGTAGGGAAACATTGACGATGACAAGACCCGCGCTGATCGGTGATATCGGCGGCACCAATGCGCGCTTCGCGCTGGTGACGCCGGATACCTTCGAGCCCCGCGACATCCAGAGCCTGCCCTGTGCCGACTACCCGGGCCTGGTCGAGGCGGTCCGGGATTATCTCGAGCGGGTCGGGCTGACGGGCGATGCCGCGCCCCGCGAGGCCTGCCTGGCCTTCGCCTGCCCGATCCGCGGCGACCGAGTGAGCATGACCAACAACCACTGGACCTTTTCTCGGGAGGAGGTCCGGCAGACGCTGGGACTCACGCTCTTCAAGGCCATCAACGACTTCACCGCTCAGGCCCTGGGCGTGCCCCACGTGGCCGACGGCGACCTGGTGGAGGTACAGCGCGGCGAGGCGGTCCCCCATGCCGCAAGACTAGTGATCGGCCCGGGAACCGGGCTGGGAGTGGCAGGGCTCTTTCCCGGGCGACGCGCCTGGATCCCGCTGTCCACCGAGGGCGGCCACGTGACCTTTGCGCCCACCGACGAGCGCGAACAGAACCTGCTGCGGCATTTTCGCAACCGCTACGGGCGCGTCTCCGTGGAGCGCATCCTGAGCGGCCAGGGGCTGGTCGACCTCTACCTGGCCCACTGCTCGCTGAAGGGTGCCCCACCTCGCCACGCCACCCCGGCCGAAGTCACCCAGGGGGCCACGGACGGCGACCCTGTGGCCCGTGATACCCTGCTACGGTTCCTGAAGATCCTCGGTGACGTCTGCGGCGATGCCGTTCTGACCATGGGAGCCCGGGGCGGGGTCGCCCTGTGCGGCGGTATCCTCCCACGACTGCTCGAGTGGCTGCCCGAAAGCCGCTTCCTCGAGGCCTTCACCGCCAAGGGGCGCATGAGCGCCTACACCGGGGCCATCCCGGTCCAGGTGGTCATCGCACCCTGGACGGGCCTGCTGGGCGCCGCCGAGGCCCTGCACAACGAAGAAGTCGAGTGAAGCGAGGGAAGAGCTCGAGTCACTCGACGGAGGAGGACGAATGATTCCCGAATCGCTTGCCCGGCTGGTCGAGGAGACCCGTGGCCAGCGCCGCGCCGAGTGGGCCGGACGCGAGGTCTGGCTGGCCAACGAGGCCTGGGGAGAGCTGGCGGTCTCGCTACAGGGCGCCCAAGTGCTTCACTATTTACCGGCGCCCAACCCCGCGCCAGTTGAAGACTCCTTACCTGCGTCGCCGCTCTCTAACGCGTCCGAAGACACGCGAATGCGCGACAGCGCAACAAGCCCAGGCGATAGTCACGAAGGCATGGTAACCGGTGGTTGGCTATGGGTGACGCCTACGCCCCAGGATCCGCCCGGGGCGATCCGCGGCGGCATCCCGCTGTGCTGGCCCTGGTTTGCCGACGAGAATACCGCCGACGAATCCCCGGATCGTTCCGGCCCCATGCACGGCCCGGCGCGCAAGGCCCAGTGGCGGCTGGATGCCGTAGACGAACATGAGGAGGGCGTAGAGCTGCACCTGTCGCCCGAGGAGCGCCTGCATAGCCAGTTGGTGCCGCGCGCGGTGATTCAGGCCAACGCTCGACGCTTGCACGTGGAGCTGATCACCGAGCATGTCGGGGAGACACCGGTGAAAATCACAGGGGCCCTGCACAGCTACCTGGCGGTCGCAGATGCCTTCGACTGCCGGGTCGAGGGCCTGGCCGGCGCCACCTACCTGGACAAGCTGGCCGACTTCGCCGAGCGCGACCAACAGGGCGAACTCGGCGTCCGCGGGCCGCTGGACCGCATCTACCGCAGCAACGCCGAGCTTTGCCTCGACGACGGCACTCGCCGCCTGCGAGTTGCCCGCCAGGGCAGCGATTCCGCGGTGGTCTGGCAGCCCGGCAATACGCCCCCCGAGGGCACCTCGATCGAGGCCGCCCGCCACTTCCTGTGCGTCGAGTCGGCCAATACCCGGCTCGACCCGGTATGGCTGGTGCCCGGTGCCCAACACCTGCTGGGCACCACCCTGAGCCGTGAGGAGACAGCGACCCAATGATGACCCCCGTGATCAGCTTCGGCGAGGCCCTCGTCGATATGCTTTCCAGCCGCCTGGGTGACACTGACCCTACTGCCAACGAGATCTTTACCCCCTATGCCGGCGGAGCTCCCGCCAACGTGGCCGTGGCCTGTGCCCGCCTGGGCGTGCCCAGCCGCTTTCTCGGCATGCTCGGCGAGGATCACTTCGGTGACTTCCTGGCCGCCGAACTGGCCGCCCATGGCGTGGACACATCCGGCGTGGTGCGCACCCGCGAGGCACGCACGGCGCTTGCCTTCGTCTCCCGCGATGCCGAGGGCGAACGCACCTTCGACTTCTACCGTCCGCCGGCCGCGGATCTGCTCTACCGCCAGGAACACCTGCCCGCCGGCGTCTTCGCCGAGCCGGCCATCGTGCACTTCTGCAGCAACAGCCTGACCGAGCCGGAGATCGCCGAGACCACCCTGGCCATGGCCGAGATGGCCCGCCGCGCCGGCTGCCTGGTGAGCGTGGATGCCAACCTGCGCCACAACCTCTGGGCCGGCGGAACCGCCGACATCAGCCTGGTCACCCGGCTGCTCGACGCCGCCGACCTGCTCAAGCTCTCGACGGACGAGCTCGACGGCCTGCGCGCCGACCATCCCCGCGAGGGCTGGCTGGCCGAACGCTTCGCTGCCGGCGTCAAGGTCGCGGTGATCACCGACGGTCCGGGCGAGGTGATGCTGAAGGGGGTCGGGCTGGATGAGCGGATCAAGCCGCCCAAGGTGCAGGCGGTGGATACCACGGCGGGCGGCGACGCCTTTATCGGTGGCTTACTGGCCGAGCTTGCCGACTATACCGGCAGCTCAGGCATCGATGCAGAGTGGCATCACGACTCCGCCTTCCTGCACCGTGCGGTGGACATCGCCTGCCGCTGCGGCGCCCATGCCGTCACCCAGCCCGGCGCCTACGCCTCCCTGCCAACGCGAGAGGACCTGGCAAGGCTAAGGGGTTAGCCCCACACACACCCGATGCGCTTTCGGCTTGTCGGGCCTACATACTTGTTAACCCTCTGGTAGTTCGCCAAGAGACGGCTCATGGGAAGTGAGCAAGACTCTTGTCTATCGACCCACTTATCCATGACTCAGAACATGTGGAAACTTTACGTCGTGCGATACATACTACCATTTGTAATACGAATGGTATGACGAGGCCCGATAATGTCTACACTGAGCATTCGCTTTCCCGACGATCTGGAACAACGACTCGATGAAGAGGCCCGCCGGGTTCATAAGGGGCGTTCCGAGTTGGTACGCGAGGCGGTTCAGGATTATGTGAGTCGCCGGGAAAAAGAGCACTTCATCCAGGACATGGTGGACGAAATGCGTGAGTGTCAGGGCGATGCCACTAGTCCACATGAGTCCCGCGAATTGTCCGACGCCCTGCCGGACGATGACCTCGATACATTGATCCGCACGGAAGGGGACGCTGGAGTCGATCCCGACCAGCGGTGGTGGAGGTGATCCATCGCGGGGAAGTCTGGGTCGGTAACCTGAACCCCAGCCGAGGCAAAGAAGTCGGCAAGATTCGTCCGGTATTGGTGATCCAGGCCGATGCACTTACCCAGGCCGGCGCCGAGACGGTGATCGTACTTCCCCTCACCACTCAGGTCCGCCCGGGCTGGCGTCGGTTTCGTATCCCCCTGCCGGCACGAGACCGCCTGCTGATGGCCTCTTACGTAGTCATCGACAAACCTCGGGCCCTGGATCCTGCCCGCCTCGTCGATGGACCACTGACCCGCCTTACCGATGAAGAGATGACGGCCGTTGAGCAATCGTTAGGCGCTGTCCTCGGCATGTAAGGCCTCGCCTCCCGCAGGAACTACCCCGCAGGAACTCTCAGTGGTGGAAGCGCCCCGCCGCTTCGCGGGCCAGTGAGCGGATGGCGTCCCAGTCCTCGGCCTCGACCAGAGACTTGGGCGTGAGCCAGGAGCCCCCCACGCACATCACGTTCTTCAATGCCAGATAGTCCTCGGCATTGTTGATGCCGATCCCGCCGGTGGGGCAGAAGCGTGCCTCCGGGATCGGGCCGGCGAACGACTTGAGTGCCTTGACGCCGCCGCTCGCTTCAGCGGGAAAGAACTTGAAGCGACGATAGCCATACTGCCAGCCGGTCATCAGCTCAGAAACGGTCGCCACGCCGGGCAACATCGGCAGGGGACTGGTGACGCCGTAGCGATAGAGCGCCTCGGTGGTGCCGGGGGTCACCACGAAGTCGGCGCCGACCTCCTCGGCCTGACGGTACTGGGCCGGGGTGAGGACGGTTCCCACGCCGATGCTGGCGTGGGGCAGCGCCTCCTTGATGCGCCTGATCGCCTCCAGGGCGCAGTCGGTGCGCAGGGTGATCTCCAGCACCGTCAGGCCACCCTCGAAGAGCGCGCGGGCAAGAGGCACGGCATCCTCGATGCGCTGAATGGCCAACACCGGGATCACCTCGGCCTTGAGGCAGATGCTGTCCAGTTCGGTGGTGCGGGTCGAGGGCAGCTGCTTGTCGATGCTCATGATGTCACTCCGGGAAATTCAGGGAACCGGCCTCAGGGGGCCCAGTAGGTGGCCAGCGGACAAGCCAGGAAGGCGCGGATCGGTAGTTCGCGAACGTCGTCGCCGGACAGCGCTCGCGCCAGCACGTCGCGCTTGTCGCCGCCAGTGATATGCAGTACGTGACGATGCGCCTGATGCAGGCGGTCGGCACTCAGGGTGATCCGCGGCTGTGGCTGGCTCGGGGTCCGCACCGCCACCGTCGGGGAATCGGTGGTCAGGGCCAGGCCGAGTTCACGACTGTCGGGGAACAGCGAGGCGGTGTGGCCGTCGCCTCCCATGCCAAGGATCACTACGCTGGCCGGCCAGGCCAGGCCATCGAGGCGCTCGGCCACCGCGTCCGCGCCCTGCTCCGGGGTCGCGTCGGGAGTGGTCAGCGGCACGAAGGTGGCGGCGGCAGCCGGCCCCTGCAGCAGGTGTGCGCGCACCAGGCGGGCATTGCTGTCATCCGCGGCCTCCGCCACCCAGCGCTCGTCGGCCAGGGTCACCTGGACACGCTCCCAGGGCAGATCGCAGGCCGCCAAGGCCTCGAAAAAGGGCACCGGCGTTGAGCCTCCGGAGACCACCAGCAGAGCATTGTCCTGACGGGCAAGATCGACCCGCAGGGCCTCAGCCACGGCCTCGGCGAGCTGGGTAGCCAGCTGATCGCGGGGGGAATCACTCATCTCAGTAGTCCTCGTACCAGCTGCGGCCGTCCTGGGTGATCATGGCGATGGACGCGACCGGCCCCCAGGAGCCAGCCGGATAGCGACGAGGCGGCTCGTCGCGATCAGCCCAGGCGGCAATCAGATTGTCGCACCACTGCCAGGCATGCTCGACCTCATCGCGGCGCACGAAGAGATACTGCTGGCCCTTCATCACCTCCAGCAGCAGCCGCTCGTAGGCATCCGGAATCCGCGTCTTGGGGAAGGCGCTGTTGAAATCCAGGTGCAGCGGTCCGCGACGCAGTCGCATGCCTTTGTCCAGGCCGCTGTCCTTGGTCAGCACCTCCAGCGCAATGCCCTCCTCAGGCTGCAGGCGGATCACCAGTTTGTTGGAAGCCAATCCCCGTTGGTCGGGATCGAAGATATAGTGCGGCTGCTGGCGGAAATGGATGATGATCTGCGAAAGCTTCTCCGGCATGCGCTTGCCGGTACGCAGGTAGAAAGGCACGCCGGCCCAGCGCCAGTTGGCTACCCCGGTCTTCATGGCCACGAAGGTCTCGGTCTGGCTCTCGGTATTGGCTCCCTCCTCTTCCAGGTAGCCCGGTACACCATGACCATCCGTGGTACCAGCCATGTACTGGCCACGTACCACATCGCGCCCCAGCATATCGTCGGTGAAGGGCTTGAGCGCCTTGAGCACCTTGACCTTCTCGTCGCGGATCGCGTCGGCATCGAGGTTGGCCGGCGGATCCATGGCGATCAGGCACACCAGCTGCAGCAGGTGGTTCTGCACCATGTCGCGCAGCTGGCCGGCTTCGTCGAAATAGCCCCAGCGCCCCTCGATGCCGACCTTCTCGGCCACGGTGATCTCCACGTGGGAAATGTGATTCTGGTTCCACTGGGTGCCGAACAGCGGGTTGGCAAAGCGCAGCGCGATCAGGTTCTGCACCGTCTCCTTGCCCAGGTAGTGGTCGATGCGATAGATCCGGGATTCGGGGAAAACCGCGCCGATGGCGTCATTGATCTCGGCGGAAGAGTCGAGGTCATGGCCGATCGGTTTCTCGACCACCACCCGGCTCTGTTCGTCGAGACTACCGCTGGCCTCGAGGTGGCGGCAGATGTCGCCATATATCTTCGCGGCCACCGAGAGGTAGACCACCATGGGGCGCAGCAAACCCTGCTGACGCCACTCGCGAATGGCGGCGTAGCCATCGGGCTTGGTGAAATCGAGCTGGATGAAATCGAGACGAGCCAGGAATCGGGCCAACGCTTCCCGCTCAAGCTCCTCCGCCTTGACATAGGTCTTGAGCGCTTTCTCGACCTGCTTGCGGAAACCGTCCAGGTCGTAGTCCTGGCGGGCCAGGCCCAGCAGCCGGGTGCCGGGGTCCAGCAGCCCCTCGCGCTCGAGGTGAAAGAGCGCCGGGAACAACTTGCGCTGAGCCAGATCGCCAAGCGCGCCGAACAGCGCCAGGTCGATTTCCGTGCCGCCAGCGCCGCTGGGCTTGGCCTCGCCGGATCGATTGCGTTGTGTCATGTCCGCCTCATCTGGTTAACTTACCTAAAAATAGCGCATAAAAAGAGTTTCGCGCAAGCATATTATGTAAGTTTACAACAATAAATACCCCTTCGATACGCCTTCCTACTCTTCCTTCTTTGCGCATGGCACCGCATAGTCAGCATAATGTAGTTAAATCACTACATCACATCTGTTTCACCCCGCGCCGCCGATGGCGCCCCGTCGTCACGGAGACTTCATCGCTCATGGTTCGACACGATCTTCTCGACCGTATCCGCCGGCAGCTCGACGAGCTCAACCGATCAGAACGCAAGGTGGCCGACGTTATCCTGGCCGACCCGACATCGGCCACCAGCATGAGCATCGCCACCCTGGCCCAGCTGGCCTCGGTCAGCGAGCCCACGGTCAACCGCTTCTGCCGTAGCTTCGATGCCAAGGGCTACCCGGACTTCAAGATCAAGCTCGCCCAGAGCCTGGCCGGGGGTACCCCCTACGTCAGCCAGGCGGTGGAACCCAGTGACTCCGCCAACGAATACACCAGCAAGATCTTCGGGGCCACCATCGCCGCGCTGGACCAGGCCCGCCGCGAGGTGGCCCCGGAGCGCATCGAGCGCGTGGTCGACTACCTGATCCAGGCCAGGCAGCTGCACTTTTTCGGCCTCGGGGCCTCGGGGGCGGTGGCCCAGGATGCCCAGCACAAGTTCTTCCGCTTCAACATGCCGGTCACCGCCTATGTGGACGTGCTGATGCAGCGCATGGTGGCCGCCGCCTGCCACACCGGCGATGTGGTAGTGATGCTCTCCTGGACGGGGCGAACCCGGGACCTGGTGGACATCGCCCGGCTGGCGAGGGAGAACGGTGCCGTGGTGCTCGGCATCACCGCACCGCACTCGCCGCTCGCCGCCGAGTGTACCGAGACCCTGGAGGTCGCCACACCGGAGGACACCGACTACTACATGCCCATGACTTCGCGGATGATCCAGCTCGCACTGATCGATGTCCTGGCCACAGGCGTGACGCTGCGCCGCGGTGAGGACTTCCTGCCCCACCTCAAGAAGATCAAGGACAGCCTGCAGGCGACACGCTACCCCGCCGGCGGCCGCGACGACCAGCCCTGAGCTACCACCCGACTTGCCAGGCCGGCGACGAGCCACAACAATAGCCACCTTCAAACATCCACTCCGGAGACCGCAATGCGCTGGCTTGCCGCTTCCACCCTCGTCACTTCCACCACTGTCCTGGCCCTGTTCGCCCAGGGAGCCGCCGCCGACACTTTCCGCTTCACCGCCATTCCCGACGAGGACCAGTCGCGACTGGTGGAGCGCTTCTCCAAGGTGGCGGACTATCTGGAGGAACGCCTCGAGGTGGAGGTGGAGTATGTGCCGGTGAAGTCCTATGGCGCCACGGTCACCGCCTTTCGCAACAATCAGGTCCAGCTGGCCTGGTTCGGCGGCCTCTCCGGGGTTCAGGCGCGTCGCCTGGTGCCGGGTTCAATCGCTCTGGCCCAGGGTAGCGAGGATGCCGAGTTCAAGAGCTACGTCATCGCTCACCGCTCCACCGGCCTCGAGCGGTCCGAGGAACTGCCCGCTGCCATCGAGGGCATGAGCCTCACCTTCGGCTCACGCACCTCCACCTCGGGGCGCCTGATGCCCGAGCATTTCCTGCGCAAGCGCTTCGGTGAGGCCCCCGACGAGCTCTTCTCGCGGATCGGCTATTCCGGCGACCACTCGCGCACCATCGCCCTGGTGGAGGCCGGCACCTGGGATCTGGGCGCGGTCAACTACACCGTCTGGGAGGCCGCCGTGGCCGACGATCGGGTGGATACCGACAAGGTCGAGGTGATCTGGGCCACTCCGCCCTACCCGGACTACAACTGGACCCTGCGTGGCGACGTCGACGAGCAGTTCGGCGAAGGCTTCACCGACAAGGTACGCGCGGCCCTGCTCGAGATGGACGACCCCGAGTTACTGGCGAGCTTTCCCCGCGAGGACTTCATCCCCGCTGACAACGCCCTCTACGCCCCCATCGAGGACGTCGCAGAAGAACTCGGCCTGCTGCGCTGATGGCGGGCGAACCACGCCGCCCGTTGGTCGCCTTCGAGGCCGAGGATCTCGGCCTCGACGACCAGGTAGTGCTGCCCCGCCTGACGCTCGCTCTTTACGCGGGGGAGCGTGTCGCCCTGCTCGGCCCCAGTGGGGCCGGTAAGTCCACCCTGCTGGGGGCCCTGCGCCTACGGCTGGGTGACGCCGCCGCCTGGTGCCCCCAGCAGCATGGCCTGGTGCCTCAGCTAGCGGTTTATCACAACGTCTACATGGGCCGGCTGGCTGAGCACTCGGCCCTGGCCAACCTGTGGAATCTGGTGCGCCCGCTGGCCGGCCCCTGGCACCAGGTCGCCGAGCTCTGTGAGTCCCTGGGCCTGGCCGGACTGCTGCGCCGCCCCGTCGGCCAGCTCTCTGGCGGCCAGCGCCAGCGGGTCGCCATCGCTCGGGCCCTCTACCAGCAGCGCGAGCTGTTTCTCGGCGACGAGCCGGTGGCCAGCGTCGACCCTCACCAGGCACTACGCCTGCTGGGGTTGATCGAGGCGCGCCACACTACCGCGGTAATCGCCCTCCACCAGCGAGAGCTGGCACTCAGCCATTTCGACCGGATCTGGGGGCTGCGTGACGGCCAGTTGGTGATCGACGCCCCGGCCCCCCAACTGACCCTGGAGGATCTGGACGGCCTCTACCCCGATGCCGATACATTCGCCGAGTCGCCACAGGAAGAAACGACCCCCCGGATGCCCGACCCGGAGGCGCTGCCCTGCGCGCGGGGGCGGCCGTGAGCGGTGACCTGACCGAGCGGCCGGGCCACGGCCGTTACTGGTGGCGCGGCAACAGTACCGGGCTGAGACTTGTCCGCCATACCCTGGTGCTGTTGGCGCTGGCCGTGGTGATGGCGCCCTTCGCCGACCTGGCGGTCCTGACACGCGACCCCTGGGGAGAGCTGGCACGCATGGCCCAGGGGCTGGCCTGGCCCGCCTGGGGGTCGCTGGAATCACCGCTGCAAGCCCTCGGCCTGACCGTGGCCGTGGCCCTGTGGGGAACGCTGGGCGGGATGCTGCTGGGCTTCCCACTGGCGATGCTGTTCTCTCGCTCGCGGCTGGTCCGAGCCGGCTGTGCCTTCGTGCGGGCGATTCACGAGCTGTTCTGGGCGCTGCTCTTCCTGCAGGTTTTCGGCCTCTCGGCGGCCACCGCGCTGATGGCCCTGGCGATCCCCTATGCCGGCATCTTCGCCAAGGTCTATGCCGAGATCCTCGAGCAGATACCGGGCGCGCCGCACGACGCCCTGCCACAGGGGGTCGGGCGGCTGTCCCGTTTCATCTATGCCGAGCTGCCGCTGGCCTGGGCCAGGCTCTCCGCCTATACCCGCTATCGCTTCGAGTGCGGGCTGCGCGCCAGCGTGTTGCTGGGCTTCGTCGGCCTGCCGACCCTAGGCTTCCAGCTCGAGACCGCCTTCCGCGAGGGACGCTACCACGATGCCGGAGCCCTGCTGTGGCTCTTCTACCTGCTGATCGCCAGCCTGCCCTGGTGGGGCCACCGACGGCTGTTGCCACTGCTCGCCCTCGGCGGTGCCTTCCTGCTGGGCCCATGGCCGGCAGTGGAAGGCGGCCTGCTGTGGCGCTTCATCAGCCAGGATATCTGGCCACCGGCGCTGCTCGAAGGCGACTGGCGAGGCCTCATCGACTGGCTGGATCGCATTCCCGACCTCGGCCCGGCCATCGGCAACACCCTGCTGCTCGGCCTGCTGGGCAGCGTGGGAGCCCTCCTGGTGGCCCTGGCACTGTGGCCGCTGGCCTGTCGACACTTCGGCAACCCCGCAACCCGGCTGGCCGGGCGGGGGCTGTTGATCTTCCTGCGCTCGACGCCCGAACTGATGCTGGCCTTCTTCTTCCTGCTGCTGCTGGGGCCGTCGCTGCTGCCCGCCTGGCTGGCATTGGCGCTGCATAACGGTGCGCTGATCAGCTTCCTGGTGGCACGCCATGCCGATGCCATCACTCCCGGCATGCCCGGCGTGAACGCCACGGGCCGTCTGGCCTACGAGCTGCTGCCGCGGCTCTATCCGGGCATCCTAGCACTGCTTTATTACCGCGCCGAGGTGATCCTGCGCGAGACGGCCATCCTGGGAATGCTGGGTGTGGCTACGCTGGGCTACTACATCGACGAGAACTTCGAGTACCTGCTGTTCGACGTGGCCTTCTTCCTGCTGCTGGTTACCGCGGCACTCAACATCGCCGTTGACGCCCTCTCACGGCGCCTGCGTCCCAAAGAGACGGCCATCATCGATGATCCCTGCCAGCGCTAGGGGCCGTCGCCGCTGTGGGCGCCGGACGTCAGTCGGCGCAATCGATGCACTTCAGCACTAGGGGATCGCCCTCCAGTCGCCTGGCGCCGATCCATTCACCACACTCGATGCACTCGCCATATTCGCCCTTGTCGATGCGTGAGAGTGCGCCCGTGATGCGGCGCAACGCCAGCTGACGCCGCTGCTCCTCGGCCTTGGCCATGGCCTGTCCCTGCATGGCATCCATGCGCGACAGGCGCCCTACCGATGTCTGGTCCAGCATCACGGTATCGCGGGATTCACGGCTGGCATCGCTCTGCTCGAGCAGTTCGGCACGCAACGCATGCAACCGCCTCACCACGGCGTCCATATCCAGCTCTGGATGATTCATCACCCCCTCCATTTGCGGAAGATTGGACCAGCCGGCACACCACCCTCAGCGTGCAGCTGATATCCTAGCCCGCTTTCGGTCACTCGGCCTCAGGGCTCCATCTTGCCACCGCTCGCCAACGGCCGCACTCCCGTCACGACAATCCGGAGGTCACCATGGGTTACCGCACCCTGCTGCGGGATCATCGAGGGTTGCTGGGCATCGCCTTCCTGGCAATGTTCTCCTCGAGCCTGGGCCAGAGCTTTTTCATTGGCCTCTTCCAGGCGCCGATCAGCGCGCACCTGGGACTCTCCGCCGGACAGTTCGGAACCGCCTATGCCGTGGTGACCCTGGTGGCTGGCTTCGCCGTGCTGCACCTGGGGCCCAGCATCGACTGGGTGGCGCCGCGGCGTTTCGCGCTGGTGGTGATCGCCGCGCTGCTCGCCGGTATCCTGCTGTTGACCGCCGCTCCCTGGTGGGGGGTGGGGCTTCTCGGCCTGGGCCTGGTGCGCTTCTGCGGCCAGGGCATGATGACACACCTGGGCAACACCCTCGCCGGCCGTGAGTTCGTCAGCCTGCGGGGGCGCGCACTGGGCCTGGTCGGCATGGGCATCATGCTGGGAGAGTCGGCGCTGCCGCCATTGATGGCGGCGCTGCTGATGTGGCTGAGCTGGCGGGAACTGTGGTGGCTGTTCGTGATCTTCCTGGCGCTATTCTGGGTGCCACTGCTGCTGCTCGGGCCGTGGCCGAAAGCGCCAGGAAAGCGCCCGGCGCGTGGTCAGCGTCGCGGCGGCCCGCGCCCCTTCCGCGAGGCTCGCTTCTGGAAATTGCTGCCGTTGCTGATGATCCTGCCGGTAACCATGACCGGGCTTTTCATCTACCAGGCGCGCATGACCCAGGATCTGGGCAGCTCCTTGGGCGTCTATGCCCTGGCCCTCACCGGCATGGGGCTAGCCAAGCTGCCAGGTGCACTGCTGGGCGGACGCTGGGTCGACAGGCTCGGCCCTGTCCGCCTGGCGCGAGTCTACCTGCTGCCCTATGCGTTGGCCTTGCTGGTGGCCATCTTCGTGGGCGGTGACCTTGGCGTGTGGTCGCTGATGGTCGGCGGCGGGCTCGCCATGGGCGCTCAGGAACCCATCGCCACCAGTCTGCTGGTGCGCAGCTGGGGTGCCGAGCATCTGGGCTCGGTGCGCGCCACGCTGAGCGCGGCCATGGTCCTCTCGACCGGGCTGGCCCCGGCGGTGCTGGGCGTGACCCTGGATCTTGGCGCCTCGTTCAATGGCATCCTCGCCGGCATGCTGGCATTGCTGGTCGCCGGCTGGATGCTGGCCCAAGGGGTATTGAGAGAGCTCAAGACAGCAAGTTAGCGCAACAGCAGCACCGGATTGGTGGCCTTGCGCAGCATCTCGGTGGTAGTGCTGCCCACCAGCAGATGGCGAATGCGCGAGTGGCCGTAGGCCCCCATCACCAGCAGGTCGATGGCCTGCTCCTCCTGGTAGCCGCGCAAGGTGGCTTCCACCTCACCGGCACGGATGGCCCCCTCCGCCTCGTGGCCGGCATCGCGCAGCGTCTTGAGCGCCCAGTCGAGCTGAGAGCGGTTGTCGCCGGTCTCGGCGCCGACGATCACCACGTGCACGGGAATGCCGTCGAATAGCGGGCTCTTGGCCAGCATCTCCACCCCCTTGCGGGTGGTCTTGCTGCCGTCGAAGGCGAGCATCACCTTCTCCGGTTTCTTGTAGGCCTCGGGCACCATAAGGATCGGCCGGTGCAGGGTGCGCACCACCCGCTCGAGATTGGTGCCCAGGTGGTCGCCGTCCTGGTGGGCCATCTCGCCACGCTTACCCATCACCAGCAGGCGAATCTCGTCCTGCAGCTCCTCCAGAGTCTCCACCAGGGTGCCGTTGCGCTGGCGGGTGGCAGGCTCGGCCACGCCATCCTCGACGGCACGTTCCTTGGCGGCCTTGAGCATCAGCCGGCCCTGCTCCTGGGCCACCTTGGCGCGCTTCTCTTCCAATTCGGAGAGCTCCTCGAGCAGATGCTCCCGAGCCCCGAGCCCGATATTGCCGGAGAGATCCGCCTCGGCCGTCTGGGGGTGGTTGTCGTTCACATGCAGGAAGGTCAGCGGAGCGCTCAGCGCCACGCTGGCCCAGGCGGCATAGCCGCTAACCCCTTCCGAGTACTTCGAGCCGTCAATGGCGGCCATCACCTGTTCGGTCATCAAACTGTTTCCTGGCTGGCGTATGTCGTTGTCTGTCGACTCGTTTCTACCCGATCGTGGGCGGCTTGCCTAGGACATGGGTCAACACCCGTGCTGTTTAGCCACAATATCGCCGGTCAGGCGGCTTCCAAAAAAGGTGTGAGGGGGCCAGAATGCGTCAGGGCCAGGCGGTGCATGGCCCGGGTGCAGGCCACGTAGAGCATGTTGCGCTCCATGTCGGTGGCATAGTTGCTGGCCGTGACCTCGGGCACGATGACCCGGTCGAACTCCAGACCCTTGGCCATGTGGGCAGTACAGACGACGATACCCTGGCCGAAGGCGGCACTCTTCTCGCCGAGCAGCTGCAGCCGATCGAATTCACCGTGCTCGCCACCCTCCAGGGCCTCGAAGACCTTCTTCGCCTGCTTCTGGGTCTTGCAGACTATCCCTAAGGTGTTGTGCTCGGAGGCGACGAAGTCGCGGGCCAGCTCGCCGAGGGTGGCGAGCTCCGCCTTGCGGCTGCGGACAGGGATCACCGCAGGCTCCTCGCCGTGGCGCTCGATCGCCTCCAGCTCGGGGTTAGGCGAGATACGCTGGGCGAAACGGGTGATCTGAAGACTCGAGCGGTAGCTCTTGTTGAGCGTCACGCAGGAAGTCTGGCGCAGCACCCGGCGAATCTCCTCGGCCTTGGAGGCGCTGTAGGGATTCACCGCCTGGAAGGCGTCGCCGAGGATGGTTTTCTTGCAGGCGAAGAGCCGGCCGATCACCGCATACTGAACCGGGGTGTAGTCCTGCATCTCGTCGATCAGCAGGTGCTTTACGTTACGCCAGCGCGAGCGAACGCCCTCCAGGCGCATCTTGAGGTAGATCAGCGGGAAGACATCGGCGTACTCGAGCCGTCCCCGAGAAGCGGTCCTGAACAGCTCGGGCCGTCCCAGCCAGTCATAGAAGCCCTTGTAGGTCTCGCGCAGGGTCGCCTGCCTGAGCATGGTCTTGACGGCCGCCTTGAGCTGCTTGCGCTCCTCGGGCTCGAGGTCGTAGTTGTACTGGTTGCCGATCTTGCGTTCGATCTCCCAGCTCACCTGCTTCAGCCGTTCATTGGTGGGCAGGTGACGATGCTTGCGGAAGACCTCCTCGAGCAGCCAGGCGGGCACCAGCCGTCGGGCGATCCACAGGTCCTCGGCAGCGAAGCGATTGGCCTCCACGTGGGCGGCGTAGCGGTCAAGCTCGGTCAGGAACTCCGGCGAGGCCTTGTAGCGCAGCCGCGCCTTCATCGCCTCGTCGTCCTTCTCGAGCAGCACCGTGGTCTGCTCGAAGAAGCTCTCGAAGCGGTACTGGCCTTCGAGCAGCTCATCGGCCAGCTCCTCCATGCCGACCTGATTGACCGTCTCCTCGCCGAGCTCCGGCAGCACATTGGCGATGTAGTCGGAAAACACCCGGTTGGGCGAGATGATCAGGATGTCCTCGGAGCTGAGGCTGTCCTTGAAGCGATAGAGCAGAAAGGCGATGCGGTGCAGGGCGATGGAGGTCTTGCCGGAGCCGGCTACCCCCTGGATGACCAGCGCCTGGGCCTCGTCGTTGCGGATGATGGCGTTCTGGTCGCGCTGGATGGTGGCGACGATGTTCTTCATGCCCTCGTCGGAGGCGCGGCTCAGCTCCTCCTGGAGCACCTCATCGACCACGTGCACCGCGCTGTCGATCATCAGTTCGATCTCGCCGCCCTTGATGCGGAACTGCCGCTTCAGGGAGATCTCGCCGGCCACCGGGCCCTCGGGACTCTCGTAGGTCGCGGGGCCGGTCTCGTAGTCGTAGAACAGCGAGGCGATGGGCGCGCGCCAGTCGTGGACGCGGCTCACTCCGGCGAGATCGTCGTGGAAGTGGTGGATGCCAATGTAGATGGGCTCGGCCTTGCCACCCCGGGCGAAGTCGAAGCGCCCAAAATAGGGGGAATTGCGGAGCTTCTCGAGCTTGTGGCGCCGGGCCAGGGCATTGTCGCCGGTCATCACCGCCTGCTCGATCGACTCCCGCGCCGAGATCTTCTCGATATGGTCCATCTCGTCGCGGCTCGTCCAGAGATACTCCTTCTGGGCCTGGATATCCTCGGCGTAGGCCGCCAGGCGCGCCTCGAGCTCCTCCAGATTGGCCTCGATGCGCTCGAGGGTATGGTCGAGCTGCCTGCGTTCGGCCTCGCGGTCGGTATCAATATGCTTCTGGGTCATGTCAATCCGTAGAATCAATGCATTTGGGCACGGTAGGGTGCAATGATCGCCAGGAGAATTCCGCTTCAGACTCCCGCGCCGCGATGTCCTGGGCAGACCCGGAGATGACTCTATACGGCTCGTCCAGACAAGTGTAGTGGGGCCTCGGAGCCGCCCCATCAACCGCATAGCAATCTGTCAGTGGTCGTCGCCCGCTTGGGCCTTGCGGCGGCCTGGCGTAAGCTGTGGCCCCCTCACTATCGGCAGGAAGCCCACCATGTCCCGCCCTCTTGGCATCGCCCTTGGTCTATTGGCCACCCTGATCACGCTGGGGCTGCTCTGGCAGTGGCTCGCCATGCAGGACCTGCTGACCCCCGAGCGACTCAAGACGTGGATCGCCTCGGCGCCGGACTGGCGTGACAACCCCTGGACCTTCCTTGTGGTGATGGCGGGCTATGCCGGCGCCCTGCTGGTGATGTTCCCGCTGAGTATCATGGTCGCCCTCACCGGCCTGATATTTGGCCCCACCTGGGGCTTTTTCTACGCCACTCTGGGGACCCTCGCCTCCTCGGTGGTCTCCTACTGGGTAGGCAGACGACTGGGACGCGATGCCCTGATGACCTATGGCGGTCGCCACCTGCATGGCATGTCACGCTACCTGGCTAGGCGCGGTATCCGCACCATGACGGTGATCAACCTGCTGCCACTGGCGCCCTTCACTCTCACCAACATGATGGCCGGGGCCTTTCATCTGCGTTTTCGCGACTACATGATCGGCTCGACGCTGGGCATCGTGCCGGGCCTTGCGGCGGTAACACTGCTGGGCAGCCAGCTTGGCGCCCTGGTCACTGCCACCAGCCGCGAGGAGCTCCTGTGGTCGCTGGCAGGCCTGGCCGCCGGCATCGTCCTGCTCGTGATGTTGCGCCGCTATGCCGGGCGCCGCAGACAAAAGGATCAGCGCCGCCAGGGTCGGCCGGAGTGATACTGCGCCAGCAGGAAGGCGTAGAAGTCGTGAGTCCGCCTGGCGAAGGCGCTGACATCATGGCTCTCGGCGAAGTTCTTCGCCTGCTCTCCCAGGCGAGTACACCGCTGGGGGTCGGCTATCAGCGAACCTAACCGTTCGGCCCATACCTCGCGGTTCTCGGGGGTCTTGAAGCCGTTCTCACCCTCTATCACCACGTCGTCGATGCCACTGGAGCGCACGGTCACTACCGGCAGGCCCGCAGACATAGCCTCGAGGATCACCATGCCTTGGGTCTCCGACTTGGAGGCGAACACAAAGATATCACCGAGGTGGTAATAGAGCGGCATCTCGTCGGGCGGGACGGCACCGATCAGCACCACGCGCTCGGCCAGGCCCAGCGCGTGTACCCGTGACTGGATATGCGAGCGTGCCGGCCCATCACCCACCAGCAACAGTCGGAAGCGGCTCTCGCCTTGCCGACGCAGCTCAGCCAAAGCCTCCAGCATGAATTCGATATTCTTCTCGCGGCTGATCCGCGACACGCTGACCAGCACCACTTCGTCGTCGGCAATCCCCAGAGCCACACGCCGCTCTGCCAGACGCTGCTCATCGACAACGCGGAAGCGCTCGACATCAATCCCCGTGGGCTGTACCAGGGTATTGGTGGTGACACCGATCACCCGCAGGTACTCCTCCGCCGAATCGGTCGGCACCACCACCCCCTGGCATTTGTTGGAGAAGCGTCGGATCAGATAATGGGAGATCAGGTTGCGGAACAGCAGCCCTGGCAGTGGCACGAAATGAGCGTAGTGCTCCAGGCGCGTATGGTAGGTGTAGACCACCGGCACCTTCAGTCGCCGCCCCATGAACAGACCCAGCGAGCCAAGCCAGAAAGGATGATGGACATGGATGATATCCGGCTTGAAGGCACGCAGCCGGCGACGCAGGCGCGGCAAAAAAAGGTTCGACAGACGAAACTCACCCTTCTCACCGAAAGCGAACAGGGTCGGTGCACGCTCGATACCGGCATCGTCGTCGTTGGGCTCACGATAGCGCGGCACGAACAGCAGCACTCGGTCTCCCAGCGCCTCCAGGCCGACACGCAGGCGTTCTACTGAGACGGTCACCCCGGAAACGAAGGGAAAATAGTTGTTGGAGTACATGCCCACCCGCAGCAAACGCCCCTGATAGGGGGTCGGGTCGACATCGTAATCGGGATAGTAGTCACGCTCTTCCATCACCAGGCGGTGCAGGTGAATGGCGAGCAGGAGCAAGCCGCTGACGATGAGCAGGAACCGCAGGTAGCTGACGTAGAAGAACGAGTAGACGTTGTTCCAGATGCTATCCAGGGTGCGCTGCCAGGCTGGCACGTCGACATCCAGCCTGACCGGTTCGATGGCGATGCCCTGCGGTGACACCTGCACGTCGACATAGTGGTGGAAGCTGGACTCGGTATCGACGATCAGCGCCCCCGCCCCGCCGGTGGTCACGTACTCGACCCCGTGGGTCTCGAGCCGCGAGAAAAGCGTCAGGTTCGCCGAGAACACCACGTCGACCCCGTGACGCTCGAAGCGTGTGATCAGACCTTGTCGAAAGGCCGGATCATCGAGATAGTGGTCAGACTCGAAGACCGGCGTCTCTTCCAGTTCTCGGTGGATGGGAAGGCCGATGAAGACAATGCGATGGGCGGCCGTCGAGGCAGTGAGCTCGCGCTCCAGCCAGTCCAGCTGCCAGGAGAAAGAGGACTTGCCGGTACCGTCGAGGAACAGAAAGTGAGCGTCGTCGACCACGAAGGAAAAGAAGTGCGGACCGAACTGCTCGTAGAACCGAAAGCTGCCGAAGTCGCTCTCCTCGTTATCGCCAAAGGTCAGCAGATAGGGCATCTCCAGCCCGGCGAGCAGCCGGTGGACAGTACGATAGCTCTCTTCCTGGCCGCCACTCACCGCATTGCCGGCGGAGGCAACGAAATCATAGCCCTCTGCATTGAGGCGCGGCACGATCTCCTCGCCAAACAGACGGATCGAATTGTTGACGTTGCCGACCACGGCGAATCGGAAGTCGCTGCGCCCCTCCAGGCGCTGGTGAATCTCCTGAACCTGAGCGGCATGCACCGACTCCTGAGCCGGGTCCCTTAGAAGCAGATAGCCCTGGTACAGGACCAACCCCAGCAACAGCAGCAGGTTGGCGTAATATAGGGGCCGCAGCCAGGTGATCCGCCGACGCATGGCATCTACTCCGTGTGAGGCGATCGAGACAATCCATCGGGCACCCCGGAAGCCCATCGATGAAGCACCTTTAACAGAACCCGGACGCTCATCGGGAATTCAAGGTGAGCGATGGGGCGCGATCAGCTGACCCGATGATAGCCACCCAGAACGCCCTTCTTGCTGAGCACGAACTGCCAGAGCTGGATGTGGCGGGCGCGAAAGGCGCCGGCGCAGCTCAGCAGGTAGTAGCGCCACATGCGGTAGAAACGCTCGCCATAGGCCTCGGCGAACTGCGGCCAGGCCGCCTCGAAGTTCTCGTGCCAGGCCATCAGGGTCTTGTCGTAATCGGCGCCGAAGTTGTGCAGGTCCTCGACAACGAAGAGCTGCTCGGCGGCATCGGTGACATGGCCCATCGCCGGCAGCTCGCCGTTGGGGAAGATGTACTTGTCGAGCCAGGGGTCCGGCGAAGTATCGCGCACGTTCTTGCCGATGGTGTGCAGCAGGAAGAGGCCGTCGTCCTTGAGGCAACGATTCGCGACCTCCATGTAGGTGCGGTAGTTCTTGCGACCGACGTGTTCGAACATGCCGATGCTGACGATACGATCGAACTGCTCGGTCTCGTCGCGATAATCCTGCAGGCGAAATTCGACGGGTAGCCCTTTCTTCATCAGCGACTTGCCATACTCGGCCTGCTCGCGGGAGACGGTCAGCCCCACGCACTCCACGCCGTAGTGCTCGGCGGCATAGGCCATGAAGCTGCCCCAGCCACAGCCGATATCGAGCACGCGCATGCCGGGCTCGAGTTCGAGCTTGCGACAGATCAGGTCGAGCTTGGCCTCCTGGGCCTGGGCCAGGTTGTCGGCCGCCTTCCAGTAGCCGCAGGTATAGGTCATGCGCGGGTCGAGCATGGCGGCGTAGAAGTCGTTGCCGAGATCATAGTGGGCCTCGCCGACCTCGAAGGCGCGCTTGGCGGTCTGCAGGTTGAGGAGGCGGGTCCTGAGGTGGTGAAGGATCAGCTTGCGCGGATTGATCTCGTCGGGGAGCCTGGCCCGCAGCAAATGGAAGAAGAACTCGTCGAGACGCTCGGCGTCCCAGTCCCCGTTCATGTAGCTCTCGCCGAGGCCCAAGTTGCCGCGGGCCAATGCCTCCTCGATGACACCATGGGCGTTGAAGCGGATATCCCAGGGGCGATCGCCGTTGATGCGGATATCCGCTTTCTCCAGCAACTCGGCGACGAAGCGATGAGAAGAGGAAGATTCATCGAAGAAGGCTGAATGGCGGGAGTGGGTACTGTCCAATGGTCGTTTCCTTGTCCATGCTCTCCCGGAAGGAGAGGTTGCGTCACCAGGCGCCCGGGTAATTGACACAAGGGTGTGCAAGAAAGAAAAAACCGGCACTCACCATGGGCGGTGGGCCGGTTTCGGGAACATCAGCGCAGCAGCAGCACCGGAATACGCGACTTGCGCAGCATCTCGGTGGTAGTGCTGCCCACCAGCAGATGGCGGATGCGCGAGTGGCCATAAGCTCCCATCACCAGCAGGTCGATACCCTGCTCCTCCTGGTAGGCGTGAAGCGTCGGCTCCACTTCGCCGGCGCGGATGGCCCCCTCCGCTTTGTGGCCGGCATCACGCAAGGTCTTTAGCGCCCAGTCGAGCTGGGAGCGGTTATCGCCGGTCTCGGCGCCGACGATCACCACGTGCACCGGGCTGCCGTCGAACAGCGGGCTCTTGGCCAGCATTTCCACGCCCTTGCGAGTGGTCTTGCTGCCATCGAAGGCCAGCATCACCTTCTCAGGCTTCTTGTAAACCTCGGGCACCATCAGGATCGGCCGATGCAAGGTACGTATTACTCGCTCCAGGTTGGTACCCAGGTGATCGCCGTCCTGGTGGGCCATCTCGCCGCGCTTGCCGATCACCAGCAGGCGAATCTCGTCCTGCAACTCTTCCAGGGTCTCTACCAGGGTGCCATTGCGCTGGCGGGTAACCGGCTCCACCACACCATGCTGGTTCGCTCGTTCGCTGGCGCCCTTGAGCATCAGACGGCCCTGCTCCTGGGCCACCTTGGCGCGCTGCTCATCGAGCTGAGAGAGCTCCTCCAGGAGGTGTTCCCGGGCACCGAGACCGATATTGCCGGAGAGATCCGCCTCGGCCGTCTGGGGGTGATTGTCGTTCACGTGCAGGAAGGTCAGCGGAGCATCCAGTGCCAGGCTGGCCCAGGCGGCGTAGTCGCTAACCCCTTCCGAGTACTTCGAGCCGTCAATGGCGGCCATTACCTGCTCTGTCATATCAGTGACCTCCCATCAGTTTTTCGACGGCTTCGGGGTCATCGTGCACGGCGAACCGGTCAACGATGGTGGCGCTTGCCTCGTTGAGGCCGATCATCTCTACCTCGGTGCCCTCGCGGCGGAACTTGATGACGATGCGATCCAGCGCCTGAACGGCGGTGATGTCCCAGAAGTGGGCGCGCGACAGGTCGATGGTGACCTTTTCCACCGTCTCCTTGAAGTCGAATGCCTCACCAAAGCGCTCGGAAGAGGCAAAGAATACCTGACCCACCACCTTGTAGATGCGCGCATTGCCATCGTCGACCTCTTCGCTGCCGACATAGAGAATGTTGCCCACCTTGTTGGCGAAATTCATGGCGGCAAGCAGCACGCCGACGAAGACACCGATAGCCAGGTTGTGCGTAAACACCACTACCACCACGGTGGCCACCATGACCATATTGGTGCTCATCGGGTGCTTCTTGAGATCCTTGATAGAACTCCAACTGAAGGTACCGATGGCCACCATGATCATCACCGCCACCAAGGCCGCCATGGGAATCTGGGAGACCCAGTCGGCGAGGAACACCACCATCAGCAGCAGCACCACGCCAGCGATGAGCGAAGACATGCGACGACGACCGCCGGACTTGATGTTGATCACCGACTGGCCAATCATCGCGCAGCCCGCCATGCCACCGATCAGGCCGGAGCCGATGTTGGCGATGCCCTGGCCCTTGCACTCGCGGTTCTTGTTGCTCCGGGTATCGGTGAGATCATCAATGATGGTGGCGGTCATCATCGACTCAAGCAGGCCTACCACGGTCAGCATCAGCGCATAGGGCAGGATGATCATCAGTGTCTCGAGGTTGAGCGGCACCTCGGGCCACAGGAACACCGGCAGACTGTCGGGTAGCTGACCCATGTCGCCCACGCTGCGAATCTCCATGCCGGTGAGAAGGTAGACGACTGTGAGCACCACGATGCATACCAGCGGCGAGGGGATCGACTTGCCGATCATCGGCACCATGGGGAACCCGTAGATGATCGCCAGACCGGCCAGCGTCATGGCATACACATGCCAGGTCACCCCGGTCAATTCCGGCAACTGGGCCATGAAGATCAGGATCGCCAGGGCGTTGACGAAGCCGGTGACCACCGAGCGCGAGACGAAGCGCATCAACTCGGCGAGCCTTAGATAGCCTGCCAGAATCTGCAACACCCCTGTGAGCAGGGTCGCAGCCAGCAGGTACTCAAGACCATGCTCCTTGACCAGGGTAACCATCAGCAGCGCCATGGCGCCGGTGGCACCGGAGATCATCCCGGAGCGCCCGCCGGTGAAGGCGATGATCACGCAGATCGCGAAGGAGGCGTAGAGGCCCACCTTGGGATCGACGCCGGCGATGATGGAGAAGGCGATGGCCTCGGGGATCAACGCCAGGGCGACGACGATGCCCGCGAGGGTGTCGCCCTTGAGGTTGGAGAACCAACTCAGTTTCATTTTTTCGTACATGCTGGGGTCCAGTCAGGGGTGATGGATGAGCCGTTAGGCGTCGTGATCCTGTCGTGCACATGCCATTCCCGGCACGCCGGTTGGGTGCTGCCGCCGATGGCAAGTCCGGGTAAGGGCGGAAATCACAAGCAAGGTGGCACACGTGGGCGCCGGGACATCACGATGATGTCGGGCGATGACGCGCCGATGATGGTGGCATCGCCGGGGAATAGGGGGGAGTGCGCTAGGGCGGCGTGGCCAGCCCTGCCAGGGGAGTCATCATGTTCTGCTGGATCCCTTGTTCTGCATCAAAGTCGCGCCGTCAGACGAAAGTTCAAATTGGGCGGGCGACAAGAGCGCTGAATTCTAGCAGAGCTCGTGCTGCGCTGCACCCAGCGCACGCCAACTTCGTTCGATCCGCCAGTCGATCAGCCCCTTGATCAGCAGGCTGCCGAGTACCAGGGCCCCGCCCAGGAATGCGGAGGGGGCCGGGCGCTCACCGAGGAGCCACCATACCCACAGGGTGCCGACCACCACCTCCAGCAGCATCAGCAGACCGACCTCAGCGGCAGGCAGGTAGAGCGGCCCCCGCTGGATCAGGGTGAAGCCCAGCGGCAGCAGCACCAGGCAAAGCACCACCAGCCACAGCAGCGAAGAGCCGGAGGGCAGCCCGACACCGGGGCCAAGCAGGCCGTAGAGCGCCGAGAGGCCCGCCACGATAAGCCCGGCCAGGGTCAGCATGGGGCTCATGTCGATCTGCGGGCGGGTGCGGCATAGGGTAAAGTTGGCAGCGAGTGCGGTGGCCGCCAGCAGCGCGAAAGCGTTACCAAGCCAGGAGCCGGTGCCGGCGTCATCCAGAGCGATCAGCCCGATGCCGACCAGGCAGGCGAAGATCGCCAGCCAGGTGCGCCTCGGCAGCCGCTCGTGCAAGAAGAGACGAGAGAGCAGCGCGGCGAGCAGCGGCGCCCCGGCCAGGATCATCAGCACGTTGCCGCCGCGGGTGTACTGGTTACCCAACACGAAGCCGAAGGTCGAGAGGCTGAACAACATCGCCACACCGATGCCGGTCCAGCCACAGCGGCGATAGGCGGCCAGCGACGCTCGCCCATGGCGAGCGATGACGATGGAGATGAAGCCCAGTGCAGTAAGCAGGCCGCGCCAGATCAGGATCTCGGCGTCGGGCAGCCCGATCACCTTGATCAGCAGGGCGTCGGGAGAAATGATCAGGGCACCGCCGCCGGTCATCAGCAGACCCTGCTGGCGGAGAGAGAGGGAAGCGGGACTCAAGGCAAACTCGATATCGGAATGAGCCTCTCAGCATGCCACGGCTCGCAAGCCGTGGCATCAGGAGGTCAGGAGGCGCTGCCGTCCTCCGGCGCCTGGCTGCCCGTACGTGCTTGGGCGGCCGGGGAAGCCTTCATGTGCTTGAAGGCCTCCATGATATCCATGGGCAGCGGGAAGAAGATGGTGGAGGCGTTCTTGTTGCTCATGTCGCTCATGGTCTGCAGGTAGCGCAGTTGCAGCGCGGCGGAGTTCTCGGACATCACGTTAGCTGCTTCGACCAGCTTCTTGGAGGCCTGCAGCTCGCCCTCGGCGTGGATCACCTTGGCGCGTCTCTCGCGCTCGGCCTCGGCCTGGCGGGCAATGGCACGGATCATGCTTTCATCGAGGTCGACGTGCTTGATCTCCACGTTGGCTACCTTGATGCCCCAGCTCTCGGCGGAGCTGTCGATGATCTCCTGGATGTCGTCATTGAGCTTGTCGCGCTCGGAAAGCATCTCGTCGAGGTCATGCTTGCCGAGCACCGAGCGCAGTGTGGTCTGAGCCAACTGGCTAGTGGCATTGACGAAGTTCTCCACCTGTATGATCGCCTTCTCGGGGTCCACCACCCGGAAGTAGAGCACCGCATTGACCTTGACGGTGACGTTGTCCTGGGAAATGACGTCCTGCTCCGGGACGTCCATGGTGATCACCCGCAGGTCGACCACCTGCATCTTCTGGATGCCGGGAATGATGATCAGCAGGCCCGGCCCCTTCACCGCCTGGAAGCGACCGAGGAAGAACACCACCCCGCGCTTGTATTCAGGAAGGATACGGATCGACGCCGCCAGCAGCATGACCAGCAGGACGACCGGAACGAGATAGGAAATCAACATGGCTTGCTCTCCTTCGATGTGTCCGACGACGGTAGACGTCGGGGATCTTGCCAGAGTCTCAGGACGGTGCGTCGAGCGGTTCCACTCTCAAGGTCAGACCATCGACCGCCGTCACCCGAACCGCCTGTCCACGCGTCAACGGCTGCGTGCTTCGAGCATTCCAGCGCTCACCCATCAGCCGCACATGCCCTTTTCTCTCGAAATCTTCCACGGCGGTGGCCTCGCTGCCAACGAGTTCCTCTTGCCCAGTCCGCGGCGCACGGCGACGCAGCCCGATGAAGCGTGTCACCACCCACAGCATCAAGCCCGCCGCCAGCAGGGCGACACCGCCGATCATCGGCAGCGAGATATTCAGGTTGTCCGCATCCATCAGCATCACCGATCCGATCACGAAGGCGACGATGCCGCCTATACCTAGAATACCGAAACTGGGCATCAAGGCCTCGCCCACGATCAGCCCCAGCCCCACAACGATCAACGCCAGGCCGGCATAATTGACGGGCAGTACCTGGAAGGCGAACAGCGCCAGCAGCAGCGAAATGATGCCGATGGTACCCGGTATCAGACTACCCGGGTTGGACAGCTCGAAGATCAGCCCGTAGAAGCCGATGATCATCAAGAAATAGGCGACGTTGGGATTGGTGATCACGGCCAGCAGCTTGGTCCGCCAGTCGGGATCGAAGCGCTCGACGGCGAGATCGGCAGTAGCCAGGGTTCGCTCGCCGTCATCCATCACCACGCTTCGGCCGTCGATCTGCTCGAGCAGGTCGTCGAGGTCACGGGCCACCACGTCGATGACGTTGTTCTCGAGCGCCTCGCTGGCGGTCAGGTTGACCGCCTCACGCACGGCCTGTTCCGCCCATTCGGCATTACGACCATGGCGCTCGGCGAGGGAGCGAATATAGGCCACCGCGTCCTCCAGTACCTTGCGCTCCATGGCCGTTTCACCGCGGCGCGGTTCGTCATTCGCCGTCTCGCTCGAGGCTTCCGGGTCGGCCGCTCCCTGCTCGGAAGCCTCGTCGTTGGCCTCACCCTCGTTCTCCTCTTCCGTCTCGCCGCCGAGTCCCGGCAGGCCACCACCCCCCATCTGCACCGGGGTCGCCGAGCCGAGATGAGTGGCCGGCGCCATGGCCGCCACGTGGCTGGCGTAGAGCAGGTAAGTGCCGGCACTGGCCGCGCGGGCTCCCGCCGGCGTGACATGGATGGCGACCGGCACGCTCGAGGCCAGCATGGCGCGGATCATGTCGCGCATCGAGGCCGAGAGCCCGCCAGGGGTGTCCATCTCAACCACGACCAGCTCGGCATCACGCTCCTCGGCGAGCTCCAGGCCACGCTGGAAATAGTCACTGATGGCTGGCCCGATGGCGCCCTCGATTGTCATCACCAGGGCGGTGCGCTCACTCTGCTGCGCTTGGACCTGCCAGGCCAGCAGCGCACCGAGCGCGAGGCACAACAGGCTGGCCAGCATCAGGACACGCCCGATCATGCCCCTGCGATCTGGATTCGTCATCTCGTCCCCGCCCTCCGATTCATGTCCCTGAGAGCCTCATCGGGAGGCAGTGGTTCAGCCATAACTGATATCAGCGTAGGCAGTGGAACCGGGAGCAGCAACAACCGGCATGCGGTCGATGGTGAGACGTTACCTTTATCGCAGGCAACCAACCACAGGCCCGCCATCTGGCGGGCCTGGATATATCGAGAAAGGTGAGCTCTTCCAGCGACGCCAGGTGGGCTCAGAGCTGATGCGGTTCTCCGGCAACGCGTTTCTGCACCTCCACCACGTAGGCCGCCAGGGAGGTCAGCTCCTCGCTGCCCCACTCGAGCGGCTCGGCCGCCATCGGCGCGACCATGCAGATCTGCACCATCTCATCGGCGTGCACCTCCGACATGCCGAACTGGTTGTAGGCCATCGCCACCTGATGGGGGAAGGGCTGTTCGAACGTCGGGTTGTAGGCCATGTCCTGACCGTCACTGCCGTGGCAAGACGCGCAGGCAAGGCCGTTGGAGCTCAAGGAGGTGTCGTAGTAGAGCTCCTCACCGCGAGCCAGCATTTCTTCGGCGTTTTCCCCAGTCTCGCTGTAAGCCGGCGAGTAGCCATCGGGTCTTGCCACTGCGGCGCTGGAGCCGCCCTCGGCTTCTCCCTCTCCTTCCGCTTCGCCCTCGGCTTCTCCCTCTCCTTCCGCTTCGCCTTCTGCTTCTCCTTCACCTTCCGCTTCACCTTCCGCTTCACCTTCTGCCTCGGCAGCGCCCTCAGCGTCGTTGCTGGCCAGCATCAGGGATGCCTCGGATGGCGAAGTGAAGTCGGAGACGGCCGCATCATCGCCTGCCGAGGCCTGAAGGACGGCACCCCCCGCCACCAGGGCGAGCAGTGGAGCCGTATAGGCCAGCTGCCGATTCAGGCGACCCAGCAGCTTGCGGCGTTTATCGTCATGCTGTGACATGATTTTCACCCTCTGTTGTGATTGTTCAGGAAATGGTGGGTACGCTGACTCCACTTCTGCGTCTCAGCGCTAACGTTGTGTCGACCCGAGCGGCCCGAGCTTACAACCGTGGGGAACGCCGACCGTGCATCGGCGCCGATGTAAGGAATACTCCCCTCATGCGACCATCAATGATCGACAGCCCAGCCATAAAGGAGCGTCATGCCGGATTTCGCTTACCCCCCTGACTCGTCACAGGCCCAGCCAGATCTCTGCCGCCCCTGTTCGACGCCTTGCGACATGCCGGTCATGACGCAGGCATCCAGGCAATGCACCCGATGGCCGACACCGGCCTGGCCCATCATCATGTGTGGCTCGAGCGGGAACAGATCGACTGGGTGGCACGTTTGCCGAAGCAGAGCCAGATGGGACTCGACCCCGCTGCAAACCTCGACTATCAGGCGGCCTGCTTCGCTCGCGCCAGCCAGGGTGGCCATGCTCCTTCCCTGCACGGCATCCTCCCGCCCAGCCCGGCGCTGCCGCGGGGTGGTCTGCTGGTCAGTGCCATCCGCGGCCGCCCGGCGCAACTCCCGAAAGATCTTCCCGATATCGCCGAGGCGCTGGCCAGCTTCCATGTACTGAACGTGCCCGATGCCGAGGAGCGTTCGCCACTGCTGTCGCCGGCCGACCCCTGGACAGCGATGCTCGAGGAGGTCAGGACCCAAGCGCGCTTCCTCGACAAGGCCGGGCTGAATACCGAGGCCCGACAGCTGATCGAGGCCGAGCTCGCCGCCCTCCCGGAACGGTTGCCTCCCGGCCCTGGCGCCGAGCCTCGACTGATCAGCTTCGATGCCCATCCGGGAAACTTCCTGGTCACCGACTCCGGACGTGCGGTGCTGGTGGACCTGGAGAAATGCCGCTATGGCCTGGTGGGCTTCGACCTGGCCCATGCCAGCCTCTACACCTCCACCACCTGGGACCTGCAGAGCCGGGCCGAGCTGCTACCCCAGGAGGTGGCCCCCTTCTATCGTCACTGGATGTCCGCCACGGGCTTTGCCGACGAGACGGCCACGTTGCTGGCATGTCGCCGCGCGATGTGGCTCTGGTCGCTGACATGGTGTGCCAAGTGGCGAGCCAGTCATCTTCTCGAGCGTGATGCTTCGACCAGTGGAGAAGACTGGTCGACCGAGCTGAGCGACGATGCGCTGATCGCCCATGTCCGCGACCGTGTCGACCACTATCTTTCGGTGCCCGTTATCGAGCATGTCCGGCAAGAGAGTCGCGTGCTGGCACGCCTTCTCTCCCCCCATGCCCAGGATTGAGCCCACTTTCCTCTCTACTGTCCCTTTGGGGCACCCCTCACGAAAAGGAACCCAGTGATGCGCGCTTTCTCTCCCCGGCTCGCCAGCCTGCTACCGGTCCTGCTGCTCTGCGGCCCTGTCGCCGCGGCTCCCGATCCGACCAACTGGGCGGCCGTGCTCGACGAGGCCAGCGGCCAGAACGTTTACTGGTACGCCTGGGCCGGCGACCAGCGCACCAACGACTACATCGGCTGGGTGGCCGAGCGAGTCGACGAGCAGTTCGACATTGAGCTCACCCATGTCAAGATCGGGGATACCGCCGAGGCGGTCTCACGGGTGCTCGCCGAGAAGCAGGCCGGCAACCATGACGACGGTAGTGTCGACCTGGTCTGGATCAACGGCGAGAACTTCGCCACCATGAAGGCCAACGACCTGCTGTTCGGCCCCTTCGCCGACGCGCTGCCGCATTTCGCGCTCACCTATCCCGAGCAAAATCCCGAGGTGGTCACCGACTTCACCCTGCCCACCGAGGGTTACGAATCCCCGTGGGGCCGGGCGCAGATCACCTTCTACTATGATCATGATGATGTCACGGCGCCCCCGCAGGACATCCCCGCACTGCTGGAATGGGCCGAGGCCAACCCCGGGCGCTTCACCTACCCACGGATACCTGACTTCACCGGCAGCACCTTCCTCAAGCAGGCGCTGATCGCGCTGACCAACGAGGACGAGGCGCTCTACGCCCCCGTCGAGGAGAGCGACTTTACCGCGGTTACTGCCCCGCTGTGGGATTACCTGGACGCGCTTCACCCCCATCTGTGGCGCAGCGGTCGCCAGTTCCCCGCCACCGGGCCCGAGATGCGTAGCCTGATGGGTAACGGCGAACTGTCGCTGGCCTTTACCTTTTATCCCTCGGTACCCGCCGCCGCGGTGGCCGACTATGAATTACCGCCCAGCACGCGCAGCTACGTGCTGAATGAGGGGACCCTGGGCAACGTTCACTTCGTGGCCATTCCCTACAATTCGCCCCACAAGGCCGGCGCCATGGTGGTCGCCGACTTCCTGCTCTCGCCCGAGGCTCAGGCACACAAGCAGGACCTCACCATCTGGGGGGATCGCACCGTGCTGGATGTGACCCGCCTCGATGACGACAGCCGAGCCCTCTTCACCCTGGACGAGAGCAACCCGGCGATGCTGCCCGCAGGCGCTCTGCAAAAGACCCTCCCCGAGCCGCATCCCAGCTGGATGACGGCCCTGCAGGACGCCTGGCAGGCCCGCTACGTCGGCAACTGATGGCGGGGAATAGCGCCCTGGGCGACGCTGCGATGAGACCCGCCCGATGATGCTGCGCCTGGCACCGGTACTGATCGTCGTCCTGCTGGTCGCGCCGATCCTGGCCGGCCTGGCCATGGCGCTGATGCCGGCGTTCGGTTACCTGCCGGCCCTGGGGGGAGATAGCCTGTCGCTCGATCCCTGGCGGGCCCTGTTTGCCGAGCCCGGTATCTGGCGCTCGGTCGTGGTCAGCCTCGCCAGTGGACTCATCGCCACCGCCGTGTCGCTGGCGGTGGTGCTGCTCTACCTGGCCGCCGCGAGCGGCAGCCGGTTCGATCGCTGGATCCGGCGGCTGGTCTCACCGCTGCTCTCCATTCCCCATGCCGCCGCGGCCTTCGGCCTGGCCTTCCTGATCGCCCCCTCGGGGCTCATCGCGCGTCTCGCCTCGCCGGGGCTGACCGGCTGGGAGCGCCCGCCGGATCTGCTGATCGTTCAGGACCCCTGGGGGCTGTCGCTAATCGCTGGGCTGGTGATCAAGGAAATCCCCTTCCTGCTGTTGATGAGCCTGGCGGCCCTGCCCCAGCTCGACGCCGAACGCCGGGTGGCCATGGCCCGCTCGCTGGGCTATAGCCCCACGCTTGCCTGGTGGAAGGTCGTCGTCCCCTCGCTCTATCCGCTCATTCGCCTGCCGGTGTTCGCGGTGATCGCCTACGCCTCGTCGGTAGTCGATGTGGCGATGATCCTCGGCCCCACCCTGCCACCCACGCTGGCCGTATCGATACTGTCCTGGTTCAGCGACCCCGACCTCGACATGCGTTTCATGGCCTCGGCCGGGGCGATCCTCCAACTCGGAGTGACCGCCTCGGCGCTGGCGTTCTGGTGGGGGCTGGAGCGGATCGTGGCCCGATTGATGAGAGGCTGGATCGCCCGTGGTGGGCGCCGCCAGGGCGAGACCGGGCTTCGGCTAACCGGCAAGCTGTGGATCCTGCTGGTCACGGCGACCGCCTTCGTCGGCATCGGTGGCCTGGCAATCAATTCCGTGGCCGGCTTCTGGCGATTTCCAGAGGCCCTGCCGGAGAGCTTTACCAGCGCCCACTGGGCTCAGGCCCTACCCTCGCTCGCCGGACCGATCGCCTCGACGGCGCTGATCGCCTTGGTATCGACGCTGCTCGCCGCGACCCTGGCCCTGGCGGCGCTGGAAAACGAGCAGCGCACCGGGCGACGCCCGTCGCGGGCTCTGTGGCTGCTCTATCTGCCGCTGATTGTGCCGCAGATCGCCTTCCTGTTCGGCCTGGTGGTGATGATGGAACAACTCGGCACAAGACCGACCCACGCGCTGGTCATCTTCGGCCACCTGCTGTTCGTGCTGCCCTACGTATTCCTCTCGCTGTCCGAGGCCTACCGCCGCTTCGACCCGCGCTGGTCACATCTGGCGTTGACGCTGGGGGCCTCGCGCAACGGGGCCTTCTGGCGAGTCCGCCTGCCGATGCTGCTGGCCCCGATCCTCACCGCCATGGCGGTGGGAGTGGCGGTCAGCATCGGCCAATACCTGCCCACCCAATTGCTCGGCGCCGGACGCATCACCACCGTGACCACCGAGGCCGTGTCACTGGCTGCCGGTGGCAACCGCCGAGTCATCGGTGTATGGGCACTGGTCCAGGCCTGCCTGCCGCTGGCGGGATTCATCGTCGCCATCGGCCTGCCCAGGTTGCTATGGTCGAATCGCCGCGCCATGCAGGGAGCCCCATGAACGCCACCCATCGCCTCGAACTCCGTGACATCTGCATCCAGCTGGGCGACCAGATCCTGCTCGAGCTGGATGCCGAGATCGGTCCCGGTGAAGTCCTTACCGTCATGGGCCCATCCGGCTCGGGCAAGTCAACCCTGCTGGCCTATCTGGCCGGCTTTCTGGCCCCTGAATTTCAGGCCCGAGGCCAGGTGCTGCTGAATGGACAGGAGATCAGCACCCTGCCCGCCGAGCAACGCGGCATGGGGCTGCTCTTCCAGGACCCGCTGCTGTTCCCCCACCTTTCCGTGGCGGGCAACCTGCGTTTCGGCCTGCCCCGGTCGGTGGGCGACAAGACGCAGCGCGTCGAGGACGCCCTGGCGCAGATCGGCCTGACCGGCTTCGGTGACCGCGACCCGGCCACCCTCTCCGGTGGTCAGAAGGCCCGGGTGGCGCTGATGCGCCTGCTGCTGTCGGCCCCCTGCGCCGTGCTGCTCGACGAACCCTTCTCCAAGCTCGATACGAATCTGCGCCACGAGATGCGCCAACTGGTCTTCGATCGCCTGCGCGAGGCCGGCCTGCCCAGCCTGCTGGTCACTCACGATCGGGAAGACGCCGTAGATGCTGGGGGACGAATAATCAAGCTGAATCATTGATCCACGTCATAGCTTGCGCAATAGTGAAGGGCAGGCCCGACCACCACGGAGATCGACACGATGCGCGATGATCCCGGAACACGTGGCCACACCTCTCATCAGGCCCATGAGCTGCTGAGTTTTCATCTCGATAACCTGCCCCTGGCGGTGATCGCGTGGGACAGCGACTTTCGCATCGCGCGCTGGTCGAGGCATGCCGAGACCCTGTTCGGCTGGCCGGCCGAAGCGGTCATCGGCCTGCATCCCTTCGACTTTCCCTTCGTCCATCCCGAGGATGCCGACTCGGTCAAAGAGGTCACTCAACAACTGTACCTCGGCATCGAACCGCAACATGTCTCGTCCAATCGCAACCTGACCAGTGAAGGCGCCGTGGTCGAATGCGAATGGCACAACTCCGTCCAGCTCGATGACCAGGGCCGCGTGATCTCGATGCTCTCGGTGGTGCACGACATCACCGAATTTCGCGAGGTCGAGCGTTACCGTCAGCATCAATTGGACGTCTACCGCACCAGTGAGGAGCGCTGGCGTCGCCTCTTCGCCGAGGCCGCCACCGGGATCGTGCAGGCGGACACCCAGGGTCGCTTCCTGTATGCCAACCAGGCCTTCTGCGACATGCTCGGCTATTCCGAGGAGGAGCTGAGGTCCACCGACTTCCTCTCCCTGACTCATCCCGACGACAGGCAGGCCAATCTCGACAAGCTCGGACCCCTGCTGGCCGGCGAGATGAACAGCTTCATCATCGAGAAGCGCATGCTGGGTCGCAGTGGCGAAGTCCTCTGGTGCCGGAACAGTGTGTCGACTCAGCGCGATTTGCACGGCACCATCGTCAGCCTGGTGGCGGTGATCGAGGACATCACCGCTCAGCGCGAAGCGGAAGCACACCAGCTGTCGCTGGCCCAGCGCCTGACGAAAAGCCTCGAAAACATGAGCGACGCTTTTTTCCTGCTCGATATGAAGTGGCGCTTTTCCTACCTCAATCACCAGGCAGAACACGTGCTGGAGCGCTCCGCCGAAGAGCTCCTGGGGCGCAATGTCTGGGAGGCGTTTCCCGAGGCCAGGGAGAGCGAGACCTGGACCTGCTATCACGCCGCTGTAGAAAGCGGTGAATCGAAGCACTTCACCTTTTACTATCCGCCCTTGGCTCAGTGGTTCGAGGTCAATGCTCACCCGGGCGAGGAGGGATTGGCGGTCTACTTTCGCACCGTCACCGAAAAGAAACGCCTCGAGGCGCAGCTTCAGGAGGCGCAGCGCATGGAGGCCATCGGCCACCTGACCGGGGGCATGGCCCACGACTTCAACAACCTGCTGACCGTGATGATGGGCAATGCCGACCTGCTCTGCGAGGCACTGGTGGACGATGCCCGACTCAGTCCTCTTGCCCAGGCCGTCGCCGAGAGCACCCAGCGGGGCGCCGACCTCACCCAGCGACTCCTCGCCTTCGCCCGTCGCCAGGCCCTGGACCCACAACCTACCGATATCAATCGCTTGGTCCTTGGGCTGACCGAGCTACTGCGTCGAACCCTGGGAGAGCAGGTCGAGCTGAGCTTCCATCCGTATGACGATCTCTGGTCGGCCAATATCGATCCCTCACAGCTCGAGAGTGCGATCCTCAACCTCTCCATCAACGCCCGGGATGCCATGCCGGATGGCGGGCAACTGACCATCGAGACCCGCAATGTGTCGCTCTCCGCCCACTACGCTGACGGTCATCTGGAGCTGGCACCGGGCGACTATGTCTGCATTGCGGTCAGCGATACCGGCACGGGGATTCCGGAGGCCATCCGGAGTCGGGTCTTCGAGCCCTTCTTCACCACCAAGGAGAAGGGCAAAGGAACGGGGCTGGGCCTGAGTATGGTCTTCGGTTTTCTCAAGCAGTCCGCCGGGCACGTCAACCTCTATTCCGAGGAGGGCGAAGGCACCGCCATCAAGCTCTATCTGCCGCGTATCAGGCAAGCTGCCACTGAGCCCAGACCCGCGCCGCGCGAAGAAACGAGCCTGGGTGGCCGCGAGAACCTGCTGGTGGTGGAGGATAATGTCTCGGTCCGGGAGTATGTCGTCACGCAACTGGAGGCAGCAGGCTATGCTGTGCATCAGGCGAAGGATGGCCCGAGCGCCCTGGCAATTCTCGCCGCTGACACCGCCATCGATCTTCTCTTTACCGACGTCATGATGCCGGGAGGCATGACCGGGAGGGAGCTGGCCATTGCCGCCCTTGAGCGCAAGCCCGACCTCAAGGTGATCTATACCTCCGGCTATACCGAGAATGCCATCGTCCACAATGGCAGGCTGGACGAAGGGGTTCGATTCCTGGGCAAGCCCTACCGCCCCGTCGCCCTACTCAAGAAAATCAGAGAGACCCTGGATGAAGACTGATACGCCCGGCAAGGGAAAGCCGCCGCGTCTGCTGATCCTCGATGACGAGGCGATGACTGGCGAGACCATTGCGCGCATTGCCGATTTCGACGGCTTCGATGCACGATACATCACCTCGCCGACCGCCTTCTTCGAGGAGGCATGTCGCTGGCACCCGGATATCCTGGCCCTCGATCTGCTGATGCCGGAGATGGATGGCGTGGAGGTGATGGCCGAACTGGCCAGGCTTGGCTGTCGGGCCCGGTTGATCATCACCAGCGGCGTAGGCAGCCGGGTACTGGACGCCGCCGCGCGCTCGGCGAGAGAGCACGGCCTGGATATCGTCGGCGTAATTGCCAAGCCCTTCTCGGCCGCGGCGCTTCGCGAGCTTCTGCACCGGGCCATCGAGAGCCGTGAGACAGCCGACCGCTCGCCAGCCGAACGAACTCCGCCCAGAGAAGTTAACGTCGAGGACCTGGAAGAGGCGCTGACCCTGGGGCAGATCCATCTAGCGTATCAGCCCAAGGTGCGCTGTCGTACTGGCACTATCGTGGGCTTCGAGGCCCTGGCCCGCTGGCAGCATCCCCAGCTGGGCTTCATCCCCCCGGATGTCTTCATTCCCCTGGCCGAGGTGCACGGCCTGATCGATCGCCTCACTCTGCAGGTGACCGAACAGGCTCTCGACTGGCTGGCCGAGATCTCCTCGGATACCACTGCCAGGCGCGTCGGACAACACGTCCTTCAGGACATACTGCTGTCACTGAACATCTCCGCGTGCTCCCTGGGCAATGTGGCCCTGTTCGACGCCATCCTGCAGCGCTGTCGCGAGTATGGAATCCCCTCCAAGCGCATCGTGCTCGAACTCACCGAGACCAGCGCCATGCAGGATGCCACCACCTCGCTGGATACCCTGACCCGGTTGCGCCTGCAGGGCTTCCAGCTCTCCATCGACGACTTCGGCACCGGCTACTCCTCGATGGTGCAGCTGGTACGCCTGCCCTTCACCGAGATCAAGGTCGACAAGCATTTCGTGATGACGGCCAACGATTCGGAGGAGTCGCGCGCGGTGATCCGCTCGGTGGTGGAACTCGGCCGCAGCCTGGGCCTGAGTACCACCGCCGAAGGCGTCGAGGACCGGGAGACGCTGGACTATCTCGACAAGCTGAAATGCGATCTGGCCCAGGGCTATCTGATCTCGCGCCCCCTGCCGCCGGATGAGATTCTCGGGTGGTTCATCGCTCGCGAGGCGCAGCGCGAGGAGCGCCGGCTCGCGGCACTGGCGGGCATGGATCTGCTGGACACCCCCGCCGAGGCGCGCTTCGACCGCCTCACACGGCTGGCACGCCGGCTCTTCGGCGTCTCTACCGCGTTTATCAGCCTGCTGGATCGTGACCGCCAGTGGTTCAAGTCCCGTCAAGGTCTCGATGTCGTTGAGACCTCACGCGATATCGCCTTCTGTCACAAGACGCTGGAGCGCGACGAGATGATGGTGGTTCCCGATACCCATACCCACCCCGTCTTCCACGACTATTGCGGCGTGATAGGCGCCCCCTTCATCCGCTTCTATGCCGGAAGGCCTCTCTATCTGCCTGGTGGCGAGAAGGTCGGCACTCTCTGTCTGGTTGACCCCGTGCCCCGGTCCTTCGGTGAAAAAGATGCCGAGCTACTCGACGACCTGGCCAGCATGGTCGAGAGCGAACTGGCGCTATCCACCTCGGATGGCCTTGACCCTTGCACGGGGCTACTCAATCAAAAGAGCTTCCGCGAGCAGGCCGAAGCAACCTGCCAGCTGTGCCGGCGCCTCGGACTCCCCATGGCGCTGGTATCGGCGAGACTCGAAGAACTCCCCACCATCAACAAGCTCTTCGGACGGGAAGCCGGCGATCGGCAGTTGCAGGACCTGGCCCACCTGATGGAGGAGGTCGACGAGGATGCCGACCTGACCGGTCGCTATCGTGCCACCGAAATCACCGCCCTGCTGATGGGCGCCGATCTCGACAAGGCACGGCAGATCGGTGAACGACTGTATCAAGCCGTGGTGCGCCACAATGTCAACCAGACGCCCGATCAGGCCAGTCTCTCACCGAGTATCCGGGTGGCGGAGCTCCCACCCGATGAAGGGCCCTTCGAGCAGCGTCTTGAAGAAGCCTGGCAGTTCCACAGCGTGGTTGAGGCCGAGTGAAACGCCCGATACATGCTCAGGTCGATTCATGCCAGTCCAGCTCGCGGTGATCGAATCCACCCTGGAGCCGGGGCTTGATGACCTCGAACCAGGGAGACAGGTCAAAATCCCGAGGGGATAAACATAGGCCGAGCGTGCCGACCCGGCACAGCTGCCCTCGCCAACGTAGAGAGCTACATGCGACCAGGTGGACTGCGTCAGGTACTTGATCACCGTGCTGATTCTCGAGGAACCTTCTACCAACAGGACGTCTCCGGGCTGGAGGCATGCTCGGACTCCCTCGTTGACAGGCGACAGGGGGCGATGCCAGGGCCTGGGGCAGGACAACCAGCAACCAAGCCCATAACCGCAGCGCTCGAGCATGTTGGACATCGATTCATTCCTCCAGCGACTCAGGAGGTGGATGAGGTCAGCGACTTGGCCAGACGCCAGAGCACGACCAGGAGGATGACCAGTGCCAGCGGAACGAGAAGGGGCGAGATACTGGCAACGGTTCCCGCGATGGGAAGCCCCAGCCAGATGAGCACCAGGGGCGCACAACAGGCACCCCCCGCCAGCAGCGCGGGTATGCCCGCCAGGGTGCCTGCTCCAGAGGCGCCCAGGCCGCACTGGCGTGGTACCTTCCAGACCTTCAGACCGGCAGCCACGGCGAGGCCCAGCAGGCCACCCATCGTCATCCCAAGCAGCGTGTTGAGCGGACTGAAGGTCCACACCAGGGTGCCGACCTGGACCAATCCCACGGGTTCGAATTGAAAGGGACCGCGTGCCTCGAAAGCACGCTCCCAGGCAGGGAAGGCCGCCTGCAATCCCCCCGTGCCACCGCCGCTGATATCCCCGTTCAACCAGAGATAGAGGCCGCCGTAGGCCAGGGTGACCAGGACGATCAGGGCGAGCATCCTGGGCTCTTTCACCAGCATGGCCACCATGAGGGCGATCGCTTTCATGGCACCCCCTCTCCCGTGTAGACCCGGGTATCCGGATAGAAGGCCGTCCAGGCGAACCACATGGCCTCGAAGGCGTTGACCCTATCGAGCTCCTCCAGACCCTCGCCTGTCACGCCTTCCGGACCGAACCTCAGGCCGTCGATGCTCACCTCCTCACGCCGAGGATTGTGGAAGACCCAACCGGTATCCAGGCCGACGTCGTGAACCACCGTATAGTGGTATCTCCCAGGGGCATCTCGACCACCGACTCTTCACGCAGCGCATCCCGGGTGATGGCCGCGGCTCCCTCTTGAGTCCGGAAACCGAGTATCTCGGTCTTGGGAGGAAAGCGGTCACTGCCTGCCATGACCGGGAAGAGGCGTGAACTCTGAGGCAGGTAGTAGCCACCCCGGGGGTTGTAGCTGCCGTAGGGATCGCGATGGTAGTTGCGAACGTAACCGGTCTGTTCGGTAAGTACCCGGGTATCGGGATGGCGAGCCTTCCATGCGCCCCAGGTGGTCCAGAAGACACGGAACTCCTCCAGGCCATGACCGGCCAGGGGACCGTCGATGGCGACACCCAGGATCTGGGGCCATTCGCTGTCGGTGGCACGGTCGTACATGACCAGATTACTGTTGACCAGCTTTCCCGACACTCCGAGTTGAGTATCACCACGCTCGAAACCCAGTGCCGTACCCGTCAGGGGGCAGTAGGTCACGCTGATAGATTTCCCTCCGACCTCGTCATTGACGATCTCGTGCCAGACCAGGATTCGCTGTGGATAGGCGCGGGCCTCGCCATCGGCGTAGAGTCCGATCACCTTGTCGTTGTCCTCGAGCACGTCGTCCGCCGCCCCTGCCGACTGGAATCTCGGACTGTCGATGGAAGGGATGCCATCCTTTCCTGGCCCTCCCGACTGGAGAGCCTGGCGGAAGGCTGCAAGGGAATGGGCCACGGGCAAATCGGGCGGGTCTGCCGTGGGAAGTCCTGCCCCGACCCGGGGCGAAGCGAGCAATAATGTGGCCAGTGCGACCAGGATGCTGCGTGAATGCATCACTCACCTCCTTCCACCTTGGGGACTCAGGCTTCATCGCCGCCAGACGACTCGCGGCTTTACGTTTCAGTCGATCCCGTTGTAATGGGCCTTACAGCACCGGCCGGACGCTATCCTGCAGACTGTAAGGCCGAAATGGATGAAACGACCCAGGTCTTCACTGCACCGATCCGCTGCATCAGGAGGATTGTCGGCATGCCGGATACGCCGAAGCTCAGCATCATCATCCCGACACTGAATGAGGCGGGCACCATCGAGACGCTGCTGTTCGAACTTCGGTCGTGTCAGGCCGGCGATGAGAAGGACTGTTGCGAGGCCGGTGTGGAGGTGGTGGTCGTGGACGGAGGCAGCCACGATGACACGATAGCCCGGGCTCGCCCTATGGCATCAAAAATAATCGTCACAGCGCCCGGCCGCGCTCGACAGATGAATGCCGGTGCGCGCGAGGCCCGAGGTCCATTACTGCTGTTCCTGCATGCCGACACCCGGCTGCCCGAGGGGGCCGACCGGCTTGTCGAGCGCGCCCTGTCGGGGGCACATTGCTGGGGTCGCTTCGATATTCGACTCGAGGGCCGCCATCCCATCCTGCCGGTGATCGCGGCAGCCATGAACCTGCGCTCGCGGCTGACCGGTATCGCCACCGGCGACCAGGCGCTCTTCATGACACGCGACGCCTTCGATGCGGTAGGTGGCTTTCCCGACCAGCCGCTGATGGAGGACATCGAGATATCATGCCGACTCAAGCGACTATCTCCCCCCGCCTGTTTGAGGGACAAAGTGATCAGCAGTGGACGGCGCTGGGATCAGAACGGCGCCTGGGCCACCATCCGCCTGATGTGGCAGCTGCGCTGGCGCTATTGGCGGGGGGCGTCGGCAGATGACCTGGCCCGGGAGTATCGCCATGTGCGCTGACACTCACACCCACTTTCCCCTGGCGATACTGGCCAAGGCGCCCATTCCCGGACAGGTGAAGACGCGCCTGATGCCGGCCCTGGGTGCCGAGGGCGCCTGCCGGCTTCATGAACGGCTGCTGCAGCATGCGTTGGACACTGCGCTAGCGGCAACCTCGCCACACAGCATCACCCTGTGGACGGCACTGGACCATGACCATCCCGTGTTCCGGGAACTGGCGGACCGGCATGGCATCAGGCTTCGCCCCCAGCCGAAAGGTGACCTGGGGCAGCGTATGTCCCAGGCCCTGCAGGCCATGGAAGGCCCTGGAGTCCTGATCGGCAGCGACTGTCCGGCGCTCACTCCGGCGCTGCTAGAGCGCTGCCAGAGAGCTCTGTCAGAGGCCGACGCCGTCTTCCTGCCGGTCGAGGATGGCGGCTATGCGCTGGTCGGGGTCCGTCGAGCCGACCCGCGCCTCTTCACGGCCATAGACTGGGGCACGAACCGTGTCATGAAACAGACGCGCGAGCGTGCCGATGCGCTGGGTTGGCGACTGGCTTGCCCCGCCCTACTCTGGGATGTGGATAGACCGGAGGATCTTGACCGACTGGCAAATCATTCTGATCCGATCATGAGCAGAGGCGGTCAATACCCATAACCGGGCCAGACGACCGAATCACCCAGAGGAGAAACCTATATCGTTGGAGGAAATCCTCCCGACATACGCCATATATAGACTCATCATTCAAGGAGACACGGCCGCTACTACCAGCGAACTTTTTGCCGCTTCGCATCGAGATACCGACAATCTTTGCAAGTGGAAGCGGCAACATGTCTGCAACTATTTTTGAAATGTAACATGTTGAACACCGTAAGAGTTCTGTAAGGAATGCCAGCTGATAACAACACATCGCCTGAGATCCTATGTCCTGACTGATGCCAGCTGCTAGACTGAGCCGGGCTCTGCTCAATCACCAGGATAGGGAACAAGGAACTCACTGATGAACGACAAAGAGGATAGGCTACAGCGACTTACGGCTGTAAGACCACGTTTGGTCTCCTTCGCCCTGATGCATTTACGTGATCGCAGCCAGGCCGAGGATGCCGTTCAGGAGGCAATGATGTCCGCCATCGAAAAGAATGAAAGCTTCGCCGGACGATCCGGTTACGAGACCTGGGTTTTCGGCATCCTCAAGTACAAGATCCTCGACACCATGCGTGTCCAGAAGCGTCATGGACGCTGGCAGCCACTCGAGGATGAGGACGACGACGACGCCATCGATCGACAATTCCAGCAGAACGGCCGCTGGCTGGAAAGTGCTCGCCCTTCCAGTTGGGGAGAACCCGAGGCGACTTTCGAGAACGAACACTTCTGGCAGGTCTTTGATGCCTGCATGATTGCGCTGCCGGACAATGCCGCCAGGGTATTTTCCCTGCGCGAGCTGATGGGGCTCTCCACCGAAGATATCTGCCGCGAGCTGGACATCAAGGAGAACAACTGCTGGGTGATTCTGCACCGTGCTCGGCTACGCCTCAGGGCCTGCATCGAGAAAGGCTGGTTGAAGGGGGAAACGGCATGATGATGATGTGCAAGGAGGCGACTCGCCTGATGTCCCTCAAACAGGACCGCTCCTTGACGTTCCAGGAGCGAATCTCCCTGAGATTACATCTTTCCATGTGCGGCGCCTGCAGAGAGTGTAACAGGCAGTTTGACCTGCTCCATGAAGCTGGTGAGAAATTCGTGCCGGCGCATGACCCTGACAGGAAGGAAGGGCCAGAAAAAAAGGGTGACCCCGACAAGAAGGATGACCCCGAAAATGACGATGACGGGCGTTGAGGGCCCGTCTATATTTTACTACCTCCATCTTTACTGGCCTGCGGCGTCGTTTGCCACGCCCTCGAGCACATCGGCGACCTTGTCCAAAGGGAGGTCGCACCCCTCCAGGGCATGGCGTTCAGCCAGGTAATGTGGCGAATTCCACTCCAGCCTGACACCCTCGTCCGTCTGCCGCACCACCATCTTCTGGGGCAGGTCCAGTGCCATGCTTCCCTGGCACTGCATCATCGGCGTTCCCACTTGTGGATTACCGAAGATGAAGGTGCGGGTCGCAGGTAATGAGAGCCCTGCACGTTCTGCATTGGCGGCATGATCGACAACGGTCATCAGCGTTAAACCTTTGTCATCGATGGCATTGCGGAGCCGCTCCTCGACGCGATCGATATCATCTTTCGCCTCGATATGCATCACGCCGTGCTCTCCCGCCTGAACCACCAGCGGTATAGCCACGAATAGGGCCAAGGCCGTCCCGGTCAGCGTCTTCCACATGGTATTTCCTCACTCATTCAGCGAATGTTCTCTCAGAATGGCTAAGATACGCACACAAGGCAAGAACCCCGGGCCTGTGGGGTCAGGTCCGGGGCAGCCGTCAAAGGAAGGGAGATTAACGCCACCAGTAGCGCAGAGCTTCTTGCGTCAGCTCCCATTGTTCCCATTCGCTATCCACTTGAGAATGCTGCTCATCGCCACGTTGATTGACGTGCCTGTCTGGTCGCTGTTCCAGAGAACCCTCCCCATGCCCGACCGAGCTTGTGGTTTCTGCATGCAGTTCCTGACGGCGCTTTTCCTGAAACTCGGAATCCATCGCCATCAGGGGCCCTGCACTTAGCATCAGGGACATTACGGCCAACGTAAAACTTTGGATTTTCATGGTAGCACCTCATGACATTCGGTTAATAAAAGACCTTTAATCAGGCCTTGATATTTGGTGAGATAAAACCCAAAATCTTTACACATTACCGAAATAAAAAGAGTGAAAATTTTTTCTTCATTATTGTGATAAAATTCTTCTAACGCGATAAACTACGAAGCGTATAAGGCGCTATCTATCCGATTCAGGATGCGCGATATGAACAACGATATGAAAAATGACTAGCCCTATAACCAGACCTCTTTTGCTTTCCCACCTGATAACGCTGACGACATTTTTCGCAGGCCCTGTCATGGCAGCGGATGACCTTCATTTTTCGCCGGACGATATCGCCTCCTGGCCGACTCGCAATTTCGAGGGCGAGACCGAATACCGGGTGATCGAAAGGGATGGCACTCGTGTTCTTCAGGCAAGTGCCCGACAACAGGCCTCGGCAAAATACCTGGAACGCGAGATCGACCTGAGCGAGACACCCTACCTGCACTGGTGCTGGCAGATATCGGGAATTCATGAGGGTCTCGACGAGACACGAAAGTCGGGGGACGATTACCCGGCACGGGTCTATGTGGCCCGTAAGACGGGGCTGCTGCCCTGGCAGGTCGAGTCGGTGAACTATGTGTGGGCCTCGAACCAACCTGCCGGCACGGACTGGCCCAATGCCTTTACCTCGCGCGCCCAACTACTCGCCCTGCAGAGTGGCGAGACACGCGTGGGCGAATGGGTGTCAGAGGTGCGAGATGTTCGCGACGACTATCGGCGACTTTTCGGGAGCCGCCCGGAGAGTATCGATGGCCTCGCCCTGATGAGCGACGGCGATAATGCCGGGGTGGATGCCACGGCCTGGTTCAGCCACCTGGCCTTCTCTGCGAGTTCCGAGCCGCCCGACTGTCCCTGAACACACCCGGCAAGCGACCACTCAGGCAAACAACAGATCACCGTAGCTCCAGATCAGAGTGCCGACCACGATGGAGAGGTAGCAGACGAAAGGAACGGCACGCCAGAAGCGCGTGACCAACCTCGCTGGGCGGCTGGAGGCGGCCAGCCACGAAGAGGTGCCCAACTCGAGACAGCGCAACAGGTACTTGCGGTGATACTCCACACCGACAGAGAAAAGCACCATCAAGGCACCGGAACGCTGGAACCAGTGTCCATCACCGGTCACCAGGCTGGCATAGGCGGAAAGCATCACCGGCACAACCGCCATCATCATCAACAGGGCCTCGACTAGAGTTGCCTCGCGCGAGGGGAGCGGCTGCTGAACCGAAGATTCGCGAGACATATCGGCCTCCGGATGAACAGGTTCGGAGAGCCCGGGGCTACTCCGATGCCTCAGTGGCCCGCTGCGCAATGGCGGCAAAAAGGGTATCGAGCTCGCGGGCCACGGTTTCCAGTTCCTCACCGGCGGCATCCACATAGGGCTCGAGCAGATGCGTCGGCGTCTTCCAGGAGAGCGTGGCACTGCCGTCGTCATTTTCGGTGACATAGAAGCGCATGGGGGCTTCGATCATCGCCGGAACGCTCAGCCGCAAGATTCTTACCGCATAGTCGTTGCGAAACACGCCCACCACCCGATTGCCGGGGATGTTGACCCCTCGGTTCGCGGCGGCCTCGGTGGGCCCGGCCTCGGTGACCACGAACATGCCCTCGGCCTCCACCGCCTGCTTCAGCGCCTGCAGTAGTTCGTCATAGCCCTGCGCGGTCGGCGTAACCTGCCACCCCTGGTCAGGCCAACGGGTCTCAGCGGCCAGCGGCACGGCCAGGCTCAGCGCCAGCAGGCATGTTGTCAGTATCGCGCGTATCATCATGCAGTCCACCGCGAGAGGGACGCCTGCTCGGCAGAAGCCTGGTGCCAATGGCGAAGGGTGGAGGGATGCACCCCGAACGACTCGGGCAGATGTATCCCCATCTGTTCAGCCAACAGGGCGATGATCGCCATGTGGTGAATACTGTGACTGGTCAGGAAGGCCAGCTCTCGGTTCAGGCTGGACACCAGGGTGAGCGTATCGTCGTCCATGGGGTAACCAAGAGACAAGGCGTCCGGCGAAGTTCCACTCCCGAGTGATAACAGCCGGGCCTCGATGCCAGCCAGATGACTCGCCGCTTGCTGCGGCCATTGCTCGAGGGCCTCATCGCGCCGGCGCTGCTCGTAGTCGATGACCTCTGCTTCTCGGTCGAGGGCATCAAGGAGGGCATCGTAGTGATCGATGATATGACGCACATGCTTGCCCAGGGTGTGACGTCCATGCTCGCCGAACGCCTGTCGATAACCTTCAGGGGTAAGATCCGCGACCATGCTCCTGAGCTGGGCAAGGGTCAGCAGATTCTCCTCGACGAGGGGTGCCATGGAAGGAGACGGCCGGGATAAAGATGATGTCATGAGAATATCCTTGAAATTCCGCTATGGGTTCCGCTACGAGTTATGTAAGGGAACCGCCTTGAGGCGGAAAGGGAAGAGGCCAGGCCGCCACCTTGGTGACGGACCTGGTTTCCCGCTGATGGGGAGAGAAAGGCTCAGCCCTCTGCTTCGCCCTCACCTTCCGCTTCGCCTTCGGCCTTACCTTCCGATTCGCCTTCGGCCTCACCTTCTGCTTCACCCTCGGCCTCACCTTCTGCTTCGGCGCCGCCCTCGGCGTGAGCCTCGGCAAGCATCAGGGGAGCCTCCTGGCCATTGGTATAGCCGAGTTCAGGGGATGTCTCGCTAGCCACGGCCTGGAAGGCAGCACCGCTGGCGACCAGGGCGAGTGCCGGTGCCGTATAGCCGAACTGACGACTGAGGCGACTCAGCAGACTACGACGCTTCTCATCTTGTAGTGTCATGATCATGACCTCCTTGGTGCATAGTGGGCGACATGCTGAGCATGCCGTCTTGCAGTGAAGTCGGCTCTTGGGGCCGGCTTCGTCGTCGGTGATGCCATAGCATCACCGTATGCTCTTGCCCCGGATCATCCCTTCACCATGGCAGGGCGACCGAGCGAGGGGTCGGGTTCTACCCGGGTAATCAACCATTCGGCCAGAGAGCCAGCATCTGGCGCATCCGGCCCTGATTTCACGGTGCTCGAGACAAGAGTGGCGAGCCATTCGCTCAGAAGCGTCACGCTCTGGGCATCCAGCGCCTGACCATCGCCGGTCAGGCAATTCGGCAGCAGGGCGCCAAGCGCTCTCAGCGGATCTATCGCGGTGAGCGCACTCTCACCAGCACCAGATTCATCGTCCGGCAGCAGCATGCCGCGAATTGTCACGGAGTCGGGCAACTCGCTTGAGTCCACATCGGTAACGCCCGGCAGCGGGAAATCCAGAGGCTCGGCTGTTTGCGGGTTCGCGAGGTTCAGACGCACGCCGCGAGTCAGCACGCCACCCGATGACTCCTCTAGCCGCTGCATCAACAGGCGGCTCTCCTCCTCGTCGGGTAGCAGGCAGAGCACACCGGTACCCTGCGGCGTGACCAGTAGACCAGCATCAACCACAGGGCGGCCGGGAATCGCAGCCTGGCGAATCAGGTGCGACGTCAATACCGGGGCCAGTTGGGCCAACGTCAGCCGCGACGCTATCAGCCAGTCGTCGGCGGCCAGGGCATAGCCGCCGGACTCGCGCAGCACCATCAGCCGCGGCAGCCGGCTTGCCGGCTCATCGGCCAGTGGCGAGAGCCGCCCGCCGAACCATGTCGCCAACCGCGCCAGGGCGGGACCGCTGCTTACATCCAGCGACCACTGGAGACCGTCCAGGCTGAGCCTCATGGCCCGCCCCGACGGCGATACCGACGTCGTCTGACCATGGGGGCCATGGTCTCCCGCCAGCGCTTGCGGCACGACACCCTGCTGGCAGAGCAGGCCGGTACGGCACCAGTCATGCAGGGTGCTCCACACATCACGCCGCATTGCCGTACGCTCCGCCGGCACCCCGGCCTCGGAAGTAGCGCGTGCCAGCTCGTCGGCGATGGCATCGGGATCCAGGCCTTCGGTCGCCAGCAACCAGGTCAGGGCCGCCGTGTCGTTGGGGCGATAATAGCGACCGCTACGTGTGTCATAGAGCGCTAGGCGCTCTTCATCGACCAGTTCGGCCACGTGGCGACGCTGAAGCCGCGGGCGCGGCAGAGAACGCCCCGTCAGCCCTTCAGCCAGCAAGAGGTCAGCCGGAGTGGGCAACGTGAAATAGGGCAGGTAGCGCTCCGGTTCGGCAGCCGGCAGCAGCCGACGGAAACTTCCGGCACGAGCCTGTTCGGCTTCGGCCTCGACGACCAACCGAGCGGCGACATCTGGGCCATGCTCGGCAGTATCCGTCTCGGCCGTTTCGGAAAGTGCCTCGCCGGGGATATCGATCAGCGAGACCATGTCTTGAACCAGCCCGCCCTTGACCGCTTCCTCGATGCGCCCTCCTGTCTCCGGGGCGGCACAGATCCCCAGCGAGGGGCTGAGATTGCACTCCAGGATCCACGGCTTGAGGGTGTCGTCCACCAGGCAGTCGAGTCCCAGCAGTTCATAGCAGCCACGCGGATCGGCGCCGACCTCGGCCGTGCGGCTGCGCATGGCATCCACGGCGGAGATTGCGGTCAGGGCCACCAGGTCGTCGATCCGCGCGAAAAGGTCAGCGTCGTCGTGCCCCTGATCTCTCAACCAGGCCCGGTATCGCTCCAGATCGATGAACTCCACCGGCACCTCAGCGCTGCTGTTCAGGGCGTTGATGTCCGGATTGGTCAGCTGGCTGAAGGGGTTGTCGGCATCCTCGGGATCCCAGGGCTCGGAGGCCAGCTTGGCGAAGCCCTGGCGATAGAGGTAGACACGCAGCGGCTCCAGGGAGGTAATCAGCACATAGAGTCGCAGCACATACTTGTGACCGCGAATGGTGTGAGGATTGGCCACATACTCTTGTACCAGCCAGTCCTGGGCGAGCGGCGCTTCGGCGACATCCTTCAGCACGCGTACACCCTTGCCCTTGGAGGCATTGGTGGGCTTGAGGATCCAGCGCTGGTCGGGGTTGGCCAGGGCGGCCTCCTGCAGCGCATGGTAATCACCAGGCATCACGTAGGCATGGGGGAAAAATTCCAGTCGCCGGGCAAGATCATGGTGGGCACCATGGCTCTCCCGGATGCGCTCGCGCAGAGTGGAAAGGCTGTCGTGGAGACGACTCTTGACGGTAAGCGCCGCATTGCCCGGGAAGTGGTTTATCCTGCGAGCCGGCGAAACCCGACGGAACTGTGCGGCATCCGGCATACCGGTGATCCAGCCGGCGTCCCAGTCTTGCTCGTCCCCCAGTTGCCAGCCCAGAGGCTCCAGGGCCTCACGGAAGAACCGGTCCTGCTCGGCCGCCCGCTTGCCGCCCAGCCAGAAGCGTCTTGTCGGCGAATGCTGCTCCGTCATGCTCGAGTTCTCCTCTACGGCCATCTCATGGGCTATTCGTTACTGCGGTCACCTTCTCTTTGAGTCGTTGCTCTCACACGCTCCTTACATCGATAGCAACCAGAATGCGATCTGTCGCCCCTTGATTTATGGAACGATCAGTACTAAATTCTAAAACATGACACGAGGACGACCCATCGCATTCAGCCCGGACGAGGCTGCCAACGCCGCCATGCAGGTCTTCTGGAATCGAGGCTACGAAAGTTCCTCGACTCGGGAATTGCTGGAGGCCATGTGCCTCTCGCGCAGCAGCCTCTACCAGGCTTTCGGCAACAAGGAGCAGCTGTTCCTCGAGGCCCTGAGACGCTATCGCGAGTCACTGGTGGAGCGCCTGGGTCGTCGCCTGGAGGTGGCGCCCTCGGCAATGACCTTCCTGACGAGCCTGTTCCGCGAGACGGCGCAGGAGGCCGGCGGTGATCGTGCCGCTCAGGGATGCCTGATCTTCAACTCTGCCAGCGAGCTCGGCCAGCGTGACGGCCTGCCCTCTCAGCATGCCCGCCACAGCATCGCCGCCATCACGGCACTGTTCCACGAAGCAGTGAGTCGGGCCCAGACGGAGGGAGACATCGCCTCGAGCCGGAATACCGACGCCCTGGCCAGCTACCTGACGATGGGCATGGCCGGGCTCAGGACGCTGTTGAAGAGCGGAGCAGATGCCGAGCAGGCCAGCCAGGCGGTCGAGCTGCTCCTGGGCGGCCTGCAACATTGAACGCCCCTTTTCTCTTGCCATTTCTGGAACGGTTGATACAGAAATGGTGTCACCGCAGTACCCACGACAACACAGGAGGCATACCCATGTCTGCCGACTATCAAATGCAACTCTCACCCCAGACCCTCGAAAACGCCGACGCCAAGGCGAAGCCGCTGCTCGAGAAGGCCAATGCCACGCTGGGTTTCGTGCCCAACATGTACGAAGGCATGGCCAAGGCACCGGGCGTCCTGGACACCTACCTGCACGGGTATGAATTGTTCCGCGAGGACTCCGGTTTTGCACCGCCCGAGCAGGAGGTCGTATTCCTGACCATCAGCCGGCTCAACGGCTGCGGCTACTGCATGTCCGCCCACAGTATGCTGGCCGACAAGATGTCCCAAGTGCAGGCTGGAGTGACCGAGGCGATTCGCAATGACCAGCCGATTCCAGACGAGCGCTTGGCGGCACTCGCCGAGTTCACCAAGGTGATGTTCGAGACCCGGGGCAAGCCCGGCGAGGCGGACGTCAAGGCCTTCCTGGAGGCCGGCTTCGACGAGGGGAAGGTGCTGCAGATCGTGCTGGCCCTGGCGGTCAAGACGCTCTCCAACTATTCCAACCACGTCAACCACCCGGAACTCGACGAGGCCTTCGCCGAACATGCGTGGCAAGGCTGAAGATGCCTAAAGAAAGAGGCGATAAGAGATAAAAGAGTGATTTTATATAACCTGATGAGCTAGATGTGTCAGGAAGCATTCTTGGCAAGGGAGCGCCCTCCCGTTGCAGCATGTACGCCATGCTGCAACCCTGACGAGGAGACTTCCCGATGCGTTCCCGACTGCTTATCGCCACCGCCGCCCTGGCCATCGCCGGCCCGGCCCATGCCCTGCATCCCTCCCCCCTTGTCGACGCAGAATGGCTCGAGGGACAACTCGGCAGCGATGATCTGGTCGTGCTGGACGTGCGCTCCGCCATCGATGACGGCGGCGACCGGGAGAGCTTCGAGGCCGCCCGCATCCCGAGCAGTCGCTACAGCAGCTACACCGATGCCGGCTGGCGCGAGTCCCGCGACGGCGTGGCCGGACTGATGCCCGATGTCGAGGACCTCGAGACACTGATCGGCGGCCTGGGTATCGACAACGACGATACCGTGGTCGTGGTCCCGGCTGGCACCGGGCCTACCGACTTCGGCAGCGCCGCCCGCATCTACTGGACCTTCAAGGCCCTGGGCCACGACGAGGTAACGATCCTCAACGGCGGCTTCACCGGCTGGGAGCAACAGGGCTTCGAGATCGCCAGCGGCTCGGCGAGCGACCCCGAGACGGTCGATTTCTCGGCCACGCTGCAGGAGCAGCTGCTGGCCACCACCGAGGAGGTGGAAGCGGCACGTGAGGCGGGTGAACAGCTGGTGGATGCCCGGCCACCTGCCTTCTACAGAGGCGAAAACCAGTCACCCGCCGCCCGCGTCCCAGGCACCATCCCGGCCTCGGTGAACCTGCCCCATGATGGCAGCCTCGAGGCGCGCGAAGGAGCCTACTACCTGCAACCGGATTCATTGATGGCCCGCATCAATGAACTGGAGCTCGATCACGACGCGCCTACCGTGGCCTTCTGCAACACCGGCCACTGGGCCGCCAGCGGCTGGTTCCAGCTCAGCGAGATCGGCGGGCTGGATAATGTCACCATGTACGACGGCTCGATGGCCGCCTGGACCCGTGACGACGAACGTCCCGTGCAGATGGCCGATCGAGGCACCGTCAGCGTCGGCGAGCTGGCCAATTAAGCTCGCCCTCTAAGCTCGCCCTCCGAACGCGCTCTACCAAGACGCCCCGCGGCTCTCCAGCCGCAGGGCGTTCATGTGTGATGCCGGTGAGGCTAGCCTAGCCGCTCGACCAGGGCATCGAGGTCAGGAACCGTGATGTCGGGCTCGATTCCCCAGGGATCGAACGGCGCATCCGGAACACGGCGTACCCAGGCAGCATGCAGGCCGGCATACCGGGCGCCGATGACGTCGAAGGGGTTGCTGGAGATCAACCAGGTGTGACCAGGCTCGCTTTCCAGCCGATAACGCAGATGAGCGTAGACCGCCGGGTCGGGCTTGAAACGCTTGACCTCATCGACGCTGACCACCGACTCGAAGCGCTGGCGAATCCCTGCCTGCTCCAGCAGGCCCTCGACTGCCTCGCGGCTGCCGTTGGAAAAGGCTACGCAACGGACCCCCGCCTCGGCGAGGCGATCCAGTGCGGTCGACGCCTCGGGAAAAGCCGGCAGCCGCGCATAGACGCCCATCAGGTGTTCCTTGTCGGTCTCCGAGAAGCGCGTCTGCAGGGCGCGATCGGTGAACTCCAGCGCCTCGCGGGTACACAGGGAAAAATCCGCGTAGGCACCCATCAGGCCACGCCGGAAGCTGTACTCCAGCTGCTTGTCACGCCAGCGCCGCGAGAACTCCGGAGCCAGGTCCGAGCGGTCCTGCCCGGCGAGACGCTGCTCGAGTTCGGCGACCACGCCGTGGGTGTCGATCAGGGTTCCGTATACATCGAAGGCGAGTACCGTTGCCATCCCCTTGCTCCTTCCATCGGTGAAATCCCCCCAGCCTGTGCCACGAAACGCGCCGCGACAAGTCTCGCACGGCGACCTCCTGGCGCCCCGGGACGAGAAAGCCGTCAGGCGACCGTATCTGCTGCCGTCTTGACGACACCCTCGCGCACCAGCTCGTCGAGTACCGCGTCTACCGCACGCTCGGCGCGCGAGACGATTTCGTCGACCTCCTCGCGGGTGGTAACCAGCGGCGGCGCAAAGCCCAGGATATCCCCCTGGGGCATGGCGCGAGCGATCAAGTTCTCCTGCATCGCGGCAGCAGCGATGCGCGGTCCCACCTTGTGTGCCGGATCGAAGGGAACACGACGGCTCGGGTCAACGGCGAACTCCAGTGCCGCCAGCATACCAACGCCGCGCACATTGCCGACGATGGGATGATCCCCGAAGGCGGCCTGCATCTGCTGCTGCAGGTAGGCGCCGGTCTCGGCGGCATTCTCGGTCAGGCCTTCTCGCTCGATGATCGCCAGATTGGCCAGGCCGGCGGCACAGCCCAGGGCATGACCGGAATATGTCCAGCCGTGGCCGATCGGACCGTACTCGCCGGCCCCCTGCTCCAACACTTTCCACACGCGGTCACCGACAATCACGCCGGAGAGCGGCTGATAGGCGCTGGTCAGGCCCTTGGCGATGGTTATGAGGTCGGGCTTGATGCCGTAGAAGTGGCTGCCGAAATCGGCACCGATACGCCCGAAGCCACACACCACCTCGTCGGCGATCAGCAAAATGTCGTACCTGGCCAGCACCGCCTGGATCTCGGCCCAGTACCCTTCCGGCGGCGGCACGATGCCCCCGGTGCCGAGCACCGGCTCGCCGATGAAGGCGGCGACGGTCTCCGGTCCCTCGGCGAGGATCATCTCCTCGAGCTTCGTCGCGCAGTGTTCCGAGAACTCGCGCTCGCTCATGCCCTCCAGTTCCGCGGCGCGCTGGTAGTAGAACGGCGCCTCGGTGTGGTGGATTGTGTCGATGGGCAGGTCAAAGTGGTCATGAAACGCCTTGAGACCGGTCAGCGAGCCCGAGGCGATGCCGGAGCCGTGGTAGCCACGCATGCGCGAGATGACCTTCTTCTTCTGCGGCAGGCCGCGCACGTTGTTGTAGTAACGCACGATCTTGAGCTGGGTCTCGTTGGCGTCAGAGCCTGACATGCCGTAGTAGACCTTCGACATCCCGGGGCCGGCGAGCTCGAGGATCTTTTCGGACAGGGCGATCTGCGGCTCGTTGGAGTGCCCCACGTAGGTGTGGTAGTAGGACATCTGCAAGGCCTGCTCATAGATGGCCTCTGCCACCTCGGTGCGGCCATAGCCGATATTGACGCAGTAGAGGCCGGCGAAACCGTCGATGAACTCGCGGCCATCCCTGTCGACGATATGGATCCCCTTGCCGCCGGTGATCACGCGACCCGGCGCGTCACCCTGGGCGAAGTCGCGCAGGTGAGTGGAGGCATGGAAGGTCACCTTGCGGTCGCGAGCAATCAGGTCCTGGTGCTGCTGGTTCATCGTGTTCTCTCTATTTTTCGTCAGGGCTCCCCGGCATTCCGCCGGGGAGGTGATTCACCAAACTGGCAAACGGACTCAGCTACCGGAGACGGAGCCGAGGGCGCCGAGGCAGTAATACTTGGTCTCCAGGTACTCGTCGATGCCGGTGATCCCGCCCTCACGGCCTAAGCCGGAGTGCTTGACGCCGCCGAAAGGCACGGGCGGACCGGTCATCTTCACCGAGTTCACCGAAACCATACCGAACTCCAGGGCCCGCATGATCTTCCAGATGCGGCGGATGTCGTGGGTGTAGATGTAGGCCGCCAGGCCGTACTCGGTGTCATTGGCCATCTCGATGACCTGATCGTCATCGGCGTAGGCGGTGATGCCGGCCACCGGGGCAAAGCTCTCCTCGTGCCAGATCTTCATGTCATGGGTCACGTTGGTGAGCAGCACCGGCATGAAGAAGTTCTCACCCGGCGCCTGGCTCTGATCGCCGGCCACCAGGGTGGCACCCTTGGAGATGGCGTCGTCGACGATGGCCGCGGCCTTCTCTACCGCCTGGCGATGGATCAGCGGCCCCAGATCGATCTCCGGCTCGAGGCCATTGCCCACGGTCAGCGCGGCCATGCGCTCGGCGAAATGCTCGACGAAGGCGTCATGGATCGACTCGTGGACCAGAATGCGGTCCGCGGCGAGGCAGTCCTGTCCGGCGGTCTGAAACTTGGCCGCCACCGCGGCGAGGGCCGCTTCCTTGGGGTCCATGTCCGGGCCGACGATGAAGGGCGCGTTGCCGCCAAGTTCCAACGAGACGCGCTTGACGGTGTTGGCACACTGCTCCAGCAGCAGCCGGCCCACACGAGTGGAGCCGGTGAAGGAGAGCGCCTTGACGCGATCCTCGGCACACAGTATGCGCGAGACTTCGGGAGGATCGCCCAGTACCACGTTGAACACCCCGGCCGGGATGCCGGCACGCTCGGCGAGTTCTGCCAGCGCCAGCGCCGAGAACGGCGTTTCGCCGGCCGGCTTGACGATCACCGTGCAACCGGCAGCCATGGCGGCAGCGGCCTTGCGGGTGATCATCGCCAGCGGGAAATTCCAGGGGGTGATCAGGGCCGCGATACCTATCGGCTCCTTGATGGTCCCTAGTGCCGCATTGGGGATGTGGCTGGGAATGGTATCGCCAAAGGTGCGCTTGCCCTCCTCGGCGAACCAGCGCACGAAGCTGGCACCATACTCGACCTCGCCGCGAGCGTCGGGCAACGGCTTGCCCTGCTCCAACGTCATGATGGTTGCGAGGTCTTCGCGATTGGCCTGCAGCAGGTCATACCAGGCCAGCAGCCGCTCGCAGCGCTCGTCCACGCGTAGCGCGCGCCAGTGGATGTAGGCGGCCTCGGCAGCATCCACCGTGGCGGTGATCTGGTGAGGTTCCAGCCAGGGAATATGCCCCAGCGCCTCTCCGGTGGCCGGATCGAACACGGCCTCCTCGCGGCCGCCCTCGCCATGGGTCCACTTGCCGTCGACATAGGCATATTGACGAAGCAGACGTGGATCGCTGAGCTTACTGGACAGAGTCATGCTGTACCTCCCTGACGCACCGGCGTGTGTCAACGCCGGTAATGTTCCGGCGCGGCTCTGGGCGCCGAGAAAAAGTTAAAAACGGGCGAGCCGCCTGTTCGTAATGCAACAGAGCGGCTCGATGGGGTCAGGATAGAGGCTTTGGCAGGACAGGACTTTTTGTTACTTACGCAAGGCGGCACAGGATTTTTTGTCCTGTGCCGCAAAGGTGCGGTTTTTTCTGCGGGCCGCCAGTAGTCAGTCGCGTGGCGGCGCTCAACCCGCCGGCGGGTTGTGCAGCGCCTCCTCGGTGAAGACCAGCAGGCCCAGCTCAGGGCGGTAGCCGTGGATCTCGGTGACATCCAGCGCCTGCAGGAAGTAGAGGATCTCCTCGCTGACCACCTGCCCCGGGACCAGTACCGGGAAACCCGGCGGATAGGGGATCACGAAGCTGGCGGAAACCACGTCGCGACCAGCCCGCATGGCCGCCTGCACCTCGCCATTATCGAAGCGCAGGTACTCGGTGTTCTCGTCGTCGTAGCTGAGGAAGTAGGCACAGCGGATATCCCCTTCCGGCGTGTTGCCGTCGGGATCGGGACGGAAGGCCGCGTGGAAACGGCTGAAGTCCGGTAGCGGCGGCAGTTCCTTGGTCAGCGAGTGGACCCGATTCTCGATGATCTTGCGTTCCGGACGGCTGCTCTCCTCCCAGCGATACTCAAATTCCTTGGCCAGCTTGATCAGCACGTCGAGCAGGTAGGCGATGGAGCCGCGGGTGGTGCCGATGTTGGTCATGAACAGCACGGTGTTGCGCGAGGTCTTGTTGATCTGGATGCCGTACTTATTCATCAAGTATTCGTTCTTGAAGGTATCTCCGTCGATACCCGTGGCACCGATGGCGATGGTGATACGGCTGGGATCGACGACGAATTCGTCATTGGCCCAGGCCTCTTCCATCTTGTTCCAGCCGGTGACCGGATCGTAGAAGGTCTCGACCCCAGACTGCCGATATTCCAACGGCACCATATCCTTGTTGATCAGCACCCGGAAGTACTTCTGCAGCAGCGGTTGGGTATAGAGCTGCTCACGCAGCGACAGTGCCGCCTCCACCTGGGCGTGCACCAGCTCGAAGCCCTCCATCTCGGCCTGCATGCGCCCCACGTCCAGCGAGGCTATGATCTGGTAGTTGGGCGAGGTCGAGGTATGGGTCATGTAGGCCTCGTGGAACGGTGCCTCGACCTTCTGGCGATAGTCCTGGTCCCAGACGTGGATCATCGACCCCTGGCGCAGCGATGTCAGGGTCTTGTGGGTGGAGTGGGTGGCATAGGCACGGATACGCACTTGATCGGGATCGGGCAGCAGGGGCCGGTCGAGCCAGGTGGCATCGTCGTCGGGATCGAGGGCGTCGAACTCCGCCTTCCAGGCGTCGTACTCCTCACGATAGCCCTTGCTGGCGAAGCGATCACAGAGGGTGCGGGCGGCATGCATGGCGGTGCGCGGCCGATAGGTGGGGTTGAAGCCGGCGAAGGCGAACCAGGCCTCGTCCCAGAGGAAGACCAGGTCGGGCTTGATCGCCAGGCACTCCTCCATCACTCGGCGCACATTGTAGACCACGCCGTCGAAGGTACAGTTGGTCAAGAGCAGCATCTTGACCTTGTGCAGCTGGCCCGAACGCTTGTACTCGAGCAGCGTCTTCTTGATCTCCTTGAGCGGCACCGCCCCGTACATGGAGTAGTCATGCAGTGGGTAGGAGTCCAGGTAGCTCACGTGGGCACCGGCCAGCACCATGCCGTAGTGGTGTGACTTGTGGCAGTCGCGGTCGACCAGCACGATATCCCGGGGCTTGATCAGCGCCTGCACCACGATCTTGTTGGCGGTCGAGGTGCCGTTGGTGACGAAGAAGCTCTGGCGGGCCCCGAAGGCCCGTGCGGCATACTCCTGGGCTTTCTTGATTGGCCCGTAGGGCTGCAGCAGGGAATCCAGCCCGCCGGAGGTGGCCGAGGTCTCGGCGAGGAAGATGTTGATGCCGTAGAAGTCGATCATCTGCCCGGCCCAGTGGGAGCGGGTGATCGACTTGCCCCGCGAGATGGGCATGGCATGGAAGACCCCGGTGGGCTTGCGGCTGTACTCGCGCAGGGCATCGAAGAAGGGCGTGCGGTAGCGGTTGTCGATGGCGCGCAGGATGGTGTGATGCTGCTCGATGTAGTCCGTTTCGCGGTAGAAGATGCGGTTGAAGTGACGGATATCACGACTCGCCGTCGCTTCCACGTCGCCACTGGTGACCAGGAACTGGTCGATCTCAGGACGCAGCTCATGGATCATGCTGCTTAGCAGGATACTACGCTCGGCCTCGGACTGGTTCTCCAAGGACTGTTCGGAGATCCCTTCCAGGTAGCTGCGCAGAGCGCTCAGATTGTACTTCGACTTGTAGGGGAACTCGTAGCGGATCAGACAGGCCTGGATGTTGGGATTGACCAGCACCGCGATCAGCGCATCCTCGAAGCTGCGCACCGTGACCACGTCGTAGACGAAGCGGTCCTCGGGGCGACGCATGTTATGGAAGGCCTCGCGGACCACCTCCTCCTCTGGGGCCGAGAGGTTGTCGACGATCAGCAGCTCGAAGTAGGGCTGGGCCGAGCTGTTCGACGCCGGGTGCCCGCGGCGCAGCTGCGCCAGGGCATCGAGGGTCTCGAGATCCTCGGCATCGGCATCGGTCTCTGAGAGATCGACATGACGCCGCCGGTAGGACTCGCTGATCAGCGCCCGCACCAGGCGCTTGACCACCTTCTCCAGCAGCACATACTCGCCCCGATTGAACAACGCCCAGAGGTGGCGGAAGTCCTCCTTGGAGGGAAAGGCGTGGTAGTCCTCGATGATCTCGAGCCGGGTCATCTTGATATCGATGGCCTTGACGATATTCCTGACACGGGCCTCGTCTTCCAGGTGGATCAACTGACCAAGATCACGCTTCAGCGCATTCCAGGTGTCGGCACGCAGCTGGGAGATCTTGTGATAGAAGCCCAGGGCGGTATAGGGCGTCTCGGTATGACTCGTCTCTTGCATGGCAACACCCATCCTTGCTTGTTGTTTTCGAGGAACAGCGATCAGGGGTGGTACGGATCAGCCGCCGTGAAGCGCGCGGGTTCCGTAGCGTACGGTGATCCGCTCCTCGGGAAAGTCGTCGAAATTAAGGTCCAGATTCATGCCGGGCCAGTGGAACTGGGCGCGCCCCGACTGAGGATGGTAGACCGCGGTATAGACGGTCCCCAGGCCACGCCGGTAGTCGTGACGAAACAGCGGCGGGGCCGAGAAGGCCGCGATCAGCCGCTCCTCGGTAGTGGCCTCGTCGTCCACCAGGATCGATAGCTGGCGCTCACGGATCAGGGTCTCCGAGGCCAGGGCATGGGCGTACCACTCGATCCTCTTCTGGTGGTTGGTGGCAACCGGCACACGGCGAATGCTGGCACGGCGATCCGGACCGATCATTGCCGTCACATAGCGGCCAGCGGCGTCGGCCACGGTGATGTTGTAGGCCATGTGGGTGGGCACCCGGGCCAGCACCTCGGAAGCCTCGGGCACGGTGTCACAGAACTCCAGCAGGTAGCGCAGGATGATCGGTGCACCGAAGCCCTCGCCCACCGCCTTGCGCCCGCCGAAGGCCAGCGACACGGCGAGCCCGCGATCGTTCATGCCGTCAAGCACGCCCCACAGGCAGTCGGACATGGCGATCACTCGCCGCTCGTTCCAGTGGGTGTAAAGGATCGTGCCTTCACACAGCTCCGGTGGGTAGTCGTAGTTGCGCGCCAGCACCGTGGACTCGGGGCTGGCGAGCACCGCCTGAGAACAGCCGGTGATATAGGGCGGTGGCTGGTAGAGGCTCAGGAAACGCGCGGCCAGGTCGCCGCCGCCGGCAAGTTCGCAGAGTGTGCGATAGGTGCCAAGCAGCTCCGGCATGTGGCGGCGCAGGGCGTTGTAGCAGGCAAGATAGCCCGGCCGCTCGCGCTCTCCCTCACTAAGGTACCACTGCTCGTAGGCAGGCCAGTGGTAGGCGAACAGCGCCTGCCACCGGGAACCGGCCGTATCTTCGCGCAGGGTCCGGAAATCGAGCATCTTGTCCATGTCAGCCGACGGCACCTCCCGGGGCGGCAGAGAAACGGTCCCGGAACTCACAATATCTTGAAGTTGCCACCGCCGACGGCATGGCTGACGGCTACTTCCTGCACGACCGGGTCCTGCAACGACTGGCCGGCATACTGGCCACGGATGCCATCAATCCACGCCTTGGCGCGCTCGTTGAGCTGGAAGTCATCGTGCATCAGCCGTCCCCGAGTGATCAGGATACCCAGATCGGCCCCTTCATAGCGGAAGTCGCCCGCTCCGCTGATGCGCAGGAAAAAGCCCTCGCTGTCATTCTCGGCGGCATGCGGGTGATAGCTGTAGTGGTCGTAGCTGACGCTGCCGTCGCCGGCCATCTTCCAGACACCGGTGCGCGGGGCGGTGGTGAGCAGGTCGACGCTCTCGTCGGTGTGCTTGATCACCAGCTGGCTCCAGCTGTCGACGCTCTCGGGGTGCGCCCAGCGCTCGTTGATCTCGTTGATGTCGAGATCGAAGTCGACGTCGGAGAACTCCAGCAAATGGAAGAGAAACAGCGGGATGTCCGAGTGGGCAAAGGCGGCCACGTTGGTCAGCGAGCTGGCGCCGGTGACTCGGGGGTTGAGCTCACCCAGATAGACCTCGCCGTTGTCCATGTCGATCAGGAAGTCGAGCTCGAAGTAGCCGCGGTAGCCCTCCTCGCGAAGCGCCTCACCGAACTGGAAGGTGTACTCCCGCGCCTTGTCGCGGATCGACTGGTCGAAGGCGCCAGAGAACATCTCGTTACCGCACCAGCCGCCCTTGTAGGGGGTCAGCGTCTTGAAACCCACCAGCTCGGTCATCAACGGCCCCACCACGGTGCCGCAGCGGGTCGCACAAGCCTCGATAGCCGACCCGCGGCAGTTGATCCGCTTCATGATCTTGACCTCGGATTCGGCCTCGATCTCCTCGGCATGCTTGTAGTAGTCGTCTTCACTGGAGATGAAGAAGGTGGTGTGGCCAGAATCACCAAAGGCGGTTTGCACCACCAGGTCATTACCCAGCTCCTTGCTCACCTCGCAGAGCTCCTGGTAGCTGCCCACCTTGGCCAGCACATTGGGCACGCTGGGCACGCCGGCCTTGTTGCCGATGCGAACCGTCTCGATCTTGTTGTCCATGCGGCTGCGCAGATTCGCCGGGGGGAACGCCACGCGGAGCCCGAGCTGCTTGCAGGTTTCCTCGGTATGCTCGTCGAACATCAGGAAGGCGGCCACGCCGGCATTCTCGCCGTCCGCCCGCGATTGAATGTAGTCGATCACTTCCTTGTGCTCGAGGAGGTAGTTGTTGATGTCCTCGATGCTCTCGAAATCCCGAGGGAACTTCTCCTTGGGCACGAAGACGTTGCGCTGCTGTCCTTCGAAGCAATCGATGTAGTTGATGTGGCGGAAATTCCCCACCCAGTCGCCAATACCCAGCAAGTTGAAGTTGGTGGCCGATATGAAATAGATCGGCTCCTTGTTGTTGCGAAAGTGGCGGCGGACATCGGCAATGCTTGTTATTTTGCTCATCGTGGTCGCTCCATCGTTGACGGGGGAGGCATTGGGCGCCTTGCGCACGGCAGGGGCTGCCGGGGAATTACCGAACAGGCGGCGCAGCAGTCGAACAAGTGACACCAGCATGGGATCTCCTCTACTTATCTGCTGCACTGCCCGCAGGCGAAGAGTTAGTACTCCTCGACGTCGGCGCGCAACGGCTTTTGCAGCGGGCCGAGGGTGTCGAGGAAGGGGCTTGAACGTGAATCGCTGCGGTAGAGCGAGAAGTCGACAGACCTGTCGCGGAAGCTCTTCAGCGGCTGACCTAGGCCTCGCAGGCCGGTCTCGCGCTCACGACGCACCCGACTGGGATCGATCTCGATGGGCATGATCTCCTCGCCGGTGCCAGCCTGGTGAATGACGTCACCGGAGGGGCCAACCACGATGGAACGACCGTTGCCGAGGGCGCCGGCGCCGTTGATATCGAAAAAGTAGCACTGGTTGACCGCAGCATTGGTGCGAGCGATGGACAGCTCGATGTCACGATCAATGGTGTCGGTCATGGTCGGGTGAAGGATCACCTCGGCACCCATGGCGGCCAGGGTACGGGTAGTCTCGGGGAACCACATGTCGTAGCAGATCGATACCCCGAAGCGAGCCACATTGGGCACATCGAAGGTGACGAACTCGCTGCCGCTCTCCACCCCGGCCTCATAGGGTCGGAAGGGGAACATCTTGCGGTAGCGGGCCACCACCTGGCCGTGGGGGTTGATCACCGACAGGGTGTTAAAAATGCCGTTGTCGGTATGCTCGAACATCGAGCCCGGGATCAGCCAGATGCGATGCTGCTCGGCGATCTGGCAGAACATGGCCTCGCTGCTGCTGGGCATCGACTGGGCGTGGTGCGGCGAAGCCCCCATGGGCATCAGCTCGCTGAACAGAACCATCTGCACCTGCGGGAAACGGCTCATCAGCACGTCGATCCGGTGGCGCATGGCCTCGGTATTGTCACCATGGTGCAGGGCGTGCATCTGCACCCCGGCAATCGTGAAATAGGACATCTTGGTCTCTCTGCGTCAGGCGATCTCGGAAATTTCCAGGGCGCTGTCAACTATCCAACAAACATGACCGGCACCATCAGGAGCATGCCGGTGGGATCGCCCGGCCGGGTGAACCTCGGTCCACCCTCCTGCTAACAGCTTATGCCATAAGGACCGCGGTGATATCAACGCTGAAATTTCGCTCGGCCAGGAAGGAGCCTCAAGCCAGGTCGTCTGGGGAGAAGCCCGGAGCCGGGCGTTTCACCGTCTTGGTGACGATATAGGTAAAGTAGCGCTCTATACCGGCCTCCCCCGTCAGCCAGGCATCCATCAGCCGCTGGTAGGCATCGATGGAGTCGGTTTCAAACTTGATCAGGTAATCGACACCTCCGCCCACGGCCACGCACTCGGTGACCTCGGAAGTGGCGTGGACCAACGCCTCGAAACGCGCGAAGCTCTCTGCGTTGTGCTGCTTGAGTTCGATCTGCACCCATACCGGGGTGCGCTTGACCAGCGCTCCAGCATTGATGCGCGCGCTGTAACCCTCGATGATACCGGCCTTCTCGAGCCGGCGAACCCGCTCCCAGCAGGGGCTGACCGAGAGATTGATCGCCTCGGCGAGCCTCGACTTGGTGATGCGGCCGTCGCGGGAGAGGATCTCGAGGATCTTCAGGTCATAGCGGTCGAGTTTCATGAGAGGGTGTCGACGATATCGGCAATTACCGCGATGGTGTCCCCCATGTTGACCCGCGCGGGGTGACGTCGCGCCGCCAGCACGCCACCTCGTCCGGCACGATATTCCACCGGTGCGGTGCCGCTGCGCGTCGGATCAAAGACCCGAGCCACCACCTCGCCCTTTTCAACCCGCTCGCCCAGGGCAAAGCAGAGCTCAAGCACGCCGGAGTGCTCGCTCTGCACGTAGCAGCTGGCATCGGGCATATCGAGATAGACCTGGGGCTCGGCCGGCATTTCCACCTCGCCGGCCATCAGGCCGTAGTGCACTAGGAAGTTGCGCACGCCGCGCTCGGTAATCGACATGCTCTGTGGCGTGGAGGTGCCGCCGCCGCCCAGCTCGGTGGCCACGAAGATCTTGCCCTGGCTCTCTACCGCGGTGTCGAACAGCGCCGCGGCGTCGAGCTCGAACATCATCATGGCGTAGGGGGCGCCGAAGGCCTTGGCGCCTTCCAGGGCCTGGCGCTGTTGCTCGCTATCTTCCAGCACATGGGAGGCACCGAAAGGAATGATGTCCAGGGTGCGCCCGCCTGAATGCAGGTCGAGCACCACGTCGCTCATCGGCACCATCACCCGTGTGAAGTAGTCGGCGATCTTCTCGGTCACACTGCCATTCGGGTCGCCGGGGAAGCTGCGGTTGAGGTTGCCGCCATCAAGGCCTGAGGTACGCTTGCCAGCCATCACCGCCGGCTGGTTCATGCAGGGCACGATGATCACTCGGCCCCGGACATCCTCGGCCTTGAGTGAGCTCGACAGCTTGAGCAGCGAGGTGATCCCCTCGTACTCGTCGCCGTGGTTGCCACCGGTGAGCAGCGCCGTGGGCCCTTGACCATTCTTGACCACGGTGACGGGAATCATCACCGCTCCCCAGGCGGAGTCATCCACGGAGATCGGCAACTTGAGGAAACCGTGCTGGACACCGTCGGCGTCGAAGTCGACGGTAGCAGAGATGGGGCTGGGACGCTTGGTCATGTCAGGGAACTCCTTGTTCATTATCTACGGCGGCTCAGCGCACAAAAAGCTGGCGAGGGAAGTCTGCCAGAGTCTCGCAGCCGGTCTCGGTGATCAGGATGCTCTCGGTGATCTCCAAGCCCCACTCCTCTTCCCACAGGCCCGGCATGAAGTGGAAGGTCATGCCGGGTTGCAGGATGGTCTCGTCGGAGGGGCGCAGGCTCATGGTGCGCTCACCCCAATCCGGGGGATAACTGATGCCGATGGGGTAGCCGCAACGAGCGCCGCCACGGTCGAAGCCGTACTTGTCCATCGCCGCACCCAACGCCATGGCGATGTCCGCGGTGCGATTGCCGGGTTTGGCCACCGCCAGGCCATTCTCGATGCCCTCGAGCAACGCCGACTCGGCGCGCACGAACTCCTGGGGGGGTCTGCCCAGAAAGACTGTCCGCGACATCGGCGCATGGTAGCGCTTGAAGACCCCGGCAATCTCGAAGAAGGTGCCTTCGCCCTCGCGAAACGGCGTGTCGTCCCAGGTCAGGTGCGGAGCGGCGGCATCACTGCCGGTGGGCAGCATGGGTACAATGGCGGGGTAGTCGCCGCCGTAGATCTTGCCCTGCTCGTCCCGCCAGCCCTCGATGCCGACGCGGTAGATTTCCGAGACCAGCTTGCTCTTGGGCAGGCCCGGTTCGATCACCTCTAGGATTCGCGTGTGCATGCCCTCGACGATCTTGGCCGCCACACGCATGTACTCGATCTCCTGGGGTGACTTGATGGCTCGACACCAGTTGACCAGCGAGTTGGCATCCATGAAACGGGCATGGGGCAACTCGCGCAGCAGGCTCTGATAGGCCTTGGCCGTGAAATAGTAGTTATCCATCTCCATGCCCACTACGCCCTCGTGCCAGCCGCGATCGGGCAGGATGGTCTGGGCCAGATAGTCCATGGGATGCATGTCCGGATTCTGCACATAGTAATCCGGGTAATAGGTGATGTTGTCCGGATCGATCCAGCAGGTCCGCAGGGCCCCATTGGCGTCCATACGTCGGCCGTACCACACCGGTTCACCCGCCAGGCCCACGAGCACGCACTGATGCACGTAGAAAGACCAGCCGTCGTAGCCGGTCAACCAGGCCATGTTGGAGGGATCGCTGACGATCAGCACGTCGATACCGCGGCTGGCCATCTCGGCACGCACTTTCCACAGGCGGGTCGCGTATTCCTCACGAGTGAAGGGCAGGGAAACCTTGATCATGAAGCCACTCGCCATCGCATTATCAAGAAAATCGGCCCTCTCTGGGCTGAGAAGGCCGGGCCGGGGGCCGCATCACCATCGAAGCACCGGGCCTCATGGAGACCGCGGGCTTTCGGGAGAGTCTATCGATTCCCCTGGAAGGAGGTTACTGCCAACCCACGGTAGGTGGTCAAGCATTTCATGCTGCTGTGTCATGGTTGCTTCGTCAGCCTTGTTCGCAGCCTCGCACGCTCTCATGATGAAAGGCCACGACAAGTCCAGGAGAGGACATGAAGGTACTGGTCCATATCGACGACGCCGAACGATGGCGGGACGCCCTGGCCGAGCGCCTGCCGAACGCGGAGGTATTTACCAGCAGCGCCCCGGCCGAGAAGCGCCGGGAGGCGGACTATCTGGCCGTATGGAAGCCCTCCGCCGAGCTGCTCGGCGAGCCCGAGCGCCTCAAGGGCATCGTCAACCTGGGCGCCGGGGTGGATGCGCTGCTGGGCAATCCGGGGCTCCCAACGGGTGTACCCATCGTGAAGCTGCGCGACGCCGGCATGGCGGAGTTGATCGGTGACTATGTGCGCTATGGCATCCTGCATTTCCAGCGTGACTTCGATCGCTACCGCCGCCAGCAGGCTCGCTGCGACTGGCACGAGCACGCGGTGGTCGACAAGGTCGACTGGCCGGTCGGCGTGCTGGGGCTGGGCGCCATCGGCGCGAAGGTCGCCGCCATGGTGGCCGCCGACGGCTTTCCGGTGCATGGCTGGAGCCGCTCGGAGAAGTCGCTCGAGGGCATCAGTTGCCATCATGGCGAGGCGGGGCTGGATGAACTGCTCGGCCGGGTCAGAAGCCTGGTCCTGCTGCTGCCGGACACCCCCGCGACCCGCCATGTCATCGACGCGGCCGCCCTCGCGAAGCTCCCCGAGGGCGCCACCCTGATCAACCCGGGCCGCGGCTCCCTGATCGACGAGGCCGCCCTGCTCGACGCGCTTGGTCCAGAGAGAGAGGGCAAGGAAGACACGGAGGGCCGGCTGCGAGGGGCACTGCTCGATGCCTTCCCCGCGGAGCCGCTTCCCGAAGCCAGCCCGCTGTGGCGCCACCCTCGGGTATGGGTTACTCCGCACATGGCCGGCCCCACCCCCCTGGGCGCGGCACTGGACCAGGTGGCCGAGGCGCTTCTCGCCTTTGAGACGGGGGAAGCCATCCATACCGTCGACCCCGAAGCCGGTTATTGACCCGCCCCCTACAACTACCGCCGGGAAGGCCGTAAGCTGAAAAGGATGACACCCAATGACCTCCAGGGAGGCACATGATGACCATGAACGTGGACTACAGCCCCCGCGACGCGCTGCTTGTCGTGGATATGCAGAACGACTTCTGTGAAGGCGGTGCCCTGGCGGTCCAGGGCGGTAGTGGCCTGGTACCGGGGATCAACGCCGAAATCGAGGCAGCCCACGCGGCCGGGGCCATGGTGATCGCCTCGCGGGACTGGCACACCGTCGACCATGTGAGCTTCGAACATCGTGGTGGCCCCTGGCCGGTTCACTGCGTGCAGGACACCCCCGGCGCGGCCTTCCATCCCGATCTCGCACTGGGCGATGACACCATCCGCGTCAGCAAGGCCACTGCCTTCGATGCCGATGCCTACTCCGCTTTTGACGGCACCGGGCTCGGCGGTTACCTGAAGGAGAAGGGCATCGAACGGGTGATCGTCTGTGGCCTGGCGCTGGATGTCTGTGTCAAGGCCACCATACTGGCAGCCCGCAAGGAGGGCTTCGATACCGTATTCCTGGAGCGCCTTTCCGCAGCGGTGGACCCCGATGCCGTGAAATGCCGGCAGGAATTCACCGATGCCGGAGCAGAGGTACGTTCATGAGGGAGTCGATCCGCCTACAGGTCGAGGATGGCGAAATGGCCCTGCTCACCGACCTCTACCAGCTGACCATGACCCAAGCTTACTGGAAGGAGGAGATGCACGAATGGGCCACCTTCAGCCTATTCTTCCGCAAGATGCCACCGACCCGCCGTTTCATGCTGGCCTGCGGACAACAGCATGCTGCAGAACTGCTCAGCCGCCTGCGCTTCGGTGACGAGGCTCTTTCGCGCCTCGCCGACACGGGCAAGTTCGACCAGGAGTTCCTCGACTGGCTGGGCAACTGGCGCTTCGAGGGTGACATCTGGACACTTCCCGAGGGCACCCCGGTGTTTGCCAACGAGCCGCTGCTGGAAGTGGATGCGCCCATCGCCCAGGCCCAGTTGCTCGAGAGCCTGGTGATGAACCTGGTGCAGCTCGAAACGGTGCTCGCCTCCAAGGCGGTACGCCTCGTGATGGCGGCCCAAGGCCGCCCGGTGGTGGATTTCGGGATGCGTCGCATGCACGGGGTGGACGCCGCGGTGCGGGGAGTCCGGGCATATCGCACCGCAGGGTTGGCAGGAACCAGCAACGTGCTCGGCGGCCTGCGCCACGACCTGGCAATCAACGGCACCATGGCGCATAGCTATATTCTCGCCCATGACGACGAAACCCAAGCCTTCCGTGCCTTCGCCCGCCACTACCCCGGCACCACCCTGCTGGTCGATACCCATGACACCCTGGAAGGCGTCCGCAAGGTGATCGAAATCATGCGCGAGGAACCCGAGGTCGACGTCAAGTCGATCCGTCTCGATTCCGGCGACCTGGGCGAACTGGCGAAGGGCGCGCGCGCCCTGCTCGACGAGGCGGGGCACGATGACCTCACCATCGTCGCCAGCAGCGGCCTCGACGAGCACAAGATCGCGACGCTGCTCGAGGATGGCGCCCCCATCGATGCCTTCGGCGTCGGCACACAGATGGGCGTCGCCGCCGATGCGCCGGTGATCGACCTCTCCTATAAGCTGGTGGAGTATGCCGGCACCCCGCGGGTCAAGCACTCGCCGGGCAAGATCAATCTGCCTTGTCGCAAGCAGCTGTATCGTCGCCAGGACGAGCGCGGCCGCTACGTCGGCGACATCATCGCCCTGCGTGACGAGGAGATCGAAGCCGGCGAGCCCCTGCTGCGCCCGCTGGTACGCGCGGGCCGCTTGGACGATGACGAAATGGCGCGGGCCGATGACGCCCGCGAGCGGGTCACGGATGCTCTCGACCGCTTCCCCGAGGACGTCAGACGACTAGCGGAGGGCGAGAGCGACTACCCGATCGAATTGAGCCCAGAGCTCGAGCGTCTACAGTCGAAGACCTGACGCCGGAGTAGCCTCAGAAAATGGCCCTGGAAGTATCACTGCCCGCGATCGGAACCGCGATCACGCTCGCCTTCATGGCGATGTTCGCCTTCCAGCACCTGATCAACTAGGCATACGCCATCTCCCGATACCCGGATCACCAACGCAGCCGGGCCAGGTCGCTCTCGACCTGGCCCGGCTTGCCTCGTGTCATCCAAAAGGCACGTGTCTCACCCGTTGGATGAAAGTGTCCGCTTGCTTAGAGCGGCTGCTTGGTGGGACGGATGATCAGCTCGTTGACGTCGACATCCGCCGGCTGTTCGATGGCATAGGCGATCGCCCGGGCAATGGCATCGGCATCGATGGCCATCTCGTAGAGCTCATCCACGCCCTTGGCGGTATCGGGGTCGCTGATGGTGGTGGTCAGCTCGGTGGCCACCGCCCCCGGGGAGATGTTGGTGGAACGGATCTCCTCGCCGCCCTCCTGGCGGATGCCCTCGGAGAGCGCCTTGACCGCATACTTGGTGGCGGAATAGACGGCCGAGGCCGGGAAGACCACATGGCCGGCCACCGAGGAGAGGTTGATGATATGGCCCGCATGCTGCTCGCGCATGGTCGGCAGCACCGCGGCGATGCCGTAGAGCACGCCCTTGATGTTGACGTCGACCATCTGCTCCCACTCGTCGACCTTGAGCTGGTCGAGCGGCGACAGCGGCATCAGGCCGGCGTTGTTGACCAGCACGTCGATGCGGCCATAGGCCTCCCTGGCGGCGGAGGCCAGGGCCTCGACCTGGTCGCGATCGGTGACGTCGGTGACACGGTAGATGGCCTCGCCGCTCTGCTCGACGATGGCATCGCGCAGCGCCTCGAGACGCTCCTCGCGGCGGGCACCGAGCACTAGCTTGGCGCCGCCCCTGGCCAGGCGGTGGGCGGTGGCTTCGCCGAGGCCGCTACTGGCTCCGGTAATGATGACGACCTTGCCGTTGATCTCGGACATGGACTCTTCTCCTCTGGATTGCATCAGCTTGTAAGACCTGCGGTCGACACGACCGCGGGCTCTAAGGATTCAGGCCGGCTATTCAGCCGGTCTCGGATTGTCTGTCGTTTCGCAGCGACGACCATGAGGTTAGGGAAGACGATCTCCCTATCTCGCAATTCTTTAGACCGGTCTACTATATTCAAAGCGCACACGCATTAAGCGACGCGGGGCTGAGAATCAACTCGTCACGGGAAGCTCACTGTTCAGCACCTGGCGAAAGAGAATCGACTCGAAACATTCCATGGGGGCCAGGGACTTGACCGTCTTGGCGCGCAGGATAGCGCCTTCCCAGCCGGCCATGATGAAGCTTGCCAGCGCCTCGGAATCGATATCGTCCGGCACCTCGCCGACGGAACGAGCCTCCTCGAGGCATGCCACCAACCGGTGCTCCCAGGCACGGAATACCTGATCCAGGCGAGCCCGGAAGGCCTCGCTGCGCGCCGAAAGCTCTTGGCCCAGGTTGCCGATCAGACAACCGCGGGCATGATCGCAGGAAAGCATGTCTGACTTGCCGGCGGCGAAATAGCGGCGCAGTCGCATCAGCGGGGAGGCATCGGTAGCTTCGAAGATCGCCGCCAGCCGAACGTCATACTGCTCCGCAAAAGCGTCTATGACGGCCAGGCCGAAATCATCCTTGCTCGAGAAATAGTGGTAGAAGGATCCCTTCGGGACCCCGGCCCGGCTAAGCACCGCATTGATGCCGGTGGCATTGAATCCCTGCTCGGCAATCAGGTCGGCGCCGATCTCGATGAGCTTATCGCGGGTGGCGTGCGTCTTCATGGCAAATAGAATAGACCAGTCGTCTAGTTTCGTCAAACCGGGCCCGTACGCTTCAGTCGAGCATGGCAGATGGCCGCCACCGGCTTGTCATGATCGAGGAAGTGGCGGACCATCACCAGCACACGCGCCTCGAGGCACGAGGTTTTGGTAGCCCGTCGGGGAAATGCATTAGGCGCTTGCTGGCGGGAACCCCTGAACCAGCGGGGACTCTCACTCCTGCCCCTTTGTCGGCCATGGAGTCTTCGCATGCCTTTAACGCTGCACCGTTGCGCCGCCCTCATGCTGCTCCTGATGCTGTCCTTCGGCAGCGTCCATGCTGCTGAGCCGCGCCCCTTCGATGCCCGCTACCGGCTCGAGGTCGCCGGCTGGCCGAGCACCACCGTCGAGCATCGCCTGAGCCGTGACGGGCTGAACTGGCAAAGCAGCATGCGTGCCGCCATCGCGGTGGCCCGAGGACACGAACGCAGCCTGTTCATCATCGGCGAGGGGACCCGCTCGCTGTACTACGCCAGCGGCTACAGCCTGATGGGCATCGGCAAGGACTATGAACTGGGCCAAGAGGCCCTGGCCCAGCTGCCCGACCGCCAGGCCGCTCTGTTCGAGCTCTCCCGGCGAGCCGTCGTCGACGACTGCGATACGCCCTGCCGGCTGCGCTACCTCGACCACCGCGGTCGCGAAGAACGGGTCGACTACAGCCGGCTGGACCGCCGGATGCTCGAATTGCCCGCCGGGCGCTTCGAAGCGATCCGGGTGGAAGTCACCGAACCGGACTCTCCTGAAAAGCGCATGGTGTTCAGCTTTCATCCCGAGGTGCCGGGCCTGCTGCTGGCCATGGAATACCACCGCGACGGCAAGCGGAAAAGCCAACTGGCCCTGACCGACCTGACCCTCTCCAGCGCCGAGCTCGCTTCCTCACAGAAGAGAAATTGACTAGAGTGGGCGGCTTTCGGTCGCCGCCGGCGGCCCCTGAACGGGAAGGGAGTCTCGATGCTGAGCGGTCTGGTGATCGTGCTGTTGCCGCTGGTACTCGGTTATCTGGTGCCGGTGCGGGATACCCGGCTGATGGCCCTGATCAACCGCGGCGTGAACGCCTCGATCTATGTGATCCTGCTGCTGATGGGCGTGAGCCTGGCGGGCCTGGACAATCTGGCAGACCAGCTCTCGCGGCTGGGCGGTCAGGCCATGCTGCTGTTCGTGGTGATCTCGGCCTGCAACCTGGCGGCCCTCTGGTGGCTGTCACGTCGGTTGGGCCTGACCGCCGCCCCCACGACGGTAGTGGCAGGGGCACCCACCAGCAAATGGGCCGCCATGGCCGGCTCGCTCGCTCTGGTGGCAACGGTCGTGGCCGGCGTGGTGATCGGGCTGCTGCTGGAGTGGCTCACCGGTAGCGGCCTGTTCGCCACGGCCGAGACCCTGGCCGAATGGGTGCTCTATGCCCTGCTGGCATTGATCGGCTGCCAGCTGCGCAATTCCGGCATGTCGCTGCGCCAGATCGTCCTCAACCGCTTCGGCCTGGCCATCGCCCTGACGCTGGCCACCAGTTCATTGGTCGGCGGCCTGCTCGCGGCACCGCTGCTGGACCTCGCATGGAACGAGGGGCTGGCGTTGGCCGCCGGCTTCGGCTGGTACTCGCTTTCCGGCATTCTGGTCGGTGACCAGTTAGGCCCGCTGATGGGTGGGGTGGCCTTCTTCAACGACCTGGCCCGGGAACTGCTCGCCTTCGTGTTGATCCCGCTGGTGATCCGCAACCATGCAGCCCTGGCGATCGGCTACGGGGGTGCCACTTCCATGGACTTCACCCTGCCGGTGATCCAGCAGCACGGGGGCGTATCCTGCGTGCCGGTGGCCGTGGTCAGCGGCTTTATCCTCTCGCTGATGTCACCTCCGCTGATCCTCTTCCTGCTCTCGCTGTGACAGAATCCTGCCGTGACCGTCGACGCTCTTGCCGGCGGTGACGGCATGGGTGAGGCTGATCTCAAGCTTCACATTGCCTGCACAGAAACTGACCGATGGCTGCACGCCGAACGGCGAGAATACATCACATCCTCGCCGCCCCACGCTCCCGGAGCACGTCCATGCGCTCACCCAGCCCTCCCCACCCGGCCGTATCGCGGCTCGGTATCAAGCTGTTCGCGATCATCCTGGTGGTCAACGTGGCCATCTCCGGGCTGGTATTCCTGGCGGTCTCACGCAGCCTCGACCAGGGATTCATCGAGTACCTGGACCAGACCCAGACCCGCCGTGCCGAGACGCTGGCCGAGGGGCTCGGCGAAGAGTGGGCCAACCGCGGCGACTGGCAGTGGCTGCGCCAGTCACCCCGCGCCTGGCACCGCCTGGTGCGCCGCCAGCTGTGGCCCGGCGACACGCCACCGCCGGAGGGCATCGAGCGCCGCCTGGGTGACCCCAAGGACTTCGTACTTCATGACGCCTCCGGCCTGCCGGTGATAGGCCTGCCGCCTGACGACGACGAGCAGGCGGCCACCCTGCGCTGGCTACCCATCGAGAGTGGCGGCCGCGAGGTCGGGATGCTTGGTTACCGCCCGCCTCAGCAGCTGATGGCGCGCATGGACCGCATCTTCCTGTCCCGCCAGCAGCGTAACCTGAGCATCATCGTCGCCTCCCTGGGCCTGGCCTCGCTGCTGCTGGCAGGGGGCCTTTCCTGGTGGCTGGGACGACGCACCCGCGGCATGGCGCAGGCCACTCGGCGCCTCACCGAGGGCGACTACAGCACCCGCCTGGAGGAGCGCGGCCGCGATGAGCTATCGAGCCTCGCCCACGACTTCAACGTGCTGGCCGCCACCCTGGAGGCCAGTCGCGAGGCGCGCAACCGCTGGGTCTCCGATATCGCTCACGAACTGCGTACGCCGCTGGCGGTGCTGCGAGGCGAGATCGAGGCCATGCAGGACGGCATCCGTGCACTGGATCAGGACAATCTGCACTCGCTGGCCCAGGAGGTCGGCCAGCTGGAGCGCCTGGTGGCCGACCTGCGCCTGCTCTCGCAGAGCGACGCCGGCGCCCTGGAGGTTCAACTGGCTCCCCTGAACCTGGCAGAGAGCCTCACCTCGCGCCTCGATGAGGCCAGTGGATGGCTCGCTGACAGCGGCATTCGCCTGGAGCGAGAGATCGAGGGCCCGGCCTGGATCCGCGGCGACACCCAACGGCTGCGCCAGCTTTGGAACAACATGATCGACAACACCTGCGCTTATACATCTGCCCCGGGACGGCTGCACGTAAGGCTCGTTGTCCACCAGGGGCAAGTGAAGGTGAACTGGGAAGACAGCGCCCCAGGCGTGCCCGAAGCCGAGCTGCCGAGACTCACCGAGCGGCTCTACCGGGTCGAGGGATCGCGCAACCGCACCAGTGGCGGCAGCGGCCTGGGGTTGTCGATTGCCATCGCCCTGGCGCGCGCCCACGGCGCGCGCATGGAGGCCTCTCCCTCGCCGCTAGGCGGGTTATGCTGGACCCTGACCTTTCCCGCCATCGAGGACCACCAATTCAGGGAGCACGCCGCATGAGCACACCGGACACCGATCAGGACCGGATCCTGATCGTCGAGGATGAGCCCAAGATCGCCCGCCTGGTCGCTGACTACCTACAGGGCAGCGGCTTCACCAGCCACCACCTGGACCACGGTGATGCCGTGATGCCCTGGCTCGAGGATTGCCGGGAGCGCCCGGAGCTGGTGCTGCTCGATCTGATGCTGCCGGGCACCGACGGCCTGACCCTGTGCCGTGAGATCCGCCAGAGATGGCCAGAGATGGCGATCATCATGCTCACCGCCCGGGTCGAGGAAGTCGACCGCTTGCTGGGCCTGGAGCTGGGCGCCGACGACTACATCTGCAAGCCCTTCAGCCCCCGTGAGGTGGTGGCACGAGCCAAGGCCGTGCTGCGCCGCAGCCGGGCGGCCACCTCGCCCGCCGCCACTGGCAGCGACCTGGTCCTCGACGAAGAGGGTTGGCAGGCCCTGGCCGACGGCCACGACCTGGGCCTCACCGCCGTGGAGTTCCAGCTGCTGAAGGTGATGATGCACTCACCCGGGCGAATCTTTACCCGCGAGCAGCTGATGGACCACATGTATCGCGACCATCGCATCGTCTCGGAGCGGACCGTGGACAGCCACGTCAAGAAGCTGCGCCGCAAGATCGCCGATACCTGGCCCGAGCGCGAGGTGATCCGCTCAGTCTATGGCGTCGGCTACAAGTACCAGCCGGAGGAGTGAGCCCCTTCTCAACCCGACCGACCAGACCGGCTCAAGCGCGTCGTCTTCCACTGCAGTATGGCTAGCAAACTGCTATCACTGGTCCTTACCATGCCTTTCACCGAGCGGGCCGGCGTAACGACAAGAGATACCATGCGCTAACGGCGACGCTCCTGGAGTCGCCGTTGACGTTTCCAGCCAATGCAAAAAGCCCGCAGCATCACGCCACGGGCAAGCATCGAAACAACAGGCAGACAAGCCCCGGCAGGTGCCGGGCCTTGACGTCAGAACCAGACTTCGGTCTGCACGCCGAAGGTCCACTGGCTGCCGGTGAACTCATCGCTGCCGAAGGCGTCACCGGCGCTGTAGTCATTCAACTCCTCGTCCCAGTCGCTCCAGGAGGCGAACAGGCGGATCTCCGGACGCTGCCAGAAGCCGCCCACCTGGGGCTTGAAGGTCGGGGCGACGGTGAATTTGGTATAGTCCCCTTCGACCGCGGTGCGACCGTCAAAGCCTTGGGGGTCGAGGTCCATCCATTGGTAACTGGCCTCGTACTGCATCTCGAAGTTCTGGGTCAGCTCGTTGGCCAGGCGCACGTTGAGAGTCGCCCAGTCGTACTGGTCGCCGTCGACGTAGCGGTCTTCGCTGGTCTCCGCCAGGATCGCCGGGGCCACACGCCACCTGGGGGCCACATAGGTGGTGCCGTAGAGGCCAACGCGAGTCGCGGTGGCATCCTCGGTCAGATCGCCGCGAGCGCCGATGCCCTTGGTCTCGGCGCCCAGGCCCTGACCGTGCAGTACGGCGGCCTTGTAATTACCCTCCCCCAGGCCGAAGAAGCTGTCGCCGTGGTACGCCACCATGGTGTGGAAACCGGATTCGGCGGCTTCCTGACCTTCACCGATATCGCGCTCGTCATTGTCGGCGGCGGACATGCCGTTGACCATCCACTGCCAGTTACCGAAATAATTGTTGGAGGTCAGGATCAGGTTATCTGTATCGCCGCTGTCATCCCCTGGCGACTCGCGTGTCACGGGGAAGTCGCTGAAGCTGCGGCCGTAGAGGGAGAAGTTGGACGTCCAGCTGTCGGCCAATTGCATGTCGTAGATCCCCGCCCCGGTGCCGGAGAGGAAGATGAAATCGGTATCCATCCAGTGGATATCGAAGTTGTCACGGTCGAAGCGCTTGCCCGCCCAGATGGAGGCATTCTCGAAGGCGCCGGTGAAGCTCGGCAGATCGCTGAATTCGGCATAGACCTGGCGCACGTTGAGGTTGGACTCGGCGGCGGTCCAGTCGTTGCTGGTGGTCGTGCCGTCAGCGATCATCGTGCGGTAGTGGGCCTTGGCGCCGTTATCGAAGCGCATCTTGTAGTTGAAGATCGCCTCGGCGTAGGTGTCCGGCTCGTTGCCCAGGCGCCCCACGGCTCCGCCCAGAGAACCGGCCGGTGTCACGTAGGGGCCGCCCTCGGCGCTCTTGCCATCCTCACCGATCAGCAGGCCGGAGCGCGCATAGACGTTGAAGGAGAAGCCTTCCTCTCCGCTCGCCTGGCGCTCGACCCTGGCCAGGCGCTCCTCGACCTCGTCCGGTAACAGGCGACCCTCGGCCTGTTGCTCGGCCAGGTCCGCGCGCTGTTCGGCGGCATCGGCCCGCTGCTCGGCGGCGGCGATGCGCGCCTCCAGCTCGGCGAGACGCTCCTCGAGGGAGTGATTGTCGGCACCCGCTATCCCGGCGAGCCCCAGGCTAGCGGAAGCGATGGCAATGGCGAGCGGCTTCTTGAACGTGGCAGTGTGCATGGTCGTTCTCGTCCTTTGTTGTTGTCGCGGCTGGTGGTGATCACAGAAAAGGGGATGGCCCCGGTGCCGGGGAGTCGCACCCCGACGAAAGACACCCGAGGAACTTAATCGATTCAGACATTGACCACAAACCTATTTGTTAATATTACTACCAATGTCTAAGAAATGACCGGGAACGAAAGAGATTCTCGGTAATAAAACTACAAAACGCCTCCTGCCATGGCATACCCTGCCCCCGACACCACGACGAGGAAACACGATGACGCCCGGACAGCCTCCCCTCTCCTTGATGCTGGGCATGATGCGCCTGCATGAGGCCGATGAACTCCAGACACCCGAGCGGCTGGCCGACTGGATCGAGGCCCGTCTCGACCAGGGGCTTGACTGGTTCGACCACGCCGACATCTACGGCGGTGACGGCCGCAACGAGCACCTGTTCGGCGAAGCCTTACGCCATCGACCGAGTCTCGCCGCCCGGGTGAAGGTGGTGACCAAGGCCGGCATCCTGATGACCCACGGCGAGACCAAGCACTACAACAGCTCACCAGAGTGGCTTGCCGGCGCCATCGACCGGGCCCTGGCGCGACTCGGGGTCGAGCGGCTGGACCTCTTCCTGATCCACCGTCCCGACCCGCTGATGGAGGCCGAGGCCACCGCCCGGGGGCTGGATGATGCCGTCCGAGCCGGCAAGGTCGCCGCGCTGGGGGTCTCCAACTTCCTGCCCGAGCAGTGGCGACGCCTCAAGGCCGCACTGTCTCAACCATTGACACACCACCAGCTACAGCTCTCGCTCACCCACTCGGCCCCCCTGTTCAACGGAGAGTTCGATGCCCTGCGCCGGGACGATCTCTCGCCCATGGCCTGGTCGCCCCTGGATGGCGGCGCGCTGTTCGAGGGCGCCGCCGGACAGGCCCTGAAGCGCCTGGCCACCTACCATGGCGTCAGCCCCGCCGGCCTCGCCCTGGCCTGGCTGCGTCGCCTGCCGGGCTCGCCGGTGCCGGTGATCGGCACCCTCAACCCGGCGCGGATCACGGCCCTGCAGGACGAGGCACGGGTGTCCCTGCCGCGTCAGGACTGGTATGCCCTGCTGGAGGCGGCCCGCGGCCACGAAGTCGCCTGACGGCCGGCAAGACTGCGACCAAAGTCGTGGTTGAAATCCAGGCTGAGCAACGGCTAACTGGGCGGACTACGATCTTAATCGTTTAAGACATGGGGCACGAACGGTTACGAGACCCGCGGACAACGCATCGCAACCGGTCTTTCCCCTACCACAGCGACAACAACAAGTGACGAGGAAGCCAGCATGTACAAGAAAACGCTAATCTCTGCCATCGCCCTGGCCGGCGCTGCCGCCGGCAGCAGCCAGGCCCAGGCCGCGGAATTGACCATCTCCTGTGGCGCCGTCGGCGCCGAGCTCGCGCTATGCGAGCAGGGCATCAAGCAGTGGGAAGAGCAGACCGGCCACGAGGTAGACATCGTCTCCACTCCTAACTCCTCCACCGAGCGCCTGTCGCTCTACCAGCAGATCCTCTCGGCTCAATCCAGCGATATCGACGTGATGCAGATCGATGTGGTCTGGCCGGGCTTACTTGCCAACCATCTGCTCGATCTTGAGGACGTCCTGGGTGAGGACGCCGCCGCCGGCCACTTCGAGACCATCGTCGCCAACAACACCATCGACGATCGCCTGGTGGCGATGCCCTGGTTCACCGATGCCGGGGTGCTCTACTACCGCAAGGACCTGCTCGAGAAGCATGGCTTCGAAGCCCCCGAGACCTGGGAAGAGCTCACCGAGATCGCCACTGAGATCCAGGCCGTCGAGCGCGAGGCCGGCAACGACAGGATGTGGGGCTATGTCTTTCAGGGCCGTGCCTACGAGGGCCTGACCTGCAACGCCCTGGAGTGGATCGCCAGCTACGGTGGCGGCACCATCGTTGACGCCGACGGCGAGATCACCATCGATAACCAGCGTGCTGCCGAAGCGTTGGACCTGGCTGCCAGCTGGATCGGCAACATCTCCCCGAAAGGCGCCCTCAACTACACCGAAGAGGAAGCCCGCGGGCTCTTCCAGAGTGGCAATGCGGTGTTCATGCGAAACTGGCCCTATGCCTGGTCACTGGCCCAGAGCGAGGACAGCGACGTGCGCGACAAGGTTGGTGTGGTCAAGCTGCCTAGCGCCGAGGGCGAGGAGAGTGCCGCCACGCTCGGCGGATGGAACCTGGCCGTGTCCCGCTACACCGAGAACCCCGAGGTTGCCGCCGACCTGGTGGCCTTCCTGACCGGCGAGGCGGAGCAGAAGCGCCGCGCCATCGAGGGCGCCTATAACCCCACCCTGGCCTCCCTCTACGAGGACGAGGAAGTGCTCACGGCGGTGCCTTTCTTCGGCACCCTCTACGAGACCTTCACCAATGCCGTGGCACGCCCCTCGGCGCCCACCGGCGACAACTACGGCCGCGTCAGCAACAGCTTCTTCAACGCCGTGCACCAGGTGCTCTCCGGAGACCAGAGCGGTGCCGAAGCCGTCTCACAAGTGGACAGTGAACTCTCGCGCATCAAGCGCCGCCGCTGGTAATCGGAGGTCATCATGACGACTCAATCAACCGATAGCGCTCCCGCCAAGGGGCGCCTCGCCAAGGCCGGCTACCGCGGCACCAAGGTGCGTCGCCAGCGGGTTCGCGCCGCCTGGTTGTTCCTGGCGCCCATGCTGGTGGCGCTGGCGCTGGTCGCCGGCTGGCCACTGCTACGCACCTTCTACTTCAGCTTCACCGATGCCTCGCTGTCGGACACCGCCGGTGCCGCCTTCATCGGCATCGAAAACTACCTGGTCTATGACGATGGCGCCTGGTACGGCCTGCTCACCGACCCGGTGTGGTGGAACTCGGTGTGGAACACTCTCTACTTCAGCGTCGTTTCGGTGTCGCTGGAGGTGGTATTCGGCGTCATCGTCGCCCTGTTGCTCAATGCCGAGTTCAAGGGCCGCATGCTGGTGCGCGCCGCAGTGCTGATCCCCTGGGCGATCCCCACCATCGTGTCGGCCAAGATGTGGGCCTGGATGCTCAATGACCAGTTCGGGATCATCAACCACATGCTCATGGGCCTGGGGCTGATCGATGCGCCACTCGCCTGGACCGCCGATGCCTCGCTGTCGATGTGGGCGGTGATCATGGTCGATGTGTGGAAGACCATTCCCTTCGTCGCCCTACTGGTGCTGGCCGCCCTGCAGATGTTGCCCAAGGACTGCTACGAGGCCGCCGAGGTCGACGGCATCCATCCTGTGCGAGTGTTCTTCAGGGTTACCCTGCCGCTGATCACCCCGGCGCTGATGGTGGCGGTGATCTTCCGTCTGCTCGACGCCCTGCGGGTATTCGACGTGATCTATGTGCTGACCTCCAATTCCACCAGCACCATGACCATGTCGATCTACGCCCGCCAGCAGCTGGTCGAGTTCCAGGATGTCGGTTACGGCAGTGCCGCCTCGACGATGCTGTTCCTGATCATCGCCCTGGCCGTGGTGATCTACCTCTATCTCGGCCGCCGTCAATTGGGAGTGGACCAATGAACCAGTATCAGCTGACCAAGCTCGCCAAGCGGGTCGGGTTCTATGCCTTGATTGCCGTGGTGATGATCTACGCCATCTTTCCCTTCTACTACGCGGTAATCACCTCACTGAAACCCTCCAGCGAGCTGTTCACCGTGAGCTATTGGCTGGATTCGCTAGATTTTACCAACTACATAACGATCTTCAGTCAGGGCAGCTTCGTACGCGCCATCTTCAACTCTATCCTGGTCTCGGTCAGCCTAGTGACCATCGCCCTGCTGCTCGGCATCACCGCCTCCTATGCCCTGGGCCGGGTCCGCTTCCGGGGTCGTGCCACAGTGATGCTGACGATCCTTGGGGTCTCGATGTTCCCCCAGGTGGCGGTACTCTCCGGGCTGTTCGAGGTGATCCGCGGGCTCGGCCTCTACAACAACCCGGCCGGCCTGATCCTCAGCTACACCATCTTCACCCTGCCCTTCACCGTCTGGGTGCTGACCACCTTCATGAAGCAGCTGCCCATGGAGCTGGAAGAAGCGGCGATCATGGATGGCGCCACCCCCTGGGTGACCATCACAAAGGTATTCCTCCCGCTGATGTGGCCGGCCATGGCGACCACCGGCCTGCTGGCCTTCATAGCCGCCTGGAATGAATTCCTCTTTGCCCTGACCTTCACCCTCACCGACGACCAGCGCACCGTGCCGGTGGCGATTGCCCTGATCTCCGGCGGCAGCCAGCACGAGCTGCCTTGGGGCCCGATCATGGCCGCCTCGGTGACCGTCACGGTGCCCCTGGTGATCCTGGTGATGATCTTCCAGAAGCGAATTGTTTCCGGGCTTACCGCCGGCGCCGTCAAAGGATGAACCAACACATGGAACCCAAGATGCAAGACAACCTGAGCTGGTGGCGCGGCGGCGTCATCTACCAGATCTATCCACGCAGCTTCCTGGACGCCAACGGCGATGGCATCGGCGATCTCGCCGGCATCACCGAGAAGCTGGACTATGTCGCCAGCCTGAACGTGGACGGTATCTGGCTGTCGCCCTTCTTCACCTCGCCGATGCTCGACTTCGGCTACGACATCAGCGACTACCGCGGCGTCGACCCGATGTTCGGCAGCCTTGACGACTTCAAGGCACTGCTGGCCAAGGCTCACGCGCTGGGGCTGAAGGTGATGATCGATCAGGTGATCAGCCACTCCTCGGACCAGCACCCCTGGTTTCGGGAGAGCCGCGCCGATCGCATCAATGCCAAGGCCGACTGGTACGTCTGGGCCGACCCCAAGCCCGACGGCACGCCGCCCAACAACTGGCTGTCGATCTTTGGCGGCCCGGCCTGGACCTTCGATTCCCGGCGCCGCCAGTACTACCTGCACAACTTCCTGACCAGCCAGCCGGATCTGAACTTCCATAACACAGAAGTCAGGAAAGCTCAACTGGACAATATGCGCTTCTGGCTGGAACTGGGGGTCGATGGCTTCCGCCTGGATACCGTCAACTTCTACTTCCATGATCCCGACCTCACCGACAACCCACCGGTACCCAAGGGCGAGGCCAAGACCCTGGGCGCCCCGGAGGCCAATCCCTATACCTGGCAGCGGCATGTCCACGACATCAGTCGCCCGGAGAACCTGGATTTCCTCAAGGACCTGCGTGCCTTGATGAACGAATTCCCAGGCACCACCACGGTGGGCGAGATCGGCGATGACAACCCCCTCGAACGAATGGCCGAATACACCGCCGGCGGCGACAAGCTGCACATGGCCTACACCTTCGACCTGCTCAACGCGCCCCACTCGCCGGCCTATCTCCGCGAGGTGATCGAACGCTTCCAGCGCCTGGCCGGCGACGCCTGGCCCTGCTGGGCACTGTCAAATCACGACGTAGTGCGCAGTGCCACCCGCTGGGGCCAGGACGAAGATCCCGTGGCCTACCCCAAGGTGAGCCTGGCCCTTCTCTTCTCGCTGCGCGGTAGCGTCTGCCTCTATCAGGGTGAGGAGCTCGGCTTGCCCGAGGCCGAGGTGCCCTTCGAGCGCATCCAGGATCCCTACGGCAAGGTGCTGTGGCCGGAGTTCAAGGGCCGCGATGGCTGTCGCACACCGATGCCCTGGCGCCAGGCTCCGCAGGGCGGGTTCTCCAGCGTGGAACCCTGGCTGCCGGTGGAGGAACGCCACCTGCCGCTGGCGGTCGAGGCTCAGCAGGACGACAGCGCCTCGGTGCTCACCGCGACCCGCACGCTGCTGGCCTTTCGCGCCTCGCATCCCGCGCTGATCGACGGTGACCTCAGCCTGGTCGACGTCGGTGAAGAGCTGCTCGGCTTCGTCCGCGAACGCGGCCAGGAGCGCCTGCTATGTGTCTTCAACCTGGGCGACAAGACATTGAGCACGACGCTGCCACAGGCCAGTACCTCGCTCCAGGGGCACGGTTTCGCGGCGGCGCTCGACGGCAACACCCTGACCCTGCCGCCCTATCAGGCGGCCTACCTCACCCTCGACCACTGACAACACACAACAAGAGCCGGCCCCATGGCCGGCGAGGAGTCACAAGATGGCAAGCGTCACCCTGGAAAAACTCAACAAGACCTTCGGGCACGACCACATCATCAAGAATGTCGACCTGCAGGTCGGCGACGGCGAGTTCGTGGTCTTCGTCGGCCCCTCGGGCTGCGGCAAGTCGACCCTGCTGCGCCTGATCGCCGGACTCGAGTCGATCTCCGACGGCGAGCTGAGGATCGGCGACGACGTGGTCAACGACCTGCCGCCCCGCGAGCGCGGTGTCGGCATGGTGTTCCAGTCCTATGCTCTCTACCCACACATGACGGTCTACGAGAACATGGCCTTCGGCCTAAAGCTGGCCAAGATGGCCAAAGAGACCGTCGATGACCGAGTGATGGCCACGGCCCGCATTCTGCAGCTCGAGGAACTGCTGCATCGCAAGCCCAAGGAGCTCTCCGGCGGCCAGCGTCAGCGCGTGGCCATGGGCCGCGCCATGGTGCGCGAGCCACGCGTTCTCCTGTTCGACGAGCCGCTGTCGAACCTCGACGCCTCGCTGCGCGTGCAGATGCGCAACGAGATCGCCCGCCTGCACCATCGCCTGGGCTCCACCATGATCTACGTCACCCACGACCAGGTAGAAGCCATGACCCTCGCCGACAAGATCGTGGTGCTGCGCGACGGGCGCATCGAGCAGGTCGGCAGCCCCCAGACGCTCTACCTGCAACCGGCTACCAAGTTCGTCGCGGGGTTCATTGGCTCACCCACCATGAACTTCATGCCGGCGGAGCTGCTCGGCAGTGATGGCGATGGGTGCAAGGTCAAGACGCCGGGGCTCGGCGAACAGGCCCTGCCCCAGGACGCCAGCGGTCAACGCCCTGGAAGCGAGCTGACCCTGGGCGTGCGTCCCGAGCATCTGTGCCTGGCCGAGGCGGAGGGCGAAAACAGCTTCGAGATCATCAACGTCGAGTACCTGGGCAACGAGGTCTATGTCTATCTCGAACCCATGGCCGGCGACACCCTGCTGATCCACCGCAGCGAGGCCCCCAGCCGCTGGAGCCTCGGCCAGCGGGTCGCGCTGGTCCCGGATCTCGAGCATGTGCACCTGTTCGATGCCCAGGACCGGGCACTCGAGCTTGCCACGAGCCGACGCGCTGCCTGACGGCGTTGCGAGCCGAGGTTCTCGAACGACCGCCCGGGAGGCTACTCTCCCCCAGGCGGTCCATGCTAGGCTGCTAACTAAATCGTTACAGCCTTATGGAGTCGAACTCGTGCCCCCCTCTCGCCGCATCACATTGAAGGACCTGGCTCGCGAGCTCGACGTCTCGACAGCCACTATCTCCAACGCCTTCAACCGGCCCGACCAGCTCTCCCCGAAACTGCGCGCGCATATCCTCAGCGAGGCGCAGCGCGTGGGCTACAGCGGGCCCGATGCACGGGCTCGCAGCCTGCGCACGGGCCGCTCCCAGATCATCGCCGTGATCCTCGCCGAGACCCTCACCTACAGCCTCAACGATGCCGTGGCGAGCGAACTGCTCTCGGGCATCGCCGAGGTGCTCGATACCCGTGGCCATACCCTGCTGCTGCTGTCGGGGCGCCAGAACGCCGCCAGCGTGCCCGGCGCCTCGAGCATCGCCGACGGTTTCATCATCTATGGCCTGATGCCCAGCCTGAAGCTGTTCTCCGACCTCCCTCCCGAGCGTCCCCTGGTGGCGGTGGACTTCAATATCGACGATCACGCTGCGGTGCACATCGACAACGAGCCGGCGTGCCATGCCATCGCCCGCCATGCCCTCAAGACGCCGACCCGACGCCCCGCGGTGATAAACCTGCGGCTGACCGAGCAGCCCTGCAACGGCCGAATCGGCAGTGACCGGGCGCTGCTTTCGGCCGAACGTACCATCACCCGGGCCCGCCTCAGCGGCTTCCAGAAGGCCTTCGTCGAGGTCGGCATGGACCCGGCCGAGGTGCCGATGTGGAACATCGAGGAGAACACCTTCGAAGTCTGCACGCTGGTGATCGAGGAGATCCTCGATTTGCCGGACGCCGAACGCCCCGACCTGCTGCTGTGCATGTCCGACCGCATCGCCCTGACCGTGGTGACACTCGCCGAGCAGCGTGGCCTACGCATCCCCGAGGACCTGCGCATCACCGGCTTCGACGGCATCGCCGAGGGACAGTATCGCGCCCCTCGATTAACCACCATCCGCCAGGACAGCACCGAGAAGGGCCGCATCGCCGCACGCATGATCCTCGGGCTGGAGCCCGCAGAGTCCTGCGTCATGACCACCGAACTGCTTATCGGCGACACTTGCCCCTGACATCCGCCCAGCCGTTCGATCCCGCCCATGGGCGGCAAGGCGCGGATCAGGCGCCGTTGAGGGTGGCGATCAGCCGTCGCGCCCCGCCATGGTCGCGGTGCTCTCCCAGCCATAGCCCCTGCCAGGTGCCAAGGACCAGACGGCCGTCACGCACCGCCAGGGTCAACTGGGTGCCGAGCAGACTGGCGCAGACATGGCCCGGCATGTCGTCAGGCCCCTCGAGGGTATGGCGGAAATAGGGAAGATCGCCGGGGATCCGTTCGTGCAGGAAGGCATGCAGATCATGACGCACGTCGGGGTCGGCATTCTCGTTGAGGGTCAGAGACGCCGAGGTGTGCAGCAGCTGCAGGTGCAGCAGCCCCATGTCGACCTCCCGCAACGCGGGCAGGCCGTCGACCACCTCGTCGGTGATCAGGTGAAAGCCGCGCGAGCGCGGCGCGAGACGCAGTTCCTGCTGTTGCCACATGACGGCTCCTCGAGACGGATGAGGGGGATACCGCCATGCTAACCTGTCCAGACGCCAAGACAAGGACGCCGCACCCCACTGCGGGGCGCCGCGACCTGCCGGCCGAGGCCGCTACCTCAGCGCCGGATGGCCAGCAGCGAGATGCTCCTGACGCCGTGGGTCTCGCTGGTACCCCGCGCCGAGTCGGTCAGAAAGCGGTACTCGGGATGATGGCGCAGGGTCTGTACCACGAACCCTGCCGCTTCGATGGCCGCCCGGTAATCGTCCACCTGACTGGCCCCGCCGATGCAGGCGGCCCATAGGGTGGCATTGCAGGAGATCTTTTCCGGCAGCGGCGTCTCCGTGACGATATCGGCCAGCGCCAGGCGCCCGCCGGGTCGCAGGACCCGGGCCGCCTCGGCAAAGACCCGCGGCTTGTCCGCCGACAGGTTGATGACGCCGTTGCTGATCACGACGTCGACGCTGCCGTCAGCGAAGGGGGGCGACTCGATATAGCCGGCATGGAACTCGACGTTGCGAATCCCCGCCTCCTCGGCCAGGCGCTGGGCCTTGTGGCGCTGGGCATCGGTCATGTCGAGTCCCAGCACCTGCCCCTCCGGCCCCGTCGCCAGGGCGGCCAGAAAGCTGTCCATCCCGGCGCCGCTGCCCAGGTCCAGCACCCTCTCGCCGGGGCGAATCGACGCCAGATCCAGGAAGTGGCCGACGCCGGTGAAGGAGTCGATGGCCTCGCCGGGAATCCGGTCCAGTCCCGCCGGGTCATAGCCCAGGCGTTCGGCCAGGACGCGCCCCATCTCGAAGTGGAAGTCCGCCTCCGGCGTCTCGGCCACCTCGCGATAGATCCCCTTGACCCGAGCCTCTAGCTCCCGAGGATCCACCGCGGGTGACGTGGACGGCTCGATGATGCTCATGATGGCTCTCCTCTTGTAGTTGTCGTCTTCGGTCTACGGCACGCAGGTGCCACGCCTCCCCTTCTCCTTCTCCTTCTCCTGCTACGGCACCCTGGCCGTCGCCGCCCTTCTCGACCGACGAGCACGACACCGCCAGGGAGCCAGGGTACTGGGGCTGGCGTGAAGCCTCGGGTCAGCGTGTGAAGCACGCCACCTGGGTCGGCTGGCCGAGGTGATCGTCCATGTCGCCGACCCCTGAGAAGCGCACACGATAGCCGTTGCGGCGCGCCACACCGAGCGCCCAGTCGCGAAAACGCGCCCGATCCCACTCGAACTTGTGGTCGGGGTCCCGGAACTCGCCCGGTGGCATGTCGAAAAGCGGGTTGTATTCATGGTTGGGGGTGGTCATCACCAACAGCTGCGGGCGCAGCCCGGCAAAGACCGCGCGCTCGACCCGGGAGAGCGACTCGGGCGGAACATGCTCGATGGTCTCGACCATGGCCGCCGCCTCGAAGCCGACCAGCGCCGGGTGGGCCTCGGTATAAGAGCCGCAGACTAGCTCGAGGCGCCCCTCGCGGGCGGCCGGCAGATCCTCCAGGCGCAGCTTGGCCTGGGCCAGCAATTCGCCGGAGAGCTCCAGGCCCACCACCCGCTCGAACTGTGGGTCACGCAGCAAATACTGCAGCAGCCCACCGGAGCCGCACCCAAGGTCGAGCACCCGTCGTGCACCGCTGCTCTTGACCAGCGACACCACGCGCCGCAATCGCTCCTGGTGGAGGTCGGGAGCCTCGAGGTCGATCATCTCCATGCTGTCTCCATCTGGACCGGGCGGAAGATGATGACGCATAGCGGCCGAGACGTGTAGCTGCGTGGATAAAAAAGGCGCGACTCACGCTGAGCCATATAGCATGTTCGATATTTCCGAGGCGTTGTCCGACACCGCCGGTCAGGAACTCGGCGCTCTCCTTCCGGGCGATGTCCATGTAGGACATGATCTTGTCGAACTGCTCCCGGGAGGCCTGGGCACCCACCTGGACGTCGGTATCCAGCGGATTGCCACGCTTGATCGACAGGGTGCGCTCCATGAGCTTGGCCATGAAAGCGTCGTAGATGCTCTCCTGGTTCAGCGCCCGCGACGGGCAGGTGTGTAGACCTCGCCCTGATGAAGAAGGCCAGCACCAGGCCCTCGGCGGCCTTGTCGATGAATTCCGGCTCGGCGTTCATGATGTCGGCGGGGGAGGGAATGATGTTCTCGGCGGCGCCAGGGCCCGACCGCGAAAATCGTCCAGCAGGCCGTCGACCAGCCGCTGGGCACGGATCAGGCCGAAGCCCGACAGGTCATCGACCAACGCACAGGAAACGGCGAAATGCTGACGGTCGAAACCGATGGCAACGATGCTGCCACGCTCATAGCCGCCTGGGGTGATTTCACCGGCGGTGGTGCAGCCGGCTGTTAATGGCCAAGTAAACTGACCCAGTATCGGCCAACGCCACACCCTGGAAGGCCTCGTTCAGGGCGTCGGCGAGTTCCCGCGCCTCCCCCTCCGGGTCTCGCCGACGGCCATCGCTAGAGTGACACGATCACAACGTCGTGCAGCGACCGCCGGCATGCCTCGATCAGGCGAGCCTGGTCGATGAGCTCCGTAGGGGCGTCCGGGGCCGGCCCCTCTCCCCGGGCCCAGGCGCTGAAGGCCGCCATCTGGGCGGGATACTGGTCGCCATGGACGACTTCGCGGCGCTGGCGGCCCTGGTCGTCGGTGATCACCAGTTCGCCCACTCCATCCTGCTTGTCCGGACGAAAGACCTGGGGCACCCGGAGGGTACCGCGAGTGCCGATGACCTCGTACTTGCCCCGCTGTTCGCGCGGTCCGTCGGCGAAGCGACGACCGAAGGGTCGACATCGCCGAAGTTGTGCCAGAGCCCCAGCGAAAGCGCGGGGAGCAGGAGACCACTGCGTCCACAGCGGCGATAGTGCATGGCCTCGTAGCGCGAGGCATCGGCCTGGTAAGGCATCACATCACTCCTGTCGGCTCTTCTTCTTGCCGCCGCGCGGCTTGGCGGCCCCCGTATCCTCGCCTTGCGAGCGAGGTGACGTAAAGTGCCCGCGCACCAGCGCCAGCAGGCCCTGGGTGGAAGCATCGAAGTCCTGGCTTTGGGCGTCGATGCGTTCGCTGATCTCGCCGGCGATGCGCTTGCCCAGCTGTACGCCCCACTGGTCGAAGGAATTGATGTTCCAGATCACTCCCTGGACGAACACCTTGTGCTCATAGAGCGCGATCAACGCGCCGAGGTTCTTGGGTGTCAGTTCGTCGAGCAGCAGCACGCTGGAGGGGCGATTGCCCGGGCAGCTGTAGGGGTCGAGGCGAGAGCCGGTCTGACTGCCCTCCATGAAGGCGTTGGCCTGGGCCAGCATGTTGGTGAGCAGCGCGAAGTGGTGATCCTCGACGCCGGGCTCGGGCTTCAGCGAGGCGATGAAGTCGATGGGCACGTAGCGGGTGCCCTGGTGGAGCAACTGGAAGAAGGCGTGCTGGCCGTTGGAGCCGGTCTGGCCCCAGACGATGGGGCCGGTCTTGTAGTCCACCGGGTGGCCGAAGATATCCACCGACTTGCCGTTGGACTCCATGTCGAGCTGCTGGAGGAAGGCCGGCAGCTGATGCAGCGCCTGGTCGTAGGGCACGATGGCCTGAGTCTCGGCGCCCTGGAAGTTGATGTGCCAGATGCCGATCAGCGCCATCAAAACGGGCATGTTCTCGGCGAAGGGTGCCGACAGGAAGTGCTGGTCCATCTCGTAGGCGCCCTCGAGCAGCTCCATGAAACCCTCGAAGCCGATCGACAGGGCGATGGGCAGGCCGATGGAGGACCACATCGAGTAGCGCCCGCCGACCCAGGCCCAGAATTCGAAGACATTCTCCTCGCGGATGCCGAACTCCGTGGCCGCCGCCTTGTTGGTCGAGGCGGCGATGAAGTGCGCCCCCACATCGGCGTCCGGGCCGGCGTTCTCCAGGAACCAGCGGCGTGCGGTATGAGCGTTGAGCAGCGTCTCCTGGGTGGAGAAGGTCTTGGTGGAGACGATGAACAGGGTGGTGGCCGGGTCGAGGCGGCTGAGCACCTTCTGGATATGCGCGCCGTCGACGTTGGAGACGAAGTGAAAACTGAGCTCGGGATGGCGGTGCTTGAGCAGCGCCCGGCAGGCCATGTTGGGGCCCAGGTCCGAGCCGCCGATGCCGATGTTGACCACGTCCTTGATGCGCTGGCCATCGAAGCCCGTCCACTCACCGTTACGCACCGCCTCGGAGAAGGCGCGGATCTGCTCGCGGGTGCGATGGATCTCCGGCATCACGTCCTGGCCGTCGACCTTCAGCGGCCCTTCGCCGAGATTGCGCAGGGCGGTGTGCAGCACGGGACGGTCCTCGGTGACGTTGATGATATCACCGGAGAACATCTGCGCACGGCGCTGGACCAGCGCCGAGTGCTCGGCGAGCTCGATCAGGGTGTCGAGGACCTCGTCTGAGACCGGCTGTTTGGAATAGTCGAGGAAAAGACCACCAACGCGCAGGCTCATCTTCTCGAAGCGTTTTGGGTCCCTGGCGAAGTAATCGCGGATGCGATCACTGGCGGTCGTCTGTTGCAGGCCCTTGAGGGCCTGCCAGGTGACGCTGCGGGTAAGCTGGAACATGCGAAAATCCTCTTGTTGTCGATGGTCTCGAGCGAGTCTCTTGATCAGGCGTTGGCCTCGACGGCCACAGCCTCGCTACCGCGCTTGATCGCCGCATACCCGAGGCCAGTCACCAGCGAGCCGATGATGATGGCGACGAGATAGAGCAGCACCGGGGTGATGGCATTGGGGATCAGCAGCACGAAGATGCCGCCGTGGGGCGCCATCAGCTTGGCACCCACCAGCATGGAGAGCGCACCGGTGATCGCACCACCGACCATGCACACTGGGATGACCCGCAGTGGGTCCTTGGCGGCGAAGGGAATGGCGCCCTCGCTGATGAAGCAGAAGCCCAGCACGAAGGAGGCCTTGCCCGCTTCGCGCTCCGGTTCGGAGAACTTCGATTTGGCGACGAAGCTGGCAATGCCCATGCCGATGGCCGGCACCATGCCGGCTGCCATAATCGCCGCCATGGGGCCGTAGGTCTCGGAGGCCAGCAGCCCCACGCCGAAGGTGTAGGCGGCCTTGTTGACCGGCCCACCGAGATCGAAGCACATCATGGCGCCCAGCAGGATGCCGAGCAGCACGGCGTTGGCGGAACCCATGTTCTCGAGGAAAGTGGTCAGGGCGGAGAGGATGGCCGCTACCGGCTCGCCGACGATGTAAACCATGGTCAGGCCGGTGACCAGGCTGGCGACCAGGGGGATGATCAGGATCGGCTTGAGCGACTCGACGCTCGACGGCAGCTTCACGTAGCGCGTCACCGCAAGCGCCACATAGCCCGCCAAGAAGCCGGCCAGGATGCCACCGATGAAGCCGGCACCGATCTCGGAAGCCAGCATACCGCCGATCATGCCCGGGGCGATGCCCGGCCGGTCGGCGATGGAGTAGGCGATGTAGCCAGCCAGCACCGGGATCATCAGCGCAAAGGCCGTGCCACCACCGATCTGCATCAGGGCGGCGGGAAGCGTGCCCTCCTCCTGGAAGGCCTCGATGCCGAACACGAAGGAGAGCGCGATCAAAAGGCCACCGGCCACCACCATGGGCAGCATGAAGGAGACCCCGGTGAGCAGATGCTGGTAAGGCCCCTTCTCCTTGCTGCCTTTCCTCTGGCCGCTGTTCTTAGCCTCAGCGCCACCTGTCTGCTCTACCTCGGCCTCTTTGAGTGCCGTCTCGATGGTCGGTTTCGGTTTCTTCAGGGCGTTACCGGTGGAGGTGCGGTAGACACGTTTGCCGGCGAAGCGGGCCGCATCGACTTCGATGTCACAGGCCAGAATCACCAGGTCGGCCGCCTCGATCTCTTCGTCGCTGAGCTGATCCTGGGCGCCTACCGAGCCCTGGGTCTCCACGCGAATGGCGTGGCCCATCGACTTTCCCGCCTCGGCCAGCGCTTCGGCGGCCATAAAGGTATGCGCCACGCCGGTCGGGCAGGCAGTGACCGCCACGATCTTTCTGCCTTTGTTGTCTTGTTGGGTGAGCGGTGTCTCGCTCTCGGTGGGCAGCGTGTACTCGCTGGCCTCGCGGCTGGCGCGCTCGAGGAAGGCCTGGGGGTCGGGCAGGGCCTCACCGATGGGCGCTTGGAAAAGTTGCTTGCCGGCAAATCGCGCCGGCGCCGGGACATGATCGGCAGCGACCACTATCAAGTCAGCGTCGGCGATGGTCTCGGCACTGACCGGCGTCAGCGGTTTGAGCTCGCTATGCATCTCGACCTGGATGTTCCAGCCGAGGCGTCCGGCGGCCTGCTCGAGGCGACGGGCGGCGAGGAAGGTGGTGGCCATACCGCTGGGGCAGGCGGTGATGATGATGGCGTTCATGCGAGAGCTCCCCCTGCGTCGACGTCGTTGAGACGGCGGACGCGGGTCTGTTGTTGGAGTTGCGGGAAATCCGGGGCACGGGCATCGCCCACGCCCACATGACGGATGGATTCGGCGGACAGCGCCGTGGCCAGGCGCAGCACCTGCTCGGGGGGATGCCCCGAGAGCACGCCGTGCAGCATGGCGGCAACCAGGGTGTCGCCAGCACCCACGGTGCTGGCGACCTCTAGGCGCGGCGGCAGGGCCTGCCAGGCGCCGCGCCGGCTGACCCAGAGCACGCCGTCGGGGCCGGCGGAGATCAACGCCTCCTCGACGCCGTGGGCGTAGAGCCTGAGCGCCGCTCTGAGCCGGGCGTCGGCGCTCGTCAGTGGCATGCCGGCCCAAGCGGCGAGTTCCTGATCGTTGGGCTTGACCGCAGTGGGTCGGGCGGTGATGGCAGCGGTGAGCGCCTTGCCGCTGGTATCGACCCACACCGGCAGGTCGGCACCGCGCAGACGGGTTACCAGGTTGGCGAGGTCCTCCGGCGTCACGCCGGGGGGAAGACTGCCGGCGATGACTATGGCGTCGGGGCAGCGGTGGGCGTCGGCCAGGCGAGTATCGAGACCCTCGAGCAGGCGCTGCCAGGCGGCTTCATTGATGGTGGCGCCGGGGCCGTTGATGTCGGTGACCCGGCCGTCGGCCTCGGCAAGCTTGGCGTTGATGCGCGTCTCGCCGGGCACGCGCAGGAAGGCATCCTCCACGCCCATGGCCTGGAAGGCGCGCAGGAAGGGGCCGTCGTTGTCGGCGCCGAGAAAGCCCGACACCGTGACATCGTGGCCCAGTGCCACCAGCACCCGCGCCACGTTGACGCCCTTGCCCGCGGCGGCTAGATGGGTGTTCAAGGTGCGATTGACCGCACCGGGCTCGAGCCGCTCGAGGCCAATCGACAGGTCGAGTGCCGGGTTGAGGGTGAGGGTCAGGATGCGGCCCATCAGCGCACCTCCAGGGCGTCGCGAACCGACTCGCTGGTAGCCTGGGCGAGGGCCAACTGGGCCAGAGTGCGCGCATCGGCCAGGTCGAACTCGGCCAGGCGCGACTTTACCAGCGGCACCTGGCGGGCACTGACCGAGAGCTCGTCGACGCCCAGGCCCACCAGCACCGGCACGGCGACGGCATCCGAGGCGAGCTCCCCGCAGACCCCCACCCACTTGCCTTGGGCATGGGCGGCGGACACGGTCATCTCGATCAGCTTGAGCACCGCCGGGTGCAGGCCATCGGCCTGGGCGGAAAGCTCCGGGTGGCCACGGTCGATGGCCAGGGTGTACTGGGTCAGGTCGTTGGTGCCCACCGAGAAGAAGTCCACCTCGGCGGCCAGGGTCGGCGCCAGCAGGGCGCAGGAGGGCACCTCGATCATCACCCCGAGCTGAACATCAGTGGTCCGCTCGGTCTCGGGAATCTCCTCGAGCAGGCGGTCGAAGATCGCCTTGGCGGCGCGGAACTCGCCGACGTCCTTGACCATCGGCAGCATGATGCGCAGCGGCCGGCCTTTTCCCGAGGATGATTGTTCCACACCAGCCGCGGGCGCCGCCGCCATCAGCATGGCGCGGAACTGGGTCTCGAGCACCTCGGGCTTGGTGAGCGCCAGGCGAATGCCGCGCAGACCTAGGAAGGGGTTGTCTTCCTTGGGCACCGGCCAATAGGGCAGCGGCTTGTCGCCGCCGACGTCCAGGGTGCGCGCCACCAGGGGGCGGCTATCCAGTGCATCCAGGGCCTCGCGATACTCGGCGATCTGGGTATCGAGGTCAGGCTCCTGGGCATGAGCCATGAACAGGAACTCGGTGCGTAGCAGGCCGACCCCTTCGGCGCCGCGTTCCACGGCATCCAGGGCATGGGCGGTATTGCCCAGGTTGGCGGCCACCTCGACCCGGTGGCCGTCGCGGGTACGCGCCTCCTGGAAGCGCGCCTCCCAGGCCTTGGCCTCGCGGCGCTGGTGCTCGGCAAGGCGGCGCTCGGCGGCTTCACGACGTTCGGCAGAGGGTGCGGGAATCACCCGGCCGCGCTCGCCGTCGAGGATCAGCTCGACGCCGTCGTCCAGGGTCAGCACGCGCCTGCCACCCCCCACCACGGCGGGAATGCCCAGCGCACGAGCGAGGATGGCGCTGTGCGAGGTAGCCCCGCCGCGGGCGGTGAGCAGGCCGCGTACCCGGGAGGTATCCAGGCGTGCCACGTCGGAGGGCCCGACATCATCGGTGACCAGGATATAGGGATGATCCGGGGGTTCGGGGAGCTCGACCCGGCAGAGGATGCCCAGCACCCGCCGGCCGACGTCACGCAGGTCGGCGGCACGCTCGGCGAGCAGCCGGTCAGCGAGCATCTCCTGGGCGTGGGCGGCGGTCTCGATGGCTTCCCACCAAGCAGCTTCGGCGGAGCTGCCCTCCTGGAGCTGCTCGCGGGCGGCCTCGCGCAGCTCGGGATCGCTCAACATCTCCTCGTGCATGGAGAGGATCTGGGCGATTTCACCACCGCGGGCCTGCTGTACCAGGGCCTCGAGTTGCTCGGCGCCTTCGTGAATCGCCTGGTCGAGCCGACGGGCCTCGACAGCGGGGTCCTCGGCGTTCCGGGGATAGTCGAAGTGCGGCGTGCGCAGCACGAAGACCGGCGCGATGGCCAGCCCCGGCGAGGCAGACACGGCTGGATGCGGCTCATCGGCGGGCAAGGGGTCCGGCGCAGGTTCGTCAACGACCTTGGCCGTCTGCTCGCGACTCTCGTCGAAAGGCAGTACCTGCTCGCCGAGCCCTTCGGTCACGGCATTGCAGACCGCCTCCAGGGCCGCCTCCAGGGCCGCCTCTGCACCCTCCCCCTCGGCGGAGAACATGAGCTGCTGCCCGCGGCGCGCCCCCAGGTTGATCACTTTGGTCAGGCTGCTGGCCGAGACCGCATCGAAGCCGCCATCGGCCAGGCGCACACGGACCGGCAGCCCCTGGGCGCGCGCCACCTGCACCAGCTGCTTGGCCGGGCGGGCGTGCAGGCCATGGGCATTGAGCACGCGAGCCTGGCGGGTGCGGGCCGCCGCGGTTTCACCGGCAAGCCGCGCCAGCAGCGTCTCGGCATCGAGGCCATGCAGCTCTTGTGCGCTGTCGGCGTCCAGCAGGGCGAGGATACGTTCCAGCAGGCCGCGATGGGCATCGCCCTGGGCAGCCAGGCAGAAGACCCCGGTGACCCGCTCGCCCGCCTCTTCCAATGCCGATTCAGGCGTAGCAAGCGACAGCGCCGGCACCTCGACGCCACGCTCGCTGCTGACCAGCCAGAGCCCCTGACCAAGCCCGAGGGGCGCGCGCTCGGCAACGCTGGCCACGAAGTCGTTGCCCACACAGCCGAGCTGACGCAGGCGAGCGGCGCCGGCCAGCGCCAGCTCGCGGATATCGCGGGCGGGAAAGCCCAGGCAGAGGGTCTCGGCGTCCAGGCGCGCCTCGATCACCGTCTTCGACAGCAGACCGGCGATCTCGCTGCGCGAATCCGCGGCGGCCAGGCGCTCGGCAACCCCCTCACGATCCAGCACATGGGTCAGCTGACGCAGGATGTCCAGGTGCTCATCGCTCTGAGCGGCGATGGTCACCAGCACATGCACGCGGTTACCGTCGTGCCACTCGATTCCGGCCGGGAACTGCAGCACGCGCACTCCGGTACGGCGGACATGCTGGCGGCTATCAGGGGTGCCGTGAGGAATGGCGATGGCATTGCCCAGGAAAGTCGAGGACTGGGCCTCGCGGTCGAGCAGGCCGTCGCGGTAACCGCGCTCGACCAGGCCCGCATCGTGCAGGGACTCGGAGGCCTGATCCAGCGCCATGCGCCAATCATCGGCCCGGCAGTCGAGCAGAATATCGTCCTGGCGTAGGGTCAACATGGGTCTCTCCTGTTCGCTCGGGTGACGGGCGGTGGTCGCCTCTCGCTCAGCCGTCTCGAAAGATCGCTGCATTCGCTGGCTGAATCGTGTCACCTGTGATGCCATTCATGCTGAATCGATTCATACTGGTTGACAAGGCCGAAACACTACGACTTTGGCAGGGGGTGAAGGTCTCGACCCATGGCGTAGAATTCCCGCAACCCTTACCGAGGACACTCATGACACTCGCCGAAATCGCTCGCCTTGCCGGAGTCTCTCGTACCACGGCCAGCTATGTCGTCAACGGCCAGGCCCGGGAGCGGCGCATCAGCCAGGAGACCATCGAGCGGGTGATGGCCGTGGTCCACCAGCATGACTACCGGGTCGACGCCCAGGCCGCCGCGCTGCGACGAGGGGCGAGCCGCCTTCTGGGGCTGATAATCCCCGACCTGGAGAACGTCAGCTATGCGCGCCTGGCCAAGCGGCTCGAACGCGGTGCCCGTGAGGCGGGCTACCGGCTGCTGATCGTCGGCTCCGACGACGACCCCGAGAGCGAACGCGAGCTGGCCCAGGCTCTGCGTGCCCAGCGCTGCGAGGTGCTGATTACCGCCAGCTGCCTGCCCATGGAGGACACCTTCTATGGCGAACTGATGGCGACCGGCCTGCCGGTGGTGGCCGTCGACCGTGGCCTCGATCCGCGCCACTTTGCCAGCGTGGTCAGCAACGACCGCGAGGCCGCCGAACGGCTGACCCGCTCGGTGCTCGATGACGGGGTGACGCGCATCGCCTGGCTGGATGCGGTCCCGGCCCTATCGATCAGCCGGGAGCGTCGCGCCGGTTTCCAGCAGGCACTATCCGACCATCCGCCGCCGGAGGTGATCACCTGCGGCGCCCGGCGCTACGACCGCGTCGAGGGGGCGCGGCTGATGCGCGAGCTGCTGGATGGCCATGGCATGCCCGACGCCCTGGTCACCGCCTCCTACACCCTGTTCGACGGCGTCCTCGACGTGCTGCTGGAGGAAGGCGGCCTGCCCCCGGCGTTGCGCCTAGCCACCTTCGGTGACAGCCGCCTGCTGGACTTCCTGCCTCTGCCGGTCAACTCCGCGGTCCAGGACCATGACCGCATCGCCACGCTGACCCTGGCGTGTGCCCTCGCCGCCGCACGTGGCGAATACCGGCCAGGCCTGCAGGTGGTCCAGCGCCACCTGCGCTGGCGCCTTCCCGGACGCACCACCCCACACGCCTGAAGGCTCATTCGCGAGGCCTCCAGGCCTCGAGCGCTGTCAGTGTCAGGTCCAGGCAGCGATGAAGGTCGCTCAGGGCAACGGCGGCCTCGTCCAGGCGCTCCTCTCTGCCCAGGCGCTCCAGCCGCGTGGCAAGCCCGGCCACCTTCACCGCCCCCAGGCTCGACGACTCCCCCTTGAGCTGGTGGGCGAGATACTCGATCCGGGAAGAGACCCCCTCCGCCACAGCCTGCTCCAGGCCGGCCAGATGCTCCAGCGCCTGTTGCCTGAACAGAGTGATCAGGGCGGCCAGTCCCTGGTCGCCCAGGCTCTCTCCCAGTGCCGAGAGGGTGGCGGGCTCCAGCGGCTGGTTTGCAGGAGCCCTCCCCGCCGTGATGGCAGGTGTGGTTTCCACATGGAGCAGGTGACGCTGCAGCGCCGACACAAGTGCATCCTGGAACAGCGGCTTTGTGAGGTAGCCATTCATGCCGGCCGCCAGGCAGCGGGCCCGGTCGCCGCCCGGCCCACCGGCGGTCATGGCCACCACCGGCACCCTTGCCGACCAGCCCCCGCGAGCACGTAATCGGCGGGTCGCCTCCAGCCCATCCGTGCCGGGCAATTGCACATCCATGAATATCAGGTCGAAGCGTTTCCGGGTCACCTCGTAGAGCGCCGCGTCCGCCGACTCCGCCACGCTGACCCGGCAGCCCAGGCGCTCGAGCATGGCACGGGCAACCTGCTGATTGACCGGGTTGTCCTCGACCACCAGCAGTTGAGCATCGGCCACACGCCGCTCGGGAGCGGCCACCACTGCCTCATCCGCGTTTTCATCGGGGTCGGCCGCGGGCAGCGGCAACACGAACCAGAAACGGCTACCCTGGCCCACCTCGCTCTCCAGCCCGATACGTCCCCCCTGTGCCTCCACCAGTCGCTTGCTGATGGCCAGCCCCAGGCCGGTACCGCCGAAGCGTCGGGCGGTGGAGGGGTCGCCCTGCTGGAAGGGCTCAAATAGCTGGGTCTGACGGCCGGGGACGATCCCGCCCCCCGTATCGATGACCTCGAACAGTACTTGGTCGTCTCCTACATCACGCACCCGAAGGCGAACCTCGCCCTGCTCGGTGAACTTGATGGCATTGGAGAGCAGGTTGAGCAGCACCTGGCGCAGCCGGCCGGCATCTCCCACGAGATACGGCGACAGGCGGGGGTCCAGCTCGTAGGTCAGGCGAAGGCCGCGGACCTCGGCCCGGGGGGCGAACAGCGAGATTGCGCCCTCGACCAGTTCGCCGAGGGCGAAGGGGCGTGCCTCAAGCTCCAGGCGCTGGGCCTCGATCTTGGAGAAATCCAGGATGTCGTTGATCAGCTCGAGCAGCAGCCGGGCACTGTCATGGATGGTGTCGGCATAGTGGCGCGCCCGATCGGGAAGCGGTTGGCTCTGCAACAGGTCACTCATCCCGATGACGCCGTTGAGCGGGGTACGGATCTCGTGGCTGACCGTGGCCAGAAATTCCGACTTGGCAAGGCTGGCGGACTCGGCCTGTCGGGCTGTGACCTCCAGCTCGCGGCTCAGCGTCTCCAGGTCCCGCCGCGCAGCGGCATTATCGCGGGCCTCGCGAAACAGGAAGGCGACCACCAGCGAGGCCGCCAGGCTCATGGCCAGGATCAGCAGCAGCAGCACGCCGTAGAGGGTCTGCAGCTGCTCCCGTTCCCGTGTGGTGGTCTCGGCCAGGTGGCCATTGATGGCAATGATCAGCCTTTCGGTCACCCTGCCCAGGGAATCCAGTCGCTGGGACAGGTCGGCTCGAGCGTCATCATCGAGGCGCTCTAGGCCGCTTATCTGCTCATCCAGGACCTGCAGGTGCCGTTCGATCTCCGGGACCAGCTCCTCGGCCACGCGGATATTGGCGAGCAGCTGGGTGATGTCGCCATCCTGCAGCAGGTTAAGACGGCTATAGAGCAGCTCGAAGCGAAGGCGCAGCGTCTTCAGGGGCTCGCGGGATGGATTGGGTCGGGTGAGGAAACTGCGCAGCTGCACGGTGTCTCTGTCGAGCTTGTAGGCATGCCAGACCGCATCCCCCCCGACACTCTCGGCCAGGCTATCCTGGCGCCAGGCCACCAGGCCTACCACCACCAGGGCGGCGGCGAAGAACACCAAAGCGGCAATGGCACCCAGCTTGAGACGCAGGGGATAGCGCAGCAATTCAGGCCTCCGCGCCAAGCGGGCTCAGGGCACTATGATCCGCTCGACGTGCCAAACCGAACGGAAGCGGACAGCCTCGGTGAGCAGTTCGGGATGGTCGTCGAAGGGGTAGAGCACGAACAACGGGCCGTACTCACGGATACTCAGCGGCTCACCGTCGCGGGTCATGGCCAGGATCACGTCGTGGCGGCGGAAATCCGATGCCGGCACCACCGCCTCGTAGTGATTGAGCGAGATAATGCGCACCTGCTCGCTATCATCGGCTCCGACCGTCTCGAGCAGGGCGCGCATCAGTGGACCCTCGTAGCGACCCTTGTCGCGATGCCAGGGCGTATGGGTCTCGATAGTGTGTGCAGACAGGGCCTCGAGCATTCCCCGATCGAATTGCGCCTCGTCGCCTACGTTAGTATGAGCGATGTCGCCGCTCAGGGTCAGGAGCACCCGCTCCGTGGGCGCGGGCAGCGGCGAGGCCAAGGCAATGGAGAGCGGGGGAAGCGTCGAGAGCAGCACGATGAGCAGACGAAGGGCGGTACCAGTCAGCATCGGCGGGTTTCCTGCTAGCGGGAAAGGTGTCCCAAGCGTACGCGATTCGGCGTCGCAGGTCAGGAGAGCGCTCTACAAAAACATCAGGGACCGCCGAGCGCCCCCTGATGTCGCCAATACCGGCCCGGGAGCTTACCTCAGCTCTGGACGTCTTCCGCCGGTTCCATCGGTTCGATGCGGACCAGGTCCTCGTAGGCGTGCCAGCTGGCATGGCCCAGGACCGGCAGGATCAGCGCCAGACCGATGTAGAAGGTCATCACACCGACCAGCACGCAGCCGGTGAGGATTACCGCCCACAGCAGCATCGGGCGAAAGTTATTTGCGACCGAGCGGATGCTGGCCTCGATGCCCTCCATGAAGGTCAGATCCTGATCCATCAAGGTCGGAATGGCCACCACGCTGATGGTGAAGGCGCCAAAGGCCAGGACGGCACCGATTGCGGTACCCACCGCCAGCATCATCAGGCCATCGACGGTGGTCAGCAGCGAGGCATAGAGCGTCTCGGGGCTGGGGGCCTCGAGGCCGAAGAAAAGCGCAAACAGCAGGGTGGCCAGGCGGATCCAGGCGAGGAAGAAGATCATCATCATCACGCCCATCATCGCCAGCTGCCCCGCATGCCCCTTCCAGCCGCCGAAGGCATCACCCAGATTGGGGACGCGGCCCGCCTCGAGAGCACGGCTGATGCCATAAGAGCCCACCGCCACCAGAGGGCCGAGGAACATGAAGCCGGCGACCAGCGGCAACAACCAATGCCAGAGGCCCAGCGTGAATGCGCCGGCGGTGACGGCGATACTCAGCCCCACCCAGAACATGCCGTAGGCCAGACTGACAGCCATGGCCTGGCGAAAATCCTCGAACCCGGCTGCCAGCCACGCTCGCGGCTTGTCCATACCCACCGTACGGATGCTGATTTTGACATTGGGCGCAGCACCCTTGCCATGCTCTCTTGTTGTTGCTGCATTCATGGTCACACCCCTGTTTACCGCTTGTTGAATCCCGGTGCTGCCGGGCCACTTCAAGACTACATCTCGGCACACGGCCGTCATGCGCTCCACTGCTCTTGATACCTGATTAATGTAGCCGACGGCAACTCCTATCGCAGAGTGTCTTGCCTCACAAGATACGATGCAGAATATTCTGGCGGCGCGGGCTTCACCCCAACGCCTTGCCCAGCATCAATAACAGCACGAAGTTGAACCGCAAGCCCAAGCGCGACCGCCTCCATCGAAGGGAGGCGGTCGCGGGGTCCTGTTTATTCAGGATACTACCGAAGACGTTGCTACCACTCAGCGCACGATCATCACCGACATCTTGGTGTGGTGCACTACGTGCTCGGCGTTGGGGCCGAGCACGTAGTCGGTGAACTTGCGCTTGTTGTGGGACGCCATGACGATCAGATCCACCTCGAGCTTCTTCGCCGCCTTGATGATGGCCTCCCAAGGGGAGCCATCGACGATGACGCTCTGGGCCGTGATGTCCTCGGGCACGTGATCGCGAATGAACTCGTGCTGAGCTTCCGAGATCGCCTCATGGGCCTTCTTGGCGAAGTCCTTGGGGAAGTAGGAACCGACCAGCGGCATGCGGTAGTCCGGCAGCACCGTCACCACATGCAGTGAGGCGCCAAAGCTCCGGCATAACGCCAGTGCCGTGGGCAGTGCCTTTTCCCAGGATGCCTCCTCGTTGAGGTCCACCGGCAACATAATCTTCTGGTACATGACGCTCTCCTTCAGGCTGATGCCGTGGCGGCACTGCGGTCACGCCGCCGGCGCTGCATGACTACGATCAAGCCGAACACCAGGAAGGCCGGAATCCACATCAGCTCCTTGGTCCAGCGGTCCACCGGCGCCAACACCTCGATGATCTCCTGCTCGAAGTCGAAGCCCAGATTCGCAGCCTGGCTACCATAGGCCACCATGTCGACCATGGCTCGCTCATCCTCGACGATCAGCTCCAGGCCCAGGTTCTCCAGTCGCTCCTCGCCGGTCTCACCGTCAGGCACCGGCAGGGTCATGTAGGTGGTCATGGGGTCGCCGTAGGCATCGATACCCGCAATCTGCAGGCGCAGGGTGGCGTCTTCATCGGCACCGCCCAAAACCTCGACGAATTGCGCGGGTGGCACAGATTCGTAGGGGTCATGGATCATGTCCATCCAGAACCCGGGCCGGAACAGCGTGAAGGCGATCAGCAGCAGCACGATGGATTCATACCAGCGGTTGCGGGCGATCATGAAGCCTTGGGTCGCCGCGGCGAAGATCAACATGGCGATGGTCGATACCACGAAGATCACGATGCCCTGCAGGAAGGAGACACCGATCAGCAGCAGGTCGGTGTTGAAGATGAACAGGAACGGCAGTGCCGCCGTGCGCAGGCTGTAATAGAAGGCCTGGAAACCGGTGCGAATCGGGTCACCACCCGAGACTGCCGCAGCAGCGAAGGAGGCCAGCCCCACCGGCGGCGTCACATCCGCCATGATGCCGAAGTAGAAGACGAAGAGGTGAACCGCGATCAACGGCACCAGCAGGCCGTTCTCTGCCCCCAGGTTGACGATGACCGGCGCCAGCAGCGCCGAGACCACGATGTAGTTGGCCGTGGTCGGCAGCCCCATGCCGAGGATCAGGCTGAGCACCGCGGTGAGCAGCAGGATCAGCATCAGGTTGCCCATGGCGAGGGTTTCCACCACCTCAGCCAATACTAGCCCCACACCGGTCTGCGACACGGCTCCGACGATGATGCCGGCGGTGGCCGTGGCGATGCCGATACCGATCATGTTGCGGGCACCGGTGACCAGGCCGTTCCACAGATCCATGACGCCTTCGCGAAGATCCGTGGCCATATCGCTGCGGTTGCGGAAGATCGAGGTGATGGGACGCTGAGTGAGGATAATGAAGACCATGAACACCGTGGCCCAAAAGGCCGACAGTCCCGGCGAAAGGCGCTCCACCATCAGGCACCAGATCAGGACGATCACCGGCAGGATGTACTGCAGCCCGACCAGAACCGTGGGTTTGGTCTGCGGCAGCTTATAGATGGGAGTATCCGGATCGTCGAGCTCCAACTCGGGAAAACCCGCTGCCAGCTTGAGCAGTGCGACATAAACCACCGTCAGCGCGACCGCGATGACCCAGGGCGTGGCATCGCCCAGCACCGGCTTGAGCCAACCCAGACCGTAGTAGACCGCCAGGGCGGTAATCATCATCAGCAGCAGACCGCCGAGGAAACCGATAACCTTGCGCACCAGGGGCTTGGGCGGGTTGCTACTCTCCAGCCCTTGTAGATTAGCCTTGAGGGCCTCCAGGTGGACGATATAGACCAGGGCGATGTAGGAAATCAGCGCCGGAAGGAAGGCGTGCTTGATCACCTCCACGTAGGAGATGCCCACATACTCGACCATCAGGAAGGCCGCAGCGCCCATGACCGGCGGCATGATCTGGCCGTTGACCGAGGACGACACCTCGACCGCGCCGGCCTTCTCGGCGGAGAAGCCGACCCGTTTCATCATCGGCACGGTGAAGGTGCCGGTGGTCACCACGTTGGCGATGGAGGAGCCGGAGATAAGGCCGGTCATGCCCGAGGCCACCACGGCGGCCTTGGCCGGCCCGCCCTTATAGTGGCCCAGCAGCGAGAAGGCGACCTTGATGAAGTAGTTACCGGCGCCGGCCTTGTCGAGCAGGGCGCCGAACAGCACGAACAGGAAGACGAAGCTCGTCGAGACCCCCAGCGCAATGCCGAAGACCCCCTGGGTCGTCAACCACTGGTGGTTGATCAGCCCGTAGAGGCTGACCCCGCCATGCGAGAGGATACCGGGCATCCAGGGGCCGGCCAGGCTATAGAGAAGAAATACCGACGCCACGATCATCAGCGGCGGGCCAAGGGCTCGACGGGTAGCCTCGAGGAGCAGCAGGATACCCGCCACCCCGATGATCACGTCCTGCAGTATCGGCGCGCCGGGGCGCTGGGATAGCTGCTCGTAGAACATGAACATGTAGGCGCCGCAGAAGGCCGCTGCCGCCGCCAGGACCCAGTCCTGAATGGGGATGCGGTCTCTAGGCGAGCGCTTGAGGGCCGGATAGGCCATATAGGCCAGGAAGAGTGCAAAGGCCAGGTGGATGGAACGGGATTCGGTGGCGCTGAACACCCCGAAACCCAAGATGAAGGGCACCGGGGAAGCGATCCAAAGCTGGAAGAGCGACCACGCTGCCGCGATACTTACCAATAGCTTACCGGGCATGCCGGCCGGCTTGCGGGCCCCCGAGTCGGTCGAGGCGACCATATCCTCTAGATCGACCTCCGATCCCGAGGCCCTCTTGTTATCCTCAGTCATAAGCGTGCCCTGCTCTGTAACGTTTGTCCTGGGATTCCCATTGATGATGCCATCCGGCATCCCAAACAGAATACGCGGCCCCCTCGGGTGACCGCGCATTCTTCACCGAGGTGAAATCACCTCATACAAGCTGCCTTACTCGATCCAGCCCTGCTCGCGATAGTAGCGGGCTGCCCCCTCGTGCAGCGGAGCGGACAGGCCAGAAGTAACCATCTCTTCCTGATTGAGGTTCTCGAAGGCCGGATGCAGGCGCTTGAAGCGATCGAAGTTGTCGAACACTGCCTTGACGGTCTGATAGATGACCTCGTCGTCGGCCTCGGAGGTGGTCACGAAGGTCGCTGCCACACCGAAGGTCTCGACGTCGTCAGGATTGCCCTTGTAGAGGCCACCGGGAATGACTGACTTGGAGTAGTAGGGATACTCCTCGACAATTGCATCGATATCCTCGTCATTCAGCGGAATCAGGCGCGAATCGACCGTCGTGGTGGCTTCCTGGATGGAGCCGTTGGGGTGACCGACCACGTAGACCATGGCGTCGACGTTGTTGTCGGCCAGAGCCGCGGCCTGCTCGGCGGCATCGAGCTGGGAGGCCAGCGCGAAAGTGTCCTTGGTCCAGCCCTTGGCGTCCATCACCACTTCCATGGTGTTGCGCTGGCCGGAACCGGGGTTGCCGATGTTGACGCGCTTGCCTTCCAGGTCATCGAGTTCCTCGATACCGGAATCGGCGCGGGCCAGCAGGGTCAGTGGCTCACCATGAACCCGGAAGACAGCACGCAGCTCCTCGAAGGCATCTCCTTCGAAGTTGCCGGTACCATTGTAGGCCTGGAACTGGACGTCAGACTGGGCGACCCCCATATCCAACTGACCGGACTTGATGCCGTTGATGTTGGCCACCGACCCGCCGGTGGAGGGCGCGTTGCACTTGATGTTGGCGTCTTCCAGACGGTTGACCAGGCGGCAGATCGACTGGCCGACCACGTAGTAGACCCCGGTCTGGCCACCGGTACCGATGGTGATAAATTTCTCTTCATCCTGGGCCATAGCCGGCGACGCGAACATCGCGGCTCCCAGGATCGCGCCGGTGAAGGCAGCAGCAGAGAATGCATGGCGTTTCATGGACACACCTCTTTATTTTCAACAAACGTGTTGTGCAAACGGGTTCCGTTATGGCAGCCCCGTAACACGACCGCCGGCGGCTTAGCCGCCCCTTCCTACTTTAGCGAAAAAAGCGGTCATGTGATGAGGCCTTTTTCCATATGATGAGTCTAGACCCCTCAGCACGTTGAGTGAGCGTTAATTTTCGCCGGCACTTCTCACGCAGGATGCAGCCTCTGGAGCTATGGCACCCTTCACGACGTCTGTGTGTCTGATTAAAGCGAATGTCACACTTTTCAGGAGCCCGCATGCAGCTACTTGCCGGCCAGATCGCCATCCCCCGCACCCGCAGCCGCGGTGACCAGCTAAGCCACCTGCGCCACCTCACCGAGCGAATGCGAGCGGTCTGCATCGGGGGCACCCCGGACCTGATCGTGCTGCCTGAACTGGCGGCCCAGGAGTATGGGGACGAGGCCTTTGCCTGCCTGGATGCCCTCGACGACGACCTTGCCGGGCCAGTCGTCATGGCCTTCACCGACCTGGCCCGGGAACTCGGTACCACCATCGCCTTCGGCATGGCCCGACGCGCCGCTGGCCGGCGACATATCAGCCAGGTTCTGGTTGGCCCCGATGGCCACCTGGCGGGGGTCTACGACAAGCTGCACTGCGCCCAGTTCGGCGCCTCCGGCGAGGACGCTTACTTCTCGCCGGGCGAGCAGTTGCTGGTCACCGAGATCGCCGGCTGGCGGGTCGGGGTGGTGATTTGCTACGACCTCCGCTTCCCGGAACTGGCCAGGCGTCTGGCCAGGGAAGGCGTCGAGCTTATCCTGCATCCGGTGGCCTTCAGCCGGGACTTCAGCTTCGCCAGTTGGCACGCCTTCGTCACCACCCGCGCCATGGAGAACCAGCTCTACTGGCTGAGCCTCAACCGTGCCGGTGACGACTGGGGCCAGTCGCTGTTCTGCCCGCCGCTGGTGGACGACGACCACCCACCCCTCGCCTTCGGAAACGACGAGCAGTGGCATTGGCTGACCCTGGATAAAGAGACGGTAAGGGAAGCCCGCGTGCGTCTGCCGCTGGCCCAGGATCAGCGCGATGACCTTGAAGTCCTTCCGCTGTGGCGGCCAGACTGATACGTATCAGTCGACAGGAGGGAAGCAAGATGGCCACCATCGAATGCGTTAAGGGGGATATCGCCCAACAAGCCGACATCGACGCCGTCGTCAACGCCGCCAATGCGGAGTTGCGTATCGGCGGCGGCGTGGCCGGCGCGCTGCATCGCGCCGCCGGCCCCGGGCTCGCCGAGGAGTGCCGCCCGCTGGCACCGATTCGGCCCGGCCAGGCGGTGATCTCCGGCGCCCATGAGCTGCCCAATGACCGTGTCATCCACTGCCTTGGGCCGGTCTACGGCATCGACGAGCCCGCCGAGGAGCTGCTGGCCGCCTGCTACCGCAACGCCCTGGAACTGGCCGAGCGCGAGGGCATCCGCTCGATCGCCTTTCCGGCAATATCTGCCGGTGCCTTTGGCTATCCGCCCGACGAGGCCGCTCAGGTCGCCCTTTCCACGGTAATGCAGACACTGCCCGAGTGTCCGAGCATCGAGAAGGTGCGCTTCGTCCTCTTCGATGCCGACAGCCTGGGGCTGCATCAGCGCACCCTGGAATCCCTGGAAAAGAGCCAGGAGTGAGCGTTCGAGGTGAAGGGGGATAGACGAACGGGGTAGGGCCCTACGGGAGCCTTACCCCAGGTTGTAGCCCAGCACTCGAGGCAGCCAGAGGGCGATCTCGGGGAACACGGCGACCAGCACCAGGGCGCTCGCCATGGCCACCACGAAAAGCAGCGCCCAGCCCATAGTCTGCTCCAGGCGGACCTTCGCCACTTCCGTGGTCACCATCAGGTTCACCGCGACAGGCGGGGTGAACTGGCCGATGGCGATGTTCATCGCCAGCAGGATGCCGAACCACACCGGGTTCCAGCCGAAATGCTGCATTACCGGGATCAGGATCGGCATCATGATCAGGTAGATGGAGATGGCATCCAGCAGCATGCCGGCCACCAGCACCGCCAGCATGATCAGCACCAGCAGGAGTGGGCCGCTGTCCGAGAGCCCGATGATCCACTCCGCCAGGTGACGAAAGGTGCCGAGCATGGTGCCGGCCCAGGCGAAGATGCCGGCCAGGGCGATGATCAGCATCACCACGCCCGAGATTACCGCCGCCTCGCCGAGCAGCCCCCAGAGGTCCCGCCAGCTCATTTCCCGCGTCAGGAAGAGGCCGACCAGGGCGCCGTAGGCGACCGCCACCACGGCCGCCTCGGTGGGCGTGAAGAATCCGCTGCGCAGCCCGCCAAGGATCAGCACCGGGGCGAACAGCGCCGGTAGCGCCTGCCGGAAGCTCTCGCCTACCCGCGGAAGCTCGGCCCCGTCCACGGGCGTGCTGCCCTCCCAGCCATAGCGACGGGAGACCAGCAACGCCGGCCCCAGCAGCGCCAGCCCGGCAAGGATGCCCGGGAATAGCCCCGCCGCGAACAGCGCGCGAAGATCGACCCCCGGCACCACGATGGAGTAGAGGATCAACGCCACCGAAGGCGGGATCAGGATCGCCGTGGAAGCCGAGGCGGCGATCAGGGTGGCCGAGAAGGGCCGGGGATAGCCGGCCTTCGTCATGCTCGGCAGCATCACCATGGCCACCGCGGCGGCATCCGCCGGGCCCGAACCGCTCATACCGCCCATGATCATGCAGACCAGCACCGCCACCAGGGCTAGGCCGCCGTGGCGCGGCCCGATCAACGCCTGGGCGAATCGCACCAGCCGCGCCGCCACGCCGGCTCGCTCAAAGATCAGGCCGGTGAGAATGAACAGCGGGATGGCGATCAGCGGGTACTTGGCGATGCTGTTGTAGGTGTTGGTGCCAAGTGTCGCCAGCATGGTCGGCGACAGCCCGGCCAGTATCCCCGCGGCACCAGCCAGGCCAAGCGAGAAGGCCACCGGCACCCCGGCGATCAGCAGCCCGGCGAAGGCCAGGATCATCCAGAGATCAGGACTCATCCTCGAGCCTCCCGCGCAGGCGATCGCGGGTCTGCTGTATCTGGCGCAACAGCATCAGCCCCGAGAGCAGCGGCAACCAGCCGAGGTACCACCACTGCGGCAGCCCCAGCCCCGGGGAGAGAGAGCCCCACTGGAACTCCTGCCAGGTCATCCTGGCCCCGTACCAGGTGATCAGCCCCAGCACCACGAGCCCGCAGCCCCCCTGGAAGAGGATCAATGCCTTGCGCGCGGTTCCAGGCAGGGCGCGCTCCAGCAGCCCGATGCGAATATGGCCGTTGCGGCGCAGCGCCACGGAGGCGCCGGCGAAGGTCAGCACCACCAGCAGGAATACCGAGAACTCCTCGGTGAAGGCGAAGGAGGCATCGGTGATATAGCGCACCAGCACATTGGCCAGGCTGATCAGGCCGATGATCAGGATCGCCAGGGTCGCCAAGAGGCGCTCGAGTCTTGCATCGGGACGTTTCATGGGCGGCGCGGCGTCATGGGATTCAAGACGCCATCGGCCCCGCGGAGGGGCCGATGGCACGGGCGCTGCGGGAGATCACTCGCCCTGCATGTCGGCGCGGGCTGCCTCGACGATCTCGCTGCCGATGCGCGGCACCCATTCGTCGTGGACGTCCTCGGTGGCTTCGACGAAGGCCTGGTGCTGCGCCTCGTCAAGCTCGGTGACCGTGACACCGCGCTCCTTGATCGCCGCCAGGCGCTCGGGCTCCTCATCGCGGGTCATCTCGATTTCCCAGGCACCGGCTTCCTCGGCGGCTTCCCGCAGCAGAGTACGCTCCTCTTCGGAGAGAGAATCCCAGACCTGCCGGTTCACCGCGAACACCAGCGGGTCGTTCATGTAGTTCCAAAGGGTCAGGTATTCCTGTCCCACCTGGTCGATGCGTGCCACGTCGAATACCGAGAGCGGATTCTCCTGGCCATCCACCGCCCCGGTGGTCAGTGCCGGCTTGGCGTCGGCCCAGCTCATCTGAGTGGGATTGGCACCCAGGGCCGAGAAGGTATCCTGGAACAGTGGCGAGCCCACCACGCGAATCTTCAGGCCGTCGAGATCTTCCGGCTCGTCGATGGGCCCACGTGAGTTGGAGAGCTGCCGGAAACCGTTCTCGCCCCAGGCCAGGGGCATCACGCCGCGGGACTCGATGGCGTCGAAGACCATCTCTCCGGCCGCGCCGCCGGTCACCGCATCCACGGCGTCCAGGTCGGCCATGAAGAAGGGCAGCGAGAAGAGGTTGAGCTCCGGCACCTGAGGCGACCAGTTGATGGTCGAGCCCACGGCGGCATCGATCAGTCCCGAGCGCATGGCCGAGAATTCCCGCGTCTGATCACCGTTGACCAGCTGGGAATTGGGGTAGACCCGCAGGGTCAGCTCGCCGTCGGAACGCTCGGCGACCAGCTCGGCCCACTTCTCGGCGGCCTGGCCCCAGGGGAAGGCGTCGGAGAGTACGGTGGAAACGGATAGCTCGCGGGCCTGTGCGGACAGCGAGAGAGAGATGGCGGCGGCGCCAGCCAGGGCGGCGGCCAGCCGGGTCAGATGACGAGACGGTTTCATGGCGTGTCCTCGCAAGATTGGCCCGGCCTGAGGGGACGAGCTCTGTGATGATGCGTGTCTCCCATATTACGGACTCTGGAGCGTTGAACAAAAAACCGCCGCATTCTGCGACATCAATTATCGCGACCGGCACCAGGAGCACAGAGCCCGCCGTCACCCGGCCAGCTCATACAGTCGCCCGCTGCCACCCCCATCGCCTCGAAGCCGCCGGCATTGACCTCCAGGGCCGCACGGTAGGGCACCGAGGGGCGCGTCACCGGGCACTCCCCCGCCTGGGCGGCCGTGCATGGGGTCATGCGATGGATCTCGGCAATGCGACCCGCCTCGTCGATGAAAGCAATATCCAGCGGGATTCGCGTGCGATACATCCAGAAGCCGTTGCGCGAGGACTGGGGACGGTCGTAGAGGAACAGCATACCGCCCTGCTCCGCCAGGTGATCACGCTCCATCAGGCCTCGGCTTCGCTCGGGAGTGGTGCGGGCCGCCTCCACCTCGAGCCGTTGGGGACCCTGCTCAGCGTGGATCACCAGGGGTACGGTCTCGAGCCTCTGCGGCCGAGAATCGGCGGCAGACAGGACAGGCGGTAACAGGGAGGCGGCGGGTAGCAGGGCCAGGCCCAGCAACAGCTGGCGTCGGGTGGTGTTCATGGCGGTTTCCTCAGCTATCGGACATTTCAAAATAGGGAACACGGGCTCAGGGCATCAGGTGGATCCCGGCGGCCAGCAGCGAGACCCCCACCGCCTCGCCGCGGGCCAGGCCATTGCGGCGCGCGGCATGGGTGGAAAGCTCGAATCGCAGGGTATCGTCGCAGTGATCGAAGGCCAGTGCCACGGAGGTGATTCCGCCCAGCACCGCCATCTCCACCACTCTGCCTTCGACCGGGTTCTCGTGCTCTCCCCGCGAAGGGCGGCCGCGACGATGGAGAACCACGTCAGAGGGAGGCAGGTACCAGCTGACTCGCTGGCCGGGCCTCAGTGCCGCCAGGCCCTCCGCCACCTCCAGGCGCCAGGGCCCCCATTGCAGACGGCGCCCCTTCTCGTCGGCTACCACCGTGCCGGTGAAGACGTTGTGCCGGTCGAGCAACCGCGCCACCTCGGGGCTGACCGGCCGGCGGAAGAGCTGCTCGGCCGGTGCCTGTTGCAGGCTGCGGCCGGCGTGCAGCACACAGAGACGATCAGCCAGGGCGGCCGCCTCGTCGAGGTCGTGGGTGACCAGCACGATGGGGATCCGGATCTCCTCGCGCAGCAGGGCGAGTTCGCGTTGAAGTCGCCGCCGGGTGACCTGGTCCACCGCCGAGAAGGGTTCGTCGAGCAGCAGCACCCGCGGGCTCCTGGCCAGTGCCCGGGCCAGGGCGACCCGCTGGCGCTGGCCGCCGGAGAGCTCGGACGGCAGCCGGTCGGCAAGGCCCTCCAGGCGCACTCGTACCAGCCACTGCTCGGCGGCCTGCCCGCGCTCGGCGGCGGGCAGATGATCCAAGGCCACCATGACGTTGGCGTGCGCATCCAGGTGCGGGAAGAGCGCATAGTCCTGGAACACCAGCCCCACGCGACGCTGCTGGGGACGCAGCGAGCGCCTAGCCTCGGCATCGAACCAGGTCTCGCCGGCACAGCGGATCACGCCCTGCGCCGGTCGGTAGAGCCCGGCGATGGCCCGCAGCAGGGTGGTCTTGCCGCTCCCAGAGGGACCCACCAGGGCCAGCAGCTCGCCGGCGTCGCAGTGGAAGTCGGCGTCCAGGGGGATCGGTCCGGCCTGATGCAGCTGCACCGTCAGGCGGGCCTGGCTCGCGGGCAGATCCGGCTCAGCCACGGCGCCACCTCCGGCGTCCTGCCAGGCCGTAGACCACCCCGATGGTCAGGAAGGAGATCAGCAGCAGCATGGCCGACATGATGGCGGCCCCGGACTCGTCGAAGGCCTGCACCCGGTCGTAGATGGCGACGGCCAGGGTGCGCGTCTCGCCGTCGATCGCCCCGCCAACCATCAGGATCACCCCGAACTCGCCGAGGGTATGGGCGAAGGTCAGCGCCAGGGCCGAGATCAGACCCGGCCACACCAGCGGCAGCTCGATACGCCACAGCGTGCGGGCGGGAGAGAGGCCGCTGCACCAGGCGGCTTCGCGCAGATTGGGAGGAATCGTCTCGAAGGCGCGCTGGATCGGCTGTACGGCGAAGGGCAGGTTGGCCACCAGCGAGGCGATCAGGATCCCGGTGAAGGTGAAATTGAGCCCGCTACCGGTCAGCGACTGCCAGGCACCGCCAAAGGGAGCCTCGACGCCGAAGGCCTGCATCAGGTAGAAGCCCAGCACCGTCGGCGGCATCACCAGGGGCAGCGCCACCAGCGCCTCGCACAGCGGCTTGCCGCGAAAGCGTGAAAGCGCCAGGGTACGCCCCAGCCAGAGCCCCAGCGGCAGCAGCAGCAGGCAGGTCAGCGCCGCCAGGCGCAGAGAGACCGAAAGGGCCGTCCAGTCCATCAGCGGGAATTAGCTTCGTTCGGCACCCGAAAGCCGTACATTGCCAGGATCTCCCGGGCCATCGGCTGCTGAAGCCATGCATAGAAATCGCGAGCGGTCTCGCCGGCCCCCTCGATCAGCGCCATGCGCTGCATCAGGGGGGCATGCCATTCCTCCGGGATCAGCACGTGCTCGCTACGCTCGGCCAGTGCCGGCGCTAGCGCCAGTGACCAGGCCACCAGTCCGCCGCGGGCCTCATCTGCCAGAGCAAACTGTGCGGCCTGGGAGACGTTTTCGCCGAGAATGCGCAGCGGGGCCGACCCTTTCCAGAGTCCGGCATGTTCAAGAGCCTGCCGGGCCGCCACGCCGTAGGGGGCATGCTCGGGATTGGCCAGGGCGATGCGCGGCCTGCCCTGCTCGGTCCGATGGGCGTCAATGGCCTCGCGCACGCCAGCCAGCGGGTCGGCTGCGTCGGGCAGGTCGTCGCGGCCGGGACGTTGCAGCCACGCCAGCCGACCCACGGCGTAGACCACGCCCTCGTCCAGGGTTCGCCCTTCTTCATGGAGGGCCAGCACATAGGCTTCATCGGCAGAGAGGTAGAGTTCGAAGGGCGCTCCTTGACCGATCTGGCGACGAAAGTTGCCGGAGGAGCCGAAATTGAGACGCAGCTCTCGTCCGGTTTCGTCCTCGAAGCGCTCAGCGGCCTCGGTCAGGGCAAACTGCAGGTCCGAGGCAGCAGCCACGGTGGGCACCTCGGCCAGGGCCGCGGGGGTCGTCAGGGCGAGCCAGGCGAGCAGGGCTCGGCGCAGAAGAGAGCACATGCGAAATTCCCGAATTGCGACAGGATCGCTGCATTGTTGACCAGGCGTGCGCCGGCGGACAAGACAAGACCGTGGAACCTGCCACAGCCTTGATACGGATCAGGCCTGGTCCCGGGAGCGGCCGAGGATTGCCTTCAGGTCGATGCTGGCCTCACGTGGGCTAAGGTCCAGCAGCGCCTCGAGGCTCTCAAGGTGTTGATGGATGCCCTTTCGGGCCGCCTGGGCATCCCCCTGCTCGAGGGCCGTGAGCAGCGAGGTGTGATCGCCCTGCAGGAAGCAGGACGCCAGGCTCGACCGCTTGTAGAGGGCGATGACGATGGAAGTGCGCAGAATCAGATCGGTGAGCATGGCACCCAGCACGCGATTGGGCGAGAGCTCCGCCAGAAGGTGGTGGATGGCCAGGGAATGCTCGATGCGGGCCGGCTCGTCTTCCCGCCCGTATGCCTCGATCTCGCCTCTGGCCTCCGACGCGAGCCGGTTACGCGAAGCCGCATTGAGGTGGCCGGCCAGCAGCGCCGCTATTTCCCCCTCCACCAGGCGGCGGGCCGCGAAGGTCTCAAGGGTCTCCTCGATGCTCGGCGCGCGGACCCGCGCCACCTGGTTGGGACGCTGGTCCACCACATGCTCGGAGGCCAGCCGGGTCAGGGCCTTGCGCACCACCGAACGACTCACCCCGAAGACTTCGCCGAGGGTCACTTCCGGCAACCGAGTACCGGGCGGCAGGCGCTGCATCAGCACCGCCCGGCGTACCTTGTTGACAATATCCCGGTCGCCAATGCGACTGCCGGCCTTGACATCGGCCAGCACCTCCTCCTGCCATTCGTGCATGAACTGTCCCCTGAGTGTTCCTGCCGCCAGCGTCTCATCCCGCGAGGGGAATGACCACATCAAACAGGTTCATTGTATACAGGACCCATGCCTCAGGCACGGCGCTGTGTCGAGGTCACGTCGAGGATCGCCTCCAGGACCTCACGATCGCCGGCCGGGCCCGGGATGGCGACTACCCTGGGACGACGGACGGGATCATGGGGTCCTCGGCAGTACCAGGATGGCACGAAAATCGTTGACGTTGGTGCGCGTCGGCCCGGTGACGATCAAGTCGTCCAGAGACTGGAAAAACGTATACGCATCATTGCGTGACAGATAGTCAACGGGGTCGAGACCCCGGCTCCGGGCAAGGGCCCAGTCCTCGGGCGAAAACAGCGCCCCGGCATTGTCCTCGGAGCCGTCGATGCCATCGGTGTCAATGGCCAGCGCATGGATGCCCTCGGCTCCGCGCAGAGTCTCGAAGAGACCCAGCAGGTACTCCACATTGCGCCCTCCCCGGCCGTCGCCCTGAACGGTGACGCTGGTCTCGCCGCCCGAGAGCAGCAGCAACGGGGCTCGGCACTCCTCGCGGGCGGTCAGGGCCAGGCACCCCTGGGCGCGCCCCAGCTCTCGGGCCTCGCCTTCCAGGTCATCGCCAAGCAATCGCACCTCGACACCCGCGGCCTCAGCGGCGATGCGAGCCGCCTCGAGAGCGTCACGGGCCCGGGCGAGGATCTCGCTCTCGTCGCGGGCGAAGGCCGGCTCCCCGGGTTGCGGGGCCGAGGTATCGGCCGCCAGGTGACCGCGCACCCCCTCAGACACCGCAATGCCGCGGTGCTCGAGGATCGCCAGAGCATCGTCGGGAGTCGTGGCATCCGGCAGGGTCGGCCCCGAAGCCACCAGCGAAGCTTCGTCACCGGGCACATCCGAGATCAGCCAGGTCAGCACCCGAGCCGGATGAGCGGCCGCGGCCAGGCGCCCGCCCTTGATGGCCGACAGGTGCCGGCGGACGGTGTTGATCTCGCGGATCGGCGCGCCACTTCTCAGCAGCGCCTTGTTGATCGCCTGCTTCTCGGCCAGCGACACGCCGGGCGCCGGCAGTGTCATCAGCGCCGAGCCACCGCCGGAGATCAGGGCGATAACCAGGTCATCCTCGCCCAGGTCCTCGACGGCCTCGAGCATGCGACGGGCGGCCTTTTCACTCAGGTCGTCGGGCATGGGATGGGAGGCCTCGAGAACCTCGACATGGCGACACTCGACGCCCTGCCCTTGTGGACCATGCCCATAGCGGGTCACCACCAGGCCGGACAGCAGCGCTTCGGGTTGGTGCTCCTGCCAGGCACGTTCCAGGGCGGCGGCCATGGCGGCCGCCGCCTTGCCGGCCCCTACCACCACGGTACGGCCAGGCGGTGGTTCCGGGAGCCTGTCGGGCAGAAGTGTATCGGGATGGACGGCCGCGATCGAGGTGTCTGCCAAGTGGCGGAGCCAGGCACGCGGCGTCTCGAACGGGCCATCAGTGACCAACGGACTGGGTGTCTTCATGGGAAGTCTCCTTCACGGAAAAGGCCCGGTGACGGGAAGGTACTTCAGGGGGAACCCACCACCGGGCAAGGATCGCCAGCGGCGATCAGGCAGGCGACGACCCGACGCCTGCCATCAGGGAGCAGTCATCTCCCTGTCGCTCGCCGGCTCATGAGAGCCGGCGGGCAGACTCAAGCCTGGCCTACCTCGTGGTCGGCCAGTGCCTCCAGGGCCCGCAGGATACCAGCATGATCCCAGTCGGCGCCGCCGTGGGCGGTACAGGCCTGGAACAGCTGCTGGGCATTGGCGGTGCCGGGCAGCGCGAGGTTGAGGCTACGCGCGCCCTCCAATGCCAGGTTGAGATCCTTCTGATGCAGGCGGATCTTGAAGCCCGGATCGAAGGTGCGGTTGATCATGCGCTCGCCATGCACGTCGAGGATCTTCGACTGGGCCAGGCCGCCGAGCAAGGACTCGCGGACCTTGGCCACGTCGGCACCCGCACGGGAGGCGAAAAGCAGGCCCTCGGAGACGGCCTCGATGGTCAGGGCCACGACGATCTGGTTGGCCACCTTGCAGGTCTGGCCGGCGCCCTGGTCACCGATGTGAGTGATGGTCTTGCCCATGATCTCGAGCAGCGGCTGGGCGCGCTCGAAGCCTTCCGGGGTGGCGCCGACCATGATGGTCAGGGCGGCATTGATGGCACCGCCCTCGCCGCCGGAGACCGGGGCGTCGACGTACTCACCGCCGGCCTCCTGTATGCGCTTGGCGAACTCCTGGGTGGCCAGCGGGGCGATGGAGCTCATGTCGATCACCAGGGTGCCGGGCTTAAGGCCCTCGATAACGCCGCCCTCGCCGAACAGCACCTGCTCGACATCCGGGGTGTCCGGCACCATGGTGATGATCACCTCGGTGGCCTCGGCGACCGCCTTGGGGTCGGCGAGCTCCTGCATGCCCTTGGAGGCCAGCGTCTCGTCCAGGGTGCCGCGTTTGACCGTCACCAGCTCATGGCCGGCGTCCAGCAGGTGGCCGGCCATGGGGCGGCCCATGATGCCCAGTCCGATAAAGCCGATCTTGCTCATAATTTCTCTCCTGCCATCTCGAAATGTTGCGATGAAGTTCTCCACTGCACGGGGCTTTTCCGGCGACAGGCCTGCGCCCCTCCACAAGCGGCAATTCAGCTATTGGCGCCATCCAGCCAGCCCAGTCCCTCCTTGGTGCCCGCCTTGGGCTTGTACTCGCAGCCGATCCAACCCTGATAGCCCAGGCGGTCGAGGTGCGCGAACAGGAAGGGATAGTTGATCTCGCCGGTGCCCGGCTCGTGGCGGCCCGGGTTGTCGGCCAGCTGCACGTGAGCGATGCGATCCAGGTGCTTCTCGATGGTCGGGGCCAGATCCCCTTCCATGATCTGCATGTGATAGATGTCGTACTGCAGTTTCAGGTTTTCGCTGCCCACCTCGTCGAACAGCGCCAGAGCCTGCTCGGTGCGGTTTAGAAAGAAGCAAGGGATGTCGCGTGTGTTGATCGGCTCGGCGATCAACAGGATGCCCTCGGCCTCGAGCTTCTCGGCGGCGAAGCGCAGGTTCTCTACCAGGATCTTGCGGGCCTCGTCGTCGCTGACGCCCTCCGGCTGGATGCCGGCCAGGCAGTTGACCTGAGTGTTGCCCAGTACCCTGGCGTACTCGATGGCGCGACCGACGCCGGCGCGGAATTCCTCTACGCGGTCCGGATGGCAGGCGATGCCGCGCTCGCCCGCGCCCCAGTCGCCGGCCGGCAGGTTGAACAGCACCTGGGTCAGGCCATTGCCGTCGAGGCGCTTCTTGATCTCGGCGGCCTCGAAATCGTACGGGAAGAGGTACTCCACACCCTTGAAGCCAGCCTTGGCGGCGGCCTCGAAGCGGTCGAGGAAGTCGACCTCGGTGAACAGCATGCTGAGATTGGCGGCAAACTTGGCCATGTGCATCTCCCTGTCTCTTTTCGTGTGTTTCAGTTGTCGTCTCGGAGCGCTCGCCGCCGGTCCCCACCGGCGGCGAGCCGCCTGCCCCTAAGCGAAGGGTGGCTCAGCGCAGCGCGGCGATGGAGCTCGGGGCGTCGGCAGCGTTCTCGGCCAGCGCCTCGAACTCGTTGATACCGCCCAGGTCGGTGCCCATGGAGATGTTGGTCACCTTCTCGAGAATGACCTCGACCACCACCGGCACACGATACTGCTGCATCAGCTCGCGGGCCTCGGCGAAGGCCGGCGCGATCTGATCGGGCTCGGTGACGCGGATCGCCTTGCAGCCTAGCCCCTCGACCACGGAGACGTGATCCACGCCATAGCCGTTGATCTCCGGGCAGTTGATGTTCTCGAAGGCGAGCTGCACCTGGTAGTCCATCTCGAAGCCGCGCTGGGCCTGGCGGATCAGCCCCAGGTAGGAGTTGTTCACCACCACATGGATGTAGGGCAGGTTGAACTGCGCCCCGACCGCCAGCTCCTCGATCATGAACTGGAAATCATAGTCGCCGGAGAGCGCGACGATTTCGGTGTCCGGATCGGCGCGACGCACCCCGAGGGCGGCCGGAATGGTCCAGCCCAGCGGGCCCGCCTGGCCACAGTTGATCCAGTGGCGCGGCTTGTAGACGTGCAGGAACTGGGCGCCGGCGATCTGTGACAGGCCGATGGTGCTGACGTAGCGGGTGTTCTTGCGGAACGCCTTGTTCATCTCTTCGTAGACGCGCTGCGGCTTAACCGGCACGTTGTCGAAGTGGGTCTTGCGCAGCAGGGTGCGCTTGCGCTCCTGGCACTCCTCGGCCCACTGACTGCGCTCCTTGAGCTTGCCCTCGGCCTGCCACTCGCGGGCCACCTCGATGAACAGCTCGAGCGCCGCCTTGGCGTCGGAGACGATGCCGTAGTCAGGGCCGAAGATTCGCCCGATCTGGGTCGGCTCGATGTCCACATGGACGAACTTGCGACCCTCTGTGTAGGTGTCCAGCGCCCCGGTGTGGCGGTTGGCCCAGCGGTTGCCGATCCCCATCACGAAGTCGGACTCGAGCAGGGTCGCGTTACCGTAGCGGTGCGAGGTCTGCAGTCCCACCATGCCGGCCATCAGGTCGTGATCGTCGGGAATCGCCCCCCAACCCATCAGGGTCGGGATGACCGGCACGCCTGTGATCTCGGCGAACTCGGTGAGCAGCTCGCTGGCGTCGGCGTTGATGATGCCGCCCCCGGCCACCAACAGCGGCTTGTCGGCCTCGTTGAGCATGGTCAGCGCCTTCTCGATCTGGACGCGGCTAGCGCTAGGCCGGTAGGCCGGGAGCGGCTCGTAGGTGTCCGGATCGAACTCGATCTCGGTCATCTGCACGTCGATAGGCAGGTCGATCAGCACCGGTCCGGGGCGCGAGCTACGCATGATCTGGAAGGCCTGCTGGAAGGCACGCGGCACCTGAGCCGGCTCCAGTACGGTGATGGCCCACTTGGTGACCGCACCAGCGATAGCCTTGATATCTACCGCCTGGAAGTCCTCCTTCTGCAGCTTGCCGGTAGGTGCCTGACCGGTGATGCACAAGATCGGGATGGAATCGGCGATGGCCGAGTACAGGCCGGTGATCATATCGGTGCCGGCCGGCCCGGAGGTGCCGATGCACACCCCGAGGTTGCCCGGCTGGGCACGAGTGTAGCCCTCAGCCATGTGCGATGCCCCCTCGACGTGACGAGCCAGGACATGGTCGATACCCCCAAGCTTACGCATCGCGGCGTAGAAGGGGTTGATGGCGGCACCGGGCACCCCGAAGGCGACATCGATGCCTTCCTTGCGGAGCACGTGAACGGCGGCTTCAGCGGCAGTCATGCGCGTCATGACCTTTCCTCCTGTGAGGTTTTTATTTTTGGAAAATATTTCTGTATACAAAGACTAGGCATCCCGCCGCAGGGCGTCAATATTTTATGGAAAATGTTTTCATATATTTTAACGCTAAAAAAATACCCAAGCTCCTCAGTGGCTTGGGTATCGTTAACAACAGCACACCCCCTCTGCGGGAACTCCTCAGAAGGTCACGCTAACCGCAAGCGGATGCTCGTCGCAGTTGCTCCCCTCCCCACCGCGATCCACGACCAGAAACTCCCCTTCCCGCTCCAGCACCGACTGGATGGCATGCCAGGTACCGGCACGGTAGTTGACCCCCTGGCGACCGTCGGTAACAAAGGCGCGCACCTCGGCGGAGTCGATCTGCTCCCCTGGCGGCGCTACCACGATCACGAAGCGCTCCTCGTGGAGCGGCATGAAAGCCTGGCTGCCCAGGGGATGACGTTCCAGAAAGTCCAGTTCCAGCGGTATCTCAACCGGCTGGCTGACGAAGATGCTGATCACAGCCCGCGCCTCGTTGCCGAGGGTCTCGACCCTCGCCAGGTCGTGATAGCGCCGGGTGCGACCGGCGTTGATGGGAAACCAGTCTGCCGTTCGGGTATCGATGACGTCGCCGAAGGGGGCGAAGGCCTCGGGCGTCAGCGGCTCGGCTTTCAGTTCTAGCATGTCGACCTCCTAGCGACCACCCAGGCGCAGCTTCGGGTGGCGGTTGACGTCCTTGTAGAGCAGGTAGCGGAACGGCCCTGGGCCGCCGGCGTAGCAAGCCTGGGGACAGAACGCGCGCAGCCACATGAAATCACCGGCCTCGACCTCTACCCAGTTCTGGTTTAGGTGGTAGACCGCCTTGCCCTCGAGCACATAGAGGCCGTGTTCCATGACGTGGGTCTCGTCGAAGGGAATCACCGCACCGGGCTGAAAGGTGACGATGTTGACGTGCATGTCGTGGCGCACGTCGGCCGGGTCGACGAAGCGCGTGGTGGCCCAGCGCCCTTGGGTATCCGGCATCTCGTTGGGCGCGATGTCGTTCTCGTTGACCACGAAGGCCTCGGGCACCTCAATACCTTCGACACGCTCATACGCCTTGCGCACCCAGTGGAAGCGCACCGGGGCATCGGATTCGTTCTTCACCTGCCACCGGCTTCCCGGCGGAATGAAGGCATAGCCGCCTGGAAGCATTTCGTGGCGCTCACCAGCGAGAGTCAGGGTCATCTCGCCCTCGACCACGAAGAGCACGCCCTCAGCCTCGGGGTCGAGCTCGGGGCGCTCGCTGCCGCCACCCGGGGAGACCTCCATGATGTACTGGGAGAAGGTCTCGGCGAAGCCGGAGAGCGGGCGCGCCAGCACCCAGAGCCGGGTGCCCTCCCAGAAGGGTAGGTTGCTGGTGACGATATCGCCGAACACCCCCTTGGGAATGACAGCGTAGGCCTCGGTAAACACCGCTCGATCGGAGAGCAGCTGGGTCTGGGGCGGATGGCCGCCGGCGGGGGCATAGTAGGTGCGTTGGTTCATGGTGTTTCCTGGAAAGACTTGGGACCGAAAGCCGTGCCCATGGCAGACACCGCTCGAGGCTGTTCCGGAAGCGGACGTTCAAGGACTCCCACCAGGATGGCACTCATCCAGGCGAGTCCCGAGACTCAGCGCGCCGACGCCGGGTGGTACTCCGCCCAGTGGCGTGCGATATCCACGCGCCGCGCCACCCACACCCGGTCATGGGCCTCGATATGGTCGAGGAAGCGCTGCAGGGCGCGGAAGCGGCCGGGCCGACCCAGCAGACGACAGTGCATGCCCACCGAGAGCATCTTCGGCGATTCCTCACCCTCCGCATAGAGCACGTCGAAGGCGTCCCGCAGGTAGGTGAAGAAGTGGTCGGCGGTGTTGAATCCCTGAGGGGCGGCGAAGCGCATGTCGTTGCTGTCCAGGGTATAGGGCACGATCAGATGGTCATGCTCACGGCCCTGGCTGTCCGCCTCGCGGGTCCAGAACGGCAGATCGTCGCCGTAGTAGTCGCTGTCATAGAGGAAGCCGCCCTCGTCGAGCACCAGCCTTCGGGTATTGGGGCTATCACGTCCGGTGTACCAGCCCAGCGGCTTCTCCCCAAAGAGGCGCTGAAAGATCGCTATCGCCTTCTGCAGGTGTTCGCGCTCGAGCTCTTCCGGCACCTCCTGGTAGTGGATCCAGCGGTAGCCATGGCAGGCGATCTCGTGTCCTAGTTCCTTGAACGCCTGGGCCACCTCGGGGTGGCGCTCCAGGGCCATGGCCACGCCGAACACGGTGAGCGGCAGGCCACGGCGCTCGAACTCGCGAAGGATGCGCCACACCCCGGCCCGCGACCCGTACTCGTAGATCGATTCCATGCTCAGGTGGCGGTCGGGAAAGGCGGGGGCACCGATGATCTCGGAGAGAAACTGCTCGGAACCCTCATCGCCGTGCAGCACGCAGTTCTCGCCGCCTTCCTCGTAATTGAGCACGAACTGCACGGCGATCCTCGCTCCGCCCGGCCAGTTGGCATGGGGCGGTGTGCGGCCGTAACCGATCAGGTCACGGGGATAATCGATCGTGGGAAAGTGCGTCATGGTGAGTTTCCTGTTTATTCCGGCACCTGCCGCCGGCAACGGAGCGGGGGCGGCGCATATATTGTATACAATAAAAATATATAATGTACCCAATCGCTCCGCAACCCTCCCCCCGACGCCCGACGGTATCGCCGAGGCGGCATTTCATATGGCCACCCTTATCAGCACTCGCTTCTCCATCGTCACCACGCTGGGACGCACCGGCATCATCGCCGAACATCTGCTGGAACAATACGGCTTCGCCCAGCACTGGCGCCGGGTGCGCGCCGCGGAGATCCCGGTGCTGGAGCTAAAGCTGGAAGCGGACGATGACACGGCGCTGAACCGTATCATCGAGGAGTGCCGACAGGCCCGCAACTAGGCAACACCTAGCCCTTCGATATTCAAAGCACCCTCACGATTACAGGCCTGGCCTGAATCTCAGTCAGAAAAGATCCGGTGAAGGTCCGGGGCCTCTGCCTCCTCCTCGACGATGGAGAGCGAGGCCTCGATGGCCTTGAGGTGGCGGCCCATGAAGGCCTGGGCGCGCTCGCCGTTGCCGGCCTCCAGGAAGCCGATCAGGTCGTCGTGGTCGTGGGACTCGCAGCCCAGGTGGCCGGGGTTGCCATAGACCGCGAGGATCAGGGAGGAGCGTGAGCAAAGACGCTCGACGAAGTCAGCCAGGGTGGCATTGCCGGAGATCCGCGCCAACCGGGCGTGAAAGTCCGCCGAAAGCCGGATCGCCGTACTCTGCTCACCGGACTTCAGGGCCTGGCGCTCGCGCCGGGCCATGTCGCGAAGCTCGCGCAGGTCGTCATCGGTGATGCGCAGGGCGATCTCCGGCATCAGGCCGCACTCGATCATCTGGCGGGCGTCGAATACATCCTTGGCCTCCTCGGCGGTGGGCCGGGTCACACTGGCCCCACGGCGTGGGGTCAGTGTGACCAGTTGCTCCAGGGCCAGACGCTGGAGGATCTTGCGGATTCCGGTCCGGCTGATGCCGAAGACCTCGGCCAGGGCGTCCTCGCGCAGGCGCGCCCCGGGCCTGAGGCGGTGTTCGATGATGGCGTCACTGATCGAGCGGTGAATCTCCTCGTGGCGCTCGGCACCTTCCCCATTCTTGCCTGTTCGGCCCGCACCACCACGTTCAGCAACCGTCTGGCGCTGGTTCATCGAGTCCCCTCCTCCCCTGGTAGTCACCGGCATACGCGATCATTGTATACATATCGACGGCCTGCCGGCGACTGGTCGGCTCACTCCTCCCAGGCGGCGATAATCGCACGCTCCTCGTCGGTCATCCCGGTCATGTTACCCAGCGGCATGTAGCCACTCGCCACTACTTCCTTGATCTTCGCCTGCTGGGCACTGAGCTGTTCGAGGGTGTCATAGGCCATGCCGGCCGGCGGCGCATTGAAGCCCGTCTGGGTGGGTTCGCGGGAATGGCAGGTCAAGCAGCGCGCCTCGATGATCTCGTGAACCTCCTCCAGTTCGGGGGCCACCGAGGCCGTGACATCGGCCTGGCCACCGCCGGAAGGGGCCGCGATCCAGAATGCCACCAGAATAAGGACCACCCCGACCGCTGGATAGGCCGGGCGCTTGTGACCGGAATGCATCAGCACGAAGTACTGGCGGATCAGGGCGCCGGCAAAGATGAACAACGACATGATCACCCAGGCCAACTCATGGGAATAGGCGAAGGAATAGTGGTTGCTGATCATCAGCAGCACCACCGGCAGGGTGAAGTAAGTGTTGTGTACGGAGCGCTGCTTGCCGCGCTTGCCGTCCAGGGGATTCGGTGTCTCGCCGGCCTTCATCGCCTTCACCATGCGACGCTGGCCGGGAATGATCCAGAAGAAGACGTTGGCCGACATGGCGGTAGCCATCACCGCGCCGGTGAGCAGGAAGGCGGCACGCCCCGAGAAGATATGGCTGCTCAGGTAGGCCACCACCACCATCATCACCGCCACAGCGATGCTGAGCAGGCTGTCACGTTCCATGTTGGGACTGATGCGCTTGCACAGCTCGTTATAGACCACCCAGCCTGCCAGCAGGAAGACCAGCGCCAGGACATTGGCCTGCCAGCCGCTCATGTTCGCCGCCCAGTCCCAGCTGCTGCCCGGGTTCACGAGGTAGAAGCTCGGGTTCACCATATAGAGGATGACGAACAGGCCGAAGCCGGTGAGCCAGGTGGTATAGGCCTTCCAGAACGACCAGTGCAGGTCCTCCGGCAGCTTGTCGGGAGCACTGGCGTATTTCTGGTTATGGTAGAAACCACCGCCGTGCACCGCCCACATCTCGCCGAAGACGCCCTTCTCCCGGTCCTCGGCGGCTTTGGGCGTGCGCAGGCTGTTATCCAGCATCACGAAGTAGATGGATTCACCGATCCAGGCGATGGCGGCGATGACGTGCAGCCAGCGCAGCATGAAGTTGGCGAAATCCAGCAGATAGGCTTGCATGAGGGGAACCTCGTCTTGCGTATTGTTGTTGAGAAAGGAGGTTGAGTGCCCCTCAGCTGCCTCGGTAGGTGGAGTAGCCGTAGGGCGAGAGCAGCAGCGGTACGTGATAGTGCTGCCCGGCATCGGCCACGCCGAAGCGCAGTGGGATCACGTCGAGGAAGCGCGGCTCCTCGGCTTCGATGCCCCGGGCGCGCAGGTAGTCGCCGGCGTGGAAGACCAGCTCATACTCGCCGGTCTGGAAGCCGTCGCCCTCCAGAAGGGGAGCATCGCAACGCCCGTCATCGTTGGTGACGGCCTCCTTGAGCCGGGTGCGGTTCTCGCCCTCGATGCGGAAGACCTCGATGCGGATGCCGTGGCCGGGGCGGCCCTGGGCGGTGTCCAGTACATGAGTGGTCAGGTATCCCATTGGGTACTCCTTTGCGTGTCGGGTGGGTAGTTGCCTGGCGCTGTCCTTGGTGGGCGGCCATCATGAAGCCCACAATGAAGACAGTTTTAGCTTTTATCGGAGTACATTTCAAAATTTTTTTGTATACAATTTACGCGGAAGGCACCGAAAACCCTCGATGCCCACTTCACGGCCTGCCCGCCACTGAGTACGCCGCCAGGCCGCAACAGCAAAAGAGGAGCCCTCAGAATGACCGACAAGATCCTCACCCCGCGCCCCAGCCAGCTGGACCAGCAGAGCTTCGTGGCCCACTACGGCGACATCTACGAGCACTCTCCCTGGGTCGCCGAAATTGCCTGGCAGCGCGGCCTGTCTCCCGCCGAGGACACCCCACTGGGCCTGGCCGAAGTGATGGGAGCCGTGCTGCGTGAGGCCAGCCCCAAGCGACAGCTCGAGGTGATCCGTGCTCACCCGGACCTCGCCGGCAAGGCAGCCGTCGCCGGCAAACTGACCGACGACTCCACCCGCGAACAGGCCGGCGCGGGCCTCGACCAGTGCACGCCCGAGGAGTTGGCTCGCTTCGAGCACCTCAATGCCGACTACAAGGCAAAATTCGGCTTCCCTTTCGTGATGGCCGTCAAGGGCAGCGACCGCCATGCGATCCTCGCCGCCTTCGAGGAACGCCTGCCCAATGATCCGGCCGAAGAGCGCCGTACCGCAATCGAACAGATCAACCGCATTGCCCGCTTCCGACTGGACGCCCGTATCAACTGAGCGAGGGCTCCTCGGCGATGCCCAGGCTCAGCGCCAGCGCCAGCGCCAGGCCGACGATGGTCATGTTGCGGGCCGACAGCTCATTCTTGATGAGCAGTTTGATGCCCGTCATGGTGATCATGCCGAAGACGATGATGGTGGCCTTGCCACCGTTTCGCACCTTCACCCTGGCGACCTACACTAAGAGAGAATTTCCCAATCAGGAGCACCGTCATGTTCCGTGATCGCCTTGACGCCGCCGAGCAACTCGCCAGCCGACTCTCTCACCTCAAGGGGCACAACCCGCTGATCCTGGCCATCCCGCGAGGCGCGGTACCCATGGGGCGACTGATCGCCGACGCTCTGGAGGGCGACCTGGACGTCGTACTGGTGCGCAAGGTGGGAGCGCCGGGCAATCCGGAATTTGCCATCGGCGCGGTCAGCGAGGATGGCAGCGTGGCGCTGAAGGAGACGGCGAAACACTTCCGAGACGAGGCCGTCAGTCGAGAGACGCAGAAGCAGCAAGAGTTGCTCGAGGAGCGCCGCCAGCGCTACACCCCGGTACGGGCACCTATCGATCCCAAGGGGCGTGTCGTGGTGGTAGTAGATGATGGCAGCGCCACCGGGGCTACCATGGAGGCGGCCCTGAGTACGCTCCAATCACGGGAGCCAAAGACGCTGATTGCCGCCATGGGAGCGGCGCCGCCCGATACGGTGAAACGGCTCGAGACCCTGGCCGATGAGGTAGTCTGCCTGGAGATTGACCCGGACTTTCGGGCCGTGGGGCAGTTCTTCGCCGAGTTCGGACAAGTGGAAGAGGACGAGGTCATTGAACTGCTGGGCAGCGAACACGGCTGAGGAGAAAAAGCAGCCAAAAGCAGCCAAAAAAGAACACGGGCGTCACCCTAGGTGACGTCCCGTGAATGCCGGCCGGAGCCGGCGCTTGCCATGCTCGTTAGCCTGATGCCTTACTTGGCTGCCGTGGTGGCGGCCTTGATGCCGTCCTCGGCGAGCTTCTGGCTCTGCTGGACGTACTCCTGGCTCAGACTCATGATCCTCTCGGCATCGCCGCGCAGGCGCTCGCCCATGTCCTGGCTGGCCTTCTGCTGGGTCTCGACGGCTGCCTTGAGGCTCTCGGCATCGCGAACGTCCAGCAGACCGCGAGCCTGAGCCATACCCATGTCGGCCAGGGCGCGGATCGCGTCGAACTGAGCGGCGACCAACTTCTCGGTGTAGTCGAGGTTGAGGGCGCCGAAGCTGCGTGCGGGTGCCACGAACATGGACTCGAACTGTTCGGTAGCCTGTTGGTTGGTTGCCTTGCTCATGAAACACCTCCGTCTGTGGTAGGACACCGGGGCCTGACGCCCTGTGCTGCAATGCAGCGTAGCAAGCCTTTTTGTGCAGCGCAACATTCGGTGCATCAAAATCTCTCTCGAGAGACACCGCAGGCCATGAACCACGACGCCCGGTCGGAGCCGGGCGTCGCAGAGAGCAAACGAGGCCGTATCACTCGACGGCCATTTTCGGATCCGGCACCTCAGCGATAGGCCCCCTCGATGTCGGTAATGCGCAGGGCCTTGCGCCCCAAGCCGCCGTGCTGATCGAGCATTCGCTCTATCCAGGCGTGGACCGGGTCGGCATTGGAGACCAGGTCCGCGCTGGAGACACATCGGGCCCACATGAAGCTACCGAAGACCAGGTAGTCGGCACCCGCCGGGCTCTTACCGTCGAGGAAGTCGGCATCCTTGAGCTGGCCGCGCAGCGGTTCCAGGGCGGCATCCAGCTGGGCCAGCCCTTTGGCCGGGGAGTGGAACTCCTCCAGGGCCCGCCCGAAGCGCTTCTCGCGGGTCTCGCGGAAGTAGGCCCGGTCGTCGGGATGGATGGCATTGAGCAGGTCCATGATGATGGTGCGCATCATCGCCGGTGCGAGCGCCCGCTCGGTATAGTGCTTGAAGAAGTGCCCGCGCGCCTCGGCGAACCCTTCGCCTAGAAGCGGTGCCTCGGGATAGGTGCTGTCGAGATAGCGCAGGATCTCGTAGCTATCGGTGACTACATTGTCACCATCGACCAGCACCGGTACCTTGTCATGGTCGGCGAAGGCCAGGGCCTGCTTCTCGGTGAAACGCCAGGGCCGCGTCTCCACCTCCAGCCCCTTGTGGGCCAAGGCATAGCGCACGCGCCAGCAGTAAGGCGAGAAGCGCAGCCCCTCGTCGATGCCGCATAGATCGTAAAGCACCCGTGTCATGCCACCTCCTGGTATCCGCTCATTGGTCTGCCTCGATAGTGCCAGCCTTTGCCAGCCTTTGCCAGGCACCGCCATGCCATCGCCGGCGAACAGCCAGACGACCGCGACCTGTCCGGGGGGGGGGGCATCCTGCTGATGGTAGTGCTGCTCACCGCTCTGCTGCACCGCTTGCGCATCGGGGAACTCAAGGCGGCCTTCAGCGAGTCTACCCACACCATCTTCGGTGCCGGCTTCGTGCTGATCTTCACCATTCCCATGGTGCGAATCCTGATCAACTCCGGCGTCAACGCCGCCGACCTGGTCTCGATGCCGATGGCCATGTACCTGCTAGGCATCAGCGACCCGCTCCTGCGCCTGGGCTGAACGCCATCGGAAGGCACCGACGCAGCCCCAACGGCCTGGCCGTGGACTGCGTCCTCGTGATCTGAGAGGGATGTCATCCCTAGACACAAGGGTATATCTTGGAAATACTTTCCATTATTATGCCAACAACTGGTCTGACCAGGAACCCAAGGTCTGGACATGCCCGTCAAGAAAGCACAGATTGGGGGCCACAACCGGTAACCTGCCCAGCCCACGCGGGTAATGGGCTACCAGCGAGGAAGCCATATGAACATCCTCTATGACGAGCGGCTCGACGGCGAGCTGCCGGCAATCGACAAGGCCGACGTACTGGCCGACCTGCAGCAGGCGGCGCCCGGGCTCACTCTGCTTTTCCGCGAGGAGGACCTGCGCCCCTTCGAGTGTGACGGCCTCGCCGCCTACCGCGTGCTGCCCATGCTGGTTGCCCTGCCCGAGACCCTGGAGCAGGTCGAGACGCTGATGAAGCGCTGCCGCGCCCTTGGCGTGCCAGTGGTGACCCGCGGCGCCGGCACCGGCCTCTCCGGCGGGGCCCTGCCCCTGGAGAAGGGCGTGCTGCTGGTGATGTCGCGCTTCAATCGCATCCTCGACGTGGACCCGGATGCCCGCATAGCCCGGCTCCAGCCCGGCGTGCGCAACCTGGCCATCTCCGAGGCTGCGGCACCCTACGGCCTCTACTACGCACCTGACCCCTCCTCGCAGATCGCCTGCTCCATCGGCGGCAACGTGGCCGAGAATGCCGGCGGCGTGCACTGCCTGAAATACGGGCTGACCGTGCACAACGTCATGAAGGTCGAGGTGATCACCATCGAGGGCGAGCGCATGACCCTGGGCAGCGAGGCGTTGGACGCCCAGGGCCTCGATCTGCTCGCCCTGTTCAACGGTTCCGAGGGCATGCTCGGCGTGGTCACCGAGATCACCGTCAAGCTGCTGCCCAAGCCCGAGACCGCCAAGGTACTGATGGCCAGCTTCGATGACGTCGAGAAAGCCGGCCGGGCGGTGGGCGACATCATCGCCGCAGGCATCATCCCTGGTGGGCTCGAGATGATGGACAAGCTCGCCATCCGCGCCGCCGAGGACTTCGTCAAGGCCGGCTATCCGGTGGAGGCCGAAGCCATACTGCTCTGCGAGCTGGATGGGGTAGAAGCAGACGTCGATGACGACTGCGCCACCGTGCGCAAGGTGCTCGAGAAGGCCGGCGCCACCGGCATCCAGCAGGCCCGCGACGAGGCAGAACGTGCGACGTTCTGGGCCGGGCGCAAGAACGCCTTCCCGGCAGTGGGCCGCATGTCGCCGGACTACTACTGCATGGACGGCACCATCCCGCGCCGCGAGCTGCCGCGGGTGCTCAAGGGCATCGCCGACTTCTCCGAAGAATATGGCCTGCGGGTCGCCAACGTCTTTCATGCCGGCGACGGCAACATGCACCCGCTGATCCTCTTCGATGCCAATCGGCCCGGCGAGCTTGAGCAGGCTGAGGAACTCGGCGGCAAGATTCTCGAGCTATGCGTCGAGGTCGGCGGCTCGATTACCGGCGAGCACGGCGTGGGCCGCGAGAAGATCAACCAGATGTGTGCCCAGTTCAACCCGGGCGAACTGACCACCTTCCACGCGGTGAAGGCGGCCTTCGATCCCGATCGTCTGCTCAACCCGGGCAAGAACATCCCCACCCTCGCCCGCTGCGCCGAGTTCGGTGCCATGCATGTGCACAACAATGAACTCCCGCATCCCGAGCTGCCCCGATTCTGAGGATTCCCCATGGCAGAGACACCACCCCAACCGACCGATCAGGACATCAGCGAGGCGCTCGGCGAACGCGTTCGCCGGGCCACTGCCGAGAGTAGACCGCTGCGCATCGCCGGGGGCGACACCAAGGCCTTCTATGGCCGCCCTGTCGAGGGCGAGACACTGTCCACCCGCGAGCACCGCGGCATCACCTACTACGATCCGGTGGAGCTGATCGTCTCGGTGCGCAGCGGCACACCGCTGGCCGAGCTGGAAGCCACCCTGGCCGACAACGGCCAGATGCTCGGCTGCGAGCCGCCCCACTTCGGCGCGGACGCTACCGTCGGTGGCATGGTCGCCACCGGCCTCTCCGGCCCGCGTCGCCCCTGGGCCGGTAGCGTACGCGATTTCGTGCTGGGCACCCGGATGATCACCCACGAGGGCTACCAACAGCGCTTCGGTGGCGAGGTGATGAAGAATGTCGCCGGGTACGACCTGTCGCGGCTGATGGTCGGCGCCCAGGGAACCCTGGGGCTGATCACTGAGGTCTCGCTCAAGGTGCTGCCCCGACCCGGCGCCAGCCACAGCCTGCGCCTCGAGATGCCGCTGGCGGATGCCCAGGCGAAGCTCGCCGAGTGGGGGCGCCAGCCGCTGCCCATCACCGCCGCAGCCTGGTATGCCGGTGCCCTGCATCTGCGCCTGGAAGGCGGGCCCAGCTCGGTCGCCGCCACCCGCGAGCGCCTCGGGGGCGAAGAGCTGGACACGGACTTCTGGACGGCGCTACGCGAGCAGACGCTGGACTTCTTCTCCCGGGACGAGGCCCGCGCCCTGTGGCGCCTGTCGCTGCCCCACAACACGCCCTCGCTGGCGCTTGCTGGCGTCGAGGAAGCGGACCTGCTCCACGACTGGGCCGGCACCCAGCGCTGGCTGCGCAGCGACCTGGCCGCCGACACCATTCGCGAGGCCTGCGCTCGTGCCGGCGGCCACGCCACCTGTCTCGGGTCCCGCGAGGGACCGGGCCAGCCCGACCCCTTCATGCCGCTGGAACCGGTGGTGGCGAAGTACCATCGAAATCTAAAAGCCCAGTTGGATCCGAAGGGCATCTTCAACTCGGGTCGACTCTACGCGGAGCTCTGAGATGCAGACGCACTTTACCGATGAAGACCTCAAGAAGCCCCATATCCGCGAGGCCGATCGCGTCCTTCGCAGCTGCGTGCACTGCGGCTTCTGCAATGCCACCTGCCCCACCTACCAGCTGCTCGGCGACGAGCGTGACGGCCCGCGCGGGCGCATCTACCTGATGAAGGAGATGCTCGAGGGCCCAGAAGATGACACCCAGGTGACCGAGGAGACGCGGCTGCACCTCGACCGCTGCCTCACCTGCCTCAACTGCGAGACCACCTGCCCCTCCGGGGTGGAGTACCACAAGCTGGTCAATATCGGCCGTGCCGAGATCGAACGGCGCGTGCCCCGCTCACTGCCCGAGCGCACACTGCGCTACGGGCTGCGCAAGGCGCTGGTGGAGCCTCGGCGCTTCAAGGCGCTGCTCAAGCTGGGTCAGACCTTCCGGCCGCTGGTGCCCGGGGCCCTCAGGGACAAGATGCCCCCGACGCCAGTGGATGCGGGTGCCCGTCCCGAAAGCAACCGCCACGCGCGACAGATGCTGATTCTCGAGGGCTGCGTACAGCCCGGGCTTTCGCCCAACACCAACGCCGCCACCGCGCGCGTGCTTGACCGCCTGGGAATTGGCCTGACCCCGGCCCCCGAGGCCGGCTGCTGCGGCGCCATCGACTTCCACCTCAACGCCCAGGACGAGGGTCGCGAACGCATTCGCGCCAACATCGACGCCTGGTGGCCCCATATCGAGAAAGAAGGGGGGGCAGGGGTCGAAGCGATCGTCCAGACCGCCAGCGGCTGCGGCGCCTTCGTCAAGGAGTATGGCGAGATGCTCGCCGACGACCCCGACTATGCGCACAAGGCCGAGCGCATCAACGAGCTCGCCAAGGACCTGGTGGAGGTGCTGCGCGACGAGGACCTCGCCACCCTCGAGGTGAAGGAGCGTCGCCGGCTCGCCTTTCACTGCCCCTGCACCCTGCAGCACGCCCAGAAGCTCGGCGGCGCCGTGGAACAGGTGCTCGGCCGGCTCGGCTTCGCCCTCACCCCGGTGCAGGACGCCCACCTCTGCTGCGGCTCGGCGGGAACCTATTCCGTTACTCAGCCAGAGCTTGCGACCCAGTTGCGCAACAACAAGCTCGACAATCTCGAGGCCGGCAACCCGGAGGTGATAGTAACCGCCAACATCGGTTGCCAGACCCATCTGGCCGGCGCCAACCGCACCCCGGTGCGACACTGGATCGAGATCGTCGATGAGGCGTTAACCCCCTAAGGAGAACACCATGCAGACCAAACCCGTACTGACCCTTGACGATGTTAATGCCATCCTCGACGCCGCCCAGCAGGAAGCCCAGGCCAATGGCTGGGCCGTAACCGTGGCGATCGCGGATGACGGCGGACACCTGCTCGGCCTGCGCCGCCTCGACGGGGCGCCACCCTTCAGCGCCGACGTCGCGACCGAGAAGGCGCGCAACGCCGCCATCGGGCGCAAGGAGACCCAGGTCTTCGAGGACATGATCAACAACGGCCGGACCGCCTTCGTGACGGCACCCTTGACGGCCCTGCTGGCCGGTGGGGTACCGGTGCTCGTCGACGGCCAGGTGGCCGGTAGCGTCGGCATATCCGGCGTCAAGCCCGACCAGGACGTGCAGATCGCCAAGGCCGGTGTCGCTGCTGTCGCCTGATCCGGCCGAGTGCCGTAAGCTGAGAGGCCCCTGCAAGCGCAGGGGCTTTTTGTTGGTCAAGAGGTCTCCGATGCCACTGCTTTACCTACTGCCACCGCTGGGTGCCGTGCTGATCTGGTCGGGCAACATGACCATCAACCAGCTCACCGTGGGCGCCATCGCGCCAAGCAGCATCGCCTTTTTGCGCTGGATGCTCGCGCTGGCAGTGCTCACCCCCTTCCTGGCCCCGGCAGCCTGGAAGCACCGCGCCACGATTCGCCGGGAGTGGCCGAAAATCGCCGTGCTGGGCCTGCTGGGCATGGGCCTGTGGCAGGGGCTCGCCTACGTGGCTGCGGAGACCACCTCGGCCACCAACATGGGCATCCTGGCGGCCATGGTGCCGCTGCTGACGGTGCTGCTCAGCGCGCTGATCCTGCGCGAAGCACCGAGCCTCGGCGGCACCCTGGGCGGCATACTGGCACTGGTCGGGGTATCGGTGTTGCTGGGGCACGGCGACCCGCGATCACTGCTGGAGCTGACGGTAGCCAGGGGTGATGCGCTGATGCTGGTAGCCGCCACTTGCTACGCCCTCTATGGGGTGATGCTCAAGCGTTGGCCCATCGCCCTGCCCCCCTGGGTGCTGCTCTACGCCCAGGTGATCTTCGCCGTGCTCTTCCTGCTGCCACCCTACCTGATGGGCCCCATGACGCCAGTGGATGGCAGCAACATCGGGCTGATTCTCTACGCGGGCATCCCGGCCTCGATCATCACCACCTTCCTGTGGATGCTGGCGATACGCCAGATCGGTGCCAGCCAGGCCAGCATCTTCATCAATCTGATGCCGCTGTTCAGTGCGCTGATCGCCATGGCCTTCCTCGGCGAGCGGATCGCGCTATTCCACCTGATCGGCGGGGCCCTGGTGCTGGGCGGGGTCATGATGGCGCAGACGCTGACCCGGCCGCTGGGAAGGCTGTCGGCAACGCCGACGCTCGTCGACAGGGGCCCGCGCTGAGCATGATAGACTGCTGCGAGACTTTCCCCTGACCAGAAAAAAGGACGCGCCATGTCCCTCGAAGACCTGCACCTCAACCTGCGTAACCTGACTCCAGACGATTATCCGCAGCTCCAGACGCTGATGGATCGGGTCTACGACGACATCGGTGGCGCCTGGCCGAAACCCACCATCGACAAGCTGATCAATGAGTTCCCCGACGGACAGATCGTCATCGAGGATGACGAGACCATCGTCGGCGTGGCCCTGACCGCGTTGGTCGACTACGACACCTTCTCCAACCCCCACCGCTACGACGACCTGATCGGCAAGCGCGAGACAATCCTCAACGAACCCGACGGCGACGCCATGTATGGGCTCGATGTGCTGATCCATCCGGACTATCGCGGCTACCGGCTGGGCCGGCGCCTCTACGAGGCACGCAAGGAGCTGTGCCGCTCCATGAACCTCAGGGCGATACTGGCCGGCGGGCGCATCCCCCAGTATCACGAGCACGCCCATGAGCTCTCCCCGGCTGAGTACCTCGACAAGGTGGCCCGCAAGGAGATCCACGACCCCATCCTCTCCTTCCAGCTGGCCAACGACTTCCAGGTCAAGCGCCTGCTGCGCAAGTACCTGCCGGAAGACGAGAAGTCCCAGGGCTATGCCACTCTGCTGGAGTGGAACAACATCCTCTTCGAACCAGCAGAACGTGTGCTGGAAAATCGTCCCACCCAAGTGCGGGTCGGCGCGGTGCAGTGGCAGATGCGTGAGTTCGACTCGGTGGAAGCGGTGCTGCAGCAGGTGGAGTACTTCGTCGACGCGCTCTCCGACTACAAGAGCGACTTCGCTGTATTCCCGGAGCTGTTCAACGCTCCGCTGATGGGTCTGCAGGACCGCGCCGCCCAGCAGGACCAGATGGCCGCCGTGCGCTTCCTGGCCGGTTTCACCGAGCGGTTCAAGACCGAGCTGTCGCGCATGGCGGTCTCCTACAACATCAACATCATCGCCGGCTCGATGATAGAGGTCGGCGAGGACGACCGCCTCTACAATATCGCCTACCTCTGCCACCGTGACGGCAGCATCGAGCGCCAGGCCAAGCTGCACATCACGCCTCAGGAGCGCCGCGACTGGGTGATCGAGGGTGGCGACGAACTGCTGGTGTTCGAATCCGATGCCGGACGAGTAGGCATCCAGATCTGCTATGACGTGGAATTTCCCGAGCTCTCGCGTCTGCTCGCCGATCAGGATATGGACATCCTCTTCGTGCCCTTCTGGACCGATACCAAGAACGGCTACCTGCGGGTGCGCCACTGCGCCCAGGCACGGGCTATCGAGAATGAATGCTACGTGGTGCTGTGCGGCAGCGTCGGCAACGTGCCTTCCATCGAGAACCTCGACATCCAATACGCCCAGTCGTCGGTCTTCTCGCCCTCGGACTTCGCCTTCCCCCACGATGCCGTGCTCTCCGAGACCACGCCCAACACCGAGATGATCATGTTCTCGGACCTCGACCTGACCCGCTTGACCGTGGTGCGAGCCGAGGGCTCGGTGACCAACCTCAAGGACCGCCGCAAGGACCTCTTCGACCTGCGCTGGAGAGACTGGTCCTGGAAGTCCGGGGCCGATCTGGAGGAGAGCTGAGGCAATGCTGGACCGCCTGCGCCGCTGGCAAGCGGAGCGCTTCGAGACCCGTCACCCGCTGCCTGAAGCGGAGTGGCGGGAGGCTCGCAACCGCCTGCCCCTGCTCGCCGCTCTAACCGACACCGAAGCAGAGCGCCTGGGCTGGCGAGCGTGGCGCTTGCTGCACACCAAGCGCGTCAGCCTGCATCCGGAGCTCGCCGAGAACACACCCTTCGACCCATCCGCCCGGCTTGCCCTGGCGGCCCAGGCCTGCCTGCTGACCCTGGGCTGGGAGGAAGAGGAACATCGTGACGCCTTCGCCAACGTCCACGAAATCCTCATCCTGCCGGAAGCCTTCCAGCGACGGGTGGCGGATATGGACGAGGCCGGCGTGGTCCATGAATATGTCGACGAGCGGGCGGGCGAGACGTCTTCCCAGGGCCCGGTGGTGGTCTCCTTTCCCGACCTGATGGAGAGTGGCGACTTCACCGGTTTCAACGTACTGATCCACGAGCTGGCCCACAAGCTCGACCTGGGCAATTCCCTGGACGTGGACGGCTTTCCGCCTTTGCCCCGGGAGATCGACGCGAAGGAGTGGTACCGGGTCTTCATGGGCGTCTGGGAAGACCTCCAGTCCCGCCTGACCCGCGGCGAACCGACCCCCATCGACGACTACGCGGCAACCCACCCCGGCGAATGCTTCGCGGTCTGCTGCGAGCATTTCTTTACCGCCCCGGACGTGCTCGAGCACGCCTACCCCGAACTCTACGCGCTGCTCGGCCGCTATTTTCGTCAGAATCCGCAGGCCCGACTGCCGACCCCCGGCAGCACTCGCCCGACGCCGGCACCCCCGGAACGCCACTGACCCCGAACCCAGCCAGAGGAAGCGCCGATGATCGACTTGCGCAGCGACACCGTCACCCGCCCCGGCACCGCCATGCGCGACGCCATGCATGCCGCCCCGGTGGGCGACGACGTCTGGGGCGACGACCCCAGCGTGGCGAGCTTCGAGAATGCCGTCGCCGAGCGCGCCGGCAAGACCGCTGCCCTGCTCTTCCCCAGCGGCACCCAGAGCAATCTGGCCGCCCTGCTCGCCCACTGCCAGCGCGGCGACGAATACATCGCCGGCCAGAAGGCCCATACCTACAAGTACGAGGGCGGGGGCGCCGCCGTGCTGGGCGGCATTCAACCCCAGCCAGTGGAGAATGCCGCGGACGGCTCGCTGCCATTGGAGCTTATTCGCACCGTCATCAAGCCGGTCGATTTCCACTTCGCTCGTACCCGGCTGCTGGCGCTCGAGAATACCATCGGCGGCAAGGTCCTGGATGCCGACTACACGAAGGCGGCCACTGATCTGGCCCGGGAGCATGGCTTGGCCACCCATCTGGATGGCGCCCGCCTGTTCAACGCCAGCGTGGCCACGGATACGCCCCTAGCAACGCTGTGCGAGCCCTTCGACACCATATCGCTGTGCTTTTCCAAGGGTCTCGGTGCACCGATCGGCTCGACCCTGGTGGGCTCACAGACGCTGATCGATTCGGCACGACGCTGGCGCAAGGTGCTCGGCGGCGGAATGCGCCAGTCCGGCATCATCGCTGCCGCTTGCCACTTTGCCTTGAATCATCAGGTGGCGGATCTCGCCGACGACCACCGCCGAGCTGCCCGTCTGGCCGAGGGGATCAGTGCGCTGCCGGAGCTGAACGTCGAGCATCAGGCCACCAACATGGTGTTTCTACGGGTCCCGGAACACCACCTGGCTCCGCTGCGCGCCTGGATGGCCGAACGCGATATCCTCATCAAGGTGCTCTACGCCACCCGGCTCGTGGTCCACCGTGACCTGAACGACGAGGCCATCGAAAGTGTGCTTGAGGCGCTACGCGACTATTTCGCTAGCCGCTGATAACGCACTCGACATACTGCCGATGCCCTGGCGCCCAGGACTGCCCCGAGACACCTCCGTGAATGGTCATGGTGCGACGGCTCACTCGCCCTCTGACAAACTCACTCTCCGCGGGACAAGCCCTTGCGGCCAGTCGATATCATCGGGCGTGTCCACATCCCGATGGATACCGGGGTCCTCGACATGGATCAGACGAAGGCAAGAGGCATGCCGGCGCACCACCTCGCGAGCTCCCCGGTCGCCCCGGAGGGCAGCAAGCTCGACCCACAGCGCCCGGCCGAACAGCACCGGATGGCCACGCCGCCCCCGGTAGACCGGACAGAGGATCGTATCCCGGCTCGCCGCCCGGCTCAGCGTGGCCAACGTGGCCGGGGCGATGTCCGGCATGTCACCCAGCAGCACGGCAACCGTCTCAAAGCCGGGCATTTCGTCCAGCAACACGGCGGTGGCATCGGCCAGGCTGCTGCCCAGCCCCTGGTCGGCGTGCGGGGCGCGTATCAAGCCCGTGTCGGATGAGAGGCCCAGCGCGCCGGGGTTGTCGTCCTCGCGCAGCACCACATAGCAGTCGTCGAAGGCCGCGGCGGCCCGTTCAACGGCAGCCGCCAGCAGGGTGCCACCTTCGCCCAGGCGCGCCAGGCGCTTGTCGGCGGCACCGAAGCGACGGGAGCACCCGGCCGCCATGACCAGGGCCACGACACGAACGGGAAGAGCCTCGCTGCCGGAGATCGCTGCCTCAGAGGGCTTCACGAGAGCGACCCCGCTGCACGCGGATGATATCGGCCATCACCGACAGGGCGATCTCTGCCGGGGTCTTGCTGCCCAACGCGAGGCCGATCGGCATATGAATCCGTGCCAGTTCCTGCTCCCCTAGGCCGCCCGAGCGGCGAAGTCGCTCGGCACGCGTCGCCGAGGTCCGGCGCGATCCCATCACGCCAATGTAGAAGGCCGGTGTGCGCACCGCCTCGATCATCGCCAGGTCGTCGATGCGCGGATCGTGAGTCAGCGCCACAACCGCGGTAGCGGCATGGCAAGCGCCCGAGGCAATGAAGGTCGAGGGCAGCACCGACTGCACCTCGACACCCTCGACACAGAATCCCGCCCGCATCTCTTCGCGGGGATCGCAGACGATCACCTCGAAGCCCAGGCTTCGGGCGAATTCGGCACAGGCGTCCGCCACCGGCGAAATGCCGGCAAGGATCAGCCGAGCCGCGGGACCGATGCGCAGGTTCACCTTGCCTGCCGCGGGATCCTGCTCGACCCGGGGCCCCAGGCCGCCATCCTCGGCGAAATGCACACGGCCACTGGCCAGGTCGACCCGGCGGACCAGCGGCCGCTGACCGAGCAATGTCGCCTGGATCACTTCCAGATGAGTGAGGGTGGCGCCATCGGGTTCCAGGGGCTCGATCAGCACATCGAGGATGCCGCCACAGGGCAGGCGAATGCGCGGCCCACCCGGAGCCTCGGGGTCGCAGTAGCGCAGGATCTGCAGCCCTGTGTCGAACTCGCCGTCACGCAAGCGGGCGAGAAAGTCCTCCTCGACGCAGCCCCCCGAAAGCGACCCGACATGCCGGCCGTCGCCTCTCGCCACCAGCAGGGAACCCGGTTCCCGCGGCGAGGAACCGAAGGTGGCAAGTACCGTGCAGAACCATATCTGCCGACCCTCGCGCAGCCAGGCCAGCGCCTGGTCGACCACCTGAAGGTCGAGATGGCGCATGCTCAGCTCGCCAGTTGATCACCGACCGGCAGGCGCCGGATGCGCTTGCCGGTGGCGGCGAAGATGGCGTTGCACAGGGCCGGCGCCACCGGCGGCAGTCCCGGCTCGCCCACCCCGCCCATGGCGTCGTTCGGGTTGTCGATCAGGTGGACACGGACGACCTTGGGCGCATCCGGCATGCGTGGCATCAGGTACGTATCGAAGTTGCTCTGCTGGGCTACGCCGTCCTCGAAGGTCACCTGACTTTTCAAGGCGATACCGATACCCATCACGCAGGCGCCCTCCATCTGTGACCGGATTCGCTCCGGATTCGCCTGGGGCCCGCAGTCGAAGGCGATGTCCGCCCGGTGGATGGTCAGCTCGCCCTCATCGTCCACTTCCACGTCAAAGACAATGGCGGTGTAGGAGACAAAGCTGTGGTGGAAGGCCAGGCCCAGGCCACGCCCTTTACCGGTCTCGCGCCCCCAGCCAGCCTCCTGGGTGGCGCGTTCGATGACTCGGCGCATGCGGGCCACATCGATCGGATACAGCTCGGGGTCCTCGCCGTAATTCCAGCCGTCACCCACGGTCAGGTTATGAACCTCCCGGTCCGGCCCCAGCAGGTCGATAACATAGTCCCGGTGATCCTTGCCGGCCGCCACCGCCATCTCGTGAGCAAAGCTCTGGATCGCCCAGGCATGGGGCAGGTTGTAGACCGAGCGGAACCAGCCGATGCGCACATGGGCGGGTGCCGGCGGGTTCTCCAGTCGGATGGCAGGAATGCTGAATGGCATGGTATTGAAGCCCATGCCCAGCTCGAACTCCCCCTTGTGCTTGGGATCAGGAGCAAACAGGGAGGCGATGCTGGGAGACAGGGTCCGGTGGCGCCAGCTGGTTGCCTTGCCATCGGCGTCGAGGCCCGCTTCCAGATGATCGACCGAAACCGCATGGAAGTAGGCGTGCTGGATATCGTCTTCCCGGGACCACTGCAGCTTGATGGGCTGTCCCTCGAATTCCCTGGCCACATGGGCCGCCTCGATCACGAAATCCGGTTTCGATTTGCGACCGAAGCCGCCGCCGAGCAGGGTCTGATGAACGGTGACGTCTTCAAGGTCCAACTCCAGAAGTCCCGCGATGCCCTCGCGGGTCGCCTTGGGGTTCTGCACCGGCGCCCAGGCTTCTGCCTTGCCGCCTTTGATCACCACCACCGCCACTGGCGGTTCCATCGGGGCCTGTGCCATGTGGGGCATGTAGTAGGTCGCCGACACCCGCTTCTCGGCATCTTGCAGGGCGGCCTCGACATCTCCGGTCTGCCGGATAACCTTGCCGGGGGATTGCGCCGCCTTCTCCAGAGCTTCCCGGTAAGCATCGGAGGTGTAGTCGGCATTGTCCCCGGCCGGGGCCATATCCCACTCGATCTTGAGGGCCCTGCGGCCTTCCATGGCGGCCCAGGTATTGGACGCCACCACGGCAACGCCACCCAGTGGGCTGAATGCCGCAGGCTGGCCCGTGCCTTCGATGCGGACCACCCTGGTTACGCCGGTGACGTTCAGCGCATCGCTGTCATCGACGCTTTTCACCTTGGCGCCGTAGACAGGCGGCCGGGCAACGACCGCGTAGAGGGTGTCCTCCAGATCCACATCCGCGCCGAATACTGCCTTGCCGGTGACAATGTCCTCACCGTCAATGGCCTTGGGATAGGCCGATTTCAATTCACCATTGATCAGGCCGGATTCCTTGCCGATGAAGCGCAATTCGCTGTCGGATTTGAGAACCAGATCATTGCGGCCGGGAACATCCAACTCCCTCGCCGCCTTGGCGAGCTCACCGAAGCCCAGCTCCCGACCGGTGGCGGTATGCACCACCTTGTGGACGTCGGCCCGCACCTCATGGACGGGAACATCCCACTGGTCGGCCGCGGCCTGCTCGAGCATCAACCTGGCGGCAGCAGCAGCCCGGCGCATGGGGTCATACCAGTGGCGCATGCTGCGGGAGCCGTCGGTATTCTGGTTACCGTACTTGTCCTGGTCGGCATCCGCCTGCTCGGCCCGCACCCGGTCCCAGTCTGCGCCCAGTTCATCGGCCGCCACCATCACCAGGCTAGTGCGGATCCCCTGACCCATTTCGGCCCGATTGTTGACAATGGTAACCAGGCCGTCGGAATCGATGTGGATGAACACATTCGGGTTATCCACCCAGCCACCCGGCATGGCACCGGCGCCGAACTGAGCCTGTTCATTGGCCAGCCCCAGATCCCAGCGGGCTGCCAGCAATAACGCGGAGCCCCCGGCCAACCCTTTCAGAACACCGCGACGGCTGACATTGGCGAGCAATAGCGTATCGTTTAAGCGGCTCATGAGCTGGCCTCCTTGTCCGCGGCCCGTTCAATGGCCGCCAGGATGCGATTGTAGGTACCACACCGACACAGGTTGCCGGCCATGGCGTCGACAATGTCCTGGGTCTCGGGCTCCGGCGTTCTCTTGAGCAGTGCCGTGGCGTTCATGATCTGGCCGCCCTGACAATAACCGCACTGGGCAACCCCGAGATCGAGCCAGGCCTTCTGCACTCGCTGACCCACGGCATCGTCGGCCATGGCCTCGATGGTGGTCACCTGGCGGCCCTGAACGGCGGAGACCGGCGTCACACAGGAACGCGTCGCCTCGCCGTCCAGGTGCACGGTACAGGCACCGCACTCGGCGATGCCGCAGCCGAACTTGGTGCCCTTCAGGCCTGCCACGTCACGCAGCGCCCAGAGCAGCGGCATGTTATCCGGCACATCGAGCTCATGCTCGCTGCCGTTGATCGTCAGGGTGACCATGGTGTCTCTCCTCGATGATGGGGATCGGCGAAAAACGAACGCCATGGCTCGACCTTAACCGCTTACAGGCATTTAGCAATCAACGAACCGCGTGCAGGAAGGACTACACGAATTGGCGGGGGAAGAGCAGCAAGGTATCCAGCAGCAGAGCGATGCTGAGCAAAGTGACGGCGTTGACGGTGGCCCGGTCGACGCTGAGTTCGACGCACAAGGCACCGCCGGGCCTTCTGCCGAAACTACGACGAAGCTACTCCCTCGGCACCTCGCTTTCGTCCTCTTCCCGGTGGCCGGGCCACCAGGCGGGTCGCTCCTTCTCCCACTCCTCCTGCACCAGATGGCGCAACAGGCGACCACGATAGCAGAGCATCTGCCACTCGGCCCCCAGACGGTAGCGTACCCGCTCCCAGCCTCCCTCATCGGCATGGGTGAAGGGGCCGCCCCGGGCAATCGCGCGGCGATAGACTGCCAGGCATCGCTCGGCACAGCGTGCCTCGTCATAGTCCGCGGCCGTCGCGAGAGCGGCCTCGGACATCGGCAAGCGGACATCGGGGTCCGTAAGGGCAACCAGTGACTCGGCCATGGCATCGACGTCATCCTCGGCAAGCAGTCGACCGTTGCGGCCATCGACCACCACTTCGCGCACCCCGGGTGCATCGATGGCCACCACGGGCAGGCCTGTCGCCATGGCCTCGGCCACCACCATCCCCTGAGTCTCGCTGTGGGAGGCGAAGGCGAAGACATCCATGGCGTGGTAGACATCGATCAGCGCCTGGCCCTGCAGGCGGCCGGTGAAGTGCAGGCGTCCCGCCACGCCCCGGGCCTCGGCCAGTGCCTGGATGTCGCGGCGGGCCTCGCCCTCTCCCACCACCAGGAAGTGCGCCCGGGGCTCGCCCACCAGCGCCTCGGCCACCGCCTCGGCCAGGAACGCCAGGTTCTTCTCCAGCGCCAGGCGCCCCAGGTGGCCGATCACGTAGGCGTCCCCCGGGATGCCAAGCCGGTCGCGCCAGCGTTTCCCGTCACCGCTGATGAACCGCGCGGTATCCACGCCGCTCGGCACCACGCTGATGCGGGGATTGGCCTCGCGCCGAAGCAGCAGACCAAGAATGCTCTCGCTGGGCGCGATCACTTCATCGCACAGCCAGGTGTACTGGGTGGCAAGGGCCATCGCGAAGCGCTGCATGCGCGGCGAGTCGCCAGGCACGTAGTGGGTATAGTGCTCGTAGAGGGTGTGATGGGTGAAGACGAGGGGCAGGCCGTAGGTCTCCGCCGCCCGGGCGGCCGTATCGCCGAGCAGGAAGGGGTGGTGGGCATGGACGATATCGGGATCGAAGGACTCGATCGCTTCCTGAAGCTGGCCAGGAATCGGCACCGGCAGCGAGAAGTCGCTGCCGTTGAAGTGCTGCACCGCGACCACCCGCACCACGTCGTGTTCCTCCCGCGGCTGTCCCTCCAGGCGCGGCGCCACCACCAGCACCCGGTGGCCGGCGGCCAGCAGCTGGCGCTTGAGCCGCTGCACAGATTCGCTTACCCCGCCGACGATGGGCAGATAGGTATTGGTGAACATCAGCACATTCACTGGCACAAGGCTCCTCGACTCACGGTGGCAACATTCTGCCGGGAAGGCACGCCGCTGGCCATCTCTCGTTCCAGCAGGGATGAAATGAAGTGAATGGTACCCGGATCACCTTTCCTCCGTGCGGGGCTAGAATGGCAGGCACAACCCATGTATCTCCCATGCACCCTCAGGAGGCGTTCCATGTCCCATCGTATCGCCGTCATTCCCGGTGACGGCATCGGCAAGGAAGTGATGCCCGAGGGGCTTCGCTCCCTCGAGGCCGCCGCAGCACGCTTCGGCATCGACCTGAATCTCGAGCACTTCGACTTCGCCAGCTGCGACTACTATCTCGAACACGGCCAGATGCTGCCCGACGACTGGTTCGAGCAGCTCAAGGACGCCGACGCCATCTTCTACGGCGCCGTGGGCTGGCCGGAGACGGTTCCCGACCACGTTTCCCTGTGGGGCTCGCTGCTTCAGTTCCGCCGCCGCTTCGATCAGTACGTCAACCTGCGCCCTTGCAAGCTGTTGCCGGGCATAAGGAGTCCACTGGCCGACCGAAAGCCGGGCGACATCGACTTCTACGTGGTGCGCGAGAATACCGAGGGCGAGTACTCCAGTGTCGGCGGCAAGATGTTCGAGGGCACCGACCGCGAGGTGGTGATCCAGGAGACGGTGATGACCCGCACCGGGGTCGACCGGGTGCTGAGATATGCCTATGAGCTCGCCCAGAGCCGCCCGCGGAAGAAGCTCACCTCTGCCACCAAGTCCAACGGCATCGCCATCACCATGCCCTGGTGGGACGAACGGGTGGAGGCGATGTCGGGGAGCTACCCCGAGGTGAGTATCGACAAGTTCCATATCGACATTCTAACCGCCAACTTCGTCATGCACCCGGACTGGTTCGACGTGGTGGTGGCCAGCAACCTGTTCGGCGACATCCTCTCCGACCTGGGGCCGGCCTGCACCGGCACCATCGGCGTGGCTCCCTCCGCCAACATCAATCCCGAGGGCTCCTTCCCCAGCCTGTTCGAACCGGTTCACGGCAGCGCCCCGGACATCTTCGGCAAGGGCATCGCCAACCCCATCGGGCAGATCTGGTCCGCCGCCATGATGCTGGAGCACCTCGGCCACCCGGAAGCCGGCCAGGCCATCGTCGATGCCTTCGAGGCGGTGCTCGCCGAGGGTAACAAGGCAGTGCTGACACCGGATGTTGGAGGCCAGGGCACCACCGAATCACTGGGCCGTGCCATCGCCAAGCGAATCACCGGCTGACGATGCCGAAGCCCGTCACGGCAACAGAGGGTTAAAATTGAAGGGGAAGCATCGTGAGCGATAACGACAAGGGCCTGGCGCCCTACCTCAGCAAGCGCGATTTTCGCAAGTCACCCGAGCCGCAAGGCAAGGGTTCCCATGGCGGGCGGGAGCACGACAATCCCCTCTTCGTCATCCAGCATCACGACGCCTCTTCCGAGCACTACGATTTTCGTCTCGAGATCGACGGTACCCTGACATCCTGGGCGGTACCCAAGGGACCATCCACCGACCCTGCCGAAAAACGCCTGGCGGTAAGGGTGGAGGATCACCCCCTCGACTATGCGGATTTCGAGGGGGTGATCCCGCCGAACCGGTACGGGGCAGGCACCGTACTGGTCTGGGATGCCGGACTCTATCGCAACCTGAGAAACGAAGAGGATGGAAATTCCCTGTCCATGAAGGAGTCGCTGGAGAAGGGCCAGATCAAGGTCTGGCTGGAGGGCAGGAAGCTACGCGGTGGCTATGCGTTGATCCACAGCAGAATGGGGGGCGGAGAGAAGAACTGGCTGCTGATCAAGATGGACGACGAGGGCGCCGATGCCCGGCGAAAGCCGACCCGCACAGAACCCGAAAGCGTGATCAGTGGCCGCACCCTCGACCAGATCGCCGATCAGGAAGCCCCCTGATTTTTCACAGTCCGCTGGGATAGGTTTCCGGCGGTTCCCTCTCCGGCGCCGGGGCATTCGCCAGGGGTTCGAGGGCATGGGTCTCGTCGAGGTGCAGCACCATGTCGTACTGCCTCGGCAGCCTGCTGTAAAAATAGTGGCTCTGACGTTCGGTCTCCGGGCGATAGATCACCCCGATGGCCCGATGCAGGCGCGGCTCGTCGAGCAGTTCGGTGGCCGCATTGCGCTGCCTCAGGTCCAGCAGGAAGCGTTCGTGTTGGACTGACTGGAACAACGCCTCGTAGCTACCGTCGAGGGGCGAACGAACGCGCTTGCGCTGGCCCGGTTCGTCCCAGTTCGTGGCAGCCGTGACCTCCCCCGTGGCGGTGGTGAAGCCGATCAAAAGGCTACTCTCGGGATATTTCTCCCGGGCAAGTTGGCCGATGTTGAACTCTCCCCGGCGTCCCATGTCGGTGTCCGCGGCATTGCCGATATGGGAGTTGTGGGCCCAGACAACGATCCCCTCCGGCTTCCCGGACTGGTGGCGAAGGTGTGACTGCAGGGCCTCAAGAGTCTCGAACATGTGGCCATCGCGCAGGTTCCAGGAGCTGACCCGGCCACTGAACATCAGGCGGTAGTACTCCTCGGCGTTTAGCACCACCTTGGCGTTCTGCTCGATGAAGAAATGCTGCTCTTCCGAGAGGGCGTCCGAGGCGCTCAACCGCGGCAGGATCTCGTGCTGCAGGTCGAGTAGCTGCTCGATGATCGCCTGCTCGCAGGAAGAAGTCAGGCCGAACTCTACCGACTGGCCGTAGCGATGGGGTTCTTCGAGAAAATTGTCGAGACATGCATAGCGCTGGCGCGCCCGCTTGGCAGCAGAGGGATCATGTCTCTCGAGGTAGTCAATCACCGCGTGGGCCGAATTGGCGAGGCTGTAGAGGTCGATCCCGTAGAACCCCACCGGCCGGCTACCCTGCTTCGAGCCTCTGGTCTCGTGATTGAAGTCGGCCAGCCAGCGGATGAAGTCACGCACCTCGGTATTGGCCCACATCCACAGGGGGAATCGCTGGAATGCGGCCAGGGCATCCTCGGCCGTACCGCCGTTGGAGAGATTCCAGACATAGCGGTTGATCGCGAAGGCATCGGGCCAGTCGGCCTCCACCGCCACCGCCGCGAAACCGGCCTCCTCTATCAGTCGACGGGTGATCTCGGCGCGGATGCGATAGAACTCACGGGTCCCATGTGAGGCCTCTCCGATCATGACAAAAGTCTTGCCGCGTGCCGCCTCGACGATGGTGTCGTAGTCATCTGCGATGCCATGCAGGGGCAGGGCAGCTTCCCCGATCGCCTTGACGGTTCGCTTGTCGACATCGCTGTTCATGCTCGATCCTCCTGGGTTCCTTCATCCTCTCTTTTTCGTACTCTTCAAGCCTGCGCGGCTGGGTCTCGATGGCACGGAGTACGCACTGACGCCCAAGCCGGTGACAAGCCTAACCCAGAGACTCCTGAACCTCTTCGAGGACCCGATAGGCGTTGTCCTTCTGCAGGACGAATTTCCTGAGGATGACACAGAGTTCGTGGGTACTGCAGGAATCCAGCATCAGGCGATAGAACTGCCAAGAGTTGCAGGCCGCAACCAACACTTGAGCCAGGGTCAACCGCGCGATGTCGTCGTCCACCACGAAGAAATGCTGGCGACGCAGTTCCGCCTGCAATTCCGGGCTGATACTGCGGTTCCTGAGTTTCTCGCCCAGACCCAGATCCTCGGCCGACGCCACCAGGCTTTCGAGCCGCTCTTCACACTCGATGCCGAGGGCAACCATCAGCCGACTGATGGAAGGGTGGTTGGGCAGGAAGCATAGGGCGAACCCACGGTAACGGTGCATCTCCTCTATCTCGTGATCCCAGACCAGGAAGAATTCCTCTTCCGGTAGACAGCAGCGGATCGGGCTTTGAAACAACCTATTCGACATTGTTGTGCACCCCCGTGTTGTCGAGCCTCGTGCGCTCCACCTGTGAAGTAGCCATTAGACGCCCACGCAGGACATTGATTCAGGTTGGGCGAAGATCAAGAATCGCAAAACTGGGCATTCATTGATCAGGATCAACTCCAGCACGCCTCTGCGATAGCCGTGGGTCCGTTTCAGGCGTTCAGCGTATTCACCTGCAGGCTAAGGAAGCCGGTGTGGTTGAAAGGGGGCATGATGAGGTGAAGACGCTGGCCACCTTGCCACGCAGCTTGCCATTCGCCCCTAGGCCGCCGGTCTGATCGAGGAAGGTACGCATCTGGGCGGACATGTTGCCGAAGCGGGTCGGGCTGCCGAAAAGGACGGCATCATAATCGGCCAGTTCGTCGGGGCTCGCCTCGGTGGTATCGAAGGACTGACCACCGGCCTTGGCAAAGGCATCTGCATGCATGGTCTCGGGCACGCGCTTGAGAGTGACCTCAACGCCTTCAACACTTAACGCCTTCAACACCGCCGCCATGATGCTCGAGCACCTGGGCCACCCGGCGGCCGGCCAGGCCATCGTCGATGCCTTTGAGGCGGTGCTCGCCGAGGGTGACAAGGCGGTGCTGACGCCGGATGTCGGCGGCCAGGGCACCACCGAGGCCCTGGGCCGTGCCATCGCCGAGCGCATCGCCGGCTGACCGAGCCCACCGTCATGATGCACGACGGCCACCGCCCCAGCGGTGGCCGTCGTCGTTCCTGCGCCCGGCATCCCCCGAGAACGGCGCTCGATCATCTCCTCGTCGGGCCCCTCCTCCCGGCCGGTGATCATCGCATGCTGGAAAGAGGTCGGAATCCTGACTTGCGTCAAGCTACCGCATGCCAAGGGAGGATGTACAAGAGGATTAAGTCTAGATTATAAACTTATAGCCAAAAGGATTTAGCAAGGCTGCCACCCCCTTGTGCAGGAGTCCTGACATGACACGCCCCCTCGAATCCCCCCGCCTGGACCGTCGCCAGCTGCTCAAGCTAGGGCTTGGTGCCGGCGCGGCCGGCCTGGTGCCCCTGGTCGGCCTCAAGGCCAGCACCGTCTCGACGCGTGCCCGTATCGTCATCCTCGGCGGCGGTGCCGCCGGCATGGCCATGGCCAATCGCCTGGCCATGCGCCTCTCCGGCGCTCGTATTACCGTGGTGGAACCCCGCGAGACCCACCACTACCAGCCGGGCTGGACCCTGGTCGCCTCCGGCGTCTGGCAGCCCGACAGGACCCTGCGACCCAATGCCGACTTCATGCCCCGCGGCATCGACTGGATCCGCCAGCCCGCCGTCGGCGTCGATGCCGAGCAGCGCCGGGTCTCCCTGGCCGACGGCAGTATCGCCGAGTACGACTACCTGGTGGTCGCCACCGGGCTGCAGCTCAACTATCACCTGATCGGCAGCCACGGCATCGGCAGCGTCTATGCCAGCCTCGAGGGCGCTACCCGCACCCGCAACGCCATCGACGAGTGGCTCGCCAAGGGCGGCGGCAAGGGGCTGTTCACTGCAGCACCCACGCCGGTGAAGTGCGCCGGCGCACCGCTCAAGATGACCTTCACCACCCTGTCACGCATCAAGGACGCCGGTCGACGCGATGCCTTCGAGCTCGAGTACCTGACGCCCGGCACGGCCATGTTCAGCCAGCCCTGGATCAATGACTTCCTCAAGCGTCGTTTCGACGACGAAGGAATCCAGCGTCGGCACTACTATCGCCTCTCCGCCATCGACCCGGGCGCCCGTCAGGCGCAGTTCACCTTCGTCGGTCCCGCCAGCGAATTCACCTCGCACCATGAGCTCCGCCAGGAAGAGTTCGGTCGCGAGGGCGAGATGACCGAAGTGATCGACTACGACTTCATCCACGTGGTGCCACCGATGAGCGCCCCGGACTTCATCCGGGAAAGCGACCTGATCGCCCGTGTGGGTCCCTTCCGCGGCGAATGGCTGGACACCGACATTCATACCCTGCAGCACAATCACTATCCGGAGGTCTTCGGTATCGGCGACGTGATCGGCGCACCGATCAACAAGACAGCGGCCAGCGTCAAGGCCCAGGCACCGGTAGTAGAGGCCAACCTGATCGCCCATCTGCAGGGCCAGGCGCTGCCCGCACGCCACAACGGCTACACCTCCTGCCCGCTGATCACCGATATCGGCAAGGCCATGCTGGTGGAGTTCGGCTACGACAACGACATGGCTTTCCTGCCCTCCTTCTCCTTCATCGACCCGAAGGAGGAGTCCTGGGCGGCCTGGGTGCTCAAGGACTACCTGCTGCAGCCCGCCTACTACGCCATGCTCGAAGGCCGCGTTTAAGGAGAAGCACCATGCAATTCTCGCTTGCCGGCATCCTTGCGGTGCTGTCCCACGCCATTCCGCCCTTCCTGCCGCTGATCCTGGCGATCCTGGCGTTGCTGGTGGTTGCCCAGCTGGTGAGCCGCCTGCGCGGCTACCGATTCGCCGACTACCACTGCCTGCCGGCCGCCATCGTCGCCCTGCTGGCGGGGCTCTCGACCCTTTGGTGGCTGCCAATGCTGACCGCCTCGCGCCTCGCCTTCGTGGCCACGGCCACCGACTGGGCGGCGCTGGTGGCGGCGGCACTCGGCGTTGCCTTGATCACCTGGCTGGTGCTGCATCCGCTCAGCTACCTGGTCCGCGGTCCGAATCGGGATTAGGATGCGCTGACATGACAAGACCCCTGGCGCCTGCCTGTAGGGAGGGCGCCAGGGGTCTTGCCTGCAGCAGGGTGTCGCGAAACAGGATCAGGCACTCAGCTTGGCGGGGATGCGTGCCACGTGCTCGGCCCTGGAAACGGGCAATCTTGAGCTCCCGGTTGGCGGCCTGTCGGGCCGCATCACGCCCTGCGCCACACCCCCTCGAGAATCCGGACCCGGTCCGCAGCCAGGTTGTCACGCAGATTGCGCCCCATCTCCGCAAAGACGTCGCCGAAGATCAGCGCCGGCCCGGGGAGCGCGGGCCCCCGCGCTTCTCCTTCGCCTTCTCGACGGCTGTGCTTGCGCCGCCAGGCAAGCGCTGACTCGCTGATGTCCTGCACGGCCACGGGGGCAAAACCGCCCTGCGACAGCAGGGCTTCCAGAGATTGACGAGAGCGCAGGTGACTGGTCTCGACGCTGCGTGCCCAGGGGACTGGCAGGACGAGAGGCTCTGGGCTGTCCCCGGCCACCACCTCGTGCAGCAGCAGCGTGCCGCCCGGCACCAGAAGCCGGTGCCATTCGGCGAGGACCGCGGCGATGTCCGGCATGTTCATCAGCACATGCTGGCACCATATTCCATCGAAGGCGCCGTCCGGCAGCGGCATCTGTGCCGCGTCGGCGCACAGGAAGCGCGTGCGGTCGTCGAGACCGGTCGCGCGACTCAGCCACTCGGCGACCTCGACGAAGGCGGCGGTGATATCCACACCGGTGACCTCACAGCCGAACTCCGCGGCCATCAGCCGACTAGCCCCGCCTGTGCCGCACCCGACGTCCAGCACCCGAGCGCCCGGCGCAAGATGGCCCAGGGCCGCTAGGGAGCGGCTGGCACTGCGTCCCCCCAGATGCAACTGGTCGATGCCGGCGATCTCGTCGAGGGCAAGGTGGTCCGGATCGCGACCCGCGTCGCGGAAGGCCGCCCGCAGCCGCATCGTAAGGCTTTGCTCGCCTAACTCGACAGGCGCGTCGTAGTGGGCATCGAGGTGACGGGCATGGTCGGGCATGATGCTCTCCTGGCTGGTACACGGCGTCGGCAGTCTAGCCGCACAGGGCGATGTTCCCCATCGTGCAAAGGTCACATCAGCTGGTGAAATCCGGATAGCCCGCCGCTGATCGAGATTTTCACTCCGGACCCCGCCATTTTCATCTGACCGACCCTCGTCCTTGAGTTCCCCGGCGACGAACGGGATGGTGTCACCAACCACCACAACATCGACAACAGGTGCCCACATGCCTTCCGACATGAGCCTCGAGCAGTTCTTCTCGCGCCTCTGGGACGACTACACCGCCATGACGCCCCAGGCGAGCCGCATCCATGACGCTCTGGTCGCCGATGGCGAGACCATCGTCAACGACCACGTGGCCTTCCGCACCTTCGACCGCGGTCCCATTCGCCTGGCCGACCTCGAGCCGCATCTGCTGGCGCTCGGCTACACCCGGCTGGAGCCCTATGATTTCGAGGCCAAGAAGCTGCGTGCCTGGGGCTACCTGCCGCCGCGTGAGGACCAGCCCAGGGTGTTCCTCTCGGAGCTGAAGTGTCGCGAGCTGTCGGCTGCTGCCCAGGAGATCATCGACGAACTGGTGGAGCAGATCGATCCTGCCCACATCGCCTCGCCCGAGGTGATGTGGTCCGGCCGTCTCTGGGAGGCGCCGACCTGGGGGGAATACTGCACCCTCGCGAAGGAGAGCGAATACGCCGCCTGGCTGTCGATCATCGGGCTGCGAGCCAACCACTTCACGATCAGCGTCAACCACCTGCACCACCACGACACCCTGGAGAAGCTGCTGGCCAAGGTCGAGTCGTTGGGACTGGCCATCAATGCCTCCGGCGGACGCATCAAGGGCTCCCCCGAGGTACTGCTGGAGCAGGCCTCGACGCTCGCCGACCGCATGCCTTTCACCTTTTCCGGCGGCCGGGTCGAAGAGATCCCCACCTGCTACTACGAGTTCGCCCGGCGCTATCGGGATGCCGAGGGCCGGCTCTACCAGGGCTTCGTCGCCGCCAGCGCCGATCGCATCTTCGAGTCAACCGACGCCCGTCCCGGCCATGCTGGCTGAGTGGCTCGACCAGGGCCTGGAAGGTCGCACCTCCTCTCCCGCCGAGGGCAGGGTCTCGGGCGGACGTTTCCGGATGGCCGCCCCGGGAGTTCTCGAACTCGTGCCGCACACCCTCGCCACGGAGGCGAGGGCCTGCGTGCTATCAGTCGGCGTCCACGGCAACGAGACGGCTCCCATGGAGATGCTGGGCGAGGCCCTCGCCCGCCTGGAAGCCGGGCTGCTACATCTGGGAGCGCCACTGCTGGTGATCCTGGGCAACCCCGAGGCAATCCGGCGCGGCCAGCGCTATGTGGCCACCAACCTCAACCGGCTGTTTCGCCGCGAACTTGCGGAGGCGGGTGACGAGCCCGACCGGGCCCGGGCGCTGATGGCCGCGGTAGACGCCTTCTACGCCCGCCATGCAGGCCTCTCCCGCCTTCACTACGACCTGCATACGGCGATCCGCGACAGCCGCTACCCGCGCTTCGTGGTCGAGCCCTTCGCAGAAGCGCCCACACCCCATGAGCAGTGGTGCTGGCTAGCGGCCGCCGGCATCCAGGCGGTGCTTCACCAGCACCGTCACAGCTGGACCTTCTCGCACTATTCAAAGCACTACCATGGTGCGGCGACCTTTACCCTGGAACTGGGGCGTGCCCTGCCATTCGGCCACAATGACCTTGCGCCCCTTGCACCCATGGGCCGGCTGCTCGAGGCACTGATAGAAGGCCGTGAGCCCGCCACTGACGACCCCCGCGCCATGACCTTCTTCCGCGCCGAGCATGAGCTCCTGCGTCACAGCGAGGCGTTCCGGCTCTGCTTTCCCGACGATACGCCCAACTTCAGCGAGTTCTCGCCAGGCACGCGGCTGGCGGAAGACGCCGTCGCCGGCGAGACCCGGGTCGGCGAAACCCCGCTGTCAGTGGTCTTTCCCAACGCCGAGGTCGAGGTCGGTGCCCGGGCGGCGCTGCTGGTAGTTCCGAGCCCACCGCCGGACTGATGCCTTCACCACGGCACCTCACAACAACAATCGCCAGGAGAATCACCATGCCCCATGCCATCCCCAACCCGGACCAAGGTAGAAAACTCGACCCGTCGCGGCCCGCTTCCGGAAATCCTCCGGCCTGTTAGAATCGCCCTCTTTTTGATGCCCGGTTTTGATTCCCGGTTTTGATCCCCGGTTTTGATCTCCGGCCCGCGCCGGCCGATCATCGATGCGGCGGACCGCCCACGATCTGGAGCCCGTTACATGGCCGATACCCCGATTCCGCTGGAAGTGCGCAATATCACCAAGCGCTTCGGCGACGCAGAGGTCCTCAAGGGCCTTTCCCTGAAGGCGCACAAGGGCGATGTGATCACCCTGATCGGCGCCTCAGGTTCCGGCAAGAGCACCTTCCTGCGCTGCATGAACCTGCTCGAGCAACCCGACGAGGGCGACGTGATCGTCCACGGCGAGGAGATCCGCTTCAAGCAGACGAAGCACGGCCGCGAACCGGCCGACTGGAAGCAGGTCGTGCGCATGCGCGCCAAGCTATCCATGGTCTTCCAGAGCTTCAATCTCTGGGCCCACATGACACTGCTCGAAAACGTCATCGAGGCCCCGATCCATGTGCTCGGCAAGCCCAAGAAGGAGGCCATCGCGCATGCCCGTCAGCTGCTCGAACGGGTGGGCCTGGGGGAGCACGCCGACTACTACCCTGCCCAGATGTCCGGTGGACAGCAGCAGCGTGGCGCCATCGCCCGGGCACTGGCCATGGATCCGGAGGTGATGCTCTTCGATGAGCCTACCTCGGCGCTGGACCCGGAACTTGTCGGCGACGTGCTGAAGGTGATGCGCGACCTCGCCGAAGAGGGCCGCACCATGATCGTGGTCACCCACGAGATGTCCTTCGCCCGTGACGTCTCCTCCCAGGTGATCTATCTGCATCAGGGGCGAGTCGAGGAAGCCGGCCCGCCGGAAGAAGTCCTGGGCAACCCGAGCTCCGAACGACTCAAGCAGTTCCTGGCGCCCAAGCACTGAGGCGACCCGGACGAGGAGACATCCATGATCGATCTGCACGGCTACGGCCCGCGTCTCGCGGAAGGGGCCCTGATCACCATCGAACTGGCAGTGCTTTCGCTGATCCTTGCCATCGTGCTGGGCCTCGCGACCGCCAGCGCCAAGATGTCACGCAACTGGCTGGCCCATCGCATCGGCACCGTCTACACCACCGTCATCCGCGGCGTGCCCGACCTGGTACTGATGATGCTGATGTTCTTCGGCGGCCAGATCGGCATCAACATGGTCACCGACCAACTCTACGAGCGCTTCGGGTGGGATATCTTCATCAACATCAACGAGTTCGTCGCCGGCGTTATCACCATCGGGCTGATCTTCGGCGCCTACATGGGCGAGACCTTCCGTGGCGCCTTCCTGGCGGTGGACAGCGGCCAGATCGAGGCCGGGCGTGCCTACGGCATGAACCACTGGCTGGTATTTCGGCGTATCCGTTTCCCGCAGATGATGCGCCACGCCATTCCGGGGCTCTCCAACAACTGGATGGTGCTGCTCAAGACCACCGCCCTGGTCTCGGTGATCGGCCTCACCGACATGGTTCGCGTGGCCGCCGAGGCCTCCAAGGCCACCCGCGAGCCCTTCACTTTCATGATCATCGTCGCCGCCGTCTACCTGATGATTGCCACGGTCTCCGAGTGGGGCTTTGCGCGGCTGCAGAAACGCTATGACGTCGGCTATCGGGAGGCGGACTGATGGAAGCCCTGATGAACTGGCTGGATACCCAGCTCGCCGACAACAGCATCTTCACTCTGCAGACCCTCGGCTTCTACGGAGAGGGCCTGGTCACTACCGTGCAGCTGGTATTCCTCTCGCTGATCATCGGTCTGGTCATGGCGGTACCGCTGGCCATCGGCCGCGGCTCAAAACACCGCTGGGTGAGCCTGCCGATCTTCCTCTACTGCTACGTGTTCCGTGGCACACCGCTACTGGTCCAGCTCTATCTGATCTACTACGGCGTGGTGTTCGTCGACGGCATCCAGGAGACCTGGCTGTGGGTGATTCTCGAAAAACCCTTCGTGCCTGCGCTGATCGCCTTCACCCTCAACACTGCGGCCTACACCACCGAGATCTTTCGCGGCGCCATCAAGTCCACGGCCCGCGGGGAGATCGAGGCAGCAAGGGCCTACGGCATGTCCCGGGGGCTGATGCTGCGGCGTATCGTGCTGCCCAGTGCCTTCCGGCGCGCCCTGCCCGCTTACGGCAACGAGGTGATCTTCATGCTCCACGCCAGCGCCATCGCCAGCGTGGTCACCATCATGGACCTGACCGGGGCAGCCCGCTTCGTCTATGCGCGCTACTACGCGCCCTTCGATGCCTTCCTTTTCGTCGCGGCCATCTATCTCTGCTTGACGTTCGCCATCCTCTACCTGTTCCGCTATCTGGAACGGCGCCTGCTGGCACACCTCAAGCCGGCCAGCGGCTGACAGGCGACCGACTCCCCCTTCCGACGGGCACCGGCATCCGCTATGGTGGTCGCGTCGTCACCCACGAGGTGAAATTACCAACAACACGGGAAAACACCCCATGAAACTACACAAGATCCTGAGTCTCGGCGTGTTCAGCGCCGTCCTGGTCGCCGGCAGCGCCAATGCCGAGGTACGCGACATCCGCATCGGCGTCGACGTGCCCTATGAGCCCATGGAATACCGCACCCCCGACGGCGAGCTGACCGGCTTCGACATCGATCTGGGCAACGCCCTGTGTGCCGAGATCGGCATCCAGTGCGAGTGGGTGGTGCAAGGCTGGGACGGCATCATCCCCGGCCTCCAGGCGCGCAAGTACGACGCCATCATGTCCTCGATGACCATCAACGAGCAGCGTCGCGAGCAGGTGCTTTTCTCCGACCCCTACATCACCCCGCCGTCTGCCTGGTTCGCCCCTGCCGACGTCGAGATCGGTACGCCGTCTGAAGAGACCCTCGAAGGCATGACCCTCGGCGTGCAGCGCGGGACCCTGCAGGACAACTACGTGACCGACATGTACGGCGACGTGGCCGACGTCAATCGCTACGCCACCGCCGACGACATGGTGCTGGACATGGACTCCGGCCGCCTCGACGCGGTGTTCCTCGACTTCCCGATCGGCAAGTCCACTCTGATCGACAGCGAGGCCGGAAACTACAAGCTGGTCGGCGAGAAAATCACCGAGCCCAAGAAGTACTTCGGTGAAGGTTTCGGCATCGCCTTCCGCCAGCGCGACCAGGAACTGGCCGAGGCCTTCAATGCGGCCCTGAAGACGCTGCAGGACAACGGTACCTACGAGGAGATTCACGAGAAGTACTTCGGTACGGAGTGATTCGAACGATATAGTGCCAGCCGATTCGACCGGGGCCTCAGGGCCCGGTCGTCCGTTCGGGCCCGGTCATCAACACGAGGCCTGACGGTCGTTCTCGCGGATCTCGATGGCCCGATGCACGAAGGCCAGGATCCAGCGAACCATCAGTGTGTCGTCCGCCGGCGCCGAAAGTGACGCCTCGCCCTGGCGCACCCGATGCTCCCCGATCAGGTCGGCACGCAGCGCCATCAGGTCCCTCGAGTACGCCTTGGTGAACTCGGGGTGGCCTTGAACCCCCAGGAAGTGCTCGCCGAGCTGCATCAGGTAACTGGGGCAAAAGGCACTACCGCCCAGCACCCGGGCTCCCTTCGGCAGCCGCTCCACCTGGTCCTGGTGACTCACCACCAGCTGGAGTTTCGGCTGCCAGGGGTCCATCCAGTCGGCCCGATCGGTGACCCGGTTGAATGACAGCCCCACGCCCCAGCCCTTGCGGCTCTTCGCCACCTCGCCGCCCAAGGCCTTCGCCATCAGCTGGTGACCGAAGCAGATGCCCACCAGCGGCTTTCCAGCGGCCCAGAGCTCGCGCACGAAGGCCTCGAGCTCGGCGATCCAGGGCAGGTCATCATTGACCCCGAACTTCGCTCCCGTTGTCAGCCACGCATCTACTGCCTCGACATCCTCGGGAATCTCACCGTCGAGGCAGCGCCAGACGCGAAACTCCAGGGTCGGGTCCACGCGATGGAATAACACCTCGAACATTTCGGGATAGTTGCCGTGGGTCTCACGTAGCTCCAGCGCCACGTCATCACACTGCAGCAGTCCGATCACCATGCCTTGCCCTCTCCCTGTCATCTCGCCTTTCTCTCGATGCCCACCATCATGTCATCCCACCGCCACGTCGCAGCCTGGGAGGGTCCATCAGCGGAGCACCCGCTTGACCAGCAGCGGACCGAGGATCTCGAAGATCACGGTCGAAGCCACAACCGCCGACAGCAGCATGGGGCCGTGCTCGGGAAAGCGTTCGGCGGCGAGCAGCGCCATGCCCATCGCGACCCCGGCCTGGGGGGTCAGCGCCAAACCGAGGCTCCCGGGCAGCTCGGCCTGACGTTTCCGAGCCAGATGCACACCGAGCAGGCCGCCCAGGTAGCGCCCCGCCAGGCGCAGCAGGATGTAGGCAAGTGTCAGGCCGAAGGCATCGCCAAAGCGGTAGAGATCGATGCTGGCCCCCGACAACACGAAGAAGAATACCAGGAAGGGCCACTCGATCAGCTCGATTTCATTGAACGAACGCGTGTGGTGGCTGGAAAGATTGGCCACCAGGGCACCGGTGACCATCGCCGCCAGCAGGGACGAAACCCCGAGCCAGGAGGAGATCCCGGCCAGCAAGAGGATCAGCGCCAGGGCTTCCACCTGGGTCGGCTCGCCCGGCGCCAGGCGTCCCGTCAACCAGGCCGCGGGCAATCCGATCCCTATCCCCAGCAACAGGGCACCCCCCAGTTCCCAGGCCGCCTCGATCAGCGCCAGTTCACCATCACCAGACAGCATCCACCCCAACACGGCCATGGCAAACCCGAAGGCCAGGATCCCCCAGCCGTCGTCGATGGCGACGATACCCAGCAGCAGGCGAGCCCTCAATCGGGTATCACCACTGGCACGCACCGTCTGCTGCACGGCTGCAGGATCGGTCGCTACGGAGATGGCCGCCAGTGAGACCGCCACCACTATCGGGAACCCCAATGCCAGCAGACCGACGCCCACCGCCAGTGCACCCACACCGATCACCGAGATCGAGACGATCAGGATCAGCGGGCCGGTCAGGCGCAGGCGTTCCAGGGTCAGTTCGCCACCGAGCAGGAAGGCCACCATCACCAGGGCCACCTGGATCAGCGGCTCGGCCAGGCCGTCGAGCGGCCGGCCACCGGGCTGATCCAGGCCCAACTGCTGAACAACCGCCACCCCGACACCCACCAGAACCAGCAGCGAGATACGCGGCAGGCGGGTTCGGCTGGCCACCGCGTCGGCCATTATGCTCGTGGACAGGATCACGCCCAGCAGTATCAGGCTGACCGAGGAAAAGGTCGGGTCGATAGGCAACCAGGAGAGTGTGTCGGGCAGAGTCACCTTTTCGTTCCTCGTCGGTCATGAGCAAGTCAAGTAGCGAGCCACCAGCCTAGCATGGAGACGCAAGCCATCGCCCCGGGGGACGGAGGCCATCGAGCCCCGCAACCAACGGTTGTGACGCCTTGTCGCACCCAACTTGATTTATGTCATCTCAAGAAGCCGGCCAGGGTCCATACTGAAAATGCGTTACATTATTTTATTTTGTGTTTCAGGAGGTCACATGGCACAACAAGACAAGAGCGCCATCCCCTGGTTGGCCTTCGGGGTGCCGATAGCCCTAGGACTGGCCTGGGTCACGCAAGGCACCGGGGTGATCGAAAACGATCTCGAGCGCAACATCTATATTCCCGAAGAGCTGACCATGCCGCTGCAGGTACAGGCTGCCCACAATGGCCGGCAGATCTTCTTCCGCTACCGCTGGCCGGCGGAACAGCCGCATGTCTATCACGACATGCTGCGCTACGAGGATGGTGAATGGATCCGCCACGGCAGCTCGAGTCCTTGGCCTGACCCCGATGGCACCTACGAGGATCGGGTCGCCATGCTGGTCGACGACGGTGGCGTGCCCGACTTCGGCCGCTATGGTGGCTATATTACCGTGGGTGACCGAATGCGCTTCTTCAGCGACTCGGCGAGCCCTGCCGAGGTCTCGGAGCACCCTCATCTCGGCCAGGAAATGGGAAAGAGCGATGTCCGCAAGTATCTGCCGGCCACCCGGTCGGACCAGAACGACTGGCGCAGCGTGGTCGACGCCGATGTGCTGGAAACCCAGCGTGAAGCCGGCTACTTCCTCGACCTCTGGCACTGGCGCGCCGGGCGCTCCAACCCCATCGGCGCCTCCGACGACCAGTGGATAGGCGAATACCGCAACAGCGATGAAGGCTCGGGCCCCTATACCACCAACTGGGATGGCGACAATGACCAGCCGCGCTGGATGCTCGACCCAGAAGAAACGGGCCAGCGGGCCCTGCGCTGGGAGGATGTGGAATCCGGCGAGGTCGACTTCGATGGTATCTACTACCTCTCGGAAGACAACCGCACCGACTTCGATCCCGACCACGACTGGCAGAACGGCGACGTTATCCCTCGCCGCCTGCTTCGTGAGCTCCAGGGTTCCAGGGGCAGCATCTCGGTCCATGGTCAGGCTCGTTGGGAGGACGGTTACTGGGACGTGACCCTGGTGCGTGACATGGATACCGGCAATCCGCTGGACGACAAGGCCTTCCACGAGCAAGGCATCTACGACGTCGGTATCGGTGTCTATCGCAACGCCACCGGCAGTCGCTGGCACTATGTTTCCCATCCCTACACGGTAGGACTGGGGCGTGATGCCGACTTCCAGGCCGAGGCGTTCAATGGCAGATCCCCCGACTGGAGTGATGACTGGTTCGAGATGACGCTCTTCTATCCCGGGCAAGTGGACTGGCCGACGCTGATCAGCCGCGCCCATGCCGGCGCCGAGGATATCGCCGAGAACAAGCCGGTCAGGCCCCGCCACAGCGAGAAGCAACTGGCACTCTACGGGGTGGAGATGGAGTTCAGGGAGGCCATCACCTCGCATTGGTGGATGACCCTGATCGCGGGCCTGATCGCCATGCTCGGCACGACCCTCGCCCTGCTGCCCAGCTTCCGTTCCACTCGCCAAGGAGATCGCTCATGAACGGCACTCACGCCATGCTCTCCCACTTCCCGGTGGGCTTCTGGGCACTCGCCACCCTGATGATCCTGGTCGGCGCCTTCCTCTCCGGTCGATTGGCCGAGATCAGTCGCGCCGCCCTGCTCCCGGTGCTGGTACTCAGCCTGCTCGGCGGGCTAGTCGCCATCATCGTCGGGTTTCTGGTCTGGCCCATGGAGGCCAACCTGGCCAGTCCGCTGACGCGTAACCATATCCTGATGTCCTTCTGGTCCCTGGGCATCTTCACCATGATCACCGTGCTGGTATGGAAAGCCGGCGATGCGGCCTTCGAGGGCAATCGTCGCTGGGCATTGGTGATCCTGGCCCTGACCGGGGGTCTGATGTTCGCCTCCGCCGGCACCCTGGGGGGCCATCTCGCGGGCGCCGCCACGGCCTTCTCGGATGTCCTCGGCTTGATGGGCTGGGAGGTCTACACCACCTTCTACAGCCCCCTCTGGGCCGTCGCCATCATGGTGATCATCGGTATCGCCCTGGGGGCGCTAGGGATCCTGAGCCAGCGCAAGGGAGACTGACACCCCGGCCGACTCGCACGTAAAGGAAAGGGCCCCGCTTCGGAGGGGCCCTTGTCTTGCCGGGGAACGCTTACGCGAAACTGAACTGCGGGGCGGGAGCATCCGGCAAGAGGGCCGCGCAGGCGCGCACCCGCTCTAGCAGCGCCTCATGGGTGGGCGCCAGCAGATTGACGTGGGCCAGCTTGCGCCCGGGGCGCTCGCTCTTGTCATAGCGATGCAGGTGGGAATCCGGCAGGGCCAGGATCTCGGCCATTTCGCCCTCCCGGCCGATCACGTTGACCATGCAGGTCGGCATGCGCGCCGAGGTATCGCCCAGCGGCAGCCCCTGGATGGCACGCAGGTGGTTCTCGAACTGGCTGGTCACCGCGCCGTCGATCGACCAGTGGCCGGAGTTGTGTACCCGGGGCGCCATCTCGTTGGCCAGCAGGGCCCCGTCACGGGTCTGGAACAGCTCCAGGGTCAGCACGCCCACATAGTCGAGTTCATCGAGCAGCGTACGAATGTAGCCATCGGCGACCTGCTGAACCCGCGGGTCGAGGTCCGGCATGGGGGCGATGGAGTAGCGCAGGATGCCGTCCTCGTGCTGGTTCTCGGCCATGGGATAGAAGACCACCTCGCCGTCGCGACCCCGCACGGCGATGATCGACACCTCGCGCACGAAATCGACGAAGGCCTCCACGACCAGTCGTGGATGGTTGATAGCGCACCAGGCCTCGTGAGCCTCGCTCGGGTCCTTGAGTACCGCCTGGCCCTTGCCGTCGTAGCCTTCGGTGACCGACTTGGCCACCACCGGGCAACCCAGCTCGCGGGCCGCAGCCTCCAGCTCGTCGGCGTGTTCGACCAGGCGATAGGCGGGGGTGGGAATGCTCAGGCGGTCGAACAGCGCCTTCTCCTCGGCGCGGTTCTGGCAGATGCGGATCGCCTCGCTGGACGGGAATACCGGCTTGACCTCCTCGATGGCCTGGACCAGCGAAACCGGCAGGTGCTCGAACTCGTAGGTCACCAGGTCGACCTTCTCCAGGAAGGCGTCGAGGTGTTTCCTGTCGGTATCTATCATCACATCGCCGATACCGGCGCTGGGGTGCCCAGTGGTGTCGAGGAAGGTGAAGCGGTTGGCCAGCGGATAGCCGGCAAGGGCCAGCATGCGGCCGAGTTGGCCAGCTCCCAGAACGCCGATGTTCATGTCGTCTCTCCTGTCACTCGGTAGCGGGACGCGGATCGGGATTGTCGAGCACCGTACGAGTCTGCTCGGCGCGGAAGGCCTCCACGGCGGCCTGCACCGTGGCGTCCTGGAGTCCGACGATCTGGGCGGCCATCAGCCCCGCATTGGTAGCGCCGGCCTTGCCGATGGCGAGCGTTCCCACGGCGATGCCGCCGGGCATCTGCACGATGGAGAGCAGCGAATCCAGGCCCTTGAGCGCCTTGGACTCCACCGGCACGCCGAGCACCGGCAGCGCCGTCTGGGAGGCCACCATTCCCGGCAGGTGGGCCGCACCACCGGCACCGGCGATGATCACCGAAAGGCCCCGCCCGGCCGCGCACTTGGCATAGTCGAAGAGCAGGTCCGGGGTGCGGTGGGCTGAGACCACCCGGGTCTCGCAAGGCACGCCCAGGCGTTCGAGCATCGACACGGCATGCTCCATGACCGGCCAGTCGGACTTCGACCCCATGATCACGCCAACCTTCGGCGCCTGTGTATCTGACTGCATGGCCTGCTCCTCGGCAACTGCCTCAGTACGGTAAAGAGTGGAGAAGGGAAAGCCGAACATTCTAGCGGTACGGGCCTGCACCGTCATCTTGACCACTCGGACAGTAGTTTCGACCTTTCCCCCCTGGGGCTATTGCAGGAAGATACCCGTCCGCATGCTAGATACGTCATTGCTTGCTAAAGTCGGGGGAAAGGGCAGCAAGGAAAAGCCCTCCTGGAAGCCACCAAGGAGAATGACCATGAAGCGTTCCATCATCTTTACCACGGCACTTGCCGGATCACTGCTGCTCGTTGGCTGCGACTCCGACAGCGAAACGAGCGACCAGTCCACACAGCAGGAAGAACCGACCGAGCAGAAGGTCCAGCAGGACACCGAGTCTGCAGAGCAGACGGCCGAAGAAGCTACCGACGCCACTGGCGAGGCCGCCGGGGATGCGGCCAGCGAGACGGCCGATACAATGGAGTCGGCCGGTGAGGCGATTGCCGAGAAAACCGCCGAAGCCGCGGCCGCCGCCGACGCGGCAGCCGAAGAGGCAGCCAGCGAAACGGGTGACGCCATGGAAACGGCCAAAGAGATGGTCGACGACGCCGTGGAGGCCACCCAGAGGACGGCCGGTGAGCTCATGGAAGGCACTCAGAAGGCAGTGAACGAGGCCATGAACTTCAACGAGCAGGAGGCCGAAGAGACCGCGGAGACCACCGACCAGGCGGCCGACGAAACGGCGTCGGCCGGCGACTCGGAAGACACGAACATGGAAGCGGACGCGCAAGTCGAGTCTTCCTCGGCCCAGTGAATCTCGCCCAGTACCTCACCCCTCTCTGAACCGAGCACTCAGCGATCAGCGGCGGCCCTCCCCGGGCCGCCCTTCTTTTATTCCCGCCGGCTGGCCAGCCAGTTGCCGGCCAGCGCCAGCACCATCACCACCACCCCGGCCACTTCCACCATCAGGTCGGGGTAGAAGGCTGCGGCAATTGCCGGCAGCAGTACCACGCGCACCGGCCAGGACATCCAGGTAAAGAGAAAGCCTTCCAGGGATGCGGCGAATGCTGCCAGGGCCAGGAAGCCGATGAAGGCGGTCCATACCAGCACCGGCACCGACCCACCCATGATGATTTCCGGGTTGTAGACCATGAACAGCGGGATCAGGTAGAGGCCCTTGGCGAACTTCCAGGCCTGGAAGCCGGTATCCATTGGCTTGGCACCGGCAATCGCCGCGCCGGCGAAACCGGCCAGGGCAATGGGCGGCGTGACGTTGGAGTCCTGGGAGTACCAGAACACCACCAGGTGAGCGATCAGCAGCGGAACGCCGAATTCGGCGGTCAGCGCCGGCCCCACCAGCACGATCAGCACGATGTAGCTGGCGGTGACCGGCAACCCCATGCCCAGCACCAGACTGGCCAGCAGCACCATCACCAGCGCCAGCAGCAGGTTGCCGCCAGAGAAGGCCATCATCATGGAGGAGAACTTGAGCCCCAGTCCGGTCAGGCCCACTACACCGACGATGATGCCGGCCACGGCACAGGCCATGGAGACGGCCACGGCATTGCGCGCACCCAGCTCAAGGCCACCGACCAGCTTGATCAGCCCGGCCTTCAGCGCCTCGACAAGCGTCTCCGCGGTCACCTTCTGCCCCTCACGCGGCGCGACGAACAGGAACCACACCGCGAAACGCAGCACTGCCACGGCCAGAATGGTGAGGATGGCGTAATAGCCCACTCGCATCGGCGACATGTTCATCACCAGCAGCCAGATCAGCACCGCCAATGGCAGCAGGAAATGCCAACCGGCCCCCATCACGTCGCGAATCTGCGGCAGCTCGGAGCGCGCCAGGCCCTGCATGCCCTGCTTGAGGGCGATAATGTGCACGAGGAGATAGACGGTGGCGAAGTACATGATCGCCGGCAAGATGCTCACCTTGACCACCTCGAGGTAGGGCATCCGGGTGTATTCGGCGATCAAGAAGGCCCCCGCCCCCATCAGCGGCGGCATGATCTGCCCGCCGGTGGACGCCGCCGCCTCGATGCCGCCGGCCTGGTGGGGCTTGTAGCCCAGGCGCTTCATCAGCGGAATGGTAAAGGCCCCGGTGGTCACCACGTTGGCGATAGCGCTGCCGGAGATCGAGCCCATGCCGGCGGAGGCGATGACCGCCGCCTTGGCCGGGCCACCGCGCTGGCGGCCGGTGGCGGCATAGGCCAGGTCGATGAAGAACTTGCCGGCCCCGGTGATCTCCAGGAAGGCCCCGAACAGCACGAAGATGAAGATATAGGTGGCCGCTACACCCATGGGCAGGCCGAAGATGCCCTCCTGGCCCAGGTAGAGCTGACCCACCAGACGGTCCAGGTTGTAGCCGCGGTGCTCGAGGATGCCAGGCAGGAACTGGCCCAGCCACGGCAGCTCGCCGCGGGGTCCGGCGAGGGCGTAGAGGATGGCGACCACGCCGATGAGGGTCATGCCCAGACCCACCGCCCGGCGTGCCGCCTCGAGCACGGTGACCGTGGCGATACAGCCGATCACGATATCGGTCTGGCTCCAGAAACCGGCGCGGTTGATGATCTCGTCGAGGAAGAGCACCAGGTAACCGCCGGTGACCAGCGCCCCGAGGAGAAAGAGCGTATCGAACAGCCCGGTGATGGGCCCGCGATCATGCTTTGCCCCTGGCAACGGGAACATCAGGAAGGCCAGCATCATGATCAGCATCAGGTGGATGCTGCGCTGGTAGAAGAGGCCCAGCGGCTGGATGCCGGCCGAATAGAGCTGGAACAGTGAGAGTCCCACCGCCACCAGGGTGATCAGCCAGAGCACCGGACGGGAATGGTTCGCCTGGCTACCGGGAATGATGGGGGAGTTACCCGAATCGCTCATCGTGGTTCTCTCGCAGGGTTGTCGTTCAGTCGGAGGCCGCGGGCAGGGCCAGACGGATCGTCACCCGCCGGTTCTCGGCCAGGCGACTCAGGCTGATGCGCTCGCCGTCCACCACCAGGCGGTGGTCGACGCGCATGGCACCCACCCGAAGCCGGTAGGCGTTGCCGGGTACCGGCTCGTCGATCGCCTCGATCCAGTAGCCGCCCTCGCCGTCGGAGACCTGGCGACCGCGCCCGGGGATATGGTCGAGCCCCGCGGCGAAGTCGGGCAGGTGGCTACGCTCGAGCACCATGCGACCCTCCCGATGGCGATAGCAGTCCAGCACCGGGAACCCCTCGACCGAGTGGTTCCACTCCAGGCACCAGCCCTCCCCCTCGGGCATCGGCAGGTTCACCAGGGTCTCGCCGTCGCTGTCCAGCACCTCGAGCCGGGCCTCGTCGGCCGCGATCGCCTGGTCAGCAGCCATCGGAGCGCCGGTCGCAAGGCCTACACACAGCAGCAGGGCGGGCAGCCAGGCCCGCCCTGCTTTCAGGCGCCAGTCACGCATCGCCTCAGGGGCGCTGGTGGTCCTGGATCTCGGCGCCCACCTCCTCGTAGTAACGCAGTGCGCCCGGATGGAAGGCGATCGGCGTGGACTCGATGCTGAACTCCACGGTGGTGTCATTGGCCGCAGGATGGATATCGATCAGCTCGTCGGTCCGCTCGAAGAGCATCTTGGTGATCTGATACGCCAGCTCCTCGTCCATTTCACTGCTTACTGCCAGCACGTTGGGAACACCGATGGTCTGCACGGCTTCGTCCATGCCTTCGTAGAGGCCCTCACGCAGGCTGTAGCGAGCGAACACCGGCGACTCTTCGCGAGCGTTGGCGACTTCCTCGTCGGTCAAGCCGACCACACGGATGTCGCGGGTGGTGGCCAGGTTCATGATCGAACTGGTGGGCGGCCCCACGCTCCAGAAGCCGGCGGCAATGTCGCCATCGCGGATGGCATCGGCCGTCTCGTTGAAGTTGAGGCGACGTGCATCGATGTCGTCGTAGGTGATGCCGTTGGCCTCGAGCACCGCGCGGGCATTGAGCTCGGTGCCGCTGCCCGGCGCACCCACGGAGACCGTCTTGCCCTCGAGGTCGGCGAGCGACTCGACACCGGAATCAGCCAGGGTGACGATCTGTACCGCATTGGGATAGACGGACGCCAGGGCGCGGATGTTCTCGAGCTGGCGCCCCTCGAAGTCGCCGGTGCCGTTGTAGGCCTGGTGGACGGTATCGGCCAGGGCCAGCGCCATGTCGGAATCACCGCGCCACACCAGCCCCATGTTCTCCACCGAGGCGCCGGTGACCTCGGCCACGGCCTCGTAGCCTTCGATATGCTTGCCGATCATCTCGGCCAGACCACCCCCCAGAGGGTAGTAGGTGCCGCCGGTACCGCCGGTAGCGACGGAAAGCTGCTGGGCGGCAGCCAGGGGGGCCGTGGCCATCAATGTGGCGGCAGCGGCGTACTTGAGAAATCGCATGGCAATCCTCCGGTCCTGAAACCAGGTTCGTTGTGAGTTGTTTCGGCGCCCGCATTCCATGGCGCCCAGACCAAGCTAGCACGGCTGCTGCGTGAGAGCCCAATATCCCGATTTCTACGTTCACCTGGCCGTTCGGCAATTCACATGTAGTGAACCCTGACCTCAGGCCTCGACCAGCGCCTTCACCTTCTCGACGATATGGGCGCCGATGGGGAGCGCCGAGGTCGCCGCCGGCGACGGGGCATTGCCGACGTTGACGGTGCGTGGCGTGTTGACGAACAGGAAGTCGTCCACCAGCTTGCCGTCGCGGGATACCGCCTGGGCGCGAACCCCTGCCGGATAGGGCTCCAGATCCTCCAACGTCAGGCTCGGACAGTATTTGCGCACCAGCTCGAGGTAGCCCCGCTTGTGCAGGGAGTTCTTCATCTCCGTGAGGCCCGGGCGCAGGTTCTTGCCCAGCACCTTGAGGATGCCGGGGTTGGTGAACATCTGCGCCAGGTCCCGCGGCGAGACGTCGCGCCGGCGATAGCCCTCGCGCTTAAAGGCCAGCACCGCATTGGGGCCCACGGTGACCGAGCCGTCGATCATCCGCGTCAGGTGCACGCCCAGGAAGGGCATGGAGGGATCCGGAATCGGGTAGATCAGGTGATTGACGATGTCGTTGTGCCGCTCGGGCAATCGATAATACTCGCCGCGGAAGGGGCAGATGGTGAAGCCGGGATCCTGACCCAGCATGCGCACTACCCGGTCGGCCATCAGTCCCGAGCAGGTCACGAGATAACGGCCGGAGACCTCGCCGGTCGTGGTGGAGACCACCACCTCCTGGCGTCGCTCCTCCAGGGCGGTGACCTCGGTATCGTAGCGGATCTCGCCGCCCTGCCGCTCAAAGTCGGCGGCCATGGCCCGGGTCACCGCCGCGTAGTCGACGATGCCGCTGGACGGAACAAAGATGCCACCCACGCCGGTGATGTTCGGCTCTCGCTCACGCAATGCGTCCGGCCCCAGCCACTCACGCTCGAGGCCGTTGGCTTCGGTGCGCTCCCATAGCGCCTTCATGCGCTGCATCTCGAGGTCATTGGTGGCGACCAGCAGCTTGCCGCAGCTGTCGTAGGGGATGTCTTGGGCCTCGCAGAAAGCCTTGGTGGCCCGATTGCCCTCCAGGCAGAAGCGCGCCTTATGGCTGCCCGGTGTGTAATAGACACCGGCGTGGATCACCCCACTGTTGTGGCCGGTCTGATGGCGCGCCGCCTCGCGCTCCTTTTCCACCAGCAGCATGCGGCGATCCGGATAGGCCTGCTTGAGCTGCATGGCGGTGGACATGCCCAAAATGCCACCGCCGATGATGATGAAATCGTACATGCCGTCCTCGCTCCTCCAATGAGACGGCCACGCCGTGGTCACGGCGTGGCCTCGTCAGTCTACCCCGTCGCTCGGGTCGCGGTGTCTCAGACCTGGCGCGGGTTGCGCAGAGTCTTGGCATGGGTGAAGTAGCCGCGCTGGCGCATCAGCTCGCGACGCAGGTCGGGATGGGGCTTGAAGCGGTCACGACCGTGCAGCCAGAAATGATTGTTGATCAGCAGGAAGCTGCCTACCGGGTTGGGCACCGAAAGGATCGCTGGGCTGTTCTCGAGCGACTCGGAGAGATCGGTCAGCCAGTTGCCCTCCTCGAAGTCCTTGGGCTGCACGAACTGGTCGATATAGGACATGATCGGTAAACCGCTGGCGTCCACGTCGAACACCGCATGGTAGATGTCCTTGGCGACGTTCTTGCTGGGCGGCGCGGTCCAGCGCATAGCCCGGCGTGCCAGCGGATGGTGGTAGAAGCGCTCCAGCCCCTCCCAGTCATCCAGGTGCAGCAGCAGCGAGTCGCCGCCCTCCATGTGCTGCTCGTCGATCTTCATCATCAGTACATAGTCGGTGTCCTGCTCAACGAAGGTGCCGTCGTTGTGCAGCTCCATCACCCGGTGCGGCTGGCGCAGGTAGCTGTCGGACTCGTCGACGTTCCTGACCACGAAGCGGGCATAGTACTGGCCGCTCATGGCGTCGTAGTTGGAGCGCCCCATCAGGTGCGCCACGGCGGTGGCGAACTTGACCATCTCGTCGGCCTGCTCGACGGCGTCGAGCCCTTCCGGGGTGACCTGGAGACCGCCGGTGGCACGATCCACCAGGGTGTTGACCAGCACCGGCTGCAGGGTGTTATCGCACAGGTCGTCGAGGATCCTCGCCACCCGGAAGCGCAGCATGGACTTGTACTCCAGGGCCTGCACCGGCCACTCGGCGACAGCCTCAAGGAAGGCCTCGACCACCTCGCGGCTGACGGTGAGCTGCAGCAGGCGCGGCGACTGGGCGGAGGGCGCCAGCGTGAAGCCGTGGATATCAGCGGGCAGGGGCATGGCGGTCTCGGGTAGCTGGGTCAATACGGTCATGTGGGGACTCCATGGCGTTACGTGGACACAATATAAAAATATCTATATTTTTATATTGTGTCAAAAATAAAGGACGGCCATCGGCCATCCTTTACGCTCTGCCTCGACGGCCGACCGGGAGATCCCGGCGCGGCCACCTGAGGGACGGGGTCAGCGACCGGGGTAGGGATCCCCTCCGGCCAGCTCGCGCTTCATCATGCTATCGCTGTAGGCCACGCCATAGCGGTTACGCGACCAGGCGTAGAGGGCCAGGCCGATCACCATCCAGCCGGCGAACATGAACCACTCGATAGTGGAGAGCGCCGAGGGGCTGCCGGGCAGGTACATGCCGATCAGCATCACCGACAAAATCACCGACAGGGCCCCTACGGTCTTGCCACGGCGGACCCGGAAGGGCCGCTCCATCTCCGGCTCGCGCCGGCGCAGCACCACGAAGGAGAGCGCCACGAAGAAGTAGGCGATAACGATGCCCAGGCCACCGGCCACCACCAGCCAGACCAGCGCCTGGCGGCCGAAGAAGGGTGCGATGGAGGAGAGCGCCCCCATCACCAGGATGGCGTTGGTTGGGGTGCGGTGCCTGGGGTGCAGCTTGGCCAGGAAGGCCGGCAGCATGCCCGAGTGTGCCAGGGCGTAGATGGCCCGTGAGCCGCCGATGTAGAAGGCGTTCCAGCTGGTGATGATGCCCGCGATACCGGCCAGGATCATCAGGTTGCCGGCCCAGGGCGCCTGGAAGGCCGCCTGCATGGCATCCGGCACCGCCAGCGAGCTGGCACCCAGCGCCTCAGGATCGAGCATCAGCGCGGTCCCCAGGATGATGAAGGCGTACCAGAACACCGCCAGGATCACCGAGATCATCAGCACCCGGCCGATCTCTCGGAACGGCAGGTTGATCTCCTCGGCGGCCTGGGGGATGACGTCGAAGCCGACGAACATGAAGGGCACCATGATGATCACCATCATGATGCCGCCCATCACGCCCTCCTCGACGCTGAACAGCGGCTGCATGGTCTCGGTGCTGCCCTGGAAGAGAGCGCCGGTGATGAACAGGATGCCGACCGCCAGGATCAGCAGGGTCACCACCTTCTGGACTAGGGCAGCGGTGCGCACGCCGATGTAGTTGATCCACATCATCAGCACCGACCCGGCCACGCCGACGGCGACCCAGGTGGCCTTCACGTCCCAGCCGGCGATGTTCCACATCTGGCCCACGGCATAGTTCGGGAAGAGGTGCTCCACCACGGTGGGCAGCGCCACGGCCTCGAAGGCCACCACGCTCACGTAGCCCAGGGTGATGGCCCAGGTGCAGAGGAAGGAGGCGAAGTGCCCCATGGCCCGGTAGCTATACACGTGCTCGCCCCCGACCTGGGGCATCGCCGAGGCCAGCTCGGCATAAGTCAGGCCCACCAGCACGATGATCAGCCCGCCGATCAAGAAGGCGGTGATCGCCCCCAGGCTGCCGGCCGACTGGATCCAGCTGCCGGTCAGCACGATCCAGCCCCAGCCGACCATGGCACCGAAGGCCAGGGCCAGCACGTCCTTGCGGGCAAGGACTCGCGTCAGGTGCGTCTCCGTGGACGTCTCGTTGTTCATGTCAGCCTCTTCGTCAGTTGTCGATTGTGATGATGTAAGATTTTTTCACAAAACATCGACAAAAATAGTGAACAAAAGGCAAACGTTCAAGGAATATTGAACACCCGGCACCTAGACATTTGTCGCAGCCGGCCCATGGCGGTCGCAGAATACCCCGCGAAGCGGGACGAGGCCCGCCCTCGCGACGCCCAAAATATAAGGATATGCGCATCCATAGGCTACCGCCGGCGCCATATGCCAACCTCGGCAGGGCCAGCCGGGACAGTTCGATATTCTGCACACCCTGCCCGCGACGGCGACCCCGTGATGGGGCCTCATCTCACACCAAAGAATCACCGAATCGATACTGGCAAAAACGCTTCCAAGCCCCCATAGTACGGTTGTCGAAACCGCCAACTGGAGCAACATGAGCACGGCACGACATACCGCGTACGCGGCGGAACTCACTGACCCTCCGCGAAGCTCCCCTGACCTCGACGTCAGGGACCTGGAAAAACGGTCACGCCTAATGCGCATCATCACGCGCTTGATCGCCGTATCAGACCTCGGTAGCAAGGATATTGCGCGCCGGGCAGGGTTGCCGATGCAGAAGATCAGCGACCTCCTTTCAGGGAAGCTCGAGCATCTCTCCGTCGATGAGCTGCGCCTGGTCTACCGCACCATCGACCCGAGCGGCCCACCGCCCTGATCGCCCTCTCCCGGAGAGAGGCAGGTAGCAGGTAGACAGGACAACGAACAGCGAACGCCCCGCCCCTCGGCGGGGCGTTTTTCATGCCACGTAAGGAACGAGCCTGACCATGCAGCCACCGCAGCAGCCCCCGGGGTTACAAGCGTTACGCGATATCGTCCTCGTCGGCGGCGGGCACACCCACGTGGGGGTGCTGAAGCGCTTCGCCATGAAGCCCGAACCGGGCGTCAGGCTCACCCTGATCTGCCGCGACACCCATACCCCCTACTCGGGCATGCTGCCGGGCTACGTCGCCGGGCATTACCGCTACGACGACGTGCACATCGACCTGCGCCGACTGGCGGAATATGCCGGTGCACGCTTCTTCCGCGACGAAGCCATCGGCATCGACCACGATGCCCGCACCGTGCTCTGCCGCTCTCGCCCCCCGGTGCCCTATGACTGGCTGTCGATCAATATCGGCTCGACACCCCGCGTGGATGCGGTCGGCGGGGCCGGCGAGCATGCCGTCCCGGTCAAGCCGATTCACCGCTTCAATGACCGCTGGCAGAGGCTACTCCGGCGGGTCGAAGAGCACCCGGGCAAGACCCGGGTCGCAGTGGTCGGCGGCGGGGCAGGCGGCGTGGAGCTGCTGCTGGCCATGCAGTACCGACTGAGCAAGGAGCTGGCTGCCCGTGGCCGTGATCCCGCCGAGCTCTCCTTTGCCCTCTTCACCCGCGGCGAACAGATCCTGCCGACCCACAATGCACGGGTCCGGGCGCATTTCGGCGACATCCTGGCCAGCCGCGGTGTCGAGATGCACACCGCCACCGAGGTTGTCGCCGTCGAGGCGAGCCGCCTGCAGGCTGCGGACGGCACCTGGCACAGCGCCGACGAGATCGTCTGGGTGACCAACGCCGGCGGTGCCGCCTGGCTTCAGGGCACCCGGCTGGCCCTCGACGATGACGGCTTCATCCAGGTCGACGACACCCTGCGCTCGCCGTCGGACACGCGCATCTTCGCCGCCGGCGACATCGCCAGCCAGATCAACCATCCGCGCGAGAAGGCCGGGGTCTTCGCCGTGCGACAGGGCCGCCCGCTGGCCGACAACCTGCGCGCCGCCGTGATCGGCCGGCCCCTGAGGCCCTACCGCGCCCAGGCGAAATGGCTGGCCCTGATCAGCACCGGCGACCGCCGCGCCGTGGCCTCCCGCGGCAGTCTCTTCCTCGCCGGCGCCTGGGTGTGGCGGTGGAAGGACGGTATCGACCGGCGCTTCATGGCCCGATTCAACGACCTGCCGCCGATGCAGGACAACCAAATGAAGCCTGCCAAGGCCAGCCGAGTCCCCCTCGATGAAGCCGAAAATGATCAGGCGATCTCGGCAATCGCCATGCGCTGCGGCGGCTGCGGGGCCAAGGTGGGCGCCTCGGTACTCTCCCGGGCGCTGGCCACGCTTCAGCCGGTGCCACGCGAAGAGGTGCGGGTCGGCCTGCATGCGCCGGATGACGCCGCCGTGGTGCGGATACCGCCGGGCAAGTACATGGTGCACACCATCGACTTCTTTCGCGCCTTCATCGACGACCCCTACGTGTTCGGCAGGGTCGCCGCCAACCACGCCCTGGGCGACATCTTCGCCATGGGCGCCGAGGCGCAGACCGCCACCGCCGTGGCCACGGTGCCCCAAGGGCTCGAGACCAAGGTGGAAGATACCGTCTACCAGATGATGCGCGGCGCCGTGGAGGTGCTCAACGAGGCCGGCTGTGCCCTGGTCGGCGGACACACCGGCGAGGGCAGCGAGCTGGCCCTGGGCTTTGCCGTCAATGGCCTGATCGATGCCGGCGGCAACAGCGCCCTGACGAAGGGCGGCCTGCGCCCCGGCCAGGCGCTGATCCTCACCAAGCCCCTGGGTACCGGCACGTTGTTCGCCGCCCATGCCCGGCTGGCAGCTCGTGGGCGCTGGATCGACGCCGCCCTGGACAACATGTGCCAGTCGAACCGACAGGCCGCCGCCTGCCTTCGCGAGCACGGCGCCAGTGCCTGTACGGACATCACCGGCTTCGGCCTGCTGGGCCACCTGGTGGAAATGACCCGCCCCTCGGGCGTGGATGCCGAGCTCGACCTGGCGGCACTGCCGTTACTGGAAGGCGCAGAGGAGACCGTCGCCGCCGGCATCCTGAGCTCCATTCAGCCTGCCAACATGCGCCTGCGACGGGCCATCAGCGATCAGGCCGACTGGGTCGATCACCCGCGCTACCCGCTACTCTTCGATCCCCAGACCGCCGGGGGTCTGCTGGCCGGCGTGCCCGCCGAGCATGCCGAGGCCTGCCTGGAAGCCTTGCACGCACTGGGCTATGGCCGGGCCGCCGTGATCGGCCGCGTCCTCGAACCCGGCGAGGCGCTGGTGCCCATCCACCTGACGGGGTGACGGGAGCGACGCCCATCGGCCTTGCCGCGGCCGGCTTGAGGGTCGCCATACGACAGACGGCGAGCCCGAAGGCCCGCCGTCTGTCTGTCTGGGGTTGCCCGTGGCGGACACACCGGCAGGGCTCACTTCGCGGTGTAGCCCCCATCGATCAGCAATTCGCTACCGGTCACGAACTTCGCCTCATCGGAGGCGAGATAGACCACCCCGAACGCGATGTCGTCGGGATCGCCCACGTGACCCAAGGGGTGCAGGCCATCAAGGTGGCGGCGAAAGGCCTCCACTCCCTCCTCGGATTCCTTGGCGATCCCCTCCACCAGCGGCGTCCAGATGAAGCCGGGATGTACGGAATTGACCCGGATCTTGTCCTTGGCATAGAAGAGTGCATCGTTCTTGCTCATCACCCGCACAGCCCCCTTGGAAGCGTGATAGGGCGGCAGGTCAGCCGCCCCCACGATGCCATAGATGGAGGAGAGATTGATGATGCTGCCCTGACCAGCCTTCTGCATATAGGGAACCGCATGCTTCGTGCAGAAGAAGACGCCGTTGACGTTGACCGCCATGAGCTCATTCCACTCCTCGGCGGTCACTTCATGGGTCGGTTTGTTCACACCCGAGATCCCGGCATTGTTGACCAGCACATCCAGGTTGCCGAAGGCCTTGACCGTCTCCTCGAAGACGCTCTTGACCTCGGCCTCGCTCGAGGTATCGAGATGCCAGTAGCGTGCCCTTCCCTGGTGGTTCTCGATCTCCTCGACCAGGGCTCGCCCCGCATCATCATCGATATCCGTGACCGCCACGCTGGCACCAGCCTCGGCCATACGCAGGGAAATGGCTCTACCGATACCATGGACGCCACCCGTTACCAGCGCCACCTTGCCTTCCAGACGTTTGCTGGCAGTTGCATCACTCATTGAACTATCCTCGCATTCGATCGATTACCGTTTGCCCGGACCGTCCCTATCATCCGGCTGCTATCTATCGACGCCGCGCTACCTACCCCCTAACCACGCCCTGATGACGCCGGGCGGTTTCACGGCTCACGCTGCTCGTACTCTTCTGCAGCACGAATGGCATCTGCCTCCGTGTCATGCTCAGAGACAGCGATCTCGTTTTGCGGATCCGTCTCGTCGATGACATGCCAACCGACGACCGGCAGGTTGGGGTCTTCGGCTTCGCGGATCGGTTCGACTCGAGCTTGCTTGGGTCCGGCTTTCGGCATGCTGCCTCCTTTCGCTGGGTAATCTGTTGCAACGTATCGGCTAGAACATCAGTGATAAGCGTACAAGGCTGACCTCGGAAAGGAAAAGCCCCGCACGCGCTATCCCTTTGCTTGTCTCGTTCACTCCGGCTGGTCTGTCACCGCCCCGGTAGAGGCCGAGCTCACCGTCCTGGCGTACTTCGACAGCACCCCGCGCGTATAACGCGGTGCCGGCTGCCGCCAGGCGGCACGGCGGCGCATCAGCTCCTCGTCGGAGAGGTCGACGTCGATGGTGTCGGCCTCGGCATCGATGGTGACCAGGTCGCCATCCTCCACCAGCGCCAGGGGGCCACCGTCGAAGGCCTCGGGCGTCACATGACCCACCACGAAGCCGTGGCTGCCGCCGGAGAAGCGCCCATCGGTGATCAGCGCCACCTCGCTGCCCAGGCCACGGCCCATGATCGCCGAGGTCGGGGTGAGCATCTCGCGCATGCCGGGTCCGCCCCTGGGCCCCTCGTAGCGGATCACCACCACGTCGCCGGATACCACGGTGCCGTCGTTGATGCGTGCCTGGGCCTCCTCCTCGGAGCCGAACACCCGCGCCGAGCCGGAGAAACGCGTGCCCTCCTTGCCGGTGATCTTGGCTACCGCCCCTTCCGGCGCCAGGTTGCCGTGCAGGATGCGCAGGTGGCTCTCGGCCTTCACGGGTCGATCCAGCGGAGCGATGATCTGTTGGTCGGCAGGATAGGGCGCCACCTCGGCCAGGTTCTCGGCCAGAGTCTTCCCCGTCACCGTCAGGCAGTCGCCGTGCAGCAGGCCAGCATCGAGCAGGGTCTTCATCAGCGGCTGGATGCCGCCGATCGCCACCAGCTCGCTCATCATGTAATGCCCGCTGGGACGCAGATCGGCGACCACCGGCACCCGCCTGCCGATCTCGGTGAAGTCCTCGAGGGCGAGCTCCACCCCGATGGTGCTGGCCATGGCGATCAGGTGCAGCACCGCATTGGTGGAGCCGCCCAGGGCGATCACCACGGTGATGGCATTCTCGAAGGCCTGGCGCGTCATGATGTCGGAGGGCTTGATGTCGCGCTCGAGCAGCTCGAGCACCGCCGCGCCGGCCGCCTCGCAGTCGGCGCTCTTCTCGCCCGAGATGGCGTTCTGGGCCGAACTGCCCGGCAGGCTCATGCCCAGCGCCTCGATGGCCGAGGCCATGGTATTCGCGGTGTACATGCCACCGCAGGAGCCGGGGCCGGGGATCGCCGTTTCCTCGATCTGCTTCACCTCGATCAGGTCCAGGTCGCCGCGACTGTAGGCGCCCATGGCCTCGAACACCGAAACGATGTCGGTGTGGCCCTCGCCGGGAAGGATGGTACCGCCATAGACGAAGACGCTCGGTCGGTTGAGACGCGCCAGCCCCATGAGGCAACCCGGCATGTTCTTGTCGCAGCCGCCGATGGCCACCAGGCCGTCGAAGCCCTCGCAGCCGGCCACCGTCTCGATGGAATCGGCGATCACCTCACGCGACACCAGCGAATACTTCATTCCCTCGGTACCGTTGGCGATGCCGTCGGAGATGGTGATGGTATTGAAGATCACCCCCTTGCCCCCGGCCGCATCGGCCCCGTCGCTGGCGCGGCGGGCCAGCTCGTCGATATGGCTGTTGCAGGGCGTGAGGTTGCTCCAGGTGGAAGCGATACCCACCTGGGGCTTCACGAAGTCCTCGTCGGTGAAGCCCACCGCACGCAGCATGGCGCGACTGGCGGACTTGCCAACTCCGTCAACAACCTCGGCGGAATGGCGGCGGCGGGGATCCTTCGGCGTATCGGACATGGCAGGGCTCCTGTTGATGAAGATGACTGAAAGAGAGTGGACCCTGCGGCTCAAGCTGACAATACACCGCAAGGATCAACCGCTTTCGTCAGCGATCGCCACCAAGCCACTGGCGGTCCATGAAGGAAGCACTAGGCTGAAAAGAGGGACAAAAATCACTTAGAAGGAGTGAACCTCCTGTCTCGTCCCGACGACCTACTTGTGACACCGCAAGCCTCGATAAACTGAAGTACAGCGTTCCGGAGGTCATCATGAAACTCAAATTCTCTCGGACTGGTATCAGCGCCCTGGTTCTCGGCCTGGCATTTGGCGCTCTCACCATCCCCTCTGCATCGGCCTATACCGTCTATAAACTGGAAGAAGGTCTTTACGCGATCATCTGCCAGGACGGGACCATCAACTCCTACTCAGGCGGACCCGGTGGCATCGGGATCGTCGGCGAAGCTCTCTGCGAAGGCCATGGGGGAGTCGTTGGCGGTGGAGGCGGTATTGACGTGCTTCCTGCCGACCGTCAGCTCGCTCGCAGCGTCGAGAGCTGCCAGCGGGGCCGCGGCGAAAAAGTCCAGCGAAACGCTATCAAGTGTATCGACAAGGCCAGCCCCAAGCTGATGCGCCAAGCCAAAAGTGGTGGCGGCGGAGCCGGCAAGGCTTCCATCCAGGAAATGGAAAGAAGCCGCGAATGACGAACGTAGAATCGTCACAACCGGCTATTCAATTCTCGTCGGAACAGGGAGGTTCCGACGAGATCTCTTTCTCCTCGGCCAGCTGATGCAGGGAAATGAATGAGTCAGTGACGGCAAGGTATCGACAACAACATTCCTTACACCGGGACGGTACGCACCATGAACCTGGCTCGTTCGTTGGCTCCACTGCTGTTGCTGCCACCCCTCATGGCGCTCGCCGCACCCCAGCCCGGACAGTGGTCCACCAGGTTAAGCACACCCGAGGAGCGAGGTTTCTACCAACCCCGCGATACCCTCGAGCTGGATTTTTCCGATATCGTCGCCTCGGAATGGCAGCCCTCGCTTCGTCTGGAACTCGACAGTGTCGATGTGAGCGAGATGGTGACATGGGAAGCTCGGGGACTTCGCTATCAACCGGTACGTGCCATGTCCACCGGCGAACATGAACTTCGCCTCATGTACTACGGCGACGATGGCTCAGTCGAGGAACTCGGCTACTGGACCTTCGAGGTCCGTCAGACCGCCACTTTCAAGACCATCACCGTCGAAGGTAACAGCGAGCTGACGATCAACCAGCGAATCGCCGAGCACAATATGTCGGCTCCCCCCGATTACAATGCCGATGGCTACAGCCAATGGTTCACCGAATTGCAGTCCGACCGGGTACGTATCGAAGCCACCGGCGAGCTGGCCTATGCCAATCGCCCCGAGCAAGGCATTACCGGACGGCGCCTGGATATGCCGCAATTCTCCATCCTTGCAGAAACCGAGCGCACGCGAGTTGCCGCAGGGGACCAGAGCATGGGCCAGCAAAGCCTGGTCATGGACGGCTATCAACAGCGCGGCCTTCATGGTGAATTGGCACTAGACACCTTCGACAGCAGCTTCCAGTTATTCGGCATGAGCGGGAACCGCGAGTTGGGCATCGATGATGGCCTGGGACTCAGTGACCCTGACAACCGGATCACCGGGGCTCGCTGGGAAAGTCAATGGCAGCCCGGCGACACCAGCGAGATCCACATATCCTCCACCTACCTTACGGGGGGCATCAGTGAACCCGATGCCAGCAGCTGGAGCTCGACACCCACAACTCGCGTCCACGATGGTCATGCCTGGAATGCCGTGCTGGACGGTTTCTTCATGGAGCGCAGGCTGAGGATACGCGGGGAGCACGCGACCAGTCGCTACGATTTCGACGGACGGGACTTCGGCTTCGATGCCGAGACCGACACCGCCTGGTCCGCCCTGGTCTTGCTGGATCCGGATCCCACCAACTGGGAGACACCGCTCGACTGGCGAATCGGTGCCGAAGCACAGAGAGTCGGGCCCTTCTACCGCAGTCTGGCGCACAGCAATCTTCCCTCTGATCTTTACCTGCGGCGGATCTATGCCTCGGCCGAACGCGACAAGTGGTACTGGGACACCAGCTATGCACTGGAAGAGGACAATCTGGATAACTTTGCCGCCTATGCGACCACCGAGACGAGCCGCTGGAACATGCAATTAGGCTACGACGAATACGAATCGCCCGAACCGGGCAGCCTATTCGCCCTGCTGGGAAAGCCCAGCTATTCACTGTCACTGGACCGAGTCGACCGCAAGGACAAGCAGACCCCCAGCGGGTACCTGCCCAACGACACTCGAGTCGATGGCATTCAGGCAAGCGCTGCCTTCCGGCAGGATGTCTGGTACTGGTCGGTCGAACTCGGCACGGAGCGCTTCACCGACCATACCGGCTGGCAGCCGGATACCGACACACACAACCTGGGATGGCAGCTCGGCCTGGAAATGCTCGAGCACTACGGGCTCACCCTGGGCTGGCAGGGCAGCCAGACGCGCTACCGGAATGGGGGAGAACGTATCGATCAGCAGGTCTTCTCGCTGGGCGGCAATGCCCAGTTCATTCCAGACAAGCTCTCCGCGACCCTGAACCTGAGCCTCAACCAGAACAACGCGAAAGACGATCCGTTCTTTCCACAGCGTGATGAATCGCTCTACATCAGCGGCCAGCTGGATTGGCGTATCCGCAAGCCCGAGAGCAATCGTGTCGGGCTGAACTTGTCGCTGAGTTACAGCGGCAATACCCTGCGGGACAGCCTCTACGGCCAGGACCCCTTCAACGAGGATCAGGTCTGGCTGGAGTTGCGAACCACGCTTCCGACGGCCTATCCGGGAGGCATGCAATGAAACCCCTTCGCCCTTGTCTCCTCGTCCTGATGCTGATGTCGCTGGCACCCATCGCCCAGGCACAGATCATTGCGCTGTGCGATGCCCGCTTCGCTTGTACCAGTAACCCGAGCGCCACCGTGGGGGTGGACAGTCGCGTCAACCTGACCTGGCGGGGTCAGGCACGCACCAATCCCAGGTTTTCGCAGTCACTGATATCCAATCAGGGAATATTCGTGCTGGGCAATCCCGTCAATGGCCAACGCCTGGGCACCTCGCCTACCTCGTTGGTTCAGCCCCTCGGGCCGGCAACGGATGATCGCGGTATCGAGTTCCGGGTAACCGAGTCGCTGCGTGTGCCGGCGGCCGTCAGCCAACAGGCGGCACGCCAAGGCGAGCGGCAGGTGTTCTATGTTCGCCAGTTCGCCCTGGAAGGATCGGAGCCCATGACCGGGGTACAGGTGATCTCGCTCCAGCAGGGGGTGCCCGGTCGCGGTGGCGCTATTCCCGAGGGAGCAGACCCCTCTGCCACCGGGGTGACCATTCAGCGTGTCAGCCTGTTCTTCGACCGGGGGACACTGACCGAGACTCTGCGGCCGGATGAGCCACTCCAGGCGACTGCCCGCATCAGCTATCAGGGGGCCGGTATCATCAATGCCATCTGGGAAGTCGCCACGCCCGCCAGCACACGGGGTCAGCCCCTCTATGCTCCCCTGGCCTATGTTCGCCAATACCTTGGAGCCAGCCGGGAACTGACGATCACCTCTCCGCCACTGCCCAGCGACACCTCTGGTATCCACCGTGTCAGGTTGCGCTTCCTGGCTCCCACCGAGATCGAGGGATTGCCCACGCTCAGCTACCGCGTCAGTGAAGGGGCCCTGCAGAGGGAAGGCAGAGTTCCCGCCCTCGATGCCTTCCCGCCCGAATCGGCAAATCCTCTGGACGGGGAGACACGATTCCGCTGGCGGCCGGTAACGGGCAGCCATGCCTACCAGCTCGAATTCTACGACCGCTGGCCCCAGGCCGTTGAAGCCGAAACCACCTCCGAAGGAGATTCCGGAGACGACCGGCGCCAGCCGGCAACCTTGAACCTCGCCCCGATTACCGGCCAGGTGATCGAGGGAGATCAATCCTCGATGTCACCCAGCAAATCCCTGCTCAACCACCTGGAGGCCGACAAGCGCTACTATTGGCGCCTGATTGCCATCGATGCACAGGGACAGGTCATTGCCGCTAGCCCTCTCGAGGCCATTCTCCACGCCCCCTGACACCTCGAGGTTGCCATGGATGACCGCCAGGATGACGAGTTGCTGATCGCCATCGCGAACCAGGACATGCAAGCCCTGGGTGAGTTCTATCGGCGCCATCAGAGGCGTGTCTATCATTTCGTGCTTTCGAAATTGAACGACCCCTTCACGGCCAACGACCTACTCAATGACACCATGCTGGAAGTCTGGCGCTCCGCCGAACGTTTCCAGGGAAGGGCCAGAGTCACCACCTGGCTGCTGGGCATCGCCCACCACAAGGTACTGGACCTGTGGCGACAGCAGGGTCGTCGACAATCCACCGAACTGGACGAGACCATGATCGATGAATCTCCGGGTGCCGATGTCGAAGCACTGACCCTGGCGGTCCGCGACAAGGAACGCCTGACGCAGTGCATGGCAAGGCTCTCGACCGAGCACCGCGAAATTCTTCACCTGGTGTTCTTCGAGGAGCTCAACTACGAGGAGATCAGCCGGATCATCGATGTTCCCGAGGGTACCGTGAAGTCACGCGTCCACCATGCCAAGAAGTTGATAAAGCAACATCTGACAGCTGCCGGAATGGGGGCCGCATGAACGTCATGAACAACAACATCGAAGAGACGCTGCCCCTTTACGTGAATGGCCGGCTCGATGCCGAGGAACGCCGCCAAGTGGAAAAGGCCATGGCAGAGAATCCCGACCTGGCAGGCGAGGTCGAGTTCCTGCAGGCCCTGAAAGACACTCTGCAACAATCGGCCGACGAGCCGCCTGTCGAGCTCGGGCTGGCTCGCCTCAAGCGAGACATCCAGCAGGAGACAGTCGACAGCTCGCCAACGAGTGCCAATACGCGGCGCTACTGGAAGCCATTGGCCCTGGCAGCCTGCCTGCTGCTCGCCATCCAGACCGGCTTCCAGTTGACCCCTCAGTCCACCGACAGCGACTGGGCTCCGTTGTCCGGCGAGACCGCCAGTCAGGCGCCACGGCTGCAGATCGCCTTTCACACCAACGCTACTGTCGAACAGATCAATGAGAGCCTGGGGGCAAGTGAGGCACGCATCGTCGATGGCCCAGGTGCACTGGGCCTCTACACTGTTCAACTGCCACCGGATAGCGATGTCGACGCCATACACCGGCAGCTTGAGGGATTGCCCTTTATCGAGGAGGTGAGTGCGCCGTGATCCACCCTGATACCGCTGATTCGGCACATGCCAGGCTCAGCCCTGGTTCAGCAACATGGTTGCTGGCAGGCGCCCTGCTGCTTGTGGCCGGCAGTGCCCATGGCCAGGACATCGATCCCCAACGCCGCGATATGGCACGCCCCTTGATCGAGAACGTCATCACCGAGACTCGCGACGAAGCCACCGAGCCAGCGGTCAGCCGGAAAGCCGAGCGAGAGGCGGAAGATCAGGAAGCTGTCCCGACTGCCGAAACAGAGCCGACACCCGAACCCGACTCGCCGCCGGAAGAAAGCGGGCCTCGCCAACCGAGAGTGGAGCGCGGCGGCAGTCTGATAGGCAGTGGGCCTTCCTCGATCCCACCCCCCGCCTTTTCATCCACCGATGACCAGGCATCCATAGTGTCGACGGACCGGACCCCGTCAAACGCAGTCGGTGATTTCGAGCCCGGAGAACTGGTACTGATCAGCGAGGACATGCCCGATGCCGTGGCAATGGCGCGCGAACTGGCGGGCTACCGGTTGCGGATCAAGAGCCGCCAGGCATTGGAGCAGCTCGGTCTGGTCATCAGTGTCTTCCGACTCCCCACCGGAGCCGACACCCTGGCACTGCTGACTGAGATCCGGCGCGAGTCCCCGAACATCCGCCTGGACGTCAACCAGCGTTATCGGCTAATGGCCGGGCCCCGCCAGCGCTACGGGCAGGAGATGATCGGCCTGTCGATGGATAGCACGTCTTGTCTGGGCAATGTCCGGGTCGGCCTGCTCGATACCGCCGTGAATCCTGGGCATCCCGCGCTGGCCGGCCGTTCGATCGATATGGCGCAATTCGCCGGCCCGACACCCGCGCCGAGCGACCACGGCACGGCAATTGCCAGCCTCTGGGTCGGAGATCCGGACCAAGGCTTCACGCCCTTGATGCAGGAGGCCTCGATTTCCGTCGCCGCCGTCTTTCGCCAGCGTGGCAACGACACCGATACCACCACCGACATCCTCGCCAGGGGAATGGACTGGCTGCTTGGGCAGGGAGTCGAGGCCATCAACCTGAGTCTTGGCGGGCGAGAGAATCGAATCCTCGATCTTGTGCTGCAGCGGCTGTTGGCACAGGAGATCCTGCTGGTAGCGGCCGCCGGCAGCCTGGGCCCGGAAGGTCCCGCCGTCTATCCGGCCGCCCACCCGGGTGTGATCGCGGTTACCGCGGTGGATGCCAATAAACGACATTACGAACGCGCCAATCTAGGCGATTACCTCGACTTTGCTGCCCCGGGTGTGCATGTCTGGGCAGCCACTGAAAACGGCACCGCCTACCATTCCGGCACCTCGTACGCGGTACCCTTCGTGCTCGCTGCCCTGATGGCAGAGAAGCGTCTTTATAACGACTGGTTGCAAAACTCGTTTGAGTCAGCCCTGGACCTTGGCCCTCTGGGCAAGGACCCCATCTACGGCTGGGGCCTGGTGCGTTGGCCAGCCGGATGTGGATGAGCCATTGCCGGTACGTCTCCGCCCCCCTAGCTAAACGCTCCCGAAACCGAGGACGATTACGACGCCCTGGTCGCGGTTTTTTGCTGAGCATCGCAAGGCCCAGGCCGGATGATTGACCGGGGCCGTTACTTATTCTCTCTGGCCGAGCTGCTCAGCGCGGCTGCACGGCATCGTGGAAGCGCCGCTCCAGCACCACGGTCTCGCGGAAGCGCTCGGCCATGCGGGCGAAGTCAGTATCGTCCAGCGACGCGGCCTCCTCGTCCAGGCGGCGGAGCAGCCAGGTTACAAACTCCTGGAAGGGGTGGTTGTCGTGCAGATCGATCCACTCGCTCATCAGCGGGTGCAGCCCGTCCACGCGAGTGACGCGCAGCGCCCACTCGAGATAGACCCACTCGGTGACCACCAGCACGGCCAGTATCTCGGCGTAGTGGCCGCCCTGGCCAGTATCGTGCAGCAGCTCACGAAATTCTCGGGTCTCCGGCAGGTAGTCCGGCGTCTCGCGCTGGGCCTCCGGCACATCGAAGGCTTCGAAGGTGCGCTGGAAGGTGCTGTTCTCGTCGCTGGTCAGCATGCCCATGAACTGCCCCAGCACCACCCGGTCATCCATGGTCGGCGCCTGACCGATGGCGTGGCCGATCAGCGCGGTGAAAGGATCGACGAAGCCATAGTCCTGCACCATGTAGGCAGCGAAGTCCTCCCCCGACAGCCGACCCTCGGCCAGGGCATCGAACAGCGGATGGTTCACCGTAGCCGACCAGTCAGGCTCGCTGATCTCGCGCAGCCAATCGGTGATACGGGCCGATTCTCGGCCGTCGGCCCAGGCGTTCCAGTCAGAAAGAGTCGTCATCAGGCGTCTCCCTTGTTTGCCAGGTGGAATCTCGTCCCCGGCCGAAGCCAGGCAATCAGCAGGCTGACCAGGGTGGAGGCAAGCAACGCCCCCAGGAAGGGTGCCAGGGTCGGAATGCTTCCGGGGAAGCTGGCCGCCAGCACGCCGGCAGAAAGGCTACCCTGAGTGACCCACCCCGGCAGGATGGTGCCGAGCATGCCCGCCACACCGCCGGCCACCGCGGCCAGCGGCGTCATGCGCGACCAGATGCCCAGCAGCACCGGCACCACGATGGCGGCACACAACAGGTCGGCAATCAGGAAGAGCCGCAGCACCGAGAGCCCCTGCAGGGCCAGAATAACCACCGGCACCATCAGCGCCACCGTCGCCCAGCGGGCCGCCGTGATCGACAGGCCGCGCCTGCCCGAGCCCGCCACCACCAGGGTGGCGATGCCGTTCTGCAGGCTATCCACGCTGGAGACCACCAGCGAGACCGCCAGCACCAGGGCCGGCAGGGCCAGCCAGTCGGGTGCGGCGGAAAGCAGGGCGAAGAAGGGGATCGGCGGGGCCCCGAGGTCCAGTCCACTCATGGCGGCGAGCATGCCCAGGCCCCCGACCACCGCCACCACCAGCACGGTGATACCGCTACCCAGCCAGGCCCCGCGCGCCAGGGCGCGATCGTCGCGGGCCGACCAGACCCGCTGCCAGTAGCCCTGATGGAAGAGGTTGGCCGCCGTGACGGCGATCACCAGGGTCAGCGCCACGCCCAGGGCGCTGCCCACTGGAATCGACGGCAGGGTGGCGTCCACGGGCATCTCGGGTAGGCGGTTCAGCGCCACGCCGGCCACCAGGATCAGCAGGGCGATCAACAGCCAGGCCTGCCAGCGGTCGGTGGCCAGGCTCGCCCGCAGGCCGCCGACCGCCGTGTAGACAAGCGTTGTCACCGCCACCCCAATGACCACCAGGGCCGGCGGCACGTCCGATAACAGCGCGGTGATCGAGCCGATGGCGGTCAACTCCGCGGTCAGGAAGAGCGCCATGTAGAACACCGAGACCAGCGACACCCAGCGACGCACACCTACGCCATAGCAAGCTTCGGCGAACTCGCCGATGCTGCGCCCTTGCGGCAGGTGGCGGCGAATGGCCGGGCCGTAGCGCGCCAGGATCGCCAGCGGCAGCGCCGAGCCGATGGCGTAGCCGGCCAGCGCCACCGGGCCGACGAAGGCGCCGATTTCCGGCGGCGCGAAGAGAATCCAGGCGCCCATGCCGGAGGCCAGGAAGGACAATCCCAGGGTCGAGGCCGTCTGGGAATTGCGGGCGGTCACATAGTCATCGAGGGGGCCATCGGCCCGTCGGGCCCTCAGGCCCAGGAAAGCAAAGCAGAGCAGCGCCGCGCCGAGCACGGCAGACGTCAGGTAAGGCATGTCGCACTTCCTCCGCCGGTATGAACCGGATCAGGTTCCAGGGTCAGCGCTTGGCGCTCTCTCAGCCCCTCACGTCATGAGCGTGATGGGACTCCCCTGGCGACAGTGAATGGATTGTGGGATCGCGCCTCAAGCCACGGCCGGGATGGCCGATTTTGAGGTGATCGAGGGGCATCATAACGCCGCCTCACCGTGACGACCACCCGTGCCGGAACCCCGAGATGCCTACACGGAAGCCAAGGAACATGTTTCAGGTCGCTTGCATGCGATCATCACCGAGCCCTACGGTGCCTTCGAAAACGCCGCCACGGAGCGCCTGCAACGCCTACGCGTGGCCACCCAGGCGCTGATGCTGAGGCCGATGAACCATGGCACGCTGATGCTTCGCGTCATCCACGGCTGGGAGAACGGCAGCTTCGGAGCCCGCCGAGCTATGCCACAGCGAACACCGGCCATGCTCGCTGGCAGCGCTTCGTCAGGTAGCCGATGACTACCGGCAGGCGTTCGAGAATCAGCAGCCGCTGCCCCGCGACAACACCTCCCTGCTGGCCAAACCACTTGAGCAGGCCATTGCTGCTGCCGAAGCCAGCGGCCAAGCGCTCGACGAGGAGACCTGCCCCATCCCCGCCCGCTGGCCCGCCTTCGAGCATGGCCTGACGCTTTACACCTTCTTCAAGGTCTACCACCGCCTCACTTACAGCGAGGACGACCCCTAACGCTCGATCTACTGCCAGAGACCGCAAGGGCCCCGCGAGATCCACGAATTCCATCTGGAGGAAGGCGAATTCGCCGTGGTGGCACCCTGCGAAGGCGCCGGTGGCGATAGTGTACTGCTGTTGCACGAAAGCCAGCTGGCGCCGGTGCTTAGGCTACTTGAGGATAGCGCCAAGGAATGATCAGGTTGTCCCTCACTTCTCCCGCGGCACTCGCCCCATCAGGTAGAACTCTTCGTTAGGCGGCGTGCCGGTAAGGGTGACCAGCCGGTTCGAGAGGCCGAAGAAGGCGGTGATGGCGCCGATGTCCCAGATATCGTCCTGGGTGAATCCGGCCGCTTCCAGACGAGCCTCCCAGTCGTCGGTGAGCTCGCCCACTTCCAGGCCGCAGTACATGGCGAAATCCAGCATGGTGCGGTGGCGTTCGCTGATTGGCGCCGTACGGTGGTTGATGGCCACCTGATCGGCGAGCAGCGGATTCTTGCTGTAGATCCGCACCAGGGCGCCGTGGGCCACCACGCAGTAGAGGCAGCGATTCCGGGCGCTGGTGGCCACCACGATCATCTCCTTCTCTGCCTTGGTCAGCGTGTCGGACTCCCGCTCCATCAGGGCGTCGTGGTAGGCGAAGAAGGCGCGGAACTCGGCTGGCCGGTGGGCCAGCATCAGGAAAACGTTGGGCACGAAGCCGGCCTTCTCCTGCACCGCCAGCATGGCGTCGCGCACATCCTCGGGCAGGTCGTGGATCGATTCGGGAACGGGAAAACGGCTGATCGGCGGGGTCATGTAGGCTCCAAACATTGTGGTCGTTGTCTCAGTGCTTCAGTTAACGTCAACGTCAGGCACGTGTCCATACGCCTTCTGGGGAGAGGAAGCATCGGACACCTGCCAGCGCCAATCATCGAGGCGTCGAACTACAATGAATGGGGATCCTGCAGGAGCAGGCCCCCCTCTTGTGCCTACCCTAGACGAAGACGGCCCCGCCTCTCTCGAGACGGGGCCGTTGGGTCGCGGTGCTGGAAGGATCAGCCCAGCGAGATGGTGCTGTTGATGCCGCTGGAGACGTTCTCCGGCTCGAACCAGCGGGCGGTGACGGTCTTGGTCTGGGTCCAGAAGGCAATGGCCTGCTTGCCGTTGGGGCCCAGGTCGCCCAGCTTGGAGCCGCGCGAGCCGGTGAAGCTGAAGTAGGCGACCGGTACCGGAATCGGCACGTTGATGCCGATCTGGCCAACGTCGATGTCGGTCTCGAAACGGCGCGCCACCCAGCCGGAGTTGGTGAAGATGGAGGTGCCGTTACCATTGGGATTGGCGTTGATGAACTCGATCGCCTCATCCAGCGTCTCGACGCTCACCACGCACAGCACCGGGCCGAAGATCTCCTCGCGGTAGATGGTCATCTCCGCCGTCACGTCGGCGAACAGGGTGGGGCCGACGAAGTTGCCGTCCGGGTAGCCTTCCACCTGACAGCCGCGGCCGTCTACCATCAGCTTGGCGCCTTCCTTCTCGCCGGCGTCGATCAGGCGCTCAACGCGCTCCTTGGCCTGCGGCGAAACGAGCGGGCCCAGGTCGGCATCACGCTGGGTGCCGGGGCCGACCTTCATGTTGCGCGCGCCCTCGACGAGGTCGTCCAGCCACTCGCGGGCCTCGCCCACCAGTACCACCACGGAGTTGGCCATGCAGCGCTGGCCGGCGGCGCCGAAGGCAGAGCCCAGCAGGTTGTTGATCGCCTGGCTGCGGTTGGCATCCGGCATCACCACACAGTGGTTCTTGGCGCCCATCATCGACTGCATGCGCTTGCCGGCGGCAGCGGAACGGTTATAGAGCAGCGAGCCCACATGGGTGGAACCGATGAAGGAGAGCGCCTTGATATCGGCATGGTCGGCAATCTGGTTGGCCACGTCCGGGCCGCCGTGGACCACGTTGAGCACGCCGGCCGGAATGCCCGCCTCGTGCGCCAGCTCGACCAGGCGCATGGTGGAGGTCGGATCCTGCTCGGAGGGCTTGAGCACGAAAGTATTACCGGTGGCGATGGCCATCGGGAACATGAAGCAGGGCAGCATGATCGGGAAGTTGAAGGCGGTGATGCCGGCACCCACCCCCAGCGGCTGGTGCATGCTGTAGACGTCGACCTCGCTGGCAGCGTTCTCGGCCAGCTCGCCCAGTTGCAGGGAGGTGATCGAGCAGGCGTGCTCCACCACTTCCAGGCCGCGGCCCACCTCGCCCTCGGCGTCGGGCAAGGTCTTGCCGTGCTCTTCGGTGATCAGCGCGGCCAGCTCGGCGGTGTTGTCACGGATCAGTGCCTGCAGCTTGAGCATGATGCGCATGCGCTTGCCCAGCGGCACCTTGCGCCAGGTCTTGAAGGCCTCCTTGGCACTGGCCACGGCCCTCTCTACCTCCTCGGCAGTGCAGAACGGCACCCGCGCAACCACTTCCTGGGTGGCCGGGTTCACCACTTCGCGCCACTCCTGGCTCTGGGACTGGACGGGCTGGCCATCGATATACATGGGGATTTCGCGAACGGACATGGGGCGTGCTCCTCTCTGTGCGGTGACTGCCAGGGGATCGGCTGGTTACTGGATTGCAGCCGCGGATCGCCCAAGCATTAGACTTTATGTGTATAAATACACGGAAGATGATGATAATGAGTCTATCCGGACGTCGGACAGCATGACAACGGGTACTCGGACACATTGTTTGTGCGTTAATGCACAATACTCCGATTACCAGAGCTGGCTATAATACACGTCCAACGAGGGCCTCCATGCTCGATTGGCAGGACATCCAGATCTTCCTCGAGGTGGCGCGCAGCGAACGACTCACCGATGCTGCCCGCCGCCTCGGGCTGGACCACTCCACCCTGTCGCGGCGCACCCGACGCTTCGAACAGACACTCAACACCCAGCTGTTCGAGCGTAGCACCCACGGCTACCACCTCACCGAAGCCGGCCAGCAGTTGCTCGCCCACGCCGAGGAGATGGCCCGCCACGCCTTCGAGGCCGGCGAGAGCCTGACCGACAAGAACCACCAGATCAGCGGCCAGATCCGCCTGGGCGTCACCGAGGGCTTCGGCACCTGGGTGATCGCCCCGCTGCTCTCGGCCTTCTGCAGCCGCCACCCGGGCGTCACCCTGGACCTGCTCGCCCTGCCCCGGGTGGTCAATCTGAGCCGCCACGAGGCCGACCTGGCCATCACCGTGGAGCGGCCGGTGAGCCCGGGGCTGGTGATCTCGCGACTGTGCGACTACCGGCTGCGCCTCTACGGCAGCGAGGGGTACCTGGCTCGCCACGGCCGGCCGGGGCGGCTCGCCGAACTGGGCGAGCACCGCCTGGTGGGCTACGTCGACGACCTGATCTTCAGCGAGCAGCTCAGCTACCTGGAGCCGCTGCTCGACCCTGCGGTGATCGGCCACCCCGGGCCGCACTTCGCCATGCGCAGCACCAGCGTCACCACCCAGCACGCCGCCTGCCTGCACGGCGCGGGCCTGGCCGTGCTGCCCTGCTTCATGGCCAGCGCCTCGGAGGCACTGGTGAACGTGCTGGAGGAGGAAGTCGCGATCGATCGACAGTTCTGGATCACCGCCCGCCAGGAGCAGCGCCGCCTGGCCAGGGTACGCCTGCTGTGGGACTTCCTGCGCGAGGCCCTGGAGGCCAACCGCGGCTTCTTGATGGGCGAGACACGTACACTGACGGTGCCGGCCCCCGCCTCCAATACAGAATAGCTATCGAGATGGTCGGTAATGTCACATTGAGCTGATGGACTATCGGAGCGTAAGTTGAAGGTATAGGGCAGTGAGAACCGATCGTCGCGCCGCTCATGACGCATGGTTGACTCGTCTCATTGTCCCGCAGGACTGCCATCGTCTATACACAGGTAGCAGTTCATACAACGCAGCCAGATTGGAGAGCGATATGGGTGATCAGCAGAACCCCGGCAAATGCCCGGTGATGCACGGCGGGAACACGGCCACGGGTAATTCGAACATGGACTGGTGGCCCGAAAACCTGAACCTGGACATCCTGCACCAGCATGACCGCAAGACCGACCCGATGGGCGAGGACTACGACTACCGCGAGGAGGTCAAGAAGCTCGACTTCGACGCCCTGAAGAAGGACATGCACGCCCTGTTGACCGAAAGCCAGGCGTGGTGGCCGGCCGACTGGGGCCACTACGGCGGCCTGATGATCCGCCTCTCCTGGCACGCCGCCGGCACCTACCGCATTGCCGACGGCCGCGGCGGCGGCGGCACCGGCAACCAGCGCTTCGCGCCCATCAACAGCTGGCCGGACAACGCCAGCCTCGACAAGGCACGCCGCCTGCTGTGGCCGATCAAGAAGAAGTACGGCAACAAGATCAGCTGGGCCGACCTGATCATCCTGGCCGGCAACGAGGCCTATGAATCCATGGGCCTGAAGACCTTCGGCTTCTCCTTCGGCCGCGAGGACATCTGGCACCCCGAGAAGGACATCTACTGGGGAGCCGAGAAGGAGTGGCTGGCGCCCTCCGACGAGCGCTATGACGACGTCGACAAGCCCGACACCATGGAGAACCCGCTGGCCGCGGTGCAGATGGGCCTGATCTACGTCAACCCCGAGGGCGTGAACGGCAACCCTGACCCGCTCAAGACCGCCGAGCAGGTGCGCGAGACCTTCGCGCGCATGGCGATGAACGACGAGGAGACCGCGGCGCTGACCATCGGCGGGCATACCGTCGGCAAGTGCCACGGCAACGGTGATGCCGAAGCGCTGGGCGCGGAGCCCGAGGCTACCGACGTCGAGGAGCAAGGCCTGGGCTGGCACAACCCCAACATGCAGGGCAAGGCTTCCAACGCGATCACCTCCGGCATCGAGGGTGCCTGGACCAAGAACCCCCTCGAGTTCGACATGGGCTACTTCGACGCACTGCTCGACCACGAGTGGGAGCTGAAGAAGAGCCCCGCCGGCGCCAATCAGTGGGAGCCGGTGGACATGAAGGAGGAGGACAAGCCGGTCGATGCCAGCGACCCGTCCATCCGCCACAACCCGATCATGACCGACGCCGACATGGGCATGAAGGTGGACCCGACCTACCGGAAGATCCTCGAGGATTTCCGCAAGGATCCGGAGCGCTTCCAGGACGCCTTCGGCCGCGCCTGGTTCAAGCTGATCCATCGCGACCTGGGGCCGAAGTCGCGCTACATCGGTCCGGACGTGCCGGACGAGGACCTGATCTGGCAGGATCCGATACCGGCCGGTAACACCAACTACTCCGTCGAAGCCGTCAAGGAGATGATCGCCGAAAGCGGCGTGTCCATCGGCGAGATGGTCAGCACCGCCTGGGACAGCGCCCGCACCTTCCGCGGCTCCGACATGCGCGGCGGTGCCAACGGTGCGCGCATCCGCCTGGCCCCGCAGAAGGACTGGGAAGGCAACGAGCCGGATCGCCTGTCCAAGGTGCTGAAGGCCTACGAGAAGATCGCCGCCGAGTCTGGCGCCAGCGTGGCCGATGTCATCGTGCTGGCAGGCAGCGTGGGTATCGAGCAGGCCGCTAAGGCCGCCGGGCACGACGTCCTGGTACCCTTCTCGCCGGGCCGCGGCGACGCCTCCGACGAGATGACCGATGCCGAGTCGTTCGAGCCGCTGGAGCCGCTGGCCGATGGCTTCCGCAACTGGCTCAAGAAGGACTACGTGGTCAAGCCGGAGGAGATGCTTCTCGATCGCGCTCAGTTGATGGGCCTGACCGGTCCGGAAATGACCGTGCTGGTCGGCGGCATGCGGATGCTCGGCACCAACCACGGTGGTAGCAAGCACGGCGTGTTCACCGACCGCGAGGGTCAGTTGACCAACGACTTCTTCGTCAACCTGACCGACATGGACAACGCCTGGAAGCCGGCGGGCAGCAATCTCTACGAGATTCGCGACCGCAAGAGCGACCAGGTGAAGTGGACCGCCAGCCGCATCGACCTGGTATTTGGCTCCAACTCCATCCTGCGCTCCTATGCCGAGGTATACGCTCAGGACGACAACCAGGAGAAGTTCGTCAAGGACTTCATCAAGGCCTGGACCAAGGTGATGAATGCAGACCGCTTCGACCTGGAGAAGCTCCAGAAATTCTGAAGTCGTGAACGCACCATGACGCCGGGAACCAAGCCCGGCAACGAAACAGAGGGCCGGGACGATTCCCGGCCTTTTTTTGCTCTACCGATAACGGCCCATCCGATGGCCCTGTCTGGCCGGCCCCCAGGCCTCCTTGCTGCGTTCGCTGGCGTCAGGCGCGAGGAAAATTTCCTCTTGGAGCCTGATGCATGTCAGGTTTTTCGTTATCACTTCCTGCACAACGCCACGTTGGCAGGAAAGAGCTCTGATATACTGAAAAGTATATGCTTATTCTGTATATTCACAACGATGCCTATGACACCCCTCCATCGACGGCTTCTCGCCCTGATGTTGACCGTGACTCTCATGCCGTGTCTGCCGGCGAGTGCCGCCAATGATGCCCTGGCCACGTCCGTAGTCACTCGTGAGACGCTTGATGAAACGCTGGTACTCGATGGCCGCGTGGAAGCCGTCGAACGGAGCACTGTTTCGGCTCAGACCAGCGGCCGGGTAGTCGAAGTGGCCTTCGAGGTGGGCGACCGCTTCACTGCCGGCACCCAGATCCTGCGCCTGGACGATAGCGAGCAGCGCGCCCGCCTGTACCAGGCCCGGGCAAGCCTCGAGCAGGCCGAGGCCGACCTCGTGGATGCCCGACAGCGCTTCGAGCGGATTCGGGCCATCCGCGATCAGAATCTCGCTTCGGAGCAGGCCTTCGACCAGGCGACCAACCGACTCGACGCTGCCAGAGCCCGCCGTGAACGAAGCCTGGCCGGCGTTTCCGAAGCCGAGCAGGGGTTGCGCTATACCCGGGTCCGTGCAGAGAAGGATGGGGTTTTCGTTCGGCGCCACGTGGAGCCTGGTGAAGCCGTGCGCCCGGGTCAACCGCTCTTCGATACCCTGGCCCCGGCACCGCTTCGCGTGGAGGCCGACCTGCCCCGCCGCTACCTGGCGCACGTGCGCGAGACGGCGCGCCTCCAGATCAGCCTGTCAGAGGGACAACCCCTCGAGCACGGTGCGCTCACCCTCTATCCTCAGGCCAATCCAGCCAGCGACACCGTCCGCCTGCGAATGCGCCTTCTATCACCAGGCCCGGACGTTCTTCCAGGCATGCTGGCCAAGGTGGCCGTGGTGGTATCCCGCCGCGACGCCCTGTGGATTCCCGCCGAGAGCCTGTTCCGGCGAAGCGAGCTGCGCGCCGTCTTAGTGCTCGATGACGAGGATCGGCCGCGGTTGCGCCAGGTGCGGGTGGGCATCGAGAAGGACGGGCGACTCGAGGTGCTGGCCGGCCTCGATGCCGGTGAACGCATCCTGGCCAACCCTGACGCCGTGGCGAGCATTGAAGATGCCGGCTCTTCCGGCACGGAAGGATCCAGCGACCGATGAAGGAGCGCTCCCCCGCTGTCGGTCCCTCCGGGGCGATTGCCCGGGTGTTTCAGGATTCGAAGCTGACCCCGCTTCTCGCCGGAATCGCCATCCTGCTGGACCTGGTCATCATCCTGATCACGCCAAAGGAAGAGGAACCTCAGATCGACGTCACCATGGTAGACATCATGGTGGCCTTCCCTGGCGCCGGAGTATCCGAAGTCGAAAGCCTGATTGCCACCCCGGCCGAACAGGTATTGAGCGAAATCAGCGGTATCGAGCACGTGTACTCGGTATCGCGCCCGGGTCAGGCCGTGATCACCCTGGAGTACGAGGTGGGCCTGCCGCGGCAGGAAGCCCTGGTAAGAACCTACAACCAGGTCTATTCGAACCAGGACTGGCTGCCGCCCGACCTGGGCACGCGCCAGCCGCTGGTCAAGCCGCGCGGGATCGACGACGTACCGGTCATGACCCTGACCCTCTTCGATCCCGAGGAGCGTCACGGCGCAGAAGAACTCACTCGCCTCGCCCATCTGCTCGAGGTGGCCCTCAAGCGGATTCCCGGCACGCGCGATGTGTATACCCTTGGCGGCATCGCCGACCGGGTGGAGGTACGCCTCGACCCAGCCCGGATGAACGGCGTCGGCCTGACCCTTGACGACCTGCAGCAGGCCCTTGCCGCGGCCAACACCAGCAGCCGCGAGACGCGGGTGACGCGGGATGGCCTCTCGCTTCCGCTTCAGGCCGGCACACTGCTCGCGGAGGTGGCCGACGTGCGCCAGCTTGTAGTGGGCATTCACGACGGCGCCGCGATTCGACTCTCCGATGTGGCGACGATCGAACGCGGCGGCACCGTGCCCGACCAGAGCGTAATGATGGGCTTCGGGCCGGCAGAAGAGACGGACCGCCTGGACCTCTCGCCCGGCCATCTCTATCCCGCCGTCACGCTTGCCATCGCCAAGAAGGCTGGCCAAAACGCGATCGATATCACCACGGCCATCGAGACGCGACTCGAAGCGCTCACCAACCGCCTCCTGCCGCCTGACATCGAAGTAGTCGTCACCCGAGACTATGGCAAGACCGCCACCGACAAGTCCCGGACACTGATCCGCGACCTGGTCACCGCGACCATGGCGGTCATGCTGCTGGTGCTTGCCGCCATGGGGTGGCGACAAGCCCTGATCGTGGGTACGGCGGTATTGATCACCCTGTTGTTGACCCTGGTGTTCTCCTGGGCCTGGGGGTTCACGCTCAACCGGGTCTCGCTGTTCGCGCTGATCTTCTCCATCGGCATCCTGGTGGATGACGGGATCGTCATCACCGAGAACATCAACCGGCGCCTCGCCAACAGTCGAGGTTCGGCCCGGCGAATCATCCCTATGGCCGTGGACGAAGTCGGTACACCCACCATCATGGCCAGTCTCACCATCATGGCGGCCCTGCTCCCCATGGCCTTCGTTTCCGGACTGATGGGACCCTACATGCGTCCCATCCCCATCAATGCCTCCGCCGGCATGGTGATCTCCCAGCTGGTGGCCTTCGTGGTGGCACCCTGGCTCGCCATGCGCCTGCTGGCCAAAAAACGGGGCACGAAAGGCCAGGACACGACGCATCAGTACGCAAAAGACGAGGATGCCACAGAGGAGGACACGGAGGATCAGGAGACATCGGCAGATGGCCACTCCGCCGAGGGGGTGAACCCACGCATCAAGCGCCTTTTCGAGCGCCTGCTCGGTCCCTTCCTTGGAAAGCACCCCTGGCGACGGCGCCTGCTGGGCCTGGCCCTGCTGGGGCTTCTGCTGGGGGCCATGTCGCTTCCGGTATTCCAGCTGGTGATTCTCAAGATGCTGCCCTTCGACAACAAGTCCGAGCTGCAGGTCGTGGTCGACATGCCCGAGCACACGCCAATGGAACAGACCCAACGGGTGCTGCTGGACATGGGCCGCCACCTGGAGAGCGTTCCCGAGATTGACCACTGGCAGAGCTACGCCGGCACCGCCTCACCGATCAACTTCAACGGCCTGGTTCGCCAATACTACCTGCGCGAGGCGCCCTATCAGGGCGACATCCAGATCAATCTTGCCGACAAGCAGGCGCGCAGCCGCAGCTCCCACGCCATTGCCCTTGCCCTGCGCGACCCTCTCCAGGCCATCGGCGAGCGTCACGACGCCCGGGTGAAGATCGTCGAGGTGCCGCCGGGTCCTCCGGTGCTCTCGCCGGTGGTCGCAGAAGTTTATGCCGTGACGCCCGATCGCCGCGCCGCCCTGGCACGCCGGGTTGCCGAGCAAATGCATGAGGTACAGGGCCTGGTCGACATCGATACCACCCTGCATGCGCCCACCCGCAAGTGGGAGGTGGTAATCGACCGCGACCGGGCTGCTCGCCTGGGCGTCTCCCAGGCCCAGGTCGTCATGGCCCTCCAGACCAGCCTGGAGGGCAGCGCAGCCAGCTATCTGCACGATGACCACGCCAAGTATCCCGTGCCCATTCGCCTGATCCTCGACGAGGGTGACAAGGCCCAGCCCGCTCGGCTGCTGTCTCTTGCCGTGCGAAGCCGCGAGGGGGGTCGAGTTCCGTTGGCCAGCATCGCCGAGATACAGGAAGTCGACTGGGAAGGGATGCGTTATCACAAGGATCTCTTGCCGGTGACCTATGTCACCGCGGACATGGCGGGTGAGATCGATTCCCCCCTCTACGGCATGTTCAGGATGGTGGAGAGGCTTTCCGACCAGGAGAGCGCCCCGCAGCAGACCTTTATCCATCAGCCGGTGCTGCCCGAACGCGCGAGCCTGAAGTGGGACGGTGAATGGCAGATCACCTACGAAACCTTCCGCGATATGGGCCTGGCCTACAGCGTCGGGGTCTTCATGATATTCGTGCTGCTGGTGGCCCAGTTTCGCTCCTATAGCCTGCCACTGCTGGTCATGGCGCCCATTCCCCTGACGCTTATCGGCATCATGCCGGGCCATGCCCTGCTGGATAAGGAGTTCACTGCTACCAGCATGATCGGCATGATCGCGCTTGCCGGCATCATCGTGCGCAATTCCATCCTGCTGGTGGTCTTCATTCGCCAGTTGCGCGACGAGGGCGTCGCGCTTGATGACGCCGTGGTGCTTGCCGGCGCCGTGCGCCTCAAACCCATCGCTCTGACGGCGGTCTCGGCCATGCTCGGCGCCTTCTTCATTCTCGCCGACCCCATCTTCAATGGCCTGGCCATCTCGCTGGTCTTCGGCCTCGCCGCTTCCACTCTGCTGACGCTGCTGGTGGTGCCGCTGCTCTACTATGTAAAGGAGCAGGCCGGGGAAAGCCGCGCGCCATTATGACGGACCCCGGCGGCAACAGGCGCGCCGTGTGAACCGAGAGGATCGACGCACCTGAGAATCAGACAAGGCAACGGCCAAGTCATCACCCGAGCGTCGTATTGCCTATCCCCTGCCGGCATCCTGGGGCTATTTCCAGGTCCGAGAACTCATGCCGGTGCATGTGACTGCCCTTCCTTTCTTTGACAGCCTCCTGCCGGTGGACGACAACTGATCATATGAAACCGCGTCACCAGGTTACCTCCAGCCTGCGAGCCTCCTTGTGCAAGGAGAGTCGAAAATGGCCCATGCCGCAGGAGAACCGTTACCCGCGGCGCCGAGAGAGTCCGGCTGCCAGTGCCACCGATATTATCCCGGAGTCCGCCTGAACGAGCACATCGGCCGGCTCCAGGCATTCGCTGTGCGCCCTGTAAGTTCCGTCCAGCTTCTGGAACCTCCACGCGGCCATGTCGCTTTGGTCATCGGCTTCGGCGATCCCATCCGCATTGCTCCCTTGACCACACCGGATACTGAAGGAACCTATGCGTCCTTCGTGGTCGGTCCAGACCATCCGCCGCTGATCGCCCGACACGAGGAAGGGTGTACCTGGTTCGAGATTTTCCTCTCCCCTTGCACGGCCTATGAGCTGTTCGGGGATGGCACCCAAGGACTCGATGGCCGGGTGATACCACTCGACGCTCTTTTCGGCGACACCTTGAACCGGCTTACCGAACAGCTGATTGTGGCTGCCTCCTGGGAACAACGGTTCGCCTTGCTGGAGACAACGCTGACCCAGTACCTGGACCGGCAACCCCGGCAGGTGCGTGCAGAAATCCACTGGGCCTGGCACTGCCTGGAACAGGCTGGGGGCGCCATGCCGATCTCCGAGCTCGTCAGCGCCCTGGGCTGGAGCCACCGCCACTTCGTGCGCTCCTTCCAGCACTACACCGGCATGACACCCAAGGTATCCGCTCGCCACCTGCGGCTCGCCCGTGCTCTTGCTTGCCTCGATCAATCGCCGGAAGAGGCACTGGCGGCCGTGGCGCTGGAGTGCCACTACTGCGACCAGAGCCACCTGACCCGAGAGTTCCAGGCCCTGGCCGGATGTACGCCGGCAACCTACCGTCATCAGTGCCTTGGACACTTCCTGACCGCGACCCCTCCTGCGGCAAGGTCAGATTTCTTCAAGACGTCGCCCGCGCCTGCGGCCTAGGCTAGGTGCACCGCTGAAGGGCTCGATGCCCTACATTGCGGCAAGAGGTGATTCCGTCTGAAAGGAGGTATGACACCATGCGGCAAGAGGTGATTCCGTCTGAATGGAGGTATGACACCATGAAACAGACACTGATGACCCTAGGTGGCGCAACAGCACTCGTTGTCGCCAGCGCCCTGACCCCGGCCCAGGCGGAGACAACGTCAATCCTGAAGACGACGTTCGAGGACCTGGAGGGCATGGAGGCGAACATCGTCCGCTTCGATGTGGACGAAGATTGGGTAACCGAGCGCCATATCCACCCCGGGCACGTCTTCGTCTACGTGACCGAGGGGAGTATCGAGATCGACGTCGAGGGACGGGAAGCCAGGACCGTTTCCGCCGGCGAGGCCTTCCAGGAGCCGCCGGACAGACCCATGGTGGCGCGCACCCTGAGCTCCGACGGCGCGAGCTTCATCGTCTTCCAGATCGGGCCGGAAGGCGAACCACTGATGGTTGCCCAGCCAGAGTGAGTCAAGCCAATCCAGGAGAGTGGCCGGGGACCTTCCCGATACATGACGCCCCGGCCACTCCGCCTGCCAGGAAGATCACGCAGATATCCCTAAAGTATCACTGGCTGGTCACTCCAGGAACGTAGGTACGACGCTCAAGCAAGCCAAGCAGGCTCGCCACAGTGGAAGTAAGTACCAGATAAATCAGACCCGCCCAGAGGAAGACCAGGAAGAAATCCAGAGTACGTGAGCCTATGTCATAGGCGATGGAGGTAATCTCCACCACGCCGATGGTGTAGGCGATGGAGGTGAACTTGAGTTCAATGATCGCTTCATTCGACCACTGCGGGATCACCCGGCGTAGCGCCTGGGGCACCATGATGTGGCGAATCGCCTGCCACTGGGTCATACCGCAGGCCCTCGCCGCCACGAGCTGGCCCTTCGGTACCGACAACACCGAGCCGCGAAAGTACTCAGCCTGATAAGCCGCGCTGTTAAGAGTGATGGCGATCACCGCGGCAGTGAAAGCGTCGAAGACAATACCTACATGGGGTAGCCCCAGGTAGATGAAGAACATCTGCACCAGCATCGGCGTACCGCGGAATAGTTCCACATAGACGGTGCTGATCCAGTAAAAGAACCGATTTCCGTAGACCCTTGCCCAACACAGCACCAGCCCCAGGAAAAAGCCCAGGGTGATGGCGATCACCCAAAGTGCCAACGCGACCGGCACGCCCCTGAGAAGCGCGGGTAGCCACTCGATACCGAACTCGATAAATTCCCGCATGGCTCACCCGTGCTCCGCGATGACATTGAGGAAGGCCCGAGTCCGCTCGTGTGTAGACTCGGTGAACATGGTCTCCGGTGGACCTTGCTCGACGATGTAGCCGTTCTCGATGAAGATAATCTCGTCGGCAGCCTGGCGAGCGAAGCTCATCTCGTGGGTTACCACCACCATGGTCATACCCTCGACGGCCAGTTGCTGCATCACCCTCACCACCTCGCCGGTCAATTCCGGGTCCAGCGCCGAGGTAGGTTCGTCGAATAGCAGCACGTCAGGGTCCATTGCCAACGCCCTTGCGATGGAGACGCGCTGCTGCTGGCCGCCGGAGAGCTCAGCCGGGTAAGCGTCGGCCTTCTCACCCAGACCAACCCGCTCCAGCTCACGATGCGCCCGCTGGGTAGCGGCTGCCTTGTCCATGCCGTTAACCTTGATCTGGCAGATGCGCACGTTGTCGAGCACCGTCAGGTGAGAGAAGAGATTGAAGTCCTGGAAGACGAAGCCCATGCGTGCCCGCATAGCATCGATGTTGGTGTTCAGCACCTCCTCGCCGTTGAGGTAGATGCGCCCTGCATCCGGCACCGTGAGATAATTGATACAGCGCAGCAAGGTGCTCTTGCCCGAGCCGGAGGGGCCGATCAGCACCTTGGTCTCGCCCTTTCTCAGACTGAAACCGATACCCTTGAGCACTTCGATGCCATCGTAAGACTTCTTCACGCCCTGTACGTCCAGAATCAGATCATCGGCCATTATCGGCATTCCTCTCGCATCATTTTTCGAAGCCCGGCACGGCCAGCTTGCGTTCAAGGGCATACAGCAGGCTATTCCCTGTCCGATTGAGGATGAAATACAGCAGCGCCACCACGGCAAACACCGTCAACACGTTGCCCTGGGTGCTGGTGATGATGTAATGCGCCTGACGGGTGAGCTCCACCACCCCGATGACATAGGCCAGGGAGGTCTCCTTGATTTCCGAGGAGAACTCGTTGGTCCAGGGGCCGATAGCATGGCGCGCCGCCTGGGGAAAGAGGATATGGCGGATTGCCTTGACCTTGGACATGCCCATGGCCCGGGCGGCCATCATCTGGCCGGCTGGCACCGACTGGAAGGCGCTACGAAATATCTGGGACTGGTAGGCCGCTGAGCGAAGCCCCATGGCCAGTATCGCGGCACCGAAGGCCGAAATGTCGAAAACACCCGACATACCATAGAAGAAGATAAACAACATGATGATGATCGGCACGCCCCTGAAGACACGCTCGTAGAGCGTCAGTGGCCACTGCACCAGCCGTGTCCTCGGGCCATAGAGCTGAACCAGGCAGATGCCCATGCCCAACACGAAGCCAATCAAGAGCAGGGCGGCCAACAGCACGATGGCCACCCCGAGCCCCTTCAGCAGGAAGGGGAAATCGCGTAGCAATACGTCGTAGATATCCATGCCGACTTCCCTGACATGACGGGCGCCCTCCCTTTCGGGAAGGCGCCCGACATCGTAGCGACTTATTCGTTACCTAGCTCGGGAAGACCGGCTACCGGTTTCTGATAGGTATCGACGAAATTCGGCATGTGCCCCGGAATCGCAGGGATGGTCACACCCGGGATATATTCATTGACAATCTCGCCCCATTCACCGGACTCGTAGATGGCCAGGATACCCTGGTTCAGGTCGCCGAGGATCTCCTGGGGATCGCCCTTGGATACTGCCAGCGCCAGCGGCGCACGGATAAAGATCTTGCCCGCCATCTTCACTGGCTTGCCAGAGTTGATGTACTCCTGTGCAGAGGTATCGTCGACGATCACGGAAGAAACACGACCGATGGCCATGTCGTCAACTGCGGTGACGTAATTGTCGTACTTGGCCAGCTCGACATCGATGTCGCTGGAGTTTACTACATTCTCTTCCATCCAGGCCTGCTGGGAGGAGCCGCCCTGCACGCCTATGCGAGCCCCGCAGCACACGGCGGTGAAGACGTTGAGTTCGGAATCTTCGGGCACCAGCACCACGTCGTTGGTTTCCCACCAGGGGATGGTGAAATCGATGTTCTCGCTACGCTCTTCAGTGACAGTGAGGCCTGTGGCAAGAATATCGATCTTCTCCGCCGCAAGGGCCGGGATCAGCGATGGGAACGGCATGTCCTGGAACTCTATCTGGATGCCTTTCTCCTCGGCGATGGCCTCCATAGCATCGATGGCGATGCCTTTGAATTCCCCTCCTTCAACATAGGCCCAGGGCGGGAAGGAAGCCTCCACGCCGACTGTGTAAGGATCCTGTGCGGAGGCGGTCGTAGCCAGCCCACTACCGATGACCATGGTCCCCATCAGGGCGGCGGGCAGAAGCGAAGCTTTTATTCCTTTCATGATCGTCTCACTTTTTGGTGGGTTTTGTTATTTCACCAGCTAAATATGAGTACGTCGTTTCACACCTGTCAAATCAACGGGGGTTATCCACTCCACGGGGCTTATGCGTGGAGCCGTGCCGCCCACAACCAAGAAAACATAACCCCTCAAGCACCGAACGGCTTTCAACGCAGAGGGTTGCTGTGCAACCTGACCGGATACCAGCAGCGGAGGTGTTACAGATTCGGAAAATGGAATGCCTGTGGACCTCAGGAACCGTTTCGACTAGTGCAGGTGGCGCTTGTTGCTGCAAGCCTGCTCAAGTCCCGCAGAAGGTGCGGAACACGGCCGCGGTGGGCGGCGCTGACTGAGCAAAGCCCTCGCGGCCGGGCTGATCGGTGAAGGGGGCGGCCAGTACCTCGCGCAGGGTGTCGAAGGGGCCGAAGTCGTTGTCCTCGGCAGCAGCGGTGAGGGCCTCCTCTACCCGGTGGTTACGGGGGATGTAGAGCGGATTGACCGCTCGCATCCTTTCGCCGATCGCTTCCGGACCCACGTCCTCCCGGACCAGCCGCTCGCGCCAGCGCGGCAGCCAGGCCTCGATGCCCTCCAGGGCCTCGAAGAGCTCGAACAGCGCGGAGGCGTCCTCCTCGACCGCCTCGGCCAGGCGGCGGAAGGCCAGGGTGAAGTCGGCGCGGCCGGCCTGCAGGGCCTCGAGAAAGGCATCAACCAGCGCACGGTCGCCCTCCTCTTCCTTCACCAGCCCCAGCTTCTCGCGCATCACTGCCAGCCATTCGGCCTCGTACTGCTCCTCGAAAGCCTTGATCACCGCGGTGGCACGTTCCACGGCGCGCTCCTGGTCATCGTCGATCAGTGGCAACAGTGTCTCGGCGAAGCGTGCCAGGTTCCACTGGGCGATCCACGGCTGGTTGCGGTAGGCATAGCGACCACCCTCGTCGATGGAGCTGAACAGCGTAGTGGGGTCATAGGCCTCCATGAAGGCACAGGGGCCATAGTCGATGGTCTCGCCGGCGATGCTGCAGTTGTCGGTGTTCATCACCCCATGGATGAAGCCCAGCCCCATCCACTTCGCCACCAGCGCCACCTGGCGCGCCTGCACCGCCTCCACCAGGGCAAGGTAGCGCTCGCTTTCCGGCTCGTCTTGAAGCTCTGGATAGTGACGCTCGATGGCCAGATCCGCCAGGGTGCGCACGGCTTCCAGGTCCTCGCGGGCGGCGAAGTACTGGAAGGTGCCCACCCGCAGGTGGCTGGCGGCAACCCGGGTCAGCACGGCGCCGGGCTCCGGCACACGCCGGAACACGCGCTCGCCGGTGGTCACTGCAGCCAGGGCTCGGGTAGTGGGCACACCCAGCAGATGCATTGCCTCGCTGACCAGGTACTCGCGCAGCACCGGGCCAAGGGGAGCACGGCCGTCGGCGCCGCGGGAAAAGGGCGTGCAGCCCGCGCCCTTTAGCTGGATATCGCGCAGGCGACCCTCGCGGTCGGTCACCTCGCCGAGCAGCACCGCCCGACCGTCGCCCAGGCGCGGATTGAAGTGGCCGAACTGGTGGCCGGCATAGGCCTGGGCCAGCGGCTCGGCCCCTTCCGGCACGGCATTGCCGGCGAACCACTCGGCGGCCTGGTACTCGTCGAAGGCGGTCAGGTCGAAGCCCAGTTGCTCGGCCAGCGGCCGGTTGAAGGCCACCAGCTTCGGGGCCTTCACCGGCACGGGGTCGAAGCGCAGGAAGAACCGATCCGGGAGGCGAGCGTAGTGAAGGGTGAACTCGGGAAACATGACGACTCCGATCGACGGCCGAGGCCCGGCCTGGGAATTAATACCCGAGTATAACGCTCGGACTTATCCCTTTCGAGCCGGCCTGCGCCTACCCTGTGTCACTCACTGGGGCGCGGGGTCCATGAAGATCCTGGCAAACTGCCTGAACTGATCGAGATGCTCACGACAGATGCTAAACACCACATTCCAATTTACCGCTTCGTAGTTGTGAACCACGATGTTTCTGAAGCCCACCGACTTGCGCATGTCATCCGCCAACTCGCGACTGATCACTTCCCGTTCAGCCAGCACTTCGAAACTCTGCCCCATGGTGATGGGAGACGTCAGCTCGTGATGTTCGGCAATCCAATGGGAGGCAATATCGACACAAAGCTGGACGGCACGCGCAAGGTTAAGAGCCAGAATGTCCTGCGCATCCAGGTCAACCTCCAGCGCCTCGACACTCGCGGGGCAGCGACTTTCCAGTCGCATGACGCAGCGCCGCAGCGACTCCAGCTTCTGGTTGATCAGGAATTGATCCATGCTCTCTGTCTCGCCCTGAGAATCCGCTGCTGCAAGGGCACGAAGTCCTCGTTGTCGATGATGTTGCGATAGACCAAGCTGGCCCAGGCCGTATTACTGCCTTTCAGGCGAGTCCCTGACGTAACGATCTGAGTCAGCAAGGGTTGGCCAGCCGTTCTCAGGTCCACCAGATCCACTGGCCGCGAACATGCCAGGGCCAGGGCTTCGATCATGGCAATCTTCTGCTCACTGGTCAGCGGCTGTTTTCCTTCCACGGCCACATCGAGGTCACTGTCAGGTCGCGCCGTCCCCTTGGCCAGCGAGCCGAAGAGCACCACCTGCTCGATGTCCGGGAAATCATTCAGTGCCTGCAGGATCGACTGGCAAAGCTCGGTGCCATCGCAGTTTTCAGCAGCGTCCATACAAGATGGCCTGGAGGTAGAAGGTCATGACCAGTCTACCCGGAGTGACCACGGCTTGCATAAGCGATCACCACGGCACCAATGGCAAGTCCTTGCCTCTGATGCGCGAGACGCTGATCAACCCGAATCCCTTGACTTCAGCTGCTCGCGGATCAACTCGGCCAGGCGACGAGCCGGCTCGGTGGGCCGCCGCGCGGCGCGGTGGCGGCCGTGCTGGTGCTCGCCGGCAGCATGACCGCCTCGCGCTGATAGCCGGGCGAGCAGCGACAATCCCGAGAAGAGCCCTCACCAGGGGGCATCAGGACTCCTGCCAGAGAGGGGGCATCGACTACGACGGGCGCCTGATCGGCTCCATCAGACGGCGTCCAGCTGGGCCCCGAAGCGACGCACGCTGGCGACGAAGTCGCTGAAGCGCTCGCCCTGGATCAGTACGTGTTCGCGCAACAGGTGTTCCGCCGCCTCGGCGTCGCCACGATCGATGGCCGCGAGGATCTCGCGGTGCTCGGCAAGGGAGCGGCCCATGCGCTTGCGGACCTGCAGCTGCAGGCGGCGATAGGGCTTGAGGCGCTGCTTGAGCTGACGTGCCTCCTCGGCCAGGAAGCCGTTGTGGCTGGCCGAATAGATGGCGTGGTGAAATCCTTCGTTCTCGTAGTAGTACTCGTTGGTGTCGCCGGCGGCTTCCGCGGTCTCGCAGCGCACCAGGGCCTCGTGCAGGGTGACGAGTTCCTCCTCGTTGATGCGCCGCGCGGCGAGCCGTCCGCACATGCCCTCCAGCTCCGCCATCACCTCGAACATCTCGATCAGCTGGTCGAGGCCCACCCGAGCGACAAAGGTGCCCTTCTTCGGGGTCACCGTGACCAGGCCGCTGGCTACCAGTTGCTGGATGGCCTCGCGCACCGGGGTGCGAGACACCTCGAAATCCTGGCACAGGGCCTCGGGATCGAGGCGTTCGCCAGGTGCCCGGCGGCCATTGATGATGTCGTCCTCCAGGGCATCCCGGAGCCGCTGGGCGTTGGACCGTTTCATGCGGTTTCCCCCTCCTTCCCTGCGCCACTCGGGCGCTGGACACGGCAGGACTTCTACCATTGTCTAGCTCGCCCGAATTGACGCTAGTATAGCCAAAGAGCTATTGATGTATACATCAGCTGCGCTGATGAACATTACATGTGACAACAACAAAATCTCTGGAGATGCCATGAAACCCTCACTCACCCCCATCGTGGCGGGCCTGGCCCTGGCCGCTATCGCCGTGAGCTCTACCGCCTCTGCCCAGACCGTGCTGCGCGCTTCCCACCAGTTCCCCGGAGGACAGGGCGATGTGCGCGACGAGATGGTACAGATGATGGCCGACAAGGTCGCCGAGGCCGACGTCGGGCTGGAGATCGAGGTCTACCCGGGCCAGTCGCTGTTCAAGGCACGCGAACAGTGGGGCGCCCTGGCTCGCGGCCGCCTGGACATTACCGCGCTGCCCCTCGACTACGCCAGCGGTCGCCATCCCGAATTCTCCGCGACCCTGATGCCCGGCCTGGTCCGCAACCACGAGCACGCCCAGCGCCTGAACGACTCCGAGTTCATGGACATGATCAAGGAGGTCATCCAGGAAGGCGGCGCCCGGGTACTGGCCGATGCCTGGCTCTCGGGAGCATTCGCGTCCAGCCTGAACTGCATCACCTCGCCGGACACCGTGGAAGGGCAGAATTTCCGCGCCGCCGGCCCCGCCTTCGAGCAGATGCTGGAGGCCGCCGGCGCTTCGATCGCCTCGATGCCCTCCTCGGATATCTACACCGCCATGCAGACCGGCGTGCTGGATGCCGCCAACACCTCTTCCATGTCCTTCGTCTCCTACCGCCTCTACGAGCAGGTGGACTGCCTGACCGCGCCCGGCGAACACGCCCTCTGGTTCATGTACGAGCCGATCCTCATCTCCGAGCAGGTCTGGCAGGGGCTCGACGAGAAGCAGCAACAAGCCTTGTCGGCCGCCGCCGAGGAGGCCGAGGCCTTCTTCGCCGACGAAGCCGCCAACCTGGACCAGCAGATGGTCGAGGTGTTCGAGGAGAACGGCGTCGAGGTGGTCAGCATGAGCGAGGCGGACTACAACGCCTGGCTGAAGATCGCCAAGCAGAGCTCCTACAAGAACTTCGCCGATAACGTCGAGAACGGCCAGGCCCTGATCGACGCCGCCCTGGCTGTGGAATAACCCCAACGCTCCGATTCACTCGGACACGACCGGCCGCCCTCGCAAGGGCGGCCATCCCGTCATATCGGAGGGCCTCATGGAACATTCCCGCGCTGACGCCACGACGCCCGGCGGGCTCGTCGGCGGCTATATACGCCTGATGGACTGGCTCTCTTGCGCCACCGCCTATCTCGCCGCGGCGCTGTTCGTCGCCGGCGTGGTCGTCGTATGCCAGATGGTGTTCGTTCGCTACATTCTCGAGCAGAGCACCAGCTGGCAGACCGAATTCACGGTGTTTTCCGTGACCGCCGCGATGCTGATGGGCAGCCCCTATGTGTTGATGACCGGCGGCCATGTCGCCGTCACCGTGCTGCCCGACGCCCTTTCGGGCCTGCCACGCCGCCTCATGCGACTGGCCGCCTCCCTGGTCGGTCTCGGCTTCTGTGCCGCCCTGGCCTACGCCTCCTGGGTCTACGTCGCCGAGGCCTTCCATGGGGAATGGACCACCGGCTCGGTATGGAATCCGCCCCTGTGGCCGGCCGTGCTGCCCATGGCCGTCGGCATCACCCTGCTGACGCTGCAGTACGTCGCTGAAATTCTGCGCGGGGAGGAATAAGCATGGATCCCGTCACTGCCGGCATTCTCGTCGCCATCGGCCTGATCGTGCTGATGGCCATCGGCACGCCGATCGCCTTCGCCCTGGGCGCCATTTCCCTGATCGCCCTGGTCGCGGACCGTGGCATGGTGGAGCTGATCTATTTCGGCGAGACCTTCTTCGACCGCATTGCCGAGTTCGGTTTCGTCGCCATCCCCATGTTCATCATGATGGGCGCCGCGGTGGCCTCTTCGCCCACCGGGCGCGACCTCTATCGCTCGCTGGATCTCTGGCTCGGCAAGCTGCCCGGCGGCCTGGCGATATCCAACATCGGCGCCTGCTCGATCTTCGCCGCCCTCTCCGGCTCGTCACCCGCCACCTGCGCGGCCATCGGCAAGATGGGCATCCCCGAGATGCGCAAGCGCGGTTACCCGGACGGCGTTGCCGCAGGCTGTATCGCCGCGGGCGGCACCCTGGGCATCCTGATCCCACCTTCAGTGACCATGATCATCTACGGCATCTCCACCGAGACCTCGATCGGTCGGTTGTTCATCGCCGGCGTGGTCCCGGGCTTCATGCTCGCCGGGCTGTTCATGGTCTGGACGCTGATCGCCTGCAAGCTGGCCGGCGGCTATGACAATCCCATGGCTATCAACAGCGAGAAGGTCAAGCAGTCGATCCGCCAGAACGTCGATGCCAACCTCAAGGCGCTGGTGCGCGTGTTGCCCTTCCTGGCCGTGGTGCTCGGCATCCTCTTCGCTCTCTACGGCGGCGTGGCGACGCCCTCGGAGGCCGCCGGGGTGGGCGCCTTCATGTGCCTGGCGCTGGCCATCATCATCTACCGTATGTGGCAGGTGAGGCCCATCAAGCTGATCATGCGCGATTCATTGCGCGAGAGCGTGATGATCATGCTGATCATCGCCGCCGCCGAGGTCTTCGCCTATGCATTGTCGTCGCTTTTCATCACCCAGACCGTCGCCGGCGCCATCGCCGATCTCGAGGTCAACCGCTGGGTGCTGATGGGGGTGATCAACGTCTTCCTGCTGGTGGCCGGCTTCTTTCTGCCGCCGGTGGCGGTGATCGTGATGACCGCACCGATCCTGCTGCCGATCATCCTCTCGGCCAACTTCGATCCCTACTGGTTCGCGGTAATCCTGACCATCAACCTGGAGATCGGCCTGATCACACCGCCGGTGGGCCTCAACCTCTTCATCATCAACAGCATCGCGCCGGACATCTCGCTGCGTAACGTGCTGATGGGCAGCCTGCCCTATGCGCTGTGCATGGTGCTGGGGATCCTGCTGCTTTGCCTGTTCCCAGGACTGGCCCTGTGGCTGCCCGATCTGCTCATGGGCTGAAGGAGTCGCCATCATGAACATGACCTTCCTGCAGGAGATGTACCAGTCGATCACCGATCGCGACGCCCTGCTGCGCCGCCGGCAGGGGGACGGGTCGCCGCCGGATCACCGCCGCCTGCTGGATGCCTGCCAGCGCCTGCTGGCAAGCGACGGCGAGGCCTCGAGCATTGCCCTGGCCAGCCGTGCCTTGGGCATGTATCAGCGCCTGGGGCCTGAAGAGCGACAGCGCTTCTTCGAGCGGCTGGCCAGCGACTTTGCCGCTGAGCCGACGGAGATCGACGCGGCCTACGCGCGCTATGCCGAGCAGCGTGACAACGCCAGCCTGGAGGTGCTGTTCGAGGCTTGCGAGCCGCGCCGACAGGAACTGATCCGTCGTCTCAACCTGACCAGCGGTGGCACCGTCGAGCTGGTACAGATGCGCGTGGATCTGCTGGGCCTGCTGCGCGAGCATCCCGAGCTCTCGGCCATCGATGCCGACTTCGCCCACCTGTTCGGCTCCTGGTTCAACCGCGGCTTCCTGATGCTCAAGCGCATCGACTGGGACACCCCGGCCTCGATACTCGAAAAGATCATCCGCTACGAGGCGGTGCACGAGATCCGCGACTGGAACGACCTGCGCCGTCGGCTCGATGCCCGAGACCGGCGCTGCTTCGCCTTCTTCCACCCGGCGATCGGCAACGATCCGCTGATCTTCGTCGAGGTGGCCCTGCACAAGGGGCTGCCCGACCAGATCCAGCCCATCCTGTCTGGGGAGAGTGCCGGTGAGAACAGCGGGGTGGAGGAACCCGAGGAGGCCGACACTGCCGCCTTCTTCGGTATCAGCAACTGCCAGGTCGGCCTTCGCGGTATCTCCTTCGGCAACTTCCTGATCAAGCAGGTCGTCCAGGAGCTCAAGCAGGAGCTGCCCCAGCTCAAGCACTTCGTCACCCTCTCGCCGGTGCCCGGCTTCGCCCAGTGGCTGGCCGAACAGTGTGAGGATGAAGCCCTGCCCGAAGCGGTGCGAGAAACCCTGGCCGAGATGCAAGCGTCCGACTGGCACGAGGACCCCGAGCGGGCCAAGCGCCTCAAGGCCGTGGTCAAGCCGCTGGCCGCCCGCTACCTGGTCGACGAGAAGAACGCCCGTGGACTGCCGCTCAACCCGGTGGCGCGCTTCCACCTGGGCAATGGCGCCGAGCTGCACCGCATCAACTGGCTGGGCGACGTCTCGACCAAGGGCCTCAAGCAAGGCGCCGGCCTGATGGTCAACTATCTCTATGTGCTCGACGATATCGAGCGCAACCACGAAAATTACACCGCCAACGCCACCGTGGCCCGGTCGAGTGGGGTAAAGGACCTCGTCCGCAAGGCCAGGAAGCTGGTCAAGGGAGAAACCACCAAATGAACCAGAACCTCTTCGCCACTTTCGCTCGACGTATGCGCGAGCGCGGCGACGCCGACTTCATCACCACCCGCCAGGGCCGCGCCTATCGTTACGACGAGGTCCTGGCCACCACCGCGCGGCTAGCCGGCGCCCTGATCCAGCTTGGCGTGACGCCGGGCGACCGGGTGGCGGTGCAGGTCGAGAAGAGCCCCGAGGCGATCCTGCTCTACCTGGCGACCCTGCGCGTGGGCGGGGTCTACCTGCCGCTCAACACCGGCTACACCGGCGAAGAGATCCACTACTTCCTCGCTGATGCCGAGCCAGCCCTGTTCGTCTGCCGACCCGGGGATGCCGAGAACGCGCGCAGCATCGCCGCCGATACCGGCTGCCCGCAGGTCGCCACCCTGGGCACGGCGACCGATGGCAGTCTGATGGAGGCAGCCGAGACGGCCACGCCCCGCGACGACATCGTCGAGCGCGACGACAACGACCTGGCGGCGATCCTCTACACCTCGGGCACCACCGGGCGCTCCAAGGGCGCCATGCTCACCCACCGCAACCTCGGCTCCAACGCCGCCACCCTGGCCGAGATCTGGCGCTTCAGCGAGGAGGACCGGCTGATCCACGCCCTGCCGATCTTCCATACCCATGGCCTCTTCGTGGCCTGCAACGTCACCCTGATGGCGGGCGCCAGCATGCTCTTCCTGCCGAAGTTCGATGCCGACGTGATCTTCGAGGAGATGCCGCGGGGCACGGTGCTGATGGGTGTACCGACCTTCTACACCCGGCTGGTGGCCGACGAGCGCCTGACCCCGGAGGTCACTGCCAACATGCGCCTGTTCGTCTCCGGCTCGGCGCCGCTGACCGCCGAGACCCACAGGGAGTTCGAGCAGAAGACCGGCCATGCCATCCTCGAGCGCTACGGCATGACCGAGACCAACATGAACCTCTCCAACCCCTATGACGGCGAGCGCCGCGCCGGCACGGTGGGCATGCCGCTGCCCGGCGTTGAGTACCGCATCACCGACCGCGAGACCCAGGAGCCGGTACCGAAGGGCGAGATAGGCATGCTGGAAATCCGCGGGCCCAACGTCTTCGTCGGCTACTGGCGGATGCCCGAGAAGACCCGCGAGGAGCTTCTCGAGGATGGCTTCTTCGTCACCGGCGACCTGGCGATGGTCGACGAGCGCGGCTATGTGCACATCGTCGGCCGCGACAAGGACCTGGTGATCTCCGGCGGCTACAACGTCTACCCCAAGGAAGTCGAGCAGGTGATCGACGAGCTGGAGGGCGTCCATGAGTCCGCGGTGATCGGCCTGCCCCACGCTGACCTGGGCGAGGGCGTTACCGCCGTGGTGGTGCCCGAGCCCGGAGCAAGCCTGGACGAGGCACAGGTGCTCGACCACCTGCAAGGCCAGCTGGCCAAGTACAAGCAGCCCAAGCGGGTCTTCTTCGCCGACAGCCTGCCGCGCAACACCATGGGCAAGGTGCAGAAGAACCAGCTGCGGGAGCAGTACCAGGACACCTACCGCTGAGGGACGAGCGCATGTCGCAACGGCACACCGCCCTGGCCGACGTCAGGGCCCTGAGCTTCGATGTCTTTGGTACCGTGGTGGACTGGCGAAGCAGCGTCATCCGCGAAGGCGATGCGCTGGGCACGAGACTGGGCCTGACAGTGGACTGGGCAGCCTTCGCCGATGCCTGGCGCGGCGGCTATGCGCCCGCCATGGATCGGGTGCGCCACGGCGAGCTGCCCTGGACACGCCTGGATGACCTGCACCGCATGACCCTCGATCGCCTGCTCGATGACTTCGGTATCGCCGGTGCCCTGGACGAGGCCGAGCGGGAAGCGTTCAACCGTGTCTGGCACCGCCTGGATCCCTGGCCGGACAGCGTGGGCGGCTTGATTCGGCTGCGGGAGCGCTATGTGCTCGCCACCCTCTCCAACGGCAACATCTCGCTGCTGGTGAACATGGCAAAGCGCGCCGGCCTGCCCTGGGATTGCGTGCTATCGGCAGAGCTCGCCGGTCACTACAAGCCCGACCCCGAGGTCTACCACATGACGGCCCACCTGCTCGACCAGCCACCCAAACGGATCCTGATGGTGGCTGCCCACCAGGATGACCTCCGGGCCGCCCAGCGGGAGGGATTCCGCACCGCCTTCGTCAGGCGCCCCCTGGAGCATGGCCCCGACGCCATACCCGACTTGTCCGTCGACAGCTTCAACCTGGTGGCCGACGACTTCCATGAGCTGGCCGACAAGCTCGGCATCTGCTAATTGGCATACCAGTCGGCGTAGGGCGTATTCTCGATCTTGCACCGGGTGTAATCCGGTGCGCCGTCCTCCCACCACACCGGTCCTCGCTCCCCCAGCGCACGCTTGGCCTCGTCGACCTGATCGCGGGCCTCGCGTTCCGCCTGTGGGTCCCGCTCGCGCCTCGCCCCGGCCACAGCCCGCCGGGCACGCATCAGCCGCTGCACCCAGCTCTCGCGTTCCTGTTCCGGCAGACCGGGATTCGTGCAGCGCCACAACCGGCCCTTGACCACGATATAGCGACCGTCAGGGGTTTTTGGTGGCTTCGATGAAGTCATTAAACGGCGGCAGAGTCAGCCGAGAGGTAACACAGGGATGATAGAAATGCCCCCTTGGCTCGCGAGTCCAAGGGGGAAACGATGCGTCTATTCGAAGCTGGTGCAGACGGGCGCCTGCTCGGCGGGGTCGTGGGCGACCTCGAGGCTCACCGGCTCGGTGACGTCCGTGAGGGCCACGCGCCACTGGTGGTCCACGTTTACCGGGTCGCAGCTACCCTCGCTGCCACTGCCGAAGTTGGAGTCGATCCAGTAGTGAACGTCGTAGAGCTTGCCCTCTTCCAGCACCTCGGCAAAGGTGAAGGAAAAAGCTGGCCCTTCCTCCGGCGCCACGTGACCGGCGTCGGTGGCGACGACCTCGCCGGCCGTCACGTCAAAGACCGCCACCTCGATGGCCTGGCCGCCATGCGGTGCCACGAAGGTGCCATCGCCGGCGAAGGTCAGATCATGGCCTTCATTGGCCAAGGCGGGCGCTGCCGCGATCAGCAATGCGGCAGTGATGGCGTACGAGGCGCCCTTAGCGACAGAAATGAAGCGCGTCATGAGATATCTCCTTTCGTGTCTTCAAGATATGACCATGGTCTTGTCATGGCCTTGTCGGCCTGCTCCCCAGCATAGCTCATATGGCAAGAGTTGCGGCGTGCCGCTCCCTTACACGCCAGCGTCGTTCCATGCCAGAAAGGTGCGATAGTCCTGACAAATGCAATCGGCGTAGGTGAGTGCCAGGGTGGTCACCATGTCCACGCAGCGATCGTGCCGTCCCTCGACGCGGGCCGCGACAGCCCGGGCGAAGCGCCCGGGATCATCGAGGTTCAGGGCATGCGAACCGCGCAGATGTTCGCGGGCCAGAATGCGCCCCCACTGCTGGGCCAGCTTGCGGTAGGGCTTGGCCCCGTCGAGCTTGTGGGTCGGGAAGTCCTCCTTGTAGGGCGAGCGTTCGCGCACCGAAAACACCGTGTCGCCCAGGTGCAGCCACCCCAGGTAGGGATCGGGGTGCTCGGCAATGGCCACGAAGGCGGCGGCGTGGCGCATTCCCTCGTGCGGGAAGGTGCGGCGCCAGGCGCGCTTCTCGGCGCCGTCCATTAGCCGCCAGCCCTCCGGCGGCACCTGCTGCTTGACGTCGAGGATGACGTCATCGTGTTCGTGTTCCTGTCCGCCCTCGATCAGCACATAGAAACGTTCGAGGCCCAGCGAGCCGGTGCCGGCATCGAGCCGCCGCGCCATATCCTTGACCCGGAAGTGGTTCTCTTCCGTCTCGTCGCGAGCGCCGCGCAAGGTCTGCCGATACTCCTCCTCGACCGCCTTGCGCAGCTGGCTTGCAAGGTGCGCCGGCAGGGTTGCCAGCTTGTCGGGGCGCTCGGCGAAGCGCCGGCCGTCGTCCGTCATTTGGGTCCACTTGTCCAGCATCTTGGCCCGGCTCTTCTTCTTGCCGACCTTCTTCATGAAGGCGCCGAGGGGCCCCTTGGCGGTGGCCAGCGTCACTGCGCCCGGCACTTCCCCCTCCGCATGGCGGGCCAGTTCGGCGTGATAGCTGGTCACCAGCGCCTTGAGCGCCTTGCGAATGCCCTTGCCCGACAGGCCCGTGTTCTCCCGGGCATCCAGTACCAGGCTGGTGGCCAGGCGCCACAGATCATACTGGTAGTCGCCGATCATGGCGTCGTCGAAGTCGTCCATGCCGTAGCGCACGGCATCGTCGTGATGACCGTAGGCGCCGAAGTTGTAGGCATGGGCATCGCCCTGTAGCCAGGTCTGGGTCTCGGGCAGGCCACCGAACAGGGCAAAGCGCCAGTCGTGCCAGACATCCCACCAGTAGAGATGGTTAGTGCCACGAAAGAAGCGATAGGGCGATTCGGCGAGTTTGGCGTACTTGGCCGCCCGGTCCTGCTCGGAGAGCGGGGCATTGGCCGCGGTGATCTCGTCGAGAACCAGGTGGGCGCGATTGTGGTGAGTCAGCAGCTGGGACATACCGGGTTTCCATCCGTGAGCGGAAGCGAAAGCCAGTCAAACAGCCCACCGGGCAGCTGGCAAGGACGCAAGGCCACCCGCGCCCCACGAATATGGCACCATGGAAGGCCATTGCTCCAGCACCCGCGAAGGAACCGCGCCATGCCCGTCTTTGACGACTCCGCCCTGCAGCCCGGCTTCATGGTGATCCACGGCAACCGCCTGGAGGCCCTGCGCGGCCTGGCGGTGGCGTGGATGCGCCGCCATCCGCTGGGGCCGCTGGAGAACGAGACGATCCTGGTGCAGAGCAACGGCATCAGCCAGTGGCTCAAGCTCGCGCTCGCCGAGGACGAGGCCAACGGCGGCGCCGGCATTGCCGCCGCCCTCGACGTGACCCTGCCGGCGCGCTTCCTGTGGCAGGCCTACCGCAGCGTGCTGGGAGAGGATCAAGTGCCGCCGGTCTCGCCCTTCGATAAGCCGCGCCTGGTGTGGCGGCTGATGCGCCTGCTGCCCGCCCTGCTGGACTCGCCCACCTTCGCGCCCCTGGCGCGCTTCCTGGCCGAGGACGACGACCTGCGCAAGCGCCACCAGCTGGCCGAGCGCCTGGCCGACCTCTTCGATCAGTACCAGGTCTACCGCGCCGACTGGCTGGCGGCCTGGGCGGCGGGCGAGGACCTGATCCTCACCGCCCGCGGCGAGGCCCGCCCGCTGGCCGAGGAGCAGCGCTGGCAGGCCGAGCTGTGGCGCGCCTTACGCGACGATATCCAGCAAACCCAGGGCCCCGAAGGCCTCGCCTCCAGCCGCGCGGCGGTGCACGAGCGCTTTATCGAGACGTGCCAGGGGCTCACCTCGGAAAGCCGACCGACCGGACTACCGCGCCGGGTGATCGTCTTCGGTATCTCCTCGCTGCCCGCCCAGACCCTCGAGGCGCTGGCCGCCATGACCCGGGTCAGCCAGGTGCTGCTCTGCGTGCACAACCCCTGCCGCCACTACTGGGCCGACATCATCGAACACAAGGATCTGCTGCGTGCCGAGCGCAAGCGTCAGCAGCGCCGCCCCGGCATGCCTGCGGATCTGGCCGAGACCGAGCTGCACCTGCACGCCCAGCCGCTGCTGGCCGCCTGGGGCAAGCAGGGCCGCGACTACCTGCGCCTGCTCGACGAGTTCGACGAGCAGCAGGCCTACCGCGGCCTCTTCGAGGGCGAAGCGCTGCGTATCGACCTCTTCGATTCGCCGCTGGATGAGGGAGATAGCGAAGCCGAGCCTAGCCTGCTGCGCCAGCTGCAGGACGACATCCTCGAGCTGCGTCCGCTGGCCGAGACTCGCGAGGCCTGGCCCGCGGTGGACCCGGCCCGCGACCGCTCGCTGCGCTTCCAGGTCGCCCACAGCGCCCTGCGTGAGGTGGAGATCCTCCACGACCAGCTGCTCGCCGCCTTCAGCGAGGATGCGACCCTCAAGCCCCGCGACATCCTGGTGATGGTGCCGGACGTCGACCAGTACGCCGCCGCGGTACAGGCGGTGTTCGGCCGGCTGGACCCGGACGACCCGCGCCATATCCCCTTCACCCTCTCCGATCAGGCCAGCCGCCACCGCCTGCCGCTGCTGATCGCCCTTGAATTGCTGCTGCGCCTGCCCGAGCTTCGCCTCACGGTCAGCGACCTGCTCGACCTGCTGGAGGTGCCGGCGTTGCGCGCGCGCTTCGGCATTGCCGAGACCGGCCTGCCCACCCTGCGCCGCTGGATCGAAGGTGCCGGCATCCGCTGGGGGCTCGACGCCCGCCAGCGCCAGAGCCTCGACCTGCCGGAGGGCCTCACCGCCAACACCTGGGCCTTCGGCCTGCGCCGGCTGCTGCTGGGCTATGCGGTGGGCGACGCCGCCGAGGGGCCCTGGCAGGGCATCGAGCCCTACGACGACATCGGCGGGCTGGAGGCGGCCCTGGCCGGCCCGCTGGTGGCGCTGATCGACGCCCTTGAAGCGCAGTGGCAGACGCTTGCCGAACCGGCCGACGTGACCACCTGGGGCGAGCGGCTGCGCGGCCTGCTGGAGGCCTGTTTCCTGGCCGAGACCGACCAGGACCTGATGGCGCTGACTCGGCTCGAGCAGGCGCTGGACGCCTGGCAGGAGAGCGCCGAGGAGGCGGAACTCACCGAGCCCTTGCCGCTCTCGGTGGTGCGCGAGCACTGGCTTTCCCAGGTGGACGAGGCGAGCCTCTCACAGCGCTTCCTGGCCGGGGCGGTGAACATCGCCACCCTGATGCCGATGCGCGCCATCCCCTTCCGCCACGTCTGCCTGCTGGGCATGAACGACACCGACTACCCGCGAGTGCAGCGCCCGCTGGACATCGACCTGATGGCCCAGGACTACCGCCCCGGCGACCGCTCGCGCCGCGAGGACGACCGCTACCTGTTCCTCGAGGCGCTGCTCTCGGCCCGCGACCGGCTGAGCATCAGCTCGGTGGGGCGCAGCATCATCGACAACAGCGAGCAGCCCCCCTCGGTGCTGCTCGGCCAGCTGCGCGACCACCTGGCGCGCGGCTGGCGGCTGGCGGGAAGCGAGGAGGACACCGACGGTCAGGCGCTGCTGGCCGCGCTGACCACCGAGCACCCGCTGCAGCCGTTCAGCGTCGAGTATTTCCGCGAAGGGTCCGACCTTGCCACCTACGCCCATGAGTGGCGCGAGCTCCACCGCCCCGACCTTGAGCCCGCACCGCTTCCCGCCGCGGAGGCGCCACTACCCCCCTTCCGGCAGGAGGCCCCGCTGACCCTGACCCAGCTGGGCAACTTCCTCAAGGCGCCGGTGCAGGCCTTCTACACCACCCGGCTCAAGGTCTTCCTCGAAACGGAAGCCATGGAGCGCCTCGACCACGAGCCCTTCACGCTCGACGGGCTGGACCACTGGCAGCTGCAGCATGCGCTCATCGAGGCGAGCCGCGCGGCGGTGGAGGCCGGTGAGCCCCATGAACCCGCCATGCTGGCCGCCCTGGAGCGCCTCGAGCGCGAGGGGCGCCTCGCCATGGGCGGCTTCGCCGAGCAGATGCGCGAGACGCTCGTCGAGCCCATGGACACCCTCTTCGCCGACTACCGCCAGGTGCTCGATGAATGGCCCCACGCCATGGAAGAGCCGCTGGACGTATCCCTCGATCTTCGAAACGAACTGGGCGATGGCCTGACGCTGGAAGACTGGCTGAGCGAGCTGCGTGAAAACGACGCCGGCGAGCGCTGCCGGGTGCTGCTCACCACCAGCAGCCTGGTCAAGAAGAACAAGTACCAGTGGCGTCACTGGCTCACCCCCTGGGTGGCCCATCTGGCCGGCCAGCTGGAAGGCCCCATGACCACTCGGCTGCTCTCCCGCGCCGGCGGCGGCACCCTGGACCCGCTACCCGCGGACGAGGCCCGCGCACACCTGGCGACCATCGCCGCCGCCTGGCAGCACGGCATGGCCACCCCCCTCCCGCTGGCGCGCGATACCGCCTTCGCCTGGCTGGAGAAAGGCGGCACACCACAGGCCATGGCGCGCTGCCTCGCCGGTGAGGCCAGCGAGGAGGACGCCAAGGCCTGGAAGGCGCTGGACACCGCATTTCACGGCAGCGGCTTCAACAACGACCACGGCGAGCGCGGCCGCGACCCCTACCTGATGCGCCAGTGGCCGGAAATGGAGGCGCTGGTCCAGTCGGCGGAAGGGGGCGGCTTCGCCGAGCTGGCCGAGCGGCTCTACGCCCCACTGCTGCACGCGGTAAAGAAGCCGAAGGACAAGAACACCAAGGGCAGCAATGGAAAGAAGGGAGGCCAGGCATGAGCACCGACAACCAGACGCCTCCCACCCTGGACCCGATCCAGTTGCCGCTGACCGGCAGCCGACTGATCGAGGCCAGCGCCGGCACCGGCAAGACCTTCACCATCGCCCTGCTCTACGTGCGCCTGGTGCTGGGCCCGCGAGACGAGGCGGACACCGAGAGCTTCCCGCGGCCCCTCACCCCGCCGGAGATCCTGGTGGTCACCTTCACCAACGCCGCCACCCGCGAGCTGCGCGACCGCATCCGCGCCCGGCTTGTGGAAGCCGCCGATGCGTTCCTAACCCCGCCTAGGGGTCTGACCCCAAAATCCGCTGAGGGGTCTGACCCCCTGCTGGCCCTGCGCGACAGCTACCCCCGCGAGCGCTGGCCTGCCTGCGCCCGCCGCCTGCAGCTGGCCGCCGAGTGGATGGACGAGGCGGCGGTCTCCACCATCCACTCCTGGTGCCACCGCATGCTGCGCGAGCACGCCTTCGAGAGCGGCAGCCTGTTCTCGCTGGAGATGAACCTCGATCAGTCCGAGCTCGAGCTGGAGGTCGCCCGGGACTACTGGCGCAGCTTCTACTACGCCCTGGACGCCGACGCCCTGGCCGTGGTCACCCGCTACTGGAAAACCCCCGACGCCCTCGCCGAGGACGTGCGCCGCCTGCAGGGCGACGCCGACCTGCTGCCCGACGCCCCGCCCCCCGCCGGGGCCCTGGCCGCCATGCAGGCCGAGCGCGCCCGGATACTGGCCGAGCTCAAGGCGCCCTGGCCCGCCTGGCTGGACGAGCTTGCCGAACGGCTGGAAACGGCCGCCGCCGCCAAGGCCTTCGACCAGCGCAAGCTCAACAGCAGGAGCCGCGCCGACTGGCTGGAGAAGTTGCGCGACTGGGCCAGCGATCCCGAGCTCGCCACCCCGACGCTGACCGACACCGCCTGGCAGCGCCTCACACCGCAAGGCATGGCCGAAATCTGGAAGACGGGCGAGCCACTGGATCACCCGGCCCTGCACGCCCTGGCCGAGCTGCCGGAGAAGCTGGCGGCCCTGCCCGACGCCCACGCCGATCTGCTCGCCCACGCCGTGCGCTGGATGAATGCGCGCCGCCATCGCATGCAGCAGCGCCGCGCCGAGCTCGGCCCCGACGACCTGCTCGAGCGTCTCGACCACGCCTTCGCGGGGCCCGCCGGCGAGGCGCTGGCGGCGCAGGTGCGCCGCCAGTTCCCGGTGGCCCTGGTCGACGAGTTCCAGGACACCGACCCGGTGCAGTACCGGCTCTTCGACCACGTCTACCGACTGGCCCAGGCGCCGGATCCCGAGGACCCCAGCGCCGTGCTGCTGATCGGCGACCCCAAGCAGGCGATCTACGCCTTCCGCGGCGCCGATATCCACACCTATCTGCAGGCGCGGCGCGACACCGCCGGGCGCCACGTTACCCTGGGCACCAACTTCCGCTCGGCCAGCGCCATGGTGGAAGCGGTCAACCGGGTGTTCCACTTCGCCGAATCGCACCCCGCCGGCCGCGGCGCCTTCCTGTTCCGTGATGCCGACGGCAACAACCCGGTCCCCTTCCTGCCGGTGGCCGCGAAAGGCCGCCAGGATGCCCTCAGCCGCGACGGAATGCCACTGCCGGCCATGACGCTGTGGCATTTGCAGAGTGAGGAGGCAAAGGGGCCAAGCGAAGGACTCAGCAAGGGCGCCTACTTCACCGAGATGGCCGCGCGCTGCGCTACGCACATGGCCGAACTGCTGCGCGAGGGCCAGCAGGGGCGCACCGGCTTCAGTGAATCGGGCAAACCCTTCCGCGCTCTCAAGCCTTCGGATCTCGCCGTGCTGGTCAACAATGCGACCGAGGCGAAGGCGATCCGCGGCACGCTGCTCGCGCGCGGCATCAAGAGCGTCTACCTCTCCGACAAGGAAGGGGTGTTCGAGACCCCGGCGGCCCTGGAGCTGGAGGTGTGGCTGGCCGCCTGCGGCGAGCCCGACAGCGAGCGGCGCCTGCATGCGGCGCTGGCCATGCCCAGCCTGGGAATGGGCCTCCACGATCTCGACGCTCTGCAGCATGACGAGCTGGCCTGGGAAGAACGCGTGCTGCAGTTCCGGGGCTACCACCGCCTGTGGCAGCGCCAGGGCGTGCTGCCCATGCTGCACCGGCTGCTGGCCGACTTCGCCGTGCCCACCCGGCTGCTCAGGAGTGCCAGCGGGGAGCGTCACCTCACGGACCTTCTGCATCTAGGCGAGCTGCTGCAGGAAGCCAGCGCCGAGCTCGACGGCGAGCACGCCCTGCTGCGCTACCTGAGCGAGGCGCGTGCCCAGCCCCCGACGCAGGCCGACACCCACCGCCTGCGCCTGGAGAGCGACGCCGATCTGGTACAGGTGATCACCATCCACAAGTCCAAGGGGCTGGAGTACCCGCTGGTCTTCCTGCCCTTCATCTGCGCCTTCCGCGAGAAGAAGGCCAGCGATCTGCCACTCACCTGGCACGACGAGGCGGGCCGGCGGCGACTCTCCCTGGAGGCCGACGACGCGGTGCTGGCTCGCGCCGATGACGAGCGCCTGGGCGAGGACCTGCGCAAGCTCTACGTGGCCCTGACCCGCGCCCGCCACGCCACCTGGCTCGGCATCGCCCCGCTCAAGGGCCTGGAGCGAAGCGCCATCGGCCAGGTGCTCAGCGCCGGCGCGCCGCTCTCGGCGGAGACCCTCGGCGAGGCGCTCGTGCCCCTGGAAACGGAAGCCAGTGGCGGCGATGCCGTGCTGTCGGTGGAACCGGCGCCGCCGCCGAATGATCTTGTGGTGCCCGCAGAGGAAAAAGGCGAAGCCCTGCGCGAGGCGTTGACACCTTCCCGCCGCGCCCGCGAGCACTGGTGGATCGCCAGCTACTCGGCGCTGCGGCTGGGCGGCGAGCGCATCGGTGAGGGGGAGGAAGCGCCCACTCATCTGGAAGACCCGAGGCGCTCGATGCTAGGAACCGCGAGACCGACCGCGCTTCATGGAAGAGCCCGAAACTGCTCTTGAAGCCACCGCCCGGGAGATGCGCGACGAGCCCCAGGACCCGACCCAGACCATGCCGCCGCCAGGGGACGGCTCGCTCCACCGCTTCCCCCGCGGGCCGGCGGCCGGCACCTTCCTGCACGGCCTGCTGGAGTGGGCCGGCCAGGAGGGCTTCGTGCGCCTGGCCGCCGAACCCGAGCGTCTCGACGAAACCCTGGCGCGGCGCGCCAACCTGCGCGGCTGGCGCGAGCGCATCCCGGCCCTGCAGGCCTGGCTGCGCGGGCTGCTGACAAGCGAGCTGCCGCTGCCCCAGGCCGAGGAACCGATAGCACCGCTGCGCCTCGATCGGTTGGCAAACACTCGCTACCAGGTGGAACTGGAATTCTGGTTCGCCGCCCACCAGGTCGACACCGCTCGGCTGGACGCCCTCGTGAGCGCACACACACTGGGCGGCGTTGCCCGCCCGGCGCTGGAGCGCGAGCGCCTCAGCGGCATGCTCAAGGGCTTCATCGACCTGGTGGTGGAGCACGAGGGGCGCTTCTATGTACTCGACTGGAAGTCCAACCACCTGGGCCGCGACGACGAGGCCTATTCCGAGGCGGCCCTGGCCGAGGCAGTCCGCGAGAAGCGCTACGACCTGCAGTACTGCCTCTACCTGCTGGCCCTGCACCGCCTGCTCCGCTCGCGGCTGCCGGACTACGACATCGACCGCCACCTGGGCGGGGCGCTCTATGTCTTCCTGCGCGGCCAGCACGCCCCCTCCCGTGGCGTGCACCGCGAGCGCCCGCCCCGCGAACTGATCGAGGCGCTGGACGCCCTGTTCCGCGCACCAGAGACCGCCACCGCCATCGAGGCACAGCCATGAGCGATCAAGAAACGGCCATGAGCGCTGGAGACCAAGCCATGAGCGACGACTCACACACCGCCGAGGCCCTGCGGGAATCACCGCCGCTGTTCGCACTGCTCGACCGCTGGGTGGCACGCGGCTGGCTGCGCGCCCTGGACCGTGCCTTCGCGGCCTTCCTGGCCCGTGAGGTGCCTGACGCTCCTGCCCCACTGCTGCTGGCCGCGGCACTCGCCAGCCACCAGCTCGGCCGTGGGCACGTCTGTCTGGACCTCGCACGGACCCTGGCCGAGCCCGATCTGGCCCTCTCGCTGCCCCCGGAGGGAGACAGCCTGGAGGACCCGCCGCCGCGGCCCAGCGCGCTGCTCGGCGAACTCACGCTTGCCGACTGGCAGGAAGCGCTCATTCACCCGCTGATCGTCGGCCACGGCCCCGGCAACACCCCGCTGGTGCTCGACGGCACCCGGCTCTACCTGCGCCGCTACTGGCACCACGAGCGCTCGATCCAGCAACATATCGCCGCCCGGCTGGGCGAGGCCTCCCCGTGCAGGAGCTCACGGTCCGGCGTCCCGGCTCCGCTGCGCGATGGCGTCGACGGGCGCCCCGATCAGGCAATGAACCTCGACGCTCTCTCCCAGGCCCTGGCCGCCCTCTTCCCCCCCGGCGACACCCTGGACTGGCAGAAGGCCGCCTGCGCCCTGGCCGCCCGCTCGCCCTTCGCGGTGATCACCGGCGGCCCCGGCACCGGCAAGACCACCACCGTGGTCAAGCTGCTCGCCCTGCTGCAGGCTCTGGCGCTGAGCGAAGGCCGCCGCGCGCTGCGCATCTGCCTGGCCGCGCCCACCGGCAAGGCCGCCGCGCGACTCAACGAATCCATCGCCGGGCAGGTCAGCTCTGACCTGATGCGCCTGGCCACAGCCTGCTGCAGCGACCAGACGAGACGGATGACAGTGACTCGCGTTTGAGCGAGGTCCAACGCGATCGCGCGCAGAGGCCTCTCCGAACAGCGATACCCACCGAGGTCACCACCCTCCACCGCCTGCTTGGATCACGCCCCGACACCCGTCACTTTCGCCATAACGCTCGAAACCCGATGCCGCTGGACGTGCTGGTGGTGGACGAGGCATCCATGGTCGATGTGGCGATGATGGCCGCCCTGCTCGACGCCCTGCCGCCCCGCGGGCGCCTGGTGCTGCTGGGCGACAAGGACCAACTCGCATCAGTAGAAGCCGGCTCGGTGCTGGGCGACCTGTGCGCCCGCGCCGAGGGCGGCCACTACACGCCGGCCACCGCCGACTGGCTGAGCCAGGCCACCGGCCAGACATTGCCGCCCGAGATGCTCGATGCCGACGGCGCCCCGCTGGACCAGGCCATCGCCATGCTGCGGGTGAGCCACCGCTTCGACGCCGAAAGCGGCATCGGCCAGCTGTCCGGCACGGTCAACCGCGACGCCCAGGGCCGGGAAAAGCGCACTGCAATCCGTGAGGTGCTGAACGCAGGCTATGCCGACCTCTCTCACCTCACGCTGGAGACCGAGCATGACCGCCAGCTGGAGCGGCTGGTGGTCTCGGGCCACGCCACAGGCTTCCCCAATGCCGGCGAGGGCCGCATGCTGCGCGGCCAGCCGCTGCCGCCACCGGTGGGCTATCGCCACTATCTGCAGGTGATGACGCACGCCACGCCTCAAGCGGGCGCGGACGGCGAAGTCGTTCGCGACGCGTTGGACGACTGGGCCCGCGCGGTGCTGGCCGCCCATGGCCAGTTCCAGCTGCTCTGCGCCCTGCGCCGCGGTCCTTGGGGCGTAGAGGGGCTGAACGAGCGCATCCGCGCTGCCCTGGAGAAGGAAGGACTGATCGACAGCGGCGACGGTCGCCGGCTCTGGTACCCCGGCCGCCCGGTGCTGGTGACCAGCAACGACTACGGCCTGGGGCTGATGAACGGCGATATCGGCATCACCCTGGCGCTGCCCCAGTCGGCAACGTCAGCCGGGGGAGCCCACCGCGGCCCGGCGCTGCGCGTGGCCTTTCCCGCCGGCGATGGCAGCGGCCAGATCAAGTGGGTGCTGCCCAGCCGCCTGCAAGCGGTGGAGACGGTATTTGCGATGACAGTGCACAAGTCCCAGGGCTCGGAGTTCACCCACACCGCCCTGCTGCTCCCCGACGCCCCCAACCCGATCCTGACCCGGGAGCTGGTCTACACCGGCATCACCCGCGCCCGCCACTGGCTCACCCTGGTCGAGACCGGGCGCGGCCAGCTGCTGGATGCGGTGGAGAGAAGAGTGATGCGGTTGAGTGGGCTGGGGAGATTTTAGAACAACCAGCGGCAGGGGATGCCTTGCTGGTGGTATCAAAATTTAGTACCGTTCAGGCATGAAGCGAAAACACGCCAAGACGCTGGCAGCCATCTTCAGCAGACCCACTCCGGGCTCGATCCCGTGGAGCGACATCGAATCGCTGCTCCAGTCAATGGGCACCGACATCCGGGAACGGGAAGGCTCTCGTATCGCCGTCACGCTGTTTGGCGAAGTACGCGTGTTTCACCGCCCCCATCCATCACCGGATACCGACAAGGGCGCGGTGGCCAGCATACGCAAGTGGTTGGAAGAGAACGGAGAGACACCGTGAACAACATCATGATCATCGACGGCTATCGCGCCGTCATCCAGTACGACCCGGATATCGAGATGTTCCGCGGCGAGTTTACCGGCCTGAACGGTGGTGCCGACTTCTACGCGGACAGCGTGAGAAAGCTGCGTGAAGAAGGGCGGGTTTCGCTGCGCATCTTCCTGGAAGAGTGCCGGGAACGCGGAATAGAGCCCAACAAGTCCTACTCCGGAAAGTTCCAGGTGCGCCTACCTGAGGAGTTGCACAAGAACGCCGTCGATGCCGCCACCGCCAAGGGGCAGAGCCTCAATCAATTCGTAGCCACGGCTATCGAGCACGAGCTCTCGGCGTGACATTGTCTCTCAAAGACCGGGGCACGCATTCGGGACGCGGGCAGCCCCCTGCTACGCGCCGCCTTCCCCGCCAGCGATGGCAGCGGCCAGATCAAATGGGTGCTGCCCAGCCGCCTGCAGGCGGTGGAGACGGTCTTTGCGATGACAGTGCACAAGTCCCAGGGCTCGGAGTTCACCCACACCGCCCTGCTGCTCCCCGACGCCCCCAACCCGATCCTGACCCGGGAGCTGGTCTACACCGGCATCACCCGCGCCCGCCACTGGCTCACCCTGGTCGAGACCGGTCGCGGCCAGCTGCTGGATGCGGTAGTAGAGAAGAGTGATGCGGGTGAGTGGGTTGGGGCGGTTGTAGGTTCACACGAAAAAGCGGCATGATGATTCAGGTGGTATCTACTCTCGCCATGCACCGCAAAGAGAGGGCTGTTTATGATCACGCAAAGAAAGGTGCCTGAGTTCAAGAGCGAAGCAGAGGAACGGGAGTTCTGGGAAAACCACGACTCCTCCGACTACATGGACTGGAGCCAGGCAGAACCCACTTCTTTTCCGAAATTGAAGCCATCTACGAAAACCATCTAGCTTCGTTTGCCTGAAGGGTTACTCGACCGAATCAAGATCGAAGCGAACAAGCGAGATATGCCCTATCAATCCCTGATCAGGGCTTGACTTGCGGATGATGTCAATGACAGCCGGCGGACCGGGTGAAACCGAGACCAGGGAAATCATGTGGGTGGGCGCCAAGCGATTACGCCGAGCTTGGTGGCTGGATGGATCGCGCCACGGAATGCTACTAATTCCTATTTGCATAGGGTAACGGATTGCCTTACGTTATTAGTGGAATTGATTCGCCACCAACTGACAACGTCCGACAGGAACCCTATGACTTCCCTACCCGTTCGCCTACCACTGACCAGCGCCATCGCCCTGGCCGCGTTGATTCCTGTAAGCGCTCTCGCCGCCGAGGATACGGTTACCCCCCAGTCGGTCGTCAGCCATTATGCCGACGTTGCCCATGCCACGTATGCCGATGCCCTGTCGGCAGCTCAGAAGCTCAACGAGCGCATTGATGCCTTGCTGAAGGCTCCCTCAGCCGAGACCCTTGCGGCGGCACGTCAAGCCTGGCTCGAAGCGCGTGTACCTTACCAGCAAAGCGAGGTCTTCCGCTTCGGTAACCCGATCGTCGATAACTGGGAAGGCCAGCTGAATGCCTGGCCGCTGGACGAAGGCATGATCGACTACGTCGCCAGCGACGATTATCAGCATGAGCTGGGCAATGCCGGTGCTACCGCCAACATCGTGGCCAATACTTCCATCGAGGTCGGTGGGGAGACGCTCGACGTCAGCGAGATAACGCCGGAATTACTCGCCGACCTGAACGAGGTAGGCGGTTCAGAGGCCAATGTGGCGACCGGGTATCACGCACTGGAATTCCTGCTCTGGGGCCAGGACCTCAATGGCTTCGACAGCGGCAACGGTGAGCGGCCGGCCAGCGACTACATGACCGGTGACGACTGCACCCATGGCAACTGCGACCGGCGGCGTGCCTATCTTGATGCGGCATCAGATCTGCTGGTGAATGACCTGGAGTGGATGGTCGCTCAATGGTCGCCTGACCAGCAGGAAAACTATCGCCAGGCACTGCTCTCAGAGCCCGCACAGGAGGGCCTCAGGCGGATCTTGTTCGGCATGGGCTCGCTGTCACTGGGTGAACTGGCGGGCGAACGCATGAAGGTCGCGTTGGAGGCTAACTCCTACGAGGACGAACACGACTGCTTCAGCGACAATACCCACAATTCGCATTTCTATAACGGCTTGGGGGTTCAGAACGTCTACCTGGGCGAGTACGAGCGCCTGGATGGCAGTGTCATCGAAGGTCCTTCCGTCGCGGACCTGGTGGCCCAGCAGGACGCTGAGCTCGACGCCACGCTACGCGAGCAGTTCGAAGCGTCCATGGCCGAGTTGGAGGACCTGAAAGTCGCGGCCGAGGCGGAGAGCTCTCCCATGGCCTTCGACATGATGATCGCTCCCGGTAATGAGCAGGGTGAAGAAATGATCAATGGTGCCATCCTGGCTCTGGTCACTCAGACCGGCTCTATCGAGAAAGTGGCGGGGACCCTCGGGGTCACCAGTCTGCAGCCTGACGATGCTGGCCACGCGTTCTGATACAATTAGTCCCTGAACATGGCCGCCACCAGCCTCGCTGGTGGCGGCCTTCGTCGTTGAACACTTTCGTAACTTCAAGGCCTCCCAATGTCCCGACGCTCCCCCTTTGCCGCTGTCATGCTGGGCAGCGCCCTGGTCGCCTTGATGGCACTACCAGCGCATGCCGCCTTCCCTGTACAGACGACACCGGACAGCGGGGGCGAGGGCTCGGTGGCGCAGTTCGACCACAACGCCTATTCGCTTCCGCTGGGCAACATGTCGATGACTAAGCGCCTGGATTTCAGCGTCGGCAATAGCTTCTTCCGCAACCCCTGGGTGGAAGCGCCGGCCAGTACCGATGCCCGTGACGGGCTGGGCCCGCTGATCAATACCAACAGCTGTCAGGGTTGTCACATCAAGGATGGCCGTGGCCACCCTCCGAGCGGGGAAGAGCGTGCCGTTTCCCTGTTCCTGCGCCTGTCGTTGCCAGCGGAAGGCGCAGATGCAGAGGTACTGAAGCGTCAGGGCATCAATCCCCTGCCTCACTATGGTGGGCAGCTGCAGACGGCGGCCATCACCGGCTTCGACACCGAGGCCGACATGCAGGTTAGCTATACCGAGAAGACAATCACACTCGATGACGGTGACGTCGTCTCCCTGCGGGTTCCCGAATACCGGATCATCAACCCGGCCTATGGGCAGCTGCCTGACGAGCTGCTCACTTCCGCCACGTGTCGCCCCGCCCATGATCGGCCTGGGGCTTCTCGAAGCCATCCCGGCAGAACGCATCACGGAGCGAGCCGACCCCGAGGACCGAGATGGTGACGGGATCTCGGGACGCATCAACCGCGTCTGGGATGAAGAGCGCGGTGAGACGGTGATGGGTCGCTTCGGTTGGAAGGCCGGACAGCCCTCCGTCGAACAACAGAACCTTCGTGCTTTCGCCGACGACATGGGTCTGACATCGAGCCTTTTCCCTCACACCGACTGCATGCCCAGCCAGGATTGCGCGGTGCTGCCTCACGGGGGAAGCCCGGAAGTGAGCGACGAGATCGCCGATTTCGTCGCCTTCTATGCCTCCAGTCTTGCCGTGCCCAAGCGTCGCCAGATGGAGGATCCGCGGGTGGTTGCCGGTGCCGAGACGTTCAACACCCTCGGCTGCGCGGCTTGCCATACTCCGCGACAGCGCACGGCCGCCGATGCCGCACGGCCCGAGCTCGCCGATCAGACGCTGTGGCCCTACAGCGACCTTCTTCTCCATGACATGGGAGAGGGGCTGGCGGATGGACGGCCGGAGTTCGAGGCGACCGGCAGAGAGTGGCGCACCCCGCCTCTGTGGGGCATCGGACTCGCCCAGAAGGTCAACCCGCAGGCTGGCTTCCTTCATGATGGACGAGCTCGCACGCTGGAAGAGGCGATTCTTTGGCACGGTGGTGAAGCCGGGCCCGCCGCCGCTGGCTACAGGGCCCTCTCCACGTCCAGCCGCCACGATTTACTTCGCTTCCTGGAGTCGCTGTGATACCTGAACTCACCGCAACCGCGTTCACGGGCCGTCGGGGGTTAGCCGGGCTGCTGGCCCTGATGATGGCCGCCCCCTTGCCGGCAGCGATTGCCGACGAGCCACCCACCGCACGCGACCTTTGGCATGAGGCCATCGGTGACGGCTACGCCGAGCTGGCCAGCGATGCTCAGCGGCTCGCCGAACAGGCGACCGACTATTGTCACTCGCCATCAGCAGAGGGACGGGCAGCACTGGAGGACCTGTGGCTCGATGCCTACCAGGCGTGGCAGGCGGTTCGCTTCGTCAACTTCGGCCCGATCGAGCAACAGAGTCGGGGATGGCAACTGCAGTTCTGGCCCGATCGCAAGAACCTGGTGGGCCGCAAGGTCTCCGCTTGGCTGAAGGCTGATACAGCACCCACCATGCAGTCCATTGCCGACGACAGCGTGGCGGTACAGGGGTTTCCGGCACTGGAATATCTGCTGTTCGATGATGAGCTGGACACACCTCAAGCCCTGGCGGCACCACAGGCCTGTGGACTGCTATCGGCCATCACCAAGCACCTGGAAGCTACGACTCGCCAGCTGCATGACGACTGGCAAGCCTTTGGTGGGCATTACCGGGATACCGACACCTATACCCAAGCCACGCTGGAGGCCGGCCTGCAAGCCCTGGACACCATGGAAACCAAGCGGCTTGCCGACCCCTTGGGCCTGACGGGTGGATCGCCGAATGCTTACCTCGCCGAGGCATGGAGAAGCCAGCAATCGGTCACACTGATCGCTGCCAGCCTCTCCGGGCTGGAACAGGCCTATCTCCCGGGATTGCGCGTTCTGATGCAGCAGGCAGATCAGGAAGCGCTCTACGATGACTTCGCCGCCACGCTTGACCAGGCGCTGGATGAGGTTGACGACATTGAGGGCGGGATCGCCCGCGTGCTGGAGGAGCCGGCCGCCCGCTCCGCGGTGCAGGGCCTTTATGTTGAGGTGAGCCAGCTGAACTGGATGGGACGTGAGATCCTCTCTGCCCTGGGAGTCGCCCGAGGCTTCAACGCCAGCGATGGGGACTAGCATGTGGCAGCGACGTGAGTTCCTCAAGGCAGCCGTGGTGGGGCTGGGTTCCCTCGGCTTGCCACCTCTTGGCTGGGCACAGCGTGAGCATCAGAACACCTGGCTATGGAGTGCCATCGACGATGCCCAGGGCCACCAGCTCATCGGGTATCAGCCGGCCACCGGGAGCCATTGCCGCATCCCCGTGCCGGAACGCTGCCACAGCGGCTGTCGACGACCGGGGTGTCCGCAGATAGTGCTGTTCTCCAGGCGTCCAGGCCGATCGGCCCATGTGCTGGACGGCATCAGGCAACGCGAGATCACCCGTATCACGGCCGGCCCTGCCTACCACTTCTATGGTCACGGCGCCTTCTCCCCGGACGGCCGGTACCTCTATGCCACCGCCAATCGGATCGAGGATGGAACGGGGGTGATACGCGTCTTCGATGCCGAAAACGACTATGCCCTGGAAGGTGAAATCGACCTCACTGGCATCGGCCCCCATGAGCTGCGCCTGATGCCGGATGGACAGACGCTGGTCGTTGGGCTTGGTGGCATCCGGACTCATCCTGACTACGGTCGGGTGAAACTCAATCTGGATGACATGGCGCCGGCACTGTTGCTGGTGGACCGGCTGAGCGGCGAGATCCTTGAGCGACATACCCCAAGCCATCATCAGCTCAGCTGCCGTCATCTCGACGTCGCCCCTGACGGCAGCGTATTGGCGGGATATCAGTTCCAAGGCCCGGCCTGGGAACGGCAACCACTGCTGGCCTTTCGCGGGCCAGAGGGAGCGTTTGCCGAGATTGTCCTGCCAGACGACCTCACTGACGAGCTGCGTCACTACATTGCCAGCATCGCCATGGCACCCGATACCGCACGCGCGTTGATCACCGCCCCCCGAGGTCATCGGGTTCTGCTGCTGGATCGGGACGAAAGAAAGTTGATGGCAAGCCACCACCTCCCGGATGCCGCCGGCGCCCTGCCCGACGGTCGCGGTGGCTTCTGGGTATCATCGGGCCAGGGGGAGCTATTTAGCGTTCCGGGTGATGGCTCGCCACCGCTGCGGATCGATGCTCTCGACCTGAGTTGGGACAACCACCTGAGCTGATGCATTGCGCCTAAAACAGGGCGCAGGCTACCTACCACGGCCGCGTACTGGCGCGAATTGTTAGAGATTTTGCTCAAGATACTCATCCGTTGCGCGAACCAGTTCCCTCAGGAATCTAATAACTTTTTCGAGTTCGTCTTTCTTGATTAAATGAGCAGCCGGCGGCCCATTGTTGATTGGCTTTGAGCGATGAACGGCATCTCCGCGCTTTGAAATCCACTGGTTTAACGATTTTCGAGCATTTTCCGGAGTTACATTTGACCATGACCATGCCGAGGTAACATCCAATCCAAGATAGTCCTGGAATATTTTTCTGGTCTTGTCGGAAGTGGGGTTATGAAACTGCTTAAGCTCTTGTTGCAGCTTTTTCTGAATAAACTCATCGACATAACTACCCGAGACGATACTTAGACGCTTATCCATGGCTTCGGTGATACGGTCCTCAACGTATGTCTCCCACGCTGTGAGAGCCATCACTAGACCAGCCCTTTTTAGAACCTCAGCATTTTGGTTCTTCGACGTTTCATGTGGATTTGGCCTGATCCAGCAAGCGGCCCACGGGGCTGCCGATCAGGTAGATCATGGCGATGAAGTTGGCCACGTTCCGGTAGCCGCGTGCGCGTGACCGGGCGGCTTGGAATAGCCCGTTCATGCCCTCCAGGCGTGCGTTGGTCAGTCCCGAGATCCAGCGCCTCACCACCTGCTCGGCATGCCGCTCCAGCGTCGCCAGGGCCTTTCCCATCGGCTTAAGCAGTGGCCTCTCGGAGACCGCCGCTTTCATGACCTTGAGGTAGTTCGTGATGCGCCACTGAGCCGCTCGGGGCGTCGGGGCCTTCTGGATCCAGCGCAGCTTCTCCTTGATCACCCAGGCATCGGCAGTGGCACTCTCGATCGGCCATCAGCTCCTGGAGGGCGGCCAGCTGGTTGGCCGTCAGGTTGTCGTTATCCAGGCGCTTCAGCACTGCCCAGCGCAGCGCCTTGGGGTGCCCCTGCTCGCGGCGCTCCTTCTTGCGCACCTCGTCCAGTCGCTTGGTGAAGGTCTGCACGATATGAAACCAGTCGACCGTGACCTCGGCCCTGGGAAGGTTCTCGGCCACGCCGCTGAGGAAAGCTTGTGACATGTCGCAGACGACCTCGACCACGTTGTCCGGGTTGCCGCCATGGGCCGCCAGGAAGGCGCTGAACGCCTTGATGGCGTCCTTGCCATGGCCCGGGACGGCGAAGAGCACCGGCTCCTGCTTGCGCTGCATGTCGAGGAACACCGTGACATAGCGGTGGCCTCGTCGAGAGGCCGTCTCGTCCACGCCGACGGTGGTCACGCTGGACAGATCCAGCTCACCCAGCATGCGGCCCACGTAGTGGTGCACGATGCGCCACAGGCGCTTGTCGGAGATCTCCAGCTGCCGGGAGACGGCCAGCACCGGCATCTCCTTGACCAGCGACATGGCGGCCTGCTCGAACAGCAGGGTGAAGTCGCTGCCAGGCCGCGCCCAGGGCACCTCGATGCGCTTGACGCCATGCTCGGGGCACTTGGTGCGAGGCACGCGGGCGTGCAGGTAACAGTGGTGCTGGAAGAAGTTCAGGTGCCGCCAGGTCTTGTCGGCGAAGTCGTGGGCCGGGCAGGCCTTGCCGCACTCCGGGCAGGGGTAGAGGCTGCCTCGCTCGGCCTCGACATAGAGGTCCAGGCGGTGAGGCGACACGGCGGTATCCAGGTGCTGGTCCTTGAGAATCCAGGGCGCTTCCAGGCCCAGGCCGAGGGTCAGAATCTGGGTGCCGTCCATGCCATGCCTCCTGTCCAAGTGGAGGCTCTATCCTGGCCCAGCTCAGGGGGCGAATTCCACACCCAACGACGAAGACCATCAAAGAACAGCACGTTGGCCTTGACGCCATGGGCGTAGAAGATGCCGGTGGGCAGGCGCAGGATGGTGTGCAGCTCGGTGGTCTCCATCAGCTTGCGGCGCACCGTCTCGCCCGCCCCGCCCTCGAACAGCACGTTGTCCGGCACCACCACGGCGGCCTGGCCGTTCTCCTTGAGCAGCGTGCGGATGTGCTGGACGAAGTTGAGCTGCTTGTTGGAGGTGGTGGCCCAGAAGTCCTGGCGGTTGTATTCGAACTCCTCGCGCTCTTGCTCGCCGGCCTCGTTGGTGATGGTGAGCGTGCTCTTCTTGCCGAAGGGCGGATTGGCCAGCACGTAGTCGTGCCGCCGGGGGTTTTCCGCCAGCAGCGCGTCGGTGGGCGAGATGGTGGGGTCGTCACCGATGTCGCCGATGTTGTGCAGGAAGAGATTCATCAGGCACATGCGCCGCGCGCCGGGTACGATCTCGTTGCCAAAGAAGGTGCGGTGCTTGAGTGCCTGCTTCTCCTCGGCGGTCATCTCCGCCAGGTGGTGATCCTTGATGTAGTCGTAGGCGGCGAGGAAGAAGCCGCCGGTGCCGCAGGCCGGGTCGCAGATCGTTCTGGCCGGTTGCGGGCGCACGCACTCCACCATGGCGCGGATCAGCGGGCGCGGGGTGAAGTACTGGCCGGCGCCGGACTTGGTGTCCTGGGCGTTGCGCTCCAGCAGGCCTTCGTACATGTCGCCCTTGACCTCGGCATCCAGCATCACCCAGGTCTCGGCATCGATCAGGTCGATCAGCCGCGCCAGCTTGGCCGGGTCCTGGATCTTGTTCTGCGCCTTGGTGAAGATCTGGCCCAGCATGCCCGGCTGCTTGCCCAGCTCGCGCAGCAGCTCGATGTAATGGCCCTCCAGCTCGGCGCCCTTGCGCGCCTTGAGGCTTTGCCAGTCGTAGCGCTGGGGGATGCCCACGTCGCGGTTCCAGGGCGGCCGGCCGTATTCGTCCGCCATCTTGAGGAAGATCAGGTAGGTGAGCTGTTCCAGGTAGTCGCCATAGCTCACGCCGTCGTCGCGGAGCATGTGGCAGAAGTTCCAGACCTTGGAAACCAGGCTTTCGGCGTTCATGAGGGCTCCTCGGTGGCGATGTAGGCCTGATCCGGGCGGTTGGGTTCATGGGGGTACTTTCTCTGAAGCTGCCCGTTTCGTATCAATGGCTTCAGATAACGGTGCCGGAGGTAATGGCGGTTACGGCCCGTGATCGTTGCCAGTTCGCTCAGGGAGCAAGGTCGGTATGCGCAAAGCTGCAGGATGACGGATTCCATCCGGCTGATATCCCGACTCCTCTGGCCCATAGACTCTATGGCCTGGCGCAGCGACTCGGGCAGTTCGGATCAGAAGGAACTCCCTAGACAAGCCCTTGGACTGTGTAGATAAGCCCTCGAACTGCGTAGATAAGCCCTCGGACTGCGTAGATAAGCCTCCGGACTCCTGCGATAAGCCCTCGGACTGCGTAGATAAGCCCTCTGACTGTGTAGATAAGCCCCCAGACTCCTGTGATAAGCGGGTGAAGAGGTCGCCTTCCGCCTTCTCCGCCAGCGGTTCGAGCCGCTCCCCCGGCACATAGTAGGTGGCCGGGCCGCGCGGCACCTGCTCGACGAGCCCCAGATCCCGCAGGTGAGCCAGACGCTGGCTGGCGGCGAGGGTATCGACCCGGTTCAGGTCGCGGTAATCGGAGTTGGTTATCCGGCCGGTCTCCCGGATGAAGATCAGCGCCCGCTGCTCGTCCTCGCCGAGCCCCAGGTGCCGGAACTGGCCCAGCCAGGCAATATCCGCCTCGCTCAGGAAGTGGTGGAACAGGTAGGTGGCGGCGAACTGGTCGTTGTGCCGGTCGGAATCGAAGCTCGGTGGCGAAAGCCCCGCCTCCTCCATCAGTCGGCGCATGACGCGGATGCCGCTGCCCTTGGTCTCCGCCAGCCCCATTTCGTGCAGCACCGAGGCAATCACCGGGTTGCGCCATTGCGAGCCGGGCTCGCCCAGGTTCTCCAGCGCCTTCAGCGAGTAGCCCGGATTCTGCACCTCCAGCCGGTTGCTGTAGCGCAGCAGCTGGATGGGCTGCTGGCGCTGGTAGTTGCGGTGCATCACCGCGTTTACCACCGCTTCCCGGACCACTTTGTCCGGCAGCACCGTCTTCTCGCCCCGCCTAATTTCCCCCTCCGGCAGCTGAAAGGCTCGCGGCAGATCGTCCAGCACCGCCGCGGTGGCCCGCTGTATCAGCCGGGGCAGGGTGTCGCGCAGATCCAGGGTGGTGAAACGCTCGTGGGGGTCCTCGATCCACTCCTTGCCGGGAATGCGGATGTAGTCGACGCGGTTGGCAGGGAACAGCCGGCGCAGGGCGCCCCGGCGGCCGAACAGCAGCACCCCGGCCACCGTGGGGTGCAGCTCGCCCGACTTGCGGACCACGGCGCCCAGCGCCTCCAGCAACTCCGGATCGGAAAAGGTCAGCTCTTCCGCCGCCGGGTTCACCGCGCGGCGGGCATCACGGTAGTGCTCGATGGCGTCCGGGTCCAGATCCTCCAGGCTGGCACCGGAGACGAGCGAGGCATCATGGCTCTGGCCGGCCCGTCCCAGGTACAGCGCCGCCAGGTCATCCTGGTTGCAGCGATAGTCGCCGCTGGGTCCGCGCCGCCACGCGGAGCGCGGCAGGGGCTGGTTGGCGAAGTGGATGGGGCGGGATGCCGGATCGGCCTCCGGCACTTCCACCACAATGACCGTGCCCTCTTCCAGCGCTTCCGCCCGGGCCTGAATCCGCACCGGCACGTTGAAGGCATTGGCACACTGCGAATGCAGGTCATTGAGCAGCTTGTCTGGGTTCTCGACGTTGGCCACCCGGTAATCCCCCGGCTGGTCCGAGGCCTTTTCCACTCCCAGCAACAGCCAGCCACCGCCCAGACCCGGCTCGTTGGCCAGGGCGCAGACCGTCTCCAGCACCGACTTGCCGATGGCCGAGGCCCGCTTGGCCTCGATGCGATCGGATTCATCGAGCTGCCGGAGCTGGTCGAGCAGTGCGCGGGCGGTGGAAATATTCATGCCGATGCCTCGGCCTTGCGCTTGCGGCGCCCGGCCTTGGGCTGGTTCGCCTGCTCCTGGCGGATGCGTTCCAGCAGGTACGCTGGCGGGTTCGTCGTTCGGGTCCTGGGGAACGAGTTTGCCTTCGAAGGCGCGTTTCAGGATGGATTGGCGAAGGACAGGGTCATCAGACGTCGAAGATCAGTCTCATCTTCCAGATGCTGCACATTTCCGAACAATCGAATGCTTGCAATAATCTCGACTTCTTCTCTAGCAATGAAGCGGAATCCTCCCGCTAGTTCGAACATTAGATTGGTTGACCTCGCACTGGCATTTACAGAACAGCTTAGCATTCGTCTGGCTGATTGTCAGACTTCCCTCGACTTTACTCGAAATATGTTGCCGACTATACCATTTCAGTGCGAAACAAACTTCGCATAAAATCTCAAGTCGCCGAGATAACGTTGCTACTCGAACATACATTTCTGTGTTATGCTTATCTGGAACCGAAGACGTCAGCCTCCCCAAATACTCGACACGTATCTCATACTCTCATTCACCAAGTACATCATTCTCTTCAAGCGTAAATCATCAGGCCTCATTCGCTCTGCAGACCATTGCTTAAAATCGTAAGACCACCTTCACGCTAACGATCGACCAATCGATAAATAGGCGATCTATCAACTGAATCAACAATCCTGGCTTGCCATACTCGAACTCGGCATAAAGCCCATCACGCTCTGATAAGCTCGCCAAGCGGTACGTCCACGCTTTCAGAGAGCAAGGTGCAATCACGTCGTCTGGCTCTACATTTGGAGACTTTCATTGCTGAGGGTTTCCTTGGTTTCTTCCCGATCTCGCCATCCGCCTCCCACTCCGCCACGGCAGCTTTCCACTCTTCCAACTGCTGCTGGTAGCGGGCTTCGCGCTCTTCGCGGATGCGCTGGAGGAGCTGGTCGGCGGTTTCGAGTTGGTCGGCGTTGTCGCGGCGCCATTGCTCGGTGAGGCGGCCTTCGAAGGCGGCCTTGAGCAGGGACTGGCGGTAGGTCTTGAGCTGGGCGCGGGCGGTTTTCAGGCTTTCCACGCCGTTGTCCAGTTCGGAGAAGAGTTCTTCGATCTTGGCGACGATGCGGCGTTGTTCGTTCGACTGGCGGCAGGTAAAGCGATGGCTATCTCGCGCATGCTACGCTAATGTCTAGCTTCAACCTTGTCGTGCCAGTACAACGGTCGGATAGTCCACGAAATCTCAGGATAGTAGCAGAAGAAATCACGGATCAACCCTGTCACAGGATGAAGGACTTGTAACGCCGATCTGTTGCCCGGACATGAAGCTTTTGTCTATCCAACTTAACGATATCGAGCGCCATCCCCAAACAGAACACTCCCATCCAGGTGTAATCATCGATATAACGCAACCTTCCACGGTGGCACCGTAGTACCGCGAAATGTATTCCTTGCACCTGATCAATCACCGGATACAGCCCGGTGCTTGCATATTGATTGTGCTTCTACTATGCATTCCCGGTTGTAGGGAATTTCCTCGAGCACACCACCTCCTAAGCCTGCACAGGCTACCGCTGCCGAGAGGAGTTCCCTGAACTGCTTCGTTCGTCGTCGCATCACGCCGCCATCTCATCATTCATCTGGTCCAACACGCTCTCCATGTCCTCGCCGAACAGTTGCCACATGCGCCCGCGCCCGCCTTCGGCGTCGAAGGGGGCGTAGTCCAGGTCCTCCACGCCGATGTGGAAGCTGGCGGCGATGTGGTCGCGGATCTTTTCCAGCCAGGCCATCTGTTCCTCGTTGAATTTGGGCTGGTTGCCGGAGTGCCGGCCGAAGACCCAGCGCTTGAAGTTGGCGCGCACCGTCTCGGCGTAGGGCGTGAGCCTGTCGTCCCAGCCGCTGACCCGGCGCACCAGGGCGATGATCTGGGCCAGTTCGGTTTCCGGCCGGCGCGCCTGCACGTCATCCAGGCGGGCGTAGGCGTCCCAGACCCGGGCCGGGGCGAGCTTGGGTTGCTCGCGCTTCAGCGCCTCGAGCAGCTCGCGGATGGCCCGGGCGGTGATCTCCCGCCGCCGGTGCGGCTGCGTGATAGTAAATGGTCAGGGCGTCGATGTCGTCCCGGTGGGCTTCCAGCCAGTCCTGAAATTCCCGGCGCAGGTTCTCGCGGTGGGTTTCGGCGTCGGTTTCCCAGTCGCTGATGGTGACCTCGTCCGGATTGATCTCGTCCACCAGCTGTTCCTGGCGCTGGCGGACCTCCTCGAGATAGGTGGTCAGCGGGCCGGTGACGGCGGCGGTGGCATAGCGGGCACGCTCCTCGCGCACCGCCTCCATCTGCTCCGGGCTCGGCTCGGCGGCTTCGGGCAATTGGTGGTTTTCTCGGGCGGCGCGGCGCAGGGCGTCCGGGTCGTCGGTGCCCAGCAGTTCGGCGGCGATGGCGTTGAGATCCGGCCCGCCGGTGATCTTGCGCACTTCCCGGTGCTGGTCGTCGTCGAGCCGCTTGCTGAACCGGGCCAGGCGGCCAGCCAGGCTGGTCAGGGTGTCCGGGTCGCGCACGCCCATGGTCACGGCCTGCATCAGGTCCTTCATGGGCACGCTGGGCTTGCGCTCCAGGCTGCCGGTTTCCATCTTCTTCGATTCGCTCACCCCCACGGCGTCGACGAGCACGAAGTGTGCCTTGGGGCCGGTGGCCGAGCGGTTGACCCGGCGCAGGCCGTCGGCGTCCAGGCTGCGGGTGCCGCGGCCGACCATCTGCATGTAGTAGTTGCGGCTCTTCACGTCGCGCATGAACAGCAGGCACTCGATGGGCTTGACGTCGGTGCCGGTGGCGATCATGTCCACGGTGACGGCGATGCGCGGGTTGTAGTCGTTGCGGAAGCTGTTGAGCAGGCTCTGGGGGTCTTCGTCGATGCGGTAGGTGATCTTCTTGCAGAAGTCGTTGCCGGCGGCGAACTCCTCGCGGACGATGTTGATGATGTCGTCGGCGTGGCTGTCGGTCTTGGCGAAGATCAGGGTCTTGGGCACCTCGACGCCGGCACGGGCCGCCTTCGCCCTCGGGCAGGCGGCGGTCGGGAACATGCGCGGCAGGGCGTCGCGGAAGGCGCGGATGACGGTGCGGATCTGGTTGGGGTTGACCACGCTGCGGTCGAGCTGGCTGCCGGCGTATTCCAGATCCTCGTCGAGCTGCGACCAGCGCTGTTCGCGGGTCAGGCGGTCGCGGTGCTCGACGGTCTCCTCCGCCTCGATCGTCGCGCCCTCGCGGGTCAGCCGGGTGTCGATGCGCCAGACGAAGTGGTCGACGTTGACGCCGTCCACCACGGACTGCTCCAGCGGGTATTCGCTGACCACGTTCTGCTGGAAGAAGCCGTAGGTGCGGTTGTCCGGCGTGGCGGTGAGCCCCACCAGGAAGCTGTCGAAATACTCGATCACCTGCCGCCAGAGGTTGTAGATGGAGCGGTGGCACTCGTCGATGACGATGACGTCGAAGAACTCCGGCGGCACCTTCGGGTTGTAGACCACCGGCAGCGGTTCCTTGCGCAGGGCATCGAGCCCGGCCGGCTCGTCCTCGGCCTCCTCGTCCAGTGGCTCGCCCTTGAGGATGGAGTAGAGGCGCTGGATGGTGCTGATGCAGACCTGGCCGTCGCTGGGCACATGGGGCGAGCGCAGGCGCTGGACGGTGTAGAGCTCGGTGAACTTGCGGTTGTCGTCCTGGGGCAGGTACTGGTGGAACTCGTTCTCCGCCTGCACGCCCAGGTTGCGGGTATCCACCAGGAAGAGCACGCGCTTGGCCCCGGCGTGCTTGAGCAGGCGGTAGATGCTGGTGATGGCGGTGAAGGTCTTGCCCGCCCCGGTGGCCATCTGGATCAGCGCCCGGAGGCGGTTCTCCTTGAAGGAGGCTTCCAGGTTGCCGAATGGCGCGGAACTGGCAGTCGCGCAGGCCGTCCGGCTGCAGTGCCGGCAAGGCCTGAAGCCGGGCCCGAAAGGGAGCAGACTGCGAGCGCCACTCCGCCAGGGTCTCAGGGCGATGGAACTGAAACACCTCGCGGGCGCGGGGCAACGGGTCTTCCCGGTCGGTGAAGCGAGTAATCTCGCCAGTAGCCTCAAAGACGAAGCGCAAATCCACCTTGCCGATATGCTTCAGCTCGGCCTCGGCATAGCGGGCCGACTGCTCCTCCACCGTGCTGATGCGGTGGCCTTCTTCCTCGCGCTTGGCCTCGATCAAGCCCGCCGGCACCCCGTCCACCAGCAGCAGGTAATCCATGGGCCCGGTATCGGTGGGATACTCCCGCACCGCCACGCCCCGCCCTGCCGACGGATTTAGCTCTGCCAGGCTCTGTACGACCCAGCCGGAGGAGCGGAGCTGGTCATCGATGCGATCGCGGGCGCGCTGCTCGGGGTGCTGGTTGTTAGTCATGGTTCATCCCGCCATGGCAATCACTGCCAGGAGGACCGATGACCGCCTGCCCCTGTCGAGAACGCGGGGTGGAGTAATGAGGGTGTCGGCAGCGTCCGTCGCCATGGCGCCATCCTTTGCGTATGGGCAGTGTGGTTATGTCGTTCTGGGATTCAGCCTAGCACCAACGAATAGTTGGTCCCATAGGCGGTCGGATCGAGGAGCCTGCGACGATCGGCCAGTGTCCGTCCGTTAATACGCTGACTGCTTTTGGAACCGACACGGAATAATCTGGCCCGCAGGCAACCGGTATCCCTGAAGCGGGCGGGTCTATTCGGTGTCGAGATTCACAGCGCGAGGATTCCGAGCCTAGCTGTAGAAGAGCGCGCAGTTGCGGCCGGCGTGCTTCGCGGCATAGAGCGCCTGATCGGCATCGGCCATCAGCTGGTTCGGCTCGTGGCTAGCGTCATCGCCTTGGCGGGCGACCCCGAGGCTGATCGACATCGTCACCATCAACGGCTGCTCATCTTCCGGCATTTCCACGAGGAAGGGTTCCGCGGCGACGCATCGGCGGAGGCGCTCGGCCAGCGCCAGAGCCTGGTCATCCCGCATGCCGCCGAGCAGGACGGCAAACTCCTCGCCTCCCAGGCGCACCAGACCGTCATCCGGGCGAAGTTCGTGGCGGAGTCGCTCCACCATCATCCGCAGCAGCGCATCGCCGACCAGGTGACCATGAGTGTCGTTGATCTCCTTGAAATGGTCGATATCGAGCAGGATGAAGTGGCGGGGTGCCGTGGCCGGGCCGATCGTCTCGAGGTGCTGGGCCATGCCGCGCCGGTTGAGGGCGCCTGTCAGTGCGTCGAGCTGCGCGGCGGCAAGCGCCTGCTCCTCATCCTGCTTGCGCTGGCTGATATCGAGAAGCAACCCGGCGACAGCGACCGGCCGGCCCGACTTGTTGCACTGGATCTCGCCAATGATCTCGTGCCAAATCCACAACGGGCCAGCCAGCCGCAGCCGCGCGTCCAGGCGAAACTGGGCAGACCCGGCGGCGCCCCGAAGGGCCCTCAAACGTGACCGGAGCTCAGCGCGATCGTCGGAGTGCAGACGGGCGAGCAGGCGTCGCAAGGGCAGTCGCGGATACGTCTCGGGGTAACCCAGCACCCTCTTGAGCGCCTGGGAACACCATACCCGTCCATTGCGAAGACTGACCTCCCAGACGCCGCAGTCGGCCACCTTGTGGAACAGTTCGATCTGGCGGGAGCGATGGTTCAGTTGGTAGCGGTAGACGGCCGCCGCGATCAGCTGGCCGGCGGCCTCGAGCAGGTCGAGACCGGGTCCCCGCCAACTGACGGGACGCTCACAGTCATCGATGCCCAGGGTGCCCCACCAATGGCCATTGACGAAGATGGGCACCGTAGCCATGGACTGAATCGCCTGGCTCTCGAGATCGCTCCGCAACGGTCCCGGTGGCATGGCAGGGATACAGAAGTCATGAGGCTTCCCCGCCTGGCGCTCCTCAACCAGACGACGATAGACGGGATCCTTGAGCGACGAGGAAAAGAAGCGGAACCGGCCCTGATTGAGCTGTCGGTAGTGCTCTGACGATGCCCACTCGAAGACATAGTCCTGGACCACGGCATCGGGCTGCACCTCCAGAAGCTGGAAGACCCAGACACGGCTCGCCCCGGTAACGGGACCGATCTCCGCCAGCAGCCGGTCGACACCCTCGGCCCAGTGGTCCGCGCTCATGAGGGTGCTGCCACCTCGGCTGAGCGCCGCCAGGCAGTCCGCGGTGTCGATGGGGGCAGGGGCAGCCGTGGCCTGCTCCGGAGGGCGAGGTTGACCTGACAAGGTGTAACCATCCTGTAAACCAAGGAGTGCTCGCCAGCATCGCCGATCGCGGCCGGGATGCCAAGCCTGCCGGCATCCGTCTACCGCGCCTCCGGCGCTGCGATGTCTTCCTCTATTTCATTCGATCATCCCCCGCTCCATATGCCACCCTCGGGGAAATGCCTTCTCGACTCGAGAACAGGCTATCTTCAAGGTTCCATGAACCGGAAACGGAAAGGAGTGGCCATATGAGCAACAGGGAAGCCTACGAGCAGAAGCTGCGCGCCAAGCTGGATGAACTGCAGGCCGAGGTGGACAAGCTGAAGGCCCGCGTCCGCAGCGCCGAGGCCGACGCGCGCATCGATCGGGAGGAGGAGATCGACCGGCTCGAGGCGAGGCGCGAGGAGATGCGCAAGAAGCTCGAGGAGCTGCGCCACTCCAGCGACGACGCTTGGGACGATATTCGGGTAGGCGCAGAGCGCGCCTGGGACTCCCTGAGCGACGCGATCAAGTCGGCCCGCTCCCGCTTCAAGTGACTGAGCACGCACCTCCATGCACAAGCTTGCCATGCCCGCAGATCATCGCAGCGGATACGGCTGCATTCGGCGCGGCCAGTACCGACGACGCACATGGGGCCGCTGAAGTTGACGTCATGTCCAGCGATGGCGGATACCTCACTTACCTTGGACATGAAAGTGCTGAACATACGCGTGCACTGCACCAGATACTGCAACCCGCGCGTACATAACATTCATGAAAAAATAGACATTCCGGAGCCGACCTTATGACACTTCAACTTGAACTTACGCCGCTGATCAGCCTCGCTGCCGGCATTGGCATACTGGTATTTCCCAAACTGGTCAGATATATCCTCGCAGGCTATCTGATCATCGTGGGTATTCTGGGCTTGACGGGACTTTCCTTGTGAATTGAACGCCCCTGGCATGAGCGCTGCAGAAAAGCTTGCGCGCAACTGACATGAACCGCACGGCCACGAGCCTCGTGGCCGAGCACACTTCAGTCACACACCGAGCGGCGCCCATGCCAACGCGGCGATCTACAGTCTCATCGAAACGGCCAAGGCAAATGGTCTGTCGCCCTACGACTACCTGCAGTTCGTGTTCGAGACCCTACCGACGCTTGGCGAGAATGATGACCTCGACATGCTGCTCCCCTGGCGCTGGAAAGAGACGTTACCGGTCTGAGGTTGGTCGATGCGTTCCCGGTTCACTCCTTTCGTCCACGTCCACCGAGAAAGCCAATTTCTTCGAGGCGCACTACGATCAGCACCTCTGGTTCCGCCACAACCCGAACGGTAACATTGAGCCGTTCAACCCGACGGTGACCTGCCGGCACCACAAGGCGTGACACCCATGACAAGACAGGCAGTATGATGGCGGCGAGGGTCGAAAGGTGAGCGCGATGCACGGTATATCGGTGGCGCTGACGGCACTGGGCGGCCGCAATGTCCTCTTCGTAATGGCGGCCGAATCCGAATACGGTCCGCATCTCCGGCAGCGTTTCGAGCCGCTGATGACCGGCGTGGGCCCCGTCGAGGCGGCCGTCGAGCTCACGGCGGCGCTTTCCGCCTTCGCCCGGAAGGGGTGCCCGCCGCATCTGGTGGTATCGCTGGGGTCGGCCGGCAGCCGGGTGCTCGAACAGACCGAGATCTATCAGGCGACCTCCGTTGCTTACCGCGACATGAACGCTTCTTCGTTGGGCTTCGAGAAGGGCGTCACGCCCTTCCTCGACCTGCCGGCCACCGTCCCGCTGCCCTTGCGCATTCCGGGCATTCGCGAGGCCACGCTGTCGACCGGCGGTAATGTCATTTCGGGCGCAGCCTACGACACCATCAGCGCCGACATGGTGGACATGGAGAGCTATGCCTGCCTGCGCGCCTGCATGCGCTTCGAGATGCCACTCGTCATCATGCGCGGCGTCTCGGACGGCAAGGGGGAACTGCACCACATCGATGACTGGACGGAATACCTCCATGTGATCGACGAGAAGCTGGCCTTGGCAGTGGACCACCTCGGCGAGGCGATCACCGCAGGGCTGTTGAATGCCTGACCGATGAACATCACGGGCTGAAGAGTTACTCGACCGAATCAAGGCAGAGGCCAACAAGCGAGATATGCCTTATCAATCCCTGATCAAGGCCTGGCTTGCGGATGATGTCAATGAGAAGGTGTCATTGTCATCCAGGCCCCATTCGCCGCCGGATGACAAGGAGCGAGCATCCATTTCGTCGCCATGCAGTGTATTCCGGTCAATCCCCAGAGAGTGAATGCCGGTCAGAGTCGCTGCGAGGTGCTATACCCGGGCCCGCCGACGTTCGAGGGCTTCGAGGTTAACCAGACCGTCACCAACGAGGAGAACGACTGATGAGTAACAAGGATGCCTACGAGCAGAAAATGCAGGCCAAGCTGGAAGAGATGCAGGCCGAAGTCGACAAGCTGAAGGCCAAGGCGAATGAAGCCGAAGCCGATGCACGCATTGAGCGGGAGGAGGAGATCGATCGGCTCGAAGCGAAGCGCGAGGAAATGCGCCAGAAGCTCGAGGAGTTGCGCAACTCCAGCGACGACGCCTGGGACGACATCAAGGCCGGCGCGGAGCGCGCCTGGGATTCCCTGAACGAATCCTTCGAGAAGGCGCGCTCTCGCTTCAAGAAATGACCCTGCGGTGCGCCGAGCCTGGACGTTACCCTGCCCGATGGGGCGTTCCAAATGGTCAGCCCTGCCCCAGCGCCCGGCGCACCGCCTGCTCGGCATGGATGGCGGTGGTGTCGTAGAGCCTGACCTCGGTATCCCCCGCCTGAACGAGCAACCCTATCTCGGTACAGCCCAGGATCACTCCCTGGGCGCCTCGCTTGGCCAGGGCGTCCACCACCTCGAGGTAGGCGTCCCTGGATTCCAGCGTAATGACTCCCTGGCAGAGCTCCTGATAGATAACGGCGTGAATCACTTCCCGCTGCGGTTCATCGGGCACCAGTACCTCGATGCCGCGCGCCTCGAGCCTGTCGCGATAGAACGCCTGCTCCATCGTGAACCGGGTCCCCAGTAGCCCCACGCAAGTCACGCCTTCATCCTCCAGCACGCTGGTCGTGGCATCCGCGATGTGCAGCAAAGGAACCACAACCGCGCGCTCGAGCTGTGGGGCCACCTTGTGCATGGTGTTGGTACAGAGCACGAGGAAGTCTGCCCCGGCGGCTTCGAGCGCCTGGGCCGCCGCGCCGAGTATCTGGGCGGTGCCCTCCCAGTCGCCACGGTGCTGCAGGATCTCGATCTCGGCAAAGTCGACGCTGTAGAGCACCAGCCTGGCCGAGTGCAGACCGCCCAGTTGCCCTCTCACCTGCTGGTTGATGAGGCGGTAATAGGTCTGGGTCGATTCCCAGCTCATGCCGCCGATCAGCCCGATGGTCTGCATGGGAATTCCCCGCTGGCCGTGAAGAATTCGCCAGCTTGCCTCTCCAGGGGCGAGATGTCATCGCCCACCGGAATGCCCGCTTGCTGGGTACTCGCACGACGATTACCGTCAAAAATGGCCGTTGATGCCTTTATCCCCTGACCAACCTCCCTAAAGGCTCCCGAAATCGGCGATAATGCCGGCATGAGTTATCGCATCCATACCGAATCGAATGGCCATGACGACGCCACCCAGGCCGGGAAACTCCTGCTCGACGGGTGGTTGCCGGCATGAGGCCTGCATCGCTCGCCCTTCAGGACCGGCTGCTGCCGGGCGTCTCCCGGACGTTCGCCCTGACCATTCCGCAATTGCCGGTGTCCCTGCGCCCGGCAATCACCAATGCCTATCTCCTGTGCCGAATTGCCGACACGGTGGAAGACAGCACAGAGATGGTGCCCGACGAGAAGGACGCCCACTATCAGCGCCTGCTGGCAGGACTGGATAACGCCACCGCCGCCAGCGATTTCTCAGAAGCGCTGCTCGGCACCGGCCTGGTGCAAGACCCGCTGGAACGCGAGCTGGTCGAACAGACGCCGGGCGTGCTGCACGCCTTCGGCGAACTGCCGGGCGTGCAACAGACGGCACTGCGCGACTGCCTCACTACCATGTGTCATGGCATGGCCGATTTCGAACGCCTGAAGAACCCGCATGGCCTGCCGGACAGTGGCTGCCTGCGCGACTACTGTTACGTGGTCGCCGGCTGCGTCGGGGAAATGCTGACCCGCCTGTTCGCCGATACCCATCCGCGAATTCACGAACAGCAAGAGGAGTTGCGGCCCCTGTCCGTGGCCTTCGGTCAGGGACTGCAGATGACGAATATACTGAAGGACGTCTGGGATGACCGCCAGCGGGGCATATGCTGGCTACCCCGTGACGTCTTCGAGGCGCGTGGCGTCGACTTGGAGAAGACAGATGACTGGCAGGATCACCCGGGCTTCCGAGAAGGCATCCGCTATCTGGTGGCCGTCGCCCATCATCATCTGAAGCTGGCGCAGGAATATACGCTGCGCATTCCGGCCTCCGAGGTCGGCATTCGGCGTTTCTGCAGCTGGTCGATCGGCATGGCGCTCGCCACGCTGCAAAAGATTTCCACCCATCCGGGCTATACCGCCGGGAAGCAGGTCAAGATCTCGCGCCGGCACCTGCGCCTGATCGTCGCCGCGAGCAATCTCTCGATAGGCAGCGATACGCTGCTGCGTGGGGTGTTTTGGCTGGGACGCCAGCGACTGCCCAGTGTCCCGGAACAGGACATCGGCCAGCTGCTGGCAGGGCAGGTCTCGGGTGATTACCACACATGACCCGATTGCCCTGAGGGTTCGCTTTCGCGACGCGTATCAGCGTGCCTGCTGCTCGGCGTTATGGAGACTCAAGCCGACTCGGGGCGCTCGAGGTACGCCGCGATGGTGTCCTTCACCGCGAGGCGCTTCTTGCGGACATCTTCTTCGATGTGGGTGGCAACCGGCTCGACTTCCGTCTCCATGCGATGGACTTGCCGATTCAGCTCGTGGTACTCCTCGGCGAGATTCGCGAAGTGCGCGTCAGACTGCTTGAGATCGTGGATGCGCTCGGCATGCGCGGGAAACTCTTCGGCAAGTTCGTGCGGCGTATGGCTCATGGTGACTCCCGGGTTGACGGTAGTAAGTGTGCAGATCGATACAGACCCTATCAGTAATCCTGGCCTGTCGGCCAGTCGGCAAGCTATCCGCATGCCCTCGTCGAGTCGCGCATCCTTCACTTGACACCACCCGGTGCCCCGCATTTAAATGCGCCAAATTTATATAGATCGGTCTATACAGGAAAAACATCGATGCCCGCCTCCAAGCGCGACCAGCTGCTTGCCACCGCCGAACGTCTGTTCCACGAGCAGGGATTCCACGCCACCGGGATCGATCGCATCGTTGCAGCCGCGGGAGTGGTACGCATGACGCTCTACAATCACTTCGCTTCCAAGGAGGCCTTGGTGGCGGCCGTCCTGGCGGCTCGCCATGAACGCTTCATCACCAGCGTCGATGCAGCGGTTGCCTGCGCCTCGCAGGGCCAGGCAACGCGAGCCCTGGTGGATGCGCATGGTGACTGGCTGGAACGCTACAGCCAGCATGGCTGCATCATGGCCAAGGCGATGGGGGAGTTCGCCGAGCACAGCCCAGAGATTCACGCCCTGGCGGCGGCCGCTAAGACCGACCTGCTGGCACACCTGGAAGCTGCCGTGGAACGCGATGGGCTGGGCCATCACGCCGGCCTGGCGCGAGGCGTCTTCCTGGTGCTGGAAGGCAGCAATACGACGGTAGCCCTGCTGGGCGCTCAAACGGCCCTGGCCGACACTAGAGCGGTGGTCGACACCCTGCTCGCAACCGCCCGGAGCGACACCCGATGAAAACTCTCTCCCCTCTTGGCATGGCCGCCCTCGGAAGCGGGATCATTGCCATCACCTATGGCCTGGCCCGCTTCGTGTTCGGGCTCTTCCTGCCCGCGATGCGCGACGAGCTGATGATCTCCCCGACCATGGCGGGGGTGATCGGCGCCCTGCCGTTCCTGAGCTTTGTGTTCGCCATCCTCGCCGCCACCTGGGTGACGCGCCACCTCGGGATTCGCCGCACGGGGGTAGCGGCCGCCGGCCTGGCCGGGATCGGGCTGGTGACGATCGCCTTGGCGCCATCATCGCTGATGCTGGCCATCGGCGTGCTGATCTGCGGGATCAGCACCGGGTTGTCATCGCCGGTCATGGCAGAGACGGTTCACAAGGTTGTGCCGTTCGCCCTGCGCGGGCGGGTCAACGCCACCATCAATGCGGGCACCAGCCTGGGGATCGCGATCGCCATGCCGGCGGTGCTGATCTGGGCGGAGGCCTGGCGCAGCGCCTATATCGGGTTCGCCGCCCTGGCAGTTCTGGGCACCCTGGCGGCCCTCTGCTACCTGCCCAAGGAAGACCGCGTCTCATCGGCGGGTCCCCGCCCGGTCGCCCTGCAGGCGAGCCGCGAACAATGGCTGGGGATCGCCCGGCTGAGCGGCCTCGCCGTCGGCATGGGGGGCGTGAGTGCGGCCTACTGGGTGTTTGCCCCCGATGCGGTGATCAATGCCGGGGGGCTGTTGCCGAGCCAGACCGCCTGGATGTGGCTGGCGGTCGGTCTCGGCGGGCTGCTGGGCGCTGGCGCCGGTGATCTCATCTCGCGCTTCGGGCCGGCCGCAAGCCACGCTGCGGGCCTCGTGGTGACGTCCGCCAGCCTCGCGCTGCTGGCCTTCGATCCCGGCAACTTCGCCCTCGCCCTGGTATCCGCGGCCCTGTTCGGCACCGGCTACATGACCCTCAGCGGTTTCTACCTGGTCAGGAGCACCCAGATCATGACCGAGGCGCCCTCCTTCGCCCCGGTGCTGCCGCTGCTCGCCACCTCGGTTGGCCAGGTCGCCGGCTCGCCGCTGGCCGGCTGGCTAGTCGGGGCTGAAGGCCATGTCACCGCCTTCATGCTCTTCGCCACCCTGGGACTCGTTGTTGCCGGGATTGGGGCGTGGTTACTGAAGGAGCGCGGCGCTGCCGCTGTGACCTCTCTCTGAGCTCGGCCTCTATCCGATAGAAGCAAGGGTGCTCTCGCTCTTCTACAACGAAGACGCTGGCGTGGAATCCGATGTGACAGGGTTCGGCCCGACAACGTGCACCTGCTTGTCCCTCCCAGGGCAAGGTGTCATCGTCAGCCACGAGTGACCATCCACCCGGCCATGGGAGAGTATGCATTGTTCATTGCCATGAACCGTTTCCGGGTCAATCCCGAAAGAGTCGAGGAGTTCGAACAGATCTGGCTGGAGCGGGAGACGCACCTGCAGGGCCTGCCCGGTTTTGTCGAGTTCCACATGCTGCGTGGCCCCGAGAAGGAGGATCACGTGCTCTACGCCTCCCACACCGTCTGGCGCTCGCGCGAGGACTTCGAGGCCTGGACGCACTCCGAGGCGTTTCGGGCGGCTCACGCCAATGCCGGCCAGAGCAAGCGCGAAGGGCTGTATCTGGGCCCGCCGACGTTCGAGGGTTTCGAGGTCATCCAGACGATCGGTAACACGAACTACCCCTGAACCCCGCTACCCCGTGCCAGCCAAGAGGCCTCCATGCGAAAGATCCTGCTCGTCGACAATGGCTCCCTGCGTCCCCAGGCCACGCTCAACCTGCGCCGCCTGGCCCAGTCCTTGAGCCAGATCACTGGCCACGAGGTCGAAGCCGCCTCCCTGCTGCACTCCTACAAGATCCCTGCGGAAGAGCTGGAGGGGCGCAAGGCGGTATCGCTGGGGCCGCTGGCCGAACAGTTCGCTGCTCAGGGCACGACCGAGCTGGTGATCCTGCCCTTCTTCTTCGGCTCCAGCCAGGCGTTGACCCGCTACCTGCCGGAGCGGCTGGCCGAGGTGCAGGCCCATTACCCGCAGCTGAGCATCAAGGTAGCGCTGCCGCTGGTCGACACCCAGGCGCCGCTGGACCTGCGCCTGGCGCAGCTGCTGGCCGACAACGTGCGCGAGCGGATGGAAGGCTCCTCGACGCCGAAGGTGGTGCTGGTCGATCATGGCAGCCCGATTCCCGAGGTCACGGCGGTGCGCAACTATCTGGCCGGCCAGCTCAGCGTACTGCTGAACGAGGAGGCCAGCTGCGTCACCTTTGCCTCCATGGAGCGCCGCGAGGGCGATGCCTACCGCTTCAATGAGCCGCTGCTGGTCGACCTGCTGGCCTCACCGGCCATGGCCGACAGCGAGGTGATACTGGCCATGCTGTTCCTCTCTCCGGGTCGCCACGCCGGTGAAGGCGGCGACATTGCGGAGATCTGCGAACAGGCCATGGCGCAATCGCCAGGCCTGCGCGTCACCACCACACGCCTGGCGGGTGAGCATGACGCCATTCTGGAAGTTCTCACGACCCGCCTCTCCGAGGGCCTGGTCGGCTCACCGCTGCTGCTGGAACTCCCGGCTAGCCTCTGAGACGGCGAAATCGCTTGGCGAGAGTGCCGCCAACAGGCCGGCGTTCTAGGATGGAAAGAGTCTTTGCGGCATAGAGCTCAAGGAGGCGCCATGGCCGACAATCGCACGAGATCGCTCAATCCCGCCCTGGAGCGCCTTCACCTGGCGTGGGACCTGCTCGTCATCACGCTGGTGATCGCCAACCTGACCCTGCTGCTGTTCGACAGCCTCTTCCTGCTGGCTCCGCTGAACGCCGCCTTCGAGGCCACGGCTCCCGGCCTGCACGAAAGCTACAGCCAGGTCATACGTGCCAACTTCATCGCCATCGACCTGGCGTTCGTGGCCATCTTCCTGCTCGACGTGCTGCTAGGCTGGGCGGTAGCCATCGCCGAGCGACGCTATCACCGCTGGTTCTTCTACCCCTTCGTGCACTGGTACGACGTGCTGGGCTGCATTCCGGTGGGCGGCTTTCGGCTGCTGCGCATCCTGCGCGTCATCACGCTGCTGCAACGCCTGCAGCGGCTGGGCATGATCGACGTGCGTCGCTGGTACCTCTTTGGCGTGGTCGCCAAGTATTACGACATCCTGCTGGAGGAGCTCACCGACCGAATCGCCCTTCGCCTTCTCGACAACGTCCAGTCTCAGGTCCGTTCCAGCGACGGGTTCTCCGGCCGGATGGTGGAGCAGGTGGTTCGCCCCCGTCAGCAGGCGCTGATACACGAGATAAGTCAGCGCCTGGAGGCCATGGCCGATAACGCCTACACCCACCATCGCCCCGACATCCTGCGCTACGTGCGCAGCCTGGTCGGCCGGACCCTGGCGGAGAGCCCGGAGATTCGCCGGCTGGAGCGCCTGCCACTGGGCAGCCAGTTGAGCCGGGGGCTCGAAAGCTCGATCTCCGACCTGGCCTGTCGCCTGGTCAACGAGGCTCTGGAGGGACTGCAGTCGCCGGAGTTCTCCGCGCTGGTGGAGCACCTGGCCGACAGCGGCTTCGATGCCTGGCTGCGCACCGATTCTCATTCCGAACGGGTCAGCGAGCAGGTGCTGGTGGACATGCTGGAGCTGCTCAAGGCGCAGATCGCAGTCAAGGACTGGAAGCACAAGTACGAATGAGCCCATCCTCTCCCGCATGAAAGCCGGGATCTCCCATCATCGTACCTCCATGATCCGATCCAGCTCCCTTCGATACGCCGCCTCTTGGCTTGCAGGGTCGGCGGGGAAGCGGCCGAGTTCTACCGCCAGCTCGAAGAAGCCCTGCCGGGGCATGTCGCCGCGGCGGCTGACCACCAGAGCGGCGATCATCGGGCGGCCAGCGGCCACATCCTCATGCATCAGCGCTTCCAGGGCCAGGGCGACGCGCTGGATGGTGCCCGGCGGGGTTAGCCCCAGCGCCTCGGCGGCCTGCTGGTAGGTGATCGGCACCGCCGCGTCGGGCAAATCCATCAACATATCTCGAAGTCGTGAAGGCAGTTCGCTCTCCTTCTCCTCGGTCACGCTATTTCTCTCCAACTCTATGTTGTCGGTTGCCGTCACAATGGCAGGTGCAGTATAGCGCCGCGCAGGCCGCGCGCGTCGGCCCACAGCTTCCCCAGGGTGATGGGCAGGCGAAAGCGGCGCTTGCCCGCCGCGCCAGGGTTGAACAACAGTCGGTCTGCCTGCCTTTCGTTGCGCGGCTTGTGGGAGTGGCCGTGGAGCACCGCATCGCAGGTGATGGCCGGGTCTAACTCGGCCAGGATATGCACCAGATGCAGGCGCCAGCCGTTGACGGTGAGGTCGCGGGTCATCGGCAGCGTCTCGGCCCAGGAAGCGGTGTCGATGTTGCCGCGCACCGCCGCCATCGGCGCCAGTTCACCCAGCCGTTCGAGGATGGCGGCATCCTCGTCGCGGCTGCCCACATCGCCCAGGTGCAGAATCAGACCGCACCCCTCCAGCAGCGTCAGCGCCTCGGGGCGCAGCAGCCCGTGAGTGTCGCTGATGACACCGACCGGCTGCTCTATCGTGATGGCCTGCATGGCAACGGTCCTCAGGTCAGCGCTTCGGCAACCGGATGATAGCCGTTGGCAGCGATTACCTCATCAAAAAAAAGCCGACAGAGCGCAGTGTCTATCGGCTTCTTGGTGCCTTGGAGAAAGTTTGGCGGATTAGAGACTGGTCCTGCTTGCATCGATCAGCGGGGTGATCCGCCTGACGCTGGCGCGTCGATTAATCTGGCTGGGTCCCTGCGTATCCAGTTTCAGATAGCGCTCGCCATAGCCCTGTACGATCAGGTTTTCTGGCGGGATGGCGAAGTATTCAGTCAGCGCCAAGGCGACGGCTTCTGCTCGTCGATCGGACAGCGCAAGGTTCATCAAGTCCGGTCCAACGGCATCGGAATGGCCTTCGACCAGGAAAATTTCATCAGGATTGTCCTCGATGACCTCGGCCATGGTGTTGCCCATCAGACCCAACGCTTCAGCCTCGGAGGACTGGATGGCCGAGGAGCCGGTCGCAAACTGGATAACGTTGAGATCGATACGCGGCATCATGGCTCGAACTCGAGCATTTTCGCGTACCTGGCGGAGCGTGAAGACTCGATCGAACTCCTGTACCGGTGGTGCCAGGAGTGCCTCGCGAAGGATATCTTCATCTGCACGGCGGTAATCGACTACGTAGCGATCTTCCGGTAGGTCGTAGCGTACGGGAGGCAGGGATTCCTCAAGATCAACTGAAGACATCCATTTGTCGGCCTTGCTGGTTTCGTCGATCAACACGATAGCGGTGCCATCGGGGAGGTAGCGAGTGCGCTTGAGCACGAATCCACCTGAATCACGAACAGTCACGACTCGGCTGCCATCATCGCGTGAGATGGTGGAGCGGGTGATGCCATTGTCAAAGGATTCAGTCGTCTCCGTTACCCCAGGACGACGCAGCAGGAGATTCTCGTCCTTGCGTACATGCAACTCGCCGTCGCGCTCAACGATCATACGGTCGCCTTGATTCTCGACGACACGTCCTCCGAGTTGCGGAACCAAGGCACCGACGACGGCGCCCGCTGCGGCTGCCCCCAGGTATTTCCACATCTGGTTATCGTCATCATCTGCTTCTAACGCTGGCGCATTCTCAACTTCCTCGTTGCTGGTACGCGTGGATTCCGAGGTTACCACCGTTTCGGAGGTCATGCTGGCCTCTTGGGCATCGAGGTCGGCGACAGCGGCCAGGGCCTCTGCCTCTGCTTTGGCAAGGGCCTCAGCGTCAGCCTTGTCGCTGGCCTCCTTCTCGGCCAGAGCCTCTGCCACGGCCTTGTCGATGGCTTCTTGCTGGGCGACGGTATTGGCTTCGGCCTGCTTGATGGCTTCTTGCTCGGCGAGGGCGTCTGCCTCGGCCTTTTCTTTCGCATCCTGCTCAGCCAGAGCATCTGCTTCTGCCTGAGCGATAGCCTCCTGCTCGGCGAGGGCCTCTTCTTCGGCTTGCTCGATAGCTTCCTGTTCAGCGAGAGCAGCATCTGCTTCGGCCTGGGCTTCCGCGTCTGCTTCGGCCTTATCAGCGGCTTCCTGCTCGGCTTGGGCGTCCGCCTCGGCCTGAGCGATGGCTTCCTGCTCGGCGAGAGCCTTTGCTTCAGCTTGCTCGGTGGCTTCCTGTTCGGCGAGAGCCTCTGCTTCAGCTTGCTCGGTGGCTTCCTGTTCGGCGAGAGCCTCTGCTTCAGCTTGCTCGGTGGCTTCCTGTTCGGCGAGAGCCTCTGCTTCGGCCTGCTCGGTGGCTTCCTGCTCGGCCAGGAGCTCCTCCTCTGTTTTATCAACAGGTTCAGTAAGTTGTGCGAGTGTGATGATTTCCGTATTGGTGGCCGACGACTGGGTCATCTGGGCAAAGCCAGGGCTCATCAATGACAACGAGGCCAGGATCACGGCGGGCTTCCTGAAAAGACGCATGCGTTGTTTCATATCGTTTCTCCTGAATTCAGAACTGCCCGGGCATGATGCCGATTGTCTGAAATCAACGGGGTCCAGCTCGGTTGTCTTCACGATGTTGGTAACTGAAGCATTCCCGGCTGGGTAGTGAGTGGACTAGCTGTGACGGGAATGGTTCTGGCCTTCTCCACGTCGCTGGTACGCATGCCCAGCATGGTGGGGAAGCGTTCGCCGATGCTATCGACACCGGCGGTCTCGAGGCACTGCCCGATGATCGACAGCCCGGCATGGCTGGTGAGGGGGCGGCGACTGCCACTAAATCGAACGAGAAGACCGCCATTCCGGATCTGCTGGCCACCCTGGCGCTGGAAAATTGTTCACGATAGCGGCGTGATAACATGGCGTATCCCACTCATGTCCACCTGACAGCGGAAGTCCCCATGGAAGATCTCGGCCTGAGATGGCTGCTGGGCCAGGGCGTCAGCCTGGTGGCCCTGGCGCTGTGCCTCGTGGCCTTCGCCAGCAAGCGCGACGACAGGCTCTTCGTGCTGCTGCTTTTCGCCAACGTCGCCTTCGCCGCGCAGTTCGCGCTGTTCGAGAGCTGGGTGGCGGCGGGCATCTCGGCGCTGATCGTGCTGCGTATCGCCCTGGTGCGCCGCTTTCCGCGTCACCGAGTGCTCATGCTGGTGATGCTGGTCGCAACACTGGCAGTGGCGGCGCTGACCTGGAGCGGCCCGCGAGATATCCCCGCCCTGGCGGCGGGAGTGCTGGGCACCTGGGGCATGTTCATGCTGAGCGGGATCGCCATGCGTGGCGCGCTGGCCATCGCGGCTCTGTGCTGGGTCATCAGCAACCTGCTGGCCGGCTCGATCGGCGGCACCATTGCCGAGAGCCTGATCTTCCTGACCAACGTGATCACCATGTTGCGCATGCGCCGCGATGCCCGCCTGCGCTACATCCACGGCTGAAGCCGTGACTCACTTCATCTCGAAGCCACGCTTGACCAGGAACTCGCGCATGTGGGGGCGCAGCTTGGTATCAAACAGCGGGGAGAGGTTCTGCGACCAGGTGCTCTCCTTGTTGCCGCCCTTTCGCGCCTGATAGTAGGCGTTCATGGTCTCGTCGAAGGCCTCCACCAGTTCACGATCGTCGCTGTAGGTATCCTCCTTGAGGATCGCCGCCACCGGCAGACGCGGCTTCACGTCGGGGTCGTGAGCCGGGTAGCCGAGGCACATGCCGAATACCGGGAAGACGTGATCAGGCAGGCCCAGCAGGTCGCTGATCTGCTGGGGGTTGTTGCGTACCCCGCCGATGTAGCAGATGCCCAGCCCTTCCGATTCCGCGGCAATGGCCACATTCTGGGCCATCAGGGCGGTATCCACGCTGGCCACCAGCAGCTGTTCGGTCATGCCGCGTACCACCCGGGCACCGGTACGCTCGGCGGCCTCGGTGGGGCGCTTCATGTCGGCACAGAACAGCAGGAAGGCGCCGCCGGTGGCCACGTAGGACTGGCCTCCGGCCAGTTCGGCGATGGTCTCGCGGTTGGTGGGATTCTTGACATGAATGACCGTGTAGGCCTGGACGTGGCTGGAGGTGGCTGCAGCCTGGCCGGCCTCGATCAGCGTCTCCAGCAGTTCACGGGAAACCGGCTGATCGGTGAACTTGCGGATGGAACGGTGAGACTTGAGCAGTTCGATGGTGGGGTTCATAAGGCCTCGTTGCAGGGTGCCGGTCAGCGTCGTCAAGGCGCGCGGCGAACATCAGAAAACGTCACATTCTCCACCACTCGGCGACGCTTTGCACCGCCAAGGGACGTCCTTTTCGCTGCCGGGCGGCGTGTCGTCTTGGCATCGCTTCCTTAGGATCAACCTGAGCTGTACCTTGTACGTCATCGAATCAATGACAGGGATGACACCCCCATGCTGCCGAGACACACCACGCTTCCCGACCCTCGCGTCTGGCGGTTTTCCCTTGTGCTTATCATGGCGATGCTGTTGACGGGCTGTGGCGTCAATAACATCCCCACTTATGACGAGCAGGTGAAATCGGCCTGGGCGCAGGTGGAGAACCAGTACCAGCGTCGTGCGGACCTGGTGCCCAATCTGGTGGAGACGGTCAAGGGATTTGCCCGACAGGAGCAGGAGACCCTGACCGCCGTGGTGGAGGCGCGAGCCAAGGCCACGTCCATCCAGATCGATGCCGAATCGCTGGACGACCCGGAAAAGCTGCGCCAGTTCGAGCAGGCCCAGCAGCAACTCAGTGGGGCACTGAGCCGATTGATGGCGGTGTCCGAGCGCTATCCCGACCTGAAGTCGAACCAGAACTTCCTGACCCTGCAGTCACAGCTGGAGGGTACCGAGAACCGCATTGCCGTGGCGCGGCGCGACTTCATCACCGCGGTCGAGCGTTACAACACCGAGATCCGCACCTTCCCCGGCCGCCTCTGGCACAGCATCCTCTATAGCGACATGCCGCTTCGAGAGACCTTCGAAGCCACGACCGAGAACGCGGACCAGGCCCCCCAGGTGGAGTTTGAATGAGCGATCTACTGCGCATTCCGTTATTGGTATTGCTGCTGTCGGCGGCGGTTGGCCTTCAAGCCCAGCAACTCGACTTTCCCGAGCTGACCGGTCGTGTGGTGGACCGGGCCGAATTGCTGGACGAGGCCACCGAATCACGACTGAGCGAGAAGCTCGCGGCTCACGAAGAGGCGACCACCGAGCAACTGGTGGTGGCGACCCTGCCGGACCTGCAGGGCGTCACCATCGAGGAGTATGGCTATCAACTGGGGCGCCACTGGGGTATCGGCCAGGCAGAGGAGGACAACGGCGCCCTGCTGATCGTCGCGCCGAATGAGCGCAAGGTGCGCATCGAGGTCGGCTATGGCCTCGAGGGGCGGCTGACCGACGCCCAGTCCTCGGTGATCATCAACCAGACCCTGACCCCGGCCTTCCGCGAGGGCGACTACGCCCGTGGCATCACCGAGGGCGTCGAGGCGATGATCCAGGTGCTGGGCGGTGAGCCCATGGATACCAGCGCCGCTTCGAGTGCCCAGGCGCGGGAGCAGGAATCCGAAGAACCGGCCTCGATTCTCTTCTTCGTGATGATTGCCATCGTCATGACCCTGGTACGTGGTGGTCGAGGCGGCCTGCTGGCCGGCATGTTGCTGGGCGGTGCGCTCGGTGGCAGGTCACGCGGCGGCGGTGGTGGCCTCGGCGGCGGGGGCGGCTTCGGCGGTGGCGGCGGCGGCGGTTTCGGCGGCGCTCCGGCGCGGTACGGCTCTGCCTGAAACTACCGTGCTCGGCATGTGTTAAAAATCGGCTCGTGCGCGAGTCCGATCAAAATACTCATTTTCAGACAGAGCCTGTCCTCCTTCCGGTGGCGACACCGACATGACAATCAGGATTCGGAGATCACGACCCCCATGGCTTTATTGAGTGAAGACGAGCAGCGCCAGGTAGCCGAGGCGATTCATCGGGTCGAACGCGACACCGATGCCGAGCTGGTCACCGTGCTGGCTCCGCAAGCGGACAACTATGCCTATATACCGCTGCTCTGGGCTGGCCTGCTGGCCCTGGTGGTGCCCGGTGCGATCAACTACTTTCCCGGCTGGTTGGCGGCCTATGAGCTGACGCTGGTGCAGTGGGCGACCTTCATCGTGCTGGGTCTGGTGTTCCGCATACCGAAGGTCACCACCCGGCTGATACCTGGATCGGTTCGCCATTGGCGGGCGGCCAACCTCGCCCGGCGGCAGTTCCTGGAACAGGACCTGCACCATACCGAGGGGGGAACGGGGATGCTGATCTTCGTCTCCGAAGCCGAGCGCTATGTGGAAATCCTGGTCGACCGGGGCATTTCGCAGCGTATCAGCGACGAGACCTGGCAATCCATCGTGGCAGCATTCACCCAGCGGGTGAGGGCCGGCGAGACCCTGCAAGGTTTCCTGGAGTGCATCGAGGCCTGCGGCGAACATCTCAAGGAGCAGGTGCCGGCCACCCACGAGCGCAACGAACTGCCCAACCATCTGATCGTGCTGGATTGACCCCTTCCGGCCCGTGTACCGAGGCATGACGTGTGCTTCTCTCGGCAGAGTGCGATAAACCAGAAGTGCCACCGTCCAACACGGGCTGGCCGACGCAAGGAACCGGCATGACACAAGACCGCATGACATCAGGACATCGAGGCAGGGGGCTGGCCTTCAAGGTAGTGCTGGCCGGGGGCATCCTCGCCCTCCTGGCGGCACTGTCCATGGCCGGCGCTGGGCCAGCCTACCGCACCGAGCTGCTGTCGCTGGGTGATGCCTTCAGCATGCTGCGCTACGGCGCCTACATCGCCCTCGGCGCCGCCGGGCTGGGTCTGGTGGGGCTTCTTATCGCCGCCCTCACCCGCCGTGCACTACCGGCGCTGCTCGGCGGGCTGGTGATCCTGGCCGGCCTGGTGCTGATCGCAGTGCCCTGGATGCAGCTGCAGCAAGCCCATACGGTGCCGCCCATCCACGACATCACCACCGACATGCAGGACCCGCCCGCCTTCGAGGCCCTGGTCGATGCCCGCAAGGCGGCCCCCAATGCCGTGGACTATCCCGGTGAGGCGAGCGCCCGCCAGCAGCGCGAAGCCTACCCGACGATCCAACCACTGGTGCTGGATGCTCCCCTCCCCGAGGTACTGGCCGCCGTCGAGGCCGAGGCAAGCGACGCTGGCTGGGAGATAGCCGCGGTGGGCGATACCCGTGTAGAGGCCACTGCCACCACCACCTGGTTCGGCTTCAAGGACGATGTGGTGATCCGTCTGACCGAGGCGCCGGATGGCGTACGGGTCGACATGCGCTCCGCCTCTCGGCTCGGCCGCAGCGACGTGGGCACCAATGCAGCGCGCATTCGGGCCTTCCTGGAGGCGCTGGAACAACGGCTTACGCCGTAATAGCCGGCCAGCCCACAGGAGCGGGCCGATTGCGCTCCCTGTTGCACCCTCTGCAGTGCCGCGACGGATTGATCCATGGCAAGCCCAATGGCTAATTCAGGTGAAGCGCAGAAGGACATAGGGTAGTGTCTCACTATGCCAGCCTTGGACCAGCGAGATAACACGATGTCCGATCAAGACCCATTGCCGCCCCTGGAATGGGATCCAAAAGGCGTGCAGATCCAGGGATTCTCCGCTGGCCTCTACCAGATAGAGTGGCTGCTGGTCACCGTCGTCATCCTCTATCTGGTGATCATCGGCCTGCCCGACGAGGGGGCCCTGGGCGTTCTGGTCGCGACTTTCGCCTATTTCGGCTTCAGCCTGCTGGCCAGCCGACTGCACTTTTTCGGGGAAAGACAGCGCTGGCTGCTGGCCCTTCACACCTGGGCCATGATCGGCTTCATCACCTGGTTTCTCTACAGCACAGATGGCGTGACCAGCCCGCTGGCGAGCCTCTACCTGCTGGCGGTGGTCACCAGTGCCCTGACTCTGGGGGTCGTGGTCACGATGCTGGAGGTGGCCGCGATAGCGGCCTGCCAGCTGCTGCTGCTCCATGTCTTGGGTACCGACCTCCTGACCACCGCCAACCTGGCACCGGTCGGCACCAGCATCGTCGCACTGCTGATCGTCGGCTACCTCACCGCGTCCCTGGTCCATGCTATTCACGTCTCCAACCGCACCCTGCTGAAAATGGCCAGCCGGGATGCATTGACCGGCCTATTCAACCGACGCGCTTTCGACGACCTGGCCAGGCCGATCCACGAAATGGCCAGGCGCTCGGGACGTCCTTACTGCGTGATCACAATGGACATGGACGGCCTGAAGCGCATCAACGATACCGACGGGCATAGTGCCGGTGATCAAGCCATCCTGGGACTGACGGAAAAGCTACAGGCTTGCAAGCGCAGCAGCGACGTCCTGGCTCGCTACGGTGGGGATGAGTTCGTGATGCTGCTTCCCGAGACAGATGCGGCCGGGGGCAAGAACATGATGGAGCGTCTCATCGATAACGTGAAACACGACAAGCTATCCATCAGCGTCGGCATAGCATCCTATCCCGAACAAGGTGGGTCTCTCGAAGAGCTCTTCGACCAAGCCGACAACGCCATGTACATCAGCAAGGCCTCGGGCGGCAATCGCGTATCAGTCCGGGCCGTGGCCTGAGCAGAGTCTCGGAGCCAGAGGGCGGCGACTTGCAGAACAAGCGCATCCAGCGAGCAGGGTGCGGCGGAAATCTAGCGGGCTCTTTCAAGTGCAGGTTACGTGATTCGATCAGTGATTCTTGACGCGTTGGATCCGCCAGGCCAGCAGGCCGATGATGCCCACCCCCAGTGGCCCTAGCACGGCGGCGGCAATGGTCGGCTGGATCGCTACGCCCAGGGCGTCGAGGCTCTGCAGCCCCAGCTTGAACAGGCTGAAGAGGTAGTAGCTGATGACGATGACCGACAGCCCCTCGACGGCCTTCTGGATCTTCAATTGGCTGCTGGTGCGCTCGTTGAGGCTCTGCAGGATCTCGGAATTCTGCGCCTCGATCTCCACCTGGGCGCGGGTCCGCAGCAGATCGTTGAGCCGTGCCACGCTCTCCGCCAGGCTCTGCTGGCGCTGGTTGATTGCAGCGCAGTAATGCACCGTCGGCCGGAAGCGGCGCAGGATGAAGGTCCCCAGCCGGGGCCGGTCGCCGAGGCGCTCCTCGCGCAGCTCCTCGATGCGGTTGAAGACGATCCGCGCATAGGCCTCGGTGGCGCTGAAGCGCTGGCGCGAGCGTGCGCCGGAGCGCTCGAGCCGCGCCGAGAGCGCTGAGATGGCCGCCAGCAGCGGTCGGGAGCTCTCCTCCTCATCCTCGGTATTGCGCTCCGAGAGCTCGCCGAGCTCGAGCTCATGGTCGCGCAGTTCGAGGCTCATCTCCTTGGCCACCGGCAGGGCCAGCGAGGCCATCATGCGGTAGGTCTCGATCTCCAGCAGCCGGCGGGTCATGCGTCCCAGGCGGAAGGCATTGAGGCCGCGGTTGACCAACAGCAGGCGGTTGACGCCGGCCGCCGTGAGTCGGAAGTCGCTCCACACGGTGGCGTCGCCATCGCCCACGCTCGACCCGGCAGGGTCGCGAAAGCCGTAGCCCTCGGCGTCGCCTCCCCAGGAGGCCTCGGCTTCCACCAAAATCAGGCTGGCGCTGATCAGCGCCCGGCTGTGTTTGGCGGCGACCTCTGCCAGCAGCGGCGGAGGCGAAGGCCAGGGCTCACCTCGGTCAGACCTCGGTACCACCAGGGTCAGGGTGAAGAACTCGGTGTGACGCTCCCATTTCAGGGTCTGGTCGCCGAGTTCGAGGATCTCCTGGGCCGCCTCGATGTCGGGGGTCCTGCCAGACACCTCTGCGACTCGACCCAGGATGTCCGCGGCGATGCCGTCGTCGTCGAGGAAGGCGTAGTGGTGAAGGTGCGCCGGCTCCTCGAAGTAGATCGAGGGCCGGGCATGGAGCTCGTTGTGCAGTCGGGCGCGTTGTGGATGCATGTCGGGGCCAGGAAAGAGCGAAAGTCTCTCGAGACTAGAGGCTGGTTTCGCCCGGGCCAAGTGCGCAGCGTCAACGTGCCGCCCCGGCAGCCAAGCTCACAGCCACTTCCGGCGCCGGAACAGCCACAGCAGGCCGAGGCCGATGGCGAGCATTATCCCCATCACCAAAAAGTAGCCCCAGCGATAGGCGAGCTCCGGCATGTGCGCGAAGTTCATGCCGTATACGCCTGCGATAAAGGTGAGCGGCACGAAAATGGCGGTGATCACAGTGAGCACCCGCATGGTGATATTGAGCTGATGAGAGGAGAGCGAGATGTAGCCGTCGACCAGGTCGCCACAGATATCGTAGTACATCTGGGTCAGGCTGTGCAGACGCTCGAAGCGCTCGTGCACGTCGTTGATAGCGTGCAGGGTGTCCTCGTTGTCGCGAGGCAGGTGCTCATAGTCGTAGGCGGTGAGCTCCTGGGTGATGCCGACGTGATAGCGGAACACCCGGCGCATTTTCACCAGTCGTGAACGGTAGGCGATGACACGGCGCATCAGGGCGTCGCTGCCTTCCTCCAATAGCGCGTCCTCCAGGTCACTGAGAGCATTCTCGAACTCGAGCAGGCTGTCGAGGTAGTAGCCGGCGGAAACGTTCATGACCTTGAGCGCCACATGCTCGAGCGAGCGACGAAGCAGCGTCTCGCCCTCGTGGGCCAACAGGCGGTCTATGCTCAGCGCGGTGCCGGGGTGCAGGCTGATCAGGGAACGTTCACCGACGAAGAAGGCAACCTGCTGGGGCGTGAAATTGAGCTCTGCATCGAAGGAGGAGATACCGCGATAGAGGATCAGCGTATGGGTCTCGAATTCCTCGATCTTGGGTGGGTGACGGTCGCGCTGGGCGTCGTCGATGGCCAGGGGGTGACAGTCGAAGGCCTCGAGCAGTTCACGCTCGCGCGCCTGGCCCTCGCCCTGCATGTCGATCCAGATGCGGCTTCCGGCATCATCCCGCCAGCGTGCGATCAGCTCCTCTCCGCCTCTTGTCACTCGGCCATCGGCCTCCAGCAGCAGTGTACGCATCATCGGGTCGTCATCCTTGGGCAAGACAATTCCCGAACCTTACGGCACGGCCTCCGCCATTGCCCAGCTTTGGCCGCGGTAATGCCACTCCAACGACGCGGGTCTACCCCTCGACACCGGCTGTCGATTACAGTGCCTGCATGTCCACGCTCATGGAACGGGGAGGAAATATCGATGAGTGAGCCGATCTCACTGGTGATCGTGCCCGTCGATGGGTCACCGTCGTCGCAGGCAGCGGCGCGTCATGCCAGCCTGCTGGCCAAGCTACTGGAGACGCCGCTGCAGCTGCTGCACGTGATGCCGCTCAACCCGGTGGAGCTCAGCGATATCCCCGCCAATCGCCAGGCGGAGGTCGACCACGACCTGGCGCGATGCCAGGACATGGCCGCCGAGACCTTTACCCGAGCGCGCCAGGCGGTCGACCCGGACCTGGCGCAGGCACCGACCGAGATAATCCTCGAGGACACCACCTTCATCCGCCAACCCGACCGCGCCATTCTCGAGCACGCGGCCCGACATGCCGGATGCCTGCTGGTGCTGGGGGCCCGCCAACTGAGTGATGTTGGCAAGTTCATGCAGGGCAGCATCAGCAACGAGGTGGTGCACCGAGCCCGCTGCCCGGTGACCATCGTGCATGCCGCGGCTGGCCTTTCCGACGCGGCGCGCCTGGGGCAAGTGCTGCTGCCGGTGGATGGCTCCAGGCACTGCCTGAAGGCAGCCGTCCTGGCAGGCGAGCTGGCTCGCCGTGCCGACGTGCCGGTGGAGCTGGTCTTCTGCCGGCCGGACGGCAGCTCGACGACCGCCGAGAACGCTGACGGCAGCCCGTCCGGCGAAGCCTTCCGACGGGCCAGGGAGGCTTTGGGCGAGGTTCCACACGGCATCGAAGAGATAGTGAGCGAGGGAAAACGCATCCCCGGGGCCATCGTCGCCCGAGCCAGGCATCACGGCGAGGCGGCGCCGATGATCGTCATGGGTCGCCGTGGCTTGGGCAAGTGGCAGTCATCCCTGCTGGGCAGCGTCAGCCATCGGGTCATCGATCTGGCGCCCTGCCCGGTCACCGTGGTGGCATGACGGGCCAGGCTACCAGGTCTCGACCGTGTCGCCTCAGGCCTCGGACTCATGGGCAGCCTTGAGGCGGTAGAACTCGGCGACCACCTCGTCCATGGCCTCGGCGTCATAGTCGCATAGCCCGCTGACCACCAGCTTCTTGGAGCCGGTGCCGATACTCTCGTCGCCTGCCAGGATGCGGAACTCGAGCAGCGCATCGCCGCGTTTGCCGGTCACCTCCAGCGAGGAATCAACGAACTCCAGGCTCGGCGCAGGCGCATCCAGGCGATCCAGGCAGAAACCCATGCTGTCGTAGATCACCAGCGGTCGGCGTGGGTTGAACATCACCCCCTTCTCTTCCATCAGCGGCTTGAGATAGTGAGGAAAGTTCTTGCCCGAGAAGGCTACGTAGCTGCGGGTGAAGGCCTCCACCACCGACTCGTCACGGGTGGCCCCGCCGCTGCGCTCGACCTCCAGATAGCACTTGCCGCTCTCGTCGCATACGCGGATCTTGCCATCGTCCTGCTCTCTGAAACAAAGCGGCGTGCCATCCCCGACCATGCTCAGAAAGCGGAAGGTCATGCGCTGGGAGAGGCCGAAGCGCGCCAGCACCAGGGCAAAGAGCAGGTCACCGGGCACGCAGAAACGTCGTGCGTCGGGATTGTGGATGGGGTTGTAGTCGCCAGCAATGCGCTTTGCGAACTGGCTGGCCTGCTGCGCGGAAATGCGGATACGCCCGTCCGTAAGCGTATGGAAATCATCGAGAAACATGCCCTTTATGCCTGCGTCGTTGGCGGTCTGAACCCTGCCGGCGGTTGCCGGGAAGGCAGATGATGCCACAAAACCTCACGACAACGCAGGACGACAAGGCCGTGTACCATGATCCAGGACACCGCAGGTCGAGGAAGTCCCATGCAACGCTCGGATCCCGATACCGCAAGAGGCCTTCGCCTGCCCTGGCTGATGGCTGTGCCCCTACTGGCGCTCGCCTTCTACCTGATCGTGGCGAACGGGCTGATCAATACCCCATACGCCCAGGGGTGGTTGGCCGAAAAGTCCGGCATGTCGATTCGCTGGTCATCGGGATGGAGCGGCTTCCCGGGGCATCTTGCTCTCGAGGAGCTGCAGGTCGAGAGCAACGACCCGCCCCTTGAGCTGGCGGTGGACCAGGCACGTCTGCGGATCTCGCTGACGGCGCTGCTCGAACGCCGGATGGTGATTTCCAGCTTTACGGCACAGGGGCTTCGTCGCTTCGGCCTCAACGATCATCGCCTGGAGGGAGATGGTGAGGTTTCACTTTCCAACCTGACGCTGAACGATGGCCAAGTATCGATCCAGGGCCTCGAGCTCGGCATGGAGAAGGCACTTGTCAGGCGCGGCAACACGGTGCTGGCCAACGACATACGCCTGTCGACCGATTTGCAGGTAGCCCCCTTCGGCTTGCGTGAGCATCCGGGCCTGGCGGTGGCCGCCTTCGTATCGGGCACGCTGTCACTGGATGCCTCGGCCGATGCCTGGGACGTCTTCAATCCCTACCTGAGTCAGTTGGGCTGGCTCGACCTGGCCGGCCACGGCGAGCTGAGCGGCGAGCTGTCGCTCGAGCGTGGGGCGCTCGCGCCGGGAAGTAACCTCCGACTGGATTCGCCTTCACTGCTGGTAGCACTGGACGAGCGCGTGTTGCTGACCCCGCTCGCGGAGCCAGAAGAGGGAATTCGACATGGCCAGGAGTTGGTAGAGGGCAGGCACGACCGCCACCGCCTCAGTGGCGGCGGCAGCGTCACTGGCCGAGTGGTGGAAGGCGAGGAGGGGCCCGTCATGGAACTCGGCGTGACCCTCGACGAGATGGAAATGCAGCGGGCCGGACTGGCCGACCCCTTCCTGACCAGCCGTCGTTTCCATCTCTCCGCCCGAATGCCCGGTACCGTCCTCGCCGATACCTCGCGGCAACTAACCTCCGCCCGACTCGAGTGGGAAGATGCCCGCCTGCCCGACGTGGGTGCCTTGACGGCCTACCTGCCCGAAGGCGGCCCGTTGACGCTTCAAAGCGGCAGTGCCCGACTGGAGGGACACCTGGCGTACCGGGATGGCCTGTTCGAGGGCAATTTTCGCCTGTCTGGCGAGCAGGTTGCCCTGACCCTTGCCGGACGGCTGCTGCACGGCAGCATGACGCTAGCCCTGGCCCTGCCCGAAATCGATCCACGTCAACGGCGGCTGAATCTGTCGGGCACCCACCTCGAGATCTCGGCGCAAGGCGAGGAAGACGAGCTGCCGTTGACCACCGAGCTCACCCTGGAGGAGGCCAGCCTGACGTCGTTGGCCCCCCTGGCAAGGCTGCTCGACGATGATGGACCACCACCGCTGGATGGCCGGGTCGTTATCAGGGGCCACGTGGCTCGTCTCGATGTCCTCGATGACTTCCTGATCCATACCGTCGACGGTGGCCTGACGCTGGAAGGCGGTGGCGATCTGGCGGCCAGCCTGAAGCTGGAGCAGGGCCAGGTGGCGGCCGGCAGTCGCCTGGCAGTGACTACCGACTCATTGTTTGCCCGCTTATTCGACCTGGAAGCCTTGGGGCGGGGCAGCGTCACGGCCAGCTGGCAGGAGGCCCCGAACGGGCCCAGAGCCCGGCTGGACGCCAGTCTGAAGGCCGCACGCGTTTCGAGATCCTCCGATGGCGCCCTGCTGATGCAGGATGGTCAATTAGCCCTGACTGCCGAGAGCGATATCCCGAAAGCCGAAGCCCTACTGCCAAACCCGAGGCTGTCGCTCTCTTGGCAAGACGCCACGATGCCTGATGTCGCGGTGCTGCAGGCCTACTTGCCCGCCGCCGTACCGGGAACGTTGCGGTCCGGGAGAGCCATCACTCACGGCCGGATCGACCTCGAGAACGGGCTGGCCCGTGGCCAGATCGACCTGACAGGACAGCGTATCGTCGGCCGACTGCTCGGCAGCGAAGTGGAAGGGGAACTGACACTGGACCTGAGAGTGCGCGAGGCCAACCTGGGCAACGGTCGCCTGGACCTCTCCGGGTCACGGCTGGAAATGCAAGCAGCTTCCTCGGGCCCGCGCTTGCGCACCCGGATCGTGGCCCATGAGGCACTCCTAGCCCCCCTGCCGAAATCAGACAGGGAGGGGCAAGCACCGGGGCTGGACGGGGACCTGGTGCTCGAGGGGATGGTCGCCAACCTTGGCTTTCTCGACGATTTCCTGCCTGCTGCTCACGGCCTGACCCTGGGGGGTAACGGCCGTTTCAGGACCAATCTGCACCTCACGAATGGCCAACTGCGTCCGGGCAGCCGGTTCCTGGTCGAGGCGGATGACCTGGCGGTCGGCTTTCTCGAGTTCACGGCCAACGGCCGAGGCCGGCTCGAGGCCGAAATAGATGGCGGGCATGAAGCGCCGGGCGCCCGGCTGAGGCTGACGCTGCCCCATTTCAGCCTGCACCGTACCGGCGAGGCGAAAGCCTACGTCGAGGGCCGCCACTTCAGCCTCGAGACCGAGACGCCGCACTTCAGCCTCGACCCTGAGGACCGTTCACTGCAGAACTTCACCACGCGCGTCCAGCTACCCATCGCCGAGGTGGACGACCTCTCACGCTACAACGCTTACCTGCCGGAAGGCTCGGGGGTAGCGTTGCTGGGCGGCCGAGCCGGGCTTGAAGTGGACCTGCACCTCGAGGGACTCCGGGCACACGGCGACATTACCCTGCAGGCCTTCGACACGGCCATCCGGTTCGGCGAGCAGCGTCTGGATGGCGACCTGAGACTCGAGGCCCGTCTGAGAGATGGCGACCTGGTCACCCGCCGCTTTGATGCCTCTGGATCCCTGCTGCGGCTGGACAATATCCAGCGCCGGTATGAGCAGACGCGCGGCGAGGCCGGCTGGTGGGCGCAGCTCGACATCACCGAGGGCCTGCTTGACTGGACCCGCCCCCTTCAACTGGATGCACGGCTCGATCTGGCGATGCGGGACAGTGGCCTGCTGGCGCACCTATTCCTCTCCCGTGCCCGGGACTGGGAATGGCTGGGTCGGCGCCTGACGGTGAACGACATACGTGGGAAGGCCCTGCTGCACCTCGACGACGATACTCTGCAGCTGCGCGAGGCGCGCCTGACGGGCGACTCCCTGGAAATGCTCGCGGACCTGGTCTTTCGTGACGAGGTACCGAGTGGTTCGCTCTATGCACGCCTGGGCATCCTCGCCGCCGGCGTCTCCCTCGAGAAGGGGCGTCCCGAGGTTAGCCTGCTGCGTCCGCGCCGGTGGTATGAGCGCCACCGCGCCTCGCTGGAGGAGGACCTGCCGGCAGAGGAACTGGAGGAGGTCACCGTGAACCAGTGGCAACAGGCCCTGGACACCCAGGCTCAGCCCTCCGGGGATGACGACTGACCGTTCTCCTGCCAAAGTATCGAGAAGAATAAATAAGTGGGCATACTGCATCGCAGCACGCTGTGATAAGATTCGTCCGCTTTTTAACCCTTACCCCACCTCCTGCCTCAGGATGATCGCAGCCATGCTGACAACCTGTCGTATATCTTCCCGGCCACGGCAACACTCCCGCTGGCCGGGCATGCTCGTGTTCGCCATGCTCGCGCTACTGGCCAGCAGCCCCGCTCTCGCCGTAACCGGTGAGCTGGACCTGACCAGCTCGTTCGTGGGTTTTCTCGCCGTCGCCGTCTTCGTGCTGGCCTACGCCCTGGTCATGGTCGAAGAGAAGATCCACATGCGCAAGTCGAAGCCGGTGCTGGTCGCGGCCGGTATCATCTGGGCGCTGATCGGCTGGGTCTACGTCAAGGCGGGCATGCCTACCGAGTCGGAGCATGCCTTCCGTGTGACCCTGCTCGAATTCACCGAGCTGATGCTGTTCCTGCTGGTGGCGATGACCTACATCAACGCCATGGACGAGCGCCGGGTGTTCGATGCCCTGCGCTCCTGGATGGTGCGCAAGGGCTTCAGCTATCGCTCATTGTTCTGGATCACCGGCGTGCTGGCCTTCGTGATCTCGCCGATTGCCGACAACCTGACCACCGCGCTGCTGATGTGTGCGGTGGTAACCAAGGTTGCCGAGGGCGACAAGCGCTTCATCAACCTCTGCTGCGTGAACATCGTGGTGGCGGCGAACGCCGGCGGCGCCTTCAGTCCGTTCGGGGACATCACCACCCTGATGGTCTGGCAGGCCGGCATCGTCCAGTTCTACGAGTTCTTCGAACTGCTGATCCCGTCGCTGATCAACTTCGTGATCCCAGCCGTGGTGATGAGCTTCTTCATCAAGAACCGCAAGCCGGCCAGCATGGAGGAGGACGTCTGGCTCAAGCGCGGTGCCCGTCGCATCATCGCCCTATTCCTGCTCACCGTGGCGACTGCCGTGGCCTGCCACACCCTGCTGCACCTGCCGCCGGTGCTGGGCATGATGACAGGCCTTGGCTACCTGCAGTTCTTCGGTTACTACCTGCGACGCACCCTGCCCCACTCTCTGGAGCGCAAGCGCACCCGCTACAGCCAGCGCGGTGACTGGAAGAAGCTCGAGAGCCTGGGCAGCGTGGTTCCCTTTGATGTGTTCAACCGCGTGGCGCGGGCCGAGTGGGATACCCTGCTGTTCTTCTATGGTGTGGTGATGTGCGTGGGTGGCCTCGGCTTCATGGGCTATCTGGGCCTGCTCTCCGAGGCCCTCTACACCGGCTGGAACGCCACCGGCGCCAACATTGCCCTGGGGGTGATCTCCGCGGTGGTCGACAACATCCCGGTGATGTTCGCCGTGCTGACCATGGAACCGGACATGTCCCATGGCCACTGGCTGCTGATCACCCTGACCGCCGGCGTAGGTGGCAGCCTGCTGTCTATCGGCTCGGCGGCCGGTGTCGCCCTGATGGGCCAGGCCCGCGGCAACTACACCTTCATGGGTCATCTGCGCTGGACCCCGGTGATTGCCCTGGGTTACGTCGCCAGCGTGATGGCCCACCTGTGGCTCAATGCCGAGAGCTTTCACGTCTTCAACTGACCCTGCCCTCCGGCGGCCATCCGCCGCCGGATTCTCTCCAACGCGTTGATACGCCGACCTGTAAATTTCCTTAAAGTGATGTAGCGTACAAGGGTGGCCCGTGTGGAAGTGGCACGAAGCCCTTGTTGGTGCCTGTCGTGGGTAATCACCGGTACGCATTCGGCAAAGGAAGACAATGCCCCAAGGGGCTGCAAGGAGGAGGCGTCATCGACTCATACACGCGTGAGATGCAGGCCGCGCCTGCATGGTGCATGAACCTGGCGTTCATCAGACAACGGGAATATAACCCCCGATGCCATCACTTGTCCTGACCCGCCCTACAGCGGAGCCAGAAACTGCCCGTGCCAGCCAGCGGGGGTGGGGCGCTATATGCTTCGCTTGAGCCTCCTGGCCCTGGCCACCGTGATGCTGGCCGGCTTGTCGCTGGCCGGCACACCGGCCATTGCCCGAGAGGCACCGATCCTGCTGGTGGCACATCCCGACGTGAATACCCGCCAGTTGAAACGCGATACCACTCGCGCCATCTTCGCCATGAGGCAGCGCTCCTGGCCCGATGGCCAGGCCGTGCGGGTCTTCGTGCTCGACAACAACCACCCCGTACATGCGCGCTTTGCCAAGGAGCAACTGGCCGTCTACCCGCATCAGTTGCAGCTGGCCTGGGATCGCATGGTGTTTTCGGGTACCGGGCAGGCGCCCGATCGTGTTCGTAACCAGGCGCAGATGCGCGAACGGATTGCCTCCACGCCCGGCGCTCTGGGATATCTTGAAAGGGAGTACCTGGATGATCGTGTCCAAGTCATTTCGATGGAGTGATCCTCGCTCCGTCATTGCCATCGCCGCCGCACTGACTGTGGGCTTATCTACCCAGGCCCGAAGTGACGAAGGCATGCTGGACACCCTCCAAGTGCATGGCTTTCTGAGCCAGGCGCTGGTCATCACCGACGATAACAACTTTTTCGGCCCCAGCAGCGAGAACGAGGGCAGCTTCAAGTTCACCGAGATCGGTGCCAACGCCTCGCTGCGGCCCCACCAGGACGTGCTGCTGGCCGCTCAGGTGCTGAGCCGGCGCGCCGGGGGAGATGGCAGTGATGCCACCCCGAAACTGGACTATGGGTTGATCGATTACCAGATGCTATCCGATCAGCAGCGCACCTTCGGCATCCAACTCGGCCGTTTCAAGAATCCCTTCGGCTTCTATAACCAGACCCGTGATGTGGCCTTTACCCGGCCCAGCATCCTGTTACCACAATCCATCTACTTTGACAGAACTCGTTCATTGGCCCTTTCAGGCGATGGCGTTTCCCTTTACCACGAGGAACGCTTCAGCCGGGGTTCATTGAGGACACAACTAGGGATTGGCCAAGTGCAGGCGGGAGATGACCTCCGCCGAACCCTGAGGCTAGATTCGGTTCCAGGCAGCCTTGATCCGAAAAGGTCCGCCATTGGGCAGATCCGCTATGAGCATGATGGCGGACGGATCATTGCCGCCATCAGCGCGGCCAGCGCCAATGCGAACTTCGACTCTTCGACCCCAGGGCTTAGTGACGGTGACTTCTATTTCAACCCGTGGATTCTTTCGCTGCAGTATAACCAGGAGAACTGGAGCCTGACGGGTGAATACGCCTGGCGAACTTCCGGACTAGAGAATTTCAACAACCCCGCCTTCAATTTCGATGTCACGGGCGAGAGCTGGTACGTGCAATATACCCGTCGCTTCGATAAGAATTGGCAATGGTTGGTACGCTACGACAGACTGGTCAGTAATCGTGACGACCGCTCGGGGAAGACATTCGAGGCCCGGGGAGCAGGACCTGCCCACAGCCAGTTCGCGCAAGATATGACTCTGGGACTTCAGTGGACCCCACACCCCCGCATCATGCTTGCAGGCGAATATCACCATGTCGATGGCACCGGTTGGCTGCCCGTTCAGGACAATCCGGACCCCTCTGAAACCAGCCGTCGCTGGAACATGCTGCTATTCCAGCTCTCGTTACGCTTCTGACGTCTCAATGCTCCTGGCCAGGAAATCAGCGAGATGACTCTCCCTGTGTCGCTCCGAACTCGTCACCGACTCAGCCTGACATGGCGTGTCATCGCCTTGAGCAGCCTGCTGTTGGTAGCGCTCGTGGGGCTATTCACCTGGGTGGGGCATGACAATCTCACCCGCCAGTTCCAGGAGAGCCGCAACCAGTACCATGAACGCCAGCAGCGAGAAATCCGCCTGGCCCTCCAGCGCTCGGCAGAGAATCTTCGCCAGCTGGCGGGCCTGGCCGCGGCCTCGCCACGTCTCGGGCCGCCCCTTGCGGCGGGTAACGCCGAGGAGGTCGAGGAGGCACTGGCGTCGCAGTGGCCAACCCTGCAACTTGAGGCCGGCATCGACGAGATACTGGTGGTAGATACCCGGGGACGCATCGTGGGTCGCTGGGGTTCCAGCCAGCAGGAGGGCAGGTTGCCGATCCAGGCCTGGGTGCAGCGAATCATGGACACCGAGACGCCCATTACGGCGCTGCGCTGTACAACGGACTGCCAGCAGTATGCCGCCGTTCCAGTGCTGGTCGATGGCAAAAGCGTCGGCCTGGTCGTACTCTCTCGGTCTTTGGCCGATGTGACTCGACAGGCCCGGGAGGTCTCCAACGCCGAGATCGCCCTGCTGGTGACCGGCTCGCCGGAGAGCAGTGACCTTCCCGAGGAACGCCATCTCGCCCCCTGGAATGGCTATCTGTTGGCCCTGACGCGCCAGGAGGCGAGCCTTCCTGTCTTGCAACGGGCTGCAGGCATGGGACCGATCCGCACCCTACTGCAAGCCCCTCTGCGGCTACAGCTCCAGGGCCACTACCTTGAGCTCAGCGCGGTCCACATGGACGAGGACGCCGACCCGCGTAGCACGGGCTACTTCCTGCTGATCTCCGACATAACACCACAAATCAGGGCCATCAACGAGGACACTCGAGTCCTGTTAGGGGTTGGCCTGGTGGGCTGGATCGCAGCGGAGCTTGTGCTACTGCTGATACTCTTGCGCCCCATGGCACGCCTACGTCGGATCGCTGGCCTGCTGCCGACACTGGCGAGCGGTGGATACGAGGATGTGCGAGGTGCGATTCCCCCCGCCCGACATCGCCTGGCAGACGAAATCGACGTACTGGAAGGTACCACCCTGGAGCTCTCGCGACAGCTTGAGATGCTGGAAGAGGAAGTTCAGGAACGCGGTGACCAGTTGGCGGAGCGGGTCGAGGAACTGGCCCATGAGAGGGACTTCGTGAACAGCCTGCTGGATACCGCCCGGGTCTTCATCATCGCCCAAGATAACAGGGGACGGATCAACCTGGTCAACGACTATACCCTCACGATGCTGGACCTGGATGAACCTTCGCTGTTGGGTCGCCACTTCGTGGACGTGTTCGATGCCGGCACTCCTTCGATGGCTGGTGCCTTCGATACCCCGCAGCAGGAAGAGCGAACCCTCCAGATGCCGGACCAGCACATCCACACCATCGCCTGGTACCACGCCCCACTGCCATCCGGCACTGCAGACGCCATGTCGCGGATCTCGGTAGGGCTCGACATCACCGAGCGCAAGGTCGCTGAGGCTCGCCTGACCTGGCTGGCCGAACGTGATCCACTGACCGAGCTCTACAATCGACGCTACTTCCAGGATGCCCTGCATAAGGCCCTGTGGTGTGAGTCACACGGCGCAGTGCTTTTGCTGGACCTTGACCAGTTCAAGGAGGTCAACGAACTCAGCGGCCACCATGTCGGAGACCGTCTGCTGCAAGAAGTGGCCAAGGCCCTCCTGCTGAACCTGGGACATCGCGGCGTGATCGCCCGCCTGGGCGGCGACGAGTTCTCACTGTTGCTGGAGCATGCCGCCGAGGACCAGGCGATACAGGTTGCACAGTATATCAGCCAGTTGCTCGACGGCCTGGGTTTCAAGGCCGCAGGACAACGGCATAGAGTCACCGCGAGCATCGGCATAGCCCTGTTCCCGATCCATGGCGCCACGCCCGCCGACCTGATGGCCAGCGCCGACGTGGCAATGTACAAGGCCAAGGAGAGTGGCATCCAGCACTGGCATCTGCTCTCTAGGACCGAGAATGCCAAGGATGAGCTGCAGGAGCGAGTCTACTGGGTCGAGCGCGTGCGCAGTGCCCTGGCCGAGGACAGCTTCGAGCTGATGGTGCAGCCGATCATGCGCCTGGAAGATCGCGATGTGAAGCATTACGAGGTACTGCTGCGCATGCGCGATACCGATGGCAGCCTTGACTCTCCTGCCTGTTTCATCCCGGTAGCGGAACGTAGCGGTCAGATCGTGCAAGTCGATCGCTGGGTGCTGCGCCACAGCCTGCGAGTACTCAGTCGACTGCAGGAGCGAGGTATCAGCCTTGCGGTCAACCTCTCCGGGCAGTCCCTGCATGATGAAGGCCTGAAGCAGTACCTGGCCGACGAGCTGGCTGCCAGTGGTGCCGATCCCCACCATCTCATCCTCGAAGTCACCGAGACCGCCGCCGTCACTGACTTCTCGACTGCACGCGGCGTGCTGCAATCGGTCCGCGACCTTGGATGCCGCACCGCCTTGGACGATTTCGGCGTGGGCTTCAGCAGCTTTCATTACCTGGGGCAATTGCCGGTGGATTACATCAAGATCGACGGCTCCTTCATCCGCAGCCTCCCGATCAGTCCCGAGAGCCGCGTCATCGTCCAGGCCATCGCCGATATTGCTGCCGGCTTCGGCAAGCAGGCCATCGCTGAGTTCGTCGATCAGGAATCTCTCCTTCCAATGCTAAAGTCCTATGGTATTGCATTCGGGCAAGGCTTCCATTTGGGGAAGCCAGCTCCCTTACATCAAGCTTTCGGCTTCCTGCTTGATGGCACTCTTGACGGTCAAGGGCCCCCTTATCCTTCCAGTTCAAGGAAAAGAGAATGAGATCTTGCTCATCTGACAGCAATGCAGAGTCGTCTACTCAATTGCTTGATCGCTTCAGGAGCGGATTCCGTTTCAGACTCGCCAAAAGCGACGAGGATAAACGAAGGGTTTATCGCTTGCGGCATGAGGTCTATTGTGAAGAGCTCGGTTATGAAGAGCCTTCTGATGCTCGTGAGAGGCTGGAATATGACGAGTATGACGAGCGATCGCTTCACTGCTTGATCGAACATCGGCGAAGTGCAAGAACGGCTGGATGCATGCGACTTGTGTTGCCTTCAACCGGTCATGACTGTCTCGACACAAGGCTTCCTCTCCAAAGCTATGCGGGGCAGAGTCTTACCCATGCTGCCCTGCATCCGGCGCTGTTCGCCAAAAACGAGATATGCGAAGTGTCAAGGCTTGCGATAGCTCGCCCCTTTCGAAAAAGGTCTGTTAAGGATGAGGTAGAGGCTGGCGCAAAATCTACATTATTGGAGTTCACGCAGGATGAAAAGCAGACTTTCCCTGTGATTGTAGTCGGCCTTTTCCTTGCTACCTATGCATTAGTTGGCATAACCAATCGCCGACATGTCTTCGCCATGATGGAGCCGAAGCTCCCTCGACTCCTTGCAATGTCTGGTTTCTACTTCACTCAGGTTGGCGACACCATCGATTTTCATGGGAAAAGAAGCGCATTCTATATCGATCAACACCAGGCAGAGAGGGAAATCCACGCCAAGCTGCTGCCACTCTACCGACATATACAAGATGAGCTAGAATCGCAGGCAAACCTGTCTACAGGACAAAAAAAACAAGCCATTATACTATGACCAGAAAACGTTCATCACATTAGCGCGGCATTGTAGTGCCTGGCTTCTCATATCCCTCTGTCTGCTTGTCACAGAGGAGTTCGGCATCTACAAGCTGCCGCTGTCCAGGCCTCATACATCGCCAATGGTAATGGCCGGCCCGGTATACAGCCTATCCGGCCAGTCCAGCAGTATGATAGCCAGCACGTTGCGATGCTCCCCGTTGGCCGCCACCCTGTTCCGACGGCACCATCATCGCCTCGCGGTCATAAGCACCGACCAGCGCACCCTGCAGGCAAGTCACAGCGCTGCGGTCGTGCGAATCTTCCATCGTCCCATCAAGGTCGTATTCATTTTGCCTTCCCTTCTTGTCTGGCTCGTCCCGGCGGGATCAGCTTGACCCTGACCTTGGCTCGTTGGGGAGGTGTCACCATCGCCTTCTCGGACCCATCTTCCTCGGGGTTCTGGGGTGTCGGTGGCGGCTGCACCACCACCCAGGCGAATACCGGCAACGACAGGTGCCAATGGATCGCCGAGAGCCGCAACCCGAGGGTGACCACCAACGCCGTAGCGATGGAGATAGCCAGCGGCACGGCGAGTCCCTCCAGAACCACGAAGACCACGCCCCCTGCAATAGAGGCAATGGCATAGATCTCTTGTCTGAGCACCATAGGCACCCGACGCGCCAGGACATCGCGGATCATGCCGCCGGCGACCCCGGTCAGCAGCCCCATCAGTACCGCCACCACGCCGGGCGCCTCCAGCATCAGGGCCTTATGGGCCCCGATCACCGTGAACAGCGCCAGGCCGAAGGCGTCCGCCACCGGCAGAAAGCCCCGCGAGAGGCGATGGATATAATGGAAGCCAAGGACCGAGAGGCCCACCGTAGCGAGGATCACCCACAGGTAGGTCGGATCCGTCACCCAGAACACCGGGCGCACGCCCAGCACCAGGTCGCGCAGGGTGCCACCACCGATCCCGGTCACCGCCGCCAGCACCAGCATGCCGAAGGGGTCCATCCGCGAGCGGCAGGCGAGTATCACACCCGAGAGGGCGAAGACGATCACTCCCGCCATGTCCAGCCAGTAGACCACGCCCGTCACATCGTCTCTCCCTCAGCCGTTGGCCGGAGCATAGCGCAGATACCTCACCTCCGTTGGAAGGGATAGACGGCGCCGATGGCCAGGATCCGCGTCAGCTCGTCCAGCGCCGCCAGGGTCTCCTCGGCCAGCTGTGGATCAGCCAAGTCCTTCGGAGTCAGGCGGTCACGGTAGTGACGCTCGACCCAGGCGGTGAGCTCGCCGTGCAGGGGCTCGGTGAGCAGTACACGTCCCGACAGGGCCGCTCGCTCGGCCGCCGAAAGCACTACCCTCAGCCGCAGGCAGGCAGGGCCCCCGCCGTTGCGCATGCTCTGCTTGACGTCCTTGACCACCACCTCGGATATCGGGTTGTGGCCGGCCAGCAGGAGGTCCTGGATGGTGCGCCAGACGCTCTCGCGCTCCTGGCACTCCCCGGGAACCACCAGCGTCATGGTGCCATCCGGATTGGAGAGCAGCTGGGAGTTGAAGAGATAGGAGGCCACGGCGTCCTCGAGGCTGACCGCCTCCTCGGGAACCCGAACCGGGACCAGTGGCGTGGCCATCTTTTCCCTCAGCGCGTCCAGGGTCGCCTGCTCGTCGAGGAAGGCCCGCTCGTGGTAGAGCAGCACCGGGCCGTTGCCCACGCTGATGACGTCGTTGTGAAAGACACCGGCGTCGATGGACTCGGGGTGCTGCTGGGCGAACACCGTCTGGGACTCTGCGAGGCCGTGCTGACGCGCGATGGCCTGGCTCGCCTCCAGGGTCTGCCGCGCCGGGTAGCGCTGGGGGGCAACGCCCTCCTCCGCTCCCCAGCCGAAGGCCGCCCGACCATAGACGAAGAGGTGCACTCCAGGTTCGCCGTAATCCGCGGCGAGGCGGGTATGGTTGGCGGCACCTTCGTCCGAGAAAGCCGGGGTCGCCGGCAGCACCGAATGGTGGGCGAAGAGCGCCTCTTCGCGGAAGATCGCCGCCAGCACCCGGGCCGTGGTGGCCGGCTCCAGGAAGCGGTGGAAACTCGACTGCAGGTTGGCCGGGGTGAAGTGCACCCGGCCGTCCGGGGCATCGGCGGAGGGCGTCACCGTGGCGGCATTGGCGGTCCACATGCTCGAGGCCGAGCAGACCGCGCGCAGGAGCTGCGGGGCATCGCCCGCCGCCCGGGCCAGCACCTGCGCATCACTGCCGGTGAAACCGAGCTGGCGAAGCACCCCCAGATCGGGACGCTGCTGGGGCGGCAGCACGCCCTGGGCGTAGCCCGCGTCCATCAGCGCCTTCATCTTGCCCAGGCCCTGCAGGGCGGCCTCCCGGGGATTGGCCTCCAGGCCACCATGGGTCATGGAGGCGACGTTGCCCAGGGCCAGGCCGGCGTAGTTGTGGGTCGGACCGACCAGGCCGTCGAAGTTGACTTCAACAAAGTTATCTTCGCGCTCGTCCGGGTCCGACTGGCTCATAGCGTAACCCCCGGCGGCAGCGTCTCGGGCAGGACCAGCGCCTCGCTCTCCATGGAGGCGACCGGGTAGGCGCAGTAGTCGGCGGCGTAGTAGGCGCTCGGGCGATGGTTGCCGCTCTCGCCGACCCCACCGAAGGGCGCGTCGCCGGAGGCGCCGGTGGTCTGGCGGTTCCAGTTGACGATGCCAGCGCGGATGCGCAGCAGGAAGTCATCCCAGTCGCCTCGCTCTCCGCCGAGCAGCCCGGCGGAGAGGCCATAGCGAGTGTCGTTGGCCAGAGCGAGCGCCTCATCCCAGTCTCGATAGCGATGAATCTTGAGCAACGGTCCGAAGTGCTCCTCGTCGGGCACCGCCAGGCCGGTGACATCGATCAAGGCGGGGCTGAGCAAGCTGGTGTCAGGTTCGACACGCGCCATGCGCGCCAGCACCGTGCCCCCCAGTGCTTCCAGATCGTCCTGGGCCTTGAGCAGGCCGTCCGCGGCCGCCATGCTGACCAGGCCGGCATAGAAAGGGGCGGGGTCACTGAACTGGCCGGCCACCCGCAGCCGCGAGATGGCATCGCTGAGAGCATCCAGCAGATGGTCTCCCACTTCGCCCTCGGGCACGATCAATCGCCGGGCGCAGGTACAGCGCTGGCCGCCGGAGAGGAAGGCCGATTGCAGGATAGTCAGCACAGCCGCGTCCTGGTCGGGAACGTCCTTCACCACCAGCGGATTGTTGCCGCCGAGTTCCAGGGCCAGGATCTTGTCAAGCTGCTCGGCAAACTGGCGATGCAGTATGCCCCCCACTCGGGCGCTGCCAGTGAACAGCAGGCCATCGATATCGGGATTTGCCGAAAGTGCCTGGCCGGTTCCGGCAGCGCCCTGCACCAGGTTGACTACCCCGTCCGGCAACCCCGCCTCCTGCCAGCACTGCAGGGTGAGATCAGCGGTAAGCGGGGTCTGCTCGCTGGGCTTGAACACCACGCAGTTGCCGGCCAGCAGGGCCGGCACGATGTGGCCGTTGGGCAAGTGACCGGGGAAATTGTAGGGACCGTAGACCGCCATCACCCCGTGCGGGCGATGGCGCAGCACGGCGGTGGCCTCCCCCAGGTCGCGGCTGCGCTCACCGGTGCGCTCCTGATAGGCGCGGATCGAGAGCGCGATCTTGCCGATCATCGCGCCGACCTCCGTTCGCGCCTCCCAGAGGGGCTTGCCGGTCTCCTGGGCGATGGCGGTAGCCAGGTCCTCGCGATGGCTCTCAAGCACCTCGCGGAAGTGCTGGACCAGCGCCTGGCGTTCGTCGAAGGTGGTGCGCGCCCAAGCCGGGAAAGCGCTTCGGGCAGCCGCCACCGCGGCGTCGACCTGTGCCGCTGTGGCGGTGCCGCCCTCCCAGAGGCGCTCATCGGACACCGGATCGTGCTTGGTGAAGGCCTCGCCCTCACCCGCCTGCCAGGTGCCGCCGATCAGCAGCTGTTGTCTTGCCTTCATCACGCCTCCTCCTCAGTATCCAGTATGCGCAGGGTGTCGCCGGAGGCGACCTCCAGCCGACGCGCCTCGTCCTCGTCGAGCGCCACCACGCCCTCGGCATCGGGCCCTCGTCCCAGCCAGGCGGCACGGAAGCCGGCCATCCCGGTGGTAGCGGCCAGCCAGCGCGGCCGCGGCGAGCCCTCGAGCGGGCCGGTCTTGACCTCCACTCGGTAACGCCGCGACAGCCGCACACCGCGTACGTCGTCGATGTAGGCCTCCACGGTCGGGCCGCCGTCGAAGATATCGATGTAGCCCTCCCAGCGCAGGCCCTCCTTCTTGAGCATGGCCAGCGCCGGGCGGGTGTGCTCGTGGACCTGGCCGATGCAGGCCCGCGCCGTCTCGCTGAGAAAAGGGGTGTAGATCGGGAACTTGGGCATCAGCTCGCCGATGAAGCTCTTCTGGCCAAGCCCGGTGAGCTTGTCCGCCTCGTCGAAGTCGAGAGGGAAAAAGTGGCTGCCCAGACACTCCCAGAAGGGGCTGCGCCCACGGTCGTCGAAAACGCCGCGCATCTCGGCGAGCACCTTGTCGGGGAACTGATCACGGAACTCGGCCAGGAACAGCCAACGCATCATCGACAGCAGCGCGCCGTTACGCTCATGGCGCCGGTCGGCGCCACGGTACTCGGGACGCAGGAACAGCGAGGCCACTTCAGCATCGCCGGTGTGATCGGAGCTCAGAAAGAGGGTGTCGATGGTGCGGTGCAGGTCGAGCTGCACCGATGAGTGGGCCAGGGTCCCCAGCCGGTAATGATAGAAGGGAATCTCGCGCCCCACCTGCCCCTCAATGGCGCAGCAGCCGGCCAGCCGACCGTTGATCTCGTCCTCGAGCACGAAGAAATAGAGCCGCTGGTCGGTCGGCGTGCGCTCCTCGAAGGCGGCCACCGTCGAGGCGATCTTGGCCGCCAGGAAGTCACGGTTATCGGGCAGCGAGGTGAAGCCCACCCCGGTCTCCCGGGCCAGGGCCTGTAGCTCGTCCAGATCGCCCTCGGCGATCGCTCGAATACGCATCACAGCTCTCCCTCGTCATAGCCGGGATCGTGCTCGTCGACACCCCCGTCTCCCATCCCGGGCAGCCCCAGAGGAGCGGCCAGCACGGCACGTCCTTCCTCCACACCCAGCCGCTCGGCATGCTCCGGAGAGAGCATCAGCTGGCCGGTAGGCGACAGGGCATAGCGCGCCACCACACAGCGGAAGTCGCCAAGGCGCTGGTTGGCGACCATGGCTGGCTCGGCATCGGGCAGCGCGTGAGCGGGACGGATGCGCACCGGGTGCCAGGCGGCGCATTGGAAGCTGGCCAGGCGCTGGCGCTCGCCCTTGATCACCGGACCGGCATCGAAGATGTCCACGTGGCGCGAACGCAGGAAGCCTTCGGCCAGCATCTCGGCCAAGGCCGGCTCGTGGTCGGGATGCTCGCGACCGATGGCGGCCCGCGCCTGGGGCGTGAGCAGCGCCAGATAGAGAGGGAACTGCGGCATCACCTCGGCGATGAAACTCTTCGAGCGCACCCCGGCCAGGTAGTTGATTTCCTGGTAGTCGCGCACGAAGAAGTGACGCCCCACGCTGTTCCAGAACGGCGACTCACCCTGCTCGTCCAGGTAACCGGGAAAGGCCATGGCCAGGATCCCGGCGAAGCGCTCCGGGTACTGGGCGATGAACATCAGTCGCGCCCGGCGCAGCAGGCTCTCGGCGCTGGTGCCCTTGTAGCGGGCATCAAGCGACAGGGCGCAGAGCAGTGTCGCCTCGGAGACCTCATGGGAAAGCGACAGGATCGGTACCTCGCGACGCACGTCGAGCTGCTGGGAGGCGTGGATCAGCGTCTCCTGGCGATAGGTGTAGTAGGCATCGCGGGCGCCGACCTGGGCACGGATGGTGGCTGTACCCACTACCTCGCCGCACTCAAGGTCCTCGAGCACGAAGGTGTAGTGCTCGTCCCCGGGTGCCTCGACCTCGGCGGCGAAAGCCTGCCGGGAGCGAGCGATACGCTCCTCCAGGCGATCACGGTGGGCCGGCAGATTGGTCAGCCGCGGCGTTGCGCTGCCGGCCAGCCGTTCCAGGGCAGGCAGGTCCGCCGGGTGGACGGGGCGTATGACCAGCATGGCAGGATCTCCTGAGGAGGATGGGTCGTCACGCATCGGCAAACCGGGGCTCACTGCCCCGCCACCAGCCTCGCCACCGCCCGCTCGAGGCGCGCCATACCCTCGACGATATCGGCCTCGGGGATCACCAGCGAGGGCGCCATGCGCAACACCTTGGGACCGGCGATCAGCGCCATCAACCCCTCCTCGAGGGCCAGCGGCAGGATGTCCTTGGCCCGCCCTTCGTATTCCGGCGCCATCTCGGCACCGATCAGCAGGCCCATGCCGCGGATCTCCTTGAATACGCCATGCTGACGGTTGATCGCCTCGAGGTGCTCGCGGAAGAGGTCATGGCGCCGTTTCACGCCCTCGAGCACCTCCGGAGTGTCGATGAACTCGACGGCGGCCAGGGCCACCGCCGAGGCCAGCGGGTTACCGCCGTATGTGGAGCCGTGAGTGCCGATGGCCATGGCCGGAGCCACCCGGTCGGTGGTCAGCATGGCACCTACCGGGAAGCCACCCCCCAGCGACTTGGCGCTGGTCAGAATGTCCGGGGTCACGCCGTACTGCTGGTAGGCATAAAGCGAACCGGTGCGCCCCGCCCCGGTCTGTACCTCGTCGAAGATCAGCAGCGCATCGAAGGCGTCGCACAGGTCGCGCAGCCCCTGCAGGAAATCGAGGTCGGCGGGGATGATGCCACCCTCCCCCTGCATCGGCTCGACCATCACCGCGCAGGTGTCGTCGTCGATCAGGTTGCGCACGCTGTCGAGGTCATTGTACTCGCCATGCACGATGCCACCCGGCACCGGGCCGAAACCCTGGGAGTACTTGGGCTGGCCGCCGACGCTGACGGTGAAGAAGGTGCGGCCGTGGAAGGACTGCGCGAAGGAGACGATACGGTGCTTGTGCTCGCCATGGTGGTCATGGGCCCAGCGCCGCGCCAACTTGAGGGCCGCCTCGTTGGCCTCGCCACCCGAGGAACACAGGTAGACCTTGTCGGCAAAGGTCCGCTCGACCAGGCTGCGGGCCAGGGCCAGGGCCGGCTCATTGGTGTAGACATTGGAAAGGTGCCAGAGCCTGTTGGCCTGGGCCGTGAGAGCCTCGACCAGCACCGGGTGACAGTGCCCCAGGCCGTTGACGGCGATACCTCCGGCAAAATCGATATACTCGCGGCCCTCCTGATCCCACAGGCGACTCCCCTCACCGCGCACCGGGACCGCCTGCTGGGGGGCGTAGTTGGGCACCATGTAGTGGTCGAAGTCGGCGCGGGTCGGGGTCTGGCTCATGTCGTTCTCCATTTCTTGCATGACGGATCAACTATCACTCGAGTCAACGGTTGCCAGGGGCAATCATTGCTCGGATCAACTAACACTCGAGTATAGGGAGGGCTGCTGCGAGAAGCTTTCAGCAATGGGACGGTGAGTTGTGTAAAAGGCAGACGCCGCTTTTCTCCAAGCGCGCCACGCGAGGGTAGGCGAGATGGCGTAGGCTGAGGGCCACTTCCTTGAAAGACCCCGTCGACGAGGAGTCCGACATGTTCAACACCACGACCTGGAACCGGATTCGCTACGGGCTCTACGCCCCGGTGTACGACCTGGTAGCCGACCGCGTCTTCCGTGGAGCCCGCCGCATTGCCCTTTGCCAGGTGGCCTGGCAGCCCGGCATGCGGGTGTTGCTGGTCGGCGCGGGCACCGGACTCGACCTGCCCTGGCTGCCGCGAGACGTCGAACTGCACGCCAGCGACCTGTCACCCGCCATGGTCAGGCGTCTCGAGCAGCGAGCCGAGGCTCAGGGCCGGGACGTCCAGGCCCAGGTCATGGACGCCGAGCGCCTCGCCTACCCCGACGACCACTTCGACGTAGTGGTAATGCATCTGATCCTCGCGGTGATGCCTGACCCCGCACAGGGGCTCAACGAGGCCCGTCGAGTGCTGAAGCCGGATGGCCAGCTCTGCGTGATGGACAAGTTCCAGGCCGACGACCACCCCGCGAGCCTCGCCCGACGAGGCCTGAATGCCCTCACTTCGGCCATCGCCACCGATATCACCCGCCAGGCCCGACCGCTGCTGGAGAAGGCCGGTTTCGTCATCGAGCAGGATACGCCGGTGATGATGGGCTCGCTGGTTCGTGCCCTGCTGGCGAGAAAGGGAGTCGACTCACCCCCTACCCCAGCCGCTCCTCACGAGGAGTGATGCCGAAGTGGTTGCGGTAAGCGGTAGAAAAGTGGGCCGCCGAGGAAAAACCCGTCTGCAGGGCGACTTCGCCGGCCGGTCGGTCGCTCTCGCGTAGCAGGCGACGCGCCCGCTGCAGGCGCAGGTCCAGGTAGTAGCGGCTGGGCACTGCCTGCAGGTATTTCTTGAATAGCCGCTCTAGCTGGCGACGCGAGATGCCCAGGTGCTCGGCCAACTCATGGGTAGTCAGGGGCTCCTCGATGTTGGCCTCCATCAGCGCCACCGCCTCGGCCAGGTTCTCGGGGGCATGGCCAAGCCGCGAGCGCAGCGGCACCTGTTGGGGCTCGTCGCCCATACGGATGCGTTCCAGCACGAAGTGCTCGGAGATACGCTCGGCCAGCCGGGGACCGTGCTGGCTGCCCACCAGGGTCATCATCATGTCCATGGCGGCGGTACCACCGCCGCAGGTCAAACGGTCGCGGTCGATCTCGAAGAGCTGACGGGAGAGGCGGACACGGGGGAAAGCCTCGGAGAAGGCGTCGAAGCGCTGCCAGGGCAGTGTCGCCCGGTAGCCTTCCAGCACGCCGGCCCGAGCCAGCACCTCGGTGCCACCGCCAATGCCGCCCAGCAGCACACCCGCTCCGGCCAGCCGGCGCAGCCAATCGATCAGGGAAGCGGGGATACTGCCGGAGAGCGGACCTGGTGCGCACACCAACAGCAGATCCAGAGGATCGTCGACCTCGCCGAAGCGGGCCTGGGACATCAGCGTCTGGTGGGAGGCACTGGCCACGGGGCCGGCGACAGCAGCAAACGTCGTGAGCCGATAGAGGGGTCGCCCCTCGAGGCGGTTGGCCACCGCCAGAGGTTCGGTGGCACAGGCCTGGGCCAGCAAGGAGAAGCCGGGCAGCACCACGATACCCACATGCCGCGTCAGTGACGCCGTAGGAAGAGAAGAGATGAACTCGGGCATGTGGATCTGACCTTGGGTCGGTAGCGGGGGCTGGAAAAGGTCCCCCATCCTACCCAAGGCAGGGCGGATCCACAGCCCCGCCGCGAGAACAGGCCAGCGGTTGGCAGCTAGTCGGCCTAGTTACTGTTGCCGCTCAGCAGCAGCATGGCCGCCGCCAGGACGCCGACCACGACGATAACGATAGGCAGAACGCGGTGCAGCCCATGCGTAGACTCTTTTGCCTCAGGCTGATCTTCATCCGGCTCGGGGTGCTCGAAATCCTCGGGCTGACTGACCTCCCTGAGTTGCTGGAGCCTCTCTTCCGGCGTCTTGTTTTCTCGGGTATCCATCGCAGAACTCCATTGGCTGAGATTTGCACTCCGCGTGCTCGGGTAACGACCGAAAAGCGGGGTCTTACAGGTTCACGACATCGAAGTCCGCCTCAGGGTTCACATCGGCATTGTAGTCTACATCATCGCGCTCGAAACCGAACAGCTTGAGGAAGTCGTGCTTGTAGCCAGCGTAGTCGGTGATCTCGAAAAGATTCTCGGTGGTCACCCGAGGCCAGAGCTCCTTGCAGGCCTGCTGGACATCATCGCGTAGCTCCCGGTCATCCAGACGCAGGCGACCGACCTCGTCGGTGCGGCAGTCGTTATCCTGATCCTCACGCGCATAGAGGCATTCGCTGAACAGGCGGTTGAGCTGGTCGATGGGGCCTTCGTGCAGGCCTTTCTCCTTCATCACCTTGTAGACCATGGCGATGTAGAGCGGCATCACCGGGATGGCGGCGCTGGCCTGGGTAACCACCGACTTGAGCACCGCTACATTGGCACCGCCGTCTCGCTCGGCCAGGCGGTCATCGATCTCGCCGGCGGCGCGGTCCAGATCCTCCTTGGCCTTGCCGAGGGCACCGTGCCAGTAGATCGGCCAGGTGATCTCGGTACCGATGTAGCTGAAGGCCACGCTGCGCGCCCCGGGAGCCAGCACGCCTGCACGGTCCAGGGCCTCGATCCACAGCTCCCAGTCCTCGCCGCCCATCACCGCCTTGGTGTCCTCGATCTCCTGCTCGGTGGCGGGCTCGACCTCGGCCTCGATGATGGCGTCCTTGTTGGTATCGATGGCGGTGGCACGGTAGGTCTCGCCGATCGGCTTGAGCACCGAGCGCTTGACCTCGCCGCTATCGGGCAGCTTGCGCACCGGCGAGGCCAGCGAGTAGACCACCAGATCGACCTGGCCCAGGTCCTGCTGGATCAGCTCGATGGCCTTGTCGCGGGCCTCGTGAGAGAAGGCATCGCCATTGATCGACTTGCTGTAGAGGCCCTCGGCCTTGGCGAACCTGTCGAAGGCGGCGCTGTTGTACCAGCCGGCGGTGCCGGGCTTCTTCTCGGTCCCCGGCTTCTCGAAGAAGATGCCCAGGGTACCGGCACCATAGCCGAAGGCCGCGGTGATGCGCGCCGCCAGGCCGTAGCCGCTGGAAGCCCCGATCACCAGCACCTTTTTCGGGCCGTTCGCCTTTTCGAGATCGCGGGCGCGGGTCGCCTCGATCTGCTCGAGCACGTTCTTCTCGCAGCCGACGGGGTGGGTGGTGGTGCAGATGAAACCGCGTACCTTGGGCTTGATGATCACGTCAGACCTCGTTGTTGTCCGGCGGACGGGACAACCGCTACCGTCCGCGTGGGGAATGAATGTGCCGAATACTGAATCAAAGGGGCAGTGAACGACATTCTAGCGGCCCCGATGGCGACTGTCCGCCCTTGAGGGCACTGCAGGGCTGGTGCAGGATGCTTCTCCCGGGTAACGAGTGGCAGGAGGGAACGATGGATGCACAGACACTGGTCGACGAGCGCGGCGAGCTATGGCTGGCGCTGGCCCCGCTATGGCTGGAACGCGAACCCCGCGAGACCGACTACGCAAGCATGGTCGCCGTCATCCAGCGTCACGACCTGACTGTGCGCGAGCTGGAGTGGGTGTTCCGCCTGGAGCTCGCTCCGGTGCTCTCGCGCCAGCAGATGTCGGTGGCCGGCGAATGGCGCTCGTTCGATGACTACAAGCTGATGAAACAGCTGGTGGCCCACAACCTGCGACTCAACGGCTGGCGCCGCAAGAGCTGGGCACTGTTCTCGGGGCTTACCACCATGATGACCCGACATCGCTGGAACGAGCTGATGGGACGGGTGCTGATCGAGCGTGGCGAGGTGCCCTGATCCCCCGACTCTCGGAGACCCCACAGGAGCAGCGGTTCATCGCACACTGGCGTGAAGGCCATCAGGCTCGTGCAGGCCGGATAAGCCAGAGGCGCATCCGGCGTATTGAGGGCAAGCCCGGCACGCTGTCGCTTACCGGGCCTACAGGCAGGCGTCCAGCCAGTCTGCAACCTGTCGAACAGATGTTCACGCCAAAGTGATAATCCGAGGAAAATGACAGGGGCCCCAGGAGCAAGCCTCAGGTCTCGTCCAGGGCACTCTCCAGTGCCTCGCGCAGCTCGGCTTCGCCCTCCCGTGGCGAAAAGCGGCGGATCACCCTGCCGTCCCGCCCCACCAGGAACTTGGTGAAGTTCCACTTGATCATGCCGGTCCCCAGCACCCCGGGCACCTCGCGCTTGAGCTCGGCGAAAAGCGGATGGGCACCGCTACCGTTGACCTTCACCTTCTCCATCAGCGGGAAGCTGACCTGGTACTCACGGGCACTAAAGGTGCAAAAGTCCAGGGCCGACTCAGGCGACTGACGCGCAAACTGATTGCAGGGGAAGCCGATAACCATGAACCCGCGATCGCGATAGCGTCGGTAGAGGCGCTCGAGTTCGCGAAGCTGGGGCGTGAAGCCGCAGTGGCTGGCGACGTTGACGATGAGCAGCACCTGGCCCCGCAGCGCGCCGAAGTTGAAGGGCTCGCCCTGGGCGGTGCGGCACTGGTGGTTGTGAATGGACATGCGCGCGCCTTGATGGTCGTTGTGCTTCACGATGCCACGCCGACCGCAACCGCGCTACCCCTCAGCGCCCGGGACGGCCCAGGCGCCGACGCACTTCGTCAACCCGACTCGACAGCCGGCGCAGACGCTGGTGCCGCTCAGCCTCCTCGAGGGGCGCATAGGTCAGACGCTCGAGATCCTGGGCGCACTCCTGGAGCGCCCGTCCTGCCGGCCCGGCCTGGGGGGCGACGCGCCGCAGGTGGGTGGCGGGAGACTCCCCGGGTCGTGCCGCCAAACGGTGCCGAGCCAGCCAGGCCTGCAGATTGCCCACCAGCCATTGGGGATCACGCTGCTGTCGCCGGTGTCGCCAGCTCCGCCGGGCCAGCAGGGCGAAGCCCGCCACTACGACCAGCGTCGCCACCAGGCCCAGCGCGGTGGACAATGCCCCCCGCCCGGGCAGCAGCGCATCCAGCCGGGCCCAGGCCTCGCGCCACCAGCCAACCAGTTGCGCCATCATGGAGCGGCGCGACTCACGCTGGTAGCCGATCACCCCGCGCTGCCACTGGTACTCCAGTCGTTCCCACTCCTGGCGCAGCCGGTTTGCCCAGCCCACCTCGCGCATGCGCAGGGGGGAGAAACGGGCATCGGCCAGGTAAGCCTCGGCGCCGTCGTCGACCGCCTGGGCACCCTGCTCGATGCGCTCCGGCGCGATGACCGCGGTGGGATCCAGACGCCGCCAGGCACCATCGCGCCAAACCTCTACCCAGGCGTGGGCATCATAGTCACGCACCGTGAAGTGGCCATCCGGGTTTTGCTCGCCACCCAGGAAGCCCGCCACCACCCGCGCCGGAATGCCGGCCATGCGCGCCATCACCGCCGCTGCCGAGGCATAGTGGGTGCAATAGCCGGCCTGGCTGTCGAACAGGAAGTCATCGACGCGATCCTGGCCGACCAGCCGAGGCGGCGATAGCGTATAGCGATAGGGCGCCTCGCCGAAGCGCGCCATCATCGCCTCGAGGTAGGTGTCCGGATCGCCGCCGCTCTCGCGCCACAGCCGTTCGGCGAGGGCCCGGGCGCGGGGGTTGACGCCCTCGGGCAACAGGCGGTGCCAGCGATCTCCGGCAGGGGACGGGTTGGTCGGTGGCGCCCCGCTGCTGGAAAGGCTCAACAGGCTACGCGAGCTCAGCGGCGCCAGCCCCTCCAGGGTGCCATCGGCCAGGTAGCGCTGGCGCTCCTCACTGGCCAGCGGCGTGCCCAATGAAGGTCGCCAGGGTCGGTTGTCGGGCTCCAGCAGCAGTTCGGCGCTGAAGCGCGCTCCTTCCTGCGACTGCCAGGGAGAGCGCACCGCCTCGCGGACGAAGGCATCGACCGGGCGCTCCAGGGTCGCCGCCAGTTGGTCGGGGGTAGCCCGCGACCAGCGGATGCCATCGAAGTGCGACAGGGTGTAGACGCGCCAGTATCGCTCATGGGGTGCAGGTTCGCGGCCCTCGAAACTGGCCCGGAAGGCCCGCGCATCGCTGCGCGAGAGTTCGGCGATGTCGCCCGGAGAGATCTCGTCGGTCAGGCCGGTGGAGGCTCGGTCCATCTGGGGCATACTCCACAAGGGCCCCAGGCGTGGAAAAATGACGAACAGCGTGATCATCAGCGGGGCCGAGAGCACCAGCAGCCAGACCGTTTCCCGCCAGGCCTGGCGCAGGCCTGTAGCACCGGAGAGCCACACCAGCGATTGCAGCAACCAGGCCACCGCCAGCAGGGCGCCGGCGGCCATGGGGATGCCCTGGTCGTGCAGGAAGGCCACGGTCGTGGCCACCAGGCCTATTACCACCACCACCCGGGCATCGCGCCGATCATGGGTCTCAAGCAGCTTGAGCAGGTAGACGCCGAGCAACAGGCCGACCAGCCCATCCATGCTGCCCAAGGTGCCAAACTGCAGCCAGAGCGCCAGCACCAGGCCGCCCACCGCGGCCAGCCGCAGCAGGATGCCGGCGCGCAGCAGGCCACGGCGCAGTTGCACGAGCCGATAGCCGGCCACCAGCAGAGCAAGCCCCATCAGCCAGGCCGGCATCCAGGCCAGGTGCAGGGCCAGCACCAGGCACTGACCGATGAACAGCTGGCGAAGCATGCCCCCACTCAGCCCACGGCCATCCGCCAGCACGGCCGGCGCCACCAGACTGGCGGGTCGCGAGGTGCTCATCATGCCACCCCCGGGGGCCGGGTCGCCGGGAAGCGCGCCAGGGCATCCAGTGCTCGGCGTCGCTGGGCATCACCCTCGCCCTGAGCCAGGGTGACGCCCGGCAGACGCAGGCCATAGCGATCGCCAGCACGGTGGTGGGCCAACACCCGGGCACAGAGCACGGAGAGGCGTCGCTCCGGGTCGCCGCGGCAGGCCTCGTAGTCCAGCCAAAGCTGCTGGCGCGGCGGCACGCTGAACGCCTTGGTCGCCAGCACGCCAGTGCGGCTCCATTGCTTCCAGGCCACTCGGCCAGGGCTATCGCCGAGCTGGAAGCGGCGCAGCCCTGCGAAATCCACGGCTTCCAGGCCCACCCCGCCCTGGCGCGCGACCGATTCGTCCTCCTCCACCGGGCGCGGCCAGACCAGCAGCTCGCCGTCGTGACGAACCCAGGCCACCACGCGAACCAGTCCCAGCGGCCAGCGAGTCTCCACCCGAAGCCAGGGCAGCGGCTGGACACCGCGCCGGGGGGTCGGCAGCGCCAACTCGGTCTCGCCGAGGCCATCGACGACATCCACCCAGCCGCGGGCGCCATCACAGCGGAGCTCCAGAGCTGTGCGGTCGCGGCGCGCCCTCAGCACTACCCCCAGAGGCGCCTCGCTGCCGGCGAAGGCTTCACGGGGCAAGCGCAACCCTGGGGTCACGCCGAGCAGGTTGAGCCAGCCGCGCAGCAGCACCACCACGCCGACGCTGAACAGCCAGAAGGCCAGCCCGTAGGCCAGGCTGTTCTGGTAGTTGATACCGAATAGCAGCAGCACCACTACCAGCACCGCCCAGCCCAGGCCGAAGCGGGTGGGTATCAGGAACAGCCGTCGCTGGGGAAGAGGGTGCTCCATCGAGGCGGCCAGGCGACGCAGCCACCAGTGGCGCAACCGTTCGCGGTGACTGGATCCGACAGTGGCCACGCCAGCCATAGTCACCCCATCACCGCCACGCGGGTGAGCAGGTGGCGGGCCAGTGCCTCGCCCTCCTCCCGGGGACCACTGCTAAGTCGGTGGCCCGTCACCGGGACCCAGACCGCCTGGACGTCCTCGGGCAGCACATGGTCGCGCCCGTCGAGCAGTGCCCAGCCCCGAGCCGCCTGCAGCAGGGCCAGGATACCCCGAGTGGAGAGCCCCCAGGCCAGCTCAGGATGCTCGCGACTGGCCGCGGCCAGGGCCTGCACGTAGTCGAGCAGGGCATCGGCTACATAAATCCCATCCAGCCGCGCCTGCCAATGGCGCAGGCGCTCGGCGTCGAGCAGGGGCATCAGCGCATCGAGCTTCACTCGTCCAGCCCGGCCGCGCAGGATCTCGCGCTCGGCCCGGGGGGCCGGATAGCCCAGCGAGAGGCGCATCAGGAAACGGTCGAGCTGCGACTCCGGAAGGGGGAAGGTCCCGGCCTGCTCCTGGGGGTTCTGGGTGGCAATCACGAAGAAGGGATCAGGCAGCGCCCGGGTCTCGCCCTCCACGGTCACCCGCCCCTCCTCCATCGCTTCGAGCAGCGCACTCTGGGTCTTGGGAGTGGCCCGGTTGATCTCATCGGCCAGCACCAGGCCGTGGAAGACGGGCCCGGGATGGAAATGGAAGCGCGCCTCCCGCGGGTCGAAGACCGAGACACCCAGCACGTCGGCAGGCAGCAGGTCGCTGGTGAACTGCAGGCGCTGCATATCCAGGCCGGTAGCCCGCGCCAGCGCCTGGGCCAGGGTGGTCTTGCCGAGCCCCGGGAGGTCCTCGATCAGCAGGTGTCCGCGGGCAAGCAGGCAGCATAGCGCCAGACGAACCTCCCGGGACTTGCCGAGCACCACCCCCTCCAGGGCGGCAAGCACGCCCTCCAGATCTGTAAGCTGTTCAGGCCGATTCATCGCCTCGCCTCCCCGGTCAGCATGACCTGCACCGCCTGGCGGGTATCCGGGGTCACGCCGTCCAATTCCAGGGCCTTTTCGGGCGGCAGCCAGAAGGTCTCGGCCACCTCCTCGGCCTGCAATACCAGCGGACCGTCGTGCTCGACCAGGAAGAGGCTGCCGAAGATGTGGTTGCCGCCCGCATCGTGGACGAACTCGCCTAGATGGCGAAGCGGCACGCGCTGGATGCCGAGCTCCTCGGCCAGCTCACGGCGCGCTGCCACGTGAACCGCCTCACCAGCCCCCACCACACCGCCGGCGGCGAGGTCCAGGCCGCCGGGGAAGACCTCCTTGGTCAGGGTGCGCCGCTGCACGCAGAGCTCGCCGCGGCGGTTGCGCACCACCACATAGGTGGCACGGTGCCAGAACCGGAAGCGACGCATGGCAGCCCGGGGCGCACTGCCGCAGGGGTGATTGCGTGCATCCACCAGTTGTATCTGCTCGTCGGCGATATGCGGCGCGGGCAACGGTTCGGGCAGGGAAGCGTCGGCGCTCATGAAGGACTCCCGGGGAAATGCCTTCAGCCTACCCAGTCACGGCGGCAGCGTCACGCCGCGCGTTGACCGCGTCCGTGTCGACGACCATGCTCATGGCAGGCCTCTACTGCGGAGCACCACCATGCCCGACCCCGCTCCCCGCACCCGGCTGGCCACCCACGAGGTGACCAACCAGCCCTCGCCACCGACGGACCGCGACCTGCTCGCCGAGGATGCCCCGCTGCAGGAAGCCCTGGCCCGGGAGGCCCCGGATTGGGTTGCCAGACGCCTCGTCCCGCTGGGGCGCGAGGTAGGCAGCGCCCGTGTCCAGGCCCTCGGGGAGGCGGCCAACCGCCACCCACCCGAGCTGCGCCTCTTCGACCGTTATGGCCGACGGCTGGACGAAGTGGCCTACCACCCCGCCTACCACGAGCTGATGCACCTGGCCATCGACCACGGCTGGCATGCCGTGGCCTGGCAGGAAGAGGGCGGTGGCGGCCACCAGGCCCATGTCGCCGCCCTCTACCTGCTGACTCAGGCCGAACCGGGCTTCTGCTGCCCCATCACCATGACCCATGCCGCCATGCCGGTGCTGCGCCAGACGCCCGCCATCCAGGCGTACTGGGCCCCGGGACTGCTGGCCTGGGACTATGACCCCCGCGTGCTGCCCGCGGGAGAGAAGACCGGGCTGACCTTCGGTATGGCGATGACCGAGAAGCAGGGTGGCAGCGACGTGCGCGCCAATACCACCCGCGCCGAACACACCGCAGATGGCTGGCGGTTGACCGGACACAAGTGGTTCTGCAGCGCCCCCATGTCCGATGCCTTCCTGACCCTAGCCCGCACCGACGAGGGCCTTTCCTGCTTCCTGGTACCGCGCTTCACGCCGGAGGGCGAGCGCAACGCCATCGAGCTGCAGCGTCTCAAGGAGAAGTGCGGCAACCGCGCCAATGCGTCGGCGGAGATCGAGTATCGTGGCGCTCAAGCCGAGCCGGTGGGCGAGCCCGGCCGCGGCATCGCCACCATTCTCGAGATGGTCCAGCAGACCCGGCTCGATGCCGCCACGGCCCCGGTGGGCATGATGCGCCAGGCACTGGTGGAGGCCTGGCAGCATGTCCGGGAGCGCCACGCCTTTGGCCGAGCGCTGGCCGAGCAGCCGCTGATGCGAGTGCTGCTGGCCGACATGGCCCTGGAGGTGGAAGCCGGCCTGGCGCTGGTGATGCGGGCCGCCCGAGCCTTCGATGGCGCCGCCCGTGGCGATGCCAGTGAGCAGGCCCTGTCACGGCTACTGCCGACCCTGGCCAAGTACTGGCACAACAAGCGCACGCCGGGCTTCATGGCCGAAGCCATGGAATGCCTGGGCGGAATCGGCTATGTGGAGGAGGCGCCGCTGGCCCGACTCTACCGCGAGGCGCCGGTCAACTCGATCTGGGAAGGCTCGGGCAACGTGATCTGCCTGGACCTGCTGCGCGTGCTGGGCCGCCATCCGGAGGCACTGGCGGCGCTGCAGGACGAGTTCGCCCCGGTACGTGGCCAGCAGACCGAGCTCGATCGCGCCCTGGCCCTGCTGGAGGCCGAGCTGGCCGCACCGCCCGAGGCGCTGGAGCCGCGTGCCCGCTGGCTCGCTCAGCGGCTGACCCAGTGCCTGCAGGCCGCCCTGCTGCTGCGCCATGCCCCGCCGGAAGTGGCCGAGACCTTCTGCCGCTCACGGTTAGGTGACGAGGCCGGACCGGCCTACGGGGTGTTATCCGCAGATGCCCCGGTCACGGCACTACTGGCGCGGATCGGCGATTGAGCATTGGCCAGCGCCAGGATGTCCGCGGCGGGCATGGGCCGCGCCAGGCCGAAGCCCTGCACATGGGTGCAGCCGTAGCGCTCCAGGCTAGCCAGGCAGGCGAGGTCCTCGATCCCCTCGGCCACCACCCGGATGCCCAGTCTGCGTCCCAGCAGGGCCACCGCCTCGACGATGGCGGCATCCTGGGCATCCTCGAGCAGGCGGCTGACGAAGCTGCGATCGACCTTGAGCTCGCTGATCGGCAGCAGCTGCAGCCGGGCCAGCGACGAGAAGCCCACCCCGAAGTCATCCACCGAAACCTCCAGACCACCGAGGTGCAGCCGTGCCGCGACCTCGCTGCCGAGCAGCTCATCTTCCATGGCGGCGGTCTCGGTGATCTCGAGTATCACGGGAGTGTCCCCCGCCGAACATCGCCCCTCGCTGATCAGGGAGAGCAGCTCCGGAGACATCAGATCATCGGCAGTGACATTGACCGACAGCGACAGGGAGAGACCGGCCCCGCGCCAACGGGCGGCATCTTCCAGCGCCAGCTGCAGCACGCGGCGCGTGAGGTGACGGTTCTGGTCCGGCGTGAGCAGTGGCAGGAAGCGACCGGGCACCAGCAGGCCTGCCTCAGGATGAGCCCAGCGGACCAGCGCCTCCACACCGCTGAGTCGGCCGCTGGCCAGCTCGAACTGGGGCTGGTAGTGGAGAGTAATCTCCTGGCGAGCGAAGGCCCGGTCGAGTTCCTCGATGCGGCAAGGGGGCGTGACGGTGCAGGCGTCATCCGACGGATGGCCCAGAGCAAGAGCCTCGAGACACTCGCGCAGCTCTATGAGCCGCATCGGCTTGTCCAACGAGGCCAGCATCTGCAGCCCCAGGGCCTGGCCGAGCCGCTCAGCGATGCGCACGATCTTACGCTCGACCCCGCTTAGCAGCAGCACCCGGCCGAGGTAACCGCTTTCGGCCAGCCGGCGCAGCATGGAGATGCCATCCTGCTGGCCGAACTCAAGGGCCATGATAACCAGCTGCGGGCGACGCACCATGACCTCGCCGATCAGATGCTGGCCGTTCCGGCAGTAGCGGCACTCCATGCCCAACGTACGCAGCTGAAGCGACAGGGTGGCAGCGGCATCGGGATCCTCCTCGAGTACCACCGCCAGTCGCTGGGTCTGCATCATCAGGTCATTCATCCAGGGGATTCCCGCCAGGGCACTGAACTTCAGGGTATCAGCAAAACGCCTGAGGCCAAGGAACCTGCCATGATGTACGTCAACGCAAGCGATCAATCCATCAGGCGATGGGCCCGACCACCACCCGCAGCGCCAGGGCCAACAGCAGCACGCCGGTGATGCGGTTGAGCCAATGCGCCCGGGCCTGCAGCCAGGGCAGCACCCGCGAGTGGGACAGGCCCACCGCCACCAGCACGTACCAGCCGCCGTCGATGACCATCGCGGTGAGCACCACCAGTGCCTTGGCCACGAGGCTCATCTCGGGGGTCACGAACTGGCTGAGCAGGGCGATGAAGAAGAGGATCAGCTTGGGGTTGCCCAGCGCTACCAACATGCCCTCGCGTGCCGCCTGGCGCCGGCTGGTGGCCATGGCCGAGGCATGCAGGGCACCGCCACGACCGGCGCGCAGGGCCTTGACCCCCAGCCACGCCAGGTAGGCCGCTCCGCCCCAGGTGATCGCCTGGAACAGCATCGGAAAGCGCACGATCAGCGCCCCCAGACCCCAGACCGTGAGCAGCGCATAGAACCCCACGCCCAAGGCATGAGCGAGGGCCGCCGCGACGCCCGGCAGGCGCCCTCCACCCAAAGTATGGCGCAGCACCAGGGCCAGGCTGGGACCGGGCGACATGGCCCCCATGGCACAGACAGCGGCCAGTGATAGCCAGAGCGAGAGGGGCATGCAGGAACCTCCAGTGATCGGGATGACCAACGAAAACAGCCCTCCACCCGATCACGGGAGAAGGACTGTGTTGTCACTACCTTACGCCATACCGGGGCAAGGCAACAGCCCTGGGGGCTGCAGGGCCCTCGGCCGCGACGCTACAATGTTGGCCCACCTCGACAGAGACGTTGCTCATGACGGTCCGAACCTTCGCCATTGCCCTGCTGATCATCGGCGCCCTGCTGCCCATCATCGGCTGGTGGGCCTCGAGTCCGGTTGCCTTCGTAGGGCCGGCACTGCTGCTGCTCGGCGCCCTGCTCCTCTGGACCGGGAGGCGGCATGGCCGGTGACACCAGCGAGACCCCGGAGCAGGCGCCCCCTGACCGGCCTACTGGACAGGGTCCAGCAGGCCGGTGAACGACCAGCGAAAGCGTCAGCCTCGGCGCCATCCTCGACAGCGTGGGGCGTCGCTCTTTCGCGCCCTTCCTGCTGATCGCCGGGCTGATCACCCTGGCCCCGCTAGTCGGCGACATTCCCGGCGTGCCCACCCTGATGGCTCTGCTGGTAGTGCTCTCCTCCATCCAGCTACTGGTTGGCCGGAAGCATATCTGGCTACCGGCCTGGCTGCTGGAACGACGGGTCTCACGGCAGCGTTTCGCAAAAGCCACACGCTGGATGGAGCGCCCGGCCCGCTGGGTCGACCGTCTGCTCAAAAGGCGCCTCGTTTGGCTCACACGGCCACCGGCCCACCTCCCCGTGGCCCTGACCTGCCTGCTGATCGCCCTGGCCATGCCCCCCATGGAGGTCGTGCCCTTCACCGCCAATGGCGCCGGCCTGGCCCTTACTCTCTTCGCCCTGGCACTGCTCGCCAACGACGGCCTGATGGCCTTGCTGGGTTACGCCCTGACCGGCGGCACCCTGGCGCTGGTGATCGTCAACCTGATCTGAACGACGCGGCCGGCGAGGCGCTGGCGGCTGGCAAAGTGGTCCTGAACCGGCTCGATGCAGACTCCATCGCGTGATCGATGCCGGCTTTGAGGAGACCTGCGCCGATCGAGCAGGCGACCCGGCACACGAGAAAGTCACAGCCTGGGGGGCAATGACGACGAGTGAGGCGGAAGAAAACGGCAGAAACGCAAACAGCCGCTCATGAGCGGCTGTTTCAAATCGAATTCACACTGGTACCGGCGGTCGGACTCGAACCGACAAGGGCTTGCACCCGGCGGATTTTGAATCCGCTGCGTCTACCAATTCCGCCACGCCGGCAACGCGAGGGCATTATACGTGGGCACCGGTGAAGGTCAATCGGTCGGCTGACTTCCCTGCCTCGAAACGGTATCCTGTCGGGCTTTTCACGGCTCGTCGAGAGTCGCCCGATACGCCCTGAGCCGGACCCGAAACTTACCATGCAGCGCGCCGACTTCCACTACGAGCTCCCTGAGGAGCTGATTGCCCGCTACCCCTCCGAGCAGCGCAGCGACTGTCGCCTGCTGTGCGTCGATGGCGCGAGCGGCGAGCTGGCCCATCGCCGCTTCACTGATCTGCTCGAGCTGCTCGAGCCCGGCGATTTGCTGGTGTTCAACGACACACGGGTGATTCCCGCCCGCCTGCACGGCCACAAGGCTAGCGGCGGCAAGGTGGAAATGCTGCTCGAACGCCCCCTGGACGCCCATCGTGGCCTAGCTCACCTGCGCAGCAGCAAGTCGCCGAAGCCCGGTACCGAGATCGAATTCGAGGGCGGCATCCGCGCCGTGGTGGAGGGGCGCCGCGATGCCCTATTCGAGCTGCGCTTCCTGGGCGAGACACCGTTGATCGCGCTGCTTGAGCAGCACGGACACATGCCGCTGCCGCCCTACATTACACGCGAGGACGAGCTGGCCGACCGCGAGCGCTACCAGACCGTCTACGCGCGCCGCGACGGGGCGGTGGCCGCACCCACCGCCGGGCTGCACTTCGACGAGCCGCTGCTCGAGGCCCTGGCCGCCAGGGGGGTCGAAAGTGCCTACGTCACCCTGCACGTGGGGGCCGGCACCTTCCAGCCGGTACGCGCCGACGATATCCGCGAGCACCATATGCACAGCGAGTGGATCGAGGTCAGCGAGGCCGCCTGCGCGCAGGTGCGTGACGCCCGAGCCCGGGGCAACCGCATCGTGGCCGTGGGCACCACCAGCGTGCGCTGCCTGGAAAGTGCGGCTAGAGAAAGCGCCTGCCTGAAGAGTACCGATGGCCAGATCGCGCCCTACAGCGGCGAAACCGACATCTTCATCTACCCGGGCTATGAGTGGCGCTGCGTCGATGCCCTGATCACCAACTTCCACCTGCCGGAGTCGACGCTGCTAATGCTGGTTTCCTCATTTGCCGGATTCGATACGACCCTGGGGGCCTACCGTGAGGCCGTGGCCGAGCGCTACGCCTTCTTTAGCTACGGCGATGCCATGTTCGTGACACGCAAGCCCTGACCCGCGAACCCCGATTCGCCGACTCCCCCAAGGCAGCCCCGATGCGCAACGAGAGCCCCCATGCGTAAAGATAGCTTCATGACATTCGAGCGCCTGGCCAGTGACGGCCGGGCGCGACGCGGTCGACTGACCTTTCCCCGCGGCACCGTCGAGACCCCGGCCTTCATGCCGGTGGGCACCTACGGCACCGTCAAGGGCATGACACCTCAGTCGGTGGCGGAGATTGGCGCCGAGATCATCCTCGGCAACACCTTCCATCTCTGGCTGCGCCCCGGCACCGAGGTCATCGAGGCCCACGGCGACCTTCACGACTTCGCCCAGTGGGACAGGCCAATCCTCACCGATTCCGGCGGCTTCCAGGTCTTCTCGCTGGGCGCCATGCGCAAGATCACCGAGCAGGGGGTGCACTTCCGCTCGCCGGTGGATGGCGCCAAGGTGTTCATGGGTCCCGAGGAGTCCATGGCAGTGCAACGCTCGCTGGGCTCCGACGTGGTAATGATCTTCGACGAGTGCACCCCCTACCCCGCCACCGAGAAGGAAGCCGAACTCTCCATGCAGCGCTCGCTGCGCTGGGCGAAGCGCTCAAGGGATGCCCATGGCGACTCTTCCGCGGCGCTGTTCGGCATCATCCAGGGCGGCATGCACTCCGGGCTCCGCGAACGCTCCCTCGAGGGTCTGCTCGAGATCGGATTCGACGGCCTGGCCATCGGCGGCCTCTCGGTGGGCGAGCCGAAGCACGAGATGCTCGAGGTCCTCGACTATCTCCCGGGCTGGATGCCCGACGATACCCCGCGCTACCTGATGGGCGTGGGCAAGCCCGAAGACCTGGTGGAAGGCGTGCGCCGCGGGATCGATATGTTCGACTGCGTGATGCCTACCCGTAACGGCCGCAACGGGCACCTTTTCACCGCCGAGGGAACCGTCAAGATCCGCAATGCCAAGCACCGCTTCGACACCCGGCCGCTCGAGGAGGGCTGTGACTGCTACACCTGTGGGCACTTCTCACGTGCCTACCTGCACCATCTCGATCGCTGCGGTGAGATGCTCGGTTCCATGCTCAATACCATTCACAACCTGCGCCACTACCAGCGCCTGATGGCCGGTTTGCGCGGTGCCATCGAAGCGGGTACATTGGCGAACTTCGTGGAAGGCTTCTATGCGCAGCGCGGCCTGCCGGTTCCTCCCGCACCGAATTGACCCACGGCCGGCCCGCAAGGCCGGCCGTAGAACATACTGCTTTCATCACTCAGGAGATCGTCATACATGCTGGACTTCTTCATTTCCCCGGCCATGGCCCAGGACGCCGGCGCCGCCGGTGGCGGCATCGCCCAGATCGTCATGCTGGTCGGCTTCGTGGCCATCTTCTATTTCCTGCTGTGGCGCCCCCAGGCCAAACGCGCCAAGCAGCACAAGCAGTTGATCGGCAACCTCGCCAAGGGTGACGAGATCGTCATCGGCGGGGGCATGCTGGGCCGCATCACCAAGGTGAGCGACGACAGCGAGTTCCTGAGCATGGAGATCGCGGAAGGCACCGAGGTCAACGTGCAGAAAAATGCCGTGGCCGCCGTACTTCCCAAGGGCACGCTCAAGTCCATCTGACCCGGGCGTCTTCCCGCCTCCGCCGCGGCCCCTTCCGGGCTGCGGCGTAGGCCGTCCTGCGGCCGCTGCAGCAGGAGCCGCGCGACCGGCTCTTGCCCTCACCGGTCGCCTGATCAGCCTCCAACGTCCGCAACCTGAGGGCAGGGCCCCCATGCTCAACCGTTACCCCCTGTGGAAGTATCTGCTGATACTCGTCGTTCTCCTCGCTGGCCTGGTCTACTCGCTGCCCAACCTCTTTCCACAAGATCCGGCAATCCAGATCAGTAGCGAGCGTGGCAATGCCACCATCGACGCACGCCAACTCGAGCGCATTCGCGCTACGCTGAGCGATGCTGGCATCGAGGTAGAGGCCGTCGAGCGCAGCGAGACCAGCACACTACTGCGCCTGAACAACTCCGAAGACCAGCTCGCTGCCCGCGAACGCATCAGCGAGATGCTGGACAATGACTATGTGGTGGCGCTGAACCTGGCCGAGTCCACGCCCGGCTGGCTGCAGTCGCTCTCCGCCTCGCCCATGACACTGGGCCTCGATCTACGCGGCGGGGTGCACTTCCTGCTGGAAGTCGACATGGACGCCGCCCTCGAACAGCGCCTGGAAGTCAACGCCAGCGCCATGCGCGAGCAGCTGCGCGGCGAACGGATCCGCTATCGCGATACCGAGATCGAGGACCGCACCGTCTCCATGGCGTTCGCCAATGCCGAAGACCGCGACGAAGCGCGCAGCCTGATCGCCCGCGAGTTTCCCGACTTCGACTACCAGAGCGAAGGCGACGACCGTGGCGCCCGCCTGGTCATGACCATGAGCGAGCGGGCCGTTCAGGAGCTCCAGGACTACGCCATCAACCAGAACCTCACCACCCTGCGCAACCGGGTCAACGAGCTGGGCGTGGCCGAGCCGCTGGTGCAGCGCCAGGGGCCAGATCGCATCGTGGTCGAGCTGCCCGGCGTGCAGGACACCGACCGCCGCCAAGCGTATCGTGGGCGCCACCGCCAACCTCGAGTTCCGTCTCGAGGCGCGCCCCGATACGCCGGACAACGAGACCGAATCCTTCCCGTTCCGCAATCAGGAGTCGCGCAGCGCCGAGCTGATGCGCGATGTGATCATCACTGGTGACAGCGTCTCGAATGCCAACCACAGCTTCGACGAGAACGGCCGCCCCCAGGTCAATATCGACCTGGACGGCACCGGTGGCACCCTGATGAACCGCGCCACCCGCACCAACATCGGCCGCAACATGGCGGTGCTGTACATCGAGCACAAGACCCGCGAGACCACCGTGACGGTGGACGGCGAAGAGGTCGTCAAACGAGACCCCTACACCGAGCGTGGAATCATCAGCCTGGCGACCATCCAGAGCGCGCTGGGCAACAGTTTCCGCATCACCGGGCTCGACTCACCCACCGAGGCCGCTGAACTCGCCTTGCTGCTGCGCTCCGGCTCGCTGGCCGCGCCCATCTACTTCGTGCAGGAGCGAACCATCGGGCCAAGCCTGGGCGCCGAGAACATCGAGCGCGGCGTGATGTCGGTGCAGATCGGTCTGCTGCTGGTGGTGCTGTTCATGCTGGTGCGCTACAAGGTGTTCGGCGTCTTCGCCAACGTCGCCCTGGCGCTTAACCTGACCCTGCTGGTGGCGGCCATGTCGCTGCTCGGCGCCACCCTGACCCTGCCCGGCATCGCCGGCATCGTGCTGACGCTGGGCATGGCGGTGGACGCCAACGTGCTGATCTTCGAGCGCATACGCGAGGAGCTGCGCACCGGACTCTCGGTACAGCAGGCCATCACGGCCGGCTACGAGCGCGCCTTCACCTCGATCATCGATGCCAACATCACCACCCTGCTGGTGGCAGTGATCCTGTTCTCCATCGGCACCGGACCGGTCAAGGGCTTCGCCGTGACCCTCTCGCTGGGGATCATCACCTCGCTGTTCACCGCCCTGATGGTGACGCGGGCGATGGTCAACCTGACCTACGGCGGCAAGCCGGTCAAGAAGCTCTGGATATAAGAGGTGGCAATGAAATCCCTCGTCAATCGACAGATCGACTTCATGGGCAAGCGCGGGATCGCCTTCGCGATCTCGGGCCTGCTCCTGCTGGTGTCGATCGCCGCGCTGCTGTTCCAGGGGCTCAACCTGGGGCTGGACTTCACCGGTGGCACACTGGTGGAGGTCCGTTACGCGGTAGCGCCATCGCTGGAGGCCGTTCGCCAGCTCCTCGAGAATGCCGACTTCCGAGACGTCTCGGTGCAGACCTTCGGCGCCTCCACCGAGGTACTGATTCGCCTGCAGCAGGCCTTCGACCCCGATGTCGGCGAACAGGTAGTAAATCTACTGCGCAACGCCGGCGACGAAGTGGAGCTGGTGCGTGCCGAGTTCGTCGGCGCCCAGGTGGGTGACCAGCTGCGCGATCAGAGCGGCATGGGCCTGCTGGTGGCACTGGGCATCGTGATGCTCTACGTGGCCGCCCGCTTCCAGTACAAGTTCGCCATCGGCGCCCTGCTGGCGCTGCTGCACGACGTGATCATCGTCGTCGGCATCTTCTCGCTGTTCCAGTTCGAGTTCGACCTCACCGTACTCGCCGCCCTGCTGGCAGTGATCGGCTACTCGCTCAACGACACCATCGTGGTCTACGACCGCATCCGCGAGACCATCCGCAAGTCACGTATCGATGACATGCCGACGATCTTCAACGAAGCGATCAACATGACCCTGTCGCGTACCCTCGCGACCTCCGGCACGACCCTGCTGGTGCTCTTCGCGCTCTTCTTCCTGGGCGGCGACATGATCCACTTCTTCTCCATCGCGCTGATCGCCGGTGTGGTGGTCGGTACTTTCTCGTCCATCTACGTGGCTGCAGCCCTGCTGCTGGCGGTGAAGCTGGATCGCGAGGACCTCATCCCGGCGAAGAAGGAAGATCCCGAGGAAGAAGAGCTGCCCTGAAGCTGGAAGCTGGAAGCTGGAAGCTGGAAGCTGGAAGCTGGAAGTACAGAGCCTGAACCGAATCCGCCCCCGCAGTCAGACTGCGGGGGCGGAATTTTTTCTTACAGCTTCAGGCTAAAAGCTTACGGCTTTAGAAATGCGGCTTGAGCTGCTGCACGAGCGCCTTGTAGAGGCGCGGCCCGGCGGCCATCAGGCGCCCATCGATCTCGACACTGGGTTGGCCGTCGGGCGTGCCCATCAAGGCGCCACTCTCCTTGAGCAGCAGCGAGCCAACGTGCAGGTCCTGCTCCTCCAGGCCCAGCACGAAAGCGGCGTCTGCACGCCCCGCCGCCAGCTCGGCGATGTCGAGCAGGCCGCTGCCCGAGGCACGCTGCAGCTCAATCTCCGGGCCAAGCTGCTGCACCAGCGTCAAGTAGGAGGGGAGAAGGCGCGAGCGCAGTCCAGTCTCGGGAAGGCTCATGGCGATGCGGGTACCGGCTACGGCGGTATTCTTCGACACGCGCAGGCGCTTGCCGTTGAGCTGGGCTCCGCGCCCACGACTGGCCAGGTATTCGTCATCGCTGAAGGGGCAGATCACCACCGCATGCTCCGGACGGCCCTTGACGAGACAAACCACCGACAGCGCGAAGCCCGGAGAAGCCACACTGAGGTTGGAGTACCCATGGATGGGTTCAATCCTCCACAGCGTGTCGGCACCCTCGCCCTCGCCAGCGCTGTGAGGCGTGAAGCGCCCCTGGACGCCATGTTGGGGATAGCCCCGGGAGAGCTGACGAACGATCAGCGTCTCGGCATTGCGGGCGGCATCCTCGAGCAGACGATCGAGGTTGTGCTCCTGATGAGAGTTCTCGATTCGCTCGCGAATACGCAGGAACTGTTCGCCGGCGCTACGTGCAGCACGCAGCGCGAATTGGACCATCGGATGCATGATCGGACCTTGGGGAGTCGGTGGTGTTAAAGAACGGGTCGGCGCGCATCCTAGCAGAAGCGCGCGGAGCACGCCATTCGACGCACTCGGCCGGCGTGATAGAATCGAGCGCTTTCGCCTCTACCCAGTATCTACAGGCCCCACCATGCTCGAGCGCATTCGCATCATCCTGATCGGCACCAGCCACCCCGGCAACATCGGCGGCACCGCCCGCGCCATGCACAACATGGGCCTCTCCGACCTCGCGCTGGTGGCGCCGCGCTGCGAGCCGCTCACTACTGACACCGTGTCCCGCGCCTCGGGGGCCGATCACATCGTCCATGGCGCCCAAACGGTGGAGGCCCTGGAGCAGGCGGTGACCGACTGCACCCTGGTGGTCGGGGCCAGCGCCCGCTCACGTACCCTGCCCTGGCCGATGATCACCCCCCGGGCACTGGCTGATCGGCTCCCGACGGAGCTAGCCAGCTCCGAGGCGCGTGTCGCCCTGGTCTTCGGCCGCGAGGACAGCGGCCTTTCCAACGCAGAGCTGCAGCGCTGCCATGCCCATGTGCATATCCCCACCAACCCCGACTTCAGCTCCCTGAACCTGGCTGCCGCGGTGCAGGTGCTGGCCTATGAATGCCGACAGGCCTGGCTTGTAGAACCGCAATCGCCAGGGGAAGCCGAGGCGGCACCGTCCCAACCGCTGGCCACCCACCAGGAGCTCGAGCACTACTTCGAGCACCTGGAGCGCACCCTGGTCACCATCGGTTTCCACGACCCGGCTACCCCGAGGCAGCTGATGGCCCGGCTGCGTCGCTTCACCCTGCGAGCCCGCCCCGAGCGCATCGAGCTCAACATCCTGCGCGGCATCCTCACCGCCACCGAGCAGCAGGCCGAACGCCGCGACTAGAACAGACGCGGCTTGAAGCCGGCTCACCGCGCCCTCAATATAAAGACCTCTCACTATCGCCCTGTCACCCAAGGACCGCTGCATGCTTGAACGTCTGCGCGAAGACATCAACAGCGTATTCGCCCGCGACCCGGCGGCACGTAATTTTCTGGAAGTGCTGACCAACTACCCGGGCCTGCATGCCCTGCTCCTCCATCGCTGCGGCCACTGGCTGTGGCGGAAGAACCTCAAGTGGCTGGCGCGCACCCTTTCCAGTTTTTCGCGCTGGCTGACCGGCATCGAGATCCATCCCGGGGCGACCATCGGCCGACGATTCTTCATCGATCACGGCATGGGCGTGGTGATCGGCGAGACGGCCGAGGTCGGCGACGACGTCACCCTCTATCAGGGTGTGACCCTGGGCGGAACCAGCTGGAACCAGGGCAAGCGCCACCCGACCCTGGAGAACGGCGTGATCATCGGTGCCGGCGCCAAGATCCTCGGCCCCTTCAGCGTAGGCGCCGGCGCCAAGATCGGCTCCAACGCCGTGGTCACCAAGGAAGTGCCTGCTGGCGCCACCGTGGTCGGCATCCCCGGCAAGGTCGTGCAGCGCGTCGAACCGGACCATGCCGAGGAGCTGGAAGTGGATCCTGCGCGTCGCGAGGCGATGCGCCGCAAGTTCGGCTTCGATGCCTACGGCGTCAGCCAGGACATGCCCGACCCCGTGGCCCGCTCCATCCAGGCGATGCTCGATCACATGCACGCCGTGGACGAGCGGATCGAGCGCATGTGCACGACCCTGCGCAAGGTCGACGCCAGCTACCGTGACGGCCGCCTGCCGGAGCTGCGCGATGAAGACTTCGCCGACATTCTCGACGACGTGGACAGCGGCTGCCCACCCCGGGAAGAGCAGGATGAGCGAAGCGTGGACGACACACCAACGGGCGACCAGGAATCTGCCACTCCCCCTCGCCGGCGCAATGGTTGACCGCGATACTCGGTCTTTACCATAATGGCTGATCACGTTCATTGACTGCCGACCCGAGTGTCGGTGCCGAGGTGAGTTCCTCATGCGCCTGACCACCAAGGGACGCTACGCCGTCACCGCCATGCTCGACCTGGCCATGAATGCCGACACCGGCCCCATCAGCCTCGCCGACATCTCGAAGCGTCAGGAGATTTCGCTCTCCTACCTGGAGCAGCTGTTCGCGAGATTACGGCGTGCCCGGCTAGTAGACAGCGTGCGTGGCCCGGGCGGCGGTTACCTGCTTGCCCATACAGCGGAGGGCATCACCGTGGCCCAGGTCATCGAAGCGGTGAACGAATCCGTGGACACCACGCGCTGTGGCGGCCTCTCGGATTGCCAGCAGGGCGACACCTGCCTGACCCATCATCTGTGGTGCGAACTCTCCGAGCACATCCACGACTTCCTCCAGGAGGTCACCCTGGCCCAGCTGGCCGGACGCGGGGAGATCCAGGCCATTGCCAGCCGCCAGCGTGGCCGGTGGGATGATGGCATTCTGGCCTCCAGCACCTGAGTGGCCGTCACTGGCACCACTTCCCACAGCCCCGATTCCACAGCAGAACAGCGAGCCCATGAGCGCACCCGTTTACCTCGATTATGCCGCCACCACCCCGGTCGACCCACGGGTCGCGGAGGTCATGAGCCAGTACCTGACTCTCGACGGCATCTTCGCCAACCCCGCCTCGCGTAGCCACATGCTCGGCTGGCAGGCGGAACAGGCCGTGGAGAGTGCCCGCCGTCAGGTCGCCGACCTGATCGCTGCCGACCCCCGCGAGATTGTCTGGACCAGCGGCGCCACCGAGGCCGACAACCTGGCGCTGACCGGCTTCATGCGGGCCAATCGCACCCACGGCCGCCATCTGGTGACCTCCCTCATCGAGCACAAGGCGGTGGTCGACACCGCCAAGGCGCTGGAGGACGAGGGCTTCGAGGTGACCTGGCTGACGCCGGGCCGCGACGGACGAGTCACGCCCGAACAGCTGCGCGAGGCCATGCGCGACGACACCGTGCTGGTCTCACTGATGGCCGTGAACAACGAGCTGGGCGTCATCCACGACCTGACGGCACTGGCCGAGGTGGCACACGCCTTCGGTGCAGCCTTCCACGTGGATGCCGCCCAGGCAGTGGGCCGCATCCGGCTGGACGTCGGCCGGTTCGGCATCGACCTGATGTCGCTATCAGGCCACAAGGCCTATGGCCCCAAGGGCATCGGCGCCCTCTACGTGCGGCGCAGCCCCGACCTCCGGCTGGAAGCACTGATCCACGGCGGCGGCCATGAGCGCGGCATGCGTTCCGGGACCCTGCCCACCCACCAGATCGCCGGAATGGGCGAGGCCTTCGCCATCGCCGCAACCGAGGGGGAAGCCGACCAGGCGCGCATCACCGCGTTGCGCAACCGCCTTCTCGATGGCCTTAAGGATCTTGAAGGCATCCACCGCAACACCGCGGTCGAGGTAGCGGTCCCTAACATCCTCAACCTGGCCTTTACGGGGGTGGAAGGCGAATCGCTGCTGATGGCGCTGCGCGACATCGCACTGTCTACAGGCTCGGCCTGCAACTCGGCGAGCGTCGAGCCCTCCTATGTCCTCAAGGGCATCGGCCTGCCACGCCCACTGGCACTGGCCTCATTGCGCTTCAGCTTCGGCCGCTTCACCACCGAGGCCGACATCACTCGCACACTGGATGTCCTGCGACATGCCCTGGACGGGCTGCGTCGCCGGGCGGTCTGACCCTACCACGATCAGGAGAGAGACCATGGCACACCTTTCGATCACCACTGCCGCCGCCGAGCAGATCCATCGGGTGCTCGACGAGCGAGGCCACGGCCTTGGCCTGCGGGTTTCGGTCAAGCCCAGCGGCTGCTCCGGATACAGCTACGTACTCGACTTCGCCGACGAGGCGGCCAACGACGATGTGACCTTCGAGGAACACGGCGTAACGGTCTTCGTCGCCCCAGAGGCCCTGGAGATGCTCGATGGCAGCGAGGTCGACTATGTCTCGGAGGGGCTCAACCGCTTCTTCCGCTTCAACAACCCCAACGTCAAGGATGAGTGCGGCTGTGGCGAGAGCTTCAGCGTCTGAACGATTGTTCAACGCCGTCCCGGAGCGTTATACTCCTCGCCCTGCCGGCGCCCGCTGCCTAAATGCCGGAGCGCCGGCCGCAGCTTTCGATTCGCCGCGCCGTCCTCTCCTTCGCGGAGCCAGGGCGGCGCGGCGCTATCCATAGCTCTTGATCATATCCATAGCTCTTGATCAATAGCTACTTCATCCATCGCCACATCATCAAAGCAACCGGAGACATGCCCCATGGCCAATCAGCGCACCCTGTCCATCATCAAGCCCGACGCCGTCGCCAAGAACGCTATCGGCGAGATCATCGCGCGCTTCGAGAAGGCCGGCCTCCAGGTCGTCGCCGCCAAGATGCTCAAGCTCGACGACGACAAGGCCGGCGGCTTCTACGCCGAGCACAAGGAGCGCCCCTTCTTCAAGGACCTGGTCGGGTTCATGACCTCCGGCCCGGTGGTCGTGCAGGTGCTGGAGGGCGAGGATGCCGTGGCCAAGAACCGTGACCTGATGGGCGCCACCAACCCCAAGGAAGCGGCGCCGGGTACCATCCGTGCCGACTTCGCCGAGACCATCGACGCCAACGCCGTGCATGGCTCCGACTCTCCGGAATCCGCAGAGCGTGAGATCGCCTATTTCTTCGAGGCCGACGAGATCTGCCCGCGCGGCTGATCACGCCTCTCCCGCGGGGGTAGTCCTACCCCCGCCTGCTCCAACGACTCGCTGACCGCCATGACCGCCACCACTGCTCCCCGTCTCACCAATCTGCTCGGCATGTCCCGCGCGGAAATGGAAACCTTCTTTCTCTCCATCGGCGAGAAGAAGTTCCGTGCCGCCCAGGTAATGAAGTGGATCCATATCGAGGGCTGCGATGACTTCGCGGCCATGACCAACCTCTCCAAGGCGCTGCGCTCGCGCCTGGCCGAGGTCGCCGAGATCCGCGGCCCGGGCGTGGTCTACGAGGGCAGCTCCAGCGACGGCACCCGCAAATGGGTGCTTGAGGTCGAGGACGGCAGCTACGTGGAGACGGTGCTGATCCCCGCCGACAATGGCAAGCGCCGCACCCTGTGCGTTTCCTCTCAGGTCGGCTGCTCGCTGGACTGCAGCTTCTGCTCCACCGGCAAGCAGGGCTTCCAGCGCAACCTCACCGCCGCTGAAATCATCGGCCAGGTATGGGTGGCCCAGCGTAGCGTGGGCCCGCGCCGCGACACCGCCAACCGCCCCGTCACCAACGTGGTGATGATGGGCATGGGCGAGCCGCTGCTGAACTATGACAGCGTCGTGCCGGCGATGAAGCTGATGCTCGACGACGACGGCTACGGCCTCTCCAAGCGCCGCGTCACGCTCTCCACCTCTGGCGTAGTGCCGATGATCGACAAGCTCGGCGACGAACTCGACGTGAGCCTGGCCATCTCGCTACATGCCGCCAACGACGAGCTGCGCAACGAGCTGGTGCCGCTCAACCGCAAGTACAACATCCGCTCCCTGCTCGACGCCTGCCACCGCTACCTGGCCAAGTGCCACGACACGCGGATGGTGACCATCGAGTACACGGTGATCAAGGACGTCAACGACCAGCAGGAACACGCCGAGCAGCTCGCCACCCTGCTCGAGGAGCTGCCGTGCAAGATCAACCTGATCCCCTTCAACCCCTTCCCGCACTCGGGGTACGAGAAGCCGTCGCGCAACCAGCTGATGCGCTTCCAGCAGTGGCTCTATGAGCTGGGCTACACGGCACCGATCCGCACCACGCGCGGCGACGACATCGATGCCGCCTGCGGCCAGCTGGTGGGTCGTGTCAAGGATCGCACCAAGCGCCACGAACGCTATATCCAGTCCATCCAGATCGATGCCGACTGATCGGAGGGCGCCTTGACTTCGACCGGCCTCGGCGCTTTGATGGATGAGCCTTTTTTACCGTCGGCCGCATGTCGAAAGCCATTCGCGGCGACCGGTTCCGTACCACCCGGAGAGGATGCCATGATTCGTCGCCCGAGCATGACCGGCCTGAGGCAGATACCCGCTGTCTCCATGCTGCTGGGCTCGTTGTGGCTGGCCGGTTGCGCCACCCAGACCAATCTGCCCGGGAGCAACGGCAACGAGGCCGCCGAGGCCTATACCCGCCTCGGCGTCGCCTATCTTGAGCGCAATAACCTGCATCGCGCCATGAACGCCCTCGACCGTGCGCTGGAGATCGATTCCCACGATTCCGAGGCCCTGCAGGCCATGGCCATGGTCCACCAGCGCCAGGGCGAGGCCGAGCTGGCCGACGAGACCTTCCGGCGTGCCGTCGACGCCGACCCATCGTTCACCCGGGCACGCAACAACTACGCCGCATTCCTGTATGATCGTGGCCGCCTCACAGAGGCTTGCGAGCAGCTCGAGCAGGCCTCTCGCGATACCCAGTACGAGAACCGCGGGCAGCTGTTCGCCAACCTCGGCCAGTGCCGGCTCGAGATGGGCGACATCGAGGCCGCCCGCGAAAGCCTGGCCCGCGCCCAGGCGATCACCCCGCGCCGCTCGCGCAGTTACCTGCTGCTGGCAGAACTCGAGTATGCCCAGGGCAACCTGGAGCGCGCCGAGCAGCAGCTCGAGACCTACATGCGCCTCGCAGGCCCCCGCGCCGAGGCCCTGCGACTGGCCCGAGACATTGCCCGGGATCGCGGCGACTCGGCCACTGCCAGCTTCTACGCCGACCAGCTGGAGTGACCCCGTGCCGCACCCTGACCACCGTTTTCTGACCAAGGATGCTCAGCCATGAGCGACACTCACACCGATGATGCCGCCGAGACCGCGCCACACCAGGCCTCGCCGGGCGAGATGCTGCGTCGCGAGCGCGAGACCCAAGGCCTCGACCTCGAGGAGGTCGCCGCTGCCCTGAACCTGCGTCCGGCGGTGATCCGTGGCCTGGAAGAGGACAGCTACGAGGAGGTGCCGATCGCCACCTACCGGCGCGGCTACCTTCGCGCCTACGCCCACCTGCTGGGTATCGATGACACCCCGGTGCTGGAGGCCTATCGCACCCGCTTCGGTAGCGTGGATGCCGCCCAGCGCAAGGTCACCCCGATACAGGTCACCCGGCCGCCCTCGCACCTGGGCACCTGGCTGTTCCGCCTGATGACCGTGCTGGTACTGGCTGGCCTGATCGGACTGACACTGATGTGGTGGCAGAGCCGCGGCGGGAACGAGCCGCCTGGCATCGGCCAGAGCGACCCTGTATCCGTCGATAGACTCGACGGCTCCAGCATCATTCCCGATTCCACCAGCCCGCCCCCCGAGGCCGAACCGGAAAGCCTGCCGCCGCTGCCCGAAGAGGACATCGACGCCGTGCCCGATACGGACATCGAGGCCGCCTCGGGCACGGAGACCACCGTCGCCGAGGAGCCGCAAGAAGATACCAGCCCCGCCACCACGGCTGATGAAGTCGATGCCGACCTCGCCGAAACGGCCGTCGAGCAGGACGCCGCCGAGGAAGAGCCGTCCGCCCCGGAGCCGGACCCTCGTCTGCTCGAATTGACCTTCAACGAGCAATCCTGGACCGAGATCTTCGACGCCAACAACGAGCGCATCTTCGTCGGCCTGCAGGAACCCGGCACCACGGCCAGCGTCGAAGGCGAACCGCCGTTCCGCATGACCGTGGGCAACGCCACCGGTGTCGAGCTGGTCTGGCAAGGCGAATCCGTGGACCTCCAGGCCCGCGCCGGGGCCAACAACGTTGCCCGCTTCACCCTGGGAGAATGAGTCCGCCACCATGCACGCACAATCCCCCATCGTTCGCCGCACGTCACGCCAGATCCATGTCGGCAAGGTGCCGGTCGGGGGCGATGCCCCCATCTCGGTGCAGAGCATGACCAACACCGACACCCTGGACGTGGCTGCTACCGTGGCCCAGATTCGCCAGCTCGAGACCGCCGGCGCCGACATCGTGCGCGTCTCGGTGCCCGACATGGACGCCGCCGAGGCCTTCGGGCGCATCAAGCGCGAGGTCGAAGTACCCCTGGTGGCCGATATCCACTTCGATTATCGGATCGCCCTGCGCGTCGCCGAACTCGGCGTTGATTGCCTGCGCATCAACCCCGGCAACATCGGCAAGGAAGATCGCGTCCGCGCCGTGGTCTCGGCCGCTCGCGACAACGGCATCCCGATCCGCATCGGCGTCAACGCCGGCTCGCTGGAGAAGGACCTGCAGAAGAAGTATGGCGAGCCCACGCCCGCGGCGCTGGTCGAGTCGGCCATGCGCCATATCGACCACCTGGACCGCCTCGACTTCCCCGACTTCAAGGTCAGCGTCAAGGCCTCGGACGTCTTCATGGCCGTGGCTGCCTACCGTGACCTGGCCACGCGCATCGAGCAGCCGCTGCATCTTGGTATCACCGAGGCCGGCGGCCTGCGCTCGGGCACCGTCAAGTCGTCGATCGGGCTGGGCATGCTGCTGATGGACGGCATCGGCGACACCATCCGCGTGTCGCTGGCCGCCGACCCGGTCGAGGAGATCAAGGTCGGCTACGACATGCTCAAGAGCCTGCGCCTGCGCAGCAAGGGCATCAACTTCATCGCCTGCCCCAGCTGCTCGCGCCAGAACTTCGACGTCATCGGCACCATGAACGCCCTAGAGGAGCGCCTGGAGGACGTGATGACGCCGCTCGACGTCTCGGTGATCGGCTGCGTGGTCAACGGTCCGGGCGAGGCCAAGGAGAGCGATATCGGTCTCACCGGCGGCAGCCCCGCCAACCTCGTCTACATCGACGGCAAGCCGGCGAGCAAGCTGCGTAACGACCACCTGGTGGACGACCTCGAGCGGCTGATCCGCGACAAGGTTCGCGAAAAGCAGCAGGCCGAACAGGATGTCATCGCCCGCGACGCCTGACCCTCTGAACGGCGTCCGGCGAGCAGACAAGGAGCAAGCATTGAGCAAGTCCCAAGCCAGTCAAAACGAACCCAGCAAGAAGAAGATCCAGGCCATCCGCGGCATGAACGACCTGCTGCCGGAACAGTCGCCCCTGTGGCAATACTTCGAAGGCAAGGTCCGCGATCTCATGGGCCGTTACGGCTATGCCGAGATTCGCACGCCCATCGTCGAGCAGACCGCGCTGTTCAAGCGCTCCATCGGCGAAGTCACCGACATCGTCGAGAAGGAGATGTACACCTTCGAAGACCGCAACGGCGACAGCCTGACCCTGCGCCCCGAGGGGACGGCAAGCTGCGTACGGGCGGCCATGGAGCACGGCCTGCTGCACAACCAGACCCAGCGCCTCTGGTACCAGGGCCCCATGTTCCGCCACGAGCGCCCCCAGAAGGGCCGCTACCGCCAGTTCCATCAGATCGGCGTGGAAGCCTTCGGCCTCGAGGGGCCGGACATCGATGTCGAGACGATCCTGCTCTCGGCCCGCCTGTGGAAAGCCCTGGGCCTGTACGAGCATGTCACCCTGGAGCTCAACTCCCTGGGCTCCTCCGAGGCACGTGCCGCCTACCGCGACACGCTGGTGGCCTACTTCGAGCAGCATCATGCCCTTCTCGACGAGGATTCCCGTCGGCGCCTGAGCAGCAACCCCATGCGCATCCTCGACTCCAAGAATCCCGACATGGCCGAGATGCTCGACGCCGCGCCGCGGCTGATGGACCACCTTGACGATGCCTCCCGCGAGCACTTCGAGCAGCTCTGCGCCATGCTCGATGCCGCCGGCATCGACTACGTGATCAACCCACGGCTGGTGCGCGGCCTGGACTACTACGGCCGCACCGTCTTCGAGTGGACGACCACGGCACTGGGCAGCCAGGGCACGGTGTGCGCCGGCGGCCGCTACGACGGCCTGGTGGAGCAGCTCGGCGGCAAGCCGACGCCGGCGGTGGGCTTTGCCATGGGCATCGAGCGGCTGGTGCTGCTTCTCGAGACCCTGGAACTGATGCCGGAGAACGCCCGCGGTGAGCTCGACGTCTACCTGCTGCCCATGGGCGAGTCGGCGACCGCCGCTGCCCTGCTCCTCGGCGAGCGCCTGCGTGGGACCCTTCCCGAGCTGCGCGCACAGGTGCACTGCGGCGGGGGGAGCTTCAAGAGCCGCATGAAGAAGGCCGACCGCAGCGGCGCTCGCCTGGCCCTGCTGCTCGGCGAGGACGAGTTGGCCGAGGGCAGCGTGACCCTGAAGTTCCTGCGCGAGGAACGCGAGCAACAGCGTCTCTCCCAGGCAGAGCTCACCGACACCCTGACATCCCTGCTGGAGGGCGAATCCTTCGCCTGACGGACATCTGTATCAGAGGAGACCGCCCGTGGCGGAGCTGAAAACCGAGGAAGAACAGCTTGAGGCCATCAAGCGCTGGTGGAAGGAGAACGGTACCTCGCTGATCGCCGGCGTGGTCATCGCAGGGGCCGGCGTGTTCGGCTGGAACGCCTGGCAGGACTATCAGGCAGGCAAGGCCGAGGCTGCCTCCATGCGCTACCAGCAGTTACTTGACCTCACCGGCCAGGACGAACTGGGTGAGCAGGCCCGACAGCGTGCCACCGAGCTGGTCAGCGAGATCACCGACGAGCACGGCAAGACCCTCTACGCCGACCTGGCGCGGCTGCTCGATGCTCGCATGGCCATCGACACAGGTAACCGAGGGCAGGCGCAGGCCGCCCTGGAAGCGGTGATCGATGGCAGCGAACGCGACTACATCGCGGGCCTGGCTCGCTTACGCCTGGCCCGCCTGCAGCTTGCCGAGGGCAGCGCCGAGACGGCCCTGGCCACCCTGGAGGGCGTACCCGAGGCCCTGGCGGCCCAGCGCGCCGAGGTGAGGGGCAATGCCCAACATGCCCTGGGCCGCGCCGACCAGGCCCGTGAGGCCTGGCGCGAGGCCCTGACCCTCGCCGATGAACGTGACCAGCCGCTGTACGGCGTCCAGCTCAAGCTGGATGACCTCGGCGTCGAGGAGGCCACCCTATGAGACCGACCCTGAGACCAACCCTGCTGATAGTGGCGACCACCGCCCTGGCCCTGCTGGCCGGCTGTGCCGGGAAGACCGAGCCCGAATACGCCAAGCGTGAGCTGCAATTCCTGAACGCCACCACCGATGTGACGACGCTGTGGCGCGAGCGCATCGGCAAGGGGCTGGGAGAATCCGGCTATCCGGTGGCCCCGGCCCAGGAGGGTGACACCGTCTTCGCCGCCGACGGCCGTGGTCTTGTCGAGGCCCTTGATGCGAACAGCGGCGAGACCCGCTGGAAGGTCGAGCTCGATACCCCGATTTCCAGTGCCCTGACGGCCGTGGCCGGCAGCCTCTTTATGGCGACTCGCAACGGCGAAGTGCTCTCTCTCGACCAGGCAGACGGCGAGATCCAGTGGCGTAAGAGAGTCACCAGTGAGGTGCTGGCGGCACCCCAGGCCAACCAGCAGTTGCTGGTGGTCCAGGCCGTCGATGGCAGTGTCATCGCCTTGGACCGCACCAGCGGCGACGAACGCTGGGTCTACACTGGCCCGCGCCCCTCGCTGACCCTGCGCGGCACCGGTACGCCCACGGTGATCGACCCGGTCACCTTCGCCGGCTTCGCCAACGGCCGCCTGGTGACGCTGGACAACCGCAGCGGCCAGCCGCTCTGGGAGCGCCGCATCGCCATCCCCCAGGGGCGCAGCGAGATCGATCGCCTGGTCGACCTGGCCGGCCAGCCGGTCCTGACCCAGGACGGCCGACTCTTCGTGACCAGCTACAACGGTCGCCTGGCCGCCCTCGATGCGCGCTCCGGCGAAGTGCAGTGGTCGCGAGAAGTTTCCAGCTACCACACCCCGGTCCTGGTGGGCGACTTCCTGTTCGTGGTCGACGAGGCCAGCCACGTCATCGCCGTGGATGCCGGGTCCGGCAACGAGATCTGGCGCAACGAGGCACTCGAGGGGCGCTCGCTCACCGCACCGGCCTTCGCCACCGACCATCTGGTGGTGGGCGACGTGGAGGGCTACCTGCATCTGATCGATGCCCGCGAGGGCGAGATCGTCGGGCGCGACCGCGTCGACGGTTCGGGGATCGGCGTGCGCCCCCTCACCGATCGCCGCCGCATCTATGCACTGGCCAACGACGGCACCCTGAAGGCACTGGAGCTTCGTCCATGACGTCACCGGTGATCGCCCTGGTCGGCCGCCCCAATGTCGGCAAATCGACGCTGTTCAACCGCCTGACCCGCTCCCGGGACGCCCTGGTGGCGGACTTCCCGGGGCTGACCCGCGATCGCAAGTACGGCAACGGCATGCTCGGCGACAAGGCCTACACCGTGATCGATACCGGCGGCATCAGCGGTGACGAGGAGGGCATCGATGCGGCCATGGCCGAGCAGTCGCTGGTGGCCATCGACGAGGCCGACATCGTGCTGTTCATGGTCGACGCCCGCGCCGGCCTCAACGTCGCCGACGAGGCCATCGCCAACCACCTGCGGGTCAACCAGAAGAAGACCTGGCTGGTGGTCAACAAGATCGACGGCCTGGAAGAGCACAGTGCCATGGCCGACTTCTGGCAACTCGGGCTGGGCGACCCGCAGCCCGTCGCTGCAGCCCATGGTCGCAACGTCACCGCGTTGATCGAGGAGGTCCTCGAGCCCTTCCCCGCACGCGACGAGAGCATCCCCGCGGATACCGGCACCAAGGGCATCCGTATCGGCGTGATCGGCCGCCCCAACGTGGGCAAGTCGACCCTGGTCAACCGTCTGCTCGGCGAGGAGCGAGTGATAGTCTTCGATGAGGCCGGCACCACTCGCGACGCCATCGAGATTCCCTTCGAACGACGCGGCAAGCCCTACGTGCTGGTGGACACCGCCGGGGTCAGGCGCCGCAAGAACGTCCGCGAAGTGACCGAGAAATTCTCGATCATCAAGACCCTCGAGGCCATCAAGGAGTGCCACGTGGCCATCGTGGTGCTGGATGCCCGTAGCGGCCTGGTGGAGCAGGACCTGCACCTGCTGGACTACGTGCTGACCAGCGGGCGCGCCCTGGTGCTGGCGGTCAACAAGTGGGATGGCCTGGAGCACGAGGCCAAGGAGTCGATGCGCGCCGAGATCAAGCGCCGCCTGGGCTTCGCCGACTATGCCGACCTGCACTTCATCTCGGCGCTGCACGGCACCGGTGTGGGCGACCTCTATCCGTCGCTGGAGCGCGCCTTCGCATCGGCCAACGCCCACTGGTCCACCAACCGTCTTACCACCATCCTCCAGGATGCCGTGGAGGCTCACCAGCCGCCCCTGGTTCACGGGCGACGCATCAAGCTGCGCATGGCCCACCAGGGCGGCAGCAATCCGCCGATCGTCGTGGTTCACGGCAACCAGACCGGCTCATTGCCTGAGGCTTACAAGCGCTACCTGACCAACACCTTCCGCAAGGTGCTCAAGGTGCGCGGCACCCCCATGCGCTTCGAGTTCCGGTCGGGGGAGAATCCCTACGATCAGATGGCCGGGGCCAGCGACCGGGAGAAGGCCAAGAAGCGCGAACTGGGGCGCACCCGGGAGGCGCGCGAGAGCCGCCGCTAGGACCGCCGGTCGGCCTGAGTCCTGCTTCCCGTGCAGGCGACGCTTGCCCACCCATTGGGTGGCGAACTGCCAGGCACCGCGCCCGCTGCGTCCACCCCGCAGGGTGGCGAAACGGATCGCCTCGGCGCGCGCCTCGGCATTCCAGTCCTCGCGATGGCCCAGCTGGGTAACCCAGTGACAGCAGGCCTCCAGGTAGACATCCTGATTGAAGGGATGGAAACCCAGCCATAGGCCGAAGCGGTCGGAAAGCGAGATCTTCTCTTCCACGGCATCGCCATGATGGAGTTCGTCGCCCACCAGCCGTGAGCCCTCGTTGTCGCTCATCGACTCCGGCAGCAGGTGGCGGCGATTGGAGGTGGCGTAGAGCAGCACATTGGGCGGTGGTCCGGTCAGGGCTCCGTCCAGAACGCTCTTCAGCGCCTTGTAGGCATCGTCATGACCCTCGAAAGAGAGATCATCGCAGTAGACGACGAAACGCTGGCGCTGGTGGCGCAACTGCTCCACCAGCACCGGCAGCGCCGAAAGGTCATGGCGGTCCACCTGTACCAGGCGCAGTCCTTCCTCGGACAGGCTGTTGAGCAGGGCACGAATCAGCGACGACTTGCCGCTGCCTCGGGACCCCCACAGCAGGGCGTGGTTGGCGGGAAGGCCTTGGAGAAAGGCACGGGTGTTGTCGACCAGCGCCAGCTTCTGCCGCTCGATACCCAGCAGGTCGTCGAGCGCCAGGGCGTCCCGGGGCGGAACCGGCAGCAAGCGTCCGCCGAGGGCGTGGCGCTGCCAGAGAGCGGCGACATCCCGTTCCCAATCCACCTCCACCGGCGGTGGCGGCAGCCAATGTTCGACGTGATCCAGCAGCTTGAGTAAACGACGCGACAGCTCGGCGTCCATGACGGCTTCCTCTCGGTGTGCATATTTCGCGGTTGACCTGACCGACGTTCGGGGTATCTTGTGGCGAACCTCGCCCCCCGTCCAGAGTCTCAATGATCTGGAATCGACTGGAGATCTCCATGCGCTGGATCCATTGCCTTGCCGTTGGCGCGCTTAGCGTCAGCCTCGCCGCCTGCACCACCTCGCCCACCGGGCGTTCGCAGCTCACCCTGATGTCCGACGAACAGCTCGACCAGATGGGCGCCCAGGCCTTCGCCCAGTACCAGCAGGAGCTGCCGACGGTCGGCGGCGCACCGCTGCGCTACGTGGAGTGCGTCACCGGGGCCGTGGTCCGCGCCCTGCCCGAGCGAGAGCGCAACCAGAACTGGCAGGTCAAGGTCTTCAAGTCCGAACAGGCCAACGCCTTCGCCCTGCCAGGCGGCTACGTGGGTATCAACACCGGCCTGCTGCAGATCGCCGAGAACCAGGACCAGCTCGCCGCGGTAATCGGCCACGAGATCGCCCATGTGCTGGCCCGCCATGCCAATGAGCGCGCGTCCACCCAGACCGCTACCCAGCTGGGCCTGTCGGTGATCTCCTCCGCTTCGGGCATGCAGGGGGCCGGGGGCGAGACCATGATGGCGGCGCTGGGCATGGGGGCCCAGTACGGCATCCTGTTGCCCTTCTCCCGGCGCCACGAGAGCGAGGCCGACACCCTGGGCCTGAACCTGATGGCCGAGGCGGGCTTCGACCCGCGAGCCAGCATTGCCCTGTGGAACAACATGGGCAGCGGCGGCGCACGGCCGCCGGCCTGGGCCTCTACCCACCCGAGTCACGGCCAGCGCATCGGCGGCCTGGAAGCGGCCATGGGCAACGCCATGTCTCGCTATGAGTGGGCCCGTAACGCCGGCCGCACGCCCAACTGCCCGCGCCCCTGAAGGAACGCTCGACTCGCATGCTGAAGATCGGATTGCTGCTGCTGATACTGCCCATCCTGGTGCTGATGGGTGCCTATTTCATGGAATTGAGTGACGTGCGGGAATGCCTGCTCATCCAGGAGGGACACTGGGACTACCGCGCGGGCGTATGCCGCGAGACCGCCCAGCCCTTCGTGCCCTGGATCGACCGCCACCCCTGGCTGGTCAACGGCGGCATGCTGACCTCGGTGGCCGGCGTGGCGCTGTGCATGGTGGGGTCTACGTAGAGACGCTAAAGGCTCCACGTCAACAGACGCTGAAGGCGTCCTACCGGTCTACCCAGGAGCTGACCGGTGGCAACCGCAGAGGAGATGCAGGTGCGCTGTCGCTTACCTGGCCTACGCCTTCCCCGGCCCCCTACAGAGCCTGCCTGAGCCTCTCCAGCACCGGGGCGGTATCGGGGCGCCTGCCGCGCCACTGGAAGAAGGATTCCGCCGCCTGCTCCACCAGCATGCCCAGGCCGTCCACGGTGCGCACACCGCGCTCGTCGGCCCAGCGCAGGAAGATCGTGGGCTCGGCGCCATACATCATGTCGTGGGCGGTGGCGCCCGGCGCGAAGAGGTCGTCGGGCAGCGGCGGCAGGTCACCCGCCAGGCTCGCGCTGGTGCCATTGATCACCAGGTCATAGGGCCCCTCAACGGCATCGAAGCCTCCGCCGACGATCGCGCCCAGGTCGCGGAAGTCGGCGGCCAGGGCCTCGGCCTTGGCTGCCGTGCGGTTGGCCACCAGCAGGCCCTCTGGTCCCTCGACCAGCAGCGGCTCCAGCACGCCGCGAACCGCGCCTCCGGCACCCAGCACCAGGATGCGTGCCCCGGACAGCTCCACGCCATGGCGCTTGAGATCGCTCACCAGGCCGACCCCGTCGGTGGTGTCGCCACGGGTCTCGCCCTCGTCGCCGAGAATCAGGGTGTTCACCGCCCCGGCCCGACGCGCACGCTGGCTGAGCGTATCGCAGAGGCGAAAGGCATCCTCCTTGAAGGGAACGGTGACGTTGGCCCCGCGACCACCCTGGGCTAGGAAACGCCGCCAGGCGCCGGCGAAGTCGTCCAGCGGTGCCTCGATGGCGGTGTACTCGATATCGTCCCCGGTCTGCGCGGCGAAGGCAGCATGGATGGCCGGCGACTTCGAATGGCCGACGGGGTGGCCGAAGACGCAGTAGCGATCGGTCATGCTCCGTTCTCCTCTTGCTGCTCGCCGAGCCAGTCGCGGGGACGCAGATAGTCGTCATAGAGCCGCGCCTCCGGGCTACCCGGCTCGGGGTGCCAGTCATATTCCCAGCGCGCCAGGGGCGGCATCGACATGAGGATCGATTCCGTGCGCCCGCCGCTCTGCAGCCCGAACAGGGTGCCGCGGTCCCACACCAGATTGAACTCCACATAGCGCCCGCGACGATAGAGCTGGAAGTCGCGCTCGCGCTCGCTCCAGGGCGTGTCGCGACGACGACGCACGATGGGCAGATAGGCTTCCAGGAAGGCATCGCCCACGGCCTGTTGAAAGGCGAAGCACTGTGCGAAGCCACCCTCGTTGAGGTCGTCGAAGAAGAGCCCGCCGACGCCACGGGTCTCGTCGCGGTGCTTCAGATAGAAGTAGTCGTCGCACCAGGCCTTGTAGCGGGGATAGATGTCATCGCCGAAAGGGGCACAGGCGTCGCGCGCCACCCGATGCCAGTGCACCACGTCCTCATGCACCGGGTAGTAGGGGGTCAGGTCGAAACCACCACCGAACCACCAGACGGGGTCTTCACCCTGCTTTTCGGCGATAAGGAAACGCACATTGCCGTGGCTGGTGGGCACATGGGGGTTCTCCGGGTGCAGTACCCAGGAGACCCCCAGCGCATGGAAGCTACGCCCGACAAGCTGCGGCCGCGCCGCGGTGGCCGAGGGCGGCAGACGCTCACCGAACACATGGGAGAAGTTGACACCGCCCTTCTCGAAGAGCCGGCCATTCTCGATCACCCGGGAGCGGCCTCCTCCGCCCTCCGGCCGGTCCCAGGCGTCCTCGCGGAAGTGGCTGCCATCCTCCTCAGCCAGGGCTGCGCAGAGACGCTCCTGCAGGTCGAGCAGGTAGGTCTTGACGTCATCGAGATGGGCGTGGGCCAACGGAGCCTCCTGGGCTGGAAAGGGACGCTTCAGGAACGCAGCACCCGGCCGGTGACCAGGTCGCGGATGGTACTGGGGCGTTCGAGGCCGCCCAGTGGGCCTTCCAGGACGGCATCGAGCTCATCGCCGAAGGCCGCACGAACCTCCTCGGCGCACATCGCCGGGGGCTCGCCTGCACGGTTGGCCGAGGTCGAGACCAGCGGTCCGCCGAAGGCCTCGCACAGCGCCACGACCCGTGGATGGTCACTGACCCGCAGCGCCACCCGATCATGGTCGCCACGCACCAGGGCGTGGGAGCGGCCGTTGTCGGGCACCAGCCAGGTGTGGGGGCCCGGCCAGCTGGCCGCCAGCAACGCCTGCTGCTCGGCGGACAGCCCCTCCAGCCAGGGAGCGACCTGGCCGATGCTCGCCGCTATCAGGATCACGCCTTTGGCCGGGTCGCGCGCCTTGAGCTGCAGCAGGCGGGTCAAGGCCGCGGCATCGTCGGGGTCGCACCCCAGCCCCCAGACGGCCTCGGTGGGATAGGCGATCACGCCGCCCGCATGCAGGACCACGACGGCCTCATCAAGAGCATTGGCCTCGATCATCGGTCTCCTCGCCTTGCCTAGACATGCCGGGTGACCGGCTTGAGAGGCCGTATGCTATCACGCTCCCGACCGCGTCGGCAGGCGCACCCAGCCACCGGCAGCCTGCGCCACGGCGCCCTCCAGCTCGAGTTCCAGCAGGCCGCGCTGGCAATCGGCGACCCCGCGCCCGGTCAATGCCACCAGGGCATCCACCGGTGTGGGCGTGTCGCTCAGCCAGCGCAGCAGCGAGTCCTCCCGCGCCTCTGCCGGCCCTGGCGTCGAAATAGCCGGAGCGGGGGCGCTGGCTACGGCCCACTGGCTGAGTTCGGCCAGGATGTCGTCCAGGTCGCGGACCAGCACGGCGCCGTCGCGGATGAGCTGCAGACAGCCACGCGCCATGGGGTTGTGAATCGAGCCGGGCAACGCGAAGACTTCGCGGTTCTGCTCGAGGGCCAACCGGGCACTGACCAGCGAGCCGCTTTTCTCGGCGGCCTCCACCACCAGCACGCCCAGCGAGAGACCGGTAACGATGCGGTTGCGTCGCGGGAAGAAGCCGGCCCGCGCCGGGGTGCCGGGAGGATGCTCGGAGAGCAGCAGTCCGCCGGGCTCCTGCAGGCGCCGGTAAAGGCGATGGTGGCGAGGTGGATAGACGACATCCACTCCGCAGCCGAGTACCGCCACGCTTTTCCCGCTGGCGTCGAGTGCCGCCTGCTGGGAGGCAGCATCGATGCCCAGTGCCATGCCGCTGACCACGCACCAGCCCCGCCCGGCCAGTTCCCGGGCGAAGCCTGCGGCATTGGTGAGCCCTTCGCGAGTCGGCCGCCGCGAGCCGACCATGGCCAGCCGCGGTGGGGCGAGAGCTTCGAGATCACCCAGCGCCCAGAGCACCGGCGGGGGATCGGCAATCTGCCCGAGCAGTCGCGGCCAGACCGGGTGGTCGGGGTGGATAAGATGCCGGCCTGGGGCGGCGTTGAGCCAGGCCTCGTCGGCTGACAGCTCGGCGGAGAGCGGGCTGCGGGCGGGATGATCAAGCCACAGGCGCAGAGCCATGCCAGCCTCCCGCGGCAGCACGGCCAGCCAGCCTTCCGGCCAATCAGGACGCGCCGCCACCAGTTCGGCCAGACGCGCGGCCCCCATGCCGGGCAACCGGGCGAGTGCCAACCATTCCCGCGCCTGCACCGTCGGCCTCCGCCCTAGCGCGGCGCTGCATCCAGCAGGCGCTGGGCACTGTAGACTCGATCACCCACGGACAGAGTGCGACTGGCCTGCATTACCAGGCCATAGCTCATCTTCTCGTAGGGACGGAAAATCATGACAAGGCCGGCATCCTCCCCAGGCAGGCGCAGCATCTCACCGGTGCGCGGATCATCGACCAACTCCCCACGCTGCTCCACCGTCAGCACATGGCCCGTCTTCAGGCCGTCGCGCCGGCCGCGGTCGAGCGCCACCACCTGCAGGCGACCGATGAAGCGTACACCGCCGGGCACTGCCAGGATGCGACCCTCGACCTCATGGTCGGGAGCACGGGGAAGAAACTCGGTGACCAGATCGCGATCCTCGAGCGGCAGCACGATATCGTCGTTGCGCACCTCCTGGTTGGAGGAAGCCACCTCCATCACCGCGATGTCGTCCTCCTGACGCAGGCGGCGCGCCTGGCCGACGCTCTCCAGCTCGAGGCCAAGCGACTCGCCACTGGCGCTGTCGATGTAGTGCTCGCCCACCCGGTAGATACCGAAACGACCGCCGCCCTCGACCCGACCCCGGGCGTAGAAGCGGTCGCCGCCGCCGCTTACCAGGCGGCCATCATCGCCGGCGACCACATAGGCCAGCTCGTTCAGCGCCTCGGGGTCGTCGACGACGCGATGCTCACTCAGGAAGTGGCGAACAGCATCCAGGGGAATCGGCTCGATGGCCTCACGATGCGGGGTGGTGCGGACCTTGGGTGAGAGGCGGACCATGCCCTGACCACGTTCGAGGCCGATACAGGGGCAACCGTTGCAATCATAGAGATAGACGACGTCGCCGGGATAGATCAGATGCGGATTCTCGATCTGCGGATTGACCTGCCATACCTCGGGCCACTGCCAGGGATGGCGCAGGAAACGACCGGAGATATCCCAGAGCGTGTCTCCCTTCACCACCGTATAGCGATCCGGGGCATCGCCCTTCAGGCCATCCTCCCAGGAGAGCCCCTGGGCCTGGGCCAGGGTAGCGGCGAGGCCGAGCGCCCCACCCACCAGCAGGGTAACGAGCCTCCCTTTCAGCCGCTGACGCCACCCCAATGCGCATCCTGTCTGTCTCATCCCTGCTCTCCCCCCGCGTTACTGGCTTCACGCTCGGCGCCATGGAACGACGGCGGCGTGGTATAGTCAGATGCTATCGATATGATTCACGTTCGACGGTTTCGCCACCGAACGCGTACTCCTAGAATAGTGTCATCTTGTAAATGACAGCATAACGGTGATTCCAACGCCATGGCCAAATTACCCATCCTCGAATTTCCCGACGAACGGCTGCGCACCATTGCAAAGGCCGTCGAAACGGTAGACGACGAGGTGCGCCAACTGGTCGATGACATGCTCGAGACCATGTACGACGCAAGCGGCATCGGATTGGCCGCTACCCAGGTGGACGTACACCGCCGAGTCATCGTCATGGATGTGAGCGACAACCAGTCACGCCCCCTGGTGCTGATCAATCCGGAGTTCACGCCCATCGGCGACGAGCGCGAACCGATGCAGGAAGGCTGCCTGTCGATACCCGAGTACTACGCCGATGTCCCCCGCGCGCTGAGGGTTCACCTCAAGGCCCTGGATCGTGACGGCCAGCCCTACGAGCTGGAGGCCGAGGGCCTGCTCGCCCACTGCATCCAACACGAGCATGATCATCTGGAAGGGGTGCTTTTCGTCGACTACCTCTCCACTCTCAAGCGTGACCGGGTGATGAAGAAAATGCAGAAGCGTCACCGGCAGATGCAGCCCGCCTGATACATTGTTCCTTGGGCCTTTTGAGCATTCGGTCCACCTTGGTGAGCCGGCCTTAGTCGTTTCCGGTCACCTCCGTTATCATGAAGGGCATCGCCCACTGGCAAGGCCCTGAACATGTCTCGACCCCTGCGCCTCATCTTCGCCGGCACCCCCGACTTCGCCGCCGAGAGCCTGGCGGCGCTGCTGGCGAGCCGCCATGATGTCGTCGCCGTCTATACCCAGCCTGACCGGCCCTCCGGCCGCGGCCGCAAGCTAACCCCGAGTCCCGTCAAGGCGCTCGCGCAGCAGCATGGTCTGCCGGTCTGCCAGCCGGTATCCCTCAAGGTGCCCGAGAGTCAGGCCGAACTGGCAGGCCATGAAGCCGACATCATGGTGGTGGTGGCCTACGGTCTGATCCTGCCCCGTGGCGTACTCGAGATTCCCCCGCTGGGCTGCCTCAACGTTCACGCTTCACTGCTGCCACGCTGGCGCGGTGCCGCTCCCATCCAAAGGGCCATCGAGGCTGGCGACGCGGAGAGCGGCGTGACCATCATGCAGATGGACGCCGGTCTCGACACCGGCGACATGCTGCTGGTCAAACGCACCCCGATCTCCGCCACCACCACGGCCGGCGAACTCCACGACAGACTGGCGAGCCTCGGCGGCAAGGCTATCGTAGAGGCCCTGGATGCCCTGGCCGACGGGGGGCTCGAGGCTATTCCCCAACCCGAGGCGGGGGTCACTTACGCCGCCAAGCTCTCCAAGGCCGAGGCGGAGCTCGACTTCCACCGCCCGGCCGCCGAGCTTGCGGCCCGAATCCGTGCCTTCAACCCCTGGCCAGTGAGCTGGTGCGCCCTGGGAGACGACCGCCTTCGCCTGCTCATGGCACGAGCGGCCTCAACCGCGCCGGGCGAGGCATCGATGCTACCCGGCACTCTGCTCGCCCACGGCGCCGATGCCCTGCGCATTGCCTGCGGTGAGGCCGGCGACCAGGTACTGGAAGTGACCCGCGCCCAGCTGCCCGGCGGCAAACCCTTGGCGGTGGGTGAACTGCTCAAGGCCCGCGCCGAGCGGCTGGCCCCCGGCACCCGACTGGGGCACACCGATGAGGAGGCCACCGCATGAGCCAGGAAACCAGCGCGCCCCGCTCCCGGGAAGGCAGTCGCGACAACGGTATGGCCGTGCGAGCCGCCGCTGCCCGGGCTCTGGCCCCGGTAATCACCGGCAAGGGCTCGCTCACCGGTCTCGACGACCATCAGGTGGTGGCCCGTGATCGAGCACTCTTCAAGGCGCTCTGCTATGGCGCTTGCCGCACCCTGCCGCGCCTCGAGGCGCTGGCCGGCAAGCTGCTAGACAAGCCGTTCAAGGCCCGTGACGCCGATGTCCAGGCACTGCTGCTGCTCGGCATCCACCAACTGCTCTACCTGCGCATACCGGCCCACGCCGCCGTGGGCGAGACCGCTGGTGCTGCCCGCCTGCTGGGCAAGGAGTGGGCCACCCGGGTGCTCAACGGCTGCCTGCGCCGCCTGCAGCGCGAGAGCGCGGAATTGCAGGCCGAGGTCGACCGCGACCCGGCTGTGACGCTGCTGCATCCCCCGTGGTGGCTCAAGGCCCTGCGCCAGGCCTGGCCCGACGACTGGCGCGCCATCTGCGAGGCCAACAACACGCCGGGGCCCATGACGCTGCGAATCAATCGGCGTCATGGCGATCGCGAGGCCTACCTGAACCGGCTGATCGCCGCCGGCCTAGAGGGCCGGCTGTGTTCCCATGCCCCGGAGGGCATCACTCTGGAGACTCCGGTCGATGTCCATGCCCTACCTGGCTTCCCCGAGGGACATGCCAGCGTCCAGGACGAATCGGCCCAGCTCTCCGCCGTGCTGCTCGGCCCGGCGCTGGCGCCGCGGCCCGGTGCCCGGGTACTGGACGCCTGCTGCGCACCCGGCGGCAAGACCGCCCACCTGCTGGAACTGTTCGACATCGACCTGCAGGCCATCGACAGCGATGCCGCCCGCCTGGCTCGGGTCGAGGACACCCTGTCGCGGCTGGGCCTTGCCGCCACCCTGGCCGAAGGTGACGCCACCACCCGCGATTGGTGGGACGGCACGCCCTTCGACGCCATCCTGCTCGATGCCCCCTGTTCCGGCAGCGGCGTCATCCGCCGTCATCCCGATATCAAGCGGCTACGCCGGCCCTCGGACATCCCCAGGCTGACCGAGCTCCAGGCCCGGCTGCTCGACAATCTGTGGCCGCTGCTGCGCCCCGGCGGCACCCTGCTCTACGCCACCTGCTCGGTGCTGCCCGAGGAGAATGCCGAGCAGGTCGAGCGCTTCCTCACCCGCAACCCGGATGCGGTGGCGAGCACCCTGGCCGGCATGGCCTGGGGCCGCCCCTCGGGTGCCGGACGGCAATTACTGCCGCAACCCGACAGCCACGATGGCTTCTTCTATGCCAGACTAGAGAAGCGTCCCGCCTGATGGCGGGCTTTTCGTTCCACGACACTGGAGGTCCCATGAGTCACCACACCTACAAGCACATCGAACTGACCGGCTCCTCAGAGAAGAACATCGAGGACGCCATCCAGAGCGCCCTGACCAAGGCCAACGAGAGCCTGCACGGCATGCGCTGGTTCGAGGTCACGGAGACACGCGGCCACATCGAGGACGGGCAGGTCTCCCACTGGCAGGTCACCATCAAGGTCGGGTTCACCCTGGACTGACACCCGCAACCTGTTCTTCTCATGGCGGCTGGTTTAGGCTTGTATCGTCATGTTGCGGCGCACTCAGGTGCGCCGCCCTCGATATCACGCGTGGCCTGACCAGAGCGGACAGTAACGACCATGAAGATCATCATCCTCGGCGCCGGCCAGGTCGGCGGCACCCTGGCCGAGCACCTGGCCCGGGAGGAGAACGACATCACGGTGGTGGACACCGACAGCGAGCGCCTGCGCGAGCTGCATACCCGCCTGGACATCCGCACGGTGGCTGGGGCCGGCTCCTACCCCGTAGTGCTTCGTCAGGCCGGCTGCGAAGACGCCGACATGCTGATCGCGGTGACCAACACCGACGAGGTCAACATGATCGCCTGCCAGGTGGCCCACACCTTGTTCCGCACGCCGACCAAGATTGCCCGGGTGCGCGCCACCGCCTACCTGACTCGCAAGGGGCTGTTCGCCCACGAGGCGGTACCCATCGACGTGCTGATCAGCCCCGAGCAGGTGGTCACCGACCATATCCGCCGGCTGATCGAGCATCCCGGGGCCCTGCAGGTCCTGGAATTTGCCGGCGGCCTGGTGCAGCTGGTGGCGGTGAAGGCCTACTACGGCGGCCCCCTGGTCGGCCAGGAGCTGGGCTTCCTGCGCCGCCACATGCCCAGCGTGGACACCCGGGTAGCGGCCATCTACCGCCAGAACCGGCCGATCATCCCGCGCGGCGACACCGTGATCGAGGCCGACGACGAGGTGTTCTTCATCGCCGCCCGTCGCGACATCCGCGCGGTGATGAGCGAGCTGCGTCGCCTCGACCGCGACTTCCGCCGGATAATGATCGCCGGCGGGGGCAACATCGGCGAGCGCTTGGCCGAGCACCTCGAGCACAGCCACCAGGTCAAGATCATCGAGCACAACCTCGAGCGTTGCACCCAGCTCTCCGAACGCCTCGATCGCACCGTGGTGCTGCACGGCAGCGCCACCGCCAAGCGGTTGCTGGAGGAGGAGAACATCGAGGACTGCGACATCTTCTGCGCGCTGACCAACGACGACGAGGTCAATATCATGTCGTCGATGCTGGCCAAGCGAATGGGCGCCAAGAAGGTGCTGACGCTGATCAACAACGCCGCCTATGTCGACCTGGTGCAGGGCGGCGAGATCGACATCGCCATCTCCCCCCAGCAGGCCACCATCGGCAGCCTGCTGACCCATGTGCGCCGCGGCGACATCGTCAACGTCCACTCGCTGCGCCGCGGCGCGGCCGAGGCCATCGAGGCCATCGCCCACGGCGACACCCAGTCCTCCAAGGTGGTGGGGCGCGCCATCGGCGAGATCGACCTGCCCCAGGGCACCACCATCGGCGCTGTGGTACGTGGCAAGGAGGTGCTGATCGCCCATGACAACGTGGTGGTGGAATCCGGCGACCACGTCATCCTGTTCGTGATCGACAAGCGCCGGTTGCGCGACGTGGAGCGGCTCTTCCAGGTCGGGCTGACGTTCTTCTGATGGCGCGAGCGCGACACGGCGAATGCAGCCTGCGCATGATCCTGCGCATCCTGGGCCTGCTGCTGATGATGTTCAGCCTGACCATGGTGCCGCCGATCCTGATCTCGCTGCTGTTCGCCGACGGCATGTGGGACGCCTTTGCGGTGGCCATCGGCATCACCGTGGCCACCGGTGCCGTGCTGTACCTGCCCAACCGCCACGCCCGCAAGGAGCTGCGCACCCGCGACGGCTTCCTGATCGCGGCGCTGTTCTGGAGCGTGCTGGGGCTGTTCGGCTCACTGCCGCTGATGCTCACCGGCGCCACGGCCCTTAGCCCGACCGATGCCGTCTTCGAGTCCTTTTCGGGACTGACCACCACCGGCGCCACGGTGATCACCGGCATCGACTTCCTGCCCAAGGCGGTCCTCTACTACCGCCAGCAGCTGCAGTGGCTGGGCGGCATGGGGATCGTGGTACTGGCCGTCGCCATTCTGCCAACCCTGGGGGTCGGCGGCATGGCCCTCTACCGCACCGAGATCCCGGGCCCGCTGAAAGACTCCAAGCTGACCCCGCGCATCACCGAGACGGCCAAGGCACTATGGTACATCTACGCTACCCTGACCCTGACCTGCATGCTGGCCTACATGGCGGCCGGCATGGACTGGTTCGACGCCCTGGGGCACAGCTTCTCCACCGTGGCCATCGGTGGCTTCTCCACCCACGATGCCAGCATCGGCTACTTCGACAGTGCCGCCATCGAGCTGATCTGCACCGGCTTTCTGGTGATCTCGGCTTTCAGCTTCAGCCTGCACTTCGTCGCCTGGAGACAGCGCAGCCTGCTGCACTACTTCCAGGACCCGGAAGCACGCTTTCTGATGCTCTTCCTCGCCGGACTGACGGTAATCACCGCCATTTCTCTGTGGCTGACCGACATCTATTCGACCACCGAGGGACTCCGTCACGCGCTGTTCGAGGTGGTTTCCATCGCCACCACCGCCGGCTTCGCCGTGGCGGATTTCTCCACCTGGCCCGGCGCCCTGCCCTTCCTGCTGTTCGTTGCGGCCTTCGTCGGCGGCTGCTCGGGCTCTACCGGCGGTGGCATGAAGGTGATCCGCATCATCCTGATCCTAAAACAGGGCATGCGTGAGGTGATGCGTCTGATCCACCCCAATGCCGTGATCACGGTGAAGATCGGCAAGGTCAGCGTGCCGGACGGCATCGCCCAGGCGGTGTGGGGCTTCTTCTCCGCCTACGTGATGCTGTTCTTCCTGATGCTGGTGGGCGTGATGGCCACCGGTGTCGACCAGGTCACCGCCTGGTCCACGGTGGGCTCGGCACTCAACAACCTGGGGCCGGCGCTGGGCGAGGCCTCCGCCCATTACGGCAACCTGCCGGACCTGGCAAAATGGATTCTGGTGATCGCCATGCTGCTCGGTCGCCTGGAGATCTTCACCGTGCTGGTATTGTTCACCCCGGCCTTCTGGCGCAAGTAGCAAAACCCGATGCACGCATCACGGCGGGTTTGGCCCGCCGGCGGGCTTCGTGGATAATCGCCTTTTCACTCCTACTGCCCGAGCGTCCATGACCGACTCCCAGGACTCCGTGATCACCGCCCGCCAGGCCGACACCACCAGCGGCCCGCGCCGGGTCGTTCAGGTTGGCGAGACCCGCTACACCCTACTGGGCACGGCCCATGTCTCCGCCGAGAGCGCCGCGGACGTACGTGCGCTGATCCGTTCCGGCGAGTTCGACGCCGTGGCCATCGAGCTGTGCGACTCCCGTCACCACAGCCTCACCAACCCCGATGCCATGGGCGAACAGGACCTGTTCCAGATCTTCCGCCAGGGCAAGGCCGGCATGGTGGCCGCCAGCCTGGCGCTGGGGGCCTTCCAGCAGCGCGTGGCCGAGCAATCGGGCATCGAGCCCGGGGCCGAGATGCGTGCCGCCCTGGAGGAGAGCCGCGATGCCAGCCTGCCGCTACTGCTGATCGACCGCGACGTGGGCATCACCCTCAAACGGATCTACCACAACGTGCCTTGGTGGCAGCGCTTCTCGCTGTTTTCGGGGCTGCTCGGCAGCGTGCTGTCTCGCCAGCAGGTCTCCGCCGAGGAGATCGAACGGCTCAAGGAGGGTGATGTCCTGGAGTCTACCTTCAGCGAATTCGCCGCCGAGTCGAAGTCCCTCTACACGCCGCTGATCAGTGAACGCGACCGCTACATGACGCTGCGTCTGGCCGAGGACGCCGGCCCTGGACGCTATCGTCGCGTGCTGGTGGTGATCGGCGCCGGCCACATGAAGGGCATCGCCGAACAACTGGAGCAACCGCTGCCCGCCGAACCCGCTGCGGAGCGCGAGGCCCTGGAAGCCACCCCGCCGCCATCGCGGATCTGGCGCGCACTTCCGTGGATCATCACATTACTGGTGCTGACCGGTTTCGCCATCGGCTTCTCGCGCAACACCGAGCTGGGCTGGCAACTGGTAGCGGAGTGGTTCCTGATCAACGGCGTGCTCTCCGGCGCAGCCACCTTGGCGGCTCTTGCCCACCCGGTCACGGTAGTGGCGACCTTCTTCGCCGCCCCGCTCACCTCGCTCAATCCCACCATCGGCGCCGGTTTCGTTGCCGCCGGGGTGGAGCTGTGGATGCGCAAGCCCAAGGTGCGGGACTTCTCGACCCTGCGCCACGACGTCACTGAGCTCAAGGGCTGGTGGCGCAACCGTGTGTCGCGCACCCTGCTGGTCTTCCTGACCGCTACCCTCGGCTCCGCTGCCGGCACCTGGATCGCCGGTTTCCGCATCGCCGGGGCGCTATTTGGTAGCTCGCCTTGATTCCGCCAGGAGCCCCTACCGCTCAGGGCTGACCTGGCGACAAGCCCCGGAGCGCCGGACCGTCGAGGAGGCGCTGTGAATACCTCCCTGTACGCTACCGACGCCATCCCTGGCGTAGGACCTCCTCTACGGCTTGTCCTCAGCGCCCCTCCCTTTGCATACGGGGGTGGCTACACCTTTCGCGCCAGCAGGCGCCGCATCGCTGCCGTCGGTACCTCGATCTTCTCGTGGCGCCGGCTGGCGGCGTAACTGTCGTTGAAGGCATCGAAATAGTCATCGAGCACCGCGGCCGCCTCGCCATCTCCGGCCTGGCGCAACAGCTCGATGGCCACCTCGGCAGTGCACAGGTGCTCGGCTGAGGCTGGCTTCCGCAGCCTGTAGCGGGTAAGCCGCTCGGTGGCCAGCGGCAGCACCGGCAGCCGGTCGAGGTAGGGGCTCTTGCGGAAGATCCGCCGGGCCTGCCGCCAGGTCCCGTCGAGGATGATGAAGACCGGTATCCGGCCACCTCGCTGACGCTCGGCGACGGCTTCCATGCCCACCACCCGATCAGCATAGTCCGGCTGGTCATCGGGGAAGATCACGAAGGGCGCGTAGCGCTCGTCCTCGAGCAGCGCCAGCAGCCGCTCGTCGGGCACGGTGCGATACCAGGTGAAGACCTCGGTGTCAGGCAGGACATCACCGATGAGCCGCCCGGTGTTGGTCGGCTTGTAATGTTCCAGGGGGTGGGTGAGCAGCCACACCTTCGCCCCGCTCGCGGCGGTAACCCGATAGGGGCAAAGGCAGTTGAGCAACGGCAGGTTGCAGCCCTGACAGCGAGAGACGAAACTCCCCCGGGCCTTGAACTCGCGGCGCGGCGGCCGCGGATGACCGGTGGCGGGGTCACTGGAGAGCCCGGTGGCGGGGTCGCGCTCGATGACGGCGTCGTGAAAGGTGTCGTCCTGCATGTGCGGCATGATCCCGGACCGAAGGGGCCGGCATTCTAGCATGGGCCATGCACTTGTTGCGTATTGCCCCCTACTACTCGAGCAGCGACTCCGGCATCCAGAGCCGACCCTCACGCTTCCAGTGGCGCACCAGAGCCGGCACGCCCTTGCCCGCCGGCTGACCAAGGCGGGCAACGCCGGGCGGCGCCAGGACATCGGCCTCGGGATCGACCAGCACGCAGGGGGCCTCCAGGGGCGCATGGTCGAGCAGCGAGGCGGCCGGCATCACCGCAAGCGAGGTACCGACCACCAGCAGCAGATCGGCCTGGGCAGCGATCTCGCAAGCCTCGCCGAAGTGCGGCACGCTCTCGCCAAACCACACCACGTCCGGTCGCAGCTGGCTACCCTTGTCGCAGGTATCACCCAGGCGGATACCGCCGCGGGGCAACGGATAGTGCATGCGTGGATCGACCGAGGATCGCGCCTTGAGGATCTCACCATGCAGGTGCAGCACCTGACGCGACCCGGCACGCTCGTGCAGGTCATCGATATTCTGGGTGATGATGCTGACACGGAAGCCCTGCTTCTCGAGCGCTGCCAGTGCCTTGTGGGCGGCGTTGGGACGGGCACGACGCACCTGCTCGCGGCGCATATCATAGAAACGCAGCACCCGCTCGGGGTCGCGTCGCCAGGCGTCGGGCGTGGCGACATCCTCGATGGCATGATCGGCCCACAGACCGTCGCTGGCACGGAAGGTCTGGATACCGCTCTCGGCGCTGATACCCGCGCCCGTCAACACCACCAGATGCGGCCCACGCTGCTCCGCCATTCCCCACCTCTCTACTCAGGCCTGCTGACCGTTACCGTTCAACGACGCCATCTTAAGCCCCGTGATAACCGTCTTCTTCGGGTTCCTCGTGATCGCCCTTGGGCAGCTCACCGACCCAGGCCATGGCGGCGGCGTGATCACTCTTGGCAAAGGTGCCGATCTCCACGACCTTGAACAGCCGTTCTTCCAGGTGGGCGATTTGCTTGACCCATGCCTGATCGGTGACCACGGCGGCCCGGTGATAATGATCGAGATTGCCGAGTTGGGTCAGACCATAGCCGATGTCCTTCATCAGGGCAGGTAGCGTCATCAAGCGCAGGTCGTCGAGTTCGGCCATCAGGCTGACCTTGGGGTGGGCCCGCTTGGCGGCCTCGATGGCATCGATGGCGTGCTGCAGCTCTTCAGCCGTTACCACACCACTCGCCTTCATTGCCACGACGTGATCCGCCGGGTGGGAGATGAGGTCCAACATGGGCGTTCTCCTTGGGATTGAGAGAGAAGCAAAGCGCCTCGATCGCTTTCAGCATAGCGCGCAGTGACGGCTCGGCGGTAACCAAAGGGCGCTGCAGGAGAGTCACCAAGACGCTCCTGGCGGGTGCACGGGAAAAGCCTGAGTGCCACAGCCTAGTGAACCAGGCTGTTGTCGTCATCCCCGGCGAAGCGCTGCTTGTTGCGATAGGGATAGACGTCGATCACCCGACCGTCGATGATCGCCTGCTGCAGCCCCTTCCAGTAGTCGGCGTCGAACAACTCGGGGTGGAGCTGGTAGAAGAGCTTGCGCAGCCTAACGTCGGCGAACAGGAAGGGACCGAACTCCTCGGGAAAGATGTCATGGGGCCCCACCGAGTACCAGGGCTCGTCGGCCAGCTCCTGCTCCGGATACATCGGCTCGGGAATGTGCCGAAAGTTGCACTCGGTGAGGTAGCACACCTCGTCGTAGTCGTAGAAGACCACCCGGCCGTGGCGTGTCACCCCGAAATTCTTGAGCAGCATGTCACCGGGAAAGATGTTGGCGGCGGCCATCTGCTTGATGGCGTTGCCGTAATCCTTGAGTACCGCCCGGGTCTCGTCTGGGTCGCACTGCTCGAGGTAGATGTTGAGCGGGATCATCATGCGCTCGGTGTAGCAGTGCTTGATGATCACCTTGTCGCCACGCAGGTAGACGGTCGAGGGGGCCACTTCAAGCAGATGTGCCAGGCACTCGGGATCGAAGTGGTCCTGGCGAGCGATGAAGTTGGAGAACTCCTGGGTATCGGCCATGCGCCCCACGCGGTCATGGCGCTTGACCAGGCGATACTTCTCGCGGACGTTCTCACGACTCATGTTCTTGCTCGGATCGAAGCGGTCCTTGATTATCTTGAACACGGTGCGAAACGACGGCAGCACGAAGACCGCCATGACCATGCCACGCACCCCAGGGGCGATGATGAACTTGTCCTCGCGCTTGGCGACCTGCCGATTGAGGGCCCGGAAGAACTCGGTCTTGCCGTGCTTGAAGAAGCCGATGGCGGCATACATTTCGCCCTGTGGCTTGTCGGGCATCAGCTCCTGCAGGTAGTGCACGAACTCGCTGGGGACCACCACCTTGACCTGGAAGTAGGCGCGGGTGAAAGAGAAGATGATCGAGACCTCATCCTGCTCGATCAGCACTGTATCCAGGTGCAGCCCCTCGCCCTCCTCATGCAGCACCGGCAGCACCAGCGGCACCTGCTGGCCGCCGCCCAGCACGCGCCCGACCAGGTATGCACCCTTGTTGCGGTAGAAGACGCTCTTGATCAGTTCGATCTCGGCATCGGGGTCCTCGAGGATGGCGCTGGGCAGCAGTCGATCGAGCATCTCGCTGCCCAGGGCGGCGTCGTGCTCCAGGTCGACGAAGGGCGTCTCGAAACGCGCTTCGCCCAGGGCCCAACGCAGTCCCGCCACCCAATCGCCACCCACCCGATGATGGCGGCACAGCTCCAGGCCCGAGTGGTGAGCCGCCCGCTCACGGGAGCTGTAGACGAACATCCAGTCGTTGTGAATGTGCCGATGATGGAACAGCGAGCAGAATATCGAGTTGAAGAAGGTCTCGGCTAGTTCGTAGTCCAGCCGCTGATCGATCAGCTCGGCGTAGTGCCGCCGGGCCTCCCGCCAGCACTCGAACCCGGTCAGCAGGTCTGTGTCGAAGGTACGCCTCAACCTGGCCAGGGTCTCCTGAACCTTCTCGTCGTAGAGGTCGATGCGTTCCGCCGAAGCCTTCTGGGCCTCGCGCCAGGCGGCATCCCGGAAACGGCGGCTGGCATCCGCGGTAATCTGCTTGAAACGCGAGCGGTACTCGTCGAAGCCATGCAGCACGGTGGCGGCGAGGCGGTAGGGGGGGGAATGCTTCATGTTCGGGCTCCAGGCAGTGGCTCCCCCAGCATGACGAATTGTGCAGCGCAAGGCGAGGCGACCATGGTGGCGCTCGCCGGTAAAAACAGCGGCTTCATTCGCCATCACCATGGTCCTCGCTCAAGGCCAGTACATGCACCAGCGCACGCCACAGGCCCCAGCCATCTCGCCAGCCCGGCGACACCGCCACGTGCTGCAGCGCTTCGGTCTCGAAGAGGCGGGCCTGGCCCTGCGGCAGGGCGTCACGCAGACGCCGGCTATGGCTGATCGGGATCACCGGGTCCTGCGGGCCGTGGATCAGCACCAGCCTGGCCTGCAGCCTGTCGAGCGCTTGCCGCGAGGGATCCAGCGCCTCGAGTTCTCTCACCAGCGCTACCGGCAGCTTACCGATCAGGGCCGCCACGCGCCCCGGGACGTCGTTGGTCACCAGCGCGTAGAGCGCCCTGCCCGACTCACCCAACCGCCCGACTTCTGCCTCCACCGAAGCCTCGGGGTCCACCAGCCGACGCCGAGCGATGGTTTCCAGTAGCGTTCGGTCCTGAGCATCCTCCAGCCAGTGCAGCTGGCTCAGCAACACGGCCCAGCGCGCCTCCCGCTGCGGAGGAGGCGCCTGCTGACCGGCACCCCCGCGATCCTCACCAGTGGTGATATAGCGCAGCAAGTCCGTCATGTCATAGTAGCCGCCCACGGCAACCACGAGACTCACTGCCGAGGCCACCTCTTCGTCCATGGCGGCGATCAACGCCGGCCCCACCGCGAAACTGACTGCCGCCACCGCCGTGCGCGACGGCGCCTCTAACCCTGCGTGGGTGGCATAGTGGATGGCATCGACGATCGCCGCTACTTCGCGGCTGCTGATGGAGTAGTCACGCAGCCCGTCGAGTTCCGGCACCATCACCGTAAAGCCTACCCGGCCAAGTGTCCTCGCCAACGCCACCAGGCGCGGATCCCGACGGCCCTGCTCGGTGAAACCATGCACCAGGATCAGCGACCCCCGGCGCGGCTCAGGCGGATGGTAGACATCCGCCCGGTAGTCGCGACCCTGGCGCGCATATTCGATGCCTTCCCGGAGAGGCGACTCGGTGCGACGCTTCAGCCGGCTCTCCTCGACACCCGCCGACAGATCGCCCAGCACCAGCAGAGCTTCATGGTGGCGATTCAGGCTGGCACATCCCGAAAGCAGCGCGGGGAGCAGGCTAAGCGCCATCAGCAGGGGCCCCAAGCGTAAACGAACTCTCATGCAGACCAGACTAGCGGGCATGTCGACCTTGCACAGCACTTTTGCAATTGCCATAGGGCATGAACGGGATGACAGCGCGAGGCGTGCCGGCGACAATAACGCCCCTTGATCCCGTGACAGTGCCTCGATGACACCACCGCTGAGCCTTCTCCACCAAGACGACCATCTGGTCGCCGTGCACAAGCCGGCCGGCCTGTTGGTGCATCGCAGTCAGCTTGCCCGCGGCGAGCGGGAATTCCTGCTGCAACGGCTGCGCGACCAGCTCGGGCAACGGGTCTACCCCGTCCACCGCCTGGATCGCCCGACCTCCGGCCTCATCATCTTCGCCCTCGACCCGCAGACGGCGGCAAGCCTCCAGGCGGCCTTCACGGCCCGCCGGGTGGAAAAGCGCTACCTGGCGGTGGTGCGTGGCATCGGCCCGCAACAGGAGCGGCTGAACTACCCGCTGCGCGAGGAAGATGGTCGCCGTCCCAAGGCCGAGATGCCGGCCATGGAGGCAGTGACCGACATCCGCCGGCTCGACAGCGTCGAGCTGCCGATTCAGGTGGATCGATATCCACAGAGCCGCTACTCGCTGATCGAGGCCCGACCGCAGACCGGACGCCGCCACCAGATCCGTCGCCACCTCTCCCAGCGTGGCTACCCGATCATCGGCGATGCCAAGCATGGCAAGGGCAACCACAATCGCTTCTTCGCAGAGCATCTGGAATGCCCTCGCCTGTTGCTGGCGGCGGTGGGCCTGGCCTTCGACCATCCGGCGAGCGGGCGTCGCCTCGATCTCTGCTGCCCCCTGGATGCCTGCATGACGACCCTCTTCGAGCGCTTCGGCTGGTCGGGTCACCTGCCCGCACCGCCCCGACAACATGACCGCAGGAGCGCGATGCCATGACCGATTCCGCCCCCTTCACCGCACCTGCCGCTATTCAGGATGACTACGACGCCCGTTTCGGTGGCATCCGCCGACTCTATGGCCAACGTGCCGCCGAGCACTTCCGACGCGCCCATGTGGTGGTGGTCGGCGTGGGCGGCGTAGGCAGCTGGACGGTGGAAGCCTTGGCGCGCTCCGGTATCGGCAAGCTGACGTTGATCGACCTCGACGACGTCTGCGTGTCCAACGTCAACCGCCAGCTCCACGCCCTGGATGGCACCATCGGCCGCCCCAAGGTGGAGGTGCTGGCCGAGCGCTGCCGGGCCATCCAGCCGGGCATCGAGGTGGTGGCCGACACCGCCTTCGTCACGCCTGCGAACCTGGCCAAGCGCATCCCGCCCGATGCCGATCATCTGGTCGACGCCATCGACAGCGTGGTCGCCAAGGCGGCACTTATCGCCTGGTGCAAGCGACGCAAGCTGCCGATCACCGTGACCGGTGCCGCGGGGGGCCAGACCGACCCGACCCGTATCCGCGTGGCCGATCTGTCGCGCACCGAGCACGATCCGCTGCTCGCCAAGGTACGCGCCCGCTTGCGTCGCGACTTCGGCTTCTCGCGCAACCCCAAGCGGCGCTTCTCGGTGGAGTGCGTCCACTCCGATGAGCAACTGGTGTACCCCGGTAGCGACGGCGAAGTGTGCTTCCAGAAGCCCTCCGACGGTGAAGCCACTCGCCTCGACTGCGCTTCGGGCTTCGGGGCGGCGACCTTCGTCACCGGCAGCTTCGGCTTCACCGCCGCCGCCCGGGTGCTGGCCCGGTTGACGAAACGTGCTCACGTCACGCCCTGACATCCCACGTCAGACCATGCCCTTGAGATCATGCCATCGAGGCCATGCCTTCAAGACCAGAGGAGCACTCCCATGGAACACGATGCCCCCCGGCCTGGCATCTACCGCCACTACAAGGGCCCGCTCTACGAGGTACTCGGCGTCGCCCGGCACAGCGAAACCGAGGAGCCGCTGGTCGCCTATCGTGCTCTCTACGCCGACTACGGCCTCTGGGTTCGCCCCCTGGACATGTTCCTGGAGACCGTCGACGTACAGGGCGAGCCGGTGCCCCGCTTCGCCCTGGAGAGGGCCTTCTGAGCCTCTACCTCTGTCCGCGATGCGCCCAGGCCGTCATGCGCTTCTCGATCAGCGCGAAGAGCTCATACATCACCATGGCCATGGCGCTGATCACGATAAGTCCGGCGAACACCAGCGCCATGCGCATCTGCGAGCCAGCGCTCATCATCAGGTAACCGATGCCCTGGTTGGAGGCCACGGTCTCCGAGACCACGGTTCCCACGAAGGCCAGGGTAATGGCCACCTTCAGTGAGGCGAAGAAGTAGGGCAGCGAACGCGGCAGCCCCACCTTGAGCAGCACGTCCATACGGCGGGCACCGAGCACTCTCAGCACGTCCTCCAGTTCCGGCTCAAGGGTGGCGAGGCCGGTGGCCACGTTGACCACGATGGGGAAGAAGCAGATGAGAAAGGCGGTGAGAATCGCCGGCACCGAACCGATACCGAACCACACCACCAGGATGGGCACGAAAGCCACCTTGGGGATGGCGTTGAAACCCACCAGCAGCGGATAGCAGGCGTGGTAGAGGAAGCGCGAGGAGCCGATGACGAAGCCCAGCGCCAGCCCCACCACCACGCCAATACCGAAGCCGGCCATGGTGGTCCAGAAGGTCTGCCAGGAATGCATGCCGATGGGGCCGGCATAGGTCACCAGCGCCTGGGCGGTCGCCCAGGCACCGGGAAACAGGAATTCCGGCACGTCCAGCAGACGGACGACCGCCTCCCAGATCACCACCAGGACCACCACCGCCACCCAGGGAGCGAGGCGTTCGAGGGTTCTCTCGTTGATGCGCATACAGGCTCCTCGCTCAGGTGCTACGTATCTCGCCGATCTGCGCCCGCAGCTCCTGAACCAGGGCGATGAAGGGCGCCTCGTAGGTGATCGCCAGTTCCCGTGGTCGCGGCAGGTCGATGTGGCGGCGCTCGACGATGCGTCCCGGCCGGCGGCTCATGACGTAGACGGTATCCGCCAGGAAGGCGGCCTCGCGAAGGTCGTGGGTGACCAGCACCACGGTGAAACGGTGGGCCTCCCAGAGGTCACGCAGCACGCACCAGAGTTCCTCGCGGGTGAAGGCATCCAGGGCCGCAAAGGGCTCGTCGAGCATCAGCAGGCGCGGACGGTGGATCAGCGCCCGACAGATGGAAGCACGCTGCTGCATGCCACCGGAAAGCTGCCAGGGAAACTGATTCTCGTAGCCTTCGAGTCCTACTGTACGCAGCAGGCCACGGGCCCAGTCCTTGAATTCCTCGCGCCGCTTGCGGAACTGCGAACGGTAAGGCTTGACGATCTCCAGGGGCAGCAGGACGTTGTCCAGGGTGGTCCGCCAGGGCAGCAGATTGGCGTTCTGGAAGGCCATGCCGGAGATCTTCAGAGGCCCTCCCACCGGCTCGCCATCGACCCTCACGCTGCCCGTGGTTGGCCCGTGCAGCCCGGTGCAGAGCTTCATGAAGGTCGACTTGCCGCAGCCACTGGGCCCCACGAAGGCGACGAACTCACCCTCCCCGATGGAGAGGGTGATGTCCTCGATGGCGTTACCGGTATCGTCGTAGGCCAGGCTCACCTGGTCGAAATCGACGAACGCCATCGTCACGGCACCTCGGGGAAGATCATGCGATCCTCCTTCGGCGGCAGGTAGGACGAATCGAAGACCTGGTCGGTGGTGGGCACCGACGGCAGGTCATAGGCATCGGCCACCAGCTGTATCGACTCACGCAGGCGCGCCTCGTCCACGGCGCCGGCACCGTTGGCACGGGCATCGGGGGTATCGATGGCGCCCTCGATGGCCAGCTTGAGGCGCCGCGTCTCCAGCTCCCTGTCGATCAGGCCGTCGCGGGCGTGCACGTAGGCGATGGCGCCATCCGGGTCGGCCAGGGTCTGCTCGAGGGCACGGTTGAAGGCCCGCAGGAAGCCCTCGACAGCCTCGGGGTTCTCCTCGGCGAAGGCTTCGCTGGCGATGATGGCATTGCCGTATAGCGGCACCCCATATTCCGGAAACGGCATGATGGTGAGCTCGTCCCTGCCCATGCCGCGACCTTCAAGATTGAGCAGGCTAGTGAAATAGAAGCCGGTGATGGCGTCCACGTCACCGCGAACCAGCAGGGTCTCGCGCAGCGTCGGATCGACGTTCTGCCATTCGACGGCATCGTCCTCGAGACCATTGGCGGCGGCGAAGATCCCCCAGGCCCGATAGCCGGTATCGAAGGTGGGAGCGCCAAGGGTCTTGCCGGCGAGATCTTGCGGTGACGCGATACCGCGGTCCTTGCGGGCAAAGACCGTGGCCGGGGAACCGTCGTAGACCACGTAGACGCCCTGGATACCGGGAGCATCGGGATTCTCGGCAAGAAACTCGACCAGGGCGTTGAGATCGCCGAAGCCCATCTCATAGGCCCCCGATGCCACCCGGTTGATGGCGCCGGCGGAGCCGCTCCCCGAGTCCACCTGGACATCGAGGCCCTCCTCGGCGAAATAGCCGCGCTCGACGGCCATCAGAAAGGGGGCCGAAGGCCCTTCGAAGCGCCAGTCGAGTTGAAAGCGAATGGGCGTCTCGTCAGCCAGGGAGACGCCTGTGAGAGAAAAACCCAGCACGGCAGCCAGCAAGCCGGTGCTTCGGGAAAGGTGTCGACGCATGAAGAATGTCCTCGCTCAGATTGTTGGTGATTGTTGTCATGCAGGAAGTCTGCCAAGTCGAACACCTGACCTCTCGGTCAGGGATGGTGCGCCATGAGGCAGCAACCACCCCGGCGGAGTCGCACCGTCACGGGTCGAAGCTCGGCGTCACACGATGACTATGCACCAGCGTAGAACATTCGGAAAATCTTGGGACGCGCTCGCTGAACAAGGCGTTAGTCAGGGGACAAGCGTCTTAGAAGCAATACCGGCGCCACTAGGGCGCCGGATATGGAAGTCATGCGGGGGTCAGGCGGCCATCATTCTTCGCCGGCTTCTTGCATCTGCCGCTGCATATAGTTCTCGAGACCCACCTTGTCGATCAACCCGAGCTCAGTCTCGATATGATCGATATGGCCTTCCTCGTCGGCGAGGATGTCCCGGAAAAGGTCGCGACTGACGTAGTCCTTGACCTGCTCGCAGTAGGTGATGGCTTCGATGTAGTCCAAGCGCCCTTCATGCTCGATCTTCAGGTCGCACTCGAGCATCTCACGCACGTTTTCGCCGATGTTCAGCTTGCCGAGGTCCTGAAGATTGGGTACGCCTTCAAGGAAGAGGATACGCTCGATCAGCTTATCGGCGTGCTGCATCTCTTCGATGGACTCGTCGTACTCCCACTTGGCCAGCGCTTTCAGACCCCAATCCTTGTACATCTTGGCATGCAGGAAATACTGGTTGATGGCCACCAGCTCGTTGCCGAGCGCGGTGTTCAAGTGTTCGATAACCTTGCTGTCGCCTTTCATCTCATTACCTCGATCATGATTGTCAGAATGCTGACTGCCAGCTTGGCACGGCCATCAGAGACTGGCTAGCCTGTACCCCAACAGTCTAGGCGATATCAGTCAAAACTCAATCAAATCATGGGCTTGCTAAACACAAAGGCGAACGATAGCGATTATCGTTAGACGGCGTAGGCGAGTCCCTCGGCCGAAGCCCTCAACTCATCCCTGATCGCTTCGCGGGTGATGTCCTTGCCGATGCCGGCACACTTGCCGCACTGGGTCCCGCACCCCGTTGCCTGCTGGACCTCGCGCCAGCTGCGCGCTCCGTCCTCCACGGCCCCACGAATCCGGTGATCGGTCACGTTCTTGCAGAGACAGACGTACATGGCATCACCTCACGCTGATCATGAACTGAATGTAAATGATTCGCATGGGTGATCGCAAGCAGTTTCCCGAAAAAAAACCTGACCGAGGTCAGCCTTGATGCACCTCACGCCCCTCAACGACGCTTGGGCAGGACCACCACCCGGGTGCCGGAAGCGATGTCAGGCCAGCTGCGTTTCTCGGCATCGACGAGGAGCCACAGGTACCCCAGGCCGAAGACGGCCAGCGAGATGCCGGCTACCAGAAAACGCTGCAGTGCCTGGAGGCCGGTGATCGAGCAGCCATCGCGAGTCTGCACCCGCAGCCGCCAGGCCTGCATGCCCAGCGTCATTCCGCCGCGGGTCCAGAAGAAGGCGAAGAAGGCAAAGGCGCTAAAGCCCATCAACAGGCGCAACGAAATCACCTGGGCGAACCCCGTGCCCACCTGGTCCGCCGGGACATCCAGCACCAATCGCACCACTGCCAGGTGCGCCGAAGCCAGGACGATCCAGATCGCCAGCACCAGCAGTCCATCGTAGAGCATGGCGCCCAGCCGCCGGCCGAGGCCCGCCGGCCAGGTGTCATCGAGTTGGTCGAAGCGTCGTTGCATGAATCCCTCGGCTCAGCCTGTACGGCGCAATAGATAGAATCCCAGCCCGGCACACAGCAGGGTCGGCGCCAGCACTGCCCAGGCCGGCGAGAAGCCGAATACCATGGAGGCCGGACCAAGCAGATCCTGCAGATACTTGAAGACCAGGCCGGTGATCACCCCGTAGAAAACCCGGGTACCGGCGGCCACGGTGCGCAGGGGGCCGAACACGAAAGAAGCAGCCACCAGGACCAGCGACGCCATGGTCAATGGCATCAGCATTTTCTGCCAGAAGTAGAGCAGCGGCTGGGTCGCCTGCTGACCCTGGTCGCGCAGATAGCGGGCATAGGCCCACAGCTCGCTGGGCGCCTGGCTCTCCACGTCACGCAGCAACCGATTAAGCTGGGCCGGCGTCATGGCGGTCTCCCAGACCTGGGTGTCATGGCGCTCGACTTCCGTACGTGCCTCCTCGAAGCGTGTAACCGCCACATTCTCCAGCTCCCAGCGGTCATCACGCCACACCGCCCGTCGGGCACTCATCGCCTCGCGCAGGGCATTCCCCTCGAATCGGTAACGGGTCAGATCGAGCACGGTGTCATCGGCGCGGATGGCGCCGAAGCGATAGAAGTTGTTGCCCTCGCGCTGCCAACCACCGCGTTCGGTGACCACCGCACCCTCACCCTGCATCTGCTGCAGGCGCCAGGCGCTGGCGAACTGCTCGGTGCGAGGACTGACGAACTCGGCGATGGCGAGCACGATCAGTATCACCAGGATGATGGGTTTCATCACGCCCCACAGGATACGTACCAACGAGCGCCCGGCGGCGCGCATCACCGTCAGCTCGTTGCTCGAGGCCATGCTGCCAAGGCCGATCAGCGCCCCGATCAACACCCCCACAGGCGCGTACTGGTAGAAGCGCCAAGGCAGACGCATCAGCAAATAGAGCAGTACCTGGAAGGCGCCGTAATCACCCTCAACGTCACCGAGGTCGTTGATGTAGGTGATCACCAAATCCAGGCCCAGCAGTACCACTTGCACCACGATGATGGCACCCAGCACGTTACGGGCGATATAGCGATCGAGCCGGTCGATGATCATCCACTCATTCCCTTGTGCTGGGCCCGGATCATCATGACCAGACCGATGGCCAGAAAGCCGCCATGGATCGGCCACATCCCCACCGTCACAGGCCAGCTGCCGCGACCGATGGCGTCCAACGCCGCCAGCAGCAGGCTGAGATAGGCCACATAGAGGAAGATGGCCGGCAGCAGCTTGGCGAAGCGCCCCTGGCGGGGATTGACCCGAGAGAGTGGCATGGCCAGCAGGGTCAGGATGAAGACCATCAACGGCAGGCCCAACCGCCACTGCAATTGGGCCCGTGCCGGCAGAGCATCATCGGTGAACAGCGCCGAGGTGGTGGCGTACTCGGGCGAATCGAGTTCGGGGCTCTCGGCCGCCCTCGATAGGCGCACGGCATAGGTGCCGAATTCCAGCCGCTCGGCCTCGGCCCGTCCGGGATCAACGCTATAGCGCTCGCCATCGGCAAGCACCAGGAAGCGGCTGCCGGTCTCCGCATCGACGGTCTGATAGCCGCTTGCGGCCCGAGTCACCACGCTCTCCGGTGTGCCGTCACCACGCGACTGTCGCTCACTGATAAAGACCTCGCGCATTTCCTGCTCATCGTTGCTGAGGGCTTCGGTATAGGCCGTGCGCCCGCCGCCGAAATCCTGGAAGCGTCCCGGCGCCAAGGCAGAAAAGTCGAGCTGGCTGCGCTGCTCCTCGATCAGTATCTCGTTGTGCAGGGCGCCGGCCGGAGTCAGCCAGAGGCTGCACATTCCCACCAGGATCGCCACCACCGTCGCTGGCACCAGACTGACCTGCAGCAGGCGGTTGGGGCTGATACCGCAGGCCACCAGCACGGTGATCTCGCTATTTAGGTAGAGCTGGCCATAGGCCAGCAGGATGCCCAGAAAAAAGGCCAGCGGCAGAATCAGTTCGAGAAATCCCGGCAGATGGAAGAGCATCAGGGTGCCGAGAATACTTGCCGGGAGCTCGCCCTCGGCGGCATTGGAGAAATAGCGGATGAAGCGGCTGCCCATGATCACCAGCAACAGCACGCCCGCCACGGCGGCCATGGTCAGCAGGATCTCGCGGGTCAGGTAACGGAATATGATCAACGCTGTCTCCCGGCCCGGCACCCCGCGGGGCCCGGCCATCTTCCATGCAATGACGCCTTGCCTTGGGTACACTGGGATGACTCGGCAACGTGCCGGCATTATCCAGAATCCCCCATCGCTTGTCTTGTGGAGTCACCATGGAATTCCCTGTCCAGACGGCCAATCCCGCCAAGGCCGAGACGGCCTGTCTCGTGGTACCGGTTTTCAAGGACGGCGAACTGCTGCCCGCTGCCGCCAAGCTCGACGATGTCAGCGAGCGGCTGATCGGCCAGCTGATCGAGCGCGGTGATTTCGACGCCAGGCTCGGCAATGTGCTGCTGGTTCCCTTCGCGCCGGGGCTCAATGCCGACCGCCTGTTGCTGGTGGGCCTCGGCAGCCGCGACAGCTGCCGGGAAGGCGCCTTCTGCAAGGCACTCGATGCCGCCTTCACCGCCCTGGCGGCGCTGCCCATCGAGGACGTTGCCGTGGCCTTCACCGACGTGCTGGTGCCCGAGCGAGCCTGCGACTGGAAGGCCCGCATGGTGGCCGAGGCAGCCCATCGCGCCGTGTACCGCTTTGACGAGTTCAAGTCCGAGACCCCCCCCGCGCCGCAGCTTTCCCGCGTCACCCTGCTGGTCAGCGAACACGGCGATGCCGAGGCGGCCCGCCAGGGTGGGCGCATCGGTGACGCCATCGGCCGGGGGGTGGCCACCACCCGCACCCTGGGCAATCTGCCGGGCAACATATGCACCCCGACCTACCTGGCAGAACAGGCCGAGGCGCTAGGCCATGCCTCCGATGGGGCGCTGTCCGTGGAGATCCTCGACGAAGAGGCGCTGGAGCGTCTCGGCGCCCACAGCCTGCTCTCAGTAGGCCGGGGCAGCGAGCAGCCCTCGCGGCTGATCGTCATGACGTACCAGGGTGCCGAGAGCGCCGACGAGGCGCCCCATGTGCTGGTCGGCAAGGGCATCACCTTCGACACCGGCGGCATCTCGCTCAAGCCCGGCGAGGCCATGGACGAGATGAAGTTCGACATGTGCGGGGCGGCCAGCGTATTCGGTACCGTCACCTCGGTGCTGGCCATCCGGCCGAAAATCAACCTGGTGGCCATCGTTGCCGCCGCCGAGAACATGCCTGACGGCCGTGCCACCAAGCCCGGCGATATCCTCAAGACCCTCAAGGGGCTCTCCGTCGAGGTGCTCAACACCGACGCCGAGGGCCGCCTGGTGCTGTGTGATGCCCTGACCTATGCCGAGCGCTTCGAACCCGCTAGCGTGGTGGACATTGCCACCCTCACCGGTGCCGTCATCATCGCGCTGGGCCACCATGCCACCGGCCTGCTCGCCAACGATGACGACCTGGCACTGGACCTGCTGGATGCCGGGGAAACCGCCTGGGACCGCGCCTGGCACCTGCCGCTGTGGGACGAGTATCAGCAGCAGCTCGACTCCAACTTCGCCGACCTGGCCAACATCGGCGGCCGTCCGGCGGGCACCATCACCGCCGCCTGCTTCCTCTCGCGCTTCACCGACCGATTCCCCTGGGCTCACCTGGACATCGCCGGCACGGCCTGGACCTCCGGCAAGGAAAAGGGCGCCAGCGGCCGCCCGGTGGGACTGCTGACCCAGTACCTGCTGGACCGCGAGGAGGAGACGCGCAGCGTGGAGAACGGCAACGAGATGTAGCATGACCCAGGTCGACTTCTACATACTCCCTGACACCACCCTGGAGGCACGTCTCAACTTTGCCTGCCGGTTGGCCGAGACGATCTACCGCAAGGGCTATCGGCTACATCTGCATGCCGCAGAAGAGACCATGGCCCGGGAGCTGGATGATCGGCTCTGGACCTTCCGGGCCGACGCCTATGTGCCCCATGCCGTGCTCGGCAGCGACCTGGCCGATGACGTCCCGGTCACCATCGGCTGGCAGGACCTGCCGATGGACGGCGAGCCGCCCCAGGCGCTGCTCAACCTGCACCCCGCGATCCCGGAATGGTTCTCGCGCTTCGAGCGGGTCGCCGAGATCATAAACCAGCATCAGGACGTGCTCACCGCCAAGCGCGAGTGCTGGCAGACCTACAAGCAGCGCGGCTACCGGGTCACTCCTCACAAGCTCAAGGGCCAGGCGGGCTGACGCCAGACCGTCCTTCGGGCTATAATCATGCCCATTTTTTAAGCATCCCCGGCACCCTGGCAGCGCCCGTGAGGCGAGTTGCCATGGGTCGGTGCCACCTCCTCGACCCGGAACGCCCATGGACAAGACCTACCAACCCGAGCAGATCGAATCCCGCTGGTACGAGCGCTGGGAAGCCGACAACCGTTTCGCCCCGTCCGGCGAGGGCACGCCCTACTCCATCATGATCCCGCCGCCCAACGTGACCGGCAGTCTGCACATGGGCCACGCCTTCCAGGACACCATCATGGATACCCTGATCCGCTGGCGGCGGATGCAGGGTCGCAACACCCTCTGGCAGGTGGGCACCGACCACGCCGGCATCGCGACGCAAATGCTGGTGGAGCGCAAGGTCGCCGCCGAGGAGGGCAAGACCCGCTTCGATCTTGGCCGCGAGGCCTTCATCGAGAAGGTGTGGGAGTGGAAGCACGAATCCGGCAACCATATCACCCGCCAGCTGCGTCGCATGGGCGCCAGCGTCGACTGGTCGCGGGAGCGCTTCACCATGGACGACGGCTTCTACAAGGCGGTGCAGGAAGTCTTCGTACGCCTCCATGAGGAGGACCTGATATACCGCGGCAAGCGGCTGGTCAACTGGGACCCCACCCTGCACACCGCCATCTCTGATCTCGAGGTCGAGAACCGCGACCAGCAGGGCAGCTTCTGGCACTTTCGCTATCCGCTGGCCGACGGTGTGACAACCGACACCGGCCTCGACCACCTGGTCGTCGCCACCACCCGTCCCGAGACCCTGCTCGGCGACACCGGGGTGGCGGTGAACCCTGAGGACACGCGCTACGCGTCGCTGGTGGGGAAGTTTGTTGAGCTGCCGCTGGTGGGTCGGCGTATCCCGATCGTGGCGGATGAGCATGCCGATATGGAGAAGGGGTCAGGGTGCGTGAAGATCACCCCGGCCCACGACTTCAACGACTACGAAGTGGGCCGCCGTCAGGATCTGCCGCTGATCAACGTCTTCTCTCAGGATGCCGCCATCCTCGCGCGAGGCGAGGCCTTCGACATCCAGGGCCGGCATCTGCCCGATATCGACCCGACCCTGCCCGAGGCCTACGCCGGCCTGGATCGCTTCGAGGCGCGGCAGCGCATCGTCGCCGACATGGAGGCCGCCGGCCTGCTCGAGCAGGTAGAGACGGTCAACAACACCATGCCCTACGGCGACCGCTCCGGCGACGTCATCGAACCGCTACTCACCGATCAATGGTTCGTCGCCGTGGAGAGCCTGGCAAGGCCTGCCATCGAGGCCGTGGAGAAGGGCGACATCCAGTTCGTGCCGAAGAACTACGAGAACATGTACTTCGCCTGGATGCGCGACCTCCAGGACTGGTGCATCTCCCGCCAGCTGTGGTGGGGCCACCGTATCCCCGCCTGGTACGACGAGGACGGCAACGTTTACGTGGCGCGCAGTGAAGAGGAGGCTCGGCAGAAGCATGATCTCCCCGCCGAGCTGTCGCTCACCCAGGACGAGGACGTGCTGGACACCTGGTTCAGTTCCGGGCTCTGGACCTTCGGCACCCTGGGCTGGCCGGAACAGACTCCGGAGCTTACGACCTTCCACCCCTCCAGCGTGCTGGTCACCGGCTTCGACATCATCTTCTTCTGGGTCGCGCGGATGATCATGCTGACTGGCAAGTTCATGGGCGAGGTGCCCTTCAAGCAGGTCTATGTCCACGGCCTGGTGCGCGACGGCCAAGGCCAGAAGATGTCCAAGTCCAAGGGCAATGTGCTCGATCCCATCGACCTGATCGACGGCATCGACCTGGAAGCGCTGGTTGAGAAGCGGACCGGCAGCCTGATGCAGCCGCAGAAGGCCAAGGCGATCGCCAAGGCCACCCGCGACGAGTTCCCCGAGGGCATCGAGCCCCACGGCACCGACGCCCTGCGCTTCACCTTCCTCTCCCAGGCCACCACCGGTCGCGACATCAAGTTCGATATGGGCCGCTTGGACGGTTACCGCAATTTCTGCAACAAGCTGTGGAACGCCTCGCGCTATGTGCTGATGAATGCCGAGGGCGAGGATACTGGTCTCGATGATGCCCCGGTGGAGCTATCGCTTGCCGACCGCTGGATCGTCTCGCGCCTGCAGCAGACCGAAGCCCAGGTCACCAAGGCCCTGGAAGAGTTCCGCTTCGACCACGCCTCCCAGGCGCTCTACGAGTTTGTCTGGAACGAGTATTGCGACTGGTACCTGGAGCTCTCCAAGCCGGTGCTATGGGACGAAGAGGCCTCGGCCGACGCCAAGCGCGGCACACGACGCACCCTGGTCCGCGTGCTGGAAGCGATCCTGCGCCTGGCCCATCCCATGATGCCCTTCATCTCCGAAGAGATCTGGCAGCGCGTTGCCCCGCTCGCCGGCACCTACCAGGACGAGGACGATTCCCTCATGATCCAGTCCTGGCCGCAGCCCGATGAAAGCAGGATCGACGAAGCCGCCACCCACGATATCGAGTGGCTCAAGGGGATCATCGTCGCAGTGCGCAACATCCGCGCCGAGATGAACATCGCCCCGGGAAAACCGCTGGAAGTACTGCTCACCAAGGGCACCCCGGAAGACGCCAGGCGCCTGACGGCCAATCGGCCATTCCTCGCCAAGCTGGCCAAGCTCGAGCGTGCCGAGTGGCTCAACTACCCCGAGCTGGCTCCGCTGTCGGCCACCCAACTGGTGGGCGAGATGGAAGTGCTGGTGCCCATGGCCGACCTGATCGACAAGGAGACCGAACTCGCCCGCCTGGCCAAGGAGATCGAGAAACAGGACAAGCTGATCGGCGGCATCGAGAAGAAGCTGGGCAACGAGAGCTTTGTCGCCAAGGCACCGGAGGCGGTGGTCGAGAAGGAACGCAGTAAGCTGGCCGACTTCCAGGCCTCTCGCAAGATGCTAATCGAGCAACACGACAAGATCGCCGCGCTGTAACCACGGAAACTGAAGCCTGAACAACGCGACCTTTTCGATGCTATTGGCCTGCCGGTACCTGCGGCATCCCGCTTGTAGTACCAATTTTGAAAAGGTGTTTTCAAATTAATTAGATGCTTACGCTTCTAACTGTCGAACTCGGGGTACGAGAAAAAATGAGAGCCTTATATATCCCCCTGGTGACGGGGGCACCAGGGGGCAGGTCACAAGAGAGAGAAGCCGGCTTCTCTCTGATGACGGATGGCCAGTACCACCACAGTGTCTCCATCGAGGCGGTACCGCGCGATGTAACCGCTATCACCAAAATCAATCAGCCAATCCCGATATTCCTCGGATAGATCATCGATCGGGCGGCCGATATGTGGGAATTTCCCAAGCTCTTGGATGCCCTGGATGATCGCCTTCGCGGCTCTCTCAGCTGCTGCTGGATTATTTGGCCGCAGGAATTCACGCAGTCGCTCCAGATCCCGGACTGCTGCCGGAGCAAAGGTCACTTGTGGCATGTGGGGGCCGATACCTCATCATCCTTCCCCCAGCTGACCAGCCACTGCTCCACTTCGTCAGCGGTCGCATGCAAGCCTGTCGCTTGGTAGTCCTCCCAAGCTTTGAGCGCGTCCTGCCTGAAGGCCTCGCGTCTTTCCTCTCGCTCCACATACTGCTCAATGGCCTCACGCATGAGCCAGTGTGCCGAGCGCTGACGAGCGTCGGCCAGATGCTGGACCCGTCCTTTCAGACTGTCGTCGAGCTTGATGGATGTTGGTCGTGCCATGCTGACCTCCGTAGCCAAAGGTAATACCTATATATACTGTAGGTCATGATGGCCAGGCTGTCGATGTACGAACAACTAGCAAGAAAACATTGGTTTTCTTGGCATAATAATTTCACATTTACGCGTTGGCTGACGTACGGGAAATCTATTGATGATTGAAGTGGCCTCGGCGATGCACACATCAGGAAAAACCCAGGAACACCGCCAGCGCTCGGTTAACGGCGACCATGGTGAGATCAATCGACGCGGCGCCAGCCCCCGAGCACCCGCTGGTCGGGGCCGAAGAATACCAGCCGGTCGTGGTCGATCAGGTAGCGGTAGGCACTCTCCAGCATCCCGGTGACTCGCTGCGCCTCGTCTCCCTTCGGGCAGGCACGGCGGGTGGTGGCCAGCTCCGAGAACGCGATGCGATTGTTCTCGCCCAACTGCGCCCGGCCACTCATCTGATTACAGCCATCGCTGCCACTGACTCGGCCATCGCGGTCGATCACGAAGTAGGGGCGCTCGGGAAATTCGAGTCGCTCGTTGGTACCCACCAGCAGCAGGTTCCAGCGCTGATCGACCACCGGCCCCTCGAGCCGGGCCGCGGAGTCATCGACCTCGAGGACCGGGCGGCTGCTGCAGGCGGCCAGCAGCAGAGCGCCTGCCGCCAGCAGCAGTGTATTGCGTAACGTTTTGATCATCATGGTATCTTCCTTGAGACAAGAGGCGATTGCCCAGGCGCCAAGCTTGCCCCAACCGGGGCATCGAGACAATTTTCCCGCCCCCCTTATTTGCTCCTCCATGAGGCCCTGCATGCTCCAAGCGCTCCATAACGATGCCCTCGGCAAGCTGATCCTGCGACTGACCGTGGCCGGCCTGCTGCTGCCCCACGGACTGACCAAGCTGCTCAACCCGGGCAGCCTGACCTGGATCGGCAACACCCTGGCCGGGCAAGGCCTGCCGACCGTGCTCGCCTATGGCGTGCTGATCGGCGAGGTGGTGGCACCGCTGATGGCGCTGATCGGCTGGCGAAGCCGTGTGGCGGGGCTGCTGATGGCCGCCAACATGGTGGTGGCCATCTTCCTGGTGCACATGGGCGAGCTCACCACCTTCAAGGGCAACGGCGGCTGGGCCCTGGAGCTGCAGGGCTTCTTCCTGTTCGGCGCCGTCGCCATCGTCTTCCTGGGAAGCGGACGGATGGCCTGGCGACCTGACTGATCACCAGGTTCCCACATTGTCCATCGATGCCCAGGGCTCTTTCGGTTCCTGGGCATCACCCTTCTGGAGCAACTCGACGGAGATGTTATCCGGGCTCCTGACAAAGGCCATGTGGCCGTCCCGGGGCGGACGGTTGATGGTCACGCCGTTGGCCTGGAGGTGCTCGCAGAGGGCATAGATGTCATCGACCCGATAGGCCAGGTGGCCGAAGTTGCGCCCGCCGGTGTATTCCTCCGGATCCCAGTTCCAGGTCAGCTCGAGTTCCGGCGCCTTGAGTTCGGCCGAGCGCGCCTCGTCCTCCGGGGCGGCCAAAAAGACCAGGGTGAAGCGGCCCTTCTCGCTCTCCTTGCGACGCACCTCGGTCAGACCGAGCAGGTCGCAGTAGAAGTGCAGCGAGGCGTCGAGGTCGCTGACGCGCACCATGGTATGCAGGTACTGCATGGTTAACTCCTTGTCGTTACTGACGAAATTGGCAGGGGCCTTGCTGGGGACACGCCTTTCCGGAGGCGCTGTGAATACTTCCTTGTACGCTACCGACGCCATCCCTGGCGTAGGACCTCCTCCAAGGCGTGCCCCCAGCGCCCTTGTTGGTACCAGATGGTAGCCTGATTCAGTGAACGTACTCGTTGAAGATCGCCGGCGTGCGATCGTCATGGCGCCAGCCCAGCACCGCATAGTCATCCTGGCGCCCCGTTTCCATGCCGGGGGAGCCGTGGGGCATGCCCGGCACCGACAGGCCCGCCAGATCGGGCCGCTCATCCAACAGGCGACGAATGTCGGCCGCAGGGACATGGCCCTCGATCACGTAGCCGTCCACCACCGCGGTGTGGCAGGAGGCGAGCCGGGGCGAAACACCATGCTCGATCTTCACTCCACGCATATCGCGTGTTTCGTGCTGTTGCACCTCAAAGCCCTCGGCCTCCAGGTGCTCGGCCCAGGCGGTGCAGCAGCCGCAGTTCGGGTCCTTATGCATCTCCACCACGGGCGACTCGGCCCAGGCGGGGATGGCGGCGAGGGCCAGCAGGGTGCCGGCAAGGGTCAGGCGTTGAAGTGATGTCATGAAGGGTACTCCCCGAGATAAGGTATCGGCACGATTGTCGGCTATCTGCCGGCCCCACCGCCACCCCGGAGCGACAGCATGAACCATTACTGCGACCTGGCCCCCGGGCATCCGTTCCATGGGCCCTATCACGACCACGAATACGGCTTCCCCGTGGACGACGATCGCACCCTCTTCGAGCGCCTGGTGCTGGAGATCAACCAGGCGGGACTCTCCTGGCTCACCGTGCTGAAGAAGCGCGAGGCCTTCCGGGTCGCCTTCGAGGGCTTCGACATCGACCGCATCGCCGGCTACGGCGAGGCCGAGCGGGCGCGGCTGCTGGCGGATGCCGGCATCATCCGCAACCGTCTCAAGGTCGATGCGGTGATCCACAATGCCGGGGTGGTACAGGCCCTGCAAGCCGAGCACGGCAGCCTGCGCGACTGGCTCGACCACCACCATCCGCTCCCCCACGCCGACTGGATCAAGCTCTTCAAACGGACCTTTCGTTTCACTGGACCCGAGATCACCGGCGAATTCCTGATGAGTACCGGTTACCTCCCAGGTGCCCACCGCGACGACTGCCCCGTGCAGGCGCGAATTCTCGAAGCCGGGCCGCACTGGGACGAGGGCCGGCGCCCCTTGCTATGAATCGGGATAGTTCCTGCCTATCGGTCACGTAGGGGAACCGATGCCCCGCACATGGCATCATTACCGGAGATTCTCGCTGCGAGGAACGCCTCTCGATGGACTCAATTACCCAGGCCGCACTGGGCGCGGCAATCGGTGGCACCGTGCTCGGCCGACGGTTGGGCCGCAAGGCGGTCCTCGTTGGCGCGGTCCTCGGCACCCTCCCCGACCTGGACGTGGTCATCGATTACGGCGATGCGGTGGCCAACGTCACCGAGCACCGCGGCTTTTCCCACTCGCTGTTCGTGCTGGCGGGTCTGGCCATCGCCCTGGCGTTGCTGTCGCGGCGCTTCGCCCCGGCCAGGGACATCTCGCTGCGCCGCTGGGGGCTCTTCTTCGGGCTCATCCTGCTGACACACCCATTGCTCGACGCCCTGACCACCTACGGCACCCAGCTCTGGTGGCCGCTGGACATGCGTCCCGCGGCCTGGCCCGTGGTGTTCATCATCGACCCGATCTACAGCCTGCCGCTGCTGGTGGGCGTGGGGGTGGCACTCGCCACCGGCAGGGCGCACCGAGCCCCGACCTGGGGACTAGCGCTCTCCTGTGCCTACCTGGTGTTCGCCGTCGGAGCCAAGCAGCTGGTCGAGGCGCGCATCGCACCAGTGCTCGCCGAGCAGGGGCTGCAGCAGGCACCGCGACTCGTCCAGCCAACGCCTTTCAATACCCTGCTGTGGCGGGTCACGGTGGCCGACGGCAAGTATCACCACGAGGCCTTGGTAGGCGTATTCGACGGTGACCGCTCTCCGGGGCTGGAGACCTACACCCGTGGGGCTGATCTGGAAGAGACGGCGCTCGACAGCGCGCGGGGCCGGCGCCTCGAATGGTTCGCCGGCCCCTTCCTGCGCTACGAGACCCGCCAGCTCGATGGCCGCGAAACTCTGGTGGCCACCGACCTGCGGCTCGGCTTTCCGGGCTTTCACCCCTTCGCCTTCACCCTGGCCACCCGCGATGACGGGGACTGGCAGCCGGTCGAGACCTCCGAACAGCTGTCTTCTTCTTCGCGCAACAACCGTGACGCCCTTGCCCGGCTGGGTTTCCGCATCCTCAGCCCGGAACCGCCGCTGTGCACCAGCGAATTCGTTCCCCGCCACTGGCTGATCAGCACGTCCGGACGGTGTTGACGAGCACGGGCGAAGGGTCAGTGGCTGATCAGCACACCCGGCCAGTGCTAACAACGGCTGCCGCGGTTCAGAGCGGCGAGCCGCGACGACAGCCGGAATGCATCAGGGAGCGATGCCCTGGCCGCAGCCACGATACTGCTCACCATCGATGCTCAGGGTAACCCGCGCCGGGAAGGGCTGACCGCTCATGCTGTCGAAGCAGGCTCGCGCCTCGAGGCGAAGCTCGAAGGGGATATCGGCCCGCCCGCTGGCCAGGATCATGCGCGCCTCGTCGTTGTCCAGGGTGGTCACCCGATAGGGCAGGGTCATCTCGCGCTCGCCATAGTCCAGCACCAGCGTCGCCTCGGGCCGGTGGCTGGCCAGATTGACCACCCACCCCGGCTCGTTACCACGGGCGTGAAACATGGTGCCCGGCCGCTGGCGGCGGGTTAATGCCTTCTGGGAAAGGTCGCGGGTGCAATCGAGCCGCCCGGTGGCGCTCTCCACCACCGCCTCGTCGCCCTTGTTCCAGAAGCTGAGATCGCCCTGCTGGTAGCGGGCACCGCTGGCCACCACCGCCGGCAGCAGCCGAAAGGCCCCATGGGCGGACCAGAGTCGCAGCTCCTCCTCGGTCGCCGCGGTGACCAGGTCCTGGGCCGGCGTGCAGCGCCAGGCGGTAAGCGTCCCGGCATCGCCAGGGAAGAAGAGCGAGGGCATCAGCGGCGCAGCGGGCTGGGCTTCGGACGCCCCCTCCTCGGGGGGCGCCCCGCGATCAGCGACCTCGGGGCGTGTCACCGCCTCGTCCGGTGTGGCGGCGCAGCCGGCCAGCAGCAGGGCTGTCCCCAGCAGAACCAGGGGACGGGCGGCGGAAAGGGGGTAACAAGACATGGCAGCTCCTTGCGTATCGGCGATATTCCCCGAGCATACCAGCTACCCCGCCGATGCGCGGATAACCGATGACATGAGCCAGCATCATGATGACACCCTTTGTACATGAATGATGCACCTGAGCCTCGCTGGCCAGCGGATGTGAATCAAACTAAGCTTCCTAGTCTTGTAAATGAACCAGGCTCACTCGAATGCTCGAACTTCGCCACCTGCGCACCCTCGTGGCCCTACGCGATGCCGGCTCACTGGTGGAGGCCGCCGAACGCGTGCACCTGACCCAGTCGGCCCTCTCCCACCAGATCAAGGACCTGGAGGAGCGTCTGGGTAGCCCACTGTTCCTGCGCAAGTCGAAACCGGTGGAGTTCACCCGGGCCGGGACGCGCCTGCTGACCCTGGCCGAGCAGGTCCTGCCGCTGGTGCGCATGGCCGAGCGCGACCTGGCCCGACTAGCCGGCAACGAACAGGGCCGGCTGCACATGGCCATCGAGTGCCACAGCTGCTTCCAGTGGCTGATGCCTACCATCGACTATTTTCGCGACCACTGGCCGGAGGTGGAGATCGACATTCCCGGCGGCTACCACTTCGACCCCCTGCCGGCGCTGGTCCGCGAACAGCTCGACCTGGTGATCACCGCCGACCCACAACCGCTTCCCGGCATCCACTACGAACCGTTGTTCCGCTATGAGGGCCTGCTGGCGGTGGCCCGCCAGCACCCTCTGGCGGGCCATTCCTTCGTCACCCCCGAAGAACTGGCCGAGGAAACCTTGATCACCTATCCGGTGGAGCATTCCCGACTGGACGTCTTCTCGCAGTTTCTCGATCCCGCCGGGGTACACCCCAGGAAAGTGCGCACCGCAGAACTGACGATCATGATGATGCAGCTGGTAGCCAGCGGACGCGGCGTCTGTGCCCTGCCCAACTGGGCCCTCACCGAGTATCTGGAACGCGACTACGTCAAGGCGGTGGCCCTGGGCGAGAAGGGGGTGTGGAGCACACTGTTCGCGGCGATCCGCGAGGAGACCCGCGGCGCGCCCTGGATGGAAGACTTCCTGCGCACCGCCCGAGAGACCTCCTTTGCGGTACTGGAAGGAATCAAGCCGGCGTAGCGCTGCGCCGCGGCAGCAGCAGAGTGAAGCGCGCCCCGCCCAGTTCGGCACTGGCATCCACCATCACGCTGCCGCGGTGCCAAACCATGACCTTCTGCACGATGGAAAGCCCCAGGCCGTAGCCACCGGAACGGCGGGTGCGGCTGTCATCCAGGCGGGCGAAGGGCTTGAAGACCTCGGTGCGCGCCGCCGCAGGGATGCCGGGGCCATCATCCTCCACGTCCAGGCGCACCAGCCGGGATTCGCTCTGCAGGCGGATCACCACCCGGCGGCGGGCATGGCGACAGGCATTGGCCACCAAGTTCTGCAGCGCCCGTTGCAGGTAGCGCGGCTCCGCCTGGACCTCCACCTCCGGCCCCTCGTCCAGCTCGATGCGGATGTCGCGATGCAGCGGCCGCAGCGCCTCGATGACCCGCTCGGCCATGGCACGGCAGTCGATCAGCGAGGTATCGAACTCGGCACCGTTGGCCGTCTCGCTGCCCAGTCGAGCATAGGTGAGGATCTCGTCGATCAGCTCGTCGAGCTCGGTGATGTCACCATCGACCCCCTCCAGCTGCCGACGGATCGCCGGATCGTCGGTCATGTCCTCGACCATCTGCACCGCGAAGCGGATGCGCGCCACCGGCGTGCGCAGCTCGTGGGACACGGCGCGAATCATGTCCTGCTGAGCACGCAGCAGCGACTGCACCTGGGTGGCCATGCCATTGAAGGCCATCCCCAGGCGTCCCAGGAAATCGCCGCTCTCGACCTTGACGCGAGTATCCAGGCGGCCGCCGGCGATGCGCGTGGCGGCCAGCTCGAGCCGGGCCATGCGCGCTTCCACGCCGCGCACGATGAGGTAGATGATCGCCGCCAGCACGCCGAGCAGCAGCACCAGCAGCAGCAGCAGCAGCGACACCGGCAGCGGCTCGAAGGCCTTCACCGGGCCGATGGCCAGCCAGCGGGGCTGTGCCTCACTACCGGGCAGCAGGCGGTACATCATGATGGACCAGCGGCCGGGCAACAGCCGGATCACCACCTCGCCCTCGGTCAGGCGGGCCAGCTGGTGGGCGTCCAGCCCCTCCGGCGGCGCAACGCTCAGCTGCAGAGGAATGCCGCCGCCGGTAACCTGCTCGAGCCGTTCCTGACGGGCAGTGTCCGGTGCCTGGATTAGCCACTCGGCGAGCAGCTCGGTGAGCCCGCGCAGTTGCTGCTCGCTAAGGCCCACGAGGTCGACCTCCAGCAACTGCTCGCCACCGGGCAGCAGGCGCTTCAGTTGCCAGCCATGCTCGCCACGGGGAAGAACCAGCACCCGGCCGCGCTCGAGGCGCGACCGTGAAAAATAATTGAGGGAAAGGTCATCAATCGACACCAGCCGCAGGATCATGTCGAGCTGTTCGCCGCGGCTCGCCAACCAGGCCTCGCGACCGGCCTCGGGCAATGCGTCCACCCAGGCGGTCAGCACCCGCATGGGCGGTTCGACCAGCTGCTCGCGATAATGCTCGCGGCGTACCTGATCGACCATGGCCAGCCCCAGCAGGGCCAGACCGAAAGTCAGCAGCAGCGCCAGCGCCAGCAGGACATAGACGCGCAGGAAAGTGCTGTCGGCCAGGGTCCGACGCATGCTCAGCCATCCCTGACGAAGAGATAGCCCTTGCTGCGCACCGTCTTGATGCGGTGCGGCTGGTTGGGGTCATCGCCGATCTTGGGGCGGATGCGCGAGACACGCACGTCGATGGAGCGATCCTGGCCGTCGTACTTGATACCGCGCAGACGTTCGAAAATCTCTTCGCGGGTCAGCACCCGGCCGGCGTTGCTGGCCAGCAGCCAGAGAAGATCGAACTCGGCACTGGTCAGATCGATGCGCTGGCCATCCAGCCAGGCCTCTCGCGTGGCGTTGTCGATCACCAGGTCGGAGAACGTCAGACGCGTCTCACCGCCGGCCTCTGCCGGCTCGGCGCGCCGCAGCAGGGCACGCATGCGGGCCAGCAGCACCCGCGGCTGCACTGGCTTGGGCACATAATCGTCGGCGCCCATCTCGAGGCCCAGTACCTGGTCCATGTCGTCGGTGCGGGCGGTGAGCATCATGATCGGGCCGGCGTAGTCGCTGCGCACCCGGCGGCAGATCGACAGGCCATCCTCGCCGGGCAGCATGAGATCGAGGATCACCAGGTCCGGTTGCAGGGAAAGAATCTGCTCCACCCCACGGGCGCCATCGGCCTCGACCGTGACCCGGAAGCCGTTGGCCTCAAGGTAGTCGCGGGTCAGGCCGGCCAGCCGCTCGTCATCCTCGATGATCAGCACATGATCCTGTTCCTGGGCTTGCAAGCTGTCGTCCATCCTCTGTTCCATCCCGGCGGGCAGGTGAGCGGTCGCGGGGCTCCCGCTGTCGGGAGCCAACGCCAATGGCTAAAGGATACCCGAAATCCGGCATTCCGCCTTCCCGTCTCCACACGGCGACAGCAGCTGTCTTCGTGGCCCAACGGCGGGGCCTGGCGACGGGCGCCATTCTGCCCCCCGGATGGCCACAGCCGATCCACAGGTTATCCACTTGCTGGGGGCCGAAAAGCACACTATCTTGTGTCTCAACCCGACAGGAACACTACATCATGTGCCTTAACAACCGGCACCATGCCTGTCAACCGTCGCCCGAGAGGCGGCCTTCGACCATTCGACTCACCAGTCAGGGACCCCCGGCGCCATGGATACCATTGCCACACCGGACGAGCCGTCCGTTTCCGTCACCGCACCCAAGGCCCTGCGCGTCATCAAGCGCAATGGCGATGTCATGCCCTTCGACGCCGACAAGATCGCCGTCGCCATGAGCAAGGCCTTCATCGCCGTGGAGGGTGACAATGCTGCCAGCTCCTCGCGGGTACGCGACTTCGTCCGCCAGTCCACCGAGAGTATCGAGCAGGCCTTCCTGCGCCGCATGCCCGACGGCGGCACCCTGCACATCGAGGATATCCAGGACCAGGTCGAGCAGGCGCTGATGCGCGCCGGCGAGCAGCGGGTGGCCCGCGCCTACGTGCTCTACCGCGAGGCGCATGCGCGGGCGCGCGCCGCGGCCGGTGGCGACATCGTCAAGCCGCACCCCAGCCTCAACGTGACCCTCGCCGACGGCACCACCCGCCCGCTGGACCTGGGTCGCATCGAGACCCTGGTATCGGATGCCTGCAAGGAGCTGGCCAATGTCGAGGCCCAGAAGATCGTCGACGACTCGCTGAAGAACCTCTACGACGGCGTGACCGTGGACGGGGTCTCCCAGGCGCTGATGATGACCGCCCGCACCCTGGTGGAGAAGGACCCCGACTACACCTACGTCACCGCCCGGCTGCTGCAGGACAACCTGCGCCGCGAGGCGCTCTCCTTCCTGGGCATCGCCGACGAGGCCACCTACGGCGAGATGGCCGAGCTCTACGCGCCGGCCTTCAAGGCCTATATCGCCAGGGGCATCGAGTTCGAGCAGCTCGACCCCAGGCTTGCCGAGTTCGACCTCGAGCGCCTGGGCGAGGCGCTGGACCACCATCGCGACAACGCCTTCACCTACCTGGGCCTGCAGACCCTCTACGACCGCTACTTCATCCACCGCGACGAGGTACGCTACGAGCTGCCCCAGGTGATGTTCATGCGGGTTGCCATGGGCCTGGCGCTCAAAGAGGACGACCGCGAGGCACGGGCTATCGAGTTCTACGAGCTGCTCTCGAGCTTCGACTACATGGCCTCCACGCCGACCCTGTTCAACGCCGGCACCGTGCGCAGCCAGCTCTCCTCGTGTTATCTCACCACCGTGCCCGACGAGCTGGACGGCATCTACAGCGCCATCCGCGACAACGCCCTGCTCTCCAAGTGGGCCGGGGGCCTGGGCAACGACTGGACGCCGGTGCGCGCGCTCGGCTCCTGGATCAAGGGCACCAACGGCAAGTCCCAGGGCGTCGTCCCCTTCCTCAAGGTGGTCAACGACACCGCCGTGGCGGTCAACCAGGGCGGCAAGCGCAAGGGAGCGGTCTGCGCCTACCTCGAGACCTGGCACCTCGATATCGAGGAGTTCCTGGAGCTGCGCAAGAACACCGGCGACGACCGCCGCCGCACCCACGACATGAACACCGCCAACTGGGTGCCCGACCTGTTCATGAAGCGGGTCTTCGATGACGGCGAGTGGACGCTCTTCTCCCCGTCCACCTGCCCGGACCTCCATGACCTCTACGGCGCGGCCTTCGAGCAGCGCTACGAGGCGTACGAGGCGATGACCCGCACGGGGGAGCTCAAGCTCTACAAGCGCGTTCGCGCCAAGGACCTGTGGCGCAGGATGCTCTCGATGCTGTTCGAGACCGGCCACCCCTGGATCACCTTCAAGGACCCGTGCAACCTGCGCAGCCCCCAGCAGCACGCCGGCGTGGTGCACAGCTCCAACCTGTGCACCGAGATCACCCTCAACACCTCGGCCGACGAGATCGCGGTGTGCAACCTGGGCTCGGTCAACCTGGCTCAGCACGTGGTCGACGGTGAACTCGACGGCGAGAAGCTGAGGAAGACCGTGCGCACCGCGCTGCGCATGCTCGACAACGTCATCGACATCAACTACTACGCGGTGCCCCAGGCCAGCCACTCGAACGCCAAGCACCGTCCGGTGGGACTCGGCATCATGGGCTTCCAGGACGCCCTCTACGCCCAGGACATCGCCTACGCCAGTGACGCGGCCGTCGAGTTCGCCGACCGCTCCATGGAGCTGGTCAGCTATCACGCCATCGAGGCCTCCAGTGACCTGGCCGCCGAGCGCGGCCAGTACCAGAGCTTCGAGGGCTCGCTGTGGAGCCAGGGTATCCTGCCCATCGACTCCATCCAGAAGCTCAAGACCGAGCGCGGCGAGAAGTACATCGAGGTCGACGAGAGCGTCACCCAGGACTGGAATCGCCTGCGCGACAAGATCGCCGAGCAGGGCATGCGCAACTCCAACGTGATGGCCATCGCCCCGACCGCCACCATCTCCAACATCTGTGGCGTGACCCAGTCCATCGAGCCGACCTACCAGAACCTCTACGTGAAATCGAACCTCTCCGGCGAGTTCACGGTGGTCAACGCGCCCATGGTCAACGACCTCAAGGCCCGCGGGCTATGGGACGAGGTGATGATCAACGACCTCAAGTACTACGACGGCTCGGCCCAGCCCATCGACCGCATCCCGGACGACCTCAAAGCCAAGTACGCCACCGCCTTCGAGGTGGAGCCCAAGTGGCTGGTGGAGGCCGCCGCCCGCCGCCAGAAGTGGATCGACCAGGCGCAGTCGCTGAACCTCTACATAAAGGGGGTCTCCGGCAAGAAGCTCGACGTGACCTACCGCATGGCCTGGTTCCGCGGCCTCAAGACCACCTACTACCTGCGCGCCCTGGGAGCCACCTCGGTGGAGAAGTCCACCGTCGACCGCGGCACCCTCAATGCGGTGAGCAATGGTGCACCGGCGCCTTGGGCCAGCCCCGAGCCGGCCGCCGAGCCGCCTCGCCGCGAGCCGCGCGGCGTCGAGGACTTCCTGCAGGGCAAGGGTGGCCAGCGCGCACCGAGCGCCGGGGAGATCGACGAGCTGGGCTGCGAGGCCTGCCAATAAAGCCGGAAGCTATAAGCCGAAAGCTGGAAGAAACACCCCGTTTCTTCCGGCTCATCGACAAGAAATCGGAAGGTGGATAGAGATGCTTAATTGGGACGAGTTCCACGAAGACGAGACCACGGTCGCCGAGCAACCCGAGCCGGCTTCCGCGCCTCAGCCCGCCGCACAGCCCCAGACCGGCGCCGTGCGCGACGAAGCCGTGAAAGACGAGACCGTCAAAGAGAGCGCCGGTCGCTACGCCGCGGCCGACGAGGATCGCCTGGCACGGGCGCGCAAGTCACTCGACGAGCTCGACGTGGCCGCCGGCCTCGAGGAGCTGGAGATGGGCGCGGCGCGCATCGAGGTCGACGACAAGCAGATGATCAATGCCCGCGCCGACCTCAACCAGCTGGTGCCCTTCAAGTACGAGTGGGCCTGGCAGAAGTACCTGGACGGCAGCGCCAACCACTGGATGCCCCAGGAAGTGAACATGAACGCCGACATCGCCCTGTGGAAGAGCGCCGAGGGGCTCACCGCAGACGAGCGGCGCATCGTCGAGCGCAGCCTGGGCTACTTCTCCACGGCGGACTCGCTGGTGGCCAACAACCTGGTGCTGGCGCTCTACCGCCTGATCACCAACCCCGAGTGCCGCCAGTACCTGCTGCGCCAGGCCTTCGAGGAGGCGATCCACACCCACGCCTACCAGTACTGCGTGGAGTCGCTGGGCATGGACGAGGGCGAGGTCTTCAACATGTACCGCGAGGTGCCCTCGGTGGCCGCCAAGTCCGCCTGGAGCCTCAAGCACACCCAGTCGCTGGCGCGCCCGGACTTCAACACCGGCACCACCGAGACCGACCAGGAGCTGCTGCGCAACCTGATCGCCTTCTACTGTGTCACCGAGGGCATCTTCTTCTACTGCGGCTTCAGCCAGATCCTCTCCATGGGGCGGCGCAACAAGATGACCGGGGTGGCCGAGCAGTTCCAGTACATCCTGCGCGACGAGTCCATGCACCTGAACTTCGGCGTGGACATGATCAACCAGATCAAGATCGAGAACCCCCAGCTGTGGACGCCCGAGTTCCAGGATGAATGCACCCAGATGATCCTCGAGGGCACTGAGCTGGAGATCGCCTACGCGCGCGACACCATGCCCCGAGGCGTGCTGGGCATGAACGCGGCGATCATGGAGGAGTACCTGCACTTCATCTGCAACCGCCGCCTGGCGCAGATCGGCTTGAAGGAGCAGTTCCCCGGCGCCCAGAACCCCTTCCCGTGGATGAGCGAGATCATCGACCTGCGCAAGGAGAAGAACTTCTTCGAGACCCGCGTCACCGAGTACCAGGTGGGCGGCGCACTGAGCTGGGATTGAACAGAATGGGAATATGATGACGCCCTGTCCGGCCCTACCGGGCGGGGCGTTTTTCATGGCACGGCAACAGCAGGCACAACAACGGAGGGCAATCCAATGCATGCAACCCAAGCCGTAGCACGTCGCGACTCCCGGGCGTGGCAGTCCGCCCTGGACCAGGCGCTCAGCGCCCATGACAGCGAAGACGCCCTGGCCCGCTATCCCCATGTGGCCTTCGCCTTTCCGTCGTCATCCCCCAACCCCTACTCGCGGGACTATCCGCTGCTCGACTACCGGGAGCTCAAGGAATGGGCGACCTCGCGGGGCTGGCGGGTACGGCCGGCCCCCGAGCGTGCCCCCGACGGCGAGAAGTACAGCCCGCCGGTGCGCTTCACCCGGCTGCACCAGGGCAGCGCGCGTCCCGCTGCCGGGCCGAGGCGCCATTAAGTCATGCCGCCCGGAGCCGCTGGCCCCGGATCAGAACGATACGGCGAGCGGGGCACCGGGCCGGCATTGATTGCCGAGGGCCAGGAGCGCTAATGTGGGGTGAGGCATCCAGGGACGACACGGAGGGCTCCCCCATGACCGAGCGCAACGCCAGAAGCGTGATCACACGGGTCTTCGTGCCCGCCCACGTCCGCGACCTGCCCAACGGCGAGCGGGTGACGATACCCGGCCATTACAAGGCCCCGCCGCCCCGGCGATAGCCTCCCGCCATGCAACAGCCCATCATCGGCTACCACCTCGACGAGGAGGGCCACTGGGTCGCGGAACTCGCCTGCGGCCATAACCAGCATGTGCGTCACCAGCCACCCTGGACCGAACGCCCTTGGGTAATCACCGAGGCCGGGCGGCGCTCCCGTCTCGGCCTCGAGCTTGCATGCGTAAAGTGCGACCGCGGGGAACCGCGGGACAACCCCCTTCCTCCATGAGATCGGGCCGCCCGAAGGCGACCCGATGGTATGGACAGCCCTTACTTCGTCGCCGCTACCCCTTGGGCCCGAACAGGAACCAGATGATCAACCCGATCAGCGGGAAGAACAGCAGCACCAGGATCCAGATCAGCTTGGATAGCCCCCCGGCCGAACTCTGGGCGACCTTGATGATGGCCCAGATGACGATGATCAGCCAGATCAGGCCCAGCAGGCCGCCTACTTCGATACCCATTCGACGTCTCCTTGTCCGTTTCCATTCGGCGAAATGCCGCCCTTAGAGGTAGCACAGCAGATGCGAAACGCACAATCGCGGGCGATCGCGATCACGCCAGTCATTCAGGCAGCAGGTGCCCGACCTTGACGTAGATCAGCGCGACGTCCTCCCGCGTGAAGGGCGTGTGCTGGCTGCGATGGGGGCTACGCAGCCAGCTGCCGGCGGGATAGGCCCCATGCTCGTCATGGAAGGTGCCCTCGAGGACCAGAATCTCCTCGCCACCCCAGTGGGCATGGGGCTGGAAGCGGGTGTTCGGCGCCCAGCGAACCAGCGCCACGTGCTCGCCCTCGAAGTCGTGGAGCGGCAGCACCTCGAGCCCGTCGACGAGGCCGGGCCGCCACGGCTCGACGCGGGTGTCGATGACCTTCTGGGCGGTGTCGTCCGGCGAGAACTGGTGCAGTTTGACGAAGATCAGCGCCCCCTGCTCCCCCACCCGCGGGGCGTGAGCGGTGCCGATGGGGTTCCGCAGGTAGTGGCCCGCGGGGTAGCGGCCATGCTCGTCGGCGAACTCGCCCTCCAGCACCAGGATCTGCTCGCCGCCGCCATGCTCATGGGTCGGGAAGCTGCTGTCGGGCGCATAGCGCACCAGGGAAGTGGCCCGGGCCACCTCGTCGCCGACCCGGTCCAGCATCATCCTCTCCACCCCCGGCGTCGGGGATTCCAACCAGCGGTACTGGTCGGGCGTGACTACCGCACGGCGACTGAAATCGGCATTGAGCCGCATGATGCTCTCCTTCTGACAGGGCCTCCGGGACAGGGCCTCACGATTGCCGAGCCCGATGACCTGGCCCGACGTTTGCATGAAAACGAATGGCTCCCATCGGTTAGAATGGAGCCCCTCACCACCATTCGCAAGGAGGCCCCTTGGCTATCGACCTGCTGCTCAATGCGCTGATCTTCCTCGCGTCAGCGGTGCTGATCGTGCCGATCTTCAAGCGCCTGGGGCTGGGCGAGGTGCTGGGCTACCTGGCGGCGGGCGTGGTCATCGGCCCCTCGGCCCTGGGCCTGGTGGCCGACGCCGAAGCGGTGCTGCAGTTCTCCCAGGTCGGCATCGTCTTCCTGCTGTTCGTGATCGGCCTGGAACTCAAGCCGTCGCGCCTACGGGTGATGCGCAAGGCGGTGTTCGGCTTCGGCAGCCTGCAGGTGGCCATCACCACCGCGCTGCTCTCGCTGGCGGCCTGGTGGCTGGGGCTCTCCCCCGCCGCGGCGCTGGTCGTGGGCTTCAGTCTGGGGCTCTGCTCCACGCCCCTTGTGCTGCAACTGCTCGGCGAGCGCAAGGAACTGCAGACCCGCCACGGGCGCAATGCCTTCGCCCTGCTGCTGTTTCAGGACTTGGCAGCCATCCCGGTGCTGGCCGTCATCCCGATGCTGGCCGCTGATGCCCTTCTGGCTAATGGCTTCATGCCCCTGCTCGAAGGCGTGCTGATTGCTGCCGGCGCCTTCCTCGGCCTGATCATCGGCGGTCGCTACCTGCTGCGGCCGCTGTTCCACTATGCCGCGGCTACCCGCAGCCGCGAGGTCTTCGCCGGCACCGTGCTGCTGGTGGTGATCGGCGCCGCCCTGCTGATGGAGCTGGCTGGCCTTTCCATGGCCCTGGGGGCCTTCATCGCCGGCGTGCTGCTCGCCGACTCCAAGTACCGCCACAACATCGAGGCCGATATCGAACCCTTCCGAGGGCTGCTGCTGGGGCTGTTCTTCATGGCGGTGGGCATGACGGCCGATATCCGCCTGCTCGGCGAGATGCCGCTGGTCGTGCTCGGCCTTACTTTGGGTCTGGTACTGCTCAAGGCGCTGGCCATGCTGGTCGCCGCGCGGCTCCACGGTACCGGCTGGAAGGATGCCGCCAACCTGGGAGTGCTGCTCTCCCAGGGCGGGGAGTTCGGCTTCGTGCTTCTCTCCGCGGCGGCCACGGCCGCCCTGCTCGACCCGTCACTGGTCAGCCTGTTGATCCTGGTGATCTCGCTCTCCATGGCGACCACGCCGCTGCTCTTCCAGCTGCATGTACGGGGCCTGCGCCGCCTCTTCACCCGCCCCCGGCCGAAGCGGGACTTCGACACCCTGCCCGACGACGCCCCGCAGATCATCATCGCCGGGTTCGGCCGCTTCGGGCAGATCATGGGCCGTGCCCTGCAGGGACTGAAGATCCCCTATACGGTGCTCGATATCAACGCCGACCAGGTCGAGGTGGTACGCCGCTACGGCAACCAGGTCTACTACGGCGATGCCTCGCGCATCGACCTGCTCAAGGCCGCCGGGGCCGACCAGGCCCGAGTGCTGGTGGTGGCGGTGGGCGACCCCGAGGCCTCGATGCGTATCGTCGGCCAGGTGCGACGTCAGTTTCCCCACCTCCAGCTCTATGCCCGCGCACGCAATCGCCACCACGCCCACCTGCTGATGCGCGCCGGGATCACCCATATCGTGCGTGAACTGCTGCCTGCCAGTCTCGAACTGACCCGGGACGCCCTGATCGGCCTGGGCATTCCCCGGGAGCAGGCCCAGCACACCATCGACACCTTCCGTCCCCACGACGAGGAGGCGTTGCTGCGCCAACTCGAGGTGTTCGGCAACGAAAAGAAGCAGATCCAGACCATCCACGAAGCCGCCCGGGAGCTCGAGGCGCTCTACGAGGCGGACGAGGACATCGCCACGCGAGTGGAAGAGATTCCGCGCTGGCAGCGCTGAGGCGCCATCACTCGATGGCCCACCACCCCGGCAGCCGGGCCCGTACCTCGCGACGGGCGAAGCGGTCGTCCATCAGCACCACGGTGCCCTCGTCATAGGGGCCGCGGATCACCCGGCCCGCCGCCTGCACTACCTTGATCAGTCCGGGAATTTGGTAGGCGTAGTCGTCGCCACGGCCGAAGCGGGCCGCCAATCGCGCCTTGAGGGTTTCGTTGAAGGGGTCGAAGGGTGGCAAGCCAAGGGTGGCGATGAAGGCACCGATCAGCCGCTCGCCGGGCAGGTCGATGCCTTCGGCGAAGGCCCCACCCAGCACCGCGAAGCCGATTCCCTGCCCGCCCGGCGTGAAACCAGCCAGGAAGGCGTCGCGGGCCGACTCGCGCATGCCGCGGGTCTGGGCGCGCACGGGAATCTCCGGGTGGGCCTCCTGCAAGCGTGCCAGGGCCGCCTCCAGGTAGGCGAAGCTGCTGAAGAAAGCGAGATAGTGGCCCGGGCGGCGATGGTACTGGCTGGCCAGTTCGGCGACGATGGGCGCAAGCGATGGCCCCCGGTCGCGCAGCCGGGTGGAGATGTCGGCGCGGATGCGGACCTCGAGCTGCTCGGCGGCGAACGGCGAGGTGACCTCTCGCCACACCGTGGCCGACGGCAGGCCCAGCAGGTCTCGATGGTAGTGGGCAGGACTCAGGGTCGCCGAGAAGAGCACCGCGGACTGGGCCGCCGCAAAGCGCGGCGCCAGGAAGTCCGCCGGCACCAGATTGCGCAGCCCCAGCACGGCCCGGCCGCGGCCGTTACGGGCCAGATCGCACAGCGAATGCTCGCCGAAGGACTCCGCCAGGCGGGTAAAGGCCAGCGCCTCGAAGAGCAGCTCCTGGAGTGCAAGAGAGGCCTGGTCGGGGTGCTCGCCGAGGTGCTCGGTGATGGCGCTGGCAACCCCCTGCAAGGCCACGACCATCCCGTCGGGCAGGCCGTCGAGCACCCTGTAAGCCGGCCGGCCCGGCTCGCCGGCCTCGCTCATCCCCGCCTCCTTGACCAGCGCCTGCCACTGTCGGGCCAGGCGCCCCAGAGGGCGCTTCAGCGCTCCGGGAGCCTCGCGACGCAAGCGGGCGAGCCGACGCTGGTCCAGCTCGGCGCTGTACATGCCCCGGGCCCGTTCCACCAGATTGTGGGCTTCGTCCACCAGCAGGCCCAGATGCCAGCCGTTGGCTCGGGCAAGGCCGTGCAGCAGGGCATTGGCATCGAACCAGTGGTTGACGTCGCCGACGACCACGTCACACCAGCGCGCCAGCTCCTGCCCCAGGTAGTAGGGGCAGACGCCGTGGTCGAGAGCCACCTCGCGCAGCGCCTCGCGGTCCAGCCAGCCACGCGCCACGGCGGCCTGCCGCGCCGCCGGCAGCCGGTCGTAGAAGCCTGCCGCAAGCGGACAGGCTTCGCCATGGCAGGCCCGATCGGGATACTCGCAGGCCTTTTCTCGGGCGATGAGCTCCAGCACCCGGAGCGGGGCGGCCGTGGTGTCCGGGCTTACGGCGTCCGGGCTTACGACGTACGAGCTCCTGGCAGCACCCTCCCCGGCACCGAGGGCGGCCAGGGCATCCAGCGCCAACCGGCGCCCGGGCGTCTTCATGGTCAGGAAGGCGAGGCGGTCGAGCCCCTGGCGGGGCATGGCCTTGAGCAGCGGGAAGAGGGTGCCGAGGGTCTTGCCGATCCCGGTGGGCGCCTGGACCAGCAGGCAGCGGCCGGTGCTGGCGGCCTTGTAGACGCTCTCCGCCAGGTCGCGCTGGCCGGGGCGGAAGGCTTCGTGGGGAAAGGCGAGCTCGCCGAGCGCCTCATCGCGCCGCTCGCGATGCCGGGCCTCCTGCACCGCCCAGGCCAGGAAGCGACGGCACTGGGTCTCGAAGAAGGCCTGCAGCTCAATGGCGCTCGCCTCCTTGGTCAACACGGTTTCCCGACCGGTGGTGATATCCAGGTAGACCAGCGCCAGGGTCAGCGAGGCGAGGTCACGCTCGGCACACAGCAGCGCACCGTAGACGCTGACCTGGGCCCAGTGCAGGGCCCGCTGGTTGTCGGCCATGCGCTCCAGATGGCCGCGATGGGTCTTGACCTCCTCCAGCCGATTGGCCACCGGGTCGAAGCCGTCGGCACGGCCGCTCACCCGGAGCCCCTCGAAAGTGGCGGAGAGCGGCAGTTCGGCTTCATAGCCCTCGCCCCGCCGTTTTGCCACCCGGGCATGGCCATCGATGCCCTCGCGGGCACTGGGTGCGGGGGTGAAGCGATGGTCCAGGTCCCCCTGGCGTGCAGTGAAGTCGCACAGCGCGCGCACCGCCACCCGATAGCGCGCCACCTCGCTCATTCGTTGTCCATCGCTCACTCTCCGTCCACCTCCCAACGCACATGGCAGACCGCGGCGGGCATGTCATGGGCATGGAAGAAGGCCAGCCACCGCCGCTGGTTGTCCTGCAGCCGATCGCCCGGCCCTTTCACCTCGATCAGCCAGTAGCGCGGCTCACCCTGCGGGGCCTCGGGGAGGAACTGGATCAGATCCGGCAGGCCGGCCCGGTTGGCCTTGAGGTCACCGAGCAGCCGCTCGAAGCAGGCGCGCAGGTGGGCGGCCGGCAGGCAGGCAAGCGCCCGTTCGAGCAGTGCCTCGTCGAGCGCTCCCCAGTGCACGAAGGGCGAGGCCAGGCCGTGCTTCTCTTGCCAGGTGGCGCGGATCGCCTCGCGATACTCGCCGGTCTCGAGCCGGGCCAGACAGATCTCGAACCGGGCGCGGCGGCGGGCCACGAAGTCCTCGCGGTAGAGGTCCGCCGGGCCATGGTGAAAGGGGTGGAAGAAGGCCCCGGGCAGCGGCGCGAAGAGCGCCTCCCAGCAGAGCAGGCCGAAGAGCCCGGTGAACAGGCTGTTCTCCACGTAGTGCACCGGCGCCGCATCGCGATGCAAGTGGTCGCACACCGCGGCCTCCACCGGGCCGGGCGACAGGGTCAGGGTCCACTGTCGCGGGGCCGGCTCACGCCGGGATGCGGACGGGGACAGCCCCAGCCGGCGACGCAGCCGCGGCACCAGCCGTCCCAGCGCCTGAGCCTCCTCTTCGCTGGCCGAAGCCTTCATCAGTGGCTCGGTCAGGGCCAGGGCCGCGGCGTGCGCCCCGCGGCGCTCAAGCAAACGCAGGTGACGGATGCGCGCCTCGACGCTGCCGGGCAGATCCACCTCCGGCCAGCCGGCCTGGGCATAGAGAGCAAGGGCCAGTTCGCCCTCGCCCTCACGCTCCGCTTGGCGCCCCAGAACCACGCAGAGCCGCCGATGCCGCGCCGCCAGCCAGGCGTTGTCGGCCAGCGGTGCGGGCAGTTCCGCGTGCAGTGCCGATACCGCCTCACCGGCCTCCAGGCGCTCGCGCAGGCGGTGCAGGGTCAGATAGGCATCCACCTCCGTGCGGCGCCGGAAGGCCCGGGAGTCAGGCGTGATCGCCACACGCTCGAAGCGCTGCAGGCCGAGCTCGGTGAGCACGAACTCGGCCCAGTCCTGGCGCAGGTTGCCGAAGAACATCAGCCGCAGCCGGTCACAGGTCGCCATCACGGTGAGGCGAACGACACGGTCCGGCGCCTCGGGCCACCAGTCGGCAAGCAGGCGAAGCTCGGTTAGCCGCGGCGCCAGGGCCTCGAATAGCGCGGCCTTGCCGGTGGCAAGGGGCAGCTCCGCGGCGGCGACCTCCTCCACCAGGGCGCGGCGTAGCTCGGGAAGGCGCAGCTGGCGGAAAAGCTCATCGAGGCCAAGCAAGGGGACATCATCGACCAGCCCCGCCGCCACAAGAGGCGCAAGCGCCGCCTCGGTGTCGCCGATCTCGGGGTAGCTCAGGCGCGAGGTGCGAAAGTGCTCGCCCTTGCGCATCACCATGCGCACCAGCAGCGCCTGGGACGCCTTGGGCAGGGCGGCGAACGCCGCCAGGAAGCCATGCTCGGCCTCGTCCAGCAGGTCGCCGTGGCGCTCGGCCACCCACGCCAGCACGAAGCGGAAGTTCGCCAGGTAGTAGCGCGGATCCTCAAGGGGGGCAGTGACCGGCGCGGCACCAAAAATACTGTTCATGCATCCATGATATCAGGGCCGAAGAGGGATCGTCAGCGCGACAGGCCTTGGGCCAGTTCATGCACCACCTCGGCGGCGGGGACCTCCCGGCAGCGGCTGGCGTTCTGCCCGGCCCACAGCGGCGAGAAATCGCCGACCCCGCGGGCCTCGGCGGCGGCACGCAGCGGTGCGATGGCCGCGGTAGCCAGCGGGAAGGCCGGCGCCGCCTCGCTGATCGGCCCCAGCTCGCGCATCAGCCGGGTGACGATGCCCCGGGCCGGGCGCCCGCTGTAGAGGTTGGTCAGGGCCGTATGGAGGGCCGACTCGCTCATCAGCGCCCGACGATGGACGGACGAGGCGCGGGATTCCGGACAGCAGAGAAAGGCGGTACCCACCTGGACGGCGTCGGCACCCAGGGTAAGTGCCGCCGCTGCGCCCCGGGCATCGGCAATGCCGCCGGCGGCGATCACCGGCACGTCCACCGCCTGCCGGACCTGGGGAAGCAGCGCCAGGGTCCCCATCTGAGTGGTCAGATCCCCGGTCAGAAAGAGGCCCCGATGGCCGCCGGCCTCGAGACCCTGGGCGATTACCGCGTCGGCGCCGTGGGCTTCGAGCCAGCGCGCCTCCTCCACCGTGGTGGCCGTGGAGAGCACCGTCGCGCCCCAGGTCTTGACCCGCGCCAGCAGTTCCGGCGCCGGAAGGCCGAAATGGAAGCTCACCACCGCCGGGCGGAAGGGCTCCAGAGCGTCGCAGGTCGCATGGTCGAAGGGGCGCCGCCCGGCCCCGGCGGGAACCGCCTCGATATCGAGACCGAGCTCGGCATAGAAGGGCGTCAGCGCCGCATGCCAAGACGCCAGCCGCTCGGGGTCGGGGGCAGGCACCGCATGGCAGAAAAAGTTGACGTTAATCGGCCCCGAGATCGCGGTGCGAATGGTCTCGAGCTCATCTGCCATGCCTTCGGGCGAGAGCATCGCGCAGGGCAATGCCCCGAGGCCGCCGGCGCGGGAGACGGCGATGGCCAGCTCGCTGTCCTGGGCGCCGGCCATGGGGGCCTGGAGAATCGGCAGGTCGATGCCCAGCCGGTCGGTCAGTGTCATGGGGTGTCTCCTCGATCCGTGGCATCTTGATCGGCGGCGTCGCGCTTCCGGCCGACATCTCGCCACGGCCACTTACGACCCAGGGTGTCCGCCGCGTAAGCGTTTCGCTCACCGGGGGGCCGGGCGGCGCCGACGGTGGTGTCGAGATACGTCTGACGCTCAATTTCCGCGTTGAACTCTGCGCCAAGCAACACGGTGAACGCCGAAAGCCAGAACCACAGCATCAGCACCACGACCGCCCCCAGCGAGCCATAGATATCGCTTGGATTGATCACGCTGCCGAAATAGAACGACAGCCCGGCGGAACCGATCAACCAGAGTAGCGTCGCGATGATGGAGCCAACGCTGATCCACTTCCAGCGTGGCGGTCGCCGATAGGGGCCGAAGCGATAGAAAACGGCGATGACCAGCATCATCACCAGCAGAAGCACCGGCCAGCGCAGCCATACGATGATCGTGACCAGCAGGGTATCGAGACCCAGCATGCCGATGGCCAGGGGGAAGAAGGCGATGAAGGCAATGGTGACCAGCAGGACGAGAATCACTCCCATCGTCAGCGACGCCACGATCCAGCCGCGACGCAGAGATCCTCGGTGATCCTCCTCCTCGCCGTACACCACGTTGAGGCCTATCACCATCCACAACACGCCCTTGGAGGCGATGAACATGGCCACCACAACACTGCCCAGCGCCGTCAGGCTGAGACCGGTGCTGGTGCTCTCGCCTATCCTGCGGGCCTGATCATTGATCAGGCTCGAGCTGTCGGGCGGAAGATAGCGGCTGAGCTGCACGATCTGACTCGCCAGGTCCTGGGGATCCATCACCAGCGCCCAGATCGAGATGATCGCGGTGATCGTCGGAAAGAGCGCCAGCATGGCATTGAAGGCGATGCCGGCGGCCATCAGGGGAACGAGGTCTCGAACGACCTGCTTTTTGACGCGCCATACGATATCCAGCCATCCGACCGCCGGGATCTGCTTGGGCTCGTCGGCGCAGCGGCCCCGTTTCGGCTTCGCCATAGGTACCTCAGTTACGTTGCGGAGGATGCAGGACCATACGCGAGTCACGGATCTCGATATCGAAACGGCCAAGGAAGCTCATGCCCAGCAGGGCCGTTTCGCCGCCGAGGCCCGGGCTGATGGAGCCGCGAACCTCCCGGGCGGAGAAGCCGCCCAGGCTCACCTCATCGAGCCGCGTCAGCTCGCCGCGCACCCGCCCGTTGGCGGTGTTGAACCAGGCGGTACCGGTGCTCTCGAGCCCCAGCCGCTGAGCCATCTCGGCAGGGACCGCGACATAGGTGGCACCGGTGTCGACCAGAAATTCCACCGGCTGGTCGTTGATGCGCCCGGTGACCACGAAGTGACCGGCGCGATTGCGCTCAAGCACCACCGGCTCGCCTTCTCCCAACACGACATCGGCGAGGTGAGCATTGGGGTTGCGCTGCGCTTCCAGGTAACCGTGGAACCACCAGGCCCCACCTCCCAGGAAGAGCACCCAGAACAGCAGCATCATGCCCAGGCCGGCCCGGCGTGTGGCTCGCTCCTCACTCATGATCTTCCCTCCCGGCGACTACCCTTTGAGACCATGATGCCATAAGGGCATTCCACGACGGGTAACCGACATCCTAGCGTCCGTTGCGCGCTTCCCAATCCCGGGCCGCCTGCTGACCCCGTGCCTGGTCGACAAACAGGCAGACCAGGATGGCGATGAAGAAGAGCACGGCGCAGAGCAGGATCGAGGCCTTGAGCCCCACCAGCGACTGCAGCAACCCCAGGCCGATGATACCGATTACTCCGGCGAGCTTGTTGGCCAGGCCCCAGAAGCCGAAGAATTCGGCGGCCTTGCGGCTCGGCGAGAAGAGCCCCACCAGCGCGCGGCTGGCGGACTGGCTGGAGCCCAGGGAGAGCCCCGCCAGGCACCCGACCACCAGGAAGAGATGCTGGGTCTCCCAATCGAGCCCGAAACGGGCTTGCAGGAAGGCGGTGACCTCCGGCGTGGCCCAGATGGCGAGTATCGCTGCCACCCAGAGGGTCAGGGTCATCAGGTAGGTGACCTTGGTGCCGATGCGATCCTGGATGTAACCGAAGCCCAGCGCGCCAGCGGCGGCGGTAACCTGCACGATGATGAACATGATGTTGCGGACCGATTCGTCCCAGCCGATCACCTGGGCGCCGTAGATGAAGGCGAAGGCGATGATGATGTAGACGCCGGCCATGGAAAACAGCAGCGAGACCAGGAAGATGCCCAGGTCGCGGAAGCGGCGCAGCTCGTGCAGGGTCGTCGAGACGCGCTCCAGGGCGATATCGCGGTAGGATTTGCCGGGCGGCTGGGGCGTGCCGCGCTCCTTCACCCACAGGAAGGTGGGGATGGCGGTGATCAGGAAGAACCCCGCCGCAAAGGGCCCCACCCAGCGGATTCGTTCGAAGTTCTCCGCCGTTGCCTCGCCCAGCACCACCAGGGTGAAGCCCGCGGCGAAAAGCCCGCCCACGTAGCCCAGCGCCCAGCCGAAGCCGGAGATCTTGCCCATGTCCTGGGGCGGGCCGAGGTCCGGCAGGAAGGCGGCAATGAAGGACTCGCCCATCGAATAAGCATAGTTGGAGACCATGATCAGCACGAGACCCAGCACCACATAGCCCGGCGCCACAAAATAGAGCATGGCAGTGGTGGCCACGGTGGCCAGGTAGCTGATGAACAGGAAGCGCTTCTTTGCCGCCTGGTAATCCATCACCGCGCCGCACAGTGGGCCCGTGATTACCACCAGCAGATAGCTCACCGCCAGCGCCAGGCTCCACAGGAAGTTGGCCAGCCGGTAGCTGTCACCACGCTCGCCGACGATCACCGTGGTGAAGAGCTCGCCGAACACCACGGTGATGATCAGCAGGGTGTAGGCCTGGTTGGCGAAGTCGAACATCGCCCAGCCGAGAATCTCCTTGCGCGAGGCGCGGGGAGTCGTCGGCACGGCGGCGGGGATCGGACTCATGCGGGACGTCCCTGCGAAAACAAGGACGTCACCATAACAGCCCGTACCTCCCCAGACGACCTAGGAGGCTGTCGGACTTAACGCTGATCTACTGCAAAATCCGGATTTTCGGCCAATTTCATTCGATCTGCTTCGTTAAAGAGCCCCACTATTCGCCTCATCAGATCGATAAACTTGTCTCGAAACCCGAATCTCTCGCGACGATCGGTCAAATCCGACAGCCTCCTAGACGAGATCGCGAGGGATGGTCTCATCCCAGGTCTGCGCGTAGATCCGGGTTTCCCCCTCCCAGGCATCCAGTGTGGCGCGGATACGGAAGTTTTCCGGGTCGCTGGTCAGCTGGGTACGGGTCAAAGTGCTGACCTCCCAGTCGCCGCGCTTGAAGCTGCGCTGCCACTCCGTGAAACCGCTGACACTGTCATAGCTGCCGTAGGAGTACTGGTAACGCTCGGTGACCCGGGCAGCGATCTCGAGGTCGATATCGTCGATTCGGTAGCGTCCCTCGTCGTTGATCACTTCCAGGGTGGTGCGATCCTGGGCCAGGTCGCGGATCACCTGCCAGGTCTCCTGAGTCGGCTGCAGCAGTGTCTTGGCCAGCGGAGACGCTCCTTCTGGCTCGCCAAAGGCCGGCAGTGCGGCTTCCTCGGCAGGTCGCGGCGCCCGTACCGGCAGGATCAGCCGACAGCGACTCGGATGGATGGTAAGTCGGGCTGGCCGGGGGGCCGGCCAGGCCAACGGCCAGTAGCTGGTGGAAAGCGCCAGCCGGATGGCATGCCCTTCGGCGAACTGCTGGGCGATGTGCTTGAGCGGAATGCGTACCCGGTAACGCTTGCCCGGCTCCAAGGGCTCGGGAAACTCGTCGCTGTCGCGGTGGGTCAGGTTGAGCAAGCCATAGGAGACCCGGGTGGCCTTGTCATCCTCGCCGATGTCGGAGAGGCGCAGTGCCACCATGGCCACCGGCTGATCCGCGGCGAGTTCAAGCTCGACCATTGGCGATCCACAGATCTCCAGAGGCGCATCGAGGCGGGGTGTCTGGAAGATCAGCGAGCCACCATCCTCGTCACGTTGGTCGTGGGGAAGGTCCGGCGGAGCATTGTAGGAACACCACTTGCCGGCATAGAGCCCCACCGAGAGCGGGGAGCGAATGTCCAGGGTGGTATCGTTATCCTCTCCCTCGGCTTCGGGCAACAGGCTATGACCATCGGTGAGCCGGAACGAGCATGGCAGGATATTCGGCGATGGCCACTCCGGCTCGGCAATCCAGCGCCCGGGGCGCTCATCGTAACGCGCCGAGGGAGGCACCGACTCCTGCATCCAGACCCGCACCATGGGCTCGTCCATGATCCCGGTGTCGTCGCCCTTGAGCCACTGATCCCACCAGCGCAGTGATTCCTGCAGGAAGCCGATGGCCGGCCCCGGCACGCCCAGGTGCGGGTACTTGTGAGCCCAGGGACCGACCAGCCCCTTGCGCGGCACCTCGAGTCCTTCCAGCACCCGGAAGACGGCATTGCAGTAGCCATCGGCCCAGCCACTCACGGCATATACCGGGCACTGGATCCGCGAATAGTCCTCACACACCGAGCCATGCTTCCAGTAGGCGTCACGTCGCTGATGTTCGAGCCACTGACCGAGCCACATGCCGCTGCCCCTCAGTCGCTCGAGCCACATCTGCCGCCAGCGCTCCCCTACCAGCTCTGGGTCGGGCGGACAGGCGTTACCGTCGAACATGGTCGAAGCCCAGGAGAGGTTGTCAGCCAGCAGGCAACCACCCATGTGGTGGATGTCGTCGGCGTAGCGGTCGTCGGTGAAGCACAGCGTGATCACCGCCTTGAGCTGCGGGGGGCGCAGGGCGGCGATCTGCAGGCCATTGAAGCCACCCCAGGAGATGCCGATCATGCCGACATCGCCGGTGCACCAGGGCTGGGCCTCGAGCCAGGCGAGGATTTCCAGGCCATCCTCGAGCTCACTGGGCAGGTACTCGTCGGTGAGTACGCCATCGGAGTCGCCGGTACCGCGGATATCGACCCGCACCCCGGCATAGCCGTGGCCGGCCCAGTAGGGATGCATCTGGACATCGCGCTCCGCGGTCAGGTCGCGCTTGCGATAGGGCAGATACTCGAGGATGGCAGGTACCGGGTGGTCATCGGCATCCACAGGACGCCAGATTCTGGCTGCCAGGCGGGTACCGTCCGCCAGGGGTATCCAGGTCTCCTCTTCCTGCACCCGGCGGGGAAAATCGTTGACGATGCGCATGTGTCTCCTTCCTTGTGATCTTGCGTGCCGCTCCCGGAAACCTCAGCCCTGGATATCGTCGAACTCGAACGCCAGTCGTGCCACCAGACGATCGAAGTCCGCAAGCAACTGCTCGGCCGATGACGCACCCAGATAGACATGCGCCAGCGCAAAGCTGTAGGCGTCCTGCTCGGGCAGGGAGGAGAGCCGCTGCCCTTCCTCCACCTGCACGGCGATGTGGCAACCGGGAAAGTCGGCCTGGAGTTCCTCGAGCTCCGTGTCGGTGGGGACCCGTGTCACCACCGCATCGGTAAAGAATACCCGGTGGAAGAACTTGGCCGCTATCGGAAAATTGCCCTCGCGATGAGACATGTCGGGGCGCTGCCCCAGCCCAAGGTCGATGGTGACCTGCTGGTTGCTGACCCCATCGACCTTCTCGAAGAGGTCGCAATGCGACTGGGAGATACGGGTGTTGATCTCCAGCAGCCAGATGCGACCCTGAATTTCGTCCCAGAAGTACTCGACGTTGAAGGCGGCATTATCATAGCCGATATGGCGCATGATGGTGTCGGTAAGCTCGACCATGGAGGCCTGGATATCATCCGGCAGCCCCGAAGGATAACGGTAATGGAAGAAGCTCAGCACCTGGGGATAGCGCAGCGAATCGACGATACCGTAGCTGACCACTTCACCGTTGTAGACGTAGCCCTCCACGGTGCACTGCCAGCCGCCGATGATCTCCTCGGCCATGCAGAAGTGACCGTCCACGGCGGCGATTTCTGGCGGCAGGTTCGCCTGCTCCAGCACCGTATTGAAGGGGTCGGCAATGGTGCCGATGGACTCGCGTAATTCCGCGATAGCTTGATAGAAATCCTCGGGCGTCTCGATGCGAAAGCCCAACCGAGAGCCAGAGGACTTGATCGGCTTGACGAAGAAAGGGAAGTAGAGCCCTGCCTCGCCGATGCGCGTCATCGCGTCGTCATCGAAGGGGTCGAAGGCGGTGAAGCCAGGGATATGGTCAGGGATCACCTCGCGCTGGACCCGGCGACTCCAGTACTTGTGTTCGCATTTCAGCAGGCTCGAAAGGGAGGTGCTGCGGACACCGAAGCGTTCGCACAGGATCGGCAACATGGTCGAGACAGGAAAATCCATGTAGCCGACGATGGCGTCGATGGGCTCGTCGAAGGCCTCAAGCTGCGCCGTGGCCTCTGACAACATGCCCTCGATGTCGAATTCCTCGGTATCGTAGACAGCCTCCGGGGCGATTACCCCGTGGAACCGCCACTGCCCGGCACCGTGAAGCGTCTCGAGACGCTGGCGGTTGAAGTCGTTGAGTCCCACCACGAAAATGTTCTTGATCTTATCCATCACCCTACCTCTTGTGGCGCGCCGAACCCGACGCATTGAAGCAGCATAGCCCAGTCCGCGCGTTGAAGGGTCAGTCGTGACGGTCGCGTTCGGCGGTATCCTGCCCATCACGACCGCGCTGCAGGCGGTCGATGGCCTCATTGCCCTGGCCGGCCAGGGCCGCCAGCCGGTCGATCTGTTCGTCCAGTTTGGGCAAGGCCTCGCGGCGATAGCGAGAGAGGTCATCGATGGCCCCCATCACCTCGCCGAAGGCTTCCTCAAGTGCCTGCATGTCGAGCATTGCCGACGAGGCCCGCTGCTGGATGTCCACACCCTGTTGGCGCAGCGCTCGTGAGGTTCCACCTATGATTTCAGAGGTCGTGGTGTTGAGCGCCTCGACGCGATCCAGCACCAGCCGCTGATTGGCGATGGCCAGGGCGACGGTGACCGCCACGGTCAGCGCCGAGACGGTCACGTTGATGGCGCGATCGACGCCACGCATCAGCTCGCGGTTGTTACGAATGATCACCTCGAGCGCCAGCACGCCCTGCTGGCTCACCGCCAGTTGCTGCTGCAGGTCGACGATACGCTGGCGCAACGGGAACAGCAGTTCCTCCTCGAGGAAGCGCCGCTGGGAGTCTTCCTCGTCACGGCGGGCGATGGCGGCCTGCAGCCGTTCGTCGATCAGCCGTCCCAGAGCGACCTGGCGATCCAGCTGGACGAGGCTCTCGCGCAGGGACTGCTGGTCATCGCTCAGGGTGAGATTGTCGCGATGCAACATGTCACGCCCCGCTTCCAGGTCGGCAATAATCGCATCCAGCGCCTGCTGGGCCGTCTCGAACTTCTGGAAATAGCGCTGCAGGCGACTGCCGGCACCCGGGAGACGCGCCAGCAGGCGATCCAGCGGACCCGGCGACAGGCGGTGTCGAGACGGGTCCAGCTCCTGCATCCGACCGCGCAGGTCGACCAGGGCCTTGGCCACGGGGCCGCCCTCATCCCCCTGATGGGCCAGCTGGCGCAGCGGGGTCTGCAGCATGGCGCTCTGGTGGGCGGCCTGCTGCTGCAGCTCCAGCCCCAGCTCATCGATGGCGCGTCGCTGGCGCGCCAAGGCGTCCGCATCGCCGCCGGCAACCAGCTCGTCGACGAAGGTATCGGCCTGGGCCGCCAGCGACACATCGTCTGGGCTGCTATCCGACACGTCTCCATCCAGTTGACTAGCGATTTCTTCCACCTTGGGCAGCGACAGGTGAGAATCGCGTTCGGGTTGCTGGCTCATGGGCACCTCGCGAAGAATCGGATATGGGCGTGTGAAGGAACGGGCTCACTACTTGCCGCGTCCGTAGCGGTCGGCACGGGAGACGAAGCGGCGCAGCTCCGCCAGTGCTTGCTCGGTGGTGACCGAAGCCTGGGGGCGTCCGGTCTCGATGCGCGCCATGGAGACGGCCGTGTCGTCGAGGACGGTCAGCGCCGACTCATTACGCGCCGCCAGCTCACGCAGCCCCTTCTCGGTCTCCTCGAGCAGCTCCAGACGCCGCACCAGGGCGGCACGCTCCTCCGTGCCCAGCTGCCGGCCCTCTCGACTCAGCCGACGCCGCACGAAGTCACCGTCCACGTTGGCCACACTGCGGGCCTGGGAGGCCATGGCGTCGAGAGTATCCACCACGCCGCGACAGACCTCGACCACCAGCCCGCGGGCGCGGGCGAAGGCCAGCTCGCCGCTGTCGAAGCGGCCGCCCAGTACGCCCAGCACGTGGCGATAGCGACTGTAGACGCGGTCGGCCTGGACCGCCAGATCAGGGCGCTGGGCGTCGATCAAGGCCTGCTTGGCCCGGCACAGGGCCAGCACCAGGTCGTCGGCATCCGCCGGAGGCCGAGCCGGGTCGAGCTCCGCGAGGTCGGTTTCGTGGGCATCGCGCTGCTGCTGCGCACGGCGTCGCGCCGCCTCGGCCGCCAGCCCCGCCTGCCGGCGCTTCTCACGCCGCCGAGCGAGCCAACCACGCAGCCGGCGTTCCAGCGGCAGCGTCGCCGGAATCGCCACCAGCCCAGCGAGCCAGCCCATCAGGGTGGGCCCGAAGCCACCCCACAGCGAGGTCAGCCACAGCAGCATGCTGATGAAAGGCACCACCAGGGCGTAGCGCAGGATGACCTGCAGGCGACCAGGTGGCTCGACCGGCACCGCCAGGCGCGGTTTGGCGAGCCCCACCAGCAACCACGGCAGGCAGGTCATGAAGAGGCCATAGGAAAATCCCTGCAGGAATCCCAGCATGGGGCTGACCATCCTTTATTCGTCAAAAAATACATGGCTAGAAAAGCAGGGTGAGGACCAGAGCCACGATGCCCACCAACACGGCGATGGTGACCGCCACGACCACCACCCGGTCGAGCCAGCGATCGAAGCGTGCCCAATCGAGCCGGCGGCGCCGTCGACGGGTGGCACCGCGACGAGGTGCGCCATGGTCGGCGCGGATGAGAGTCATGGTCGAAGTCCGATTTCACCATTGTTCCTTGAGCTTACGGCCTGCCGCGGCGGCTGGCCACCGCCCATCGACCGTGATCGCCTCCAATGGACCGGTTCAGCTGTTGACGCGCCGCTTGGTCTCGCTGGGCAAGCGGCGCAGCCGCTCCTCTTCGCCCAGGGACTCGGCCTCGAAGGCATCCGCCCCGACTGGCATCTCACCATGACGGCGATAGAGCTGGGTCAGCAAGGAGCGATGATCGCGCTGAAGCGTGCGGATCAGCGCTGCCGCCATACCGTAAAGCACCAGGGAGAAGGGCAGCGCCGCGAGCACCGAGGCCGACTGCAAGCCGGTCAGGCCGCCGACAACGATCAGCGTCAGGCAGATGGCGGCTATCAACACACCCCATACCACCCGCTTGAAGAGCGGTGGGTTGATGGAGCCGGCATCGGTCATTTGCGCCACGATATAGGAGGCAGAGTCCGCGGAGGTGACCAGAAAGATGAAGATCAGCAGCATCGCCACCACCGACAGCGCCCCAGTGAAGGGCATCAGCTCGAACATCTCGAACAGAGCCACGGTGATGTTGTCCTGGGTGGCGGCGGCCAGGCCCACGTCAGCACCGAGTTCCATGTTGATGGCGGCACCGCCGAACACACCGATCCACAGGCAGGCCAGCAATGGCGGCACCAGCAGCACGCCCACCACGTACTCCTTGATGGTGCGCCCGCGCGAGACCCGCGCCACGAAGGTACCGACGAAGGGCGACCAGGCAATGGCCCAGGCCCAGTAAAACAGGGTCCACTCCTGGGCCCAGGCATCGTTGCTGTAGGGGGTGGTGCGCAAGCTCATGCCGATGAAGTTCTGCAGATAGTCGCCAAATCCGAGAATGATGGTATCGAGGATGGCTACCGTGGGGCCGGTGACCAGCACGTAGAGCATCAGGCCGATGCAGAGAATCATGTTGAGATTGGAGAGACGCCGAATCCCCCTGTCCAGACCGACCCAGGTCGAGGCCATGTAGGCCAGGAACATCACGAACAGGATGATGAATTGCCACAGGGTATTCTCGGGTAGACCGAAGACGGCGTTGAGCCCACCGTTCATCTGCAGCACGCCCAGCCCAAGGGAGGTAGCCACACCCATCACCGTCGCCACCACGGCGAAGACGTCCAGCCAGCCGATAAGAGGGTGAAATCGAGACTTTTGAGGGGTGACCGAGGAGAGCACCGACGACACCAGGCCGGCCTGCCCTTTGCGAAACTGGAAGTAGGCGATGATCAGCCCCACCACCGAGAAGGCCGCCCATTGGTGAACCCCCCAGTTGAAGTAGCTGTACTGTATCGCATGGCGCGCCGCCGCGATGCTCTCGGCCGGCACGTCACCGTAGGGAGGATCGATGTAGTGGGTCATGGGCTCCGCCATGCCGTAGAACACCAGCCCCACGCCGAAGCCCGCAGCCAGCAACATGCTGATCCAGGAAAAGAAGCCGTAGTCCGGCCGACTGTCCTGAGGGCCCAGGCGAATCTTGCCGTAGCGACTCAAGGCCAGCCAGCCAAGCAGGACCACACCGCTGAACAGTGAGAAAAGGTAGAACCAGCCAAAGAGACGCGTGGTGCCATCAAGGGCGACCTCCGCAAAACCGCCAATTGCTTCCGGGAAAACCGCACCCACGATCACGATGGCAAGGATGATCCCTAGTGAGGCGATAAAGACTCGCTGTCCCCCATGACTGGCCATCGATGACTCCTTGCTTCGTGTGGTTGATCGGCGAGGATGATAACAGAGCCGTGAATGCGGCCACGAAGGCAGGCCATTGACGGCCCCACGAAGCAGGCGTAGAAACTCAGCAGGCTAATTGTTTCCGGAGTTCCTCACAATATGTCACGACTCGCCGACACGCCCCTCTCCGTGCTCGACCTGGCCCCGATCCGCGAAGGCGGTACCATCGCCGACACCTTTCGCGAGAGCGTGGCGCTGGCCCGGCTCACCGAGCGGCTCGGCTTCACGCGCTACTGGCTGGCCGAGCACCACAGCATCGAGGGCATCGCCAGCGCCGCCACCGCGGTATTGATCGGGCATATCGCCGGCGCCACCGAGCGGATCCGGGTGGGCAGCGGCGGCATCATGCTGCCCAACCATCCGCCGCTGGTGGTGGCCGAGCAGTTCGGCACCCTGGAGACCCTCTATCCCGGGCGCATTGACCTGGGCCTGGGCCGCGCGCCGGGGTCCGACGGCCCCACCATGGCCGCCATGCGCCGCGACCCCCATGCCGGCGTCGATGACTTCCCCCAGCGGCTGGCCGAACTGCAGGGCTTTCTCGACGACGAGCGGCCAGGCCAGCGAGTACGGGCGGTCCCCGGCCAGGGCACAAAGGTGCCGTTGTGGCTGCTTGGCTCCAGCGACTTCAGCGCCCGCCTGGCGGCTCGCGAGGGGCTGCCCTTCGCCTTCGCCGCCCAGTTTGCCCCTGCCCAGCTGTTCGAGGCACTCAAGCTCTATCGCGACAACTTCAGGCCCTCGGCGGTCCTCTCGGCACCTCATGCCATGGTCGGCCTGCCGGTGATCGCCGCCGAGAACGACCTACAGGCGGACTACCTGGCCTCCACGGCGCGCCGAAAGTTCCTGGGCATGATCCGCGGCCAGCGCATCAAGGCCCTGCCGCCGGTAGAAGTGCTGGACTGGTCGCCCAGGGAACAGGCCCAGGTGGAGCAGTTCCTGGGGGCCGCGGTGATCGGCGGCCCCGAGACCGTGCGAGAGGGCCTGGAACGCTTCCTGGAGTTGACCGGTGCTGACGAGCTGATGCTCAACACCGATGTCTACGCCGCCGAGGACCGGCTGAGAAGCTACGAGATCGTTAACGAGATATGGCGCTCATGACCACCGACCGCGACTCACGTCCGACCCTTGGCCATCTCGTCGAGGGCTTCCGGCGCATGGCGCCGCTGTCGCTGTTCGTGATCGTCTTCGGACTGGCCTTCGGAGTAGCGGCCCTGCAGCAGGGGCTTTCCGCCGTCCAGACCCTGCTGATGAGCGGCCTGGTCTTCGCGGGGGCCGCCCAGTTCGCCACCCTGGAACTGTGGGGCGATACCATTCCACTGCTGCCGCTGGTGGCTATCACCCTGGCGATAAACGCCCGCCACCTGCTGATGGGCGCCGCCTTCTACCCCCACCTGCGCGACCTGCCTAGCGGGCGTCGCTACGCCAGCCTGCTTCTGCTCAGCGATGCCAACTGGGCCATGGCCATGACTGGGGGAACCACGGCCTCACGGCTGGGCATCCTGGTCGGTGGCGGCCTGGCGCTGTGGAGCACCTGGATGATCGGCACCGGTCTCGGTGTGGCCTTCGGCAGCGGCATCAGCGAGCCCGAACGCTTCGGGCTGGATGCCATCATGGGCTGCTTCCTGCTGGCCATGCTGGTGGGCGACAAGCGCGACCTCAGCGTGCTGCTGCCCTGGGGGGCAGCGGCCCTGGCAGCCCTGGCGGCAATGGCCTGGCTGCCGCCCCATGCCCATGTGATCGTGGGGGCACTGGCGGGCGGCGTGGTGGGCCTGCTGCTGCCTCCGAAGCCACGCCAGGAGGGCCACTCATGACGCTGGATGCCACCCAGGGCGGAGTGTTGCTGGCCATCGTGATCATGGCACTGGTCACCTACCTGACCCGCGCCGGCGGGGTCTTCGTGATGGCACGGGTGCCCATCGGCCCGCGGGTCGAGCGCTTCATCAACGCCATGGCCGGCTCGGTGCTGGTGGCTGTTATCACCCCCATGGCCGTGCATGGCGACGGCGGAGCCCGAATGGCCCTGGTCGCTACGGCGGGGGTGATGCTGGCACTACGCAAGCCGCTGCCGGCCATTACCGCCGGAATCCTGACCGCCGCGCTGTGGCGCCTGATCGCCTCCTGACCCATCCTCGGAACGAAGCGCTCCGCGCGCTTTCCAAAGGGCAGTCATTCACGGGGCGCCGGCCGAGCCGTCGCCCCTTCCGAAACACTGGAGTCCTTCATGCCCGACCCCCATGATCCGCGTCACGACCCACGCCAGAACGCCGCCTGGCGAGCCGCCCAAGAGTGGCAGGCACGCGCCCGTCAGACCCGCGCCGGAGGTCCCTTGGGCGGCCTGAAGCTGCTGCTCACCTGGCTGCTGTTCGGCGTCATGATGATCGTCGCCATGGTGCTGGGGCTGTTCTTCCTGCTCATCGGCTGGGCGATGATGCCCTTTCTGCGCCATCGCATGAAAAAGCGCATGGAGCAGATGCGCGCCGACCAGGCCGAGGACGTGGATGGCTCTGTCCACTACCGTGAGACCCGCTATCACGCGGGGCGCAATGCCGGCGACCGGGAGCAGCAGGTGCTGGAGGGCGACTATGAGGTCAAGGAGGGTGAAGTGAAGAACGAAGCGCGCAGGGACACTAACCGTCCATGAGCGACAAGAGGCTCGGGGCGTCTTTGTTCCGACAAAGCCCCCTGCTACCAGCATGCCATCTGCTGTCAGGGAGCTGATACCCCGCCGAA
>NZ_JAXHNN010000003.1:0-432444 GCF_034520545.1 Halomonas sp.
GGCAGCAGCAGCAACAGGGCCTCGGGCTCGGGAAAACCGGTCAGGTAGTGGACGTCACTGTCCTGGCGGAAGGGGAACTCGCTGTCCCGTGAGCGGGTGACCAGCGTCGCACCAGGCAGAAGCACGGCGCTATCGACGGTAAGCCGATCCATCAACGCCCGGCGTCGGGCGCGGTATTCGTCGTTGGTGATCGGGGCGGGGCGGGGCAGGATCTCGGGATGCATCACGGCTCCTGGATGGGTGGATTCTATGGCAGATCTCAGTGACGAGTAGGCTCGTCGACCTGCTCGACCTGGGGCTTGCCGGGGTGCTGCTCGGTATAGAGCAACATGGCGGCCATGCGCGCGTGCTCGGTGAGGGCGAAGAGGTCATCCTCGTTTTCCGGGCTGTCCTCGATATCTGTCTCGATGCTCGTCAGGCCCTCGAGATCCTCGAGGGCCTCGCGCAGGGCCGGCGACCAGGAGCGACGCATCGCGTCGCCGGCATCGGCCACCACCTCGAGGAAACCAAGGGTCCACTCCTGCAGACCCAGGGCACGCTCAGGCAGCGAGAAGAGTTCGTCCGGCAGCAGGGGCTCGAAGTTGAGCTCGGCGGCCGAGAGGGCCTCGAGGGTCTGGCGGCGCCAGCCCAGCAGCCTTTCGGCGCTGGGCTCGTCACGGGGTTGGTCGACCCCGAGACTCAGGCAAACCTCTTCCAGCCAGGCCTCGGGGGCAAGGTCATGCAGCGCAAGCTCGGCGCAGAGGCGCCCGTCGAGGAAGGCTGGCGACTGCATACTGCCGTGAAGCAGAAAGGTGTCGGCAATGGTCGAGAAGTCCTGGTGTTCATTGATCAGTGACATGACAAGATCCGCTGGTGGGGCCGCCGGGCGCGTTGACCGCCCGCAAACGGCTCTCTTATAGTGACTGGCATTCTTCATCTGGCCTCGATGTTAACGCATCGGTCCCCCGTGACGCGCACCCGGCGTGCGATCCTCCTTCCCCTGGCCCTTCCCGGAGCCTGTCATGACCGAGCCTAAACGGCCCACCACCGATATCACCCTCCTGGAGCGCAGCTATGCCATTGCCTGCCCGCCGGAAGAGCAGGAAAAGCTCGAACGTGCTGCGCGCTATCTCGACCGCGCCATGCAGGGCATTCACGCCCGTGGCCGGGTGGTCGACCGGGAGAAGATCGCCATCATGGCGGCCCTCAACATCGCCCATGAGCTGCTCGAAGCCCTGGATGACCAGCAAGCCGGCGAACAGAGTCTCAACGAACTCAATGCTCGCCTGGAGAAGGCGCTGGATGCCATGCCCGTGCGTTGAGGCGACACAATCATCCCTTTGGCCCCGCCCGTGCCTCTGGTAGGATGAAACGGTTCCCTGGGGTGTTTGCCAGTCGTTATCGTCCCTCGAGCCTATGAGCATTACCCAGGGGGCCAAATGCTAGCCGGACCCGTGTGCATGTCCGTGCGTCGGAAAGCCTGACGGTTCGGCTGCGGCCACCCACCTTGAACCACTGGGTTCAAGGGCCAGAACGACAGCGGCACTCTGGGGAACCCTCATCCGACATGAGCCACATGCAGGATATCGCCGCCCCTCCGACCGACGACGCCCGTCGCCGGCTGAGACGTGAATTGCGCCTGCGCAGGCGCGAATTGAGCGTCAGCGCACGCCGTGACGCCGCAGAACGGCTTTGCCGACACCTCCGACAACTGCCCGAGATCCAACGTGCCAACCGCGTCGCTCTTTACCTGCCCAATGATGGCGAGATCGACCCCACCCCGTTGATTCCCTGGCTCGAGCGCCGCGGCACCCGCGTTCACTTGCCGGTCCTCAAGCCACTCTCCCTCAACCAGCTGTGGTTCGTGCACTACCATGCCGGGACACCCATGGTGGTCAATCGCTACGGCATCCCGGAACCCGAGACCCCCTTTGGGGCACACCGTGCAAGGCGCACGCCGGCCTGGGCGCTCGATGTAATCCTGCTGCCGCTAGTGGGCTTCGACGACCAAGGCCAGCGCATGGGTATGGGCGGCGGCTTCTATGATCGCACCCTGGCCTTCACCCGTCGCCCGGGACCACGCCCTCGATTGCTCGGCCTGGCCCATGACTGCCAGAGGGTCGAGCGCCTCCCTGCCGCCCCTTGGGACGTGCCGCTGGACGCCATCGTCAGCGATGCCCGAGTGATACGTCCCTGAGTGCACCTGCCACACGAACGACGACGGCCGATGCATCTGCATCGGCCGTCGTCATGAGGCGGTTCCGGTAGAATCAGACGCCCGCCAACGCCTGGGCATAGCCAGTCACCACAACCCCGATGCCGAAGAACAGCACCAGTGCCATGACCAGATCGGGCTTGCGCTTCATTGTCGACTCCGTGGGAGACAGGACCGCGAGGGTCGTGTGGAAGTTGTTGTTTTGTCACCGTGAATGGGAACGGAAACGCGGTGACTATAGGGCCTCCTGCTCACGCATGACAAGCGGCATACTTGAAGTATTACATATTTAAACACTCGGCAGAGCCGGGCTGCACGGTGAGTCAACGCTCGCTCGGCCTGTCGAGGCTTCCGCGGCGTCAGGCCATGAAGAGACGATAGGCCGGGTTGTCACTCTCCTTCCAGTAGCGATAGCCGATATCGTCGAAGTATTCCTCGACATGAGTCCGGTCGCCATTGGGTACCTGCATGCCCACAAGCACCCGGCCGTAGGCGGCCCCATGGTTACGGTAGTGGAACAGCGAGATGTTCCAGTCATGAGGCAGGTGGGTGAGGAAGTTCATCAGCGCCCCGGGACGCTCCGGGAACTCGAAGCGGTAGACCTCTTCGTCGAAATGCTCCTTCGGCCGACCGCCCCCCAGGTGGCGGATATGCAGCTTGGCCAGCTCGTTGTCGGTGAGATCCTCCACGGGATAGCCGGCGCTGCGTAGCCTGTCGATCACCGCCTGGCGGTCCTCGCCACCGGGCTTCACCTGGACACCGACAAAGATGTGGGCCTTCTGCGGATCGGCATAGCGGTAGTTGAACTCGGTGACCATCCGCTTGCCGATAGTGCGGCAGAACTTCTTGAAGCTGCCGGGTTTCTCGGGAATTGTCACGGCAAGGATCGCCTCGCGCTGCTCGCCAAGCTCGGTGCGCTCGGCGATATGCTGCAGGCGGTCGAAGTTGGTGTTGGCCCCGGAGTTGATACAGACGAGTGTCTGGTGCTCGGCCCCGGTCTGCTGGATATACTTCTTGAGACCCGCCAGCGAGAGCGCCCCGGAGGTCTCGGAGACCGCTCGGGTATCCTCGAAGATATCCTTCACCGCGGCACACATCTCGTCGGTGTTGACGGTGATGACGTCGTCGATCAGGTCGCGAATGATCGAGAAGGGCACCTCGCCGATCTGCGCCACGGCCACGCCCTCGGCGAAGACCCCGACCTGGTCCAGCACCACGCGCTCTCCGGCGGCCAGCGCCGCCTTGAGGCAGGCGCTGTCCTCGGATTCCACCCCGATCACCTTGATCTCGGGCCGCAGGTATTTGATATAAGCGGCCATGCCGGCGATCAGGCCGCCGCCGCCCACCGGCACGAAGATGGCGTCGATCGGCCCGCCATGCTGGCGCAGAATCTCCACGGCGATGGTGCCCTGGCCGGCGATGACATCGATGTCGTCGAAAGGCGGGATGTAGGTGTAGCCATGCTCCTGGATCAGCTCCTGGGCATGGGCCGCCGCCTCGGCGAAGGCATCGCCCTTGAGCACCACCTTGGCACCCCGCGCCCGCACCGCCTGGACCTTGATCTCCGGTGTGATGCGCGGCATCACGATCACCGCCTTGACCCCCATCAACTTGGCCGCCATCGCGAGCCCCTGGGCATGGTTGCCTGCCGAGGCGGCAATCACGCCCTGGGCCTTCTGCGCTTCGCTGAGCTGGGCCATCTTGTTGTAGGCGCCACGGATCTTGAAGGAGTAGACCGGCTGCAGGTCCTCACGCTTGATCAGGATCTGGTTGTTGAAACGGCGGGAGAGGAAGGAGGCCGGGGAGATCGGCGTTTCCCGGGCGGCTTCATAGACCCGGGCCTGGAGAATCTTCTTGACGGTAGCTTCGAGCATCCTGTTATCCCAGAGGCGTGATGCGGGGCGGCAGATGTTGCTGCACTGCAGAGAACCTCTATTGGTAGCATTGCGACGGCCATGGCGTCCAGCACCCGCCACCGGCATCGCCTATAATGGCGCGGCATTCGCCATCCACCCGACAGCGAGCACGACATGACCCAGGACGAACTCAAGGACGCCGTGGCTGCCGCCGCCATCGACGAAATCCGCCCCCACCTCGAGCGAGACACCATCCTCGGCATCGGCACCGGCTCCACCGCGAACCGTTTCATCGACAGGCTGGCGGTACTGCGCCATGACTTCCGCGGTACCGTGGCCAGTTCCGAGGCCAGCGCCGAGCGGTTGCGTAGCCAGGGCATCGAGGTCTTCGCGCTCAACGAGGCCGGCACCGTGCCCTTCTATATCGACGGCGCCGACGAAGTGAACGCTCACCTGCATATGATCAAGGGCGGCGGTGCAGCCCTGACCCGGGAGAAAATCGTCGCCGCCTGTGCCGAACGCTTCATCTGCATCGCCGACGCCTCCAAGAAGGTCGAGCGGCTGGGACACTTTCCGCTGCCGGTGGAAGTGATCCCCATGGCTCGCTCCTACGTGGCCAGGGAGCTGGTCAAGCTGGGTGCCGATCCGGTCTATCGCCAGGGTGTGGTCACCGACAACGGCAACCAGATCATCGACTGCTTCGAGTTCATGATCGACGATCCGGTGGCCATGGAGGCACGACTCAATGCCATCGTCGGCGTGGTCACCAATGGCCTGTTCGCGGCGCGGGGTGCCGATGTGCTGCTGCTGGGGTCGGATCGCGGCGTGGAAAGGCTCACCTCGAGCTGAGAACTCGCCGGGGTTTCAACCTCACTATGTATGCCAACGCACAGAAGGCAGTGGGCCGATAGCGTATGTTTAGAACAATGTATGATGATGAGAAATCAATCCGATATCAGGTCATACTCGGCCAAAGGAAAAAAGCATGAACAATATCGTATGGATCGTCGGCGCGGTCGTGATCGTCCTGTTTGTCCTGTCCGTTCTCGGACTACGTTAAAAGCGATAGCGAACCAGGCCGCGCGACTGTCATGTTATCGACGCCAGGCTAACCCCCGCACGCCTTATACCGAACATCATGGCAAGCGCACCAGCAGGCGATCGTACTCGCGTTTGACCACCCCATAGCACTCACAGACACGCGCTTCCAGGCCCGGCCTGTCGAGCACGGTGATATGCCCACGACGATACTCGATCAAGCCCGCCTTCTGGAGTTTCCCAGCCGACTCGGTCACTCCCTCGCGTCGCACGCCGAGCATGTTGGCGATAAGCTCCTGGGTCATGACCAGCTCATTTCCGGGAGCCGGTCCAGGCTGAGCAGCAACCAGCGGCATAGCTGCTGATCGACACTATGATGACGATTGCAGACCGCCGTCTGTGCCATCTGTGTCGACAGCGCCTGGGTATAGCGCAGCAACATCCGTTGCATGGCACCGGCACGATCGACTTCGTTCTTCAGCAGTTGCCCCCTGAGACGATCGGCTTGCCCGGCACTCTGCACGACGGCTCGGCTCGGGGTCGTCTTGCCTCCCATGGAACAGCGAAATACCGACCACGATTCCCCTGGTACCGACGACGGCAATTTTGTCGAGCTACCGTCGTCGCGCCCGGCCGGTGATCCGATCGCATCGAGGAAGTGTTGCCGTGGCGTCGTCCGGACTTGAAGCCAACGAAGCACGTCGTTGGTGAACTGGCTAGAGGGTCGGCGCAAGGCGCTTCTAAGATCCTGGCTGCCGAGTTGTTGGTGGTGATTTTGACGGGGTGGTGTTCAGGGTGATGGCGGTTACTTCCTTGTCAATCCGGAACCTGTCAACCTGACATATACAGGAAAGAGGACGTGTCCATGTCCAACGCCGTGCGCCATCCTCGTTCGTCGACGCTGACGATGCAATTGGAAAGCAACTCCGTACGCTAGCGCACGGAAGCGACGCTGTCACGCCACTACGCTGATCAGAGACGTCAACTACTTTGACCGGTCGGCGACATCACCTACCTGGCGACCGGTGGAGGCTGGCTCTACCTGGCCGTGCTGATCGACTTGTACTCACGCATAGGTCATCGGCTGGGCGATGAGCGAGCGCATGACCGCTGACCTGGTCGGCAATGCCTGCAGATGGCCCTGTCGGAACCGCAAAATGCCCAACGGCGTGATCATCCCCTCCGACCGTGGGAGCTAATATTGAACGACGCTGTAACAGTCGCTGCTGATCCGGCACGAGCTTTAGTGCAGCATGAGCGCCAAGGGCAACTGCTACGACAATGCGTGCGTCGAGAAGCTTCTTTCACAGCCTCAAGGTCGAGGCCGTCCATGGTGAGCGCTTCGAGACGCGGGACGCAATGCGGCGACAGGTGTTCGAGTACATTGCGTTCGGCTACAAGCGTACAACCGGCAGCGCCGGCGCAGGAGCCATCGGGATGATCAGGCCCAGAGGCCTTCGAGGCCCGAATGATCGCTTAGATCGGTGTCCACCGATGCTAGGCAAGATCAATCTGCCAGCTTGTTGAGCGCAATGTTCGCCAGCGCGCTGCGCTGTTTTTGCCGCAAAGTTGACTGTATTACGATCAGCCGCGGTGAAGATCACGCCGCGAAGCGGAGAGGCTGCGGTCTGCGCGTGATGCGCGCGATTGTCCAGTCCTTGACAGTGGGGGGAGTGAAACCGTTATGACAACCACGAAAACTACCTCTAATACATTTAAAACAAAAAAATCAACGTCATGTGATGCTGAAGTACTTAAGTCCTGGGGCGAACGAGCGCAAATTCAGCTATTTTATATGAAAGCGATTACTGCCTATATTGACTAAACCTACCGGCCACATAACAATATCTTTAATCTATAGATTCATGTGAAAGACAGTTTGGCGGCCTTTCTGTTTTCCTAACCAATGCCGAAGTATGCATCTTTTGGCCTGCTAGCTCGATACAGCGCCGGTAACACCTGTCTGCTTCTTTGACGTCCGCGTAAGATACCGTGCATTACGCAGTGGGCCGGGCCGAGTTCGACATATCAACCAGAGGAGTTCCCCGCTGCTCTCCGCTTTCGGGTCACTTGGGTAGCGAAAGCCAGCAACAACAGGCTGAGCAGGAACGTGATTGAATCGCGCGCCATGGAAAAAATCTTCGGCCAACAGCCGACCAACTTAAATCATCAGGAAGTATTGTGAAATCTATATTCTCCCTAACGCTGGGCACGATCGTCATGTTCCTGGCTCTCACCGCACATAATTCGCTTGGCGAGAAAATATTCCTTGCGTTTGTGAGCCTGGCGTTGTTTGCGATAACGCTAAGCCCGGGGACGGCTCGAATTAAGCAGAAAGCGATCTGGCATTTTAAGCTGAACGAGCCCAAGATGGGAAAAACGCGGGCTCGCCGTAAGTCCATCGGCACTGACGCCTGGTGCCGCCGCTGACTGATCACCACCAGCTAAGTCGAATCTGACTTTCTCTTCACCGACAGCTTTTCGTCATCGACAAACAGCCCCACGCGTTGAAAAGTTCAAAAAACCAAAAATATCAACTATATGATGTTTCGAAGAGGAAAGAAGGCTCATCTCGGCTTCAATACGCTAACGTACAGACGAGAGCCCACTTACCCGCCATATGTTGATCAGCCACCATTCCGCCAACCTGTCCTATACTGGAGGTTATATCCAGTAGAGGAGACGACGTCATGGCTCGCAACCCGATTCCGGTTCTCCAGCCCGGTCTGTCGTTGCCGGCCTTCTTGGAGCAGTACGGCACCGAAGGGCAGCGCCGAGGCCCTCCTCCGGTCTCGCTGGCCGCGAGGCTTCGCCTGCCCCGACTGCCGGTAACACGACCTACTGCCAACTCTCGCGTGGGCTCTCCAATCATGCCCCACGCTATCTGGCCGAGTTCGAGATCCGCTTCAATGAGCGCTATAACCTCGAGGCCGGTAGTTCCCGCGCTTTCTCACGGTGGCGGCGAAACCCCGCCGATGCCATATCGGTTCCTGAAGATGGCTGAGCCTTCTGCGTAATCAGGAATGAAGCGATCATCTGGATCGTCGGCGCAGTCGTGATCGTCCTCTATTATCCGTTCTCAGCTTGCGTTAACAAGGAACGCCCTACACCGACGCCTCCAATACCTGGAATACAGCGCGAGGTCGGCCGAACAGCATCCGCAGGACGCCTCGATCAGGCCTGGCCGGTCAAGCACCCTGATCACACCGCGGCGATAGCGGACGAGACCGCGTGACTGCAACGCTATCGCCGCCAGGGTCACCCCGCACGCCTGACGCCGAGCATCATGGCGAGAAATTCATGGGTCAGCCGCAGCCGGTCACCACCGGCACGGTCCTGGGTCATCGACAGCCAGCGTGACAATCGCGCTTCGACCATGTGGAAATGGTTACAGGCTGTCGCATTCGCCAACTGCGTGATCACGACGTGGAGTAGCGCTTCAGTTGCTGATGGAATCCCGGACTGCCAGCAGCCGCTGAAAGTGGGCGGCTTCCATGCGCAACGCCGACCCTGACCCCTGTACCAGGGCATCAAGCGGCGCTTCGTCGACGCCCAGGATCAGGGAGATGCCAAACGCGCCTTCGCGCCCCACCATCGTGACCTCCAGCCGTCTGTGATCGTCCAGGCTGCCGACAAGGAAATGAAGCCGTCGATAGGGAAGTAGACGTGGCTCATAGGCTCGCCTGGTTGGACGAGCACCTCGCCGAACTCGAGCTCGACGGGCTCGCAGCGGGACAGGAAGGCTTCCCGCTCGGTGGCCGGCAGAGCGGCCAGGAGTTGGTTGGTGTTAGGCAGACGATGAAGGGGGGGCATGTGCCGCTCCGCTGGGATAACCTGGCAAGCGGCATGATGACGATCAATGTCGGCTGCAGATCAGACACCGTCATCCCTGGACGGTACCTCTGCAAGGTAGCAGGAGACAGGCGTCGGCTCGCCAGCGTACATAAGCGACGTTATTTGCCGCGCTCACGCCAACGTCTTACTTCAGGTTATTCACCGCCAGCAGGCGATCGTACTCGCGTTTGACCACCCCATGGCGCTCACAGACACGCGCTTCCAGGCCCGGCCTGTCGAGCACGGTGATATGCCCACGACGATACTCGATCAAGCCCGCCTTCTGGAGTTTCCCAGCCGACTCGGTCACTCCCTCGCGTCGCACGCCGAGCATGTTGGCGATCAGCTCCTGGGTCATGACCAGCTCATTCCCGGGAGCCGGTCCAGGCTGAGCAGCAACCAGCGGCATAGCTGCTGATCGACACTATGATGACGATTGCAGACCGCCGTCTGTGCCATCTGTGTCAACAGCGCCTGGGTATAGCGCAGCAACATCCGTTGCATGGCACCGGCACGATAGAACTCGTTCTTCAGCAGTTGCCCCCTGAGACGATAGGCCTGCCCGGCACTCTGCACGATGGCTCGGCTGGGGGTGGTCTCCCCTCCCATGAACAGGGAAACGCCAACGACCCCTTCGTGGCCTACCACGGCGATTTCCGTGGAGTCGCCGTCCTCCATCACGCAGAGCAGCGAGACGATGGCATTGAGGGGGAAATAGACATGGCTCATCTGTTTGCCGGATTCACACGAGGGACTGACCCAGTGTCAGTCGTCACCCGCTCGAGGTGGGGTTGCAGGCGTTTCAGCTCCATCCCGACGAGCTTGCCAAGCAAGCCATTGAGCTGGAAATCATGTGGTTCAGGCATGGAATCCCCTTCGAAACGATGTTGCGACGCACTGCCTCCGACTCATGCATGGCTTGTGTGCGATACCAGACGGATGCTCCTCGCTTTAGTCGCCTATTCGTGATCACCTCGGTGAACGGCAGCAGCACCGCGTCAATGGTCACTTCCGCTGCGAGTTCCACCTCTTCATCCGAGACACCACCATGAACCATATCAAGCCTCTGATTACGATTGTCGCCATTGCCGCCCTGCTGCTCGGCCTGACGGCATGTTCCGGCATGTCGCGCCAGGACAGGAACACCGCCATTGGCGCCGGCGCCGGGGCCGTGGGTGGCTCCGTCCTCACCGGCGGTAGCGCCATCGGCACCGTGGGCGGCGCCGCCGTCGGCGGCGTGATCGGCCACGAAGTCAGCAAACCCTGAGCCTGAAGCAACCAACACAGCAGTACCTTCCCACAGGTGCTGCTGTTCATAGCAAAAGGTTATAAAAAAATTTTCTTGAGGTCGGTGATGGAATACCTCCGTTGATTCTCGCACGCACCTTCGCCGATTGCCAACTGCCATGGGTCGACTTCGATGTTCTCCCGCCAAAAAATGACGTTCGTCACAAATTCCCAGCGTGAATCAGTATTTGGGCCGAATTTCAGACTCAACGGCGGAAAGCCAAAAAACACCGCTATGTACGTTAGCGAACAGATGAATAGAATTTATTTTACCATACTGAAAATATTCAGAAAACCATTGTCGCGCTTGGTAGGCGAGCAGCTTTATTAGTTCAGAAATAATCAACATAAAACATCGAATTCGTCACTTTTTCCTGCCATCTTGCCGCCTTAGGCGAAAGTATCAAAACCGTCGAATAATTATCTTTATAGTTCTAACGTTTTTGGGGCGAAAAATATAAGAGGTTACCTGAAAATTTTGCAAGAATTTCCAGGTAAAACAACATGCGAGAGTCTGTGGCACCAAAACAGGCTCTAGCCGAATCGAACAGAAATCGAACAGAAGAATTCAAGGTGAACATGATGTACACAAAATTTATCCCTTTTCATTACTTGCATTAAGCACAGGGTTGTTTGCCGCGCAACTTCAAGGCGCCACTCTACCCAGTGCCGGCGGGCAGCTTCAACAGATCCCCCCCTCGCCGACCATAGAAAAAATCGCCCCGGAAATCGTCGTGGAACAGCAACAGGTGCCGGTGATGGGTGCCGACAGCACGGCGAAGATCGAGGTCAATTCACTGCACCTGACCGGGCAGAGCCTGTATTCGGAGAATGAATTGCTCGCGCTTACCGGCTTCCAGCCTGGGGTTCAGCTCAGCCTGGGCGAGCTGCAGGCAATGGCATCCCGGATTGCTGACTTCTATCACCGCAACGACTATTTTCTCGCGCAAGCCTACCTGCCGGCACAGACCATCGAGAATGGTGTGGTGACGATCGCTGTGGTAGAGGGTCGCTATGGTGATGTCACCCTGCGCAACCAGAGCAATCTCTCGGACGGACTGGCTCATAGCCTACTAAAGTGGTCTCGATGGCGGCGAGGTAATCAACCGAGAGCCTCTCGAGAACCGGCTCTTGCTGATGTCGGACATCCCCGGCGTCAATATCCAATCGACCCTGGTACCGGGTGAGTCGGTGGGCGCGGCTGACCTGATCGTCGATGTCACCCCCGGACAGCGGGTGACAGGCAGCATCGATGCCGATAACGCGGGCAACTATTACACCGGTGAGTATCGCCTGGGCGGCACGATTCACGTCAACAATCTGGCAGGACGAGGCGATGTGGCCAGCCTTCGTGTGCTGAGCAGCTTCGATGGCCTGGATTATGCTCGTGCGGCCTATCAGATGCAGTTTGGCAAGGCGACCGCAGGCGTTGCCTACAGTCACCTGGAATATGATCTGGGCAAGGAATTCAGTGGACTGGGTGCCGAAGGCGATGCACAAATTACCAGTATCTTCGGTCGTTACCCGCTGATCCGTTCCCGCCAGACCAATCTCTACGCGCAACTCGGCTACGACTACAAGACCTTCGAAGACCGGTTCGAGGCTATCCCCTCGGTCAGCGAGAAGAATGCCAATGTGGTCATGGCGAGTCTCTACGGTGACCACCGTGATGAATGGGGTGCGGGTGGCCTGACAGCGGCTTCCGTTACCCTGCATACCGGCGAAATCGATATTGAAACCCCCGCCGTTCGCGATATAGACGCCGTTACGGCGAGAACCGACGGCCATTTCGACAAGCTGAGCTTGAATGTCATGCGTGTGCAGCAACTCACCGACATCCTATCTCTGTATGGCTCGGTGAGTGCTCAGGTCGCCTCGGGAAATCTCGATAGCTCGGAGAAGATGTCACTTGGTGGCATGAATGGGGTGCGCGCCTACCCTCAGGGCGAAGCCTTTGCCGATGAGGGGTATCTGGCAACTCTGGAAGCCAGACTGCTGCTGGCGGGTCTTTCCGAACAGGTACCCGGCCAGGTGCATCTTATCGGCTTTGTCGATGCCGGTTCCGTTACCACCCACAAGGATCCCTGGGATGATGCCGACAACAGCCGAACCCTGAGCGGAGCGGGTGTGGGGTTCAACTGGGTCGATTACAACAATTTTTCCGTAAAATCCTACTACGCCCATAAACTAGGCAATGAAGAAGCCACTTCAGCACCAGATTCTGACGGTCAATTCTGGGTACAGCTGGTCAAGTATTTTTGATCGCCATTTTCAATACATTGCTACTCGCCCGATTAAAAATACGGCCAACTTACACGGAAGACCATCATGAATAGAATCTATAAAACAATCTGGAACCATAGTATCGGCAGCTTTCTTGCGGTATCCGAACTTGCCAAGAATGGCGGACGGAAAACTACCGGCGGTAACAGCCACATTGCAACCAGCGGCGTCCGATTCACACTGAGGCCTCTTGTCGCTTCCATGCTTCTGGCTGCCGGCGGTAATGCCTGGGCCCTGCCTGTGGGAGGCGAGGTGTCTGCCGGCAGTGCCAGTATTGGTGGCGGTGACACCAGATGAATATCACCCAAAGCAGTCAGAATGCCGCCATCAACTGGCAGGCGTTTGATATTGCATCGGGAGAGGCGGTGAACTTTCGCCAACCCGATACTAGCTCGATGACTCTCAACCGCGTCCTGGGCTCGGATCCCTCGGCCGTCATGGGGACGCTCACTGCAAACGGCAAGATCTTCCTGGTGAATCCCAATGGGGTACTCGTTGGCGCCGATTCCTCGGTCAATGTGGGTGGTCTGGTGGCCTCCACTCTGGACATCAGCAATAACGACTTCATGGATGGTCGCTACCACTTCGCGGGCACGGGAGACGGCAGCATCGTCAACCGGGGCACGATCAATGCCGATGGTGGCTATGTCGCCCTGCTCGGTGCCAATGTCAGCAACCAGGGCACCCTTCAGGCTAATCTCGGGACCGTGGCGCTGGCGGCGGGCGACGCCATCACCCTCGACGTGGCTGGCGACAGCTTGCTGAACGTGGTTGTCAACCAGGGCGCGCTGGATGCGCTGGTTCAGAACGGTGGGATGATTCAGGCCGATGGTGGCACGGTCATGATGACCGCTCAATCGGCGGGCGATCTGTTCCAGTCTGCGGTCAATAACACCGGCGTGATCCGCGCCCAGAGCATCGAAAACCGCAACGGCACCATCATGCTCGCGGGAGACATGCACAGCGGTACCGTGAATATTGGGGGCACCCTAGATGCTTCCGGCAAGGGGGCTGGACAGACAGGCGGCAGCGTGTCGGCGACCGGCCAGCATGTTGGCCTCTATGATGCGGTGATTGATGCGTCCGGCAATGCCGGCGGCGGCAGCGTATTGGTCGGTGGCGGTTACCAGGGCAAGGATCCCTCTGTGCAGAACGCCAGCGCGACCTATATGAGTGCCGATAGCACTATCAATGCGGATGCCATCACCACGGGTGACGGCGGCACGGCGGTGTTGTGGGCGGACAATTCGACCCGCGCTTATGGCAGCTTCAGCGCGCGTGGCGGTGCACAAGCCGGTGACGGCGGCCTGATCGAGACCTCCGGCGGCTGGCTGGACGTGGCAGACATCAGGGTCGATACCCGCGCGCCCAAAGGGGACCCGGGCATGTGGTTGCTCGACCCGGCCGATATCACCATCTCCAGTGAAGATACCTCGGGCGCCACCGAAACCAACAACGTCTTCGCCCCGGATTCTGGGGTAAATGTGGCCAATATCAATGTTGCCGACCTTGTCACCGGCCTGGGCGGCAGCAACATCACCGTCACTACGGAAAACACCGGCGCTAGCGGCAGCGGCAACGGCGACATCGATGTCAATGACGCCATTACCTGGGTCGCCCCGACGACTCTGACACTCAATGCCGATCGCGACGTGAACATCAACGCTGCAATTACCGGCACTTTAGGTAGTCTGGAAGCCAACGCCGAGCGCGATGTAAACGTTGCTGCCGCCATCACTACCACCACCGGCAACCTCACCTTCGACGCAAAAAATGACGTGACCCTGGCGGCGGCGTCAACGATCACTACCGGCAATCTGACGGCGATTGCCGGCCAGGATGTCAATGTGGGTGCCGATGTCACGGTAACGACCGGCGATGTGATCCTGATTGCCGACAATGACGGTACCGGACCGGGGGCTGATGCAGGCACCGTCCTGATTACCTGCGGCATCAATTGCATCACCATCGGTACCGGGGACCTGAGCATTCGCTTCAATCCCGCCAGTTACGCTACCACAGGTGCCGAAATCCAAGCCTACGACGATAACCTGACCGGCGGCGGAGTGTTGGATGCCAAGGCCTGGGTATTCGGGCAGGGTGACGACAAGGTTTACGACGGCACGCGTGCTGCTACCGTCAGTGGCCTCGAGCCAGATATAAACGGTGTACAGTCAGGCGCTACGCTAGGCACGACAAGCAATGCCCTGTTCGACACCAAGGATGTGGGCGTCGAGAAGCCGATTACTTATCAAGCCAGCTTTGACGACCCTGTGTATGCCCTGTTTACCCCTTATGAGACCACGCCTGGGACCTATTTCACCCGGGCGGATATCACGCCGGCACCGCTTACCATTACGGCCAATGACGGAACCAAGATCTTCGGGGAAACCTTTCACCTGTCGCCCCAGGCGTTTACCTCCGAGGGGCTGGTGAATGCCGAAACGGTGGCTAGCGTAAGCCTTACCAGCGACGGTGCGGTCGCCACGGCCAGTGTCGATGGTAGCCCTTATGCCATCACGCCCAGTGATGCCACTGGAGGGACGTTTAGTCCTAGTAACTACGCCATTACCTATGTCGATGGCGCACTGTTCGTTAGTTCTACGTCCGCCGACCCCGGCGAGCCGACCCCTGAGCCGACCCCTGAGCCGACAACCGAGCCTGAGCCCGAGCCGACAACCGAGCCCGAGCCTGAACCGACGACCGAACCTGAGCCCGAGCCGACGACCGAGCCCGAGCCTGAGCCGACGACCGAGCCCGAGCCTGAGCCGACGACCGAGCCTGAGCCTGAGCCGACACCAGAGCCGACTCCAACCGAGCCGACTCCGACCGAGCCCGAGTCGAGTTTGCCGATAGAGACAGTTTTGCCTGAGGAAGCCATAAGGCCGAACATCTTTGCATTGGATCAGGACGGCAGGGTACTTGGGACACCTCCCTTGACCACAGGACTGGCTCTGACCGTGGTGGGCGCCGGGATCAATCTTCCGACAGCTCAGCTGATTCAGGAAACCGAACCCGTGGCGCCGCCCGAGGCCTATGTGCCGCCGGTGTTTGCGCCCAGGCAGGACCGCCATTAGGCCTGATGGATGGTAAGAAGCAAGCAGACGGCTACCAGCCCCCTCACGGGGGTTGGTAGTCGTTGTGCGAGGCGAAAAATGCGGAACACGTCACCTTTTTTTGGTGACGTAACCTCCCTGCAACGAAGACGACGAGGAAGCATTGCCTTGAAACTCACTAAAAAACTCCGTCTGTGGTGGCTGATTTTCGCCCTTATAGCGCCTCAACTCGTTCAGGCGAATACCTATGGCGACTCAACTGGGAATCAGCCCGAATTTTTCTGGCATCTTCAGGTGCTGACTCAAGGAAGGGAAGAGGCAGCCTCCCCTCTATATTTGACTCAGAGCGTGACCGCACTTGAGCATGCCTCACAGGAGGTGAGAACCATCGTCGATTGGGTTGTCGATTCAAAAGATAATCTTGGTATGCCATTCATGGTTATCGACAAGCGTGAGGCAAGGGTATTCATGTTCGATGCGAGAGGCCAGCTCAGTGGCGAGGCATCCGCCTTGCTGGGTCTTGCGGTGGGTGATGATTCAGTGCCGGGCATAGGTGAGCGTACCCTGGCGAGCATACGCCCGCATGAGCGGACGACGCCAGCGGGCCGCTTCGTGGCCTCGTTGGGGCATAATCTCAAGGGTGAACAGATACTCTGGGTGGATTATGAAAACGCCATATCCCTTCATACGGTCATTACCGGTAATCCTATTGAGCGCCGTGCGGAGCGATTGGCGTCACCCCATCGAGAAGACAAGCGGATTTCCTATGGTTGTATCAATGTGTCGGAACACTTTTTTAACACCATAGTAAATACTGAATTCAAGCGCTCCAATGGCATCGTCTATGTGCTGCCTGAAACCCGCTCGGTTCATTCCGTATTTGCCTCCTATTATCAGGTCAAGTGATTCGGTGTTGGGACATGCCGCTATCCCTGTCGCCAGTCACTGACTACCCTTGCGCAGCATCAGTAACTCTGACTTTTTAGTAGTAAACCAACGGATGTCCTCATTAAATATAATAAGGTCTTACATTATGATCTCGGAAAATAGAAAATCAATATTTGTAAGCATTGCTGCGTTCTGTGATCGAAACCTCTTGCTTACATTAAGAAGTTTATTTGATAGATCAAGTGGAAAAAATGATATCTATGTTGGAGTTCTCGACCAGTCTTTCGATAATTTAACGATTTTATTTAATGAATTTCATTGGCAAGACAATGTCCGTTATCTACATATAAGCCCTGTCGACTCGAAAGGTGTTTGCTGGGCTAGGAATATGGTTGGTGGTCTTTGTGACGGAGAAGATTTTTATCTACAGATTGACTCGCATACACTGTTCAAGTCGCATTGGGATACATTACTTACCGAGCAGTTGATGAATCTGAAAAAGTATAGCCATCTGCCGATTATTAGTACATACCCTCCACCTTTTGAATTTGATGAGAACGGCATCCCTTTTGAGAAATATACGCCTACCAAATCCATCTACTCCTTGACGGTGAAGGACGAAGGCTTCGCTAGGCAGGATTCATACGAACTCAAGTTCAAGGTTTCTCATGATAAAGGCGGTGATTACTCAACCGGATATCATGTCGCAGGTGGGTTCCTCTTTACACTTGGCCATTTTCTGGACGATATTCCCTATGACCCAAAATTCTATTTTCACGGGGAGGAACAGGGTATAGCCTTGCGAGCATACACAAGAGGTTGGGATGTTTTTCATCCTCGTCATGATCAGATACCCCTCTTGCATCTCTATAAACAGAAGGGTGTTGAGAGTTCTGCCCACCATTGGAGTAAAAACATCGAGAAAAAAAGAAAGATAAAGTGGCTGGAAAGACAAGCAACGTCTGAGCTGCGACTGTCAGACTTGATCAATAACAAGATACTCAGCACAGGCTTTGGACTGGGAAGCGTCAGAAAGCTTGATGAATTCGCTCACTTCAGCGGAATCGATTATCCTGGTAAAAAAATCGAAGCTCCCCATACGAGAATAATAACCTTGAAACCGTGAAGCCAGCGCACCCGAATCTTTTTCAAGCGCTCCAGCGGCATCGTCTATGTGCTGCCTGATACCCGTTCGGTTCATTCCGTATTTGCCTCCTATTATGAGGTATTAAGCTCTACGGCAAAAAGCGCTTGATGATAGTCAGGGTGCGCTCGAGGGCGCCCCGATTGGACGCCATCATCCGGGTACCGGCTTCGACAAGGCGGTTGCATTCGACGTCATCACCCAGTAACCGAACCAATGCCTTGGCCAATGCCTCAGCATCGGTGACTTCCACCAGGGCGCCGGCCTCGCGCATCACCTCGGCCACGTCCTCGAAGTTGGCCAGCGCCGGCCCGGTGAGCACCGGGATGCCCAGGGCGGCCGGCTCCAGCAGGTTGTGTCCGCCGATGGGCACCAGGCTGCCGCCGACGAAGGCCAGGTCGGATGCGCCATAGAGCGCCAGCAGATCCCCCATGGTGTCGCCCAGGTAGACGGCCGTGTCGTCCCCGGGCCACTCGTCACGGGAGCGGCGCGCCAGCGTCAGGCCCGCCTGGCGGCACAGGGAGGCCACGGCGTCGAACCGGCGGGGGTGACGAGGCACCAGGACCAGTAACGCGCCGGGGAGCCGCTCCAGCAGGCGGGCATGCGCGGCCAGCACCTGCTCGTCCTCGCCGGGATGGGTGGAGCCGGCCACCCAGACCGGCCGGTTGCCGAGCCTGGTACGCAAGCGCTTACTTACCTCTTCAGCTTCACCCTTGGTGCCAATATCGAACTTCAGCGAACCCACCACCGTGGTGCGTTCCCCCGCCATGCCCAGCTCAATGAAGCGCTGGGCATCAGCTTCAGACTTGGCCGCCAGCCAGGCCACATGGCTCAGGGCCTCCTGCATCAGCGGTCGCACTCGACGATAGCCGCGCCAGGCACGAGCCGAGAGGCGGCCGTTGACCACCGCCACCGGTACGCCCGACCGATCGCAGGCGGCCAGCAGGTTGGGCCAGAGTTCAGTCTCGAAGAAGATGGCAAGCTCGGGGCGTAGCCGGGAGACGAAACGGCGGGCGGCGCCGGGGAAGTCCAGCGGAACGAAGTGATGACTCACTTCGCCTCTATCCCTTGATTTAACGCCACTCTCTGCCAGTGCTAGCACTCGCTCCGCCCCGGTGGCGGTCATGGTGGTGATGACCAGGCGATGACCGGGCCAGCGTTCGCAGAGCGCCTCGATCAAGGGTCGGGCGGCTTGCACCTCGCCCACCGAGGCGCAATGTAGCCAGAGGGTGCGACCTCCCTTGCCGGTGGAAGGGATGAAACCCAGCCGCTCACGACGCGACCGCCCGGGCAGCTGCTCGCGCCAGACGCGTCGCCAGATCAGCGGCGCAATGAGGTAGAGGGCCGTCGCATAACCCCGACGGACCCAGGGATGTGGCGTCGACATCAGGCCTCACGATCGAGGATGGTGGAGATCATCGCCGTGGTGGAGACGCCATCCTCGAAGCCCAGCACCTTGACCTCGCCTCCGGCTTCACGAACGGCCTCGCCGCCGGCGATCTCCTCGGGGCGATAGTCACCCCCCTTGACCAGCACATCGGGCAGCACCACTTCAATCAGCCGCTGAGGCGTGTCCTCGCCGAAGGCCACCACCCAGTCGACGGCGCCCAGGCCGGCCAGCACCTGCATGCGCCGCGCCAGGGGATTGATGGGCCGCTTGGGGCCCTTGAGGCGGCCGATGGAGGCATCATCGTTGACGGCCACCACCAGCCGGTCGCCGAGTCGACGGGCCTGTTCCAGGTAGGCAACGTGGCCCGCATGCAGGATATCGAAGCAGCCATTGGTCATCACCACCCGCTCGCCGCGGGCCTGGGCGGCACGCACCGCCTCGACCAACGCAGGTTCCTCGATCACCCCGAACTCGGCCAGCTTGTCGCCGTGCAGGGCCGTATAGAGCTCGGCAATGGACAGGGTCGCGGTGCCAGGCTTGGCCACCACCAGCCCGGCGGCAAGGTTGGCCAGCGTCATTGCTTCGGCGAAGCCGTGCCCAGCCGCCAGTGCCAGACCCAGTATGCCGATCACGGTGTCGCCCGCCCCGGTAACGTCGAAGACCTCACGGGCTCGAGTGGGCAAGTGCAGCGGCTCGTGCCCCTCGCGAATCAGCGTCATCCCCTTCTCGCTGCGGGTAATCAGCAGCGCCTCCAGCTCCAAATCGGCGCGCAGCGCCTCGCCCCTGGTAGCGAGCTCGGCGTCGTTCCGGCAGTGACCCATCACGGCCTCGAATTCGCCCAGATTGGGGGTAATCACACTGGCCCCGCGGTAGCGGCCAAAGTCGCTGCCTTTGGGGTCGACGAGCACCCGCTTGCCGGTGGCCTTGACCAGCTGGATCAGCGCCTCGATTCGGTTCAGGGTTCCCTTGCCGTAGTCGGAGAGAATCACCAAGTCACAGTCGGGCAGGGCCGCCTCGACGCGTGAAAGCAGCCCGCTGGTATCGACATCACCGAGCCCCTCCTCGAAGTCCAGGCGGATCAGCTGCTGGTTGCGGCTCATTACTCTCAGCTTGGTGATGGTGGGAATACCCGGGCTACGGTCGAAGTGAGTACTTACTCCGGCATCCTCCAGGCGGGAGACCAGACGATCGGCATTGTCATCATCACCCACCAGCCCGGCCAGGGCGGCATGGGCGCCCAGCGAGGCGATGTTGAGGGCCACGTTCGCGGCACCGCCGGGGCGGTCTTCCGACTCGTCGACCCGAACCACCGGCACCGGCGCCTCCGGGGAGATACGCGAGGTACCGCCATGCCAGTAGCGATCGAGCATGACATCGCCCACCACCAGCAGGCGGGAGCGCTCCAGGGCCGTCAGGTCAAGCTTCATCAGGGAACTCCGTGTCCTGTGAGGTCTCGGATAGGGCCAGCACGGCTTCGAGGCGCTCGATCACATCCTCAGCACGAATCAACGACATGGCATCGGGGTGACGGACTCGCTGGCCCCAGGGGAGATCCTCGGGCGCCTTTTGGAGGAAGGCACGCACGGCATCCGGGTAGCGATCGACCACGAAATCGCGCCACAGGTAGGGGCCAGCCCGGCTGGGGTTGGTGGTCGCGTAGAGCCCCACCACCGGCGCGCCCACGGCATTGGCCATGTGCACCGGGCCCGAGTCCGGAGCGATCGTCGCCCGACTTTGCCGGATCAGCGCCAGCAGGCCCTTGAGCGAGGTTTCACCGATAACGTCGATCACCACCTCGTCGGGACAGAGAGCCTGGATACGCTCACCGAGCTGGCGTTCCTGGGTGCTGCCACCCCCAGTGAGTACCGTCTTCAACCCGTGCTGCCGCCAGGCATGGTCGATCACTGCCGCATAGCCCTCGGCGGACCAGTTGCGATAATTGCGCAGGCGCGGGTTGGCGCAGGGGCTGATCAGCAGGTAGGGCGTTTCCCCGGTGATGCCACGTGCCTCTTCGACGGCCGTTCCGGGCACCGGAAGATCCCAGGCCAGAGAGAGATCCTCGACGCCCAGCAGGCGAGCGAAATCGAGGTACGACTCGAGCACATGGGCCCCCGTGATGGGGTGCCAGCTGGCGCTGGGTGAACCAGTTCTGGACATCCTTGGCGCGGGCCTTGTCATAACCCACCCGGAGGTCGGCCTTCAGCCCCAGGGAGAGCACACTGGCGCGCAGCGCCTGCTGCATGTGCAGCAGCAGGTCGAAGCGGGTATCGGCCAGCTCGCGCCATAGGGCGCGCATGCCCGCCAGTCCCGTCGCCTTGTCGTAGACGACGAACTCGACCCCGGAGAGGCCCGACAGTAGACTGTTCTCCGCCTTGCCGATGATCCAGGTGATCCGCGCCTCGGGCCACTGACGCTGCAGGGCACGTACCGTCGGTACCAGGTTACAGACATCGCCCAGGGCGGAGAGCCGCAGTACGCAGATATGCTGAGGTCGGGCAGGCAGAGGATGCTTCATGCGGTTGGCAACGTATCGAGCGGGAAAGATTTTCATTCTATATGATGCGGACAGTTTATGTGACGCCGACCAGGAGTCACAAACGATGCCGCCCATCCCCCCCTGTGCCTTCGATTCCGCCTACTGGCGCAACGCCGACCGAGTCATCGGCGAGGCCCCCGGTCGTGGAGTCAGCCTCTTCCTCGATGCCAGCCCCTTCGAGGCGGGCGCCCAGTGGGTGCTCAGGCCCTATCGCCGCGGCGGGCTCATCGCCCGGCTCAGCGATGACCGCTACCTGTGGACCGGACTGGAGCGAACCCGCGCCTTTCGTGAAATACGCCTGACCGCCGACCTGCATGCCCGCGGCCTGCCCGTGCCACGGCCGGTGGCCGCTCGGGTGGCCCGCCATGGCCTCACCTATGAAGCTGCCTTGATCACCGAGCGTATCTCCGGCGCCCGCGCCCTGGCGGAACTTGCTATCGAAGGCGTAGCCGACGACGCCCTACTGCAACATGTCGGCACCACCATCCGCCGCTTCCATGACGCCGGCCTGGATCACGTGGACCTCGACGCCCGCAACCTGCTGGTCGACCCTCTAGGGAAGGTCTGGCTGATCGATCTGGACCGCTGCCGACTGCGCCGTGACGGTGACTGGAAGGCCGACAATCTCGCGCGTCTCGAGCGCTCGCTGACCAAGTTCGGTGCTGCCGATGACATGGAATCAATTAAACGGAGCTACGCACCGTTAGGCATTTGTCGGAGCCAAGCACCACACAACTTTGCCAGTTGCCAAGGCACTGGTCTGAACAGGGCAAGATGGCAAAGGTAAATTAGGGACTATCAACGATGCATGACAAGGCTGGGGTACCCTCGCCCTTTAGTACCAGACCGTGCTGGCTGTGGCAGTTAGGTAGCGTAGCCTTGATGACGTACGCTGCACTGCGCGTGCTGTGGCCTACGGTGGGGTCGCCAGCCGAAACACTGACCGCGCTGCTCGGTTTGGTTGCGGTGCTGTTCTACGGTAAGCGGCTGCGTTACTCCGCGCCAATGTCGCTACTTGGTGCCGCCGTGTTGGTGCAACTATTGTCATGGACGCTGGGCTATTTTCACCACCCAGAATGGGTGGCGGATAACCCAAGGCTCGATCGTCTGGGCAAGCTTTTCATCTTCATTGCGGTGGCTTGGTGGCTGGCCGGCAGCACGCGTCGGACTCTACTCCTGTGGGGCCTAGCGCTAGGTGGCTATGTGGTGGCGAGCTTCTTGCTCGGTGGTGGCCTGGACGAATGGCGGGCGGGGTTACAGGGTCAGCGTGTTGGATTCGGCATTCGCAATTATCAGCATGGTCCCATGTTGTTCGGTATCGCGCTGCTGGGGTTGATGATCTTTGCGCCGCGGTGTTTGGCGGTGGGTCCATGGCGAGTAATGCGAACCTTGATATGGAGCCTACTGACCACTATTGCCCTGAGCGGTGTTCTAATCGGGTCAGACACGCGCGATATGGTTGGCGTTGTCGCTGGCTCTGCCGTTTACGTTGCTACTGTGGCTTTACCATGTTCGGCGAGGCGGGTACGAGCCTCCCAGTAGAAGGACGCTGTCGATCAGCTTGTGTTTCGGTGTTGCGCTCCTTGGCGGATTACTGCTTCTCTTCTACCCGCCGCTGGTAGAGCGTATGACTTCCGAGAGGGAGTGTTGGCACAGCTTACTTGAGGGGGGAGTGGAAAACGTTCCGTATACCAGCATCGGTATCCGCATCAACACCTGGCTGGCCGCCCTGGAATGGATCGAACAGCGTCCGCTGGTAGGTTGGGGCGGCCAGGCGCGCAGCCTGGTCATCGAACACACGCCGTGGCTGCCCCCCTTCGTAAAGGAAAATTTTGGCCACCCGCACAACTATCTACTGGAGGTCTGGGTAGCCTATGGTCTGCTGGGGGTAGCGCTGATCACGACCTTGGCGCTGATGGATCGGGCTAGGAACCTGGCGGGCATGGCGGGCGGGCGCGACGCCGGGCGCAGATAGCGCTGTTCGGTGCAGGCTTCTTCGTCTACTGGTTGGTGGTCAATCAGTTCGAGGCCTACAACGCCTTTTGGACCGGCGTCTGATGTACACAACCTGGTGGTAGGGGGACTGGTCACGCATATCTGGCGCTGGCAGTACGGGGCCGCTACCACCTCGGCGAGAGGGAAACGAATGCGCACGCTAGTGGTGGTTCGTACGCTGAAGATCGGCGGCATGGAAAGAGTCGCCGTCAACCTGGCCGATGCCTTCGCTGCCCAGGGACACGAGAGCCACCTGATGACCTTCAAGGCGCGACCACCGCACCTGTCACCCCAGGATGCACGCGTCCACGTCCATCACTTTGCGCTCTCACGGGCGATGTGGCGCTCCGGCCTGGGTGGTGCCGTCGACATCGCCGCGCGGATCGGCAATGCCGTGGTACGCAAGAGCCATTTCTTGATCGCTGGCTGGTGGGGTGGGCGACTCTTCCAGCGCGAGCTGAATCGCCTGGAGCAGCGGCACGGGCGCTTCGATCGCATCATCTTCCGGGGCATGGGAACCTTCGAGGCGATCTGGTCCTTCCGCGATCCCCGCGCCTGCTACGTCCTGGAAAACATCCTGAAGATGAACGGCCAGCGAGACAGGCTGGCACGCCTCAAGGCGCGCTGCCTGTTTCACGGCAAGCACCTGGTCACCGTCTCCACCGGGGTCGAGCGTCAGGTCGATGCCACCCTGCGGAGTTCGGCATCGTTCCCGCCTCCCTGCGTACCATCACCAACCCCTGCCCTATCGTCGATATCCGCCGCGCCGCCCAGGCAGACTCTCCGGCACCGGCACACGCTCCCTATCTGCTTAACGTGGCGCGCCTGGTACCGCAGAAGAATCACCGCCTGCTGCTGCAGGCCTATGCGCTTATGCGGACCTCCCTGCCCCTGGTAATCGTTGGTGATGGCCCTGCGCAAGGATCTGGAGGCCTTGGCGACAGCGCTGGGAATCGCCGACCGGGTCCATTTCGCCGGGCACCAACTCAACCCCTACCCCTGGATGCAGCACGCCAGGCTGTTCGTGTTGAGCTCTACTCATGAAGGGCTCGGGATCGTGCTGTTGGAAGCCCTGGCGTGCGGTACGCCGGTGGTCTCCGTGGACTGTCCCGGTGGCGTACGGGATATCATGCACGGGGAGCTGTCTGCCTATCTCAGCGAGATGACCCCCGAGGCCCTGGCGCATCGGGTGGACACGACCCTGGACGCTGGACGCTACACCATCGACGAGCGCTGGTTGGACGCCTTCTCCCCGACACAGGTCACCGCCAAGTTTCTGCAGGAGCCGCCTGACTCATGATCTCGGCCAACATCATCACCCTCAATGAAGCCGACAACATCGCCGATTGCATCGCCACGGTGCGACAGGTCTGCGATGAGGTGATCGTGGTGGACTCCGGCAGCCATGACGAGACCGTGAGCATCGCCGAATCACTGGGCGCCAGAGTCGTCCATCAGCCCTATCTGGGCGACGGCCTGCAAAAGAACGTGGCGCTCGCCCACGCCAGCCATGACTGGATGCTCAGTTTGGATGCCGATGAGCGCCTTACCCCGGAGATGGTCGCGGCGATCGCGACCTCGACCTGGCCAACACCCCGCACGATGCCTTCGCCTTCCGCCGCCGCAACATGATCGGCTCGCGCTGGATACGCGTGTGCGGCTGGTATCCCGACTACTGCCTAAGGCTCTATCACCACCGGCGCGGCGCGCGTTTCGCCGAGGTCAAACAGCATGCCAGCGTCGATGCTACCAACCCCTGCCGGCTCGATGCCGACATGCTGCACTACTCCTTTGCCAATCTGGGCGAACTGTTCGCCAAGCCGGGACGCAACTTCAGCGGACGCGCGGCCAAGATCATGTATCAGAAGGGCAAGCGCGCCAACGCCTTCTCGCCCTTCCTTCACGGTCTCAACGCCTTCGTCCGCAAGTATCTATTTCAGCGTGGCTTCATGGGTGGCGTCGATGGCATGACGGTGGCTATCAGCGCCGGCCTCAACAGCTACCTGAAGTACGCCAAGCTGCTCGAGTATCAGCGCGACCCGCAGGTGCTCGCCAACGAAGACTTCAACAGGGTCTGGTGACCATGCGCGTTACCCATGTCAATCTGGCCCGCGGCTTTCGCGGTGGCGAGCGGCAGACCGAGCTGCTGATTCGCGCCCTTGCCGAGGAGCCACAGCTCCACCAGCGGCTGGTATGTCGAAGCGACTCCCCCATGCGCAAGCATCTTCGCGACGTGCCGGGCCTTTCGCTGATCACGGCCAACCAGCCGTGACAAGGCCACCGACGCCTCGGCCCACAGACCTGGTACACGCCCATGAGGCCAAGGGCGTCCACTGGGCCTGGCTGCACCATCGCCTCACCGGCACGCCCTATCTGATCACACGGCGCGTTGACACCCCGATCAAGGACAAGGCGATCAACCGTCTCTGCTATCGGCAAGCCGCCAGTCGCGTGGCGATTTCCCGGCTGATGCCAGTGCCCAACTGGAGGCCAGCGGCTCGGGAAGCGTCGAGCGCATCCCCAGCGCCCATGCCGGCCTCTCGGCGATGCCGAGAAAATGGCAGCATGGCGTGCTGCGCTATCCGGACAGATTCCTGGTCGGCCATGCCGGCGCCCTGGTGGACCGCCACAAGGGCCAGGCGCGTGCTGTTGAAGGCGGCGCGCAGGCTGGCTGATGAGGCACCCGACATGCACTTCCTTCCTGGGGAACGGCGAAGATGCCCAGGCGCTTCGAGCAGGAATCCGCCGACCTCGCCAATGTCGAATGGCTGGGCTTCAAGGAAAACATCGCCGACTATATCGCCGGCCTGGATGCCTTCGCCTTTCCCTCGCGCAACGAAGGCCTGGGTTCAGTGCTGCTCGACGTCATGCAACTCGAGGTACCGATCATCGCCAGCCAGGTCGGCGGCATCCCCGACATCATCGAACACGAGAAAACGGGACTGCTGTTTCCCTCCGGCGATGCAGATGCCCTGGCCGACGGGCTCCTGCGCCTCAAGGCAGAGCCCGACCTGCGTCGCCGGCTCTGCCGACAGGCCAGCGAACGTCTGGAAGACTACAGCCCTCGCACCATGGCAGCCGCCTATATGCGCCTCTATCGGAAGCTCTTAGATCCTCAGTACCAGGAGACATCCCGGTGAAACCGATCACGGCCAAGGCCCACAAGAACCTGCACAAGGCGAGCATCTACGCCGGCCATGCCGCCCAGCACCTGGTCCCCTCCCGCTGGCTGCGACATCGGCAGAAACGGCTGCTACGTCAGGTGGAAGCGCTGCCGCCGGCGGAGCGACAGGCGATCTGGCAGCGCGTGCACTACTACAACCGCCTGACCGGCCCCGTTGCCCTGCCCGAGGACGCCCTCTGCCTCGCGCATTTTCAACGCGAGAAGAGTTGGTCTCACCATCTGGACCTGGTATCGCTACTGCGCTACTTCCCCCGGAGCTGCGCTTCTGCCACCAGTTCGGCGATGTCAGGGAAGTGCCCGAGGTGCCTACCCTGGTCAAGAGTCGCCCCATCGGTGAGCACAATCACAACAGCGTCCTGCTCAAGCTCAATCGAGTGCGCCACTACTACCTGCCCGGTGACCAGCTGAGCTTCGAACAGAAACGCCCGCTAGCCGTCTGGCGTGGCGCTTGCCACCAGGAGCATCGTCGCCGCTTCGTGCGGGACTTCCATGATCATCCGCTGTGCAACGTCGCCGATATCCACCGCAACGCTGCCGGCAACCCCTGGCATGGCGACTTCCTTTCGGTTTCGGAGCAGCTGCGCTACCGCTATATTCTCAGCATCGAAGGCAAAGACGTCGCCACCAACCTGAAGTGGATCATGGCCTCCAACTCTCTGTGCCTGATGCGCCGGCCGCGCTTCGAGACCTGGTTCATGGAAGGGCAACTACGCCCGGCTATCACTACGTACAGCTCAAGGACGACTATTCAGACCTCGACGACAAGATCGCCTATTACGAGGCCAACCCCGAGGAAGCGAAGGCGATCATCCTCCAGGCGAACCGCTATGTCGCAACGTTTCGCGATACCGCGCGGGAACGCCTTATCGGACTGCTGGTCCTTCAAAAGTACTTCATCGATTCGGGACAGCTGTCAATGACGTGATTCCCGCGTAGGGTAGATCATCGTACCGAGGCCGTGGCATCGAACCCGGCACGTCTGGTGCCGGCCCTCTGATCGATGCTGGCGCCATTCTCCTGGCCATGGCCAACGTGCCTACTTGATAGGAAGGCCTTCCACCCAATGGAATACTTTCGTGCTGAGCATCGCGCGAGGCAAACTGCTGTGTAACCTGTCTGACACTTGGTAACTAGTTTCCTATCCAGTCCATCGCTGTAAGATCAGCCCTCTCCCGGATGCTCCCGTACATCAGCCCCGCTGGTGGGCACTGCTCGTCGATCGGGCTGTGGCTGGGATTTGCCGTGTCCGCCATGCCCCATGTTCCGCTTTGGGCAATGGTGCCGGTCGCCGGCGGGTGGCTGCTGCTGGCCCGCTGGTACCGCTGGGGTGCGCCGCAGCAGCCCAAATCCCCGCGCAAAGTATGGCCCTGGTCGCTGTTGCCGATCGCCCTGTGGGGGCTCTATGTCTTCCTGGCCAATAGCTTCGGCATGGTCGATCTCGGTGCGGTGTTCTTTCACCTCCAGGCCGGCATGGAAGAACATGGCGGTGGCGACCGCATCGGCGCCGCCATGCTATACACCTTGAGCATGCTCATGCTGCTGGCCTCCTTCACCTGGCTGGTCCGTGTCGACCATCGCTGGCGGCGAGGGGAGCGTCTGCTGGCCGTGGCCCTGCTGGCAAGCAACCCTATGCTCTATGGCATGGGTCAACGCGGCGCCGCTCTCGTCACCGAGGATGGTGCCTGGCTGGAGCGCCGGTATGTCGAGCCGATCGTTCTCGATGCCCCTCGCGATCCACCCAACCTGCTGCTGCTCTACCTGGAGAGCATCGAGGGTACCTATGCTGACCAGGAACGCTTCGGCGATGCCTACGCTCACCTAGAGGCCCTGGGCGAGAAGGCCGTGGTCTTCAACGGAGTTCGTCAGGTCGACAATACCGGCTGGACCATGGCCGGCATGATTGCCAGCCAGTGTGGCACGCCATTGATGCCAGCCGGCCTGCTGCACGATAGCCAGTTCGAGCCGCTCGGCAAGGTGGTGCCAGGCGTCGATTGCCTGGGGGATCTGCTCGCCGAGCGAGGTTACACCTTGACCTATATGGGCGGTGCCAGCCCACGCTTTGCAGGCAAGGGGGTCTTCTACCGGGACCACGGCTTCGACAAGGTACTGGGGCGGGAAGAACTGGTGCCACGGCTCGAGGACCCCGGCTATGTCAACAGCTGGGGCCTTTACGACGATACCCTCTATGACTTCACCTTCGAGGAAATTCGCCGGCTCGATGAGCAGGACGGCCCTTGGGGGCTGGTCAATCTCAGTATCACCGGCCATGCGCCGAGTGGCTATCCGGCTCGGGAATGCCGGCAGCGCCAGGGCGAGTTCGACGGCGTGGACATCCTCTATTCGGTGGAATGCTCGGCCTGGCTAGCTCGCCGTCTGGTCGAGCGGCTCAAGGAAGCAGACTTGCTGGAAAATACCCTGGTAGTGATCGCCAGCGACCATCTGACCATGCGTGTGTCCGCCTGGGAGCAACTGGTCGCCGGCGAACGAGACAATACCTTCATGCTGCTGGAGGAACAACTCGAGCCCCGCCGGCTCGATGTCGAAGCCTCGACCATGGATATCCTGCCCACGATACTCGAGGCCATGGGGTTCGTCATCGACTGGCACCGTGCCGGGCTTGGCGTATCGCTGCTTTCCGGTGAACCGACCCTGGTCGAGGAGCACGGGCTGGATACCCTCAACACCCGCCTTAGGGAAGAAACTGCCCTCCAGGAGCGGCTGTGGGAAGGACTGGCGCCCCCGCAAGCCCCGCCGCCACCCCCAGAATCGGTCGTCGAGCAAGTCGTCGAGACCCCCGAGGACCAAGCGCTCGAGGTGCCTGAGGAGTTGCCCTAGCCGGCGCTCGCTAGTATCGCCTGCAGGACCCGTTCGGGCATAAGCTGCTTCAGGCAGTTGGTGTGCCCCAGCGGGCAGGTACGCTGGAAACAGGGCGAGCAGTCGAGGCCGAGATAGTGCACCTCGGCATTCTCGGTCAACGGTGGCGTATAGGCGGGCGATGACGACCCGTAGATGGCCTGTATCCGGGTTCCCACTGCTGCCGCCACGTGCATCAGCCCGGAATCGTTGGTCACCACCTGCTGACAATCTCCCAGCAGGTCGACGGCATCCGCCAGCCGCGTCCTGCCGCAAAGATTGTGCGTGTGGGGAAGCGCATCGGCGATCACCTCGCCGGCATCCACGTCCTTGGGCCCCCCGAGCACACGGACCTCGAACCCTTCCAACACCAGCAATCTCGCCAGTTCACGAAAGTACGCTAGTGGCCACTGTTTGGCGGGGCCATATTCTGCCCCCGGCATCATGCCGATGGCCGGGCGCGACGAGAGCCCCAGTTCGACGCGACGCTCAACCAGGTTATCGGTGTCCAGGCGCAGTCGGGGTCGGGGAAGGGGAAAGTCTCCCCGGGCGGCTTCTTCCGCCGGCAGCCCCAGGGCCACGAAGCGCTTCACGGTCTGGTCCAGCACTGCCTTGTCGAGTCGCCTGCGGTCGTTGAGCAGCCAAAGGCGCTGCTCGCCGGTGAAGCCGGTACGCAGGGGGATACGTGCCAGGAAGGGTACCAACGCCGACTTCCAGGAGCGTGGCAGCACAATGGCATGATCGAAACGTCCTTGCAGGGAACGACCGAGTTGTCGCCGGGTGGCCAGACCGAACTGGCCATGTCCCACCTCAAGGCAGGCCACCTCATCGACCTCATCCATCCGCTCGAGGATCGGCCGTGACCAGGCAGGCGCCACCACGGTGATCCGGCTGCCTGGCTGCTTTGCCTTCAGGGTCTTGAAGAGGCTCTGCGCCATGACCATGTCGCCGACCCAGGAAGGCCCCACCACCAGGATGCGTGGCTCCCCGGAGATAGACATCCGCCGGGCCTCAGCCATTAAGCCACTCCAGATACTCGCGTACTCCCTGGGCCACAGTGAGGAACTCCCGATCGTAGCCGGCCTCGCGCAAACGGGTGATATCGGCGCGCGTATAGCTCTGATAGCGACCCTTGAGTTCCTGGGGAAAGTCGATGTAATCGATCATGCCACGACCATAATAGTCGACCACGGTCTCGCCAATGGCCTTGAAGGGCTCGGCGCGGCCGGTGCCCAGGTTGAAGATACCGGAAGCCTCGGGGTGATCCAGGAACCACAGGTTGACGTCCACCACGTCCCCCACATAAATGAAGTCGCGACTCTGCATGCCGGCCTCGTAGCCATCCCAGGCACCGAACAGCTTCACATTCTGACCCGCGCTGATCTGGGTATGGTGATGATAGGCAACGCTGGCCATCTTGCCCTTGTGCTGCTCCCGGGGCCCGTAAACATTGAAGTAGCGAAACCCTACCACCTGGCTGGTGAATTCATCGTGGCGGGCACGCACGTACTGATCGAACAGCAGCTTCGAGTACCCGTAGACGTTGAGGGGCTTCTCGTGCTCCGGGGCCTCGAAGAACACCTCGCTGCCACCGTAGGTGGCCGCCGAGGAGGCGTACAGGAAAGGTATCCCTTCTCCCTGACAGAAGTGCAGCAGCACCTTGGAGTACTCGAAGTTGTTCTCGAGCATGAAGCGACCGTCCCACTCGGTAGTGTCCGAGCAGGCGCCCTCGTGAAAGATGGCCTCGATGGGCGGAAGATGCGATTCCTCGCCACTCATCGCTGCTTTCACCCGGGAAAGAAAGTCATCCTTGTCCAAGTAATCCCCGAGAGTGCAGTCGGCCAGGTTCACGAACTTGGTGCCATCGCTGAGATCGTCGACCACCAGTACATCATCACGGCCGCGGGCATTGAGTGCCTTGACCAGATTCGAGCCGATAAAGCCGGCCCCGCCTGTCACTACGATCATGGGAATCCTCTCGTCTCCGGGCCTGTGCCTATAACCGATCTGCCTGTGATTGTATACTTGACGGCTCGTGAATTCATGGCCAACGGTGCTTCCAATGACTCCCTCGACACCCCCGTCGATGCCAGACGTGACAACCTTCCAGGGCCTGATTCTCGCCCTGCAGCAGTACTGGGCCGAACAGGGCTGCGTGATCCTGCAACCCCTGGACATGGAGGTAGGGGCCGGCACCTTTCACCCCGCCACCTTCCTGCGCTCCATCGGCCCCGAGACCTGGAACGCCGCCTACGTACAGCCTTCCCGTCGCCCCACCGATGGTCGCTATGGCGAAAATCCGAATCGTCTGCAGCACTACTACCAATTCCAGGTGGTGATGAAGCCCTCCCCCACCGAGCTGCAGGAGCTCTACCTGGGATCGCTGAAGCACCTGGGTCTTGATCCTCTGGTTCATGATATCCGCTTCGTCGAGGACAACTGGGAGTCCCCCACCCTTGGCGCCTGGGGCCTGGGCTGGGAGGTCTGGCTCAACGGCATGGAAGTAACCCAGTTCACCTACTTTCAGCAGGCCGGGGGCCTCGAGTGCTACCCGGTCACCGGCGAGCTCACCTACGGCCTGGAGCGGATCGCCATGTATCTGCAGGATGTCGATAGCGTCTACGACCTGGTATGGACGGTGGCTCCGGATGGCAGTCGCGTCACCTACGGCGACGTCTATCTGCAGAACGAACGCGAGCAGTCGGCCTACAACTTCGAGCATGCCGACGTCGACTTCCTCTTCGCCTCCTTCGACCACCAAGAACGCGAGTGCACCAAACTGCTGGATGCCAGCCTGCCGCTGCCCGCCTACGAACAGGTGCTCAAGGCATCGCACACCTTCAACCTGCTGGACGCCCGCCACGCCATCTCGGTGACCGAACGCCAGCGCTATATCCTGCGCGTGCGCACCATGGCCCGTGACGTGGCCCAGGCCTACTACGACTCGCGCAAGGCCGCCGGCTTCCCGCTGGCCCCCGAGGCCTTGCGCCACGAACTGATTGCCGAACAGGGAGACGCTTGATGGCTGCCAATACCCTACTGGTCGAACTGGGCGTCGAGGAGCTGCCACCGGGCGCCATCGATGACCTCTCCGACGCCCTTGCCGAGAGCATCCGCCGGGGGCTCGTCGAGGCCGACATCGATTTCGGCGAAGTCCTCGCCCATGGCGGCCCGCGCCGGCTGGCCATCCAAGTGGGCGAGCTGGCCGACAAGCAGCCCGACCGCGAGGTCGAGCGTCGTGGCCCGGCCCTGGCTGCCGCCTTCAAGGAGGGTCAGCCGACACGCGCCGCCGAAGGCTTCGCCCGCTCCTGCGGCGTCAGCGTCGACGACCTGATCTACCTGGAGACCGACAAGGGCACCTGGCTGGGTTACCGCGAGGAGCAGCAGGGCGAGGCGATCACGGCCCTGCTCCCCGCCATCGTCGAGAAGGCCATCGGCGCCCTGCCGGTACCCAAAAACATGCGTTGGGGTGCCTCACGGGTGGAGTTCTCCCGGCCCGTCCACTGGCTGGTCATGCTCTACGGCAGCCAGGTCGTTCAGGCCAGCGCCCTGGGCCTGCAGGCAGGGCGCACCACCCGCGGCCACCGCTTCCACGCGCCGGCCCCCATCGAACTGGCCCACGCCGACGACTACCTCGGCGCCCTGGAACAGGCCTGGGTGCTGGCCGACCGCGACAAGCGCCTAGAGCGTATTCGCGAGCAGGTGCTGGCCGAGGCCGAGGTGCAGGACGCCACGGCAGTGATCGACGAAGATCTGCTCGTCGAGGTGAGCGGACTGGTGGAATGGCCCGTGGCTCTGTCCGGCAGCTTCGACGAGCGCTTCCTCGAGGTACCGGCCGAGTGCCTGATCTCCTCCATGAAGGCCAACCAGAAATATTTCCACCTACTGGACCACGAAGGCCACCTCAAGCCGCTTTTCATCACCATCTCCAACATCGACAGCCTGGAGCCCGAGCAGGTGATCCAGGGCAACGAGAAGGTGATCCGCCCTCGCCTGGCAGATGCCGCCTTCTTCTACGACACCGATCGCCGGCGCCCGCTGGCGGACCGCGCACCTGAACTGGCGGGGGTGATATTTCAGAAGAAGCTCGGCACCCTGGCCGACAAGGCACATCGTAGCGCCGCCGTGGCGGCCTTCATCGCCGGCCATATCGACGGCGACGTGACACAGGCACGACGGGCCGCAGAACTCGGCAAGTGCGATCTCCTCACCGAGATGGTACTCGAGTTTCCGGAACTCCAGGGCATCATGGGTCGCTACTATGCGTCCAACGACGGAGAGGCCGCCGAGGTGGCCCAGGCCCTCGAGGAGCAGTACCTGCCCCGCTTCGCCAGTGACGCGATCCCCCAGACCCGTACCGGCCTGGCACTGGCCCTGGCGGATCGCCTGGATACTCTCACTGGCATCTTCGGTATAGGCCAGCGACCCAGCGGCACCAAGGATCCCTTCGCCCTGCGCCGCGCCGCCATCGGCGTGATCAACATCCTGGTCAAGGGTGAGTTGGCCCTCGACCTGCGGGAGCTGCTGGAGCTGGCCGCAGCACAGCACCAGGAGCTGCCTTACGCCGCAGGGCTGGTGGACGAGGTGCTCACCTACATGCTCGACCGCTTCCGTGCGTGGGCACGCGATGAAGGTATCGATACCGAGGTCTACCTCGCCGTACGTGCTCGTCCGGTAACCGAGCCCCTCGATTTCGCGCGACGCCTGCGCGCCGTTCAGGGCTTTTCTCGTCGCGAGGAAGCCGCGGCATTGGCTGCCGCCAACAAGCGGGTCTCCAATATCCTGACCAAGCAGCAGCACGACGACACTACCGAGGTAGAACCCGCCCTGCTCCAGGAAACTGCCGAAAAGACGCTCTACGACGCTCTGGATTCGCGTCGCCAGACGGTGATGCCTCTCTTCACCGAGGCTCGCTACAGCGAGGCATTGGACGTCCTGGCCGGCCTTCGGGAACCGGTAGACACCTTCTTCGATCAGGTCATGGTCATGGCCGAGGAACCTGCCGTGCGCCGCAACCGCCTGGCACTGCTCGCCGGCCTCCAGGCTCTTTTCCTGGAAGTGGCGGATATCGCCCTGCTCCAGCAGTAAAGCCCCTCCTCTGCGACACCGAGGCCGGCGAGCAATCGCCGGCTTTTTTGATGCCCGGCCCCTGTTCCACGTGAAACATCGCAGCCTCGAGGAGACCACTTGGCAGAAATTGTTCCACGTGAAACACTCCTGAATTCAAGAATGTCTGCCAAGGAGCTCGGCCCCATGACCACCGCCGACCGGCTCGTGATCCTCGACCGCGATGGTGTCATCAATCACGATTCCGACGAGTATGTGAAATCCCTTTCCGAGTGGATACCCTACCCTGGCGCCATCGAGGCCATTGCTAAACTCGGCCATGCCGGCTGGACAGTGGCCGTCGCCACCAACCAGTCGGGCGTGGCCCGCGGTTATTACGACACCAAAACCCTGGAGGCCATGCATGATCGCCTCCGCGAGCTGGTCCATGAGGCAGGCGGTGAGATCGCCCATATCGCCTACTGTCCTCATGGACCGGAAGATAACTGCGAGTGCCGCAAACCCTCTCCCGGACTGCTGGAGGAGATTCGAGAAGCGTTGGCGCTGAAAAGCCTCAAGGGCTGCTGGATGGTAGGCGACAGCCTGCGCGACCTGCAGGCCGGCGAGCCGCTGGGTTGCCGGTCGGTGCTGGTCCGTACCGGCAAGGGGTGCAGGACGGAAGAGAAGGGAGAGGGACTTGAAGACGCGCTGGTCTTCGATGATCTAGCGGCCTTCGTTGACTGGCTGCTGGCGCACTGACTAGGCACTGACACAAGGGGCAAGGAGTAAGGAGTAAGGAGTAAGGAGTAAGGAGTAAGGAGCAAGGAAACCTCGCCTGCAGCATATAGAAAAGCCCCACCATCAAGTGATGGTGGGGCTTTTCTTCGGCGCTGGGCGCTTTCAGCAATGTTTCACGTGGAACATGCCACCTCGGCCATCATATATCCAGGTTGGCCACCAGCGCATAGCGTTCGATGAAGTCGCGCCTGGGCTCGACCTCGTCACCCATCAAGGTATTGAACATCATGTCGGCAGCGACCGCATCCTCGATAGAGACACGCAGCATGCGTCGAGTATCAGGATTCATGGTCGTCTCCCAGAGCTGATCCGGGTTCATCTCGCCCAGCCCCTTGTAGCGCTGAATGGAGAGGCCACGCTGTGCCTCGGCCATCAGCCACTCCAGGGCATCATAGAAGTTCGAGACAGGCTTATGTCGCTCCCCGCGGGCCACATAGCTACCTGCTTCCAGCAGGCCGTCCAGCGTCTCTCCAAGGCTTGCCATGGCGCGATAATCGGCACTGGTGAAGAACTCAATACCCCAGACATAGTCGGTAGTGACACCATGCGCGGTCAGCGACACCGCCGGCAGGAAAACGCCACGCTCATTCTCCTCCTCGAGGCGGAAGGTATAGCGGGGACCACCCTCGTAGGAGACCAGGGCATCCATCTCTCCCTGAAGATATTCGATCCAATTCTGCATGGTGACGCGATCACGCAGGCTCTGTTCGCCCTCGAGATGCGCCGCATGGACGATCTTGCGCAGAACCACATTGGGGTAGACGCGCGATAGCCGATCGATGCGTTTCATCACGTCACGGTACTGGTTGACGAGCGCTTCCAGCTGAGTACCGGCGATACCAGGCGCATCGGCGTTGACATGCAATCGCGCTCCGTCAAGAGCCGTCGTCGTGAGATAATCGATCATCGCCTGCTCATCCTTGAGATAGAGCTCCTGCTTTCCACGCTTGATCTTGTAGAGAGGCGGCTGGGCGATAAAAACATGACCTCGCTCGATCAGCTGCGACATCTGACGGAAGAAGAAGGTCAGCAGCAGAGTTCGGATGTGCGAGCCGTCCACGTCGGCATCGGTCATGATGATGATGGAATGGTAACGCAACTTGTCGGGATCGAACTCCTCCCGACCGATACCGCAGCCCAGGGCCGTGATCAGGGTGCCGACCTCGGCTGAGGAGAGCATCTTGTCGAAGCGCGCCTTCTCGACGTTGAGGATTTTGCCCTTGAGCGGCAGTATCGCCTGGGTACGCCGATCCCGACCCTGCTTGGCACTACCCCCGGCCGAGTCACCCTCGACGAGGAAGAGCTCTGAGAGACTTGGGTCCTTCTCCTGACAGTCGGCCAGCTTGCCGGGCAGGCCCGCGATGTCCAGGGCCCCCTTGCGGCGCGTCATGTCACGCGCCTTGCGCGCCGCCTCACGGGCACGGGCCGCATCCAGCATCTTGTTGACGATGGCCTTGGCTTCATTGGGCTTCTCGACCAGATACTCGGAGAAGAGTCGGCCCATTTCCTGCTCGACCGCGGTCTTGACCTCGGAGGAGACCAGCTTGTCTTTTGTCTGAGCCGAGAACTTGGGATCTGGCACTTTTACAGAGATGATCGCGGTCAGACCCTCACGGGCATCGTCACCGGAGGTGTTGACCTTGGCCTTCTTGAGGAGTCCCTCGACCTCTATGTAGTGATTCAGCGAGCGGGTAAGTGCTGCGCGAAAACCGGCCAGATGGGTGCCGCCATCCCGCTGAGGGATATTGTTGGTATAGCAGAAGATGTTCTCTGAAAAGGTGTCATTCCACTGCATCGCCACTTCCACACCGACACCGTCCTCGCGTTCGGCATTGAAATGGAACACCGGATTGAGCACAGTCTTGTTGGTATTCAAGTGATTGACGAAGGCCTTGAGTCCACCCTCGTAGTGGAACAGTTCCTCCTTTCCGCTACGCTCGTCCATCAGTCGAATGGCCACACCAGAGTTGAGGAAGGAAAGCTCCCTCAGCCGCTTGGCCAGGATGTCGTAGTGAAATTCGATATTGTGGAAGGTCTCGGTCGAAGGACGGAAGTGTACGCGCGTTCCGCTCTTTTCCGTCTTTCCTACCACCGCCAGGGGGGCATCGGGAACGCCATGGTGGTAGATCTGCTCATGCACCTGGCCCGCACGCCAGATAGTCAGCTTCAACTCCTCGGACAGGGCATTGACAACGGAGACCCCCACGCCGTGCAAACCACCTGACACCTTGTAGGAATTGTCATCAAACTTGCCGCCGGCATGCAGCACCGTCATGATCACCTCGGCCGCCGACACACCTTCTCCTTCGTGGAGATCTGTCGGAACACCACGACCGTTGTCGGTTACCGTGATCGTTTCATCAGGATGGATGATGACTCTGATTTCACTGCAGTGCCCGGCCAAGGCTTCATCGATGGAGTTGTCCACCAGTTCGAACACCATATGGTGCAGGCCCGTTCCGTCATCGGTATCACCGATGTACATGCCTGGCCGCTTGCGTACGGCATCCAGCCCTTTGAGGACCTTGATGCTCGATGAGTCGTAAGCCTGTTCGCTCATTGACTACTCCGTCATGAAGTCTGTCTGTCCATTGGCAGCAACTGCCCCTGCCCCGACTCGGAATGTTTCACGTGGAACATCGTTACCTGGGTGTCCGGCTGCCAGAGATCCGCTAGGGCATGGGGATCGACGCTGGTGATGAACACCTGGCAGCACATGCGCTCTAGCCATCCGCAGAAGACCCGTCTATGGTCGTTATCCAGCTCTGCAGGCAGGTCGTCGATCAGGTAGATGCAGGTACGACCGGTCATTTCTTCGAGAAGACGCCCCTGAGCCAGTTTCAGGGCACTTACCACCAACTTCTGCTGTCCGCGAGAAAGCACTTCCACCGCTGGACGCTTGCCAAGACGAATACCCAACTCTGCCCGCTGCGGCCCCTGCTGGGTAAACCCCATCTGGTGATCGGTGTCACGTCCGTGGCGTAGAATGTCCGCCAGTTGTCGCTTACGGTCCCAGCCACGCGAATAGCGTAGCGAAAGCTCGGGCAACGCGATCAGTTCGGTCAGCGTGTCCTCAAACACCGGCAGGAAAAGTTCGACCCATTCACGGCGCATAGCATCCAGCCGGTCGCTCCAGTGCACCAGCTCTTGTTCCCATGCATCCAAGGAAGCGTCAGATATTCTACCATGTCTGAGAAGGGCATTCCGATGTTTCAGGGCGCGCCGGAAACGCCGCCAGGCATCGAGAAAATCATGTTTCACGTGAAACACACCCCAATCGAGAAACTCGCGGCGACCGGCGGGTGGGCCCTCCAGAAGACGGAAGGTGTCTGGGTTGATCAACTGCAACGGCAGGGTTTCCACCAGGCGCGAGACACGTTCCAGGCGTTCACCTGACAGGCGCATTTCCAACTCACCCCTCTCGCGATGACGACGTATACCGATGGTCACCGGCGGATTGCCTGTCAGGCGGCCATGCAGTGTCATCGCATCGGTGTCGTGCGTGATGGCCTGGCGTAGCTGGCGAGCACGAAAGGAACGCCCCATGCCGAGGACATGGATACCTTCCAGCAGGCTGGTCTTTCCGCTGCCGTTGGCGCCGGTAAAGAGATTGATGCGCGGACCCGGGGTCAGGTCCACGGCCTGCAGATTTCGCAGGCCATGAAAGGCGAGGCGTTCGAGAGGCATCAGGCAGGATCGACCTCGACGGAGACGGCACGCAGCACAGGCACCGTCCGCCGTCGCTTCAGAGACGCATCGGCATGACGACGTACATGGCGTCGCCGCCGCCGGGCTCTTCCATCAGCGCACTGCTGTTGGGATCGGCCAAGGTCATCTGCACACGATCTTCGTCCAGCACACCGAGCACATCGACGAGATAGCCGACATTGAAGCCGATTTCCATGGCCGGCCCGCTGTACTCGATGGTGACGCTCTCCTCGGCCTCTTCCTGCTCGGGATTGTTGGCCATCACTCGCAGATTACCCTCCTCAAGATTCAGGCGTACACCACGGTACTTCTCGTTGGAGAGAATGGCCGTGCGGGACAGAACTTGGCGTAGCTCGGCACGGTCGGCGATTAAGACCTTATCACCACCACGTGGCACTACCCTCTCATAGTCGGGGAACTTGCCATCCACCAGCTTGGAGGTGAAGGTGAAGTCACCGGTATGGGCGCGTACATGGCTGGTACCCAGGGTCAGACTCACCGGCTCCTCGCCGTCATCTAGCAGGCGGACCAATTCCAGGATCCCCTTTCGCGGCACGATCAGCTTCTGGGACGGTTCCACCTGGATCTCGACCGGGCGCGAGCACACGGCCAGGCGATGGCCATCGGTGGCCACGGTACGCACCAGGTTGTTGCCGAGCTCCAGGAGCATGCCATTGAGGTAATAGCGAACGTCCTGCTGAGCCATGGCGAAGGAGGTCGCATCGATCAGGTGCTTGAGGGTGCCCCGCGGAAGGCTGAGCTCCACATTGCTCTGGTCCTGCTCGATGTTGGGGAACTCGGCCACCGGCAGGGTCGATAGGGTGAAGCGTGAGCGACCACTGCGCAGTACGGCTCGCCCCTCCTCGAGAGATAGCTGTATCTCGGACTGATCGGGCAACGACTTGCAGATGTCCATGAGCTTGCGGGCCGGCACGGTAGCCGAACCAGTCTCTTCCACCAGGCTAGCGGCGGTGCGGCCAATCAGCTCGACCTCGAGATCGGTACCGGTGAGGGACACCTGATCCTGGTCGACCTGAATCAGCACATTCGAAAGTACCGGCAGAGTCTGGCGTCGCTCCACCACGCCGGCAACCAGCGTCAGCGGGCGCAGCAGCGCTTCTCGGGAGATGGAAAATTTCATGACGGCTCCACTACTTGTACTGGAGAGATTGAGGCCGGCGACCCGACCGCTGGTGTTCCATTCAGCTGGTCAACAGCCGCAGCAGATTCTTGTAGTCTTCGCGAATATCCGAGCTCTCCTCCTGCAACGCCTTCACCTTGCGGCAGGCATGCAAGACGGTGGTGTGATCTCGGCCACCGAAGGCATCACCGATCTCGGGCAGGCTATGATTGGTGAGCTCCTTGGCCAGGGCCATGGCCACCTGCCGTGGCCTGGCCACCGAACGGGAACGACGCTTGGAGAGCAGGTCGGAAAGCTTGATCTTGTAGTACTCGGCTACCGTGCGCTGGATGTTGTCCACTCCGACCTGCTTGTCCTGAAGCGCCAGCAGGTCCTTGAGTGACTCGCGAATGAAGTCCTGGGTGATCGTCTTGCCCATGAAGTGAGAGTCGGCGATCACCTTCTTCAGGGCGCCCTCGAGTTCGCGCACATTGGAGCGGATCTTCTGGGCAATGAAGAAGGCTGCGTCGTGGGGCAGATCGACCTTGGCCTGATCGGCCTTCTTCATCAGGATCGCTACCCGGGTCTCAAGCTCCGGTGGCTCAATGGCCACCGTCAGCCCCCAGCCGAAACGGGACTTCAGACGCTCCTCTACCCCACTAATTTCCTTGGGATATCGGTCCGACGTCAGGATCATCTGCTGGCCACCCTCGAGCAGCGCATTGAAGGTATGGAAGAACTCTTCCTGGGAGCGTTCCTTGCCGGCAAAAAACTGGATGTCATCGATCAGCAGCGCATCGACGCTGCGATAGAAGCGCTTGAAGTCGTTGATGGCATTGAGTTGCAACGCCTTGACCATGTCGGCCACGAAGCGCTCGGAATGCAGGTAGATGACCTGGGCGTTAGAACGATGCTCGGCCAGGGCATTCCCCACAGCATGCATAAGGTGGGTCTTGCCTAGGCCGACCCCCCCATAGAGGAACAGCGGATTGTAGGCGCCACCAGGATTCTCGGATACCTGGCGAGACGCGGCCCTGGCCAGCTGGTTGGACTTGCCCTCGACGAAAGTCTCGAAGGTAAAGTTGGGATTGAGGCCACTGTTGTGCTTGAGGCTACCTTCCACCTGCACCTGACGCTCGCCACCACGTCGCTGGCCACTCTTCTCCTCGCGCAACTGATCGATCTCGCGCTCGTCCCCCACATCCACCCGCGGCGGGACTTGAACCGAGGGTGCGACGGGGGTACGCGCCGCCGAAACGGGATTGCCCAACTCACGAGGCTGAGGGTTGGGCGCGGCGCGCCGACTGCCGACGGTCAGCACCACCTTCGGCGGCTTGGCGGGCGAGAGCTCACGCATCAGTTCGCTGATCCGCTTGGCATACTTGTCGCTAACCCAGTCACGCACGAAGCGGTTCGGCGCCAGCAGGCGCAACTGGTTGGACTCCCCTTCCTCCGCCTGCAGCGGACGGATCCAGGTATTGAACTGCTGGGAATTCAGTTCATCCTGCAGGGTATCCAGACATTGTTGCCAGAGAGCCAGTGACACGCGACCTCACCATTGCATTGAAAACGGCCGCCCATTGTATCGTTCAGCCAACGGGTTATCCACATGCCTGGCGCCGCGTAACGTGCTGTGGAAAACCTATCGGCGACCCGCAGAGACCGTGACGCCGGGACATCCGAAACTCACGGATTCAACCTGATCTGCCAATAGCCCGGGCAAGGTTGCCCCCTTGACATCCCCACCTTGTCCACAACCAAAAATTCCGTTCAACCATCTGATATTTATCATTAATAACATGTTACCCACAATGTATATCCCCAATAGTGATAACAAGATCACACCTTTCTTGAGAGTCTCCTATAGCGCCTGAGTCCGAGTAACCGGCTCCCAAACCCTGCCTATGGCATAGGGAAGCACGGAAGAATTGCACCGCGGGGCTGAAATCACTACAATTTCCGGTCTTGAACCGAATACCCCCGGGTCCGCCAGCGGCATCCGGATGCCTTCGAATAATCGATTCGTTCCGAAAACCACGTGGGAATAACGAGTTATGAAACGTACTTTTCAACCCAGCGTCCTCAAGCGCAAGCGCATGCATGGCTTTCGTGCGCGCATGGCCACCAAGAATGGCCGTGCTGTACTGGCCCGTCGTCGTGCCAAGGGCCGCAAGCGTCTGAGCGCCTGAACGCGGCCCTCGCGTGTCTCGTCAGGGCTATCCCCGGCAGTTGCGACTGCTGACAGCCGGGGATTATCGACATGTCTTCGAAACGGCTGCATTCAAGGTCCACGGCAAAGGGCTGATGGCCCTGGCCTCTCCCAACGAGCTTGGTCACCCGCGTCTCGGCCTGATCTTCAGCAAGAAGAATGTTCGCAGAGCCGTTGACCGAAACCGCCTAAAGCGCATCGTCCGCGAATCCATCCGGCTTCAGCAGCATCGACTGCCCTCGGTGGATATCGTGGTGCTGGCAAGACGAGGAGTCCATGAACTGGACAATGCCACCGTGCATCGTCAGCTCCACGGGATGTGGCGGCGACTGGAGAAAGAAGCGCGAAAGTCGCCCCCTGGGACAGACTTGTCCAGCCAGGAGACCAGTGGAGCAGGCCTCAAGCGATGACAGGTACCCCAGCGTGCCCGTTTATGCCGGAGCCTGCATGAGCATCACCACTGCCATCTTCGTTGCGATCTTCCACGCTGATGCATCGAATGCAGCCAGCCTGCACGCATTATCTAGCCTGCCTCCGGCAGGCTTTCGTGTATCTCGGGTGTGCGACCTGCGTTGCGCCATCGGAATGTTCACTCCCCATCGGGCAGACCCCTCATGGACGTAAAACGACTTCTCCTCGTGATTCCTCTGGCGGTACTCGCCTACCTGTTGATCGTCCAGTGGAATCAGGACTACGGACAGGTGACCCCTGAGCCGCAATCTCCCGCCATCTCGAGCAAAGCCCCGGAAGGGGCTCGCCAGGACACGGCGTCCTCGGGTAGAGACGACCTTTCGGTACCCGCAACCGCCAGTTCGGCGGACGACATGACCGGAGACATCCCCGGCGAAGCCGTTTCTCCGTCGGGCAGCCGTGATCTGGTAGCCGTCGTCACCGACGTGCTCGATGTACGCATCGACCCACAAGGTGGGGATATTGTCTATGCGGCGCTTCCCCAGCATCGCTTCAGCCTCAACTCCGAACGACCCTATGTGCTGCTGTCCGACAGCGAGAGCCGCAGCTATGTGGCACGTTCCGGCCTTCAGCTCGAGGGCCATGAGGGCCGCATCACCTTCACCCCCGAGAAGACCGAGTACCGGCTGGGTGATAACGATAAGCGTCTCGAGGTCGATCTGTTTGCCGAAGTGAATGGCGTCGACGTGATCAAGCGCTTCACCTTCGAGCGTGATAGCTACGCGGTGGACGTGAACTACTTCCTGGCCAACAACACCGAGGAGCCGGTCACGGCCCGCTTCATCGGCCAACTGGCCCGCGACAACAGCAGCGACCCCTCCAGCGGTCCGGCGCTGGGCATGCAGTCCTTCCTCGGCGCGGCCTACTCCACACCGGAAGATCGCTATCTGAAGGTCGATTTCGAGGAGATACAAGAAGGCGCCTTCAACAACCGCGACGTCGAGGGTGGCTGGGTCGCCATCATCCAGCACTATTTCACCTCGGCCTGGGCCCCCCCCCAGAACCAGCAGAACCTCTACTACGCGACCACCGATTCCCGCAATCGCAACGTGGCCGCCTTCGCCGGACCCACCAGTAACGTAACGGCTAACGGCGAAGCAACGCTGGGAGCAACGCTCTACATGGGGCCCAAGATACAGGATCGCCTGGAGGAGGTGGCGCCTCACCTGGAGCTGACGGTGGACTTCGGTTGGCTGTGGTTCATCGCCAACCCGCTGTTCTGGCTGCTGGACCAGATCCACGACCTGATCGGCAACTGGGGCTGGTCCATCGTACTGCTGACCCTGCTGGTGAAGCTGGCCCTGTGGCCGCTCTCCGCCAAGGCCTACAAGTCCATGGCCCGCATGCGCAAGCTGGGACCGGAGATGCAGCGCCTCAAGGAGCAGTTCGGCGACGACCGCCAGAAGATGTCTCAGGAGATGATGAAGTTCTACCAGAAGGAGAAGATCAATCCCCTGGGTGGCTGCCTGCCGATCCTGGTGCAGATGCCGGTGTTCATCGCCCTCTACTGGATGCTGCTGGAGTCCGTGGAGCTGCGCCACGCACCCTTCATGTTCTGGATCCAGGACCTGTCGGTTAAGGATCCGTACTTCATCCTGCCGATCCTGATGGGCGCCTCGATGTTCGTCCAGCAGATGCTCAACCCGACGCCTCCGGATCCCATGCAGGCGAAGATCATGAAGATGCTGCCGATCGTCTTCACCTTCTTCTTCCTGTGGTTCCCGGCCGGCCTGGTCATCTACTGGGTGGTCAACAACTGCATCTCCATCGTTCAGCAGTATGCGATCACCCGCAAGATCGAGGCCGATCCGAGTATCGGCAAGGGCATGAAGACCAAGTAGCGCGGTACTTCTTCCCGACGTCCAGACCCCCGCCACGGCGGGGGTCTGGCGTTTACGGGACCCACCCCGGACAATATCCCCTTCCAGCCGAGGAACCGCCGATGAGCGCCAGTCTCCACGATCAAGACACCATCACCGCTCTGGCCACGCCACCGGGACGCGGCGGGGTAGGCATCATTCGCGTCTCCGGCCCTGCCTGCGCGACGATCGCCGAGGCCATGGTCGGCCACTGTCCTGCTCCGCGATACGCCCACTATGGCCCCTTCCGGGGCGAATCCACGGTAATCGACGAGGGTATCGCGCTGTTCTTTCCCGGCCCCCACTCCTTCACCGGCGAAGACGTGCTGGAACTACAGGGTCACGGCGGCCCGGTGATCATGGACCTGTTGCTCGAGCGCTGCGTCCAGCTGGGTGCACGTCTCGCCCGCCCTGGCGAGTTCTCGGAGCGTGCCTTCCTCAACGACAAGCTGGATCTGGCCCAGGCCGAGGCCATCGCCGACCTGATCGAGGCCAGTTCCCGAGGGGCGGCAGAGAACGCCCTGCGCTCCCTGCAGGGCGAGTTCTCGAATCGCGTGGCATCACTGGTCCAACGGCTGATCGAACTGCGCATCTATGTCGAGGCGGCCATCGACTTCCCCGAAGAGGAGATCGACTTCCTCGCCGACGGGCATGTCGCCGGTAGATTGGCTGAGGTCCAGTCAGAACTGGCCGAGGTGCGTGCCGCAGCCGGACAGGGGGCCCTGATGCGCGAAGGCATGAGCGTGGTGATCGCCGGGCGCCCCAATGCCGGCAAGTCGAGCCTGCTCAATGCGCTGACCGAGCAGGATACGGCCATCGTCACCGACATCGAGGGCACCACCCGGGACGTCCTCCGCGAGCATATCCATCTGGATGGCATGCCACTGCACGTCATTGATACGGCCGGGCTGCGCGATACCCCGGATGCCGTGGAGAAGATCGGTGTGGCCCGCGCCTGGGAAGAAATCGAACAGGCCGACCGGGTACTGTTGCTGGTGGATGCTGCTACTACCGATGCCATCGATCCCATGGTCATCTGGCCCGAATTCGTGGCACGCCTTCGTGATCCCTCAAGGTTGACGCTGGTGCGCAACAAGATTGACGCCAGCCACGAATCCCCCGGGATCGCTGCTGACGATGCCACCCCGGTGATCCGGCTGTCTGCGAAGAGCGGCGCGGGGCTGGAAAGCCTCAAGGAGCACCTCAAGTCGGTAATGGGCTATGCCGCCACCACTGAAGGACGCTTCTCGGCCCGCCGCCGGCACCTGGAGGCCCTGGACCGTGCCAGACAGGCTCTCTGCAACGGCGCAGCACAGCTCGCCGGCTACGGGGCGGGTGAACTGCTCGCCGAGGACCTGCGCGATGCCCAGCAGGCCCTGGGCGAGATCACCGGCGAGTTCAGTGCGGATGACCTGCTGGGTGAGATATTCAGCAGCTTCTGCATCGGCAAGTAAGCGGTTCCCCTACTCCCCCACCCACCAGTCGCTGCGATAACGGCAGGTAGCACCCAGCAGCGGCGTGACCTGCCGCATGGCGGCTTCCAGCCGCGATTCGAGCCCCCAGGGCGGGTTGATCACCAGCATGCCACTACCGACCATACCGCGTTCACTCTCAGCTGCCTCACGCAACCTCAGCTCGCTACGCCAGATCTTGCGCAGCCCGCCCACTCGGAGCTCCTCCAGCAGCTCATGATGATGACCGGCCGGCAAGAGGGGATACCAAACCAGCACGACAGCATGACGCGCCCTTCGCATGGCTTCGAGTACGGCCTTGGCTACTTGGCCATACTCTGCCTTGCGCTCGTAGCTGGGGTCGACCAGTACGCACAGGCGTGGCGTGGCCACCGGCAGACGCTTCACCAGCCCCTGCAATCCGTCACTATGAATACGCTGCACATTGTCAGGCATTACCTGTCGGGCCAGGTAACCATGTTCGCCGGGATGGAGTTCGAAGAGCATCAAGCTATCCTGGGCACGCAACCGATCTGACAGCCACCAGGGCGAGCCAGGATAGTGATCGAGCCTGTCGCTACGAGCCTGGACCCGTTCGACGGCAGCGAGCCAGTCGTCTAGCAGCGGGGCGTTACCCAGCAGCGCCCTCGCCTGCCATAGCCGATCAATGCCCTCACGGTACTCACCGAGTCTCGCCGTCTCCTCTGCTGCCAGTGGATAGAGACCGCGACCGGCATGAGTATCTATGTACGTAACAGCAGATTTCTTACGTAATAAATGATCAATGATCGCGAAAAGCGTCAGATGCTTGTGAACGTCGGCGAAATTTCCTGCATGATAGGCATGCTGATAGGAAAGCATGGAAGGAGGTCCGTGAGTCGGCAATACAAAAAGGGCCCGCCAGTGGCGGGCCCGGGTGGTAAGGCTTCAGGAAACTCTCTTATTGCTGCTGGAAGCGATCCTCGATGGGCGTCAAGGTGATTTCCACCCGACGGTTCTGGGACCGGCCCTGCTCGGTGTTATTGCTGGCTACCGGCTGGTTCTCGCCATAGCCGCGCATGCTCAAGCGGTTACCTGATACACCGGACTGAGCCAGGTAGTTGCCCACCGATTCGGCACGCCGCTCGGAAAGCCGCTGATTGTAGCCGGCGTCGCCGGTGCTGTCGGTATGGCCGGCGATATTGACCCGGGTATCGGGATACTGCTGCAACACCGCGGCAACATCATTGAGGGCATTGCGCGCGCTGGGTGTCAGGTCGCTAGAATCGAAACCAAAGGTCACTTCGCTCGGCATATTGAGCACGATGTCGTCACCACGGCGATCGACTCCGATGCCGGTTCCCTGGGTGCTCTGCCGTAGCTGCTCCTCCTGACGATCCATGTAGGCGCCGATACCCCCACCGGCGGCGGCGCCGACGGCGGCACCGATCAGAGCACGATCGCGGCGACTTGTGCTGCCGTCGCCACTGAGGGCACCGGCAGCGGCGCCGACGGCGGCGCCGATGGCCGCACCGGTGCCGGTCTGGCTACGCTGAGTCTGGCCGGAATAGGGGTCAGTGGTGGTGCATCCTACCAGCAGCAAGGCTGCGGCGAAGGGTGCAATAAAGCGAAATGATTTCATCATGGGTCATTATCTCCTACGAGTAGACAAGTTCTTCCTTGCCTGGCCGATACTCACTGATCAAGACCAGTAACTCATTTAAGAATAGCAGACCTTGTGGCGATGCCTGCAGCCTATCGGCATCTTCCACGAGAAGTCCTTTTTCACGGGCCGTAACCAGTCGGGAAAGCAGTGCCTGCGAGCCGCGCCCGGTATGGGCATTCCAGGTCGACAGCGGCACACCCTCCACCAGGCGCAGAGCATTCATGGCAAATTCCAGCGGCAGCTCTCGCTCATCGATATCGCATTGGCCGGCCACGAAACCACGTGGGTCGTTGACCCGGCGTAAATAGGCGTCGGGCAACCGCGATTTCCAGCGACGCTGAATCTGCAGACCATCGCTCCCCGCAACGCTGAGCTTGCCATGGGCTCCGGCCCCGATTCCCAGATAATCACCGAAGTGCCAGTAGTTGCGATTGTGACGCGAGCCGCGACCGGCACGGGAATAGGCGGAAATCTCGTAGCGCTCCAGGCCGGCGGATTCCAGCCGCTCATGTCCCATGTCCTGGATGTCCCACAGGACCTCCTCCAGAGGCAGCTCAGGGGGAAAAGTGTAAAATTCGGTATTGGGCTCCAGAGTCAGCTGATACCAGGACAGATGCTCCGGGGAGAAGGACAGGGCCTGGTCGAGATCGGCCAGCGCCAGCGCCGGCGTCTGTTCGGGAAGACCGTGCATCAGATCGATGTTGAGGTTGTCGAAGCCCGCCTGGCGCGCCTCCTGGATGGCTGCCACGGCATCGTCACCGCCATGGATGCGCCCCAGCGCCGCCAGCTGCACGTCCTGGAAGCTCTGCACTCCCAACGACAGCCGGTTGATCCCCGCCGCTCGATAGGCGGCGAATCGTCCCCGCTCGAGGGTACCGGGATTCGCTTCCAGGGTGATCTCGACATCTGCAGCCAGAGGAAGCCGGTCAGCTACGGCCTGCAGCAATCGCTCGTAGAAGCCGGCCGACATCAGGCTCGGTGTGCCGCCACCGATAAAGATACTCACGAGCTCACGCCCCGCGGCCAGCGGCAGGTCGGCCTCGAGGTCCGCGATCAGCGCCGCGAGGTAGCTCGCCTCGGGCAGCTCGGCGCTGCGCCCGACCCCATGGGAGTTGAAGTCGCAGTAGGGACACTTGCGCACGCACCAGGGCACGTGAATATAAAGCGATAACGGCGGCACTCCGGGTGATGGCGGGGTAGAAACGCTCATCGCTGTCCTTGCCCGTCGTCCATTGCCGTTACCAGCGCCTGCAGGGCCCGCCCCCGGTGGCTGAGCTGATTCTTCAGTTCAGCGGTGAGTTCGGCAGCGCTCGCTCCCTGGTCGGGCAACCAGAAGAGCGGGTCATAGCCGAAGCCCCCCTCACCGCGGGGAGACTTCAGGATCTCGCCTTCCCAACTGCTCTGAACAATCAACGGTACCGGGTCCTCGGCATGCCGCAGCAACACTAGTACGCACCAGTAGCGAGCCCGGCGGCTACCCTCCGGCACCTCGGCCAGGGACGCCAGAAGCCGAGCGTTGTTGCGCGCATCGCTCTTCGGCTCGCCGGCATAGCGTGCGGAATAAATGCCAGGCGCTCCATTCAGGGCATCAACCTCAAGACCGGAATCATCAGCCAGTGCCGGCAGCCCGCTCAGGCGACTGGCTTCTCGAGCCTTGAGCAGGGCATTCTCGACAAAGGTCAGGCCGGTCTCCTCGACATCGGCCACGCCGAAGTCGGCCTGGGGCCTCACATCGAAACCCAGCGGGGAAAGCAGCTGGTGGAACTCGCGCAGCTTGCCGGCATTGCCGCTGGCCAGGACCAGCAGGGCTGGGGTCATGGTCGATTCTCCAGACGGTCAGAATAAGAAATGTGGATAAAGTATAAACAAGTATATGGTTTCGCATGCAGAACCAGGAGACATCGCATATAGAACCGAATTCCTTGTAAGCGGCTCCTAGATCAATCGCACGTGATCCTGAATCAGGCCCGCCAGGGTCTCGGCGGCGTTGTCCGCCGTGGTATCGAGATGCAGCAGGTGAAGGCGTTCCTCGTCGCCAAAGGCCTCGATGTCGGCTTGCTGAGACGCCAATATGGCGAGACTCTGCTCGACCGGAACGCCATGGCGCCGAGCGCGCTTCTCTATGCGCCGGCGCAAGGTGGCTTCATCGGCCTCGAAGCTGACCAGCAGCACCGGCAGACCCCGGGCCTCGGCCTGCTGGCGCAGGAGGTCGCGTTGCTCTCGTTTGAGGAAGGTGCCATCGACGCAGGTCGGAAATCCTGCCTCCAGCAGCGTGCCGGCACATTCGGCCAGTCGACGATAGGTCTGCTCTGTGGCCTCCGGCGTAAACATATCCACAGAAGGTTCCATCACAACCTGCTGTGGATCGATGCCATGCAGTCGTCGACGCTCCACATCCGAACAGAGTCGCACGGCCCCCAGGCGACCGACCAGAGTCCGGGTGAAGCGGCTCTTGCCACTGCCCGAGACGCCGATGCCGATGATCAACGGAGGGAAGCGGAACTCGGCATAGGCCTCGGCCAGGTCCAGATAGGCACGACACTCCCGCATGGTCTCGGCCAGCAGGGCAGGGCGTTCGCCATCCTCACCGGCCGCCTGATGACGCTGCAAGGCTCGTCGTGCGCCCGCCAGGGCCTCGACGACACGAAAGACGGAGAGCAATCGAGCCAGGTCGTAATCCCCGGATTGGCGCAGGTAGCCATCGAGGGCCCGGCGAGCCAGTCCGCTTTCGCCGTGGGCCTCCAGTCCCACCAGCAGTGCGGCCAGGTCGCTACCCGGATCGACGAGATCATCGATCCCGGGACCCTGGAGATCGCGGCCGATGGCGTTGGCCAGCAATATACGACCCTGGTGGAAGAGCCGACTATCGGGATGCGCGGCGGCCCAGCTGGATGCCAGCAGGCGCTCCCGACGCGCCAGAAAAAACGGCGCCAGACGCTCGAGATCCTGGTCCAACCACTGTTGGAGACAGGCCAGACGCTGGCGATCCTCCTCGCCGGGGAGCAGCGACTCGAGGGCCGCCACGTCTCCTTCGAATCGCTTCCTGAAGGCGACCAGCCCGACATTGGAGGGGCAGGCCTCGCCGAGCGAGTGCCGATGGAAGGCCACAAGCCGATCGACCAGCTCCTCCAGCTGCAGTACCTCCTCAGGGGCCGCATGTTCGACATCTGTGTGGCGCATCAAGGTGCCTCCCAGTATGGAGAGTGGAGTCTCAGGCCTGCTGCATCACCCAGAATGCCTTCTCGGCACCATCCAGGGTCAGCTGGATATCCTCCGGGGCATGGGCACTGGACATGAAGCCGGCCTCGAAGGCAGACGGCGCCAGATAGACCCCCTGATCGAGCATCAGGGAGAAGAAGCGACGGAAGGCATCGGCGTCGCAGGCGGTGGTCTGGGCAAAGTTGTCGACTCGGCTCTGGCCCGTGAAGAAGACCCCAAACATGCCGCCGGCACGCTGGGTGATCATGTCGATTCCCGCGGCATCGGCTCTTTCCTGGAGACCATGGCAAAGGGTCTCGACCCGCTGCGCCAGGGCGTCGTGGAAGCCGGGCTGGCGAAGTTTCCCGAGCAGAGTGATGCCGGCAGCCATGGCCAGTGGATTGCCGGCGAGGGTGCCAGCCTGATAGACGGGGCCAAGTGGCGAGATCATCTCCATGATCTCGCGACGACCACCAAAGGCGCCCACCGGCATGCCACCGCCGACGATCTTGCCCAGGCAGGTGAGATCCGGCTCGATGCCGTAGTGGGCCTGAGCCCCCCCCATCGCCACACGGAAGCCGGTCATCACCTCGTCGAAAATCAGCACGCTGCCATGCTGGTCGCAGACACGGCGCAGGGTCTCCAGAAAGCCCGGCTGCGGCGGTATGCAATTCATGTTGCCGGCCACAGGCTCGACGATGATGCACGCCACCTCGCTGCCAATCTCCTCGAAGCACTGTTCCACGGCATCCAGATCGTTGTACGAGAGGGTCACGGTGTGCTCGGCCAGCGAGGCCGGCACCCCCGGGGAACTGGGCTCACCGTGGGTCAGGGCACCCGAGCCGGCCTTGACCAGCAATGAGTCGGAGTGGCCATGGTAGTTGCCCTCGAACTTGACGATCTTGTCGCGGCCGGTATAGCCCCGTGCCAGGCGGATCGCCGACATGGTGGCCTCGGTGCCGGAATTGACCATGCGCACCATCTCGATGCTGGGGATCATCTCGCAGATCAAGTCGGCCATGGTGGTCTCGATGGCCGTGGGGGTACCGAAGGAGAGGCCGTTATCGAGCCGCTCGCGCACCGCTTCCAGCACTTCGGGATCGGCATGGCCGGTGATCATGGGCCCCCAGGAGCCGACATAATCGACATAGCGCTTGCCCTCCACATCGAAGAGATAGGCGCCCTGGGCACGCTCCATGAACACCGGAGGACGGTCCATCCCCTTGAAGGCGCGAACCGGCGAGTTGACCCCGCCAGGAATGTGGCGGCAGGCCTGCTCGAAGAGCTGTGCGGATGTGGTCATGTCAACCTCTTGCCCTGTAGATACATGCCCGACCAGGCGGGCTTGTGGATAGTTTCCTGGATAACCTCGTGATAGCCGGTGAACCGACAGTGAATCTCGTCGAATGACACCTGTCTGCTCCTCTGCTTGATTCGCCCCATTCTCGTCTGCCGGAGAGTCGATGACCAGCCCGTCGGGTCATCCCGGCGGGGTAGCGGCATTGATGGTGAGGAAGGAGGGTATGGCCGGCAACTGCCAGAGACGCCGTGGTAGCCACTGAGCATGTCCCGGTTGCCAGCCGCGAGCCAGCGCCTGCCAGGTGAAAGCCTGCGCCTGCTCACAGGCCGTGACCAGTGACTCGCCCGCCGCCAGGCGCGCCGCCAGTGCGCTCGCCAGGGTACAGCCGGAACCGTGGAAACTCCCCGCGAGTCGCGGCCAGGTCCACTGTCGGCTGACGTCAGGCGCATGCAGGGTATGCTCCACCCGATCCGCCGGCACCCGTCCCGCGGGGTGGTCGGTGCCGGTGACCAGCAGCGACTGGCAGCCCAGAGACATCAGCCTCACCGCTCGCTCGGTGTCATCGCGGAATTCGGCCCCGGCCAGCCGGGCCAGTTCCTGTCGGTTGGGGGTCAGAATATCCACAAGCGGCAGCAAATGGAGACGCATGGCATCGATGAGCTCGGCTGTGGACAAGTCACTGCCTCCACCGGCCCTGAGCACCGGATCCACCACCACCGGAACCCCCGGCCGGTGCCGCAGGATATCCACCACCGCATCCAGCAAGATGCCATCCGGTATCAGGCCGATCTTGATGGCGGCAATCTCGAACTCATCCAGGGCCGCCACCATGGCAACCAGGTCATCGGCTGGCACGGGCCTCACCGTCCTCACGTCCCGGCAGTTCTGCACCGTCAGCGCCGTGGGCACGGTCAACGCCCAGCCGCCGCAGGCAGCCACCGCCTCGCTGTCGGCGACCAGACCGGCACCACCAGTGGGATCGTGGCCGGCCAACACCAGCACAGTAGGCAAATGAGGCTTCAGTTCACGGGTCTCGGCCATCAGAACGGCTTCAACACGGCCAGGAAGATGATCAGCAGCAGGGCGATCACCGGCAGCTCGTTGAACCAGCGAAAGAACACATGCCCGCGTCGGCAGCGCGATTCGGCAAACTGTTTCAGATAGATCAAGCAGATGTGGTGATATCCCACCAGCAGTGCGACCAGCAACAGCTTGGCATGGATCCAACCCTGGGTGAGCCAGGAAGGACTGAGCACCAACAGTGCACCACCGAACAGCAGCACGGCGATCATCGACGGGGTCATGATCCCGCGATAGAGCTTGCGCTCCATCACCAGAAAATGGTCGATGGCCTGCTGCTCTCCCTTGTCCCGCGCCATGGCGTGGTAGACGTAAAGGCGGGGCAGATAGAACAGGGCAGCAAACCAGGTCACCATGGCCACCAGGTGCAGGGCCTTCATCCACAGATACATGACGACTCCTCAGCCGTGGGTCGATTCGGAAAAGCGGTAATAGCGCTCGATGGCATCACGGGTGATGATACCCGAAATCCGTTTCTGCTTCGGCCGGTGACCGTGCTCCACATAGAGAGCATCCAGGGCCTTGTCGTTGAGTCGCTCGAAAGCCTCGGAGAGCGTTGCCTGCAGGTGGATCGGTGCCATGTCCAGGCGCTGGCCGGGGATCTCGAGCAAATCCAGCAAGGCGCTATCGTTCTCCGACCCAAGCTGGTCGTGCTCCAGTAGCCAGCGGGCCAGGTCGGCTGCCTTGAGCGCCAGAGTCGGCTTGTCGTCCCTGGAACGCTCGATCAGCACCCAGACAGGATTGGAATTGAGGAGAGCGCTGGCCTGATCACGCGTCACCATGCGCGAGGTACGCACCAGATTGCGTTCCATCACCGCCGGCACGGATACCCGGGACAGAGCCTGCATCAGTGGCTGCTGAAGCGGATGCTGTCCCGAACGGGTCTGGGTGAGGAAGAAGCCCTGACTGCGTCCCAGCTGCCGCGCCGTGAGGCTGGCCACCACCACTGCCAGCATGCCCGGCATGATGATGCCTGGAGTGTGCGTGAGCTCGAGCAGCGCCATCAGGGCCGCCAGGGGAGCCTGCAGCACGGCACCCATCATCGCTGCCATGCCCAGCAAGGCATAGACCTCGGGTTCCGAGGCTCCTACCGGTAACAACGCCTGGCCTGCCAGGCCGCACAAGGCACCGGCCGCCCCGCCGACCACCAGGATGGGGCCGATGACGCTGACCGGGATACCGCATGCCACGCTGAAGGCGGTCAGCAACAACTTGCCGATCGCCACCACCAGCAGAACATCCACTGCGGCGGTGCCACCCAGCGCCATCTGCAGGGTGTCGTAGCCCATTCCCTGTACTTCGGGGTACCACCAGGCCACGCCCGCTACCGCCAGCGCCGCCAGGGCGAAGCGCAACGCCATCGGCAACCGCTGAAGCCGTTCGTGCCCTCGGGCCACTCGTACGAAAAGTGCCGCTAACAGGCCGATAAGCAGGGCGCTGGCCAGGATCCAGGGAATATCCAGCAAGGACTTAAGGTGCAGGTCGGGAATGCCGATGGCGGGTTCGGCACCATAGACCAGTTGGGCCACTACGGCGCCCATGGACGAGGCCAGGATCACCGGCATGAAACCGATGATCGTGTACTCCATCATCACCACTTCCATGGCGAAGATGACCCCGGCGATAGGCGTATTGAACGAGGCCGAAATGCCCGCAGCCGTTCCGCAAGCCACCAATACCCTCAGGCTGTTATGGGGCAGCCGCAAGTATTGCCCCAGGCCGGTCGAGGCCGCCGCCCCAAGGTGGATAGCCGGTCCCTCACGGCCTGCGGAGAGACCACCGATCACCGACACCACGCCAACCCACCATTGGGTCAGCCAGTTGCGCAACGGAAAGCGTCCCTGATGGTAGGTCAATCGGTCGATGACGTGGATCACGCCGATACGCCGTCCTCTGGGAGGCTGATGAAAAAGCCACACACCGATCAGGGCCGCCGCGACCAGGGGCATCAGCACTCGCAGGACCGATGGCAGCGCCTCGAAGGCCTCGGGATCGCCGTCGGGAAACAGCAGAATGCCACCCAGTGACAGCAGCAGGCGGAACACCACCATCAGCCCACCTGTCACAAGACCCGACAGCACACCCAGTACGCAGAGCTGAGGCAGGGCATCGACATTGGCCAACTGGCGACGAAAGCCTTCCAGGCTGAAGTCGGGTAGCGAGAGACGCGGCACGGCGACGCTCCTGTTCGGCCTTGCTGGGGAAGACCCGCCAGACTGGGCCTGGGTAGGTCACGTTTCTCTTGTGTATCATATCCGCAGCCATAGGTCCCAGCGTCACGTCAACAACCCCAGGAGGCCATCATGATCAAGGTCGGAATCGTCGGCGGCACCGGTTATACCGGCGTCGAACTGCTCAGGCTACTGGCCCGTCATCCCGACGTGGCAGTAGATGCCATCACCTCTCGCTCCGAGGCCGGCATCGCCGTCAGCGAGCTATACCCCAACCTGCGCGGTCACTACGACGACCTGGCCTTCAGCGAACCCGATGCCGACCGACTGGCACGCTGCGATGCCGTGTTCTTCGCCACGCCCCATGGCGTGGCTCACGCACTCGCCGGTGAGCTGCTCGAAAGAGGGACCCGGGTCATCGACCTCTCGGCCGACTTCCGGCTGCGCGACGACGAGGAGTGGGCCCGCTGGTATGACCAACCTCACGGGGCCCCCGAGTTGCTCGGCGAAGCGGTCTATGGCCTGCCCGAGGTCAATCGTGAGCGCATTCGCCAGGCACGGCTAGTCGCCGTACCCGGATGCTATCCCACCGCCGTGCAGCTGGGCCTGCTGCCACTGCTGGAGGCGGAACTGATCGATGCCGACCAAATCATCGCCGACTGCAAATCCGGCGTCACCGGTGCCGGCCGCGGTGCCAAGGTCCCCTCCTTGCTGGCAGAAGCCAGCGAATCCATGAAGGCCTATGGCGCTTCGGGCCACCGCCACCTTCCGGAAATTCGCCAGGGGCTGGCCGATGCCGCTGGGCGCCCTGTTGGCCTGACCTTCGTGCCTCATCTGACACCGATGATCCGCGGTATCCACGCCACGCTGTACGGCCGCTTGACCGCTGACCCCGACGACCTCCAGGCGCTCTTCGAGCGGCGCTTCGCCAACGAACCCTTCGTCGACGTGATGCCGCCCGGCAGCCACCCCGAAACACGCAGCGTAAAAGGATCCAACTTCTGCCGCCTGGCGATCCACCGTCCCGGTAACGGCGACACCGTGGTGGTCCTCTCGGTAATCGACAATCTCGTCAAGGGCGCCTCGGGTCAGGCCGTGCACAACCTCAACCTGATGTTCGACCTCGACGAGCTGGCCGGCCTCGACGCTCCAGCCATCATGCCCTAGTGGCACGACTCAAATCCAAACACCCAAGGGCGCCGGGGGAAGGGCATCCCCAACAAAGTTGACCCTTTTGCTAGGGATTGTGGATAATCCCCCTTTGCAAGACATTCATCGATCCAGGGGAGGTCACCCATGAGTGGTGCCGCATCCTTCGTTCCCACCCCCTTGATGCTCTCGGATGGGGCCCGTGCCCGTCTCGCAGCACTCATCGAGGAACAGGACAACCCCCGGCTGAAGCTGCGGGTCTACGTCACCGGCGGAGGCTGCTCGGGCTTCCAGTACGGTTTTGACTTCGCCGAGGAGATCGCCGACGACGACACCCTCGTCGAGTTCGGGGAAGTGGCCTTGGTGGTCGACCCGCTCTCCTACCAGTACCTGGTCGGCTCCACAGTCGACTACGAGGAGGGGCTTGCCGGTGCCCGCTTCCTGGTCCAGAACCCCAACGCTACCACCACCTGCGGCTGCGGTGCCTCTTTCATGGTATGACCGCCAGCGTTAGCTCAACGGCGACAGAACGCTCTTCCTTCCACTTGACGCTTCCCCGGGAACTCGCCATGGTTTAAGGCGTACTCCACAAACAACTTCTTCCATGGGGAACCCTATGAAACGTCAACTGAAGACCGCCTCTCTAGCTGCCAGCATCGCTTTCGGGCTGGGGCTCTCCGGTGCGGCAAGCGCCGATAACCACGTTCTCGAGGTCGTCACCGACCCAAGCTTCGTGCCCTTCGAAATGCTGGACACCGAGACCGGCGAGATGATCGGTTTCGACATGGATATCCTCCAGGAGATATCCGAACGTGCGGGCTTCGAGTACAACCTGCGCACGATGGATTTCAACGGCATCATTCCCGCCGTGCAGACCGGAAACGTCAACATGGCGATTGCCGGCATCACCATCACCGAGGAACGCGAGAAGATCGTCGACTTCTCCGACCCCTACTACGACAGTGGTTTGCGCATTCTGGTGAGCGCCAACGACGACAGCGTCCAGGAACTGGAAGACCTGGAAGGCAAGAAGATCGGCACCAAGATCGGCTCTACCAGCTATGACTTCCTGGAGGAGAACTTGGGCGACGAGGCCGACATCACCCCCTACCCGGGCAGCAGCGACATGTACATGGCCCTTTTGGGCGGTAGTGTCGATGCCGTGTTCTATGACGCCCCCAATGTCGGCTATTTTGCCCAGAGCCGCGGTGAAGGCCGGGTCAAGGTCGTAGGAAATCTCTACGAGGGCCAGCAGTACGGCATCGCCTTGGCGGAAGGTAGCGAGTGGGTCGAGCCGGTCAACGAGGCCCTGGCCGCCATGAAGGAAGATGGCACCTACGACGAGATTCACGCCAAGTGGTTCGGTAGCGCCAGCGACGAATAACGCTTCGCCTTGTGATCACGGGGCCGGGCACTCGACCCGGCCCCGTTGCGTTATGCAACCGGCACGCTCCCCCCTGTCGTCATCCTTGTGTCTTGACGGAGAAACCTTGTGGACGTCACCTTCCAATTCGACTGGCAGGCGGCCTTTGGCTCCATTCCCCACCTGCTTCCGGGGATTCCCTACACCCTGCTGATCTCCTTCGCGGGACTGGCCATCGGCTTCATCATAGGCATCATCTTCGGCCTGCTGCGCATCAGCCCCTTCGCCTGGCTGCGGGTTCCCGCAATCACCTATATCGAGATCTTCCGTGGCACCCCGGTACTGGTCCAGGTGCTGTTCATTTTCTACGGCCTGCCTCAGTTGCTGGGCGGGCCGATCAATGCCCTGGTGGCCGGCATCGCCGCCATCGCGGTCAACTCCGGCGCTTACATCTCCGAGATCGTCCGCGGCGGCGTGCAGTCCATTGACCGTGGCCAGAAGGAGGCCGGTCTCTCGCTCGGACTCTCCCGACGCCAGACCTTCCGCTACATCATCTGGCCCCAGGCCTTCCGGCGCATGATCCCGGCCCTCGGCAACCAGGGCATCATCAGCATCAAGGACACCTCGCTGTTCTCGGTGATCGGGGTCGGCGAGCTGGTCCGTCAGGGTCAGGTCTACATCGCCACCACCTTCACCGCCCTGGAGGTCTACCTGATGGTCGCCATGCTCTATCTGGCGATCACGCTCACCCTGTCGCTGGTGCTACGCATCATCGAAAGCAGGGGTCTGGCCGGACAATAAGGAAAGCGCGACATGAACCATGACAAGTCCCCTTCCGACGCCCACCCCATCGTGCGCCTCGACAAGGTGAACAAGTTCTTCGGCGATCTGCATGTGCTGAAAGACATCAACCTGGAGGTCTCACCCGGGGAGGTCGTTGTGATCGTCGGTGCCAGCGGCTCGGGCAAGTCGACGCTGATCCGCTGCATCAATGGCCTCGAGGAGTTCCAGCAGGGCCATATCGAAGTCGATGGCAACGAGTTGCTGCCCCATGGCAAGGCCGGTAAGGCATTGCAGAAAATCCGCACCGAGGTCGGCATGGTCTTCCAGCAGTTCAACCTATTCCCGCACCTGAGCGTGCTCGACAACGTCACTCTGGCGCCCATGAAGGTCCGCGGCTGGAGCCGCCTGGACGCCATAGAAACGGCCGAGCGGTTGCTCGAGCGAGTGGGTATCAGTGACCAGGCGGCCAAGCATCCCGGGCAACTATCGGGCGGTCAGCAGCAACGTGTGGCACTGGCACGCGCCCTGGCGATGGAGCCTCGCCTGATGCTGTTCGACGAGCCGACCTCGGCGCTCGACCCTGAAATGATCGGTGAGGTCCTCGATGCCATGCGCAAGCTGGCGGGAGAGGGCATGACCATGATGATCGTGACCCATGAGATGGGCTTCGCCCGGGAAGTTGCCGACCGGGTGATCTTCATCCACCAAGGCGAGATCGCCGAGGAGGGGCCGCCCGAAGAAGTTCTGGATCGTCCCCGCAACAAGCCCACCCAGCAGTTCCTGTCGAGGGTACTCAAGCACTGATTCAACTCTTATCGCGCGTCTCGCAAAGGCCCTGTCGTTATCGACAGGGCCTTTTTTTGGTTGTGGACAAAAAAATTGGGAAACCAGGCCCGAGTCGCCTGCAGCACCCATCATACGGGGCAATGGACGAATCGTGTCGGTTGTTCACCGTCACGGTAACAAGCCAGGTAGCCAGCGGTGGACAAGCCGTGTTCGAAGCGAGCTGTGGATAAGCGAGCTTTCCGTCCACAGCCTCCTGACACCTCATGCGCAGGCAGTCACCCTCTTTTCCGATCAGCAGTCAACAATGTAAAGCATTGAAAAAATACAGATTTATTCGGTTATCCACGGAAAATGTCCACACCAGTAGTTACTACCACAACAGAACTTCTTTTATATATTCTATTTTATTGTTTAGGAGTGGAGAGCTGGTGGGTGATTCATGAGATCAGGTGTGGAAAACCCTGACGATTACCCACAGGAGGTTTATACTGGCTCGCTGATTTCCACTCATGACTGCAATATCGGCGCATTGCGCCGTGAGGTGACCCTTGGAGTATCCCGAGCGCTTTGACGTCATCGTCATCGGCGGCGGCCATGCCGGAACCGAAGCCGCCCTGGCCTCGGCCCGCATGGGCTGCCGGACCCTTCTGCTGACCCACAACATCGAGACCCTCGGCCAGATGTCCTGCAATCCCGCCATCGGCGGGATCGGCAAGAGTCACCTGGTCAAGGAAATCGATGCCCTGGGCGGTGCCATGGGGCTGGCAACCGACCTGGGCGGCATCCAGTTTCGTGTTCTGAATGCCCGCAAGGGGCCGGCGGTACGTGCCACTCGTGCCCAGGCCGATCGCATTCGCTACAAGGCGGCAATTCGCAGCATGCTGGAGACGCAGGCCAATCTGACGCTCTTCCAGCAAGCGGCAGGTGACCTGATCGTCGAGGGCGATACCGTGCGCGGCGTGGTCACCGAGACCGGCATCCGCCTCCTGGCCGAGAGCGTGGTGCTGTGCACCGGAACCTTCCTGGGTGGGGTGATTCATATCGGCCTCGACACCAGCCGTGGCGGTCGCGCCGGTGATCCGCCCTCCAATGCCCTGGCCGAACGGCTGCGAGCGCTGCCGTTCAGGGTCGATCGCCTCAAGACGGGCACGCCACCGCGGCTCGATGCCAAGAGCGTTGATTTCTCGCATCTCGAAGAGCAACCCGGTGACAGTCCGACACCGGTGATGTCTTACCTCGGCAACCGCCAGATGCACCCTAGGCAGGTCAGCTGCCACATCGCGCACACCAACGAGCGCACCCACGACATCATCCTCGCCAACCTGGATCGTTCGCCGATGTACTCGGGAGTGATCGAAGGGATCGGGCCGCGTTACTGCCCCTCCATCGAGGACAAGGTGCATCGCTTTGCCGACAAGGCGAGTCACCAGGTGTTCATCGAGCCGGAAGGGCTCGATACCCACGAGCTCTATCCCAATGGCATCTCCACTTCGCTGCCTTTCGATGTTCAGTTGCAGGTGGTTCGTTCCATCGCGGGGCTGGAGAACGTCCATATCACTCGGCCGGGCTACGCCATCGAGTACGATTTCTTCGATCCTCGGGACCTGCGTCACTCCCTCGAAACCAAGTTTATCCACAACCTGTATTTCGCTGGCCAGATCAATGGCACCACCGGCTATGAGGAGGCGGGGGCTCAGGGGCTGCTGGCCGGGCTCAATGCCGCTCGGCGGGCCCGCGGGCTGGATGCCTGGACACCACGGCGCGATGAAGCCTACCTGGGCGTGCTGGTCGATGATCTGATCACCCTGGGAACCAAGGAGCCCTACCGCATGTTCACCTCGCGGGCCGAATACCGCTTGCTGCTGCGCGAGGACAACGCCGACATGCGTCTCACCGAGACCGGTCGCGAACTGGGACTGGTGGACGATACCCGCTGGTCGGCTTTTGCGGCCAAGCGCGAGGCGGTGGAGCGCGAGAGTGCGCGGCTCCGGGCCAGCTGGGTGCAACCGAGTACTCCCGCGGCTGCTCGCGTCGAGGCCAGGACCGGCACGCCGTTGGCCCGAGAATACAGTTTGATGGACCTGCTGCGGCGCCCGGAGCTTGCCTATGGTGACCTCGCTGAGCTGCCCGACATGGAAGGGCAAGCGGTTGAGGACGAGGCGGTGGCCGACCAGGTGCAGATCCAGGCCAAGTACCAGGGCTACATCGAGCGACAGCAGAACGAGATCGACAAGCTCAAGCGCCACGAGGCCACGCCGCTGCCGGCCGACCTCGACTACCGGTGCGTCGAGGGGCTTTCCAACGAGATTCGTCAGAAGCTCGAGGAGACACGTCCCGAAACATTGGCCCAAGCAGGACGCATCTCCGGCGTGACCCCGGCGGCGGTCTCGATCCTGCTGATCCACCTAAAGAAGCGACGGCTACTCGACGACGGCCGGGCGGCCAGCGCATGACGACCGCCGAGCAGACCCCCGAGGCGCGCCTCGATAGCGGGCTGGAAGCGTTGGGCATCGCCGTGGATGACGAGCAGCGTCGTCAGCTGCTGGCGTTGGTGGCGCTGTTGCACAAGTGGAATCGCGCCTATAACCTCACCGCGGTACGCACGCCGGAGGAGATGGTGATCCGTCACATCCTCGACAGTGCCGCGGTGCTGCCTTTCGTCAAGGGAACGCAACTGCTCGACGTGGGCTCTGGACCGGGCTTACCTGGCCTGGTGCTTGCGATTCTCGAGCCGACGCTTTCAGTCACGCTAGTCGACAGCAACGGTAAGAAGGTACGCTTCCAGCGCCAGGCCGTGATGGAGTTGGGCCTTGGCAACGTCACGCCAGTACAGGCCAGGGTCGAAGCCTTCGAGCCCATCGCCGGGGGCTATGCCCAGGTAATCTCGCGGGCCTTTTCGAGCCTGGGCGATTTCATCGCACTGACCGTGCGCCTGGTGGAACCGGGCGGTGAATGGCTGGCCATGAAGGGGCCCGCCGTGGATGATGAATTGGCCGACCTTCCCGAGGAGATCGTCGTGGCAGCACGACACGACCTTGCGGTGCCCTTCCAGAACGGCGGTCGACAGCTCGTAATCCTTCGGCACCGGAACGTGACCCAGGCCTGACCCAGATGCGTCTGTTTCCCCAGCAAGGGAGTTGCCAGTGACCAAGATCATAGCCTTGACCAACCAGAAAGGCGGGGTGGGCAAGACCACTACTGCCGTCAATCTTGCCGCCAGCCTGGCGTCGCTGGATCGCCGCGTGTTGCTTGTCGACCTTGATCCCCAGGGCCATGCCACCATGGGCAGCGGCGCCGACAAGCATGATCTGGATGGCAGTGTGCTGGACGTGGTGCTGGGCGAGAAGCGTCCCACCGAGGTGATCCTCGACTGCCCCCAGGCGGGCTATGCGTTGCTGCCCGGCAATGGCGACCTGACCGCCGCCGAGGTGGAACTGCTCGACCGCCGCGAGGGCCGTGAGCGTTGTCTGGTGAAGGCCCTGGACGAGGTAGCCGGCGAATATGACGTGGTGTTGATCGACTGCCCACCGTCGCTGAACATGCTCACCGTTAATGCCCTGACGGCCGCCGATGGTGTGTTGATTCCGCTTCAGTGCGAGTTCTACGCCCTCGAAGGGCTATCGGCGCTGCTCGATACCGTGGAGCAGATCAAGGACAGCGTTAACCCACAGATCGAGATCTACGGGATCCTGCGCACCATGTTCGATGCTCGCAACAGCCTCACCCGCGATGTCAGCAAGCAACTGCGCGACTACTTCGGCGATGCACTGCTCAAGACCACCATTCCGCGCAACGTACGGGTCGCCGAGGCCCCGAGTCACGGCTTGCCGGTGACCAAGTACGCCCGCTTCTCGCGCGGCAGCCAGGCCCACCGGGTGCTGGCCAAGGAACTGATCCGGCGACTGTCTCTGTAGGCTGTCCGCCGATACTGCTGGTAGTGATGAGGGAATGTCGATGACGCGTAAACGCGCCCTGGGACGCGGCCTGGATGCTCTGATCGGTGCCAATGCCCGCCGTCATGAAAGCCTTGATCTGCCCGAGGTCGATACGTCCGAGGCCACACCGGTCGCGGATCCCTCGGACAAACCCGCCGAAGAGCGCCTCGAACGGCTTCCGCTGGGGCAGCTCTCCCGCGGCAAGTACCAGCCGCGTCGTGACATCCAGCCAGAGGCTCTGGAGGAACTGGCCGATTCGATTCGCGCCCAGGGCGTGATGCAGCCCATCGTGGTTCGTCCCGTCGGTGAGGCGCGCTACGAGATCATCGCCGGCGAGCGTCGCTGGCGCGCTGCCCAACTCGCCGAACTCGACGTCATTCCCGCGGTGATTCGCGAGGTCACCGACGAGGTAGCGCTGGCCCTGGCACTGATCGAGAACATCCAGCGCGAGGACCTCAATCCCGTCGAGGAGGCGATGGCCCTCAAGCGCCTCCTCGAGGAGTTCGCCCTGACCCAGCAGCAGGTAGCCGATGCCGTGGGCCGCTCCCGTGCCCAGGTGGCCAACCTGCTGCGGCTGCTGACGCTGGACCCCGAGGTGCAGACGCTGCTCGAGCGCGGTGATCTGGACATGGGCCACGCCCGGGCGCTGCTGGCGCTGTCCGGGGCACGCCAGCGCAAGGCGGCTCATGAGGTGGTCAACAAGGATCTCACGGTTCGTGACACCGAGGCGTTGGTCAAGCGGCTGGCCAGCGGTGCACCCGCCAAGCCGCAGCGCGAGGCACCATCCGCGGATGTGGCCGGATTGGAGACGCGTCTCGCCGAGGTACTCGGGGCGCCCGTGAAAATCCAGCACGGCCGCGGTGGCAAGGGACGAGTGACCATCCGCTACGCCAGCCTCGACGAGCTTGACGGTATCCTGGAGCATATCCGATGAAACGCTCGACCATGGGCCGCCCTCGGCGCTGTCGTCAACGTGTACCCCTTTGGTCGAAGATGGATGCCATATCGCCGGAATCACCGACACTCCGGTTGAAGGGGCCGGGGGGGTTCCTTATAATCCGCGGTTGTTTGCCTATGGGTCTGAGCCCGATGCGAGAGGCATGGCGAGTGATGCATGGCTAGCCTTGCGGCGATGCAACGGCGACCGAATTATCGCCGACTGTTGCAAGCTCAGGCGGGAGTAGTCATCGTCGTCACGCTCCTTGCCCTAGCGACAGGCGGGCAGAAGGCAGCCATATCGGCAGTGACCGGCGGGCTGGTTTGTCTTCTTCCAAATCTGTTTTTCATATGGCGACTCGGCGTACTGGGAAGCCGCCGGCAAGCAAGGCGCTTCGTGTCCAGCTTCTATCGGGCCGAAGCGGGCAAGCTCGGTTTGACGGTGACACTGTTCGCCCTGGTGTTCGTGTCAGTGCCCCCCTCAAACCTGGCTTTTTTCTTTGGCGCATACGTGGCGGTCCACTTCATGCACTGGCTGGCTCCCTGGCTGTTGCGTGGATGACCGACCCCAACGAGAGGCAGATCCATGGCTGGTAACAACCCCTCGCCGACCGAGTATATTCAGCACCACCTGCAGAATCTGACCTTCGGCTATCACCCCGAAAACGGCTGGTCGATGGCGCACTCTGCCGCCGAAGCCCAGGAAATGGGTTTCTGGGCTCTGCACCTGGACACCATGGGCTGGTCCATCGCCATGGGCGTGCTGTTCATCTGGTTGTTCCGCAAGGCCGGCAAGGTAGCGACCACCGGAGTCCCCGGCACATTGCAGAACATCGTCGAGATGGTCTTCGAGTTCGTCGAGAATACCGTTCACGGCGCTTTCCACGGTCGCAACCCGGTAATTGCCCCGCTGGCCCTGACATTGTTTGTCTGGATCTTCCTGATGAACCTGCTCAAGTTGATCCCCGTGGACTATGTGCCCGAGATCTTCCTTCGCCTCGGCGTCGATTACATGAAGATGGTGCCGACCACCGATCCCAACGCGACGTTGGGTATGGCATTTGGCGTCTTCCTGCTGATCATCTTCTATAACCTCAAGGTCAAGGGCGTCGGCGGCTTCGCCAAGGAACTTTCCCTGACCCCGTTCAATCACTGGTCGCTGATCCCGTTCAACCTGGTTCTCGAGATCATCGGCCTGCTGGTCAAGCCGCTTGGTCTCGGTCTGCGTCTCTTCGGCAACATGTTTGCCGGCGAGGTGATCTTCATCCTCATTGCCCTGCTGCCGTTCTGGGTGATGTGGACGCTGAACGTGCCCTGGGCGATATTCCATATCCTGGTCATCAGCCTTCAGGCCTTCATCTTCACCGTGCTGTCCGTCGTCTACCTGAGCCAGGCGCACGAACATCACTGAAACGCGCAACACTTGATCAACCCTCAACCTTGAAACTCAACTCGAGAAACTAGGAGCACCACCATGGAACTCGTCTACATTGCTGCCTCACTCATGATCGGTCTGGGCGCCCTGGGCACCGGTATTGGCTTTGCCATCCTCGGCGGAAAGCTGCTGGAATCCACCGCACGGCAACCGGAGCTGGGTGATCAGCTGCAGACCAAGACCTTCCTGATGGCCGGCCTGCTCGACGCCGTGCCGATGATCGGTGTGGGTATCGCGATGTACCTGATCTTCGTTGTTGCCGGTTAACGTGCTGCATACCGGGCGCACCGCGCTCGGTTTGCCTGTTTCCGGTCGCCACGAACACGTCAGAGGTACATCCCTGTGAATATCAACATGACGCTTATCGGGCAGACGATCGCCTTCGCGATCTTTGTCTGGTTCTGCATAAAGTTTGTGTGGCCGCCGATCAGCAATGCGCTCCACGAACGTCAGCGCAAGATCGCCGATGGCCTCGATGCGGCCAGCCGGGCTTCACGTGATCTCGAGCTTGCCCAGGAAAGGGCGGATGCTACCCTTCGCGAAAGCAAGGAGCAGGCTTCCCAGATCCTCGAGCAGGCCAACAAGCGCTCCTCGCAGATGATAGAGGAAGCTCGTGAGCAGGCCCGCGCCGAAGGTGAGCGTATCGTGGCTTCCGCGCGTGCCGAGATCGACCAGGAAGTCCAGCGTGCTAAGGATGACCTGCGCGCCCAGGTGTCGCATCTGGCGATTTCCGGGGCCGAGCGGGTTCTTGAAGCCTCCGTCGACGAGAAGGCACATCGCAAGCTGCTCGACAAGCTTGCGGCCGAACTGTGAGGAGGTGACCCATGGCGGAACTGTCTACCGTCGCACGACCCTATGCCAAGGCAGCGTTTGACTACGCCCATGATCAGCAGGCACTGGATGCCTGGTCCGAGTGGCTTGTCACGTTGGGTCGCGTCGTCGCTGTACGTGATGTCGAGAAGCTTCTGACCCATCCGGGCCTGGCTGCCGAGCGCAAGGTCGCTCTGCTGCTGGAACTGGCGGAAGCCGACATCGACGAGGCGTCGCGTCGCTTCCTTGATACCCTGGGCGAGAAGGGCCGCCTGCCGGCTCTGCCGGCTATTGCCGAACAGTTCGAGCGGCTGCGCGCAGAGGTCGAGAGGCGCGTCGATGTCACCGTGGTTTCGGCCTATCCGCTCGACGACGATCAGCAGAACAAGCTCGCCGGTGCGCTCCAGAAGCGCCTGAATCGTGAAATCTCCATTACCACTCAGGTGGACTCCGCGCTTCTCGGTGGTGTCATCCTGCGTACCGGCGACACCGTCATCGACGGGTCGGTACGCGGTCGACTGACACGCCTCTCCGAAGCCCTTACCGCTTGAGTCTGAGGGACATGGCATGCAGCAACTGAATCCTTCCGAGATCAGCGACATCATCAAACAGCGTATCGAGAAGCTGGATGTCGCATCCGAAGCCCGCAATCAGGGCACCATCGTCAGCGTCTCCGACGGTATCGTGAAAGTTCACGGTCTCGAGGATGCGATGTTCGGTGAAATGATCGAGTTCCCCGGCAGCATCTTCGGCATGGTGCTCAACCTCGAGCGCGACTCCGTGGGTGCCGTGGTGCTGGGCGACTACCTGCAGCTCGAAGAGGGCATGACCGCCCAGTGTACCGGCCGTATCCTCGAGGTGCCGGTGGGACCCGAGCTGGCCGGCCGCGTGGTCGATGCCCTGGGCAACCCCATCGATGGCAAGGGCGAGATCAACACCAAGTTGACCGATGCGGTAGAGAAGGTCGCCCCCGGCGTCATCACTCGCCAGTCTGTTGACCAGCCGGTACAGACCGGTCTCAAGTCCATCGATGCCATGGTGCCGATCGGCCGCGGTCAGCGTGAGCTGATCATCGGTGATCGCCAGATTGGTAAATCGGCCATCGCCATCGATGCGATCATCAACCAGAAAGGCAAGGACATCACCTGCGTCTACGTGGCCATCGGCCAGAAGCAGTCGACCATTGCCAACGTGGTGCGCAAGCTCGAGGAGCACGGCGCGATGGAGCACACCATCGTGGTCGCTGCCGGTGCCGCTGACCCAGCTCCGATGCAGTTCCTCGCGGCCTATTCCGGTTGCACCATGGGTGAGTACTTCCGCGACCGCGGTGAAGACGCGCTGATTGTCTACGATGACCTCTCTAAGCAGGCCGTTGCCTATCGCCAGGTCTCCCTGCTGCTGCGTCGTCCGCCGGGCCGCGAAGCTTATCCGGGTGACGTCTTCTACCTGCACTCCCGTCTTCTTGAGCGTGCCGCTCGTGTGAACGTCGACTATGTCGAAAAGTTCACCAATGGTGAGGTCAAGGGCAAGACCGGCTCACTGACGGCCCTGCCGATCATCGAGACCCAGGGCGGTGACGTCTCGGCGTTCGTGCCGACCAACGTGATCTCCATCACCGATGGTCAGATCTTCCTCGAGACCGACCTGTTCAACTCGGGCATCCGTCCGGCCATTAACGCCGGCCTTTCGGTTTCCCGTGTGGGCGGTTCGGCCCAGACGAAGATCATCAAGAAGCTCGGCGGCAGTGTGCGTCTGGCCCTGGCCCAGTACCGCGAGCTGGCGGCCTTCGCCCAGTTCGCCTCCGATCTGGATGAAGCCACCCGCAAGCAACTGGAACACGGTCAGCGCGTCACCGAGCTGATGAAGCAGAACCAGTACTCGCCGATGTCCGTGGCCGAAATGGCCCTCTCACTGTATGCCGCTAACGAGGGCTACCTGGATGAGGTAGAGGTCAACAAGGTGTTGGACTTCGAGCGCGCACTGCGTGACTTCATGAAGGCCGAATACGCCGAGTTGCTCGACAAGATCAACCAGACCGGCGACTACAACGACGAGATCCAGCAAGGGCTGAAAGAGGGTCTCGACAAGTTCAAGGCGACTCAGAGCTGGTAATCCCGTTGGCTCGTCCCGTTTGCGGGATGGGCCTGGAGCTTTCTGAGTGCCACGAACGGAGTAGATCGCTATGGCAGCTGCAAAAGAGATACGCACCCAGATCGGGAGCATCAAGAACACGCAGAAGATCACCAGCGCCATGGAAATGGTCGCGGCGTCGAAGATGCGCAAGGCTCAGGACCTGATGAAGGCCAGCCAGCCGTACGCGCGTCAGATCCGCAATGTGGTCTCACATGTCGCCGATGCCAACCCGGAATACCGTCACCCCTGGATGGTCGAGCGTGACGCCAAGCGGGTCGGCTATATCGTGGTATCCACCGACCGCGGCCTGTGTGGCGGCCTGAACGTGAACATGTTCAAGGCCGTGGTAACGGATGCCAAGGCGTGGCGCGACCAGGGGGCGGAGCTCGACTTCTGTGCCCTGGGCAGCAAGGCCGGCAGCTTCTTCAAGAGTTACGGGGGCAACCTCGTCGCCGCGAAGAGCGGCCTGGGCGAGTCGCCCGAGGTCGAGGACCTGATCGGTAGCGTCAAGGTCATGCTGGATGCCTATGACGAGGGCGAGCTGGACCGCCTGTACGTGGTGTACAACGAATTCATCAACACCATGACGCAGAAGCCGGTGGTCCGCCAGCTGTTGCCTCTGTCGCCCGACATGGGTGCGGAATCGCACGACGAAGAAGACACGCGTCCCGGTAGCTGGGACTACCTGTATGAGCCGGATGCCAAGGCGCTGTTGGATAGCCTGCTGGTGCGTTTCATTGAATCGCAGGTCTACCAGGCGGTGGTCGAGAACGGGGCCTGCGAGCAGGCCGCGCGGATGATCGCCATGAAGAGTGCCACCGACAACGCCGGCAATCTGATCGACGACCTGGAGATGGTCTACAACAAGGCCCGTCAGGCGGCCATTACCCAGGAAATCTCCGAGATCGTCGGTGGTGCCGCCGCCGTATAGCGCCAGGGGAGGCCATGGCCCTCCCGGCATGCAGGTTTCATTTTCAGGTATTTGAGAGGAACCAAGATGAGCGGACGTATCGTACAAATCATCGGCGCGGTGATTGACGTAGAGTTTCCGCGGGACGATGTTCCCAAGGTCTACGACGCGCTGAAGGTCTCGGATGTCGAGACAATTCTCGAGACTCAGCAGCAGCTGGGTGACGGTGTGGTGCGTACCATCGCTATGGGCTCCACCGAAGGGCTAAAGCGGGGCATGGACGTCACCAACACCGGTGCGGCCATCTCCGTGCCGGTAGGCAAGGAGACGCTGGGTCGCATCATGAACGTGCTCGGCGAGCCCATCGATGAGGTGGGCGAGATCGGCGAGCAGGAGCGTATGCCGATCCACCGTAAGGCTCCAGGCTATGCCGATCAGGCAGTCTCCAACGAATTGCTGGAGACCGGTATCAAGGTCATCGACCTGGTCTGCCCGTTCGCCAAGGGCGGCAAGGTTGGCCTGTTCGGCGGTGCGGGTGTCGGCAAGACCGTCAACATGATGGAGCTGATCCGCAACATCGCCACCGAGCACAGTGGCTACTCGGTCTTCGCGGGTGTCGGCGAGCGTACCCGTGAGGGTAACGACTTCTACCACGAGATGACCGAGTCCAACGTCATCGACAAGGTGTCACTGGTCTACGGCCAGATGAACGAGCCGCCCGGCAACCGCCTGCGCGTGGCCCTGACCGGCCTGACCATCGCCGAGAAGTTCCGCGACGATGGCCGCGACGTGCTGCTGTTCGTCGACAACATCTACCGCTACACCCTGGCCGGTACTGAGGTTTCCGCCCTGCTGGGCCGGATGCCCTCTGCGGTGGGCTATCAGCCGACGCTGGCCGAGGAGATGGGTGTACTCCAGGAGCGCATCACCTCCACCAAGACCGGCTCGATCACCTCCGTGCAGGCCGTCTACGTGCCCGCGGACGACCTCACAGACCCGTCGCCGGCAACTACGTTCTCGCACCTGGACGCTACCGTGGTACTGGCGCGTTCGATTGCCGAGCTCGGCATCTATCCGGCCATCGACCCGCTGGACTCCACCTCGCGTCAGTTGGACCCGCTGGTCGTGGGTGATGAGCACTACAACACCGCCCGCGGCGTGCAGAACGTGCTGCAGCGCTACAAGGAGCTCAAGGACATCATCGCGATCCTGGGCATGGACGAGCTGTCCGACGAGGACAAGCTGGCCGTGTACCGGGCGCGCAAGATCCAGCGCTTCCTGTCGCAGCCGTTCTTCGTCGCCGAGGTGTTCACCGGTGCGCCCGGCAAGTATGTGTCCCTGAAGGACACCATCCGCGGCTTCCAGGGCATCCTCGACGGTGAGTACGACGAGCTGCCGGAACAGGCCTTCTACATGGTCGGCACTATCGACGAGGCCGTCGAGAAAGCCAACCAGATGAAGTAATCCCGTCTACCTGGGAGACGTCGTCATGACGAAAAGCTTCAAGTGCGAGATCGTCAGCGCCGAGGAGGGTATCTTCTCCGGCGAGATCGAGCGGATCATCGCCACCGGTCGCATGGGCGAGTTGGGGATTCTTCCCGGCCACGCACCGCTGCTGACCGAGCTCAAGCCCGGGCCGGTGCGCGTGCTTCATAATGGCGGTCAGGAGGAGAACTACTACGTCTCGGGAGGCTTCCTGGAAGTCCAGCCCGAGGTGGTGACCATCCTGGCCGACGCAGCCACCCGTGCTCATGACATCGATGAAGCAGCGGCTGAAGAGGCACGCCAGCAGGCGCTGAAGAACTTGAGCGACAAGTCCGCCGAGCTGGACTACACACGTGCCTCGGCCGAACTGGCCGAAGCCGTGGCTCAGCTGCGTACCATTCAGCAACTGCGCAAGAAGGCCGGCAAGGGCTGATCCAGCCTTGAGCCGTCGACTGCGCCCCCCGCACCCAGCGTCCGGGGGGCGTTGTTGTCTCTGGTCGTCGCCTCATCGTCTTCTCGCTCTCTTTCCGGCCGATGACACGGCACTCACAGGAAGATAACCATGTCCCTCGACGATACCGTGCAGCCGTATCGTACGGCTCTTTTGGCTGCCCTGGAGGAAGAAGACACCGAGCGTCTGGATAACCTGTTGCGCGAGCTGCGTTCGGCGGATATCGGCGAAATCGTCGAGGACGCCCTGGAGGAGGACGAGCTCGGCCTGCCAGTAGCCCTGGCGCTGCTCGACAGTTTGCCCCTCGAGCGGCGTGCCAATGTGCTGGGCTATCTGCCCGGTGATGAGCAGCGAGCCGTCACCGAGGCGATGGAGGACAAGGCGCTGCTGCTGCTGCTCGAGGAGATGGGCTCCGACGAGCGGACCGACCTCTTCAAGGTGCTGGACGAGAATCGTCGCGAGGCACTGCTGCGGCGCATGGCCCACCGCGAGCGTGAGGAGCTCAAGCGGCTGGCCAGCTACGAGGAGGGCACCGCCGGAGCGATAATGACCGCGGACTACGTGGCCATCCCGACGGGGATGACGGTCTCCCGCGCCTTGATGCGGGTGAGGCAGACGGCCCCGGATGCCGAAACGGTCTACCAACTGTATATCATCGACGCGGAGGGACGCCTCGCCGGTACCCTGTCGCTGCGCCAGCTGATGGTCGCGCCTCCTGGGGCGCTGATCGACGACATGATGATCAAGGACGTGATCTGCACGGGCGTAGACGAGGTCCAGGAAGAGGTGGCACGAACCGTTGCCCGCTACGATCTGCTTGCCTTGCCGGTTGTCGATGCAGATCGTCGTCTAGTGGGCATCGTCACCCACGACGATGCCATGGACGTGGTCGAGTCCGAGGCCACCGAGGATATCCACAAGGGGATGTCCATCGGCGCGCTGGAGGATGGAGTCAGCCGAGTGCCACTGTGGAGCCTCTACCGCAAGCGCGTCACCTGGCTGGTGTTGCTGGTGTTCGCCAATCTCTTCTCCGGGGCCGGTATCGCCTATTTCGAGGAGACGATTGCCGCCCAAGTGGCCCTAGTATTTTTCCTGCCGCTGCTGATCGGCAGCGGCGGCAATGCCGGGGCCCAGGCCGCGACCCTTATGGTGCGTGGCATGGCCACCGGCGACGTGGGTGTCAAGGACTGGGGCAAGATGCTGGGCCGCGAACTGCTGGTGGCCGGCTCACTGGGGCTGACCATGGCGCTCGCCGTGGCGCCCATCGGGGTGATGCGTGGCGGCGAGGCGGTGGCGATGGTGGTGGCCATGAGCATGGTGATCATCGTGCTGTTCGGCAGCCTGTTGGGCATGTGCCTGCCCTTCGTGCTCGACCGCCTGGGCTGGGACCCGGCCACCGCTTCGGCACCGCTGGTGACCACCCTGATAGACGCCTCCGGCGTACTGATCTATTTCAGTATTGCCACTGCCCTGCTGTCGGGAGTCTGAGCCCCTGATAGCGGACAGTCGGGCCGCTGATGTGTATCCTCTGCTACCGCCAAAGTGCCGGCGCCTTCCACCTACATGGACCGTTACATGGACTGGCTACAGATCTTCGTCCTCTCTATCGTTCAGGGTTTGACCGAGTTCCTGCCGATCTCCAGCTCAGCCCATCTGATCCTGGTGCCGGTCTTCACCGACTGGACCGATCAGGGCCTGGTCTTCGACGTCGCCCTGCACATCGGCAGCCTGAGCGCGGTCGTGCTCTACTTCCGCCATGAGCTGGTCGGCATGACCGCCAGCTGGTGTCGCAGCGTGGAGGGACAGGGCTGTGATGAGGATGCGCGACTGGCCTGGTGGGTTATTCTGGCCACCATTCCGGTGGGGCTTGCGGGACTGGCCTTCCAGGACACCATCGAGGGGGTCATGCGCTCGCCGTTGGTCATCGCCGGTGGCCTGATCGGGTTCGGCCTGCTGCTCGCCTATGCCGATTGGCGGCGCCGAGGAACGCGCAACGAGTACCACCTTGGCTGGCAGGATGCTCTCTGGATCGGCCTGGCCCAGGCCCTGGCATTGATCCCCGGTACCTCCCGGTCCGGCATCACCATGACGGCGGGGCTGCTGCTGGGGCTGAACCGTGAGGGCGCTGCGCGCTTCTCCTTCCTGCTGTCGATCCCGGTGATCGTGCTGGCCGGTGGCCTGGAGATCGTCGGGCTCGCCGGCTCCACTGGTCCGGTGGACTGGGGTGCTCTGGTGGCTGGATCGCTGCTCTCGGGCGTCAGTGCCTATCTGTGCATTCACTTCTTCCTGGTCTTCATCAAGCGCATCGGCATGCAGCCCTTCGTGGTCTATCGCCTGGTGCTGGGTGTGGCCCTGATCTGGCTATTCGGAGGTTCCCCGTCATGAGCGTGTGTCGTCTCTTGTGGCTGCTTCTGCTGATCACTCTGCTGGTTGGCTGTTCTGAACGCGATCGGCCGCTGGACTCACCGGTGACCCTCGAGGGCGAGATCTTCGGCACCTTCTACCAGGTGGTCATCGCCGATCCCCTGACGCGCCGAGAGGCTGATGAGCTCGAGGCGGGTATCCTCGATGAACTCGAGTCGGTGGATGCCGCCATGTCTACCTGGCGCGATGATTCCGAGCTTATGGTCTTCAACGAAGCACCGCTGGGCGAGTGGCAGCCGCTTTCCGATGAGCTGCTCGAGGTACTGGCCATTGGCCAGTCGGTGGCCGAAGCCAGCGACGGGGCCTTCGACATGACCATCGGTGGCCTGGTGAACCTGTGGAGCTTCGGTCCCGAGGCACGCCCCCGGGAGATTCCGGACAAGGTCACCCTGACGGCACGACTGAAAGAGATCGGCCCCGACAGCCTGGAGATCGATGCGCAGGCGCTTCAGGCTCGCCGGCTGCGCGATGTGTTCGTTGATCTTTCTGCCGTGGCCAAGGGGCATGCTACCGACCGGGTGGCGGCCTACCTGACCCAGCAGGAACTCGCCAATTTCCTGGTCAACCTGGGTGGTGAAGTCAAGGTACGCGGCCATCGCGACGGAGAGTCCGCCCCTTGGCGTATCGGTATCGAGGCTCCCCGTGATGGTCCCCAGAACGCCCGGCATGTGCTGCCGCTGCAGGATATCGCGCTCGCCACCTCCGGCGACTACCGCAACTACTTCGAACACAACGGCCAGCGGTACTCTCACACCCTGGACCCGCGCACCGGAAGGCCCATCGATCATCGCCTGGCCTCGGTGACCGTCATCCACCCCTCGGATGCCTGGGCCGATGCCTGGGCCACCGCCCTGCTGGTACTGGGCGAGGAGGCGGGGATGTCACTGGCCCGTGAGCGCTCGCTCGCGGTGCTGATGCTGGTGCGCCAGGGAGAAGGCTGGACGAGCCTCGCCAGCCCAGCCTTCGTGGACCATTTCGGGCGCGAGACCATCGACGAGCTCGGCGTGGCCGTGATCGATGAACCGGCATCCGACATGGCGCGGGATACCGAGCGCCCCCTAGAATAGGCCTGGTAAGACGAACCAGGACAAGGAGTCATGATGACGCTCGACGTGGTGATACTGGCAGCGGGGCAGGGAACCCGCATGCGCTCGAACCGGCCCAAGGTGTTGCATCGCCTGGCCGGCAAGCCGATGGTGCGACACGTAATCGATACCGCCCGGGGGCTCGAGGCCGAGCGGACCCATGTGGTGGTCGGTCACGGAGCCGAGCAGGTCCGTGAAGCGCTGGACGACTGCGAGCTTCGCTTCGCCCTGCAGGCCGAGCAGATGGGCACTGGTCACGCCGTGGCTCAGACCCTCGAAGCGCTCGGCGCAGGTAGGGTGCTGGTGCTCTACGGTGATGTGCCGCTGACCCGTCGCGAGACCCTGGCCGAGCTGTTGGCCCACGTTGACGATCAGCACCTTGGCCTGCTCACCGTGACCCTGTCAGACCCCACGGGCTACGGGCGCATCCTGCGTAACTCGGCCGGAGAGGTGGTGGCCATCGTCGAGCACAAGGATGCCTCGGAAAGCGAACGGGCCGTGCGCGAGTGCAACACTGGCATCATGGCCATGACAGCTACCCAGCTTCGGCGCTGGCTGCCGAGGCTTTCCGCCGACAATGCCCAGGGCGAGTACTACCTGACGGACATTATCGCCATGGCCGCCGCCGAGGGCGTAAATATCGCCACCGTCCAGCCGGCGCGCCCTCTTGAAGTGGAGGGCGTCAACAATCGTGCCCAGATGGCCCGCCTAGAGCGCGCCCTCCAACACGACATCGCCGAACGGCTGATGGAGCAGGGCGTCGCGCTCGCCGACCCGGGGCGCCTCGACGTGCGCGGACGCCTGACCTGTGGCCACGATGTGGAGATCGATGTGGGCTGTGTCTTCGAGGGTGAGGTGGAATTGGGCGAAGGGGTGCGTATAGGTTCCCACTGCGTGATCCGCGACAGCCATGTTGGTGCCGAGAGTGTGATTGAACCTCATAGCGTTCTCGATGGGGCGGTGGTGGCGGGTCACAACCGCATCGGCCCCTTCGCCCGATTGCGGCCCGGCTCACGACTGGCGGTGGGCGCCAGGATCGGCAACTTCGTAGAGACCAAGAACGTCGAGGTGGGCGAGGGCAGCAAGATCAACCACCTGAGCTATGTGGGCGACGCCCGTCTGGGGCGCGACGTCAATATTGGCGCCGGGACCATCACCTGCAACTACGACGGCGTCAACAAGCACCGTACCGAGATCGACGATGAGGCCTTCATCGGCTCCAATACCGCCCTGGTGGCGCCGGTCAGCGTCGGCAAGGGCGCCACCGTTGGCGCCGGCTCGACCCTCAGCAAGGACGTCCCCGACAACGCCCTGGCCGTCTCCCGGGGTCGCCAGATCAGCAAGGCCGACTGGCCGCGGCCGGCCAAGCGCCAGGAACCCTGAGGAGAGTGTTCGTATGTGTGGAATCGTCGGTGCCGTTGCCGAACGCAACGTCCAGGGCATCCTGCTGGAGGGGCTGAAGCGCCTGGAATATCGCGGCTATGACTCCGCCGGGATGGCGGTGCTCGCGCCAGATAGCAACCTGCAGCGGCGTCGTGCCCTGGGCAAGGTGGCGGCCCTGGAGGAGCGCCTTGTCAACGAGCCGCTGCCGGGACGCAGCGGGATCGCCCATACCCGCTGGGCGACCCATGGCCGCCCCAGCGAGGCGAACGCCCATCCCCACCAGTCCGGCGAGCGCCTGGCAGTGGTGCACAACGGCATCATCGAGAATCACGAGGCCCTGCGTCGTGATCTCGAGGCCGAGGGCTACACTTTCACCTCGGAGACCGACACCGAGGTGATCGCCCATCTGCTGGAGAGGGAGAGCCGCCAGGAAGGCGACCTGCTCACCGCCGTGCGGCGGGTGCTGGCCCGGCTGGATGGTGCCTATGCACTGGGGGTGATTCATGCCGAGGAGCCCGACGCCGTCATCGGGGCCCGCAAGGGCAGCCCTCTGGTGGTGGGAGTGGGTATTGAAGAGGCCTTCCTGGCCTCCGATCCCCTGGCCCTGCTGCAGGTCACCGACCGTTTCATCTACCTGCATGAGGGCGATGCGGTGCGCCTCTCTGCCGGCGGTCGCATCGAGGTGTTCGATGCCCAGGGCAGTGCGGTCGAGCGTGAGGTACAGACCTTCGAGCATGGCGACGGCGCCGCCAGCAAGGGCGACTATCGCCACTTCATGCTCAAGGAGATTCACGAGCAGCCGATGGTGATCGCCGCCGCCCTGGAGGGGCGCCTCGGCGAGCGTTTGGCGCTGGTGGAGAGTTTCGGTCCCGAGGCCGAGGCACTCTTTCGGCAGGCCAGACAGATCCACATCGTTGCCTGCGGCACCAGCTATCATGCGGGCATGGTGGCTCGCTACTGGTTGGAGCGCTATGCCGGGGTGCCGGTGCAGGTGGAGGTCGCCTCGGAGTATCGCTATCGCCAGGTGGTGGTTCCCGAAGGAACCCTCTTCGTGACCCTCTCCCAGTCCGGCGAGACCGCCGATACCTTGGCCGCACTTCGCTTCGCCCGCGAGCGCGGCTATCTTGCCAGCCTGGCGATCTGTAACGTGCCGGGCAGTTCGCTGGTGCGCGAATCGGACCTGACCCTGATGACCCGGGCCGGCCCCGAGATCGGCGTGGCGTCGACCAAGGCCTTCACCACTCAGCTTACGGCTCTGATGCTGCTGACCCTGGCGCTGGGTCGGGTGAAGGGGCTCGACGCGGGGGTCCAGGCCGATCTGGTGACGGCACTGCGCGGACTTCCTGGCCTGGTGGCACGGGTGCTCGAGTTGGACCCGGCCATCGAGCGGCTCTCCATGGCCTTCGCCGAGAAGCACCATGCGCTTTTCCTGGGGCGCGGTGCTCATTTTCCCATCGCCCTGGAGGGTGCGCTCAAGCTCAAGGAGATCTCCTACATCCACGCCGAGGCCTATCCGGCGGGAGAGCTCAAGCATGGACCCCTGGCGCTGGTCGACAGCGAGATGCCGGTCGTCTCCGTGGCACCCAACGACGAGCTCCTCGACAAGCTCAAGTCCAACCTCCAGGAGGTGCGGGCCCGTGGCGGTGAATTATTCGTCTTTGCCGACGAGGGCGTCGGCCTCGAGGAGGCCGAGGGGATACGGGTGATTCATCTGCCTCATGTGCACGAGGCGTTGGCGCCGATTCTCTATACCGTGCCGCTGCAGTTGCTCAGCTACCACGTGGCTGTGCTCAAGGGCACCGACGTGGACCAGCCGCGCAACCTGGCCAAGTCCGTCACCGTGGAGTGAAGTAGCGCGGTGTCTCGCTGGCATCGCGGATCTCGATGCTTTCCTTGAAGTGCTCTCTCCGCTGCATGACCGGCTTGGTCCGATGATGGTACTGCTGCCAAGGAATTTCGGTCCTGCCGAGCTATCCTGGCTGGACCAACCGTTGGCACGCGGCCTGGCAGGGATACCTTGCGCAGTGGAGCGCGCGCCACAGGAAATTCTTCCACAGGGGGAGGGTCGAGAAGGCCCTTGACCGAATGTTGATAACTTACGGCGCGAAGCTCGTGGTGCCTGGCCTGCGCGTACTCTTCGCTACCTCGTCCGGTGCCTAGTCGAAGGACCAGCACGCCCAGCCCGAAAAGCCGAGAGCCCCATTACACGTGCTTTCCACGGGAGACTGCCCGCCGGTATTTTTCCTCGTCCATCTGGATGTTGCCCTTAAAAACCGCTGTTACTCTCCCTGGATTGAACGTCACATCCTGTGGATAAATCAGGGGAAAACCTCTTGCCTGATGGTGTATACCTTGGACAATCGCGAGGCACCGGAATAGGTACCTCGCCAGTATTTCCGGCTTTTCGAACACTGTTCATTTCTGCCTACGAGGCCTTCGCCGGTGAGCGCCAGGTGAGGCTGTTCAGGGGTAGCGCCAGGCCCTCGCTCTACGCCCAAAGTCGGGGGGAGAATCTCGCCTCCATGGCTGGTCACCGAGCGTTTGATCGGATAGTTTTACCGGTCGGATCGCGCGAGACGCGACACGGCAGCGATCCTGCCTGGATCCTGTCATGCTCTGGACGGCGTCGTGTGACCCATGACGTCCTGGACGTGGCAATGACAAGCACAAGCCGTCATCGCGCCAGATCGGCCGTTGGCGACACGTACTCTCAGGGTGAAACATGTCGAAACTTTCCCACGCACAGTGGTCATCGAAGATGGCCTTCATCCTGGCTGCCACCGGTTCGGCGGTGGGGCTAGGCAATATCTGGCGCTTTTCCTACATGGTGGGTGATAGCGGGGGCGCGGCCTTCGTGCTCATCTACCTGGCCTGCGTGGCCTTGGTGGGCCTACCGATCCTGGTGGCGGAATGGCTGATCGGCCGCCGCGGCCAGGAGAACCCGATCAATTCCATGCTCGACCTGGCCCGCAAGAATGGCCGACTGCCCGCCTGGGCGCTGGTCGGGGCCAGCGGGGTGCTAGCCGCCTTCTTGATTCTCTCCTTCTACAGCGTGATCGGTGGCTGGTCGCTCTCTTATACCCTCGGTTCGGTGACCGGCGCCTTCAGCGGCCAGGATGCCGATGGTGTCAGCGAGATATTCACCGGTCTACTGGGCAACCCGGTGGCACTGACCCTATGGCATACCGCCTTCATGGCACTGGTGATCTGGATCGTGGCGCGTGGCGTTACCAAGGGCCTGGAGGGCGCCGTGCGCACCTTGATGCCTGCGCTGGTGGTGCTGATGCTGGTGCTGGTGGGCTACGGCATGACCACCGGCCACTTCGGCGAAGCACTGGCCTTCATGTTCAGCCCCGACTGGGGTGCGGTGACCGGCGAGGTGGTGCTGGCGGCCATGGGCCAGGCCTTCTTCACCCTGTCGCTGGGCATGGGCATCATGATGGCTTATGGCTCTTATCTGGGCGAGGACGTCAACCTGATTGGTACTGCCCGCACGGTGATCATCCTGGATACCGCCATCGCCCTGCTGGCGGGGCTGGCCATCTTCCCCATTGTCTTCGCCAATGGACTGAGCCCGGGCGAGGGTCCCGGCCTGATCTTCGTCACCCTGCCGCTGGCCTTCGGCAACATGACCGGTGGCATGATCCTCGGCCTGATGTTCTTCCTGCTGCTGACCTTCGCGGCGCTGACCTCGGCGATCTCGTTGCTGGAGCCAGTGGTGGAACTGATGGAGGAGCGCACCCCACTCTCGCGGATGGCGGCCACCCTGGTGAGCGGTGTGGCGGTATGGGCGCTGGGCATTGCAGCGCTGATGTCGTTCAACGTCTGGGACGGCTTCCTGATCCTGGGTCTGAACGTCTTCGACCTGCTGGATACCTTTACCAGCAAGTTCCTGCTGCCGTTGACCGGTCTGGGGGCCATCCTTTTCGTGGCCTGGCAACTGGATCGCGACAGCGTTACCACCGAGCTGAATCTCTCCGGTGGGCAGGCGACGCTGTGGCACGTGGTATCCCGTTTCGTGGCCCCAATCGGCGTGGTCTTGGTGTTCGTCTCGAGCCTATGAGACCTGACCACCGGACAGCCCGGTGCGAAAAGTCCCCGATGAGCCCCGCCCTGGCGGGGCTCATCGCATGATGCGGCGTCAGTGCATCTCGTCTTCCGCCAGTTCCTCGTCGGGGAGCGGAGCGATGTCCCGGCTCAGTCGCTTGAATTCATTGTGCAGTTCGATGCCGCGCCGGGCGCGCCTATTGCGCTGGGCGGCGGTGCGAGAACGCTGCTCATGTTCGACGACTTCCATACTCATGTAGATGTCGAGGAGCTCATTCTTGAGGGAGGATACCCGTTCGACATTGCGCATGACCGACTCTCCATAAGACTTCGCGACACTGCACTTTTTACTATACCCCACTTGACAGAATGATGACGGCATGGATTGTGAGTGAACAACGCTGTGCCAACGCTCGCTGATGTCATGGCCACGGCCTTGCGCTGGCGTTGAAGGACGCATTGGCCGCCGGCTTGGGGCATACTGGAGGCATCAGTCCGTGAATCTTTTCGCCGCCTCGCCTTCGTCGCGGGATGGCCAGTCCGCAAGGAGTTCCGCGTGAGCCGCGCCCTGTTCGATGAGATGAGACGTCGCATGGAGCACTTTCGCCGCTCCGAGCAGAAGGTCGCGCGCTTCGTGCTGCGCCAGCCCGAAGAAGTGATCCACATGCGCATTGTCGACCTGGCCACCGAGGCCAAGGTCAGCGAACCCACCGTGGTACGCTTCTGCCGCGCCCTGGGATGCAATGGTTTCCAGGACTTCAAGCTCCAACTGGCGCAGATGCTGGCCTCGGGCAGCCAGTTCGCTCAGTTCTCGATGAACGACAGCGATTCGGTGGCGGAATTCTCCCAGAGTATCTTCGACTCCACCGTGGGCACCCTGCTTTCGGTGCGCGATCGACTCGACAACCAGGCCTTGAGCCAGGCCATCAACGCCCTGACCATGGCCAACCGCGTAGAGTTCTATGGCTTCGGCGCCTCCGGGGCCGTGGCCTTCGATGCCCAGCACAAGTTCTTCCGACTGCAGATCTCCACCGCGGCCTACACCGACCCGCACATGCAGAACATGTCGGCGGTGACCCTGAACGAGGGTGACGTGGTGGTGGCGATCTCCCAGACCGGCCGCACCCGGGCGCTGGTAGCCAGCGTGCGCATGGCCCGCGAGGCCGGCGCCACGGTAATCGGCCTCTGCCCCAGCGGCTCGCCGCTGGCCGAGGAGGTCACCCTGCCGCTCTACATCGACGTCCACGAGGATACCGAGATCTATACCCCGATGAGCTCGCGCATCGCCCATCTGGTGCTGGTCGACGTGCTGGCGGTGGGCGTGGCCAAGACCCGCGGCCCGAAACTCGCCGAGCAGCTCCGCGAGGTGAAGAAGAGCCTCAACCCGCTGCGTTTCCCCGAGCAGGACGGGAAGCCGTAGAACGGGGCGCCGGGGATAAGCCCCGAGTGTTTCCTGTTCGTGGCGGGGCCGGCTCTGAAGCGGCCAGTATGCTAAGATGTTTGCCCATTTTCCGAGCAGCGATGCCCTCCCCATGGACGACGTCACGGCGATTCTCGACCACATGAATCCGGCCCAGCGCGAGGCCGTCAGCGCGCCCCAGGGCAACATGCTGGTGCTGGCGGGGGCCGGTTCGGGCAAGACCCGGGTACTGGTACACCGTATCGCTTGGCTGATGCAGGCCGAGGGGCTCTCGCCCTATGCGGTGCTCGCCGTGACCTTCACCAACAAGGCGGCCCGCGAGATGCGCACCCGCCTTGAGGCCCTGCTGGGCATCTCCCTGCGCAATGTCTGGGTGGGGACCTTCCACTCCATCGCCCATCGGCTGCTGCGCACCCACTGGCAGGACGCCCGGCTGCCCCAGCACTTTCAGATCATCGACAGCGACGACCAGTTGCGGCTGGTCAAGCGCCTGCTCAAGGACCATCGCATCGATGACGAGCGCTTCCCGCCACGCCAGGTGCAGTCGTTCATCTCCGGCTGCAAGGAGGAAGGGCTGCGCCCCCACCAGGTCGATGCCCATGGCGATGCCTATCTGGCCCAGATGGTCGAGCTCTATGAGCGCTACCAGCTGACCTGCGAGCGTGGCGGCCTGGTGGACTTTGGCGAGCTGCTGCTGCGCAGCCTGGAGCTGCTGCGGGACAACCCGGCGTTGCTGGCCCACTACCAGGAGCGCTTCGGTCATGTGCTGGTCGATGAGTTCCAGGATACCAATACCCTGCAGTACGCCTGGCTCAAGCTGCTTACCGGCATGAAGACCCCGATGACCGTGGTGGGCGATGACGACCAGTCGATATACGGCTGGCGCGGGGCGCGCATCGAGAACATCCGACGCTTCGAACAGGAATTCCCCGCGACCATGACCGTGCGCCTCGAGCAGAACTATCGCTCCACCAGCGCCATTCTCGATGCCGCCAATGCCCTGATCCGCCACAATGCAGGGCGAATGGGCAAGGAGCTGTGGACCGACGGCGCCAGGGGCGAGCCGATCTCCGTTTACTCGGGCTTCAACGATCTGGACGAGGCACGCTTCATCGTCGACACCATCCGCGAGAAGGTCGATGAGGGCACCAACCGGCGCGAGATCGCCATCCTTTACCGTTCCAACGCCCAGTCCCGGGTACTGGAGGAGACCCTGATTCGCCAGGGAGTGCCCTACCGCATCTACGGCGGACAGCGCTTCTACGAGCGCCTGGAGATCAAGAATGCCCTGGCTTACCTGAGATTGTTGCTCAACCGTGACGACGACGCCTCCCTGGAGCGGGTGATCAACGTCCCGGCCCGCGGCATCGGCACCCGCACCGTGGAGGTGCTGCGCGCCCGCGCCCGACAGAGCGAAGTCTCGCTGTGGCAGGCCCTTTCCGATGCTCTGCTGGATACCTCGCTCAAGGGACGGGCTGCGTCGGCGGTGCGGGCCTTCGCCGACCTGATCGAGCGACTCGACAACGACACCGCCGGCCTGGCGCTCCACGAGATCATCGACCATGTCATCGAGACTTCCGGCCTAATCGAGCACCATCGCAGCGAGAAAGGCGAGAAGGGGCAGGCTCGGGTCGAGAACCTCGAGGAGCTGGTCACCGCCGCCAAGGCGTTTGTCCAGGGGGAATCCTTCGACCCTCCCGAGGCCGGTGAGGGACCTGCGGCGCTGGAGGCCTTCCTTTCCGAAGCTGCGCTTAACGCCGGTGACCATGAGGCCGACGAGTTCGAGGACTGCGTGCAGCTGATGACCCTGCATTCGGCCAAGGGGCTGGAATTCCCGGTGGTCTTCATCGCGGGGGTAGAAGAGGGCCTGTTCCCGCACAAGATGTCCATGGAGGAGCCGGGTCGCCTGGAGGAGGAGCGACGGCTCTGCTACGTGGGCCTCACCCGCGCCATGCGCAAGCTCTACCTGACCCACGCCGAACTGCGTCGGCTTCATGGCAAGGAGACCTTCCAGCGTGCCTCGCGTTTCCTGCGCGAGTTGCCCGAGGAGACTCTCGAGGAGGTGCGGCTGCGTGGTCAGATCTCCCGGCCCGTGACTACCCGTCCCGTCATGGGGCTATCGCGGCAGACCTCGGTCGACGGGGGCAATGAGCTGCCTTCGCTCTCGCTGGGCCAGCGGGTCAGCCATCCGGTGTTCGGCGAGGGGGTGATACTCAATGCCGAGGGTGAAGGGGAGCGAGCCCGGGTTCAGGTCAGCTTCGAGGGCGAGGGCGACAAGTGGCTGGTGTTGGGGTTCGCCAAGCTGACGCCTCTCTGATTTACGTTGACGTCAGGTGCAGGCACTTGCCCGGCAATTCGGCCTTGACGCATACTCGTCATGGACACGCCTGATAACCGCAACTGTTGCGGCCATAACAATCATCTAGGAGTCACGCTCGCATGCAACGTCGCCTCTTTCTCAAGAACAGCCTCAAGACCCTGAGTGCCGGCGCCGCCGGTGCCGTCGCCGCCCCTTTCATTTCTACCGCCAGTGCCCAGGAGACCATCACCTGGGACATGGTGACCTCCTGGCCCAAAAACTTTCCGGCGCTGGGTACCGGGGCCAACGATTTCGCCGCGCGTATCGAGCGCCTCTCCGGTGGCCGCATGAAGGTCCGTGTGCATGGCGCGGGTGAACTGGTGCCCGCCATGGAGGTGTTTGATGCGGTGGCCCAGGGTACCGCCCAGATGGGCCACTCCGCTTCCTACTACTGGCGCGGCAAGACTCTGGCTTCACAGTTTTTCACCGCCGTGCCCTTCGGCATGAACACTACCGAGACCAATGCCTGGCTCTACTATGGTGGTGGTCAGGAGCTTTGGGACGAGGTGTATGCCAAGCACAATCTCAAGCCCTTCCCGGTGGGCAACACCGGCACCCAGATGGCCGGCTGGTTCAAGAAGGAGATCAACTCGCTGGAGGACATGCAGGGCCTCAAGCTGCGGTTGCCGGGTCTGGCCGGGGAGGCCATGAACGGCATCGGCGTGACCACCGTGAGCACCCCGGGGTCCGAGATCTTCACCTCCCTGCAGACCGGCGTGCTGGATGCCGCCGACTGGGTCGGCCCCTACAATGACCTGGCCTTCGGCCTTCATCAGGTGGCCAAGTACTACTACACCTCGGCCTGGAACGAGCCCAGTGCCATCCTCGAGGGCACGGTCAACCTGGATGCCTGGAACGCCTTGCCCGATGACCTCAAGGCGGTGGTCAGCGAAGCGGCCATGGCTTCAAACCTGGCGATGATCAGCGAGTTTGCGGTGCGCAACGCTGAGGCGCTCGATGCCCTGGTCAGCGAGCACGGCGTGGAACTGCGCACCTTCCCGGAGGAAGTTCTCAAGGCGCTCTATGCGTCTTCCCAGAAGGTGCTCGAGGATCAGGTGGAAACCGATGCGGAGTCCAAAAAGGTTTATGATTCCTACACCGCCTTCCAGCAGAAGGTGCGGCGCTTCACGGACGTTGGCGAATTCGCCTACCTGAAGACACGCGAAAAGGTTGGCGTCTGAGAACCGGTATCCCTCGCCACCTTGTCATGGGCGCCCCTGCGGCGCCCATTTTCACTCTGGGGATGGCGGTATCACTCGACGACGGCGTCAGTCGTCCTGGCACACGGCACGAATCCGCCCATTATCGTCCAGGGCGACCATCACGAAGCGGGCCTCGGTGACCTTGTGCAGCTCGTCGGAGTCGCGCTCATGTAGGGCACGGATCCATACTTCCACGTCGATCTTGATCGAGCTGTGGCCGATCTCGTTGACCCGGGTGAAGATGTTGACCATCGAGCCCACTCGCACCGGGCAGAGGAAGTCCATGGCCTCGATGGCCACGGTGGCCGTGCGGCCTCGGGCCTCGCTGCCGGCAGCCAGCTCGGCGGCCTGGTCCATCCGTGCGACCAGCCAGCCGCCTGGAATGTCGCCGTGCAGGTTGGTCTCCTGGCGGCTGGCCAACTGCTTGAGGGTCAAGTGTCCTTGGGGGGCGGGGATATCGTCGATGTCTGTCATGGAAGCCTGAGTGATTCGGGTTGTTGTTGTGGGGCGTCGATCAGGTCGTCATGGTATATGGCGTGGCCATCGGTTCACCACCGTTGCGACAAGATGCCTCTTGCCTGACAGGTTCATCCCTTCATCGAGGAAGCTGTCATGTCTGCCGTCCTGCGTCGTTGCCTGGCTCCCTGGCTGCTGTTGGTCGCACTCGCTCTACCTCAGGTCCAAGCTCAGGTTCAGGCCGAGGAGATCGCCGGTATCCTGGGTGCCATGGGTTCCGATACCATGGCAGGGCTGATGCTGCGCTGGGGCGAGGCGCTGAGCCGCCAGCATCCCGGTATCCGCTTGCAACTGCAGGCTAGCGGGTCAGCCAGCGCACCGCCGGCCCTGATGGCTGGCACCACCCGTCTGGGGCCCATGTCGCGGCCCATGAGCGAGGCCGAGCGTCGGGCCTTCATCGAGCGCCAGGGCTATCCGCCGCGGGAGCTGGCGGTAGCCCGGGACGCCCTGGTGGTCGTGGTCCACCGCCACAACCCCCTCGAGAGCCTGGAGGGGCACGAGCTGGATGCCATCTTTTCCGACTCCCGGCGTTGCGGTGCACGTGAAGGAGTTCACCAATGGCGTCAGCTTGGGCTCGACAGGCCCGAGGGGCGCATTCGTCTACATGGCCGCAATGCGGCATCCGGTACTCATGGGCTATTCCGACGGATCGCGCTCTGTGATGGCTATTTTCGTCCCGAGGTCAACGAGCACCCGGGGTCCGCCGCAGTGGTGGCGGCGGTGGCGGAGGACCCGCGAGCCATCGGCTACGCCGGGCTCAACCATCTCACGCCAGGCGTGAAAGCTCTGGCACGCCGCGATTCCGAGGGCAGGCGCCACTTTCCCGACCCCGAGGCGGTGCAGCGCGGCGACTATGCGCTGTCCCGAGATCTCTATCTTTATCTCAACTTGCCCCCCGGCGAGTCCCTACCGGCCGCCGAGCGTGCCTTCATCGACCTGGTGCTGTCGCCGGACGGCCAGGCGATCGTCGAGGAGCTGGGGTTCGTGGCGCTTCCCGAGGCGAGACGCCTGGACCAGCGACGTGGGCTGGGGCTGGACGAGGCCGGTAGCTGAAGCTGTCATCTCCCTGTCATCACGCTGTCGTACGATTCCGCTAGCCCACGTTCTCCGCAGGCCCGGTCATGCCCGACTCTTCCCCCTCGCTTTCCGTTCGACGCCGCCTGCGTCAGGGGCGCGATCGCCTGGCCACCGTCCTGGTCACCGCAGGTGGCATCGGGGTAATCCTGGCGCTGCTGGCCATCGGGGTCTTCCTGGTGGTCGAGGTGGTGCCGCTGTTCTGGTCCACCGGCGCGACGCAGGCGGTCAGCCCGGAGGCTCTATGGTCGCCCCTGGCGGGGCCGGATGACTCGGTCGGTCATCGCTGGGATCCTACTGCCAGCCTGGCGGCAGGGGAAACGCCCCGGGTCAGCCTGGTGCCCCTGGCCTGGGGCACTCTGGAGGCAGCGGCCTGGGCCCTGCTGATCGCCGTGCCACTGGCCCTGGGCGCAGCCGCTCACTCGGCCTTGTTCGTGTCGTCCCGCCTGCGCAGCCACCTGAAGCCGACGCTGGAGCTGATGGAGGCGTTACCCGGGGTGGTGATCGGCTTCGTGGCCGGTCTGGTGCTCGCCCCCTGGGTGGAGCGCCATCTGGCCGATGTTCTTGCCATGTTGCTGCTGCTGGTACCCGGGCTGCTGCTTGCCGGCGGCCTCTGGTCGTGCCTGCCTCCGCGCCTGCAGCAAGTGGTGCCGCTGGGCTGGGCGGGCCTGTGGCTGCTGCCCTGGCTGCTGCTGGTCATGGTCGTCGCCCAGGCACTCTCGCCCTGGCTCGAGGCCTGGGCGTTCGATGGCGACCTGCGCCAGTGGCTGGAGGTGCACCTGGGGCTCGACATCGCCGTGCGCAACGCCATGATCGTCGGCATGGCCATGGGGTTTGCGGTGATGCCCAGCGTCTATGCCCTGGCCGAGGACGCCCTCTCCGGGGTGCCGCGAAGCCTCGTGGAGGGTGCTCAGGCACTGGGGGCGACCCGCTGGCAGACCCTGTGGCGGGTGGTTCTGCCGGCGGCATCCCCCGGTATCTTCTCGGCGGTGATGATCGGTGCTGGACGGGCCGTAGGCGAGACCATGATCGTGCTGATGGCCAGCGGCAACGCGGCCCTGATGACCTGGAACCCTTTGGACGGGCTGCGATCCCTGGCGGCTACCATCGCCATCGAGTTGCCGGAGGCGGGCCCCGGCGGCACGCATTATCGGCTGCTGCTGTTGGCGGCCTTGCTGTTGTTCGTCTTTACCTTCCTGGTCAATACGCTGGCCGAGTTGGTGCGGACCCGACTGCGCCGGCGCTATCGGCGCCTGGGGGGCGGGACATGAGGTCGGATTCCGGCTACCGGATGCGCTTGTTCCGCGGCGAGGGCCCCGGCGCCTGGCTGGCGGCCGGTAGTGTGGCGCTCTCACTGCTAGCGCTGCTGGCGCTGTTGGCGCTGTTGGCGATTCGCGGCCTGGGGCACTTCTGGCCCGCTGACGTTGCCTTGGTGATACTCGAGGATGGCCGACAACTCGCCGGCGAGCGGGTTCGGGAGGTCCCGCTGCCGGAGAATACGGGACGTGAACGCCTCTACCGGACCGGCAACCGGGACCTGGATGGTACCCGCTGGGACTGGGTGGCGGTGTCGGACATCACCGCGGTCAGCCAGCCGCTTGATCTGGTGGTGCTGGAGCGACACCGCTGGGGGGAGGCGATCGGTCGACTCACGGCGCTGGAGAGCGAGACAGGAGAGCGTGTCGAAGGGGAGGCCGCCTGGGCGGCCCTCGAGGCACGGCTTGCCGAGCTGACGTCCCTGCGCCAGGCCCGTGATTCCCTGCGTGATGAGGTCATCCTTCCGTGGGTCCGGGCGCTCGAGGACGGAGCCGACGTGGCGCACAAACTGGCCGCGGCCAACGCCCGCCTGCGCCAGCTTCAGGCAGCCATGGAAGGCGGTCAGCTGAGCCTGGAGACCGCCGACGGGAGGCGGCTGGTGGTGCCGCTGGAGCAGGTACTGCGGGCGCGGCGTCCCAATGCCATGTCGCCGCTCGACAAGCTGTTCGCCTGGGGGGAGGGCGTCTGGCGCTTTCTATCGGAGGGGCCGCGAGCGGCCAATACCGCCGGCGGCGTATGGCCGGCGATCTTCGGCACCGTGCTGATGGTGATGCTGATGTCGATCCTGGTGACACCCTTCGGGGTGCTGGCGGCCATCTACCTCAACGAGGTGGCCCACCAGGGTCGACTGACGCGGCTGGTAAGGATCGCCGTGCGCAATCTCGCCGGGGTGCCGTCCATCGTCTACGGCGTCTTCGGCCTGGGCGTCTTTGTCTATGGCATCGGCGGCACTCTGGACGAATGGTTCTTTGACGCGGCCCTGCCCTCGCCGACCTTCGGCACCGGTGGGCTGCTGTGGGCCTCCCTGACCCTGGCCCTGTTGACCCTGCCGGTGGTGATCGTGGCCACCGAGGAGGGGCTGGCGCGGATTCCCGATCAGCAGCGCGAGGGTGCCTTGGCCCTGGGCGCCACCCGGCTGGAGATGCTCACCCGCGTAGTGCTGCCCATGGCCACACCGGCCATGCTCACCGGGGTGATCCTGGCCGTGGCACGCGCCGCCGGTGAGGTGGCGCCACTTATGCTGGTGGGCGTGGCCAAGCTGGCGCCCCAGGTGCCGGTGGACGGCGACTTCCCCTTCCTGCATCTTGACAGGAAGTTCATGCACCTCGGCTACCACATCTTCGATGCGGCCTTCCACGGCGGCGATGTCCAGGCGGCGATGCCGCTGGTCTATGCCACGGCGCTGCTGCTGGTGCTGGTGATTCTGGTGCTTAACCTGACTGCAATATTTCTGCGTCATCATCTCAGTACGCGTCATGGGGCGCTCACCCGCCGATGAGCCCATTACAGTCGCGTCACCCGGGAGCCTCGATGCCATTCGTCCAGGACCAGCGCCCGTCGTCCGACCCGGCGGCGGTCATCGATTTTTCCCCCGAGGCCAGCAGCCTGGCCATCCGGGGGCTGAGCCTCGCCTATGGGGGTAAGCCGGCGCTGCGTAACCTGACGCTGCGCATACCGCGCCACCGGGTGACGGCCTTTATCGGGCCCTCCGGCTGCGGCAAATCGACCCTGTTACGCGTGCTCAATCGTCTTCATGACCTCAATGACGAGGTGGTGCGCGAGGGTGAGGTGCTGCTCGAGGGCGAGGACATCCATGCGCCTGGCGTGTCGGTGGCGGAGCTGCGCCGGCGAGTGGGAATGGTGTTCCAGGCGCCCAACCCCTTTCCCATGTCGATCCACGACAACGTGGCCTTCGGCCTGCGCCTGCAGGGAGGGCTGAGCAAGCGCAAGCGCGATGACATCATCGAGTGGGCGCTGCGTTCGGCGGCGCTGTGGGACGAGGTGAAGGACCGGCTGCGCGCCTCGGCCTGGTCGCTCTCCGGGGGCCAGCAGCAGCGCCTGGTGATCGCTCGCACCCTGGCAGTGGAACCGGAGGTGTTGCTGCTTGACGAGCCGGCCTCGGCGCTCGACCCCATCTCGACGCTGAAGATCGAGGAGCTGATCGGCAACCTGAAGTCGCACCTGACCCTGGTGCTGGTCACCCACAACATGCAGCAGGCGGCCCGGGTCTCCGACTACACCGCCTTCCTTCAGGACGGTGAGCTGGTGGAGTATGGCCCCACCGACACCCTGTTCACCAACCCGCGCCTGCGGCGTACCGAGAACTACATCACCGGGCGCATGGCCTGACGGTCAGCCCCAAGGAGAGGTCCCATGGACATTACCAGTGATATCCACAGCCAGCATATCTCGCGGCAGTTCAACCAGGAGCTCGACGAGCTCAAGACCCACTTGATGGCCATGGGCGGCCTGGTCGAGAAGCAGGTTCAGGACGCCGTGGGCGGCCTGCTCGACAGCGACTCCGCCCTGGCCGAGCGGGTGGTTGCCAATGACCGTGCGGTCAACGACATGCAGATCAAGATCGACGAGGAGTGCACTCAGGTGCTGGCGCGCCGTCAGCCCACCGCCTCCGACCTGCGCCTGGTCCTGGCGGTGATTCGTGCCGCCTCCGACTTGGAGCGGATCGGCGATGAGGCGAGCAAGATCGCCCGCAATGCCATTGAGCTGATCGAGGCCGACAATGGCAACCGCGGCTTCGTCGAGGTGCGCATGCTCAGCGAGCATGTACGGCGCATGGTACGCGATGCCTTGACCTCCTTCGCCCGCCTCGATACCGAGCTGGCGCTCAAGCTGGTCCACGAGGACGAGGAGGTCGACAATGAATATCGCAGCGCCATGCGCTCGCTGATGACCTTCATGATGGAGGATGCTCGCTCTATCTCCTCGATCCTCAGCGTGATGTGGATCCTGCGTGCCCTCGAACGCATCGGTGACCACGCCAACAACCTCGCCGAATACGTGGTCTACCTGGTCAAGGGCCTCGATATTCGCCACACTGATCTCGAGGACCTCGACAAGGATATCCTCGAAGGCAAGAGTTGACCGCGAACGTCGCTTGACCCTCAATGACGCAAGCCGCTGCCCCGTCGGGCGGCGGCTTGCCGTGTAATATGAGGATATGACGGATGCTTGATGCCTTCACGGCGCTGACCCGTGGGACCCGCTTGGTCTACTCCCGCGGCCTGCGGCGCTACGTGTTCCTGCCGATAGTCGCCAACCTGCTGGTCTACGCTGCCATGCTCTGGTATGTGCTGGGCCACTTCGGCGGCTGGCTGGACGGTTGGATGGCCATGGTGCCCGCTTGGCTGGACTGGCTCTCATGGCTTATATGGCCGCTCTTCGTGATCAGCCTGGTGCTGATCGTCTTCTTCACCTTCACCCTGGTGACCCATCTCGTCGCCGCGCCCTTTTACGGCTTCCTGGCCGCCCGGGTGGAGGTAGAGGCGACAGGGCGGCCACCGCTGGACGACCGTGGCCTGGCGAAAACCGCTGTTGATGCCCTGGGACGTGAGCTGGTCAAGCTGGCCTACATCCTGCCGCGCATGGCCCTGCTCCTCGTGCTCAGCTGGATTCCGGTGGTCAACCTGGTGGCGCCTCTGCTGTGGGCGGCCTTCTCGGCCTGGGTCATGGCGATTACCTACCTCGACTATCCCATGGACAACAACAAGGTCAGTTTCGCCGACATGCGTCGCCGGCTGAAGGCTCGCTGGTGGCCCACGCTCACCTACGGCGGCTGGGTGACCCTGATTACCTGGATACCTCTGGCCAACCTCTTCCTGCTGCCCGGCGCCGTGGCCGCGGCGGTGCTGATGTGGGAGCGTCACTACCGCGGCATCGAGGCCAACGCAGCGCCCGGCGGGCCTCCTCAGGCGCGCTGAGCGCTCTCGGTCGTGTCGCGCAGGCGCTCGGCGGGGAAGAGGCAGCGGAAGGTGGCGCCGCGGCCGGGGTGGGAGTCGATCTCCAGACGGGCATCGTGGCGCAGCAGTACGTGCTTGACGATGGCAAGACCCAGGCCGGTGCCGCCGGTGGCGGTACTGCGGCCCTTGTCGACCCGGTAGAAGCGCTCTGTAAGGCGCGGCAGGTGCACCGGGTCGATGCCTTCGCCGTCGTCCTCCACTTCCAGGCAGGCGCCCTCGCCGCGGGGGCGCCAGCGCAGCACGATATGACGGCCCTCCCCAGCATAACGTACGGCATTGAAGGCCAGGTTGGAGAGCGCACTGCGTATCTCCTGTTCGCTGCCGACCAGAGCGCGAGGCTCCTCGACTTCCACCTTGATCGACTGGCGGCCCTCCGAGAGCGCCATGGCGTCATTCTGTACGGATTTGAGCAGCTCACCCATCGCCAGCGGGGCATCATCGCGCCCGCCCTGGTCGATCTCCAGCCGTGACAGCAGCAGCAGATCGTTGACCAGGTTCTGCATGCGGTCGGTCTGGGCCTTCATCTGGGACAAGCCCCGACCCATGCGCGGCGGCAGCTGGCCGGCCATGTCGCCATAGGTCTCCAGGTAGCCGGCTAGAACGGTCAGCGGTGTCCTCAGCTCGTGGGAGACATTGGCCACAAAGTCCCGGCGCATCTGCTCCAGGCGGTGCAGCCGAGTGATGTCGCGGGCCATCACCAGGCGCTCGTCGTCGCCGTAGAGAGTGATCTGGAACTGCAGGATCATCGACTCGTCGATGGGCGAGGGCAGGGTCAGCGGCTCGCGATAGTCGCGGCCATGGAAGTAGTTCACAAAGCGCGGGTCGCGCAGCAGGTTGGTGATGTGCTGGCCGCGGTCGAGCTGGGGTTTGAGGCCGAGCATGCGCTCGGCGGCGCTGTTCCACCACTCCAGGTCGCCGTGGTGATCGAGCATCACCACGCTGTCGCGCATCGCCTCGGAGGACTCCTGGATGCGCTGCAGCGTGGCCCGCAGCCGCTGCTGGGTGAGGCGCTGGCTCTTCTGGTAGCGGTAGAGGCGGTCGAACAGCTCGCCCCACAGGCCGCTGGCGGCGGGAGGCTCCTCCTGGGGGCGCAGGGTGAGCCACTGGTAGAGGGCATGCAGCTGGCGCAGATGGAAGGCCAGGCAGAGCAGCAGGCCGGCGGCGATGCCGGCCACCGTGGCGGAGAGGGGCCAGCCGACCAGGGCCCCGATGGCGACCAGGGTCGCCAGTCGCCAGAACTCTCGTCGCCAGAGCCGCCCCACGTCAGCCCTTGGCGGAGAACCGGTAGCCGGTGCCACGCACGGTCTGGATCAGCTGGTGATGGGGTTCGCCCAGCGCCTTGCGCAGGCGGCGTATATGCACGTCCACGGTACGCTCCTCGACATAGACATTGCCGCCCCACACCTGGTCGAGCAGCTGCCCGCGGGTGTAGGCGCGCTCCTGGTGAGTCATGAAGAACTGCAGCAGGCGGTACTCGGTGGGCCCCATCTCCAGCGAGCGGCCATCGACGCTGACCCGGTGGCTGACCGGGTCGAGCAGCAGCCCGCCGACTTCCACCGGGTCCTCGACACCCTGCGGTGTGGTACGGCGCAGCACCGCCTTGAGGCGTGCCACCAGCTCCCGCGGCGAGAAGGGCTTGGTGATGTAGTCGTCGGCCCCGGCCTCGAGCCCCTGGATCTTGTTATCCTCCTCGCCCTTGGCGGTGAGCATGATGATCGGCAACTCGGCGGTGGCCTCCTCGCGCTTGAGGCGACGGGCCAGCTCGATGCCGCTGGTCCCGGGCATCATCCAGTCGAGCAGCACCAGATCAGGCTGGTGGTCGACCACCATGGCGTGGGCATCCTGGGCATTGTCCGCCTCGAGGACGCCATAGTCGGCCATCTCCAGCGCCACCGCGATCATCTCGCGGATCGGCGCCTCATCATCGACGATCAGTACGGTCTTGGCGGTCATCCCGGAGCCTCGTGGTCAATGACAGATCGATGACGATGACAGCACGTCATGATGACAATAGCGTGACAGCTCCTGCCTGTCGCTCGATCAGCCGCCGTTCACCGCCGGCCACAGGGAAAGCGCGATGCCGGCGAAGACCAGCAGGCCCGACCAGTGGTTGTTGAGGAAGGCCTGGAAGCAGCGGTCCCGGTCGCGTTCGCGAATCAGGAACTGCTGGTGCACGAAGGTCGCCGCCATGGCGGCCAGCCCCAGCCAGAAGAAGCCGCCCAGTGAGAGCCACCAACCGGCCCAGGCCAGCAGCCCCAGGGTCAGGCCCTGCAGCAGGCCGATCATCAGGCGGTCGGCGTGACCGAACAGCACGGCAGTGGACTTGATACCGATCTTGAGGTCGTCCTCACGGTCGACCATGGCGTACTCGGTGTCGTAGGCCACCGTCCAGGCCACGTTGGCGGTGAAGAGCAGCCAGGCGACCGGTGGCAGCGCGCCCAACACGGCACCGAAGGCCATGGGAATTGCCCAGGAGAAGGCAGCGCCGAGGAATGCCTGGGGCAGGTGGGTGTAGCGCTTCATGAAGGGGTAGATGAAGGCCAGGATCACCCCCACCACCGAGAGCATCACCGTGAAGAGGTTGGTGAACCAGACCAGCACGAAGGCGGCCATCACCAGCATCAGGAACAATGCCTGGGCCTCCCCTTCGCTGATCCGACCGGTGGCCAGGGGGCGATTCCGGGTGCGCTTGACGTGGCCATCGAAGTGGCGGTCGGCGTAGTCGTTGACCACGCAGCCGGCGGCGCGCATCAGGTAGACGCCGACGATGAAGATCAGCAACACCTTGCGGCCGGGGATGCCCTCGGCGGCGACCCACAGGGCCCAGAGGGTGGGCCACATCAACAGCCAGGTGCCGATGGGACGGTCGAGGCGGGTCAGGTGCAGGAAGTCGGGCACCCGGGCCAGGCCCCTGGGGTGCATCAGGGATCGATCCATCTCGTCCTCATGATATCCAGTTTGGCTGCAGGGGAGCCTAGCGCGAAGGGAGCCCGAGGTCACCCGCCATGCGGTCGAGGAAGAATTCCTGGACCAGCACGGTGAAGTGTCGGTGGCGGAACAGCGATCGCCGCGCCCAGGGCCCCGAGTCGGTATGGAAAGGGGCCGAGTCGGCACTGACCTCGAGCGGGCCGCGCTCCAGCTCAGGCTGACGAAACAGCCAGCTGCCCAGCGAGCGCTCGCCCAAGCGGTCGAGGCGTTGGCCATGCAGCCCGTTCAGGGGTACCACCGAGCGGGCCACGATCCAGGGGCGCTCGTCCTGGCACAGAGCCACCTCGCGCAGCCAGGCATGGCGGGCAAGGGGCAGCCCCAGGGCCAACGCTTCGTCACGACGCGGACGACCGATGCGCTGGTCAAGCAGGCGGACCCGGAAATTCCGGTGGCCGCCGGCGCTGATCAGCCGGGCGGTGAGCGAGTCCCGGGAGGCAATCCATTGCCACCACTCGGGACTCATGGCAGGACGTGCCGCCGCCAGGGGGCGCCAACGGGGATCGCTTCCCGGGCCATTGCTCACCATCTCTCTCCGCATCGATTTTGGGGGCGGCTAGTGTACCATGCTGCTCCATCACTCTTACCCCGATCGATGAGGCCTATGAGCGCACCCCTGACCATCATCGGCTCCGGCATGGCGGGCCTCGGCCTGCTGCGTCAGTTGCGTGCAGAGCACCACCCGACGAGACCGGTGACGCTGATCACCGCCGACAGCGGAGATGACTACGCCAAGCCACTACTCTCCACCGGCTTCGTCAAGCGTTTGCCACCGCAGCGCCTGGCGACACGCTCGGCCCTGGAGGTTGCTGACGATCTTGGCGCCGTGGTGCGCACACACACTCGGGTGGAGGCGATCGATCCGGTGGCTCGGACCCTGACTATCGGCGCCGAGGCTCTACCCTGGAGCGAGCTGGTGCTGGCCACCGGTGCCGCACCGGTGCAGCCTTTCAGGGTGCCTGATGCGGTGGCCGACCGGGTGTTCAGCATCAATGACCTGGATGACTACCGTGCCTTCCATGCGGCCCTGGATGCGCTGGGCCGGCCGGCGCGCGTGGCGATCATCGGCATGGGCCTGGTGGGCTGCGAGTTCGCCAACGATCTCGCCGTCGGCGGCCATACCGTCGAGCTGGTGGCCCCCGAGCCGGCTCCCCTGCCTCGCCTGTTGCCGGAGCCGTTGGGCCGTGCCCTGGGTGAGGCCTTCCGGGAGGCTGGCATGGTGCTGCACACCGGACGTCAGCTGGTAGCCCTGGGGGCCGATGATGCCTCTGTCGGCCTGGAGCTGGACGATGGTGCTTCGCTGTCGGCCGACCTGGTGCTGGTGGCCACGGGGCTGCGGCCGCGCACCGGGCTGGCCGAGTCGGCGGGAATCATCACCAGTGGGGCAGGCATCCATACCGACCGGCACCTGGCGACCTCCGTACCGGGTATCCATGCCCTGGGGGATGCGGCCTGTGTCGATGGTGTCAATGCCATGTACGTACAGCCGCTGCTGGCCAGCGCCAAGGCCCTGGCCCGGACCCTGACCGGCACTCCCACTGCGGTGACCTATGGCCCCTGGCCGGTGCTGGTCAAGACCCCACTGTTGCCGGTGGTTGCCCTGCCGCCAGCCCGGCCTCCGTCACGCTGGCGCCTCGAGGGGGAGGGTGGTGACCTGACCGCCCTGGCCGAAGCGGAGGACGGACGTTTGATCGGATTTGCGTTGACAGGACGCTGCGTCCGTCGGAAAGTCGAACTGGCGCGAGCCGCGCCGCCATTGCTAGGCTAGGTTCGTCAACGACGGGCCTGCCGCGGATGGTGAGCCGATAGGCCGCGACGTTGAGCACCGGCATCATCCGCATGTCGTTTCTCGAGATTTCTCCGTCTGATGAATGACGTTCCGGGATCGAGCGAGTCGGCATGCGCGTGATGCACTGACAGGTGATGTGCCATAACAACACCGCCGGTGGTGAGCGCCGGCATGATGATGTCAATATCAGGAGGGCTGTATGCGCAAGCCAGAACTCGCCGCGGCGATTGCCGAGCGTGCCGATCTTTCCAAGGATAAGGCGAGCCAGGTGCTCAACGTCATCCTTGACGAGATCACCGGTAGCGTTTCCCAAGGGCAGGATGTGACCCTGATCGGCTTCGGTACCTTCAGCGTGCGGGAGCGAGCCGCGCGCACTGGCAAGAACCCCCAGACCGGCCAGCCCCTGACCATTCCGGCCAGCAAGACCGTCGCTTTCAAGCCGGGCAAGGGCCTCAAGGACGCCGTAGCGAAGTAAGGCAGTGCGGCCCGTTTCGTGCGGGTCGCCTCACACTCTAATTCTGGTGGCGGAACCGATATGAAACTGCGACTGATGCTGTGGCTGCTGGGGCTGATGCTCAAGCGTGCCCTGCGCCGCAAGGCGCGGTTTCGCGAACTGCTCGGCGAGATGCGTGGCCTCGACTGGGGCATCGCCACCGAGGACCTCACCATCGCCCGCCATTACCGTATGTCGCCTCGTGGTGTCCGCGCGGGCTCTGGCCTGCCGGTGGATCTCGACCTGGAGCTGCGCTTCGAGGACGAAGCCACGGCCATCAGTGTCCTCAAGAAACCCACACAGCAGGCTTTTCTCGATGGCATGATGGCCGGCACCGTGCGCCTGGTCGGCGACTCCGGCGACCTGCAGAAGCTGCAGCGGCTGCTCAAGCATCTATAGCTGAAAGCGCCGAGCGCCGAGCTACAAGCAAACCCGTGTAGCTTGCCCCGGTGGCATACACTGCTTGGCCGCTTGGCCGCTTGGCCGCTTGGCCGCTTGGCCGCTTGGCCGCTTGGCCGCTTGGCCGCTTGGCCGCTTGGCCGCTTGGCCGCTTGGCCGCTTTCAGACCTGCCCATAACGTCCCGCTTCCTCCCCTAACCAGCGCCGGATCAGTGGCTGGCTGGCCCTGGAATGCTCGTCGATCAGCGCTTCGGCCAGGGGCGCGACGCGGTCCAACAGATCGGCGTCGCGCTCCAGGTCGGCGACCTTCATCTGCGCGAGCCCCGTCTGGCGGGTGCCAAGGACTTCGCCGGGGCCGCGGATCTCGAGATCCTTCTCGGCGATGCGAAAACCGTCGGTGGTCTCGCGCATCACCGCCAGGCGCTCCCGGGAATGCGCCGACAGCGGCGGGTGATAGAGCAGCACGCAGAAACTCTCGACGGCGCCGCGCCCCACCCGACCGCGCAGTTGGTGAAGCTGGGAGAGCCCCAGGCGCTCCGGGTTCTCGATGATCATCAGGCTGGCATTGGGTACATCTACACCCACCTCGATTACCGTAGTGGCCACCAGCAGGTCCAGCTCGCCGTCCTTGAAGGCTTCCATCATCGCGGCCTTCTCGCGGGCCTTCATGCGCCCGTGGACCAGGCCGATGGCCAGTTCCGGCAGGGTCTCGATGAGCTCGTCGCGGGTCGCCTCGGCGGCCTGGCACTCCAGCACTTCGGACTCCTCGATCAGGGTGCAGACCCAGTAGGCCTGACGCCCCTCGGCGCAGGCATGGCGTATGCGCGCCATCACCTCGGGGCGGCGCTCGTCGGGCATCACCACCGTTTTCACCGGGGTTCGGCCCGGGGGCAGCTCGTCGATCACCGAGACGTCCAGGTCGGCATAGGCGCTCATTGCCAGGGTGCGAGGGATTGGGGTAGCGGTCATCACCAGCTGGTGGGGCGTCAGGCCGCCGGCCTCGCCCTTTTCGCGCAGCGCCAGGCGCTGGTGGACGCCGAAGCGGTGCTGCTCGTCGATGATCGCCAGGCCCAGACGCTGGAAGTGAACATCGCCCTGAAAGAGTGCATGGGTACCCACCACCATGCGCGCCCGCCCGTCGCTGATCGCCGCTTTTGTGTCCAGGCGTGCCTTTCCCTTGAGCTTGCCGGACAGCCAGGCCACCTCAATGCCCAGTGGCTCGAACCAGGCGCTGAAGGTGCGGTAGTGCTGCTCGGCGAGGATTTCGGTGGGGGCCATCACGGCTGCCTGGCAGTCGGCGGCGATGGCCGAGAGCGCCGCCATGGCGGCGACCACCGTCTTTCCCGAGCCCACGTCGCCCTGCACCAGGCGCAGCATGGGCACCTGGCGTGCCAGGTCGGCGGCGATCTCATCCAGCACCCGGCGCTGAGCGCCGGTCAGCGAGAAGGGTAGCTGGGTCAGGAAGCGGGCCTGCAGGCTGCGCCCGCCGGGCAGGGTCGGGGCGCCGTCTTCCTGGATGCGCTGGCGCACCTCCTGCAGGCTCAGCCGGTGGGCGAGCAGCTCTTCCAGGGCTAGGCGTCGCCGCGCGGGATGGTGGCCGGCCGCGAGCTGCTCTGCATCGGCCTCCGGCGGCGGGCGGTGCAGGGTGTTCAGGCAGTGGTGAAGCTCGGGCAGACCGAAGCGCTGTCGCAAGGGCGCGGGAATGCCATCGGGCAGAGCGTCCGGAGTGGCATCCAGGCGAGCAAGGGCCTGATCGATCAGCGCCCGCAGGCGGTTCTGGTGGAGGCCCTCGGTGGCCGGGTAGATGGGCGTCAGGTGATCTTCCACCGGCGTCTCACCGCCGGCCAGCAGGCGGTACTCCGGGTGATAGAGCTCGAGGCCAGTGGCGCCTGCGCGGGCCTCGCCGAAGGCGCGCACCCGGATCCCGGGCCGGAACTGCTGCTGCTGGGCCGGAGAGAAATGGAAGAAACGCAGGCTGAGGATCCCGGAGCCGTCGCGCAGGCGCACCAGCAGGCTGCGTCGCCGGCCTTGCACCACCTCGCCGGCCACCACCTCACCTTCTACGACGGCTTCATGGCCCGCGCTCAGAGTGGCGATGGGGGTGATTCGTGTGCGGTCCTGGTAGCGCAGCGGCAGGTGGAACAGCAGGTCGCTGACACGTTCGATGCCCAGCCGTGAGAGCTTTCCGGCTAGCGCCTCGCCGACGCCCTTGAGCTCCGTGACGGGTGCGTCAAGAGCCGTTGCGTCAGGGCTCATGCCGGCTCGAGCTCTGCCTGGCGGCAGCGCTTGATGGCATCGGTGACGGCATCGATGGCCCGGGGCCGCGGGAAGCTGGCACGCCAGGCGATGGCTACGGTCCGCGCGGGGGCCGGGGCGGTGAAGGGGCGGCTGATCAGCATGCCGCTCTCGTAGTGACCGGTACCGATGGCCGAGTGGGGCAGCACGGTGATGCCGAGCTTGGAGGCCACCATGTGGCGGATGGTCTCCAGCGAACCGCCCTCGGCAGTGAGGGTGTTCGAGGGGCTGTTGAGCTGGTGGCTGATGGCCGGGCAGGCCTCGAGGATCTGATCACGGAAGCAGTGGCCCTCGCCGAGCAGCAGCAGGCGCTCCTCCAGCAGGTTCTCCTTGTCGATGCTCTCCCGGGAGGCCCAGCGGTGGTCGGCAGGCAGCAGTACCTCGAAGGCCTCCTCGTAGAGCGGCTTGGTGACCACATCCGTCTCGGTGAAGGGCAGCGCGATGATGATGGCGTCCAGCTCGCCGCTGCGCAGCTTGCGGCGCAGGTTGCCGGTGAAGCCCTCCTCGATGTAGAGCGGCATCTGCGGGGCACGCCGGGAGAGTTCCGGGATAAGGTGGGGAAAGAGGTAAGGCCCAATGGTGTAGATGGCGCCGATGCGCAGGGGGCTCGCCAGCTGGTCGCGGCCGGCCGTGGCGAGCTCCTTGATGATGCTGCTCTGTTCCAGTACACGCTGGGCTTGCTCGACGATCCTCTCACCCAGCGGGGTGACCTGGACGGTGGATTTCGAGCGCTCGAACAGCGCCACGCCCAGTTCCTCCTCGAGCTTCTTGACAGCCACCGAGAGGGTCGGCTGGGAGACGAAGCAGCGCTCCGCCGCGCGTCCAAAATGCCGCTCCTGGGCCAGTGTCACGATGTAGCGGAGTTCTGTTAGAGTCATGGTGGTGCCGGCAGGCTACCTCTTCCGAAACGGGTGAAGGTCCCAGTGACCACGCCTTATACACAGGGACACAATAATGCCAATAGGGACTTTTTATCAGGGGGCGAGGAAAAGGTGAAGACGACAACACTGATTCTGGGCTGCGGCGACATCGGCATGGCCCTGGGGCGCGACCTGCTCGAGGCGGGGCATCGGGTGGTTGGAGCGCGCCGCAACCTGCGCGCGCTGGAAGGCAGCGGACTGGAGGCCGTGGCGGTCGACCTGAGCGACCCGGCCACCCTGACCCGGTTGCCGGACGCGGATACCCTGGTCTACGCGGTCAGTGCCGACCGCTTCGACGAAGCGGCCTATCGCGCCGCCTATCTCGATGGCCTGACCGCGGTACTGGGCGAGTTCGCGGGCCGCGACAAGCCGCCCGGACGGGTATTCTTCGTTTCCTCGACCAGCGTCTACGCCCAGCGTGATGGCGAGGTAGTCGATGAGACCAGCCCCACCGAGCCCTCGGGCTTCTCGGGCCTGCTGATGTGCGAAGCCGAGCAGGCGCTTATCAACCATGACCTGCCGGGCACCGTGGTGCGCTTCTCGGGCATCTACGGCCCCGGTCGAGACCGCCTGATTCACCAGGTTGGCGAAGGACGCATCGCCCCGTCGAGCCCCGTCATGTACTCCAACCGCATACACCGTGACGACTGCGCTGGGGTGCTGGCGCATCTGATCGGCCGTGACCTGGCCGGCGAGCCCCTCGAGGTCCTCTACCTGGGCAGCGACTGTGAGCCGGCACCCCTCAACGAGGTGATGGCCTGGCTGGCGACACAGCTCAGGGTCGAGGCCACCGAAACCATCCAGTCGCCGCTGCGTCGCCGCGCCAGCAAGCGCTGTGACAACACCCGGCTGCTCGAGAGCGGCTATCGTTTCCGCTACCCCAGTTTCCGCGAGGGCTATGCCCAGGTGCTGAAGGCTGGCGGTTTTCTCGAGACGCAGAAGACCTAAGCCGGGCTCAGAAACTGCCCAGGCGATACCCCAGTGACAGAACCTCGAAGCCCTCATTGGGGAGCTTGATGTCGGCATTGGAATAGTGCCTGACACTAAGTCTGAGCTCGCCCGACCCGAGGGGCATGCCTAGCGCCAGTCGGTCTTCGAATTGGAAAGCGCTGCCAAGGTCCCGCGACTCGAGGCGGGTATCCAGAAATAGGGCCGCGCCGATGCCAGCCTCGGCGAACCAGGGTATTCCGCCCTGAGCGGTGTAGCGCAGTGCAGGTCTCACTATCCAGGCGGCATTGTCGGATTCGCGGTCACCCTCGTAAAGCTGCACGCCGGTGGAAAGGCCCAGGCGCCAGGCTCCCGAGAGCCAGTCCGACAGCAGTGACTCGTCGTTATGCACCATCACGCCGAGTGCTGCGGTATCTTCGCTTGTGGCACCTGCTTCAAGGGCCCAATTGACGGCCTGTGCCGAGCCGCTGGAAAACAGGGCCGCAGCGGTCATGATGGCAGCTAGATGGCGTCGTGATGTCATGAGATGTTCTTCCAGATGAATAGGGCCAAGATGGCGGTAGGGTTCCGGCGCGGTGGCTAGGAATTAGTGGTTTCGGGATCGGGCCAGGGTCTCGTAGCGGGCTCCGTCATTCTCCGTGAAGGAGCGCACCAGCGAAAGCCGCCGGTAGGGCCAGGTCAGGTCGATCTCGGACAGGTCCTGGGTCTCCAGTCGGCGGGCTCGGCGCAGCAGGGTGATGTGAGGCACGAAGTGCCCTGGCCTGTCGCTGAAACCGAACGACGCCAGCTTATCCCACACTGATGCATGGAGCTGCTCCAGCGCCGGCGAGCGGCCACCTACCCAGACGATGCCGGGGCGACGGAAGGTGCCCCAGGAATCGAGTCGCCACTCGCCCGGAGGTACCGTCATGTCAACGACCCATTGGAACAGCTCGTCGGCTCGCTCCTCCTCGACTTCGCCGAGGAAGGCCAGCGTCAGGTGCAGGCTTGCATCCGGCATGCGTCGCCCACCGCAGTGGGCCTGGGCGAGATCGGCCAGTTCCCCCAGCCGCTTGCGCAGTGAATCAGGCGGCTCCAGCGCCAGGAATAAACGCAAAAAGATCGTCCTTCCGCTCAGTCGCCGATGACCATTATACCCTCCGCCTCGAACTGGGCTCCCTTGGGCAGCGCCTTGACGCCTACCGCAGCACGGGCCGGAAAGGGCTTCTCGAAGAATTCCTCCATCACCTCGTTGACCACCGCGAAGTTTTCCAGGTCGACCAGATAAAGGTTCAGTTTGACCACATCTTGCAGAGTGCCAGCTGCCTCCTCGCAGACGGCCCTGAGATTGGTGAAGACCTGGCGCGCCTGGGCCTCGATGTCGTCGGAAACGATCACCATGGTGGCCGGGTCCAGCGGGATCTGCCCGGAAAGATACACGGTGTTGCCGGCCTTGATGGCCTGGGAATAGGGGCCGATGGCGGCGGGAGCCTGGTCGGTGTTGATAACGGCCTTGTTGCTCATGGTGGTTCTCCTTGCGGTCCAGCTTCTCGAAATGGGAAAACAGCCCGCCAACCGTTTCATGGGGCCAGCGAGCGGAAAGGACTCAGTTGCCGAGGCGAGTGATGCGGCCTACGTTGGCGAGGTTGCGCAGGCGCTTGATGATGCGTGCCAGGTGCACGCGGTTGCGTACCGAGAGGACGAGATTGACGATCGACAGCCGCGCGTCGCGCTCCTCGATGCCGATGCGCTCGATGTTGGCGCCGGCATCGGTGACCAGGGCGGCGAGCTCCGCCACCAGGCCGCGACGGGTCTCCATCTCCAGGCGCAGGGCGGCAGGGAAGTCCTCCTCGATGTCGTCGGACCACTCCAGGGCGAAAAGCTTGTCCGGGTCGTTCTTGAGTTCGCCCAGATTGCGGCATTCGGTGCGGTGAACCACGATGCCCTTGCCCGTCGACAGGTGGCCGACTACCGGGTCGCCGGGCAGTGGACGGCAGCAGCGGGCAAACTTGATCACCATGCCTTCGGCACCGCTGATCACGATGGGTCTCTGAGCACGCCCCTGATGCTGCATGGGTTCGCTCGTCTCGCCCTGTTGCAGGTCAATCAACCGGCGAGCTACCACATGGGCAACCCGAGTGCCCAGCCCGATGGATTCCAGCAGGCTCTCCTCTGCCTTCAGTGAATGCTCCTTGAGCAGGCTGTCGAGCAGGCCCTCTGGCAGCTCCTCGAGGCTGGTCTCGAAGGGGGCCAAGGCCTTGTTGAGCAGGCGCCGGCCGAGTTGCACCGCCTCGGTATGCTGCTGATGCTTGAGGGCGTGGCGGATCGCCGAACGGGCCTTGGCAGTGATCACGAAATTGAGCCAGGCCAGGTTGGGTCGCGCTCCGGGAGCGGTGATGATCTCCAGGGTCTGGCCACTCTCCAGGCGGGTGGAGAGCGGGGCCAGGTGGCGGTCGATGCGACAGGCGATGCAGCTGTTGCCGATGTCGGTATGTACGCTGTAGGCGAAGTCGATCACCGTAGCGCCCTGGGGCAGCTCCATGATGTCGCCCTTGGGCGTGAACACATAGATGTCATCGGGAAAGAGGTCGTTCTTGACGTGCTCGATGAACTCCAGCGAATCTCCGGCGTGGCGCTGCATCTCCAGCAGCCCCTTGACCCAGGCCCGTGCCCGGGCATGGCTGCCCTGGGCGATGGGGTGCTCGGTCTGGCCGGCCTTGTAGAGCCAGTGTGCGGCGATGCCATTGTTGGCCAGGGCCTCCATCTCGCGGGTGCGAATCTGCACCTCGATGGGCATGCCCCCAGGGCCGAACAGGGTAGTGTGCAGGCTCTGGTAGCCGTTGGCCTTGGGGATGGCGATGTAGTCCTTGAAGCGCCCCGGTACCGGCTTGTAGAGGTTGTGAACCACCCCGAGGATGCGATAGCAGCTGTCGACGTCCTCGGTGAGGATTCGAAAGCCGAACACGTCCATGATCTCGGCAAAGGACTTCCGCTGGTCGCGCATCTTGCGATATATCGACAGCAGGTGTTTCTGGCGGCCGATCACCGTGCCCGGCAGGCCTTCGTCGTCGAGACTCTGCTGCAGGCTGGTCTGGAGCTGGCGGATCGTCGAGCGACGGTGGCCCCGGGCATTGGAGACGGCGCGCTTGATGCGTTCGGCGCGCATCGGGTAGAGGGCCTGGAAGGAGAGGTCCTCGAGCTCGACGCGGATGGTGTTGATGCCCAGCCGGCTGGCGATACGGGCGTAGATCTCCAGCGTCTCGCGAGCGATGCGGCGTTTCTTCTCGGGGCGCAGGGCACCCAGGGTGCGCATGTTGTGCAGGCGGTCGGCGAGCTTGACGATGATCACTCGGATGTCGCGTGACATCGCCAGCACCATCTTCTGGAAGTTCTCGGCCTGAGCGACCGCCTTGTCCTCGAAGGCGATCTGGGTCAGCTTGGAGACACCGTCGACCAGTTCGGCGACGGGCTTGCCGAACTGCTCGCCCAGGGCTGTCTTGGAGACGCCGGTATCCTCGATCACATCGTGCAGCATCGCGGCCATCAGGCTCTGATGGTCCATGTGCATGTTGGCCAGGATGTTGGCCACCGCCAGGGGATGCGTGACATACGGCTCGCCGGAACGACGGCGCTGACCATCATGGGCCTGCTCGGCATAGTAGAAGGCGCGCTTGACCTGTTGGATCTCGTCCTGGGGAAGGTAGCCGCCGAGTCGGTCGGCCAGGTCATCGATGGTGAACATGCGGCGCGCCCTGACTGCTGCGTGATGGCTCCGAGGGAAAGCGCTCCTGCGTCGGGAGGGGCAGGATCACTCCTCGACGTGGGTGCCCGGCTCGAACTCGGGCCGCACGCGTACCGGCGCGGCCTCTATCGGTTCGTCGAGCACGCTGACGTCCACCAATCCGTCGGCGATCTCGCGCAAGGCCATGACCGTGGGCTTGTCGTTCTCCCAGGGCAAGAGGGCATCGCGGGAGCCGCGGGCCAGCTGGCGAGCACGGTGAGTGGAGATCATCACCAGCTTGAAGCGGTTTTCGACGTTTTCCAGACAATCTTCGACGGTGACACGTGCCATGGATGCCTTCCTGAATAATGCTGACGGGCAAAACCCCGGTTGACGTGGGAGCGCCCCGGGAATTCCACCAATGAGTAGACCAGATAGATTACTCGACGCCCGGTTACCCTGACAAGCGCCGCGGCTGGAGTTAGGCCAAGAGCGCCGTGAGCAGCGGGGCGTGATGCTCGCTTACCCGGTCGCAGGTCAGACGACGAGCAATGACCAGCGACTGCAGCTCGCGCAGCGCGGTGGTGAAGTCGTCGTTGATCACCAGGTAGTCGTACTCGTCGTGGTGGGACATCTCGTCCACCGCATCGCGCATGCGTCGGGCGATCACCGCATGCTCGTCGGTGCCACGGCTGGCCAGTCGGCGCTCCAGCTCCTCCCGGGAGGGGGGCAGGATGAACACCGAGACAGCATCGGGCAGCTGCTGACGAACCTGGCGAGCACCTTGCCAGTCGATCTCCAGGATCACGTCCTGGCCGGCGGCGAGCATCGCCTCTACGCTGTGGCGCGAAGTGCCGTAGTAATTGTCGAAGACCCGGGCATATTCGAAGAAATCGCCGTGCTCGATCATCGCCTCGAAGGCCGGCACGTCCACGAAATGGTAGTTGACGCCGTTCACCTCACCTTCGCGGCGCTCCCGGGTGGTGTGGGAGACCGAGACCTGGATGCCGTCTAGACTCTCGACCAGCTCGCGCACCAGGCTGGTCTTGCCGGCGCCGGAAGGGGCGGAAACGATGAAGAGCGTACCTTGGGCCATGAGCGGGGGTCCCTGACATTACAACGGATGGTGAGCGGCTGCAGAGAGGGCGGATTATCGCACAGAATGGCGGCCGGCCTGTAGCGGAGGCCTATTCGATGTTCTGGATCTGCTCGCGCATCTGTTCGATCAGCACCTTGAGTTCCACGGCACAGCGGGTGGTGGCCGCCACCACCGACTTGGACGAGAGGGTGTTGGCTTCGCGGTTGAGTTCCTGCATCAGGAAGTCCAGGCGGCGCCCCACCGGGCCCGGCTGGTCGAGCTGGCGCTCCACTTCGGCAACGTGAGTGGCCAGGCGGTCGAGCTCCTCGTCGACGTCGGCCTTCTGAGCGAGCAGCACCAACTCGGCCTCCAGCCGCTGGGGCTCCAGTTCGGCACGCATCGCTTCCAGCCGCTCCAACAGCTGGACCCGCTGGCGTTCGAGGATATGCGGCATCAGCCGGCGCACCTCGGCCACCTGGGCGTTCACTGCGGTCAGCCGTTCGCGGATCAGTGCAGCGAGCTTATCTCCCTCCCGGGCACGGCCGGCGACCAGGTCGGCGAGGGCGGCCTGAAACAGCGCCAGCGCCTCCTGCTTGACGGCTTCCATGTCGGGACCGCGGCGGTCCAGCACGCCGGGGTGGTCGAGGAGGCTAAGGGCATCGGGCATGGCGGCCTCCGGCACGCTTTCGCGAATCTCTCCCAGGGCCGTGGCCAGCGCCGCCAGGCGACGGCGGTCGACGGTCAGTGCAGCCTCGTTGCCGGCGGGCTCGAAGCGCAACGTGCATTCGAGCTTGCCGCGGGCCAGGCGATTGCGCAGAGCCTCGCGGAACAACGGCTCCAGGTCGCGCAGCGCTTCCGGCAGGCGGAAGTGGGGTTCGAGGTAGCGCTGATTCACCGAGCGCAGCTCGATCTGCAGGGTGCCGGCGGCGGTGTCGCTATCCTGGCGTGAAAAGGCGGTCATGCTGTGGGCCATGGTGCCTCCCGATGCGCCGTGATCTCTGTGGGCCGGGCAGTGTAACCGATTCCCCGCCCAGACCGTGTAGATCAGAGCGTGTAGAATGGTCCTCTTCCATCACGTGACGTCTCGTCACCATCCCGATTCAAGAGAGGTGCCATGTCTTCGGAGATCCGGCGTCCAAGCGGACGCGCCCCCGACCAGTCTCGCGAGATTCGTCTCACCCGCGACTATACCCGCCACGCAGAGGGCTCGGTGCTGGTGGAGTTCGGCGACACCAAGGTCCTGTGCAACGCCAGCGTCGAGGTTGGCGTGCCGCGCTGGCTGCGTGGCAAGAAGCAGGGTTGGGTGACCGCAGAATACGGCATGCTGCCCAGGGCCACCCACACCCGGGGCAGCCGCGAGGCGACCCGCGGCAAGCAGGGCGGCCGTACCCTGGAGATCCAGCGGCTGATCGGTCGCTCGCTGCGGGCGGCGGTGAACCTCAAGAAGCTCGGCGAATTCACCATCACCGTGGATTGTGACGTCATCCAGGCCGATGGCGGCACCCGCACAGCCTCCATCACCGGCGGCTGCGTGGCGCTGATCGATGCCATTCGTCACCTGCAGCGCGAAAAGCTGATCAAGGGTGACCCCTTCCATCAGCTGGTGAGCTCGGTCTCGGTGGGGCTGTTCAAGGGGCTGCCGGTGGTCGACCTGGACTACCCCGAGGACTCCAGCGCCGATACCGACATGAACGTGGTGATGGCCGAGGAAGGCGGGCTGATCGAGGTGCAGGGCACCGCCGAGGCTGGCACCTTCAGCCGTGCCCAGCTCGACGCCATGCTCGACCTGGCCGAGAAGGCCGGCAACGAGCTGTTCGAGCACCAGCGCGAGGCGTTGGGCATGCCTCGCTGATCCTGTCCATTCCCCCTAACGCACAGTGCCGGCCTATGTGGCCGGCACTGTGCGTTCCGGCGGACCAGAACGGCGACGAAGGGAGCGGGCTCAGAGCGTCAGATCATACTCGACGATCAGCGGGGCAAACTCCGAGAAGGTGGCATCGTAGTCGATCCAGGCGTCCACCACATGGCGGCGGAACTCGGGGCCCACCACCTGATAGTCGATGCGCCAGCCTTCCTGGCGGGAGCGCGGCACTTCCTGGTCGAGCTTGGGCCACCAGGTGTACTCGCCGGCATCGCGGTTGATCTCGCGAAAGGTGTCGATGAAGCCGGTGGGACCGAACACCTGGTCCATCCAGGCGCGCTCCTCGGGCTTGAAGCCGGGCGTGGTCTGGTTGTCGGCCCAGTTCTCCAGGTCGAGGGTCTTGTGGGCGATGTGCCAGGTACCACAGATGATGTACTCGCGGCGCTTGCGGGCCATCTTCGACAGGTATTCCTGATACTGAGCCATGAAGGCCTGCTTGGCGGCAACGTCGCTGCCGTCGGGCATCAGGAAGCTGGCGATGCTGAAGCGGTCATAGTCGGCCTGCAGGAAACGTGCCTCGTGATCGCACTGGGGAAACCCCAACCCGTACATGATCGCCTTGGGGATCTTGCGGCAGTAAAGGCCTACCCCAGAGAAGCCGTCCTGCTCGGCATCGAGGAAATAGCCCTCGTAGCCCTCCGGGTAGAGGATGCTGTCGTCCAGCTCGAAGCTCTTGGCCTTGATATTTTGAACGCAGACGACATCGGCGTCTTGGCCGGCCAGCCAGTCGAGGAAGCCTCGACCTACGGCCTCGCGGATGCCGTTCACATTGATGGTGGCGATTTTCATACATGGTCCCTTTTGCGTCGCGCATGTATGATACCCGACGTTTCGACGTTTGGGTAAATGGCCCCGGTCGATAGGCGTGATATAGGCCCTTGATCGAGAAATAATGGGTCCTTGACCGTGAAGAGGAGGCCCTGTGGCGGACCAGCCGGGCGAGCAGCGCATGCAAGACTACCAGCGGGAGTTTATCGAGTTTGCCATCGAACAGGGCGTGTTGAGTTTCGGCGAATTCACCCTGAAGTCCGGCCGGGTCAGCCCCTACTTCTTCAACGCTGGCCTGTTCCGTAGCGGTGGTGCCCTGGCACGACTGGGGCGTTTCTATGCCCGTGCCATCCAGGCCAGTGGCCTCGAGATCGACGTGTTGTTCGGTCCGGCCTACAAGGGCATCCCGCTGGCGGCTACCACCGCCGTGGCGCTGGCCGACCACCATGATCGTGATCTGCCTTACGCCTTCAACCGCAAGGAGGCCAAGGACCACGGCGAGGGTGGCAACATCGTCGGTGCCACGCTCGAGGGGCGGGTCCTGATCATCGACGACGTGATCACCGCCGGCACCGCCATTCGCGAGGCGATGGGCCTGATCGAGGCCGCGGGTGCCCGAGCGGCCGGAGTGCTGATCGCCCTGGACCGTCAGGAGCGTGGTGGTGACGACAGCGATCCGCGCAGCGCCATCCAGCAGGTCGAGTCTGCCTATGGGATGCCGGTGGTCAGCATTGTCACCCTGGACCTGGTGCTCGAGTATCTCGAAGAGCATACCGGCGAGGTGATGCGGCCCCATGCCGAGGCGATCCGCACCTATCGCGCTCGCTACGGTGAGGGAGGCGACTGAGCGTCACGCGGCGTGCTGCCGGTGCTTGCCAGTCGTCTCTCGGGCCCCGCACGGGGCCCGAGTGCGTTGTGAGCCCTTCATATCAGGAGTCGTTGATGCTCGATGTGGTGCTCTACCAACCCGAGATTCCCCCTAACACCGGCAACCTGATCCGCCTCTGCGCGAACACCGGGTTCCGGCTGCATTTGATCGAGCCGCTGGGCTTCGTGCTGGATGACAAGCGCCTGCGGCGCGCCGGACTCGACTATCACGAGTGGGCGCGGGTCAGGGTCCATACCGACTGGGCGAGCTTTCTGGCCGAGGTGGCACCGGCCCGGGTGTTTGCGTTCTCGACGCGGGGCCGGACTGGCTATCATGAGCCCGCCTACCGCGAGGGTGATGCCCTGGTATTCGGCCCCGAGACCCGCGGCCTGCCCCAGGCGATGCTCGATGCTCTGCCCGAGGAGCAGCGGCTGCGCATACCCATGCGCCCCGACAGCCGCAGCCTGAACCTCTCCAACGCCTGTGCGGCTGTGGTCTTTGAAGCCTGGCGCCAACTGGGCTTCGTCGGTGCGGTTAAGCTGTCTTGAACCCTGTTTTTTATCACTTGTAGGAGCGCAGCTTGCTGCGCGAATGCGGAGGAGCTGACCCTATGTCCATCCAGCAGCGCCTGGCCAGCTTGAACCCGCGTCAGCAAGAGGCCGTACGCTACATCGACGGCCCCTGCCTGGTGCTGGCCGGTGCCGGTTCCGGCAAGACCAGCGTGATCACCACCAAGATTGCCTACCTGGTGCAGGAGTGCGGCATGAGTGCCCGGCGCATCGCCGCGGTGACCTTCACCAACAAGGCCGCCCGGGAAATGAAGGAGCGCGTGGGGAGCATGCTCAAGGGCAAGGAAGGACACGGCCTGACCGTGTCCACCTTCCATACCCTGGGGCTCAACATCATCCGCAGCGAGCTCAAGGCGCTGGGCTACCGGCCGGGTTTCTCACTGTTCGATCCGGAGGATGCCAAGGCGCTGCTGCGTGACCTGATGAACAAGGACGCCCAGGTCGATGCCGACCAGATAAACGCCGTGCAACACCAGATCTCCCAGTGGAAGAACGACCTGGTGCTGCCCGGCCAGGCCCTCTCGCATGCCGTGGACGACGACGAGCAGTATGCCGCTCGGGTCTATGAAGCCTATGTGCGCCACCTCAAGGCCTACAACGCCGTGGACTTCGACGACCTGATCCTGCTGCCGGTGGTGCTGCTGCGCGACGATTCCGAGGCACTGGCCCGCTGGCGTCGCAAGATTCACTACATGCTGGTGGACGAGTACCAGGACACCAACATTAGCCAGTATCTGCTGGTCCGGCTGTTGATGGGCGAGCGGTCGACCTTCACCGTGGTGGGCGACGACGACCAGTCGATCTACGCCTGGCGCGGGGCGCGCCCCGAGAACCTGGTGACCCTGGGCGAGGACTTCCCGCGCCTCAAGGTGATCAAGCTGGAGCAGAACTACCGCTCCACCGGCACCATCCTGCGCACCGCCAATGCGCTGATCGCCAACAATCCCCACGTCTACGACAAGACCCTTTGGTCGGAGATGGGCGAGGGCGCGGCGATTCGCGTGGTGGTCAACCGCCACGAGGAGGCCGAGGCCGAGCGCGTGGCCAGCGAGATCCTCACCCGGCGCATCAAGGAGAGGGCCGAATGGCGCGATTTCGCTGTGCTCTATCGCGGTAATTTCCAGGCCCGGCTGCTGGAGCTCAAGCTGCAGCACTACCAGATTCCCTACAAGCTCTCCGGGGGCACCTCCTTCTTCTCGCGCAACGAGATCAAGGATGCCATGGCCTACCTGCGGCTGCTGATCAACCCGGCCGACGATAATGCCTTCCTGCGCATCGTCAATGTGCCGCGCCGCGAGATCGGCCCCGGCACCCTGGAGAAGCTCGCTAACTATGCCAACGAGCGAGGTACCTCGCTGTTCGCCGCCTGCCACGAGCTGGGGCTGGAGCAGCAGTTGCCAGTCAGAGCGGTCGAGCGGCTGGGGAGATTTACCCATTTCATCGACGGCGTGCGACGGCGCATGGACCAAGGTGATGCCATCGAGGCCATCCGCGGCATGCTCCACGAGATGGATTACGAGGCCTGGCTCTACCAGAACGCCAGCGCGCCGACCATCGCCGAGCGGCGCATGGCCAACGTCTGGGTACTGGTCGACCAGCTGGAGAAGTCCATGAACCGTGATCCCGAGGACACGGCGAGCACAGAGACCGAGACCGATGACGTGGAGTCGGCCATCTCACGGCTGGTGCTGCGCGACATTCTCGAGCAGCAGGCCGAGGAGGACGACTCCGACCGCATACAGCTGTTGACCATGCACGCTTCCAAGGGGCTGGAGTTTCCCCACGTTTACTTGATGGGCCTGGAGGAAGAACTGTTGCCCCATCGCAACGCCATCGAAGCGGGCACGGTGGAGGAGGAGCGTCGCCTGGCCTATGTGGGCATCACCCGGGCGCGACGCACCCTGACTCTGACGCTGGCTCGCCAGCGCAAGACCTATGGCGAGCTGATGGACTGCACGCCCAGTCGCTTTCTCGATGAGCTGCCGGCGGGGGATCTGGAGTGGGAGGGTCGCGCCGATCGGGAAGACCCCGAGAAAAAGCAGGCGCGCGGGAAGGACGCCATTGCCGGGCTGCGTTCCTTACTCGGCTGACGGCTTCCTGCCCAGACGCAAGCGGGGCGCCCTGAGGCGCCCCGCTTGCTTTCCCGCTGGCGGGAACTTACTTCACCGGCTCGACCAGGTAGTCGGTGGCTGCCTTCACCTCATCATCGGAGAGGTTGGGGTTGCCACCCTTGGCCGGCATGGCATTGAAGCCGTTGATCGAGTGGTCATAGAGAGTCTCCATGCCCTTCGACATGCGGTCCGCCCACTGATCGGCATTGCCGCGCACCGGCGCACCGGCAGCCCCTGTGTTGTGGCAGGCCATGCAGATCTGGTTGTAGATCGCCTCGCCATCGATACCTGCATGAGCCGGCTCATCGCCCGAGGCGGCGTCTTCCTTGTCTGAGGCCGCTGCTTCCTCTTCACTGGAGGCGGCCGCATCCCCGTTCGCAGCCGCTTGTTCTTCGCCGGAAGCGGCATCTTGCTCGGCGCTAGCCATCTGCTCCTCGCCGAGGCGGTCTTCTTCCTCGCCGGAAGCCGCTTCCTCGGCCTGCGCCTCATCGCCACCTTGTTCCGGTACGTCCATCACGGGCTCGACGAGGTAGGCGGTCGCCGCTCTCATCTCCGCGTCGGAGAGGTTGGGGTTGCCGCCCTTGGCCGGCATGGCGTTGAAGCCGTTGATGGAATGGCTCAACAGAGTCTCGAAGCCTTTGCCGGTACGCTCGCTCCAGGCGGCCTCGTCGCCGCGTACGGGGGCTCCAGCGGCGCCCGTTTCGTGGCAGGCCATGCAGACATTGTTGTAGATGCCTTCGCCATCCACGCTGCCGCCACCACTCGAGGTATCACCGCCACCGCTGCTGGATGCCATGGCGGTGCCACAGTCCTCGCCTTGCAGACAGAGTTCCCCGACCGGCTTCAGGCGTTCCGCGATGGCCTCGCGCTCGGCGTCGTCCTGTGCAACGGCACTACCTGCGGTCAGACCCAGGGTGGCCAGACACCCTATTATCAGCTTGCTGGATTTCACTCTCACCACCTCTCGACGGTCCTGTCATCGGAATCACGCTCGGCATCACGTCAGTCGGTGGACACCATGGCGCGCATTAACTGACTGCAGTATACCGGCATCACTAACGCCTGGAAAATGTCCCGGTTCATATACCATGGCTGGAGCGAGCGGGATGGCCGCTGGACAGCAGTGGGGCTGGCGGGTACGATATCGACCGCTTGGCACCCACCGCCTGGCATGCGCGCCCGTAGCTCAGTTGGATAGAGTATCGGCCTCCGAAGCCGAGGGTCGCAGGTTCGAATCCTGCCGGGCGCACCACGAATTCTAGGGCTTACGGCGATGTCGTAGGCCCTTTTTTTCGTGAGCGCGCCGGATGTTGCAATGCACAAAAATCCTTGCTATTGTGCACTGCAGAAGAGCGGGGATCTCCCGTTCCACAGCATCAAGAACCCAGGAGGTTCCATCATGACTAACGCATTTGCTCCCAAGCAGTTTGACACCGCCCAGCTCGATTCCATGTTCTTCGCACCGGCGCGCGCCTTCGCTACTCTCTCTGTCGATTTCACCGAGAAGCTGGTCAATGCCCAGCTCGACGCCGCCAAGGCCTACACCGACACCAACCTTTCGCAGCTGCGCAGCCTGATGGAAGTCAAGGATGCCGAAGGCCTGAAAAGCTACATGGAAGGCCAGCAGAAGGTCGCCAACGAGCTGACCGAGCGCCTGAAGGGCGATGCCGAGAAGGTTGTGGCCCTGCAGCAGGAGTTCGCCGAGGAAAGCCAGAAGCTGACCGAGAGCAATGTCAAGCAGGCTCAGGAAAGCGCTAAAGAAGCTACCGAGACCGCCACCAAGGCCGTCAAGGAAGCAGCGCCTAAGGCCAAGTAAGCCTTTGGCCCGTGCCCCGGGCCGCAATTACGAAACACTCCAGGCCGCCGATCTCTGATCGGCGGCCTGTTTTCGATAGGGGTAAGCCCCGCTCAGGCGCTTGGTTATTCGCCGGCAGTCCCAAGGGCAACAATGCCAGTACCATGCTCTATGCCACAGCCGTGGCCATGTACTTCTCACCGGCTCGGCGGCCGGGCGCGCGACCATCCCCGGTTCGATGTACAGTGCCACCAAATGGGCGGTGAGCGGTATCGGCTACACTCTGCGCGAGGAATTGCGCGGCAACGGCATCCGCGTGACGCTGATCGAGCCCGGCATGGTCGATACGCCCTTCTTCGACGAGCGGCCACAAGATGCGCTCAAGGATCGCGACATCGCCAACGCCGTGCTCTACGCGCTCGGCCAGCCGGCCCATGTGGACGTCAACGAGATCCTGGTGAGGCCGACACCCATCACGGACTGAGCCATACCAAGGGGAGGGGTGAGATGCCTGACGATACCATGACGGCTCGCGGCAGTTGCCTGTGCGGCGCCGTAAGATTGGGCGTGGCCGCCGGCAAGCAGAACATCGGTGCCTGTCACTGCCAGATGTGCCGCACCTGGGGCGGTGGGCCACTGCTGGCACTGGAGTCGGTTACCCGCGTGGAGATCGGTGACGCCGACCTGACTCACGTCTTCGACTTCACCGCCCGCACCCTTGTCCTACATCTCGTGACGCCTACCTGACTCACGTCTTCGATCACCTGCCTCGCACCTTCTTACGTTCATCGCTCGGTGAATATCCCATCCTGCCCCGGTAGGCTCGCGAAAAGCTCGATACCCCCGAAAAGCCCAGGTCAAAGGCGATTTCACTCACCGGGCGATGCGTTTCGCGTAACCAGAAACGCGCCCAGAGTAGACGACGGTTCATGACATATTGCTGCGGAGTGACGGCGAAGTCGCGCAGGCAGAGCAGGTGGAGTTGGCTCTGGCTGAGATGGCAGGCATCGGCCAGCAGTTGATTGTCGGGGGGCGCCGTAAGGCGCTCGTCGATCAGGTTATCGAGAAGTGTCGCGGAGAGTCGCTTTTGGCCTCGGATATCCGTATGGCCCAACACCTGTAGCTCGCTCAGCTGGCTGACGAAGAGGATGGCCAGTTGATGATTGAGGAGGGCGGACTGCGCCGTGGACTTTTCCGCCTTCAACTGGTGTGTGGCCAGCTCCACCATGGGGATCAAGGTGGGCGGCAGGCTGAGGGTCCTGGGCGTCGCGAACAGCGACTCGCGCAGCTGCAGTGTGCAGCTCTGCTCCAATGCCATCAGGCAGGGATCATCGGTGTCGAGATCGATGATAAGGACCTCGCAGTCGTCGTCGCCTCCCCGGAAAAGATGGTGTTCGTCGGGCGGCAGGATCGCCGCCAGGCCCAGCACGAGTTGCTCTCCGCCGGGGGCGAACTCAAGATCCAGGACTCCGCGCCACCCCAGCAGCAGTTGGGCATGAGAGTGGCAATGCTCGATCGAACGGCGTTCAAACCGATTGCAGCGAGCCAGAGTCTTGGACATGGGCCCTCCTCGGGGAAGCAGGGTGCGGAGTCTCGAGCAACGGCTCAGGAGTCTGAGACAAGAGTCCGTGCGGTGCCCTACATAGACTGGTTTGCAGCATCGTTGAAACGAGGTTGACATGAAGCTCGAGTCTGAACAAGTCAGCCTGGCGCTACACTGAGAGGATTAGGCTGACGTACGTGTGCCAAGCCATCGGCGAGATTACCCTTTTCCCAGAGCGCGGCCATTCTTACCTAGCTCCTGGTAGTCGCCCTCGCCCCGCCGCACATCCTGTGGCTGGAGATATTGGCCGCATCCCGGGCCGGTGCGCATCAACCATGTAATGGCCCTTCGACAATAACGACGACATCCCCCTGGCGCAGCGCCGCCGTGTGTCGGGTAGTGAGGAGAGATCGACCATGAACGAAGCAAACCTTCATCTGCAGAGTGACGTGAAAGATCTGCGCTATCGCATCCGCGACAACTATGATGCCGACGAGGCAGATGTACTGCGCGGGCTCGTCGAGCGTATCAAGCTGTCGGAGAACGACCGCGAGAAGGTGGCCGCCATTGGCGCCAAATACGTGGACCGTGTGCGCAAGGAAAAGTCGCCCTCGATGATGGAGGCCTTCCTGGCCGAGTACGGGCTCTCGACCGCCGAGGGCGTCGGTCTCATGTGCCTGGCAGAAGCGCTGCTGCGCGTGCCCGATGCGGAAACCATCGACGATCTGATCCACGACAAGATCGAGCCATCCGACTGGGGCGCGCACCTGGGCAAGTCATCCTCGTCGATGGTCAACGCTTCTACCTGGGCGCTGATGCTGACCGGCAAGGTGCTGGATGACGACCCCAAGGGCCCGGCGCGGGCGCTGCGCGGCCTGGTGCGCCGCATGGGCGAGCCGGTGGTGCGTAGGGCGGTCGGCCAGTCGATGAAGATCCTGGGACGTCAGTTCGTGCTCGGTCAGACCATCGAAGAGGGCATGAAGAATGCCCGCGAGCTCGAGAAGCAGGGCTATACCTATTCCTACGACATGCTCGGCGAGGCGGCGCGTACCGATGAAGACGCAGTGCGCTATCACAAGGCCTACGCCAAGGCGATCACTGCGATTGCCAAGCAGGCCAAGGGTGACGTGCGCGGAAGCCCCGGTATCTCGGTGAAGCTCTCGGCACTGCATCCGCGTTACGAATACACTCATCGCGACACGGTGATGGCGGAACTCGTGCCGCGAGCCAAGGAGTTGGTGCAGCAGGCGGCCAAGGCCAACATCGGTTTCAACATCGATGCCGAGGAGCAGGACCGGCTGGATATCTCGCTCGATGTGATCGAGGAACTGATGTCAGACCCCAGCCTCGACGGATGGGATGGCTTCGGGGTCGTGGTCCAGGCCTACGGGCGCCGCGCCGCGCCGATGATCGAGACGCTCTACGAACTTGCCGAGCGGTTCGACCGCAAGATCATGGTGCGGCTGGTCAAAGGCGCCTACTGGGATACCGAGATCAAGCTGTCCCAGGAGATGGGGGTCAAGACCTTCCCGGTCTTCACTCGCAAGGTCAACACCGATGTCAGCTACATGGCCTGTGCGCAGCTGCTGCTCGACCGCCGCGACCGCATCTATCCACAGTTCGCGACCCACAACGCCCACACCTGTGCCGCCGTCGTCGCCATGGCGGGCAATGACAAGGACAGCTACGAGTTCCAGCGCTTGCACGGCATGGGCGAATCGCTGCATCAGATCGTCAAGGAGTCGGAGGGCTCGCACTGTCGTATCTATGCGCCGGTTGGTGCGCACCGTGACCTGCTTGCCTACCTGGTGCGACGCCTGCTGGAGAATGGCGCGAACTCCTCGTTCGTGAACCAAGTGGTGGACGACTCGATTCCCCCGAGCGAGGTCTCGAAGGACCCGGTGACCGGATTTGAGCAATTGGGCGACGCCATCGCCAGCCCGTTGATCCGCCAGCCCGGCGAGCTGTTCGAGCCCGAACGCAAGAATTCACGCGGCTACCGGATCAACGAACCCGCCTCGATCCTGCCCCTCTTGGAGGCACGCGAGAGATTCGCCGACACCACCTGGACCGCCGGGCCCATGCTGGCGGGAAGCCCGGCACCGAAAGGGCCGGCTCGCGATGCCTTGTCTCCCGCCGATGGCTCTCGTGTGGTCGGCAAGGTGCACGAGGCCACCCCGGACGAGGTGGCGGCCGCTCTCGACGCCGCCGAGGAGGGCTTCCGCGAGTGGTCGGCTCGACCGGCGGCCGAGCGCGCCGAGGTGCTGCGCCGCACCGCCGATCTCTACGAGAAACACATCGCCGAGCTGACGGTGATCTGCACCCGCGAGGCCGGCAAGATGATGTTCGATGGCATCGCCGAGGTGCGTGAGGCGGTGGATTTCCTGCGCTTCTACGCTAACGAGGGCGAGCGGCTGGAAGCAGAAGAGCCCGGCAGTGCCCGCGGCATCTTCGTCTGCATCAGCCCGTGGAACTTCCCTCTGGCCATCACCACCGGCCAGATCGCTGCGGCGCTGGTGGCGGGTAACGCGGTGCTCGCCAAGCCCGCCGAGCAGACGCCGATGATCGCCGCGCGTGCCGTCGAACTGATGCGCGAGGCCGGCCTGCCCGAGGCGGCGCTGCAGCTGTTGCCCGGCGACGGGCCGACGGTAGGCGGCCCCCTGACTAGTGACCCGCGGATCGCCGGCGTCTGCTTCACCGGTTCGACCCCGGTGGCGCAGATCATCCACAAGGCCCTGGCGCAGAACGCAGGCCCGGACGCGGTACTGATCGCCGAGACCGGCGGGCTGAACTCCATGATCGTGGACTCCACGGCGCTGACCGAGCAGGCGGTGCGTGACATCCTGATCTCGTCCTTCCAGTCGGCCGGTCAGCGGTGTTCGGCGCTCAGGATGCTGTATGTCCAGGAAGAGGCACGCGACCGGCTGCTCAACATGCTCGACGGCGCCATGGATGCCCTCACCATCGGCGATCCCTGGAATACCGACACCGACGTGTCGCCGGTGATCGACGCCGACGCCCAGGCCGAGATCAGCGACTATGTAGCGGCGCATGAGAAGGCCGGCAAGGTGCTGAAGAAACTGCCAGCACCGAAGAACGGCACTTTCGTCACCCCGGCCGTGGTCGAGGTCGGAGGCATCGAGGATCTGGAGCGCGAGATCTTTGGCCCGGTCCTGCACGTCGCCACCTTCAAGGCGCGGGACATCGACAAGGTAGTCGACGCCATCAATGACAAGGGCTACGGGCTGACCTTCGGCCTGCATACCCGGATCGACGACCGCGTACAGCAGATCGTCGAGCGTATCCACGTCGGTAACGTCTACGTCAACCGCAACCAGATTGGCGCCATCGTCGGCTCCCAGCCCTTCGGCGGCGAGGGCCTTTCAGGTACTGGGCCCAAGGCCGGCGGTCCGCTCTATGTCTCCCGTTTCCGTCGTACCGCAAGCGCGGAGAGCCATGAGGCGCCGAAAGGGAAATCCGTGACACAAAAGGACCTCCAGTCGACCCTGGACGGGCTGGATGCCCGCAACTGGGCGGCGCGTCGCGATCGGGTCGAGGTGCTGCGCAAGGCGCTCTCCGGCAAGGGCGGTGTGGTCCGCAAGGCGCTCGCCGAGACCGCGGCCCTGGACATGACGCCGCAGACGCTGCCGGGGCCGACGGGGGAAAGCAACCGCCTGGCGATGTATCCGAAGGGACCGGCACTCTGCCTGGGCCCGACCCTGGATATCGCCGTCGCCCAGGCGGTTCAGGCGCTCGGTGCGGGCTCTCCGGCGCTGATCGTCGCTCCGGGGGCGGTGCAGGCCGTAAAGCCACTGATCGATGCCGGGGCACCGGTGGCCGGGCTCGACGGTAGTATCGAGGCCGATACCCTCACTGCGATCAAGGGTATCGAAACCGTGGCCGCGGCCGGCGACAGCGACTGGACCCGAGAGCTGCGCATCGCGCTCGCCAAGCGCGACGGTGCCATCGTGGCGCTCGAGACCCAGACCATCTGGCCGGAGCGCTACGTGGTGGAGCGCCATCTGTGCATCGACACCACGGCGGCGGGTGGCAATGCCAGCCTGCTGGCGACGGCCGAATAGACCCGTTGACTGTTTAGGGCTCGAGTCTGTCGGGCGATAACGTGAAGCGCCCCCTACCGCGTAGGGGGCGCTTCATTCATTGAGGAGGATTTCATTGAGGAGGCCGGAATCGTTCGTTCGCCTCGACGAACTTCGCCTTGTGCCTGAGTTCAAGCAATAAGCGCGAGCCAAGGCACTCCGATTGCCAACCAGGTAACAAGGAACACCAGCCCGAAAATTGCACCGAGACGCCAATACAATGGGCCGGGTATATAGCCACTGCCGTAGTAGACGGGGCTCGGCCCGGTGGCATACGGCGTGAGAATGCCCATGATGCCCAGGGTCGGCAGCAGCATGAGCACGAACATTTGCATGTCGATACCGGGGATGCCGGACGCTGCGGCCAGCATCACCGGCAGCAGAGCCGTGGTATGGGCAGTGACGCTGGCGAATAAGTAATGCAACAGATAGAAGATCACGGTCAGCGCGATCATCGCCATCATGGGATCGAAGTGGTTAATGCGACCGCCGACCAGGAGGCCGAACCACTCCACAAATCCGACCTGATTGAGCCCACCGGCCAGGGCCACAAGCGTGGCAAACCAGAAGAAGGTATTCCATGCCGCCTTGTTGGCGAGGATATCGTCCCATTTGAGGATGCCCAGTATCAGCATGACGCAGATCGCCAGAATCCCTACCAGCGACGAGGACACCACCGCGCTGGCAAAGATCCACAGCGCCAATGCCGTGACCACCAGGCAGAGCAGGATAACTTCGTTACGGGTCAGACCACCGAGCTTCTCAAGTTCCCCGGCCGCCCAGTCGGATACCGCAGTCCCCGACTTAACTTCCGGCGGGCATAGCCAGTAGCACAACAGTGGCGTTACCAGCAGCAGCAGGATTCCCACCGGGGCCGTGGCCATGAACCACTCTCCCCAGCCGATGCGGATACCCGTGGCGGTTTCGGTCAGGGCAACAGCCAGCAAGTTGGGTGCCAGCGCCGTCAAGAACAGCGAGCTGGTCACGCAGGTCGAAGCGATCGCCGTCCACATCAGGAAACTGCCGACACGCTTGCTGCTCGCGTCGTTCGGGTGGGAGTCGTAGAGTTCAGGAAGGTTGCGCACGACGGGGTAGATGGTGCCACCGCTACGCGCGGTATTGGATGGCGTAAACGGCGCCAGCACCGCGTCGGCGAGCATCACCGCATACCCCAGTGTCAGGGTACGTCGCCCCATGGTCTTGACTAGCCACAGCGCGATCCGCCGCCCCAGCCCGGTCTTCTCGTAGCCGAGGGCAAACATGAAGGCGCCGAAGATTAGCCATACTACCGAGTTGGTGAAGCCCGATACCGCCCAGGCAAAAGCGCGCCCGGGCGAACTGAAACCGGGATCCGCCAGTTGCTCAGGGGAAAACAGTACCCAGGGTGCCAGCAACGCCGCCACGGCAACACCGATCAGACCAATCACCGCCCCCGGCAATGGCTCGAAAATCAGCCCGACGACGACGCCGAGAAAAATCGCGAAGAAATACCAAGCGTGAGGTGGCAATCCGGTGGGCACCGGCAATAGCGCCACGATGATGGCCACGATAAGCGGAGCAAGCAGCTTCATTCGAGATGTCATAGCAATGTTTCCAGTTTGAACCCTGGTAAATAGTGATGATAGGCAGGCATCAGGGATCGTCAGTTGACCTTGGTCAAGACTACGTGCTTTTTCTGACTAATGTTCAAGATGAAGCCTTATCCTGCTCAGGACAGCCTATTATTGTGGCGATCGGGGTTCAGTTGACCAGGTCCGGCCGGCGCCGATCATGGGGGGAGCCATGCAACAACAGGATATCGACATCGTCATCGTAGGCGGAGGCGGCGCTGGTTTGCGTGCCGCAATCGCTGCTGCCGAGAGTGCCAAGAAAGCGAATAGCCAGCAGCGCATCGTGCTGCTCTCGAAGGTCTATCCCATGCGATCGCACACCGTTTCTGCGGAAGGTGGCGCTGCGGCCGTGACCAGTGCAGAAGACAGCTTGCAAGCGCACTTCGACGATACGGTTGCCGGTGGTGACTGGCTGGCGGAACAGGGTGTCGTCGACTATTTCATTCGCCACGCACATCAGGAACTGGTGCAGATGGAGCGCTGGGGTTGCCCCTGGAGTCGCAAGCCGGATGGCTCGGTGCAGGTACGCCGATTCGGCGGCATGAAAACGGCGCGGACCTGGTTCGCTGCCGACAAGACCGGCTTCCACATGCTGCACACCCTGTTTCAGACATCGTTGAAGTACCCCGAAATCGAACGCCTGGACGAGTATTTCGTGCTAGATATCGCGGTCGTCGACGGCGCGGTGGTCGGGGTCATCGCGCTTCAGATCGCTACCGGCGAACTGACTCTGCTACGCGCCAAGTCGGTAATCCTGGCGACAGGCGGGGCTGGACGGCTGTTTCGCTTCAATACCAACGCCGGCATCGTCACCGGCGATGGCATGGCCATGGCTTTTCGTCATGGTGTTGCCCTGCGTGATATGGAGTTCGTTCAGTACCACCCGACCGGGCTGCCGGGTTCTGGCGTGCTGATTACCGAGGCCTGCCGTGGTGAGGGCGGCATCTTGGTGAACAAGGACGGCTACCGCTATCTGCAGGATTACGGACTCGGCCCGGAGACGCCGCTGGGCGAGCCGCAGAACAAGTACATGGAACTGGGGCCGCGCGACAAGTTATCCCAGGCCTTCTGGCAGGAACAGCAGGCAGGGCGGACCGGCAAGTTCGGCGATAGTGACGTGGTCTATCTGGACCTGCGCCATCTAGGCAAGGATTACCTGTATGAGCGCCTGCCCTTCATCTGCGAACTGGCCAATGTCTTCATCAATGTCGACCCGGTGAACGAGCTCATCCCGATTCGCCCGGCGGTGCATTACACCATGGGGGGGATAGAAACCGACGCCAATTGCGAGACTCGCATCAAGGGGTTGTATGCCGCGGGTGAGTGCGCCTCCGTGGGGCTTCACGGCGCCAACCGGCTGGGCTCGAATTCTCTCTCCGAGTTACTGGTCTTTGGGCGCCTGGCGGGGGAACAAGCTCAGCCAGCGCGCGGCAACGGTAGCCTTTGTCGATAGCCGTGCCCTGGAGGAACAGGCGCAAGCTCAGAAGACCCGAATAACGCAGCTTTATGACGCCGAAGGCGAAGAAAACTGGGTCGAGCTCAAGCGTGAGCTAGTGCTGACGATGGAGACCGGCTGCGGGATCTATCGAGAAGGTGAGGGGATGCAGGCCACCCTGCAGACGATTCACGATCTGCAGGCGCGCTATCGGAACATTCGACTGCAGGACAAAAGCCAGGCCTATAACACCGAGCTGATGCAGTGCCTCGAACTTGGCTACGGCCTGGATATTGCCGAGGCGACTTGCCTGGGGGCACTCGAGCGCAAGGAGTCGCGCGGCGCCCACAAGCGACTCGAGGAAGGTCTTCAGCAACGGGACGATGTCAATTACCTGAAACACAGCCAGGTATTCTTCAACGCTGACGGGCCAGCCGAGTTGCGCTGGCAGGACGTGGATACTCATCTGTCCGCCCCCGCTGAACGCGCTTATGGCGATGCCGGCAAAGGAGTCAAGCAATGAATACCAAACAGCTGAGTATCCAACGCTATCTGCCCGAGCAGGGCGACGCCCCTTACTGGCAGGATTTCGACATACCCTTCGACGACAGTACCTCCGTTCTGGATGCCTTGAACTACATCAAGGAGGAACTGGACGGCAGCTTGAGCTACCGCTGGTCATGCCGGATGGCGATCTGCGGCTCCTGCGGCGTGATGGTGAACAATACCCCCAAGCTGGGCTGCAAGAGCTTTCTTCGAGAGTACGAAGGGTCGCTGAAGATCGCGCCGCTCGCTCACTTCCCGGTGGAAAAGGACCTGATCATCGATATGGAGTTGTTTCTCGATCACCTCGCCGCGGTGCAGCCCTATCTCATCAATGACAGTGGGCGCGTCAATGAGAGTGAGGAAGGCGCAGAGACCTTCAAGCAGACTCCGGCACAGATGGAAAAGTACAAGCAATTTTCCGGCTGTATCAATTGCGGCCTGTGCTACTCGGCTTGCCCGCAGTTTGGCCTGAACCCTGAATTCCTTGGGCCTGCCGCCCTTACGCTTGCCCATCGCTACAACCTGGATAGCCGTGACCAGGGCAAGAAGCAGCGTATGCCGCAAATGAACCGTGAAGAAGGCGTCTGGAGCTGTACCTTCGTGGGATTCTGCTCTGAGGTCTGCCCCAAGGATGTCGACCCGGCAGCCGCGGTGAACCAGGGCAAGGTCGAGTCGGCGAAAGACATGCTGATCGGTATATTCAAAGGTTAGGGGGCGGCGTCATGGCAAAGCAAACGAGTTACTTTCCCGAACTGAAACGTGACTGGTGGTTGAAACACCCTTACTTCAAGAAGTACATGTTGCGTGAAGCCACCGTACTGCCGTTGGTGTTCTTCCTGGTCTGTCTACTCGCCGGGTTGGTTAGCCTGCTGCAGGGAGCAGAAAGCTGGCAAGGGTGGCTGAAATTCATGCAGAATCCCCTGGTCATCGCGCTGAATTTTCTGGCGTTTATTGCCAGCCTGTTTCACGCCTGGACGTTCTTCCAACTGTTCCCACGTGTCATGCCATTACGGGCGGCTGGTCGCACCCTACCGCCGAACCTGATGGTGCTGGGGCAATGGCTTGGCGTGGTAGCGGTGATGCTGCTGGCTGCCTGGATATTCATGAGGCGGCTGTGATGAGCAAACGTACATCTAACCACATCAAAAGAAGCGACGAGCCCATCTGGTGGGGCCTGTTCAGCGCCGGTGGGGTCTGCTTTGCGGTGTTCGTTCCGGCGGCGATCCTGTTCATCGCCCTGCTCATTCCGTCCGGTATCATCGCGCCTGAAGCGCTGAGCTTCGAACGTGCCCGATCCATGGCATTCAGCCTGCCCGGGCTGATCTTTATCGGTGTGGTAATCTGCCTGCCACTGTTCCATGCGGCCCACCGGATTCGCCATGGTCTGCATGATCTGAAGCTGGGGAAGCAATATCTGAACAAGATAGCCACATATGGTAGTGCCGCCCTGCTCAGCGCCCTGGCACTTGTCGGGTTCGTTATCGGGGTCCTGTAGCCAAACGCTTTCCAAGCCTACGGCCGATGACCCCCTATCGTGCTGGAGCTGCCGCGTGTCTTCCACTGCAGACCTCCGATACTGAAACGCCCCGACATTCGCCGGGGCGCGTCTTTCGCGAGAGATGAGCTGAATGAGCCCTCAGAGCGTCATGAAGGCAGCTTCCTGTCGGTCCTTGAATTGATAGACCTCGTAGGGCGCCTGCTGAGGACCGGGCATGCCGGGTGTGCCGATGGGCATCCCGGCCAGGCCGATGCCATCGATATCCGGCTGTTCCTCGAACAGCTTTTCCACTGCTGCTATCGGCACATGGCCCTCGATCACGTAATCACCCATTTCGATGGTGTGGCAGGAGCCGAGTCCGTAAGGCAGGCCAGAGGCTTCCTTGATCTGACCGAGATCCCTGTCGTCGATGACGGTGACCTCGATGCCCATTTCCTCGAGATGGTTGGCATAGCCATCGCAGCAGCCGCACTGTGGGTTCTTGTAGAGGGTGGCTTCGGTCGGCAGGGCGGCCTGGGCGGTGCCGGTGCCCAGCAGCAGCGCGGCGGAAAAGAACAGGGTGGGAGTGAAGCGGTTCATGAGCGGTCCTCCTTGTTGTGACGGGAAACGAACAGGTACTTGAAGAGGGCGGCGATGCCCAGACCTATAAGCAGCAGGAAGATAAGTGGCATCAGCCACCCCATCCAGCCCATCGAGCCCATGAGGGCGAAGCAATCGGTGGTCATCATGGTGTGACTCCTGACGAAGGTGCAGGAAAATCCGGTGGCGGGCAGATGGCCAGCGTCACCGTGGAATCGGGGGTCGTCAGGATCTAGGAGGCTGGTGCGGGGGTGGGGATAAGTGCTTGACCACGGCCGGGGTGGTTGTGCCGACCAGAGTGTCAGGGTGTGAGTTGGTGACGAGAGGCGATGCGGTCAAGGCCGCACAGGCGCTGCACTCGGGCTCGATATTGTCCACCATCTCGACTTGTGCTGTCGTGCAATCGGAAGCACAGGCCTCCATGGCCGCATGGCCGGTCAGGCTGGTCAGCGACAACAACACCGCGAGCAGCAACGCCAGCAGGCGTCCTTCTCGGGTGCGATGCAGCGGTCTGGCCTGAATGCCGGTCATGGAGAGTTCCTCATCGATATCCTGTTATTCTGCGCTGACCTGGCTGGCCCCTACATTGATCCAGCGCAAGGAGTCAGCGGGTGATTGCCCTGGAGTGACGCACGCTTCGCAGCGGGCGCTCTCTGTCAGGGGCCATCAGGGAGCATTGCGGCGATTGGGCATTCCCTGCTGTAACTGTTGGCGCTGCTCATCGGTCAGGAGGTCCTGCATCTGATTATGCATGCGCACCTTGTCCGCCATCATTTCGCCGTGGAGAGCGGCCATTTGACCGTGGAGTGCCTGGATCTCCTCTGGATCCGGGCGCTCTGCCTGCATCAGCAGCATCATGTCGTCACGCAGGTTCATCATCTCGCCCATGCGTTCGAAGTGGACCGAACGGTGCTCCTTGCGCATCTCGCGCAGGGAACTCAACTGCTCCTCGTTAAGCATTCCGGACATGCCGCCTATGCCGCCCATGCCGGACATCATCGGGCAGGGCATCATGCCGTGGCGCATACCACCTTGGCCGCCCATCATGCCGGGGCCCATACCACCTTGGCCGCCCATCATGCCGGAGCCCATACCACCTTGGCCGCCCATCATGCCGGAGCCCATGCTGCCCTGGCCGCCCATCATCATGCCGGGGCCCATGTCGCCTTGTTGCATTCCCTGGCCCTGTTGCATGCCTTGTGCGGTGGCGGTACCGCTGGCGACGACACCCATGCTGGCGGCCAGTGCGATGGCGAGAAGCTGCTTGTGTTTGATCATGGTCTTTCCTCTTATCTTGCCGATGGTAGAGAATTCGCCTTACCCAGCCTGGGCAGGCAATCATGGCTTCAGTTATGAGCTTACAACCCATGGGTGGCACCGAGGTCAAGGTGTGACAGAGGTTTACAGCATTTTTCGCTGAGTTCAGCCTGTTTTCAGGTTTGTGCGTTACAAGTGAACCTCCCTGACGCAACTCAACGAGGTAATATCATGCGCAAGACACTGTTGGCTTTGGCACTGGGCCTGATCACGACTACGGCGTTCGCTGCTGGTGAGCATAGCGGCTCTCACGACGCGGTGAGCGAATCTGACATTGATCGCACCATATCCGTCGAGGCGGGCGACATGTGGTTTGACTCCGAGAGTCTCGACATTAAGCCGGGTGAGACCATCAAGTTCGAGATCGTCAATACGGGCAACCTCCAGCATGAGTTCGTCATCGGTGATGCCGAGGCTCAGCAAGCGCATCGCAAGATGATGCAGGAGATGGGGGGCAGCCATGGCGGCCAAGGACACGGCATGATGGGCGGCGGCCAGGCATCTGGCATGATGAGTGGAGGCCATGGCGATGGTGGCCATGGGGGTCACGGTGGCCATGATATGGCCGAGGGCGCGCACGGAGGCAAGATGCCTGCGGTGACCATAGGCCCCGGTGAAACCGCCGAGCTCGTCTGGTCCGCTCCCGAGAACGTGGACAGTCTGGAATACGCCTGCAATATCCCGGGGCACTATGAGGCCGGCATGTACGGTGATTTCGACTTCAAGGGATAATTCGACATATGAAGCTGTTGTTGCTCGAGGATGACGATCTGCTTGCGGAGAGCCTGGCCGAGAGCCTCGAGGACAACGGTTACCGCGTCGATCCGGCCACCTCCTTGAGAGTGGCCAGATCCGTCATGAGGACCGAGGACTATGCCCTGGTCATTCTCGATCTCGGATTACCGGACGGGTCTGGGCTGGATTTGCTCTCGCAGTGGCGCAAGGCGGGCCTTGACCTTCCCGTGCTGATCCTTACCGCTCGAGACACCTGGGAAGATAAGGTCAATGGCCTGGAGGTGGGGGCCGATGATTATCTGACCAAACCCTTCCATGAGGCTGAGCTTCTTGCGCGGATCAAGGCATTATTGCGACGACGTGCGGGTCATGTATCGCAAGAACTGACGCTGAACGGCGTGTCCCTGAATGAGGCGAGCCAGAGTGTCAGCATCGATGGGGGGCCTTGGCATTCGTTGACGGGTACCGAATTTCGCCTGCTGCGCTTTCTCATGCACCATCCCGATCGTGTCCACTCCAAGGAGAAACTGATCGATCAGCTCTATGCCCTGGAACAGGATGCGGCAGCACCGAATCTGGTGGAAGTGTATATCGGTCGGCTACGCCGCCGTCTTGGCAAGTCGATAATCCAGACGCGACGTGGTCAAGGGTATGTCTTTGTTACGCATTGACTGGCGCAGCCTGCGATTCCGCTTGCTGGTCTGGCTGTCCGGCATTGCGATACTGGTGATGGGTACCACCTGGCTTCTACATGGCATCCTGCTGGAGAATCTGGCTCGCGACTTCCTAGGGGAGCGTCTCGAGCGGGAGGCGAGGCATGCGATCGAACAGCTACGACAGGATCGCCAGTCCACGCCCGTCGTGCTGGACTCGGCGAGTCGCGGTTTCCAGATCTTCCATCATCTCTATGTGCTAGGCATCGGTGGAGACACCACCGCGTCGGATGAGCGCTGGCTAGATGCCTTAACACCCCTGCTCGAAGAGTCAGACGATGCCCTCGTCGAGGTGAGGTTAGGTGAACGCCATCTACTCATTTACCGACTCCACTTCGCTCTCGATGGGGAACCCGGTGTATTGCTGGTGGGTGAAGATTTTTCCCAAATCGAAGCGGGCTTACAGCAGCTTCACTGGTGGGTCGCCGCTATCGCCCTTGGGCTGCTGGCGCTATTGGTCACCCTCAATCTGCTGGCTGTCAACCGTGGTCTGATACCGCTGTCTCGCCTTCGCGACCAGCTGGGGCAACTCCAGGCCGGTGAGCGGGATCGGCTGTCCCCAGACGTGCCTTCCGAGCTGGACAGCTTGGTCATTCAGCTCAACCATTTCATGGACGAGATCGACAGCCGCCTGCAACGCTCGCGCGACTCGGTGGCGAACCTCTCCCATGCGCTCAAGACGCCCCTGGCGGCGGTCACTCAGGTGTTGCGAGGCTCTCGCCCCATCGATGACGAGCGTCGCCGGAAGCTGGTGCAGCGGCTCGAAGATATCCACGCCCAATTGAATGCTGAACTGCGACGTTCACGTATCGCCGGCCCTAATGCAGGACGTATGACCTTCCTGCATCGGGATGCTTGCCGATTACTTGAGATGTTTCGGGGGCTCTATCCGGACAAGCGGTTTGATCTGGTGTTGTCGGCCGAAAAGGGAACGAGGATTCCGATCGAGTCGCAGGACTTTTCGGAGATGCTCGGTATCCTGCTCGACAACGCAGGGAAATGGGCGAATAACGATGTACATTGCCGTCTGGAGGTGAGCGGCGTGCTCAGGATGATCGTCGAGGATGACGGTCCCGGCGTCACAGGGGAGGACCTGCCACGCCTGGGCCAGCGGGGCTTGCGTCTCGATGAGCACCACCCCGGGTATGGACTGGGCTTGTCGATCTTGGCGCAACTCGTTTCTCGGTATTCAGGACAGGTACGCTTCGATATTAGCCCTCTGGGTGGCTTGAGAGTCGATCTGACGATCCCCCTTAAGGAGAGTTTTCTGTGATCGCCATTTTTTCAGCTTAGATTCAGCTTCTCCCGTCACTATCCTGCGCTCACACCTTGACGGGAACCACACATGGCAAGATCCAGCGTCATCAACCACCCACTATCACGTCGTCAGATCCTCAAAGGCGGAGCGGCATTGGGGTTGGGGTCGGCGGCAGCGCTTGGCCTGCGTCCTAGTTGGGCCAGCCCTTGGGGCCAGACCAATGTCTACGCCAAGGGCATCGAAGAAGGGCCCGAGGTAGCCCTGGCGATCCGCCGCGAGTCCCTCGACATCGACGGCAAGGCGGCCCAGCCGATCAGCATCAACGGCACCAGCCCGGGGCCGTTGATCCGCCTCAAGGAAGGCCAGGACGCGGTGCTCAAGGTGACCAACCTGCTCGATGAGCCCACCTCCATCCATTGGCATGGCTTGATCCTGCCGCCCGGGATGGACGGCGTGCCTGGGGTGAGCTTCGCCGGTATCGCGCCGGGTGAGACCTTTACCTATCGCTTCCCTGTACGCCAGAACGGTACCTATTGGTACCACAGCCATTCGGGCGTGCAGGAGCAGCTCGGCCATGCCGGGCCGCTGATCATCGACGCCGCCGGGCGTGAACCCTTCCGCTATGATCGCGAGCACGTGCTGCTGCTCACCGATTGGACCTACGAGGATCCCATGGCGGTCTTCCGCAATCTCAAGACCGCCGAGGGCTTCTACAACTTCCAGGAACGCACCATCGCCGATTTCTTCGCCGACGTGCGCGAGAAGGGCTTCGCGGCGACGACCGAGATGCGCGGTATGTGGGCCAAGATGCGCATGAGCTCCCGCGACATCGCCGACGTGACTGGCAGTACCTACACCTACCTGCTCAACGGCCACTCGCCCGAGGAGAACTGGACGGCGCTGTTCAAGGCCGGTGAGCGAGTTCGCCTGCGGGTGATCAATGGCTCGGCGATGAGTTACTTCGATGTGCGCATCCCGGGGCTCAAGATGACCGTGGTGGCCGCCGACGGCCAGCCGGTGCAGCCGGTCCCTGTCGATGAGTTCCGCATCGCGGTGGCTGAGACTTATGACGTTCTGGTCACCCCCGAGGACGACACAGCCTATACCCTCTTCGCCGAGTCCATGGACCGCAGCGGCTATGCGCGCGCTACCCTGGCACCTCGCGAAGGCATGGCAGCTGAGATTCCTGAGCGTCGCCAGATCGCCGACCGCGGCATGGAGGCCATGCTCGCCCATAGCATGGCCGGTATGAAAGGCATGGAACACTCGGGTATGGGCGGCTCGGACATGCAGGGCATGGATCATTCCGGTATGCAGGGCATGGACCATAGCAACATGCAGGGCATGGACCATTCCGACATGAACGGCTCGGACATGCAGGGAATGGACCACGCCAACATGCAGGGCATGTCAGGTGAACAGAACAGAATGAATGCCAATGGCATGCTGGCGGCGGGAGCGGCGCAGCCGGGTTCTCGCTACGACCAGGCCGGTATCGGCATCGATCCCGACACGCGCCGGGTGCTGGTCTACCGCGATCTCAAGGCCTTCACCCCCTGGCCGGATCGTCGTGAACCAGGCCGCGAGCTGGAGCTGCACCTCACCGGCAACATGGAACGCTACATCTGGTCCTTCGATGGCAAGAAATTCAGCGAGGTGACGGGGCCCATCCACTTCGAGAAGGACGAGCGGCTGCGCCTGATCCTGATCAACGACACCATGATGGAACACCCCATCCACCTCCACGGCATGTGGATGGAACTGGAAAACGGCCAGGGCGAGCTGATCCCTCGCAAGCATACCCTGGACGTCAAACCCGGTGAGCGCGTCTCGGCGCTGATCACCGCCGATGCCGAGGGCAGTTGGGCCTTCCACTGCCATCTGCTCTACCACATGGATGCCGGCATGTTCCGGGTAGTCAAGGTTTCGTAAGGAGACAGCATGAATACCAAAATCCCCGTAACAGCCGCCGGTGCCGTGCTGGCCATGCTGACGCTCTCCGTCGCCCAGGCTGAAGATGGCTACGATGCGCCGGCCGACTGGCCCTCGCCCATGGTCGAGCACAAGATGGCCATGGCGCTGTTCGATCGGTTGGAGTACGCCGTGCCCGACAAAGGACACGAGGAACTGGTGTGGGACTTCCAGGCCTGGTACGGCGGCGACGTCAATCGCGTCTACCTCAAGTCCGAGGGTGAGAACGTCCAGGGCGATGGCGAGGATGCCGAATTAGAATCGCTGGAGCTGCTCTACAGCCGCCTCATCGCCGACTTCTGGGAGCTGCAGGGTGGCGTCGGCTACCAGGGCGGCTTGTTCTCCGATGATCATGCCGAGCGTACCTATGGCGTGGTCGGCCTCCAGGGCGTCATACCCTACGGCATCGAGACCGACGTGGCGTTGCGGGTCAGCGATGAGGGCGACGTTTCGGCCAGTTTCGAGGGCGAGTACGACCTGCGCCTGACGCAGCGCCTTTATCTGCAGCCGCGTACAGAGATCGCCGTGGCCGCCAGCGAGGTCGAAGAGTTTGGCGTCGGCGAGGGGCTCAACTCCATCCGCGTCGGCATGCGACTGCGCTACGAGGTGACTCGCCGATTCGCACCCTACGTTGGGGCCTACTGGGAGAAGCAGTATGGCGATACTGCCGACATAGCCCGCCATCATGGAGACCCTACCGAGGATACCGGCGTCGTCGCCGGTGTCAGGCTGATGTTCTGACGCCATTCTTCTCTTGTTACCGACGCCACCGCTAGGTGACGTCTCTTCTCCTGTCGTTTTCCTCACTCATTGATCCAGGTCAATAGCAGAACTGGCTGGATTCAGCGTGCGTTCAGGGAGGTCGCCCATAGTGGGGATCATAGGGTTCCAAGCCTTGCGCCAGGCGACCAACCGCCGACGATAGTCACCACAAGGAGAGTTCCATGATTCCCTACCCGCAGATCGATCCTGTGGCCATCACCATCGGACCACTGCAGATTCACTGGTATGGCTTGATGTATGTCGTCGGCTTCGTCGCGGCCTGGTGGCTTGGCCGGCGACGTGCCTATCGTCTGGGACTGAGCCATGACGATATCGGAGACTTGATCTTCTACGCGGCCCTGGGGGTGGTGCTCGGGGGGCGCCTAGGCTATGTCCTCTTCTATGGGATGGAGCAGTTTCTGTCCAATCCGTTGTGGCTGTTTCGAATCTGGGATGGCGGCATGAGTTTCCATGGCGGCTTGATCGGTGTGCTGGTCGCGGCTTTGCTATTTGCCCGCAAGCATGGGCTCCCCTTCTTCCAGTTGGCTGACTTCATCGCTCCTCTGGTGCCAATCGGCCTGGGGGCGGGCAGGATCGGCAACTTCATTAACCATGAATTGCCGGGACGTGTCAGCGAGGTTCCCTGGGCAATGGTTTTCCCTCCCATGATGGGGCTTGGGTCGGAGCCGCGCCATCCGTCGGCCCTGTATGAGTTTGCCCTGGAAGGCGTGGTGTTGTTCGTGGTGCTGTGGTGGATCTCGCGCAAGCCGCGACGTCGTGGTCTGATTTCAGGGCTCTTCCTGTTGCTCTATGGCGTCTTCCGTTTTGCCGTGGAGTTCGTCCGCCTGCCCGATACCCATATCGGCTTCATCGCCTTCGGCTGGGTCACCATGGGCATGTTGCTGACGCTACCTATGATAGTAGGCGGCCTGGTGCTTATTGGTTGGTCGCGACGTCAGCCTTTGGAAAAAATTGAACTCGGTGGGGGTCGCCAAGAGCCGTCCCGGTGCTTGACCTGAATCAATCCAGATGGAGTGATTCCAGATCAAGGATGCTATGACCCCGGATATCAGCATTGAGTGATATCTGCAATGATTGAAGGAGTATTGGTAATGAGCAATCAAGAACATCGTTTGGGTGTATCCGAAATCAACCTGGTTAAACGCCACTTGAAGCTAGATACCAGCGATTTGGAAGCGGTTCACGCGGCTGTGACGGATATCGATGAGCTCTATGGGCTCGACAGCGTGTCATTCGATGACAAGAAACGAAAGCTGCATCTGGCCTATGATGCCACGCGGCTCTGTCTTGACTGTGTTGATGAAATCCTCCAGAAATATGCTATTGAAATCAGTCACGACTGGTGGACGCGATTAAAGGAAGAACAATACCGGTTCGTCGATCAGAACGTGAAGGATAACGCCAAGCACGAGCCTTGGAGCTGCCATTGAATGGTAGTCATAATTACGCACGGGCTAGCCTTAGGGTGAACGTTGCATGAAGCTACGCTTATTCCGCTCGGCCCCGGAGCTTCATGTCGCGTTTTTTGCCTTTCTGCTGAATCTGCCTTGGGAGTTTCTACAGGTTCCGTTGTATGAGGGCATGCCTGCGATGCCACATTGGGAAGCCGTGCAGGCTTGTACCCAGGCGGCCCTTGGCGATGTGGTAATCGCGTTGATGGCGTATTGGTCGGTGGCTGTATGGGGTCGACGTCGTGACTGGCTTCGGGTCTATGGGGCCAAGGAGTGCTTGGGCTTCGTGCTGGTGGGTGTCGGTATCACGGTGGCGATGGAGTGGCACGCGACGCTAGTCAGTCAACGCTGGGAGTATGCACCGCTGATGCCCCGCGTGCCGTGGTTGGGCACGGGCCTCTCGCCGTTACTCCAATGGTTGATTTTGCCGCCGCTGATGCTGTGGATATCGCGCCGTCATCTGCTAGGAGCTGATGCCGTATCCAAAAAGAGGGTTTGACTATTGGGTAGCACATAGGTTCTACACTCTCGGCTATTCTATCAAGGCACGCTCTACTCTTCGTTATCAGGTGAATGTCAGAATGTCAAGAGGGCTTTCAGTAGGATCCTGTTTCATGACCCCAAGGAGAGAGATGATGGAGTCAATGGATAGAACCCCACAGTACGAGCAGAATAGCCTTTCTCTGATTGGTGCGATTGCCTTAGGAACCGGGGTCATGATTGGCGCTGGTATTTTTGCCTTGACGGGACAGATGGCTGAGATGACGGGAGAGCTTTTCCCATTAGCATTCTTGTCAGCGGCACTAATCGTCTCCTTCAGTGCTTATTCCTATGTGAAAATGTCCAATGCCTACCCGTCAGCTGGTGGTATTGGCATGTACCTCCAAAAAGCCTATGGACCGACACTGACCACCGCTTTTCATGCGCTTTTAAGTGATTATGCATAATTAATCGTGCGCTCAGTTCCGTAGCCTTTGAGCAGTCGATGGACCTCATCGCAGAGCCGGTCAAACGATAGATAGGCTCCCAGGGGCAACCAGTAGTATTTGACCTGCCGCCAAAGGATCTCGATCAAGTTCAGCTCTGGCGAGTAAGCGGATAGGTAGACCAGATGCACGCGATGCGACATCCACTCCAGAATCTTGCGCTTGAACGTCTTGGAGCGATGCATACTGGCATTATCCAGCACCACTACGGCGAAGGCATCGGGGTCTTTCTGAGCCACAAACTGATCAAACGCCTCGATGACTGTCTCCGTGGTGACCGACTCAGTGGTCGTGTGGTAGACCAGCTTCCCTTTTCGGCTCACGAACCCCAGCACGTTTAGCCTATGGCTATGTGAGTACGCCGTCACCTCCCATGGCTTGCCGATAGCGCTCCACGCATAGGGTACCGATGAGGACTGCGAGAAACCTGACTCATCGAAGTAGTACAGCTCGTGTTCGCCTTGATCTTCTCGCTCCTGGAGCACTTTCAGAAGGCCCTGGGTATTGCGAAAATCCGTCTCATCACGTCGGCCCTTCAGTGAGTGCCGAATGCGCTTGAAGCTATTTTGATTTTTTTTTCAATGCCCGGCGCAAGGTGTCCGTGCTGAAGGTTTTCCCTGTTTTCTCCTGCAGCCGAGCCTGCAAGGTGCGTAGCTGATGAGGATGCTCCTCCACCAACGCCTGCAACTGCTCTCGATCGCTGTCATCAAGAATCGGGTTGCGGCCACTACGGGGCTTATCGACGAGCTCTTCGAGACCGGAGGCTTCCCACTTCTGGAACCAGATCGTCACGGTGTTTCTTCCAACCTCCAAAATGTCGCTGATCTGGGCGATGGTATAGCCTTGATCGCTCAAGAGGATCGCATGAGCGCGACGGCGCGAGGCGCGTTTCTGACCGTACTGATGGACATGGGCCAACGCCTGTCGGTCGGCTTCTGTCAGGGGAGGGATAAAGCGCCTTGCCATGCTGCCGTCCTTAGCTGATTTCCTAACGGCATTATACCTGAAAATATCTGCCTAGGCACTTAATGTATTTTTCCATGGTGATAGCGCAAAGCTTCTTAGCGAGAACTTTTGGGTCCTACACGCTAGAGCTTTTCGATGTGGGGGATAGGTCACTGCTTGTCCCCTTATTGTGTGTTGCGTTGCTGATATCTGCGTTTTTACTTAACCTCTCTGCCAACAAGCTGATCCAGGGTGTTGCGTCAGTACTCGGGTTCATAAAAATTGGTGGGATCATCTTGTTTGGGGTCGTCGGTGTCATAATTGCCGACTCGGTCGGCATGGAAACCTCGGCGTCGGCGCCCGAGGGGTCTCTTGCAGGCTTCCTGGGAGCAACCGCATTGGGAATCCTGGCCTTCAAGGGGTTCACAACGATCACCAACAGTGGTTCAGAGATAAAAGAGCCCCATCGCAACGTCGGCAGGGCGATCATGATATCTATCGGTCTTTGCGTCGTGATCTATGCGTTGGTGGGGTTTGCCGTCTCGAGCAATCTGTCTCTGACGGAAATCATCGAAACTAAAGATTATTCACTTGCGGCTGCTGCGCGGCCGGCTCTTGGAGAGGCCGCCGTCTGGTTCACCGTCATCCTCGCCATGCTGGCCACCGCGGGGGGCATCATTGCCAGTATATTTGCGGTCTCACGCATGTTGGCGATGTTGACAGAGATGAAGCTGGTGCCACATCGCCACTTTCATATGCCAGGCAGTATCCAGAAGCATACCTTGGTCTATACGGTTGTGCTTGGCTTGATCTTGACGGCATTCTTTGACCTTAGTCGTATCGCTGCGCTTGGCATCATTTTCTATTTGATTATGGATATAGGTATCCATTGGGGAGTGCTGCGTCATCTGCGTAAGGAAGTTGATGCAAGTGCATCTGTGCTAGTGGTTGCAATATTTTTGGATATGATCGTATTGGCAGGCTTTCTTTGGGTAAAGGCTACGACAGATTCTTTGGTATTAATTGTTGCTATCTTTGTGATGGCGGCTATCTTGTTTGCCGAGCGACTCTTTCTTTCTCGTAACGGCGCTTCTAGTTCAAACGAGAATACTCATTCTCATTAATTATTAAAGATAATGATTGTTGAGATACGGACCTTTGGTGACCTGATTGACTGGACACGGCAGCTTCATGAGCATTTGGCGCACTGCCTTTCTCACTGTGCCAATTATAATGAAGAAGAGTGTGCTGGGATGCTCTTTTATTATCTAGCTGATTATCAGATTGAGATGGAATATGTTGTCTGTAAACCTGAAAATCGAGCCGACCCCAAAGCACTGAATACCTATGTGTATGATTATCTTTATCACAAACCGAACCGGTCGCACCGTACCTTTGATGCACCTTATGCCGCGTTGGATTTCAATGAGATTTGCCGGGAAATTTTCGATTTCCATGATCAGGTGACGGACCTTTATCGTAACCTGATTGGCAAGGCGGAGATCCCTGAAGCAAGGGAGTTACTTGAATCCCTTCTTGAGATAGAATAACACGAAGCAATGATCTCCGACCTGACCAGAATAGAAAGAGGGTGAGAGGGTGGGAGTGCATGGCTGCCCCGGCCAGAGACGATTGACCGACTGAGAAAAGGCCAATATGGCATCGGTGTCGTATGACTGGCACCGATGCCGATCGGTTCTTTTTCAGCTTCCCTCCTGTTGGTTGGTACGGGTCATTTCCTTGGTGTTTACAGCTAGCTTCTGGAGCACATGACACGGGCTGCGCTGTTACGTTATTGATCGGCGCCGCAGGGCAACTGGCGTTACGTTAATCATCCCGGTTACCGTGATGATGCCCGAGCTGACGGTGCATCAGGAAATGCATGCCGAGACAGAGTGCCAGGGGCAGCACCAGCCAGGCTCCGCTGGCCAGCGATTGGCCGCGCCACATGAAGAGGAGCACGGCGCCTCCCATCAGCACCAGGCAGGCGGCCATCATCCATTTATGGAGACCCCCGGTATGTGGTGATGGTGCCTTCTGCGGCTCGGCCTCTCTTGAGGGGCGCTTGGTGGAATGTGGCTGTGTCATGAGAGGTCTCCCTTGGCAGGGGACTGGGCCGATTGGGCACCAGTTGAGTGCTCACGGCGGGGTTGCTCCCGCGCATAGCGCCGCTTGAGCAGCAGCGAGTTGCCGATCACCGAGAGCGAACTGGTGGTCATGGCGATCACGCCGATCATGGGGTGCAGCAGGCCGATGGCGGCGATGGGAATGGCGGCCACGTTATAGGCGCTGGCCCAGATCAGGTTCTGGACGATCTTGCCGAAGGTGGCACGGGAGAGGTGCATGGCGTCCACCACGGCAGTGAGCTCGCCGCGTACCAGGGTCACATCCGCCGCTTCGATGGCCACGTCGGCGCCGGCGCCGATGGCGATGCCCACGTTGGCCTGGGTCAGCGCCGCAGCGTCGTTGATGCCGTCGCCGACCATGGCCACGTGGTTGCCGTGCTTCTCCTGCAGCGCACGGATGGCCTCGACCTTGCCTTCCGGCAGCACGCCGGCCTGGACCTCGTCGATGCCCACCTCGTCCGCCACGGCACGGGCGGCGCGTTCGTTATCGCCGGTAATCATCACCACGTGCAGGCCCAGCTCGTGCATGCCGCGAATGGCCTCGACCGACTCCTGCTTGAGGGTATCGGCCACCGCTACCAGACCCAGGGCCTTGCCGTCGGCGGCGACGATCACCACGGTGCGGCCCTTGTCCTCGAGTGCCTGCATGTCGTCGGCCAGGTCGTCGAGGCCGGTCACACCTTCCTCTTCGAGCAGGCGGCGATTGCCGATCAGCACGGTTTCCTCGCCGACCTTGCCCGAGACACCGCGCGCCCCGGTGGAACGGAACTCGCTGACCTCACCGGGCGGGACGTCGCGTTCCCGGGCACCGTCGACGATGGCTCGAGCGATGGGATGCTCCGAGGCGTTCTCCACGCTCCCCGCCAGGGTCAGCAGGCGCTCCTCGTCGACACCCTCGGCGGTCACCACCTCGGTGAGCCGGGGCTCGCCGCGGGTAATGGTCCCGGTCTTGTCTAGCACCATCACCTTGACGTCCTTGAAGGTCTGGATCGCCTCGCCGGAACGGATCAGGATGCCACGCTCGGCACCAATGCCGGAGCCGACCATCAGCGCCGTGGGGGTGGCCAGGCCCAGGGCGCAGGGGCAGGCAATGACCAGCACGGCAATGGCGGCGAGAATCGCCAGTACCGGCGTAGCGGCCTCGGGGTTCACCCAGGGTAGGAAGGTCGCGCCCCAGTCGAGGATCGGCCGCAACGCATCCGGGAATAGCGCCCAGGCTGCGAGGCTCACCAGGGCAATGGCCAGTATCGCCGGCACGAAGCGACCGGTCATGCGATCGGCGAATTCCTGGATTGGCACCCGCGAGCCTTGTGCCTGGTCGATCAGGCGCACCACCTGGGAGAGGAAGGTATCGCCGCCGACGCGGGTGGCCTTGACCCGCAGGCGCCCCTCCTTGTTGATGGTGGCACCGATCACGCTGTCGCCGGTGCTCTTGTAGACCGGTATCGACTCGCCGGTGGCGATGGACTCGTCGAGATGGCTCTCGCCCTCGACCACCTCGCCGTCGGTGGGAATCTTGTCGCCGGGTCGCACGATCATGATGTCGCCCGGGGCAAGCTCCTTCACCGGTACCTCGACCTCCTCGCCATCGCGCTCCACCCGCGCGGTCTTGGCGCCCAGGGTCATCAGGCGTCGGATGGCCTGGGAGGCGCGGCCCTTGGCCAGGGCCTCCAGGTAACGCCCCAGCAGGTGGAAGGTCATGATGGTGGCGGCCATCTCGATGAACGAGGTCATCGGGTAGACGAAGCCGACCAGGCCGATCAGATAGGGCGGCAGGCTACCCATGGAGATCAGCACATCCATGTTAAAGGTGCCGTTCTTCAGCGAGCGCCAGGTCGACTTGTGGGTGGCGATACCGCCGTAGAGGAACACCACCGGGAAGGCCAGCACGGCGATGATGGCGAGATACCCCGGGATTGGCTGCCAGAACATGTGCGGCATCATCAGCAGCATGATCAGGGTGGTGGGCACTGCGGCGATGATCAGCCGCTTGCGCGCCTGGGAGAGGTAGGCCTCCTCGATCTCGGCGTCGCTGTCGGCGTCCTCCGCCTCGTCGGTCTGCACGGCGGCCACATCGTAGCCGGCCCCTTCCACCGCGCTCTTGAGCGCATCGCCATCGGGTCCATCGGTGGTGACGGTCACTGATACGTGATGGCTGGCGATATTGGTGTCGATCGATTCGACACCCTCGAGCCGCTCCAGGGTGCTGCGGATGATACCGGCGCAGTGGTCCGAGCCCATGCCGGGAACGGTCAAGCGGACCTCTTGCTTGCCACTACCACCACTCACGGCGGCCACGTCATAGCCGGCGCCCTCGACGGCTTCCTTCAAGGTATCGCCGTCGGGTCCCCCTTCCTCGAGGGTCACGCTGACATGGTGGTTGGCGATGTTGGTCTGGATCTCGCCCACGCCCTCGAGGCGTTCTAGCGTCTTGCGCACGATGCCGGCACAGTGGTCGCTGCCCATGCCGGGTACCGTCAGGGTGATCGTTCTTGTCGCGGTGTCTCTCATCCTGTATCTCCTGCAGGCGAAGCCGAAGGGGCGGCCCTTCTGTGGCCGCCCTGACGTTCTGGCGCTTCAATCGAAGCGATTCAGTGATGCTCGTCGTGGTCGTCGGGATCGACACCACCCTCGGGTTTCGCCTGTTGCAGCTGCTGAAGCTGCTCATCGGTCATGAGGTCATGCATGACATTTCGCATGCGCACCATCTCGGCCATCATTTCGCCGTGAAGCTCGGCCATCTGGCCATGCAGGGCCTGGACTTCTTCGGGTTCGGGGCGTTCGCCGTGCATCTCGGCCATCAGGTCGTCGCGCAGGTTCATCAGGCGTCCCATGCGCTCGAACTGGGCGGGGCGGTGTTGCTGCATCAGTTCACGCATCTCTTCGCGCTGCTCCGGCTCGAGCATTTCCTGCATCATGCCCATGCCGGCACCGCCCATCATCGGGCAGGGCATCATCCCGCCGCCCATCATGCCCTTCATCATGCCGGGCCCCATGCCGCCCTGGCCGCCGTCCATCATTCCACCCATCATGCCGCTTCCTTTATCGGGCTGAATGGTCGGCATGCTCTGGGCGAGGGCGACGCCGCTGCCACTGGCAACGAGTACCAGGGCGAGTCCGAGGGCGAGAGTGTGCTTGCGAATCTTCATGATCGTTCTCCTGACGAGCTGTTGGGTCCATTCAAGCCTTTTGCTTACATTATTTCGGCTACGTGCTGCACACAGGTCAATCCCATGCAGCAACCGCCGGGGTAACGCGATGGTTCCAGTGTGGCGCCTGCCTACAGGTCTCGGGCCCGGTTGGATTGCTGGGCAAGGCGCATCGCCTCGTGTTCCTCCAGCTTCAAGAGCTCGCGAACGAGATCCCGGGCCTCGGGGATCTCAGCGCGTCCTTCCAGGTAGCGATACAGCGCGATGACCTGATCATGCAGCGAGAAGACTTCCCGGCAGATATCATCGAAGCTCATCTCGGCATAGGGGGAACTGCACGCCTGATGAGGGGTGATCGGGGCATGGGACAGGTAGTCGTAGACCCAGGTGTGCAGGGCCTTGGGGTCCGCCTGTTTCTCGAAGCTGGCCACGGTTTTTTCCAGGGCCGCCTCGTGGTCGGCGAGATACTCCAGCAGCCACTTGGCCCGGGCTTCCTCCTGCTGGGTGGCACAGTGCTTGAAGCACTCCGCCAGATGGGCATGCAACTGCCGGGTCCAGTCGATCAGGTCATGAAAGGTCTCGATTTTCATACATTGCGCTCCCATAGCGGGTTGCTCTATCGGTATTGGCTGTTAACTGGGTCGGCTTCGGCTTGGTTACTCGTTATCGCTCCACCATGCCCTGCCATAGAAGCCGTGAAACCCCATCTCGCACAGGCTGTCGCGGGTGGTGCCGGCAAGCGTCAGCGTCGACGCAATCGACCCACTCATGAAGGCCTCCCACTGCCGAAAAGGGTTGGTGTCGTCGAGCGGGGCCCGTGCAGGTTCCGTAATGTCCGCCAGCCACTTCACACCGCTCATCCATGGGGAAAAGCGTTCCGAGAACATTAGCCGGCTTGTGCGCGCCGGATGCAGCTGGCGAAGCGTCTCCGCCAACCAGGGATTGACGGCCAGGCGGACCCAGGGCCCGACGAAGGTCTCGTAGAGCGCCACATTGTGCTCAGAGAGCGCGCGCACTCGATCGAACGCCGGGGCCTGGTCGGGATAGTCCAGGTCCTCCACTCGACGCTCCTCGAAGCGCACCTGGAACTGGGGCTTGTGGCAGTCGGGGTCGCCTGTGGGGTTGTCGATGCACATTTCGTAGAGGCCGGGGGCCAGGTCATTCAGCTCGCCGACACTCTCGAGGATCGCCCGGTGCTCGAGGCGCGCCACCTTGGAGGAGACGAAGATGCCCAGATGCCCGACGTGGGGATTGAGCAGGTAGACGATGCGCTGTCCGGCGGCCTTGAGCGCTTCCGTGCTCGGATAGACCGCCGGGATCCAGTTCAGCGCCTGATGGGGTGGGGTGATGTTGTCGCCGCCTGAGGCGAAGATCACCAGCGGATTGCGGATACGCCGCAGGTCGACGCTGCAGCCTGGACAGACTTGCAGCTCGCCACGTTCGAGCTGGTTGCCGACGAAGAGATTCTCGACGATGGCGGTGATCTCCTCCTTGCTCAGTGCGTAGAAGCCCGTCCACCAGCGCTCGAACTCCAGGAAGCGTTCGCGCTGGCCGTCGATGTCGGCGAACAGCTGGTAGTCCTTCTGCCACAGGGTATTGGCCGGCTTGAGCGATTCGAAGTTGGCGGCCAGGTGGGCGCCATCGAAGCGGCCACCGCCCAGATCGGCCAACAGGTGCGTCAGCCAGGCGCCGCCCAGCAGCCCGCCGGCCAGGCGCATGGGGTTGACGCCGGAGTCACCCGACCAGTAGGAGAGCGGCGAGCCATTGAGCACTGCTGGCCCCACCAGGCCCTCGCAGTCGGCGGAGAGCAGTGCGATGGCCCAGCCTGCCTGGCAGTTGCCGTAGAGCACGGGCGGCCGGTCGGGATGCCGTTCGGCCACCGTCTCTACGAAGCGGCGCAGCACGTGCAACACATCCTCCAGGGTCTGGCCAGGCAGGGGTTCGGGGAAGAAGATCACGAAGTAGACCGGGTGCCCTTCGTGGAGCGCCATGCCGACCTCGGAGTCGCGCTTGAAGCCGCCGATGCCCGGGCCGTGGCCGGCGCGCGGATCGACGATGATCACCGGCGGCTTGACGGGATCGAGGCAGTCCTCCAGGCAATCATCGCCCACTCGGGTGATCCGCAGCAGGGCATAGTTGGCGGGGCGTGGCAGGTGCCGACCATCGAGGACCGTTTCGTAGTCGAAGTCGAGCAGCGGTGGCTTGCCGGCCCGCTCGTGTTCGAGCATGTTGTTGGCGCGCTCTCGAAGAGTGTCCAGGTAGCGCACGCTACGTTGCCATAGGTCGAGCTGATAGGCGGCCAGGTCGAATGGCCATGATCCGGGGAACGGGGGAGTGAGGTGCCCCGGATCCAGCGATTCTCCTGTAGCCGCTCTGCTTGCTGGCCGGGTTACGGCGTGGTGGGTAGGAAGGGCTGCTGCTGACACGTTTCTCACTCCTTGGCTATTGATGGTCGGGCTGAAGAGGGCCCATGCAATACGACAGACGTCACATGGATCGGCCTCGGGAACCCGTGGCTCGCAGGCGTGGAATGAATCTCGGCGTTCGGGCCGCATACGCTTGCCATTCATCACCGAACTGGCTAGCTACCTCGCGTTCTTCATGGATTGCCAGGCGTGAATACATCCACACCAGCACCGGGAACATGGCCAGGGTCAGCAGGGTGGGCCACTGCAGCAGGAAACCGGCCATCACCAGCACGAAGCCGGCGTACTGCGGATGCCGGACATGGGCGTAGAGTCCAGTGGTCGCCAGCTCTCCCCGCTGCTGGGCGGCATAGAGCACCCGCCACCCGGCGGCGATGAGCCAGAATCCCGCGGCGATGAACACCATGCTGAGCAGATGGAAGGGCCCGAAGTGTGGGTTGGCCTGCCAGCCGAACAGCATCTCCAGCAGGTGCCCCGCATCGTGGCTGAACCAGTCCACCTCCGGGAAGCTCGACTGCAGCCAGCCGGAGAGGAAGTAGAGGGTCAGCGGAAAGCCGTACATCTCCGTGAACAGCGCCACCAGGAAGGCGCTGAAGGCCCCGAGCGAGCGCCAGTCGCGGCGCGTCTGCGGCTTGAAGAAGCTGAAGGCGAAGAAGATGAAGATCGCTGAGTTGAGAATGACCAGGCCCCATAGGCCATAGGCGGATACGTCATCACTCATCGCGTCCTCCCTTGTGCTCATCATGCCCGCCATGACCCCCGTGGCCTCCATGCCCGCCGTGCATGAACACATGCATCAGCGGACAGGCGAGCAGGATCAGCCAGGGCAGGGCACCGAGCAGGTGCACCTTGTGTTCCTCCCAGAGGAGGAATCCCATCATCACCAGGGCGAGCGCTACCATGAGCCAAAAGGTGCCCTTGCTGGGTCCTCGCTCCAGCCACCCCTTTTCGTCATTCATGGTCAGATCCTTAATCGACATAGATGTATGTAACGATGAAGAAGCCCAATGCTGAATATTTATTGGAAATGGATGGTTGATATACGGACTTTTTCTTTTCGCTTTTAATAGGTTGCTATTGACAAAATAAGGCTAAAAGCTGAAATGAAGCTGAATATGAAGATCAATCCATGACAATTTTTTGAGATCACGAAACCGAAGCTTTCGACCAGCCTCAGGAAGAAATTTGACCAACTGAGCCAGGTGAAGCCCGGTAGAAAGCGCGCCCAGCTTTCATATACCGCTTCGAAGCCAACACCCTGAATCCGTGAGACCGGCACCCTAAAACGCTTCTAACTCGCTGATGTGCATGGCAATATAGCCGATATCGCCGTTCACCCGGACCGTCCCATGCCCAACGTCACGTTTCGCGCCAGTCGCCGCACTCTCACCAGCCATGCCGGGCTGTCGATCATCGGCCAGTGCCTCGAGATCGCCGGCGTCGATAGCCTCGATGCGCACCTGCCCACCACCCTGGGCATACCCAGCAGCGACGTGCTCAAGAGCTACCTGGGCCTGCTGTGCCTGGGCATGAGCGACTTTGACGCCATCGAGAATTTCCGCCGTGATAAGCCCTTCCGGCAATTGCTGGATATTCACAAGGTGCCGAGCGCCGCGACGCTACGTCAGCGCATGGAGAAACCCGCCGTCTGTGGTCTACAGGCTCAGCTTCCGGCCCTGTCCACCACCCTGCTGTCGCTGGTCGAGGCGCCCATCACTGCCCACGAGGGGTATGTGTGCCTGGACATCGACACCTTCGTCATGGACAACAGCAACTCCAAGAAAGAAGGCGTCTCGCGGACCTACCAGAAGGTTGACGGCTACACCCCGATCGCCGCCTATCTGGGCAACGAAGGCTGGTGCCTGGGCCTGGAACTGCGCCCCGGTAAGCAGCACACCATGAAGGAGAGCAATGCCTTCCTGGCGCGGGTGCTGCCCCGTGCCCGAGGCCTGACCGAGCAACCGATCCTGCTGCGAGAAGACAGCGGCTTCGACAGCAAGGCCCATCTGGCGTTGATCGAGCAGCACCGCCAGGCGTTTGCCGACGACGGTCGAAAGCTCGACTATATCGTCAAATGGAACCCGCGCGGCACGGCCAAGGCCGATCAGGACACCTGGCTTGCAGTGGCGGCGGATTATTGGGAAGAACTGCGCCCTGGCAAGCGCCAAGCGCTGTGGACCCAGACCGTCTCGATCCGCGACGAGGCCAAGGTCGAATACGTGGTCAAGCGCGTGATGCGTCTGGTGGAGCGCACCGCCGATCACGATGGCCAACTGCTGCTCGAACCCGACTATGAGCTGGAAGGCTGGTGGACCAGCCTGGACGAGGCGCCGGAGGCGGTGATCAAGCGCTACCAGGCGCATGCCACCCACGAGCAGTTCCACAGCGAGATCAAGACCGATCTCGACCTGGAGCGGCTGCCCTCGGGCAAGTTCGCCACCAACGACCTGATCCTGCACCTCGCCCAGCTGGCCTACAACATCCTGCGCCTGATGGGGCAGCTGGGCATGACCGGCGAGCTGAGCCCGGTTCGCCACCCGGCCAAGCGGCGCCGGATACGCACCGTGCTGCAGGAACTGGTCCATCGTGCCGCCGTGGTGATCCACAAGGCACGCCAGATCATCCTCGACTTCGGCCAGGACATCGGGCGCATGACGGTGCTCAAGACCCTGCGAGCCCGACTGCGTTACCCGCGAGGCTCGCCATGCTGATCGTCGACCGACAACAACGCTATCCACAGGCACTTCCGAGCGACACGCGATCGCCAGAGTCTATCGTGCCCGGCGGGTAGAAATGCATGAACAAAAGGGGCCGTCGGCGCCGGCCGATGACGGCAATTGTCGGCCATGACAGGCTCGCGGTGGTCGATCGTGGCGGGGTGGATGGTCAAAAAATGCCGACTGGCAGTGATAGGGAAAGTGTCAGCGCCGACTTCACGGATTCAGGAACACATAAGCCCGGGATATTCATGAGGGAGTACTGAAAACGAAAATAGCGAATAGTAAACTCCAAGGAAATCAGTCAGTTTTGGAAAGAACACGATTCCAAGAGGCCATTCGCGCCATCGCACCACCAGCGACAGCGGTGCCTTGCTGCTGCGCGAAGCCCTCGACAACAGCGGCGTGATCGCCGCCCTTGAGGAGCATCTGGTCGACCAGCGCGATCCGGATCACGTCCGCCACAGTTTGGCCAGTCAGCTCCGCACCGTGATATGGCCATGTCTGTGAGCGACATCTCTCTCCTTGAGCGCGACACCCATGTCGCGATCATCTGGCGTCTCCCCGGCCGATAGGTAATTCTGACGTGTCAGATCACGACGCCTCGCGGTATTTTCAGGACAGACTTGCCTGATTGCGACAGCCAGATCCCGGTGGGCGGCCTGATACCGACATAACAACAGCCTGTGACAACAACAATCCAAGCAAGACCTAAAGGAGTCCCCCATGACGACCCCTTCCCAGGCGCCGAAAAAGTCGGCCGCACCCCAGACCATCGGCTTCCTGCTGCTGGAAAACTTCACCCTCTTCTCCCTGGCCTCGGCCATCGAGCCGTTGCGCATGGCCAACCAGCTGGCCGGTCGGGAGCTCTATCGCTGGTTCACCCTGAGCCTCGATGGTGAGCCGATCTCCGCCAGCGATGGCCTTAAGGTCACGCCGGATGCGGCGACCACGGTGCCGCTGGCGCTGGACATGGTGGTGGTCTGTGGGGGAGTGGGGCCGGCGCGCGCGGTGCAGCGTGAGCATGTCGTCTGGCTGCAGGGCCAGGCGCGCCTCTCCCGTCGGCTGGGGGGGATCTGTACCGGCAGCTGGGCGCTGGCCAAGGCGGGGCTGCTGGATGGCTACGAAACCAGCGTCCACTGGGAGTGCCTGGCCGCCATGCGGGAGTCCTTTCCCCGCGCGCTGCTGACGACCCGGCTGTTCTCCATCGACCGCGAAAGGGCCACTGCCTCGGGCGGAACAGCCCCCCTGGACATGATGCTCACGCTGATCGGGCGGGATCACGGCCGCGAGCTATCAGCGGGAATTTCCGAGATGTTCGTCTGTGATCGGGTGCGCGGTGAGCAGGATCAGCAGCGCGTGCCGCTCAAGCATATTCTCGGTACGACCCAGCCCAAACTGCTGGAAATCGTGGCGCTGATGGAATCCAACCTCGAGGAGCCCATAGGGCTCGAGGAACTGGCGGCCTATGTCGGTGTGTCGCGTCGCCAGCTGGAGCGGCTATTCCAGAAGTACTTGCTCTGCTCCCCGTCGCGTTACTACCTAAAGCTGCGCTTGACCCGCGCTCGACAGCTGCTCAAACAGACCTCGATATCGATCATCGAGGTGGCATCTGCCTGTGGCTTTGTCTCCACCCCGCACTTCTCGAAATGCTACCGGGAGTTCTTCGGCCAGCCGCCTCGAGACGAACGGCTGGGCGCGAGTTCCGTTATTAGGTTGCCGGTACCGGCGCCATGCGAGCAGGTGGGCGCCAACCTGGAACTGTTGTCTTTCGAGGTTTATCCGGCCGAGCCGGTCTCCACGGCGATCAAGGCTCTCGATCAGGCGCGTGGCGAGCCGACCTACGCCAGCGTCCTGCTGCGCTCCTGACCGCGGCTTCCTCACTCCTTCTGCAGCACTCTTCACCATGCCGGCCCGTCACGGGTCGGCATGATTTCGTTGTGCGTCGTGCCCGCGACAGTCATGACGTTTTTGGAATTCTCGTCGTCGTTTCCAGGCGCCGAGCCGGTGTGGGCTGGCGCTATGCTGCCGTCAAGTCGAATACACCCCGGAGCGGCACACATGACCCCAAGAGAGCTGCACGACGACGCCATCGTCATCGATGGCCTGATCATCGCCAAATGGAACCGTGAACTGTTCGAGGACATGCGTCGTGGCGGCCTGACGGCGGCCAACTGCACGGTGTCTGTCTGGGAAGGATTCCAGGCCACGGTCGACAACATCGTCAGATCCAACGCGTTGATGGCCGAGTGCAGCGACCTCGTCCGCCCCGTGCGCACGACTGCCGACATCACTCGAGCCAAGGAAGAAGGCAAGACCGGTATCCTCTATGGCTTCCAGAACGCTCACGCCTTTGAGGACCAGATCGGCTATGTGGAGGTCTTCAAGCAGCTGGGCGTAGGCATCGTGCAGATGTGCTACAACACCCAGAATCTGGTGGGTACCGGCTGCTACGAGCGCGATGGCGGGCTTTCCGGTTTCGGTCGCGAGATCGTTGCCGAGATGAATCGCGTCGGCATCATGTGTGACCTTTCCCATGTCGGCGAGACCACCTCGAAGGAAGTCATCGAGGCCTCCGAGAAGCCGGTCTGCTACTCCCACTGCCTGCCATCCGGGCTCAAGGAACATCCGCGCAACAAGTCTGACGCCGAGCTCAAGTTCATCGCCGACCGCGGCGGCTTCGTCGGCGTGACCATGTTCACCCCCTTCCTGCGTGCCGGCATCGACGCCACCATCGACGACTACGTCGAGGCCATCGAGTACGTGATGAATATCGTCGGCGAGGACGCCATCGGCATCGGCACCGACTTCACCCAGGGTCATGACCAGGACTTCTTCGAGTGGCTCACCCATGACAAGGGCTACGCCCGTCGCCTGACCCGCTTCGGCAAGATCATCAACCCCGAGGGCATCCGCACCATCGGCGAGTTCCCCAACCTTACCGAGGCGCTCTTGAAGCGCGGAATGACCGAGCCCCAGGTGAGGAAGATCATGGGCGAGAACTGGGTGCGCGTACTGAAAGACGTCTGGGGCGCATGACGATAGCGACCGAGGTATCCCCTTAGCGAGGGGCGCCGGGGGCAGGCCGCAGAGGAGGTCCTACGCCATGGATGGCGTCGGTAGCGTCCAAGGATGGATTCATAGCGCCTCCTCGAAGGCCTTGCTCCCGGGGAACCCCCGACGATTGCCAAGAACAACGATTTTCGAGGATTACGACCGTGACACAGATGGCCCCCGAACTGCCCATCGAAGTGGATAGCGAAACCGGCGTCTGGACCACCGACGCCCTGCCCATGCTCTACGTGCCCCGGCACTTCTTCATCAACAACCATATGGCCGTGGAGGAGGCGCTGGGCGCGGAGGCGTACGCCGAGATTCTCTACCACGCCGGCTACAAGAGCGCCTGGCACTGGTGCGAGAAGGAGGCCGAACTGCATGGGCTCGAGGGAGTGGACGTCTTCGAGCACTACATGAAGCGTCTCTCCCAGCGCGGCTGGGGTCGGTTCATCGTTGAGGCCATCGATCTGGAGGCCGGCACCTGCCAGGTGCGCCTCGAGCACAGCGCCTTCGTCTATCAGCTGGGCAAGGTCGGGCGGAAACTCGAGTACATGTTCACCGGCTGGTTCGCCGGTGCCATGGATCAGATTCTCGCCGCGCGGGGCAGCTCGCTGTGCACCGTCGCCGAGCAGACCCAGAGCGCTGCCGAGGAAGGCTGCGACGTGGGTCGCTTCGTCACCCGTCCGCTCGACACCCCCCGGGGCTGAGGAGTCACCACCATGGCATTCGATGCGATCTTCCAGCCGATCGAGATCGGCAAGCTCACCATCCGCAACCGGGTCGTCAGCACCGCCCACGCCGAGGTCTATGCCACCGACGGCGGCATGACCACCGAACGCTACGTCAGGTACTACGAGGAGAAGGCCAAGGGCGGCTGTGGCCTGTGTATCTGTGGGGGCTCCTCAGTGGTGTCCATCGACAGCCCCCAGGGCTGGTGGAGCTCGGTGAACCTCGCCACCGACCGCATCATTCCGCATTTCCAGAACCTGGCGGATGCCGTCCACAAGCACGGCGGCAAGATCATGATCCAGATCACCCATATGGGGCGCCGCTCCCGCTGGGATGGCTTCGACTGGACGACCCTGCTGTCGCCCTCGGGTATCCGCGAGCCGGTGCACCGCTCCACCTGCAAGACCATCGAGGAGGAGGAGATCTGGCGCATCATCGGCGACTTCGCCCAAGCCGCCCGCCGGGCCAAGGAAGGGGGACTGGACGGCGTCGAGCTCTCCGCCGTGCACCAGCACCTGATCGACCAGTTCTGGAGCCCGCGCGTCAACAAACGTGAGGACCAGTGGGGCGGCAGCTTCGAGAACCGCATGCGTTTCGGCATGGAGGTGCTCAAGGCGGTGCGTGTCGAGGTGGGTGACGACTTTGTGGTCGGCATGCGCATCTGCGGCGACGAGTTCCACCCGGACGGCCTCTCTCACGATGACATGAAGCAGATCGCCGCCTACTACGACGCCACCGGTCAGGTGGACTTCTTCGGCGTGGTCGGCTCCGGCTGCGATACCCACAACTCGCTGGCCAACGTCATCCCCAACATGTCCTATCCGCCGGAGCCCTTCCTGCACCTGGCAGCGGGCATCAAGGAAGTGGTCAGCGTGCCGGTGATCCACGCTCAAAACATCAAGGACCCCAACCAGGCCCAGCGCATCCTCGAGGGCGGCTACGTGGACCTGGTGGGCATGACACGGGCGCATATCGCCGACCCGCACCTGATCGCCAAGATCAAGATGGGCCAGGTCGATCAGATCAAGCAGTGCGTGGGTGCCAACTACTGCATCGACCGCCAGTACCAGGGCCTGGACGTGCTGTGTATCCAGAATGCCGCCACCTCTCGGGAGTACATGGGCCTGCCCCATATCATCGAGAAAAGTGAAGGCACCAAGCGCAAGGTGGTGGTGGTGGGTGGTGGCCCCGGCGGCATGGAGGCGGCCCGCGTCGCCGCCGAGCGCGGCCACGACGTAACCCTGTTCGAGGCCGCGGAGGCGCTGGGCGGTCAGATCACCATCGCCGCCCAGGCCCCGCAGCGCGACCAGATCGCCGGCATTACCCGCTGGTACCAACTGGAACTGGCGCGTCTGAACGTGGATCTGCGCCTGGGCACCCGCGCGGACGAGCCGACCCTGCTCGACCTGCGTCCGGATATCGTGGTGCTGGCCACCGGCGGTCAGCCCTTCCTGAGCCAACACCCGGAGTGGGGCTACTCCGAGAACTCCGAGGAGAGCCTGGTGGTGAGCACCTGGGACGTGCTCTCGGGTAGGGTGGCGCCGGGCAAGAACGTGCTGATCTATGACGCCATCTGCGAATTCTCCGGCGTCTCGGCGGCGGACTATCTGGCCGACAAGGGCGCCAAGGTGGAGATCGTCACCGACGACATCAAGCCGGGCGCGGCGGTGGGTGGTACGACCTTCCCCACCTACTACCGCAGCCTCTACGAGAAGGAGGTGATCATGACCTCCGACCTCGCGCTGCATAAGGTCTATCGCGAGGGCGATTCCCTGGTGGCGGTGCTCGAGAACGAGTACACCGGCGCCCTGGAGGAGCGGGTGGTCGACCAGGTGGTGGTAGAGAACGGCGTGCGTCCCGACGAGGCCCTCTACTACGCCCTGAAGGCGCAGTCTAGCAACAGGGGACAGGTGGATCTGGAGGCGCTCTACGCCATCCAGCCCCAACCCTGCCTGGTGGAGGAGAGCGTTGAGGAGGGCGACGGCTTCCTGCTGTTCCGCCTGGGCGACTGCACTGCGCCGCGCAATACCCATGCGGCGATCTATGATGCCCTGCGGATCTGCAAGGACTTTTAACCCCTAGCCGTAAGCTGTAAGCCGGAAGCGATGAGCGGGGTGAAGTAACTCACCGCTTGCCGCTCAAGGCTTACAGCTCCTCATCGAGGAGAGGTGAGCACCATGCTCGAGACCTTGCTACCGATATTGATCGTCGCCGCCCTGGGCCTGGCAGTGGTCGGCGCCTGGCGGCGTGTTCGCCTGTGGCGCCAGGGGCGTCCCTCTGCCGTGCCGCTCTTCAAGGGGCTGGCCGCCTTGCCGCGTCGCTACCTGGTGGATCTGCACCATGTGGTAGGGCGCGACAAGATGATATCCAACACCCACGTGGCGACCGCCGGTGGTTTCGTGGCGGCCGCCATACTGATGATCCTGGTGCATGGCCTGGGCCTGGGCTCTTCAGAAGGGCCGGGGGGGGTGCTGGGCTGGCTGCTGCTGGCGGCCAGCGCCTGCATGTTTGTGGGCAGCCTCTTCGTGGCTCGGCGCCGTCGCAATCCGCCTGCCCGGCTCTCCAAGGGCCCCTGGATGCGTCTTCCCAAGAGCCTTGCGGCCTTTTCCCTGGGTGTCTTCCTGATCACCCTGCCGACGGTAGGCATCATGCCCACTGACTTCGGTCACTGGATCTTGGCGCTGGTGCTGGCCGCGTTGGTGGTCTGGGGGCTGGGCGAGATGGTCGTCGGCATGACCTGGGGCGGTCCCATGAAGCACGCCTTCGCCGGCGCCCTGCACCTGGCCTTCCATCGCCGCCCCGAGCGTTTCTCCACCAAGGCGGGAGGAGCGGGGCGTTCCAGTGGCCTCAAGGCGCTGGACCTGGAGAAAGAGGCGGCGCCGCTGGGCGTCGAGACGCCTGCTGATTTCACCTGGAATCAGCTGCTGGGCTTCGACGCCTGCGTGCAGTGCGGTCGCTGCGAGGCGGTGTGTCCGGCCTTCGCCGCCGGCCAGCCGCTCAACCCCAAGAAGCTGATCCAGGACATGGTGGTGGGCTTTGCCGGGGGCAGCGACGCCGCCTATGCGGGCTCTCCCCACCCTTCACAAGGGCTTGGGGGAAAACCCATCGGCGAACATCATGGCTCTCCCCATGGCCCGATCGTGGGCCACGGCGGCAAGGCGCTGGTGGATGCCGACACCCTCTGGTCCTGCACCACCTGCCGCGCCTGCGTGGAAGAGTGCCCGATGATGATCGAGCACGTGGACGCCATCGTCGACATGCGCCGCTTCCTGACGCTGGAGCGTGGCGAGACGCCCAACAAGGCCCCGGAGGTGCTCGATAACCTGATCGCCACCGACAATCCCGGCGGTTTCGCCCCCGGTTCTCGCATGAACTGGGCGGCCGACCTCAACCTGCCGCTGATGGCCGACCTGCAACAGGTCGACGTTCTGCTGTGGCTGGGAGATGGCGCCTTCGATATGCGCAACCAGCGCACGCTGCGTGCGCTGGTCAAGGTGCTGCGCGCGGCAGAGGTGGACTTCGCAGTGCTCGGCAACGAGGAGCGGGACAGCGGCGATGTGGCCAGGCGCCTGGGCGACGAGGCGACCTTCCAGTCCCTGGCCAAGCGCAATATCGCCACCCTGGCCAAGTACCGCTTCCAGCAGCTCGTGACCTGCGATCCGCACAGTTTTCATGTGTTGAGCAACGAGTACGGCGCCTTTTATCCGCAAGGGCAGGCCGGCCACTACCGCGTCTGTCACCATAGTACCTATATCGCCGAGCTCTATGATGCGGGTCGGCTGGCCTTCGCGCCCTGGAAGGGTGGCAGCGTCACCTATCACGACCCCTGTTATCTCGGTCGCTACAACGGCGAATACGAGGCGCCGCGCCGGGTCCTCGAGGCACTAGGCATCGAACTCAGCGAGATGCAACGCTCCGGCTTTCGTTCGCGTTGCTGCGGCGGCGGCGGTGGCGCGCCGATCACCGATATTCCCGGCGAACGGCGGATTCCCGATATGCGTATGGACGACGTCAAGGAGACCGGCGCCGCGCTGGTGGCGGTGGGCTGTCCCCAGTGCACCGCCATGCTGGAGGGCGTCGTCGACACCAGCGCCGAGGTGCGCGATATCGCCGAACTGGTGGCCGATGCCCTCGTGGCGCGTCCTGCCGCCGAGGCCCCCTCTCTATCCCGCCAACCCCAGTTAGAGGAGGTGAGCTGATGGGCGAGATTCGTCGCCGCGATCCACGCCGTGAATGGGTCGCTCGCAACCGCCTGCATCCCGAGCATGCCAGCGTACTTGCCGCCCTTGGAGAAATCGGGGGTGGTGGGGCCGCCAGCGAATGGCTGGGCCCTCAGGGGGTCACGCGCAAGAATCCCCACGCCATCGGCTTCATTGGCCCCAATGGCGTCAAGCGTATTGATCGCAGCGGCGCCCAGCAAGGCGGTCAGGCCCCGGGACAAGGCCGTCAGGCCACCCAGGATAACCGCCGCCATGTCGAGATTCCCGATCCCGCCTTTCTTGTGGCGGTAGTGCCGGAACTAGCCGGGGGCCGCCTCTCCAGTCACGACAAGGACCTGCTGGGCCTGGCCCGGCGTCTGGCAGATGCCGACCCGCAGCGCCCCGGTGCCGTGCTGGCCGTAGTGTTCGGTGAGCACAACCGCGAGGGGGGCGGCGAGCTGAAAGAGCAAGGCTTCGGCGAGGCGGGCATCGATCGGATGCTGCATTTTGACGATGACGCCTATGCCGGTTTCGCTCCCGAGGCACGCCTGGCGGCACTGACGGCCGTTGAGAGGGAGCTGGCGCCGCGCCACTGGCTGCTCCCGGACTCGCCCCTGGGCGGTGCCGATCTGGGACGGCGTCTGGCGTTGCGCCTGGGTGAGCGTCCCGCTACCGGGGTCTGGCAGATCGAGGGCGATGTCGCCGCGCCGCTGGGATGGCGCTGCACCGCCCGTGGCGCAGCGGAGAGCCTGGATATCCAGCGCCCGCTGCCGCGCGTCGCCCTCGCCCTGTCCGAGTGCGCCGAGCCGGTGGACGAGACCCGTCACGCGGCCGAGCCGCTGAGCTTGACGACAGCCGTGCCCAGCGCTCTGTCGCGCATCGAGGACCTGGGGCAGGTGGCGGTGGACCCCGCCGGCGTTGCCCTGGCCGAGGCGGAGTTCATCCTGTCAGGGGGCAATGGCGTCAAGGACTGGGGCGGTTTCCATCATGCCGCCAGGGTGCTCGGGGCGACGGAAGGCGCTTCCCGTGTGGCGGTGGATGACGGTTTCATGGGCCGCGATCGTCAGGTGGGCGCTACCGGCACCTGGGTCACCGCCAGGGTCTATCTGGCAGTGGGTATCTCGGGGGCCATTCAGCACCTGCAGGGCATCCAGAGCTGCGACAAGGTGGTGGCCATCAACATGGATCCCGGATGCGACATGATCAAGCGCGCCGACCTGGCGGTGATCGGTGATGCCGCCGAGATCCTTGCCGCGCTGGTCGCCAAGGTGGAACAGCAGCGAGGAGGGCAGCGCGATGCGGCCTGAGCATCAGGGAGTCGAGGTAGTCGTACTGGTCTCGGTGGGGCGTCACCCCATCACCGGGCGTGCCCGCCGTGCCGATCAGGACGCCCGAGGCCTGGAGCTGGCCCTGGGTCTGGAGGCCCGGCTGCCCGGATCACGGATCGGCTTGCTGCACGCCGGCCCGCACCGTGAGGAGAGCGAATCGGCCCTGCGCGGTTACTTGGGTATGACCGCGGGCACGGGGCTGGACAGCCTGACGCTGCTGGAACAGACGGAGGGGGCTGATGCCATTCCGGCTCTGGCCGAGCACTTGGCCGAGGCACTGCCGCAGCTGGTGATCACCGGCACCAGAGCGGAACGGGGCGAAGGGTCTGGGCTGCTGCCCTATGCCCTGGCCGAGTATCTTGGCTGGCCCCTGGTCAACGGCCTGGCGGCGGTGGAGAAGGTAGAGAACGGTGTGGCGACGCTGCTCCAGGCACTGCCTCGAGGCCAGCGCCGGCGCCTGCAGGTGCGCTTGCCCGCCATCTTCAGCGTCGACGCGGCGGCTCCGGCGGCACGCCAGAGTGCGTTCGGCCCGGCCCGCCGGGCCGAGATCGAGGCGACGCCGGTGGCCGCCGAGCTCGATCGTGAGCTAGCTGAGTGGCCGATGGTTCCGTCCCGGAAACGGCCCAAGCGTCTGAAGATCGTCAAGTCGGCCTCGGCAAGGGATCGTTTCAAGGCGGCCGCCGCCAAGGCAGAGGGGGGCAGTGGACAGGTGCTGGAGGGCGTCAGCAGCGAGCAGGGTGCGGAAGCGATCTTCAAGCTGCTGCGTGAGGAGGGCGTCCTGCCTCGCTGATGTTGCAGCCTGCCAAGCGAGACAGCCCCGGCCAGGTGCCGGGGCTGTCGTGTGCTGCGGCCGCATCTTGGCCTTCAAGGCGCGATGCGGGCACTGGCGTCGGTGAAGCCCATCAGGGAAATGTCCAGATCCATGCGGTTTCCACGTGGCCCGATCAGGCTGAGGGTCGCGCTGGTGCCGCTGCGCAGGGATTGTAGCAGCGAGGGCTCGAGCGGCAGGTCGGCACGGCAGCTCTGCTCCAGGCAGACCTGATACGGGAACTGGGCCGGCTGGCCGCCTCCCACGCTCAGCTGCAGGCCCGGAGCGAGACGCACGCCCAGCGGCAGCAGGAAGGTCATCGCCGGGCGACCCTCGAGCTCAGGAGGATAGCCCACGATCACCCGCATCAGGGGGTCGCTGCTGTTCGGGTTGGTGACCAGCTGGCTCATGGTGCAGGCGCCCTGGCTACCGGCGGGCGGGCAGATGACCTCCCAGTCCCGGAATTGCTCAGTGCGGACATCGGCCCCCGGTGTTGCCTGCTGGGCGACGGCATGCGAGCCCAGTGCCAGCAGCGACAGTAGAGCGGTCATGCACAGGCGTCTTGCGAAACGGTTCGACATCGTTGGATTCTCCTTGGCCTCGAGGGCCGTGACGGTACAGAGAGCACAACCATGCCTGTTCGCTCTCCTGAGGTCGACCCCCGGCGCACTGTGGACGGGTTTTGACGGCCTACGAACTGGCGATGTCTCTAAATGGTATGCGGGTGCCTCTGTGGGGCAAGTGGGTTGCCACGAAGGACTTAGGCTGGTGCAGCGGAATCATCCGTCATCACCACGCTGTGAGTGACAACAATATAGAGGAGCCAGCCATGAGTGCAGCCAACCGCGGAGTTATCTACAAGGGCCCGGGTGAAGTCGCCGTCGAGTCCATCGCCTATCCGGAACTCGCCCTGGGCAATCGCAAGTGCGAACACGGCGTGATCCTGAAGGTCGTCACCACCAACATCTGCGGCAGCGATCAGCACATGGTGCGCGGGCGCACTACCGCGCAGCCTGGCCTGGTACTGGGTCACGAGATTACCGGCTTGGTGGTCGAGTGTGGTCGTGACGTTGAATTCATCAAGCCGGGTGATCTGGTGTCGGTGCCGTTCAACATCGCCTGCGGCCGCTGCCGCAACTGCAAGGAAGGCCGGACCGGGATCTGCCTGAACGTCAATCCGGCGCGGCCGGGAGCGGCTTACGGCTACGTGGACATGGGCGGTTGGGTCGGCGGCCAGACCGAGTACGTCATGGTGCCCTACGCGGATTTCAATCTGCTGAAGTTCCCGGATGCCGATCAGGCCATGGAGAAGATCCGGGACCTGACTCTGCTTTCCGACATCTTCCCCACCGGCTTCCACGGCTGTGTGACCGCGGGCGTCGGGCCGGGCAGCACCGTCTATATTGCGGGTGCCGGCCCGGTGGGTCTCGCTGCTGCGGTTTCCGCCCAGCTGCTGGGGGCCGCCTGCGTGATCGTGGGCGACATGATCGAGGAGCGCCTGGCTCAGGCCCGCAGCTTCGGTTGCGAGACCCTCGACTTGACCCAGGAAGGCGACATGGCCGACAGGATCGAAGTGATCCTCGGCGAGCGTGAAGTCGATGCCTTCGTCGACTGTGTCGGCTTCGAAGCTCACGCCTGCGGGTGTAACCATGGCAAGGAAGCGCCCGCCAATGTACTGAACTCGGCGATGCAGCTGACCCGTGCGGGTGGCCAGATCGGCATCCCGGGCCTCTACGTGACTGAAGACCCTGGCGCGGCCGATGATGCCGCCAAGCAGGGGGCCCTGAGCATGCGCTTCGGCCTCGGCTGGGCCAAGTCACATAGCTTCCATACCGGTCAGTGCCCGGTGATGAAGTACCACCGTCCGCTGATGCAGGCGATTCTCTTCGGCAAGGTGAATATTGCCGATGCGGTCAACGTCCAGATGATTACGCTGGACCAGGCGCCTCAGGGATACGCCGACTTCGACGGCGGTGCGGCGAAGAAATTCGTCATGGATCCCCACGGCAGCGTCGCTGTCTGAGCGAGCGGGCCCACCCGGTTCTTGGGTGGGCCTATGCTGCCATGTAGGAGATAGCCGACGGCGAGATATGCCGAGAGCGACATCCTCATGTCCATTCGCTCACCGGCCCTGCACCCGGTCATTGTCCTGACGCCGGGCGAGTGACACCATTCCGATGATGCCCGTCGTTGTCCGCGAGGGGCAGCATCTGTCGATATCGCGTCACCTCACAAGCACAACAACGAGCATGCCATGACCGTCGAGACCGTCACTCCCCCGCGCCGTTTCCGCGGCAGGCCCCGTGGCCGCGACCTGCCTCCCGTTGCCCTGGCCTCGCTGCGCCAGCTGCTCGGCGACGAGCGCAGCGACCCGGGGTTGCGGCGACGCGACCTGCTGATCGAGCACCTGCACGCCCTCCAGGACGCCCACGGCCACCTGTCGCTGGTGGCGCTGCGGGCGCTGGCCACCTACATGAACCTGCCCATGGCGGCGGTCTACGAGACGGCGACCTTCTACGCTCACTTCGACGTGGTGCACGACGACCAGGTGCCGCCCCCGGAGGTGACGGTGCGGGTCTGCGACTCGCTCTCTTGCCAGTTGGCCGGCGCCGCCACCCTCGAGGCCGAGCTCAAGGCGGGCGTCGACCCGCAGGCGGTGCGTGTGGTGCGGGCGCCCTGCATGGGCCGCTGCGAGACGGCGCCGGTGGTGGAGGTGGGGCACCATCATGTGCTGTTTGCCACCGCCGAGGGGGTAGAGGCGGTGGTGGATACCGGCCATTTCCATCCCGAGACGATCGTCTGGCAGCGCCTGGCGGACTATCGTGCCGAGGGCGGCTTCGGGCTGCTCGCCGACTGCCGTGCGGGTCGCGTCACGGTCGAGGCGCTGATGGAGACGCTCGAACACTCCAACCTGCGCGGCCTGGGTGGCGCCGGCTTCCCCACCTTCAAGAAGTGGTATTTCGTGCGCCAGGAGCCAGGGCCGCGCTACTGCGCGATCAACGCCGACGAGGGCGAACCCGGCACCTTCAAGGACCGTTACTACCTGGAGCGCTCGCCGCATTGCTTCCTCGAGGGCGCCCTGGTCAGCGCCTGGGCGGTGGAGGCCGAGGCGCTGTATATCTACCTGCGCGATGAGTACCCCGGCCTGCACCGTGTTCTCGGTGAGGCGATCAATGAGCTCGAGGCCGCCGGGCTGGTCGAGCCTGGTTACGTCGTGCTGCGCCGCGGCGCCGGCGCCTACATCTGCGGCGAGGAGTCGGCGATGATCGAGTCGCTGGAAGGCAAGCCGGGCAAGCCGCGCCACCGCCCGCCCTTCGTCGCCCAGAAGGGGCTCTTCGGCCAGCCGACCCTGGTCAACAACGTCGAGACCGTCTACTGGATCCCGCGGATCTGGGAGAAGGGCGCCGACTGGTTCGCGGGCCACGGCCGCCACGGCCGGAACGGGCTGCGTAGCTTCTCGCTCTCCGGCCGGGTGCGTCGCCCCGGGGTCCACCTGGCCCCCGCCGGCATTACGCTCAACGAGCTGATCGAGGAGTACGGCGGGGGCATGGCCGAGGGACATCGCCTGGCCGGCTACCTGCCCGGCGGTGCCTCCGGGGGGATACTCCCGGCAAGCAAGTCGGATATTCCTCTGGACTTCGATACCTTGCAGGCCGAGGGCTGCTTTATCGGCTCGGCGGCGGTGATCGTTGTGTCGGATCAGGACGACCTGCGCGCCGTTGCCACCAACCTGCTGGCCTTCTTTGCCGACGAATCCTGCGGCCAGTGCACGCCCTGCCGGGTGGGCACCGAGAAGATGCTGGGCCTGTTGGAGCGTGACGAGTGGCACGTCGAGGAACTCGAGCGGCTGTCCCAGGTGATGATGGATGCCTCCATCTGTGGCCTGGGCCAGGCGGCGCCCAATCCGGTGCTGGGGCTGCTCAAGGATTTCCGCGGCGAGCTTGCCAGCCAGAACCTGATCGTCAAGGGGTAAGGGAGATGAGCATGAGCGAACAGAGCGTGAGCAAAGGCTTTACCCTGAGCCTCGATGGCGTCGACGTGAGTGCCACCCCGGGCGAGACCCTCTGGCAGGTGGCCAAGCGCGCCGGCGAGACCATTCCGCACCTGTGCTTCAAGGATGCGCCGGGCTACCGCAGTGACGGCAACTGTCGCGCCTGCATGGTGGAGGTCGAGGGCGAGCGCGTGCTGGCGGCGAGCTGCCTGCGCGAGGCGAAGGCCGGGATGGTGGTCAAGAGTGCCAGCTCCGAGCGTGCCCGGGTGGCGCGCGAGAGCGTCATGGAACTGCTGGTCGCCGACCAGCCCGAGCGCGACGCCGGCCCCGACCGCTCCAGCCACTTCTGGGCCATGGCCGATCGACTGGCCATCGATGCCACTGCGGTGCGCCAGCGGCTGCCGTCACGGGCCGAACGTGCCGCGCCCACGGTGCACCATGTCGCCGAGCGGTCGGCCTCGCTGCCCCATGCCGACGGCCATGACGCCAGCCACTCGGCGATGAACGTCAACCTCGATGCCTGCATCGAGTGCAACCTCTGCGTGCGCGCCTGCCGTGAGGTCCAGGGCAACGACGTCATCGGCCTGGCCCACCGCGGTGCCGCCTCGAAAATCGTCTTCGACTTCGATGATCCCATGGGCGACAGCACCTGCGTGGCCTGCGGCGAGTGTGTCCAGGCCTGCCCCACCGGCGCGCTGATGCCGGCGACTTTGGTCGACGAAAAGGGCCGTGGTGACTCCAAGATCGCCGATCGTACCGTCGACTCGGTCTGCCCCTACTGCGGCGTGGGCTGCCAGCTTACCTACCACATCAAGGATGATGTGCCACAGGGTGAGGAGCGCTGGGGACAGGGCGAAGGGGAGGTCCGAGGACCAGGGATGGCCGAGGTAGCCTCCAGGGAAGGACTCGTAGCGCCTCCCCGCAGCCCTGTCCCCGGATCAGCTCCGGGATCGGGACGCATTATGTTTGTCACCGGCAGGAACGGGCCCTCCAACCAGAACCGGCTGTGCGTCAAGGGGCGCTTCGGCTTCGACTACCCTTACCACCCCGCACGCCTCACCCGGCCGTTGATCCGCCGGCCCGGCGTGCCCAAGGGGCTCGACCCCGACTTCGACCCGGCCCAGCCGCTGACCCATTTTCGCGAGGCGAGCTGGGAGGAGGCGCTGGAGTTCGCCGCCGATGGCCTGAAGTCACTCAAGGCGGCCTCTGGCCCCGAGGCGCTGGCCGGTTTCGGCAGCGCCAAGTGTTCCAACGAGGAGGCCTGGCTGTTCCAGAAGCTGGTGCGTACCGGCTTCGGCTCCAACCACGTCGACCACTGCACCCGGCTCTGTCATGCCAGCTCCGTGGCGGCGCTGATGGAGTGCATCGGCTCGGGGGCCGTGACGGCGTCGTTCATGCAGGCCCTTCAGGCCGACGTGGTGATCCTCACCGGCTGCAATCCGGCGATCAACCACCCGGTAGCGGCCACCTACTTCAAGCAGGCGGCACGCAACGGCACCAAGCTGATCATCCTCGACCCCCGCGGCCAGGCGCTGGATGTCTACGCCCATCGCAGCGTGCGCTTCACCCCCGGCGGCGACGTCTCGCTCTACAACGCCATGCTCAACGTGATCGTCGGCGAGGGACTCTATGACCAGGCCTATATCGACGCCCACACCGAGGGTTTCGAGGCGCTCAAGGCCCACGTGCACGACCTGACCCCCGAGGCGATGTCGCCGGCCTGTGGCGTCGCGCCCGACCAGATCCGTGAGCTCGCCCGCCTCTATGCCAACGCCGACAAGGCGATGATCTTCTGGGGCATGGGCATCTCGCAGCACGTCCACGGCACCGACAATGCCCGCTGCCTGATCTCGCTGGCGCTGGCCTGCGGCCACACCGGTCGCCCCGGCACGGGCCTGCACCCGCTGCGCGGCCAGAACAACGTTCAGGGCGCCTCCGATGCCGGCATGATCCCCATGGTGCTGCCCGACTACCAGCCGGTGACCGACGCCCAGGTACGCGCCGCCTTCGAGGAGCTCTGGAACACCCCGCTCGACCCGACTCCGGGGCTCACCGTGGTGGAGATCATGGACGCCATCGCGGCCGGAACCATCAAGGGCATGTATATCCTCGGCGAGAACCCGGCGATGTCCGACCCGGACCTAGACCATGCACGCAAGGCCCTGGCCCGGCTCGAGCATGTGGTGGTGCAGGATCTGTTCGTTACCGAGACCGCTCAGTTCGCCGATGTCATCCTGCCCGCCTCGGCTTGGCCAGAGAAGGATGGCAGCGTCACCAACACCAACCGCCAGGTACAGCTGGGGCGCGCCGCCGTCCCGCTCCCCGGGGAGGCCAAGCCCGACTGGTGGATCATCCAGCAGATCGCCACGCGTCTGGGCCTGGACTGGCAGTACACGCACCCGAGCGAGGTGTTCGCCGAGATGAAGCAGGGGATGGCGTCGCTGGACCATATCAGCTGGGAGCGCCTGGAACGCGAGAGCTCGGTGACCTATCCCTGCCCGGCCGACGACGCCCCCGGCGCCGACGTGGTCTTCGGCGACGCTTTCCCGCGTGCCGGAGGGCGGGCCAAGTTCACCCCGACTCGGCCGCTGCCGCCGGACGAGCCCATCGACGGCGACTACCCCACGGTGCTGATCACCGGTCGTCAGCTGGAGCATTGGCACACCGGTTCCATGACCCGTCGCAGTCGGGTGCTCGATGACCTCGAGCCCGAACCGGTGGCGAGCCTGGCCCCGGCCGAGCTGGTGCGCCTGCGCCTGGCACAGGGCGAGCCGATCACCATCACCACCCGGCGGGGGGACATTACCCTGAAGGCGCGAGTCGATCCGCTGATGGCGGAGGGGATGGTGTTCGTGCCTTTCTGCTACGTGGAGGCCGCGGCCAACCTGTTGACCAACCCGGCGCTCGACCCCGACGGCAAGATCCCCGAGTTCAAGTATGCCGCCTGCCGGTTGGAGCGCGCGGCGGCAGCACTGGTGGAAGATGACTGAGGAGGAGGGCCGCGCATGATGATCGTCGAACTGATCGATGGCGATGATTTCCGTGATCGCCTGGTGGCGTTGGGTCTCGAGGCGCCGCCGGGGGCGAGCCCGGAGGTGTGTGCCGAACGTGCCGCCGCTGCCTACGCCGTTGGCGAGTTGGCCGGGCTGCCTGGTCTGGTCGACGACCTGTTGCGTCAGCGCGACGTGGTACTTCCGGCCGTGCGTGACGCTATCGCCACTCGGCTCCTGCCGGCACTGGGTCGGTAGTGAGCGGGACGCCTGTCCAGGCGACTGCGTCCCGCTATCGGCTCTAAAGCCTCTTGATCACGACATGGCAGCCGGCCAGCAGCATAGTGCTCGACCGGCGTCATGGGTAGCGGGCCTCGTGAGCCCCAGTGGTCAGACGTTGGAGTCGGGGAAGGCGGCCTTGCGCTGGGCCATGTAGGCGAGCAGGGCCTCGTCGATCGCCGAGTCCAGGGGCGGGGCTTCGTACTCGGAGAGCAGTTTCTTCCAGCGCGCGTTGGCACGCTGGGCCATGTCCAGTCGGCCGTCGGCGTCCCACTGCTCGAAGCTGTTGTTGTCGGTGATCGGCGAGAGGTAGAAGGCATCCTTGAAGTTGGCCTGGGTGTGGGCGCAGCCCAGGAAGTGCTTGCCGGGCCCGACCTCGCGGATGGCATCCATGGCCTGGCCGTTTTCCGAGAGGTCGACGCCCTTGAGCATGGTCTGCATCATGCCGGTCTGGTCGGCATCCATGACGAATTTCTCGTAACCCATCGCCAGCCCGCCCTCCAGCCAGCCCGCCGAGTGCAGCGCGAAGTTGACACCGCCCAGAGTGGTCGGCAGCAGGGTATTGGCGCTTTCGCTGGCGGCCTGGGCGTCAGGCAGTTTGGAGGCGGTGAATGAACCACCGGAGCGGAAGGGTACGCCGAGGCGGCGAGACAGGTTGGCCATCACGTAGAGCACCAGCGCCGGCTCCGGCGTGCCGAAGGTGGGCGCGCCAGACTGCATCGACATGGAACTGGCGAAGCTGCCCATCACCACCGGCGCACCCGGGTTCACCAGCTGCACGAAGGCCATACCCGCCATGGCCTCGGCCAGGGTCTGGGCGGCGGTGCCGGCCACGGTCACCGGCGACATGGCCCCGGCCAGGATGAAGGGGGTGATGATGCACGCCTGGTTGGCCCGTGCGTAAACCTTGGCGGCTCCCAGCATGGTGTCGTCGAAGGTCATCGGCGAGTTGGCATTGATCAGGCTGATCACGCAGGTGCGCGGCTTGCCGGTGTCGGGATCGATCCAGCGATCACCGAACAGGATCCTGGCCATCTCCACCGTGTCATGAGCGCGGTCGGGGTGCGTCACCGAGCCCATGAAGCACTTGTCGGAATACTTCATGTGGCTGTAGATCATGTCGAAGTGGCGCTTGTTGACCGGCAGGTCGACCGGTTCGCAGATCGTGCCGCCTGAGTGGTGGAGGCTCGGCGACTGATAGGCGAGCTTGACGAAGTTTTGGAAGTCCTCGAGCGTGCCGTAGCGGCGTCCTTGGTCGATGTCGTAGACGAAAGGGCAGCCGTAGGCGGGCACATAGACGGTGTGTGGTCCGCCGATCTCCACGTTGCGTTCCGGATTGCGCGCCTGCTGGGTGAACTGACGCGGGGCGCTGGCCTGGATCAGCTGTCGGCAGAGGCCGCGGGGGATGCGTATCCGTTCGCCCTGCACGTCGGCGCCGGCATCGCGCCAGATCTGCAACGCTTCCTCGTCGTCACGAAAGTCGATGCCCACCTCCTCGAGGATGGTATCGGCGTTGTCCTCGATGAGCGCCAGTCCCGCGTCGTCGACTATCTCGAAGTAGGGAATCCGGCGGGTAGCGTAGGGCAGTGCCGCGGCCTGAGCGGCACCCTGGGCGCTGCGGCGGCCACCGCCGGCTCGGGTACGTCGGCGAGTGTTGGGGGCAGTCATGGTGGTCTCCCTCTTGTTGGTCATGACAGCTGCTGTGATCTCTTCACGCAGTCGGGCGGCCCGCGCCTTTCCGTCGATCTGGACAGGCATGAGGTGTCTCCTTCCGTCAACGGAATACGACGGTCTTGTTGCCGTTGGCAAACACGCGATGCTCCAGATGGAACCTGACGGCGCGCGACAGGGCCATGTTCTCGGCGTCGCGTCCGACGGCAGACAGTTGAGCCGGGCTATAGGTGTGATCCACGCGCTCGACGATCTGTTCGATGATCGGGCCCTCGTCGAGGTCGGTGGTGACGTAGTGGGCGGTGGCGCCGATCAGCTTGACCCCCCGTTCGAAGGCCTGGTGATAGGGCTTGGCGCCTTTAAAGCCGGGCAGGAAGGAGTGGTGGATATTGATGGCACGTCCCGCCAGTTGCTCGCAAAGACGGGAAGAAAGAATTTGCATGTAGCGGGCCAGCACAACCAGTTCGGCACCGGTTTCCTCGACAATCTCCAGCAACCTTCTTTCTTGATCGTTCTTGGTCTCCGGCGTCACCGGTAAATGATAGAAGGGAATCTCGTACCAATCCGCCAACCTCTGGAGGTCAGGATGATTGGAGACGATGGCCGGAATCTGCATCTTGATCTCCCCTGTGCGTTTTCGATACAGGAGGTCATCGAGGCAGTGGTCGAACTTCGACACCATGATAAGCACCTTCGGCGGGGTGAGGGTGTCGTGTATGTCCCACTCCATGCCGTCTATTTCGGCAACGCCATTACCAAAGGCTTCCTTTAGCTCTTCCAGTGGCGGAGTAACATGCGGCGTGGAGGAAAAGACGCATCGAACATAGAAGTTGCCGGTATCAATCTCGTCGAACTGGGCCATCTCCATAATGTAACAGTTCCGGTCAGCCATGAATGTGCTGAGGCGAGAAACGGTGCCGATGGCGCCTCGGCAGCTCGCCTTTAGCACATATATGTTCTTCCCTTCGGTCATTGCGGACATGGCTATTCTCGCTGGATTGATTGTTGTTGCGGACTTCTGGGCAATGTACTCCGACCATGCCCGGGCACATGTCTGGAGGCGACGCAGAACGTCGTTGCCGCGACCAGGCAAATAACATTGGGTTTTTTTATAAAAATCATATAAATCAATCAACTACCAAACTTCGCTGTGGGTGAGGTGGCAGAGTTAATGGGATGACGTTTCTCGGCATGTATGCGTCGCTTGGACGGATGTTGCTTGTTCGCGGTGCGCCTACCTTGTAATCGCAACCATCACCCTTGTCGTGATGGCACGACATGACAGGGAGCGGAGTGCGATGACAGAACAGTACAATGAAGACGAAGACTTCGATCTCAACGACTTGCCGGATGATGAACTGATCGAGCAGATGCATGACGATCTGTACAACGGACTGCGCGAAGAGGTGGTCGAAGGAACCGAGCTCCTGCTGGCGCGCAGCTGGAGTGCCGACCGGGTGCTCGACGAGGCACTGGTGGGTGGCATGGCCATCGTCGGGGTCGATTTCCGTGATGGCATTCTCTTCGTCCCCGAGGTGCTGCTTGCGGCCAACTCCATGAAAGGCGGTATGGAGGTGCTGCGCCCTCTACTTGCCCAGTCTGGCTCGGAGACCATCGGCAAGATCGTCATCGGCACGGTCAAGGGCGATATTCATGATATCGGCAAGAACCTCGTATCGATGATGATGGAGGGTGCAGGGTTCGAGGTAGTCGACATCGGTATCAATATCCCGGTGGAGACTTACCTCGAAGCATTGGAGACGCACAAGCCGGACATTCTAGGTATGTCGGCGCTGCTGACTACCACCATGCCTTACATGAAAGTCGTCATTGACACGCTGGTCGAAAAAGGCCTTCGCGACGACATTATCATCATGGTGGGTGGTGCCCCACTCAATGAGGAATTTGGCCGGGCCATCGGCGCCGATGCCTATTGCCGTGATGCTGGCGTGGCCGTCGATATGGCCAAAGAGCTCATTGCACAGCGTCGCGCTTCCTGACACCCGGAGGTCTGCCGATGTTGTCCGTTCTGATCATCGCCTGCGGGGCCCTTTCCAGGGAGATCAAGGCCCTGATCCGTGCCAATGGCTGGCGCAATGTCCGCCTGGAGTGCCTGCCAGCGGATCTCCACAATCGCCCAGAACGGATTCCTGCTGCCGTGGCGGAAAAACTGGAAATGGCGTCACACGATCAGCGCATTCTTGTCGCCTATGGCGACTGCGGGACTGGGGGGCAATTGGACGCCGTGCTGGCGGCCTACGGTGTCGAACGGTTGCCGGGAGCGCACTGCTACGACGCCTATGCCGGGGAGTCGGTGATGGCAGCGCTCGGCGAACATGAACCGGGCACTTTCTATCTGACCGATTTCCTGGTGCGCCACTTTGATCGGCTGGTCATTCAGGAGCTAGGCATCGCGCGCCATCCGGAGCTTGTCAGCGTCTATTTCGGCCATTATCGCCGTCTCGTCTATCTGTCACAGCGCCGCGATCCCGTCCTCGAGGCCCAAGCGCGTCGCGCGGCGGATCGGCTGGGGTTGGCCTACGAGTCGCACTACACCGGCTATGGGAGTCTGGAGACCAGCCTGGTGCGACTGATCGAGCCGGTCGACACGGCGAGCATCGAGGAGGCCACATGGGCACATTGAGCATCGTCAGCTGGCGAGACATTCCCGCCCAGGTGATCGCCAAGCAGGGACGCAAGACCGCCAAGGTGCTGCTGTCACCGCGCTTCCAGCACGCTATCGATCGCGCGGCCATGCGTGCCGGCAAGGGCGGTTCGGAGGCCTATCTGGCCGACTGGCAGCGCAGCGCGCCCCGTGAGTGTGGCGGCGACCTGCAGGCGCAGGCCGAAGCTGAAGCGGCGCGCCTCGAAGCATGCTTCGACGACGAGGCGCTCAAGCGGCTGGTGCGTCAGAAGGGGCTGGCTGAGCCCGCTTGAGCGACCTCGGCATCAGTCGTACCACGACAATGACCATGACCGATGTGACGAGAAGGCTACGTCGGTCAAGGAGGTAGAGGATGTACAAGGTGAGGCGCTGGGTGGTTCGACACGCCCGACTGTTCGAGAGGGTGTACCGAGGCTTCGAACCGTTGCTGATAAGGCTCCACCCTTTCTGGCGTCGTATTGGCTACGCGCGGGCCGAAGCGCCGGTCAAGGCCGTCGAAAAACGCGTCAAGGGGTTTCTCTTCGATTGTCAGATGTGTGGTAAATGCACGCTCTCCGCTACCGGCATGTCGTGCCCGATGAACTGTCCGAAAAACCTGCGCAACGGCCCCTGTGGCGGCGTGCGGGCCAACGGTAACTGCGAGGTCGAGCCGGAAATGCGCTGCGTCTGGGTCGATGCGTGGGAAGGCAGTCGTCGTATGAAGTATGGCGATCGCATCCAGGTGGTGCAGGAGCCGGTGGATTTTCGCCTCAAGGACACCTCCTCCTGGCTGCGCGTGGTGCGTGAGCTGGCCGATCATCCCCGCGAGCGCGCGGATAGCGGAGCCGATGGATAATGAAGTTCGACGACGAGCCCGTGCCGGGCTATTCCCTGCCCATCTTGCCGGGGCATGTCTCGCCCGGGCGTCTGGAGCGCGTGCTGCGCGCCGGCAAGTTCGCCATCACCAGCGAGATCGACCCCCCCGACTCCGCTGATCCGGCCGAGGTGCTCAAGCGTGCGGCGATCTTCGATGGCTATGTGGATGCCATCAACGCCACCGACGGTTCCGGCGCGCACTGTCACATGTCCAGTGTCGGGGTCTGCTCACTGCTCACTCGCGTGGGCTACGCGACCATTCTGCAGATGTCCTGCCGCGACCGGAACCGCATCGCCATGCAGGGCGAGATCCTCGGTGCTGCGGCCATGGGGGCCTGCAACCTGCTGTGTCTCTCCGGCGACGGCGTCCAGGCCGGTGACCACCCCCAGGCCAAGCCGGTGTTCGACCTCGATTCCATGTCGCTCCTGGAAATCGCCCGCGGCATGCGTGACGACTGCCGCTTCCAGAGCGGTCGCAAGATCAGCGTACCGCCGCGGATCTTCCTTGGCGCGGCCGAGAATCCCTTCGTGCCTCCTCTGGAGTGGCGGCCGCACCGGCTCGCCAAGAAGGCGGCTGCCGGCGCGCAGTTCATCCAGACCCAGTACTGCTTCGACATTCCCCGGCTGCGCGACTTCATGCTCAAGGTGAACGACCTGGGGCTGCTCGAAGGGCCGGATCGCGTCTTCATCTTGCCCGGCATCGGGCCGTTGGCGTCGGCGCGCAGCGCCCGCTGGATTCGCGAGAACGTTCCCGGTGTCCATATTCCGGATGCGGTGATCGCTCGTCTCGAGGGGGCCGAGAACCAGAAGGAGGAGGGCAAGCGGCTGTGCATGGATCTGTTGCACCAGATCCGCGAGATTCCCGGGGTCAGCGGTGCCCACATCATGGCCTACCGCCATGAGCACACCGTGGCCGAGATCATCGAGACCACCGGCGTGCTGGAGGGGCGAGTCCCCTGGTATCCGGGACGCGACAATCCGGCCGAGCTCAACCCCGAATCCCCCGATGCGAGGCCCGAAGCGTTCGAGTCCGTCCATGGATGATGGTGCGCCGCCAAGGATGGCTACACCACCGAATCATGTCCGTCCCAACGGCAACGATAGGGATAGACGGTAACAACAAGACACCACCATTGAGGAAGTACCATGACAGACACCGTCATCAGCTCGCACAAGAAGGAAGTCGTGCTCGGCTTCGAGCGGCCCTTCGTGGTCATCGGCGAGCGCATCAATCCGACCGGGCGCAAGCAGTTGGCCGCCGAGATGGCCGCCGGCGACTTCTCCCGTGTGGTCAAGGACGTGGAAGACCAACTGGCACACGGCGCGCATATGCTGGACGTCAACGCCGGCATTCCTCTGGCCGATGAGCCGGCCATCCTGGCCCAGACCATCGAGCTTGTGCAGTCGCTGACCGACGTGCCGTTGTGCATTGACTCATCGATCGTCAAGGCCCTGGAGGCAGGCCTTTCAGTCTACAAGGGCAAGGCGCTGGTCAATTCTGTCACCGGCGAGGACGAGAGCCTCGAGGCGGTGTTGCCGCTGGTCAAGAAGCATGGTGCGGCGGTGGTGGCGATCAGCAACGACGAGACGGGCATCTCCCAGGACCCGGACGTGCGTTTCACCATCGCCAAGAAGATCGTCGAGCGCGCGGCTGACCACGGCATTCCCGCCAGCGATGTGGTGGTCGACCCGCTCGTGATGCCGATCGGTGCCGTGGGCTCGGCGGGTCGCCAGGTGTTTGCCCTGTGCCAGCGCCTGCAGAAGGAACTCAGGGTCAACACCACCTGCGGGGCCTCCAACGTCAGCTTTGGCCTGCCTAACCGCAACGGCATCAACGGCGCCTTCATGAGCATGGCCATCGCCTCGGGGATGACCTCGGCGATTACCAACCCGCTGCACAGCGAGATCATGACCTCGATCATGGGTGCCGACGTGATGATGGGGCACGACCCCGACTGCATGCGCTGGATCCAGAAGTTCCGCGAGCCACCGGCCGTGGGTGCGGACGGTGTCGAGGGACGCGGCCGGCGCCAGACCCGCCGCCGGCGTGCCGTCACCTGAGGCTGGATTGTCGCATGACCACTAACAACGAATGACCGACGCGCCTCCTGGGAGGCGCCGTCGTCCCATGATGAATCCCCGGCGGACGGAGGTCCCCATGCCCGATGCTGACGATGCGCTCGTCGTCTTTACACCTTCCGGTCGCCGTGGGCGCTTTCCTTTGGGCACCCCGGTGCTGGAAGCCGCCCGCGCCTTGGGGGTCGATATCGATTCGGTGTGCGGCGGGCGCGGTCTGTGCGGCCGCTGCCAGGTGGATCTCTGCGAGGGCCGCTTTTCCAAGCACGGGGTCGAGTCGTGGCCGGATCACCTCACCGCCAAGAGCCACACCGAGCAGGCATGGGAGACGCGCCGTGGTCCACTGCGTGACGGTCGACGGCTCAGTTGCTCAACCCAGCTGCTGGGTGACGCCGTGATCGACGTGCCGTCCTCGAGCCAGGTGCACCGCCAGATCATACGCAAGCGGGCCGAAGTGCTCGATATCGAGCTCGACCCCATCGTGCGGCTCTACTACGTGGAAGTGCAGGAGCCGGACATGCACGTGCCCGCCTCGGACCTGCGGCGACTCAAGGATGCTCTGGCGCATGAGTGGCACCTGATTGAGCTGGATAACGATATCCGTGTCGTCCAGCAACTGCAGGCGGCGCTGAGAAAGGGCGGCTGGGGCGTGACGGTGGCGGTCTACGACGACCGGCGCATCATCGGCGTGTGGTCGGGTTTCCAGGAGCAGATCTACGGCATGGCGGTGGATGTGGGGTCTACGACCATCGCCGCCCACCTGTGCAACCTGCAGACTGGCGTGGTGGTTGCCTCTTCGGGGCGCATGAACCCGCAGATCCGCTTCGGCGAGGACCTGATGAGCCGGGTCTCCTATATCATGATGAACCCTGGTGGCGAGCTGGCCATGACGCGCTCGGTGCGCGATGCCCTGAACGAACTCACCGTGGAGTTGGCCGCTGAGGCGGGCGTACACGTGGATGCTATCCTCGAGGCCACTTTCGTCGGCAACCCGATCATGCAGAGCCTGGTGTTCGGCATCAATCCGGTGGAGCTGGGCGGGGCGCCCTTCGCGCTAGCCACCGACGAGGCGATCGACGGGCTGTGGGCCACCGAGATGGATCTGATCATTCATCCTAATGCCAGGGTCTATGGTCTGCCGTGCATCGCCGGGCACGTGGGTGCCGACACCGCCGGCATGATCCTTTCCGAGACGCCCTACCTGGGCGAGGAGCTGATGCTGCTGGTCGACGTGGGCACCAACGCCGAGATCGTGCTGGGTAATCGCCATCGGCTGCTGGCCTGCTCCAGTCCCACCGGTCCGGCCTTCGAGGGCGCCCAGATCAGCGGCGGGCAGCGGGCAGCATCCGGCGCCATCGAACGTGTACGTATCAACCCGCTGACGCTGGAGCCGCGCTACAAGGTGATTGGTTGCGAACAGTGGTCCGATGAGGCGGGCTTCGATGAGGGTGTGGCACCTTATGGGGTCACGGGTATCTGTGGCTCGGGCATCATCGAGGTAATCGCCGAGATGTACCTGGCCGGCATCATCAGCCAGGATGGCGTCGTGCAGGGCAGCCTGTCCTCGCGCAGCGAGCGAGTTGTGGCAGACGGGCGTACTTTTTCCTACGTGCTGCACCGCGACGACAGCCGTACCCTGGCCATTACCCAGAATGACATCCGCGCCATTCAATTGGCCAAGGCGGCGCTCTACGCTGGCATCCGCCTGCTGATGGAACAGCTTGGCACCGAACGCGTCGACCGCATTCGTCTCGCCGGAGCCTTTGGTGCTCACATCGACGTCAAGTACGCCATGATCCTGGGGCTGATCCCTGACTGCGATCTGGATTACGTCACGTCAGCCGGCAATGCCGCCGGTACGGGGGCGCGCATTGCCCTGCTCAGCCGCAAGGCACGCCGCGAGATAGAGGAAGTGGTACGTCGTGTCGAGAAGGTCGAGACGGCCACCGAGCCGCGCTTCCAAGAGCACTTCGTGAGCGCCATGGCGATTCCCCACAAGTCCGATCCCTTCCCTTTGCTGCGCGAGCACGTCTCTCTGCCCTTGGGCGTGCCCGCAGAAAGCCTCGCCCGCCGCTCTTCCAGACGCCGGCGCGCGCCGTCTTCCCTTTCTCCCTGAGCGCACAAGATCGGGCCCCGCGCGATGGCGGGGCCGATGTGACGGTGGTGGCTTGCCTCAGCCTTCTACCGCCTTCAGATGCGGGGCGGTATGGCCGAGATTCTCCAACAAGCTCTCGCTGTACCAGTCGATAAAGTCGATCACCCCGAACTCGTATGTCTCCGAGTAGGGGCCGGGCTCGTAGCCCCTGGAGTTGATCCCGCGCTGGTTCTCTTCCGCCAGGCGGCGATCCTGCTCGTTGGTGGCGTCCCAGACACGGCGCATATGGGTCGCGTCGTAATCGACGCCCTCCACGGCATCCTTGTGGACCAGCCATTTGGTGGTCACCACCGTCTGCTGGGGCCCGAGCGGCATCACGCGGAACACCACCGCGTGGTCGCCCATGAAGTGGTTCCAGGAATTGGGCAGATGGAGAATGCGCAAGGCGCCCACGTCGGCACTGGGGAGGCGCCCCATCAGCTTGCGGCAGGCCGGCCGGCCATCGACGGTCATCGAGACCGTACCTTCCAGCATCGGCGTGCGTGTCAGACGGTTGCGCTTGCTGAGGCGCTTGAGCGCCCAGGGCACGCCCATTGCATCCCACTGCTGCTGCTTGCGCGCCACCAGTGCCTTGTAAGCCGACGTGGCGCGCGGGTCCTCGCTGTCGTCGAACTCCTGCAGCGAGTTGAGCAGCTCGGGGTGAGCGCCGTTGCAGTGGTAGCACTCGCGATTGTTCTCGATCACCAGCTTCCAGTTGGCCTGCTCGACGATGCTGGATTCCACCGCCACCTTGACGTTGTCCATGTCGTAAGGCGCGAGGTAGTGCTCGAGACTCTCGAGGAAGTCGTCAATGGCCGGCGGCGTCTCGGCCAGGCTGACGAAGATGTAGCCGCCGGCACTTCGCACGTTAACGGGTTTGAGTCCGTAGGCCGCGAGGTCGAAGTTGGCGCCCATGTCGCTTCCGGCGAACAGCAGACGCCCGTCCAGCTCATAGGTCCACTGGTGATAGGGGCAGACCAGCTTGGCGACCTTGCCCTTGTCATGGATGCAGAGCCGGGAGCCGCGATGGCGACACACGTTGTGGAAGGCATGAATCTTGCCACCATCGCCCCGCACGATGATCACCGGGTTGTCACCCACATCCAGGGTCATGTAGTTGCCCTTGGCGGGAATCTCGCAGGTCATCCCGGCGAATAACCACTCCTTTTCGAAGATCTCCTGCATGTCCAGCGCGAACAACCGGGCATCGTTGTAGAAGGGCTGGGGCAACGAAAAATGCCGACGGCGCTGGGTCAGCATGTCGGCGGTGGCCTCTCGGGCCGGTGCCAGAGGGTCATCCAGGCGAGCGGGAGTTAGGGGGTCCATAGCGATACGTCCTCATGCAGGGCCGCTCGAACGGCCTCGGGGTTGTTCGGGGAAAACAGGGATCTTGTGGATGGCCGCTCACGGGCGATGAAGGTGGCGGATGGCGGCGAGTGTGGATCAGAGGCTCGGGTGGCAGTTGTCTGGCCACGACGCCCGGTGATGCGGCAACGACGCGACTCCCAATAAGAGACCCTCGGGCCGGAGGCCATGGGCATGTCCGTGTCGCTGGCAGGCAAGTCGTGAGACATCACCCTGCGCAGAATGCGCACAACGGCAAGCGAGAGTATCGCAGCCGGATACCCTCATGCTGCAGCCCGGGCGATACGATAATGACAATGAGCTTTCTCAATCCCGTCACGACCCAGACCTGGACCAACGGCCGCCATCTGGTGCGCTGCGTCAAGGTGATCCAGGAAACCTGGGATACCCGCACTTTCTGCTTCATGGCCGAGCAGCCCGTGTTGTTCTTCTTCAAGCCCGGGCAGTTCGTGACGCTGGAGCTGGAGATAGAGGGCCAGCCGGTGATGCGCTCCTACACCATCTCCAGCTCGCCGTCCGTCCCCTATAGCTTTTCGATCACCGTCAAGCGTATTCCCGGAGGGCTGGTCTCCAACTGGCTGCACGACAACCTGGGGGTCAACGACGAGCTGGCCGTTCATGGGCCGGTCGGCAACTTCAACGTCATCGACTATCCCGCCGAAAAGGTGCTGATGCTCTCCGGCGGTGTCGGCATCACGCCGCTGATGTCGATGGCCCGCTGGTTCTTCGATACCAATGCGGCCGTGGATCTGCAGTTCGTGCACAGCGCGCGCACGCCGCGCGACATCATCTTCCACCGTGAACTCGAGCATATCTTCTCGCGGATCCCCGAGTTTGGCCTGCATATCGTATGCGAGCGCAGCGACCAGCTGGGCGATGCCTGGGCTGGCTTTCGCGGCTATCTCGGCCTGCCGATGCTCGAATTGATGGTGACGGACTTCATGGAGCGCGAGATCTTCTGCTGCGGTCCCACACCCTACATGGAGGCCATCAAGGCGTTGCTCCGGGGCAAGGGCTTCGACATGGCGCACTACCACGAGGAGTCGTTCGGCGCCACGCCACTGGCGGTTCAGGAGGAGGTGATCGAGCACGTCGAACAGGCCGAGGCGGAGGCCGAGGAGCTCGATGTCGCGGACATGATCAGCGTCGAGTTCCGCCAGTCCGGCAAGAGCGTGCGCATCCAGCCGGGCGACACGGTGCACACCGCCGCGGCCAAGCTGGGCCTGCATATTCCCAAGGCCTGCGGCATGGGGATCTGCGGGACCTGTCGGGTACCGCTAGCTGCCGGGCAGGTCGACATGGAGCACAACGGTGGCATCACCGATGAGGATGTGGCGGAGGGTTATATCCTCTCCTGCTGCAGCAAGCCGCTGGGCGATGTGGTGGTGGAGTATTGATCGGGCCTCGGCCTGTCAGGTTGCCCCCGTGGCGGCACTTAACCCTTATTCCGAGCGCCTGTCTCGCGCAATGACGGCGGCGTCGTTTCCAGAATACGTCGCGCGTCGCTTTCTCTTAACGTATCGAAGCCAACCATCAGGGTGATGTCATGAACACCAACAACCTTACAACGACCGACCCGCAGATTGCTGCCGCCATCGCCGACGAGGTAGCCCGCCAGGAAGCCCACATCGAGCTGATTGCCTCGGAGAACTATGCCAGTCCCCAGGTCATGGAGGCTCAGGGCACCCAGCTGACCAACAAGTACGCCGAGGGCTACCCCGGCAAGCGCTACTATGGCGGCTGCGAGCACGTCGACGTGGTCGAGCAGCTGGCCATCGATCGCGCCTGTGACCTGTTCGGCGCCGACTACGCCAACGTCCAGCCCCATTCCGGTGCCCAGGCCAACGCCGCGGCCTTCATGGCCATGGTCTCGCCGGGCGATACCGTGCTGGGCATGAGCCTGGCCCACGGCGGCCATCTGACCCACGGCGCCAAGCCCAACTTCTCCGGCAAATATTACAAGGCCGTTCAGTACGGGCTGAACCCGGAGACCGGTGAAATCGACTACGCCGAGGTCGAGCGTCTGGCCCACGAGCACCAGCCCAGGATGATCATCGCCGGTTTCTCGGCCTACTCTCGCGTCATCAACTGGCGTCGCTTCCGCGATATCGCCGACGCCGTCGGCGCCTGGCTGCTGGTGGACATGGCCCATGTCGCCGGTCTGGTCGCCGCCGGCCACTATCCGAGCCCGCTGCCCCATGCCCATGTGGTGACCACCACGACTCACAAGACCCTGCGTGGACCACGCGGCGGATTGATCCTTTCCGCCGCTGGCGACGAGGCGCTCTACAAGAAGCTCAACGGTGCGGTCTTTCCGGGCCAGCAGGGTGGCCCGCTCATGCACGTCATCGCCGCCAAGGCAGTGGCGTTTCGCGAGGCCATGAGTCAGGACTTCGTGCGCTATCAGCAGCGGGTGATCGACAACGCCCGGCGTATGGCGAAGGTCTTCGTCGAGCGGGACTTCGACGTGGTCTCCGGTGGCACCGATGACCATCTCTTTCTGGTGTCGCTGATTCGCCAGGGGGTGACCGGGAAGGACGCCGACGCGGCGCTGGGTCGGGCCCACATCACCGTCAACAAGAATGCCGTGCCCAACGATCCCCAGAGTCCCTTCGTGACTTCCGGCCTGCGCATCGGCACGCCGGCGGTCACCACCCGTGGCTTCGATGAAGCGGACTGTGAGGCACTGGCAGGCTGGATCTGCGACATCCTGGATGTTCTGGCAGCCGGTCGCGACACCGCCGCCGTGGAAGCCGAGGTACAGGCCAAGGTCGCCGAGGTCTGTGCCCGGCATCCGGTCTATGCATCGGCCACCGCCGCCGAGCCGTCCGCCGAAACCATCGCTTGAACCGGCCGCCGGGCATGGCCCGGCGAAGCTGAGCTGAGGAGACCCCTATGCAACGTTATTCAGGCTTCGGTCTGGTCAAGCACGCGCTGAGCCACCACGAGAACTGGCAGCGTCAGTGGCGCAATCCCACGCCCAAGAAGCAGTACGACGTGATCATCGTCGGCGGCGGCGGCCACGGCCTGGCCACCGCTTACTATCTGGCCAAGGAGTTCGGCGTCAAGAATGTGGCGGTGATCGAGAAAGGCTGGCTGGGCGGCGGCAATACCGCGCGCAACACCACCATCGTGCGTTCCAACTATCTCTGGGACGAGGCAGCCGCGCTCTACGAGCACTCGATGAAGCTGTGGGAGGGTCTCTCCCAGGATCTCAACTACAACGTCATGTTTTCCCAGCGCGGCGTGCTGAACCTGGGCCATACCCTGCAGGACATGCGGGATATCCAGCGCCGGGTCAATGCCAACCGCCTCAACGGCATCGACGGCGAGGTGCTCGATGCCAAAGGCGTCCAGGCGCTGGTGCCGATCATGGACTGCTCGAAGAACGCTCGCTACCCGGTGCTCGGGGCGTCCTGGCAGCCGCGCGCCGGGGTGGCGCGTCACGATGCCGTGGCCTGGGGGTTCGCTCGGGCGGCCGATGCCCATGGGGTCGACATCCTCCAGCAGACCGAGGTCACCGGTTTCAAGATCCGCGACGGCCAGATCTTCGGGGTGCACACCAACCGGGGTGACATCGAGGCCAAGACCGTGGGCTGCGTGACGGCAGGCAACTCCGGCGTGATGGCCGGGATGGCCGGCATCAAGCTGCCGCTGGAATCGCATCCGCTGCAGGCGCTGGTGTCCGAGCCGCTCAAGCCGGTACTCGATACCGTGGTGATGTCCAACCACGTGCACGGCTACATCAGCCAGTCGGACAAGGGTGACCTGGTCATCGGCGCGGGCATCGACGGCTACAACGGCTACGGTCAACGGGGCAGCTACCCCACCGTGGAGCATACCCTGCAGGCCATCGTCGAGATGTTCCCGATCTTCTCGCGGGTGCGCATGAACCGCCAGTGGGGCGGGATCGTCGATACCTGCCCGGATGCTTGCCCGATTCTTTCCAAGACCCGGGTCAAGGGACTGTATTTCAACTGCGGCTGGGGTACCGGCGGCTTCAAGGCCACCCCGGGGTCGGGGCATGTCTTCGCTGCCAGTCTTGCCAAGGGCGAGATGCACTCGATTGCCGCGCCGTTCTCCATCGACCGTTTCCACACCGGTGCCTTAGTCGATGAGCACGGTGCCGCCGGCGTGGCCCACTAATTTCTGCGAGCTGCGCCACGCGATGGCAGCGTTGTTCGACTCATCGGAGTCCTCATGTACCTACCCCGTACACTGCGGCTCCTCTCTCGTCGAACGCCTTGCCCTCACGCGGCTCGCTGACGCAGAAGCTCTCAGCTTCTATCCCGATTACGGGGGGAATAATCAATGTTCCATATCTACTGTCCCTATTGCGGCGAGCTCCGGGAAGAGGAGGAATTCCACCCCAAGGGCCAGGCGCATATCGCGCGTCCCGCGGACCCCACGGCCTGCACCGATGAGGAGTGGGGCGATTACCTGTTCTTCCGCGACAACCCCCGCGGTATCCATCACGAGCTGTGGGTACACGCCGTGGGTTGCCGCAAGTTCTTCAACATCACGCGTCATACCGTGAGTTACGAGATCCTCGAGACCTACAAGATGGGCGAGCAGCCGTCGTTCACTGCTGAACATCCCCAGGGCGGCAGCGCCGAGTCGGCGACGCGCCGGGCACAGGACGCGCAACAGGCAGGAGTCCACGCATGAGCCAACCCAATCGACTCGGCCAGGGCGGACGCATCGAGCGTTCTCGCAAGTTGAACTTCACCTTCAACGGCAAGCGCTACCAGGGCCATGCCGGCGACACCCTGGCTTCTGCGCTGCTGGCCAATGGTTTGGATATCGTCAATCGCAGCTTCAAGTACTCCCGGCCGCGGGGCATCGTGGCCGCCGGTGCCGAGGAGCCCAATGCCGTGGTCCAGCTCGGCAGCACTGAATCCGGGCAGGTACCCAATGTGCGGGCCACCCAGCAGGCGCTGTTCGAAGGTCTGGAGGCGCGCAGCACCAACGGCTGGCCGAACGTCCAGCGCGACATGATGAGCCTGGTCGGCAAGCTGGGCGGCAAGTTCATGCCGCCCGGGTTCTACTACAAGACGTTCATGGCCCCGGCCTCGCTGTGGATGACCTACGAGAAGTACATCCGCAAGAGCGCGGGCCTGGGGTGCAGCCCCATGGAGAACGATCCGGACATCTATGACCATCTGCATCAGCACTGTGATGTGCTGGTGATCGGCGCCGGGCCGGCGGGGCTCGCTGCCGCGCTGGCCGCCGCGCATAGCGGTGCCCGGGTGATTCTCGTCGATGAACAGGAGGAGATGGGCGGCTCGCTGCTGGATGCCCGTGAGCGTCTCGATGGCAAGCCGGCGAATCAATGGGTCGCCCAGAGCCTGAAAACGCTGGCCGGCATGGACAACGTGACGCTGCTGCCACGTACCACGGCCAACGGCTACCATGACCACCACTTCGTGACGCTTCACGAGCGTCGCACCGAGCATCTCGGCGAGACGGCACCTCTGCTCAACGGTCGTCGACAGGTACGCTCGCGCATGCATCGCGTGCGGGCCGGCCGCGTGGTGCTGGCGACCGGGACCCATGAGCGGCCGCTGGTCTACGCCAACAATGACGTGCCGGGCAATATGGTCGCCGGCGCCGTGTCGACCTATATCCGTCGCTACGGGGTTGTTCCTGGACGTCGCCTGGTGCTCTCCACCAGCAATGATCACGCCTACCGTGCCGCCCTGGACTGGCTGGAAAGCGGCCGTGAGGTGGTGGCCATCGCCGACGCCCGTGCCAACCCGGATGGCGAACTGGTCGAGCAGGCTCGTGCCCAGGGGATTCGCATCATCACCGGCAGTGCCGTGATCGAGGCCAAGGGCGAGACGCGCGTCAGCGGCGCGCGGGTGGCGAAGGTCGACCTGGACGGTTTTCGGGTGATCGGCAAGGCTGAGACCCTCGAGTGCGACACGCTCGCCAGTTCCGGGGGCTATAGCCCGGTCATCCACCTGGCGTCGCACACCGGCGCACGGCCGACCTGGCGCGACGACTTGCTTGCCTTTGTCCCGACCCTGGTGAAGGGCGTGAGCGCGGCCGGCGGTGCCAAGGGCGTCTTCGCCACCGCCAAGGTGCTGGCGGACGGCGAGACAGCGGGCCGTCAGGCGGCCGGCGAGGTCGGATTCGGGGCTGTCTCGGTGAGTCTGCCGAAGGTCGCGGTACGTCGCGATGGTGCGGCCTGCGCGCTCTACCAGGTACCCCACGAGAAGCCGACGCTGCGCGCCCCCAAGCAGTTTGTCGACCTGCAGAACGACGTCACCGCGGCGGGCATCGAACTGGCGACCCGCGAAGGCTTCGAATCCATCGAGCACGTCAAGCGCTACACCGCCATGGGCTTCGGCACCGACCAGGGCAAGCTCGGCAACATCAACGGCATGGCCATTGCCGCGCGCTGCCTGGACAAGTCGATTCCCGAGGTGGGCACCACGGTGTTCCGTCCCAACTACACGCCGGTGACCTTCGGCGCCATCGTCGGTCGCCACTGCCGGGAGCTGTTCGATCCCGAGCGCTATACCGCGATGCACCAGTGGCACGTGGAGCATGGCGCCGAATTCGAGGACGTGGGCCAGTGGAAGCGGCCCTGGTACTTTCCACGACGCGCGAGCGTCAACGGCGAGACGCGAGACGATGGCACGACGCGGTGGCCAGGGAGTGCCGCGCCGTGCGCGAGGGGGTGGGTATTCTCGATGCCTCGACGCTGGGCAAGATCGACATTCAGGGCCCCGACGCCCGTGAGTTCCTGGGGCGCGTCTATACCAACAAGTGGGCCAAGCTGGCGCCCGGCCGCGTGCGCTACGGGCTGATGTGCAAGGACGACGGCATGGTGTTCGATGATGGCACCACCAGCTGCCTGGGAGAGAACCACTTCCTGATGACCACGACCACCGGCGGCGCGGCCGGCGTGCTGGAGTGGCTGGAGCTATGGCATCAGACCGAGTGGCCGGAGCTGCAGGTCTATTTCACGTCGGTGACCGATCACTGGGCGACCATGACCGTCACCGGGCCGGAGGCACGCAAGCTGCTGGCCGAGCTCACCGACATCGACCTGGACCGCGAGGCGTTCCAGTTCATGGATTGGCGGGAAGGCAAGGTGGCCGACGTCCCGGCCCGGGTGTTCCGCATCTCCTTCACCGGCGAGCTCGCCTACGAGATCAATGTCCAGGCCAACTATGCCCAGCACGTCTGGGAGACGCTGTTCGCCCATGGCGAGAAATATGACCTGACGCCCTATGGCACCGAGACCATGCATGTGTTGCGTGCCGAGAAGGGCTTTATCATTGCCGGCCAGGAGACCGACGGCTCGGTGACCCCGGAGGATCTCGGCATGAAGTGGTGCGTGGGGTACGACAAGCCGTTCTCCTGGATCGGCCAGCGCGCGCTGACGCGTCAGGATACCGCGCGCAGCGACCGCAAGCAGCTGGTGGGGCTCAAGCCCAAGGACCCCAGGGTGGTGCTGGAGGAGGGCGCCCAGATCGTCCTCGATCCAAAACATGCGATTCCCATGCCGATGGTCGGTCACGTGACCTCGAGCTACTACAGCCCGACTCTGGACTCAGGCTTTGCCCTGGCGGTGGTCAAGGGCGGCCAGCAGAAGATGGGCGAGACCGTCTACCTGCCCATGGCTGACGGCCAGACCCACGAGGCCGAAATCGTCAGCACGATCTTCATCGATCCCAAGGGAGAGCGCCAGAATGTCTAACACTGCCGTCGAAACGGTCAGGATCTTCGATACCCGCACCGAGGCCAAGATCCCCCTGGAGTCGCCGTTGGTCTACGCCTACCGCCGTTCGGGAGCGCCGGCGCCCGCCGTCAAGAGCCGAGCGACGCTGCGCGAGCGGCCTTTTCTCGGCCACCTGATCCTGCGCGGCGGTGCCATCGTGCTCGACGAGGCGGTCCGCGAGGTGCTCGGCGTCTCGTTGCCCGGCGAGCCCCAGGGCCTGGTCCATGACGCGGAGGGTGAGCGTTCGATTCAGTGGCTCTCACCCGACGAGTGGCTGGTGATCGTGCCCGGCGGCGAGGAGTTCGCGCTGGAAAACCGGTTGCGTGAGGCCCTGGCCGGCGCCCACTTCGCCATCAGCAACGTCAGTGGCGGCCAGACGCTGATCGAGCTGGAAGGCGAGGCTGCCCGGGAGCTGCTGATGAAGTCTGTGATCTACGATGTTCATCCCAGCCACTTCCCGGTCGGCAAGGGTGTCACCACCGTCTTTGCCAAGACCACGGTGATCCTGCGTCGCCCCTCTGATGCCCGCTGGGAGCTGGTAGTACGGCGCAGCTTCGCGGATTACACCTATCGCTGGTTGCTCGATGCCGGTGAGGAGTACGGCATCAGCGTCAAGCGCTGATTCTGGCCTTATCTTACCGTGTGTTTCCAGGCCGGGGCTCGCCCCGGCCTGCTTCGTCAGGAGACAACCCATGAGCCCCATGAATCGGAGTGTCGTCCAGGTAGCGGCGGAAACGGGCGAATGCCTCGCGGGCGCCCGTCACGGCGGCGTCTCTGTCCTCGGGCGGGCAGAGCGCCTCGAGTTCGGCCAAGCGCCGCGGCCACTCACCGGGGGCCATGTCGAAGGAGAAGAAGGCGTGGGGCACATCGGGGCCCAGGGTGCGGCGCAGCCGCTCGGCAATCACCTGCCCTCCCAGGCGCGAGCCCTGCAGTACATAGAGCTGGCCCGCCAGGCTGGCGGGAGAGCCGGGGAGATTCTCGACGTGGGAGTAACCCGTGTCCGGTGTCAGGCCGAGTATGGCGAGGTCCTCCGCGAGGTACGGCAGCCGCCGTGGCACCTGGATGCTCAGGCCGAGCCGTGTGATCCCCCGGCAGACCCGGCTCTCCAGATCCGCATGAGCGGGATACAGGGCCAGCAGCGAGGCAGCGTACGCTTCCCGGGTCAAGGCGGCATCGAGCAGGCACTGCAGGGCCGGGTGATGGTCCAGGTCGCTGTGAGCGTTGCGGGTGGCATCGCGTAGCTGACGGGCCAGCGGTGGGGCGGGAATGTTCATTGGCGCTCCGGAACGTGACCTGGGTCGTATGGGCCGCCAGTTCCCCTTTCCGAAGCGGGGCCGGCCCGTTACGCTGCCGCCACGATACCATCCCGATCCGGAGGAGTACCCATGGCCATTTCCTGTTTTTCTGATCTGCTGGACGAAGCACGTTCTCAGCCAGAGCCGCAGCGCCTGCTGTTCGTTTTCACCCGCGCCGAACTGCCGGACCATCCAAGCGAGGAGCAGCGGCGTCGCTTCGAGCAGGGCGAGGGCGGCGTGCTGACCCCGGTCGTCTGCGTCGACAAGGCCCCCGAGGCGCTGTCCGACATGGCCGCGCTGGTGGCGGAATCCCGGGATGCGGGGGCCGACTGGGATATCGTCTTCGTGGCTGCCCTGGCCGGTTCGGACGCCGAGGCGCAGGCCGAACAGCATCTCAACCGCATGGTGGAATCGCTGAAGATGGGCAACATCGCACAGTTCCTGGCCTTCGACCGCCAGGGTGAGACGGTGAGCTTCGGCTGACGCCGCCGTCATCGATCATAGCCTTGAATTATCAAGTTCATGGCGCCACTCAATTTACGCTATCGGGCGATACGGGCTACTATGCGCTCCGTATCGCTCTCACCCATTAAACGAAAGTCGAAAGGAGCATTACCGAATGTCGCTGCTGAACACTGAAGTCAAGCCGTTCAAGGCCACTGCCTATTACAATGGCGAGTTCATCGACGTCTCCGAGGAGAGTCTGAAAGGGCAGTGGAACATCTTCTTCTTCTATCCGGCCGACTTCACCTTCGTCTGCCCCACCGAGCTGGGTGACCTGGCCGACAACTACGACGCATTCAAGAAGCTGGGCGTCGAGATCTATAGCGTCTCCACCGACACCCACTTCACCCACAAGGCCTGGCACGACAGCTCCGAGACCATCAACAAGCTGCAGTATCCGATGCTGGCTGACCCGACTCACACCATCTCGCGTAACTTCGAGGTGCTGATCGAGGAAGATGGCGTCGCCGAGCGTGGTACCTTCGTGGTCGATCCCGACGGCAAGATCCAGCTCATCGAGCTGAACGCCGGCAATATCGGTCGCAATGCCGAGGAACTGCTGCGCAAGGTCAAGGCCGCTCAGTACGTGCGCGCCAACCCGAACGAAGTCTGCCCGGCCAAGTGGGAAGAAGGCGAAGAGACCCTCTCTCCCTCGCTGGACCTGGTCGGCAAGATCTAAGCGATCCGCCCCTGCCGGCAAGGCTGTCCCGCCTCGCAAGTCCGCCGCCCGCGGACCGCCTCCTGAAGATGATGCCCGAATGCCCGGGCGATCACCGTCCGGGCATTTCCTGCGCTGGAATCTCGTGCCTGTACGCACTGCAACCCTGAACTCACGAGGAAGGAAGCCATCATGCTCGACGACAATCTGAAAAGCCAGCTCAAAGCCTATCTGGGAAAGGTCACCCAGCCCTTCGAGATCGTCGCGTCCCTCGATGACGGCGCCAAGTCGAAGGAACTGCACGGTCTGCTGACCGATATCGTCGGCCTGACCGACAAGATCACGCTCTGCGAGCTGACGGCCGACGATCCGCGCACGCCCGTCCTTCGCGCTGCAACGCGCCGAGCAGGAAACCGGCGCTGTACTTCGCCGGCCTGCCCATGGGCCACGAGTTCACCTCCCTGGTGCTGGCGCTGCTGCAGGTGGGCGGCCATCCGCCCAAGGCCTCCGAAGCGACCATTGAGCAGATCAAGGGCCTCGAGGGCGAGCTGCGCTTCGAGACCTACTTCTCGCTCTCCTGCCAGAACTGTCCGGACGTGGTCCAGGCGCTGAACCTGATGGCTATCTTCAACCCGGGCGTCCATCACGTGGCCATCGACGGCGCGCTGTTCAAGGACGAGGTTGAAGAGCGCGAGATAATGTCGGTGCCCAGCGTCTACCTCAACGGCGAGCCGTTTGACCAGGGGCGCATGAGCCTCGAGCAGATACTCGCCAAGGTGGATACCGGTGCCGCGGAGCGCGAGGCCGCCAAGCTCGGCGAGAAGCCAGCCTTCGATACCCTGATGATCGGTGGCGGCCCGGCCGGTGCGGCGGCAGCGGTCTATGCCGCACGCAAGGGCATTCGTACCGGCGTGGCCGCCGAGCGCTTCGGTGGCCAGGTGCTCGATACCATGGGTATCGAGAACCTCATCTCCGTGCCCCACACCGAGGGTCCCAAGCTTGCCGCGGCGCTGGAGGAGCACGTCAAGGAGTACGAGGTCGACATCATGAACCTGCAGCGCGCCGTCACGCTGCTGCCCGGCCAGGCAACGGGCGGCCTGCACGAGGTGGAGTTCGCGAACGGCGCCACGCCTGCAGGAGCAAGACCCTGGTGCTGGCTACCGGCGCCCGCTGGCGCGAGATGGGCGTGCCCGGCGAGGCCGAGTACCGTAACAGGGGCGTGGCCTACTGCCCTCATTGCGACGGCCCGCTGTTCAAGGGCAAGCGCGTGGCGGTGATCGGCGGCGGCAACTCCGGCGTCGAGGCGGCCATCGACCTGGCTGGCATCGTCGGCCACGTCACCCTGATCGAGTTCATGGACGAGATGCGCGCCGACGCAGTGCTGCAGAAGAAGCTGCGCAGCCTGCCCAACGTGGAGATCATCCTCGGTGCCCGTACCACCGAGGTGAACGGCGACGGCAGGCGCGTCAATGCGCTCACCTTTGAAGAGCGTGCCAGCGGCGAGATCCGCAAGGTCGAGCTGGAGGGCGTGTTCGTGCAGATCGGCCTGGTGCCCAACACCGAGTGGCTGCAGGACTCGCCTATCGAGCTCTCCGAGCGTGGCGAGATCGTGGTCGACGCCCACGGCATGACCAGCGTGCCGGGCATCTTCGCCGCCGGCGATGTGACCACCGTGCCCTACAAGCAGATCGTCATCGCCATGGGCGAGGGCTCCAAGGCCGCCCTAGGTGCCTTCGATTACATCATTCGCCACTGATACTGTGCTCCGTGCGTCGCCGACGCCCGCAGGTTCTCCATGCCCCCGGCCGGGCTCACCGGCGGGGGCATGGTCTGTCATGGTCGGGGTTTCGAGGTGGGAGCTTCATGCCTGTGCGGCGCTGTCCGGTGCATTCTCCACCCGGTTGCGGCCCCCTTCCTTGGCCCGGTACATCGCTTCGTCGGCCCGGGCGACCAGGCTCTTGCGACTGTCGCCGGGTCGCCAGGCGGCCACGCCGATGCTGATGGTCACTCTACCCAGATTGCCCAGATCCAGTTCTTCGGTGCTCTGCCTGAGGCGTTCGGCGAGATGCACGCCGCCGACCAGGTCGCAATCGCTGGCCAGCACCAGGAATTCCTCGCCGCCCCAGCGGCCCAGATTGTCGGTGGGTCGCAGGAGGTTTTGCAGCACACTGCATAGCGTCACTAGGACCCGATCGCCGGCCTCGTGACCCTGGGTATCGTTGAAATGCTTGAAGTGATCGATGTCGAACAGCAGCACGGCGAAGGATCTGTCGTGGCGTTCGGCGGCGTTGAGCTCGGCGTCGATCGCCTGCTCCATGCGATAGCGGTTCCAGGTGCCGGTCAGGCTGTCGCTGTAGGCCAGGCTCTTGAGCTTGCGATTGGCGTGATGGAGCCTTTCATTGAGCTGAGCGATCTCGTGGCTGGAGGTCAGGACGGCCAGGTTCTTGGCCAGATCCCCGGCGGCACGGCACTCGATGTCGCGCCAGGCGCGACTTTGCCCCCTGACCTCATCCTGCCACTGGGCGAAGGAGCGGCGCGGCGTCAGGGTCAGCTGCCCGTTCCGCATCATGGGGGTATCCTCGGGCTTGCCGGCCCAGCGCCTGCTGTTTCGCTGTTCGCGGCGAAACAGCATCAGCCAGTGGGTCGACTCGGTGGGCAGGGCTATAGCGAGCAGGCCGCAGAGGTCGCCCTCCTGCCAGGGCGCCAGGGGTGTCTTCACCAGCGCCTGGGTGTGCCAGGGAGCGTCGTGCCGCTGGAAGCGGCTCAGCCAGTCGGCCATGGCGACCAGGTTCTCTTCGGCCGGCAGGGCTCCCATGCCACTGCTCTCTTTTCCGGTGACGAGGGCGATGCCACTGGCATCCAGCAGGTCGAGCCATTGCGCGCCGTGACGCTGTACCAGGTCATCCGGCCCGAGAAGGCGCCCACTCTCATCGGAGAGAATCTCGTTGCTGTCGTGGATGTCGTGAAGCAGGCGGGTGTCGGCACGCGCCTGCAGCAGCATCAACCGCGGCATGGTGATCTGGGCCAGGGCACACAGCGCATCACGCAGGTCGGCTTCCAGTGGTCTGGGCTCCAGGCCGTGACAGGCCAGCAGGCCCCAGAGCCTCCCCTCCTCGTGCATGGCCACCGACAGGGAAGCGCCGACGCCCATGTTGGTGAGGTACTCCTGATGAATCGGTGCGACGGCACGCAGCACCCCCCGCGACATGTCCAGTGGCGCCGCCTCGCCAGGGCCACAGGGTGGCACCAGTGGAACCGCCTGGGCCGAGGCATCGGGGATGCTGCGCACCCGGTTGGCGTCGTAAAGTCGGCGCACCTGGGCAGGAATGTCACTGGCCGGGAAGTAGTGATCGAGGAAGCTCTCCGCCGCGGGCAGGTGGGTCTCGGCGATCACGCGGCCGTTCCACTGCGCGTCGAAACGGTAGACCATCACCCGCTGGTGGCCGGTGAGCTCCTGTACCTTCCGCGTCAGGGCATCGAGAAGGGTGTCGATGTCGTCGATCTGCCCCGCCTCGACCAGCCAGTCGTTCACCTTGTCCAGCAGGCGATGTCCGTCCGGGCACATCAGGTGTTCCAGTTCCACGACGACAGCGTCGCCACTGTGATAGGCCACCGCGTGGAAGCGTCGTCGTTCGCCCCGCACCTCGCGCTGGGCGGTGAGAACGCAGGCCGAGCTGTCCTGCTTTACCAGTTCAGTGTCCAGAAGGTCCATCAACTCGGTGCCCAGTACCTCCCTGGCCTCGCCGGCCAGAGCATCTGCCACCCCGATACCCAGAAAGTCCTCGATATTGGCGCTGACCTGGCGAATTCTCGCCATGTCGGCATCCAGGCTCACCAGGCAGCCCATCGGCTGGATGGCGCCGGGGATGTGCACCGGTTCACGGGCACAGGCCTCGAGAGCGGCGGCGATCTCGGCATCATTGTAATGAGTGTTGGGCATGCGCGGGCTCCAGGCGGTGGTCAGGGGTTGCCAGGGCAGCATCAGGTCGCCAGACAAGCGATCTGGTCATCGCTGTAGCGTGTCGAGGTGTTCAAGAGCTGGCATGTCATAGAGAGGCTGACGATGACATTACACTCTTGCCGGCGCGGGGTGAACTGTCCAGAGCCACCGGCCGGGCCTGCCCCGTAAGTATTGCATCACCACCTCGCGCTTGGGATAGTGATTTACGGATATCTGCTCTTGGCTAGACTGACAATACCCCGCACCGATTGCCGGGGAAGAGATTGATAAGCACAGACAAGGAGTCGCCGATGTCGAGCTGTGCGCGGGTCGCGGGACACTGCGACCGCTGCGAAGGGGAGCTGCCCTTCGAGTTCACCATGGCTTTTCAGCCGATCGTCGACGTGGATGCGGCGCGGATCACCACCTACGAGGCGTTGGTGCGGGGTCCCGCGGGAGAGTCGGCCTGGAGTATTCTCGCCCAGGTCACCGATGACCTCCTCTATCGTTTTGACCAGGCATGCCGGGTGCGGGCCATCGAGATGGCCAGTGCGCTGGGCATGCGCGAGAACCTGTCGATCAACTTCCTGCCCAATGCGGTCTATGAGCCCCAGGCCTGCATCCAGGCGACCCTGGACGTCTCGGCACGGGTCGGCTGGCCCACCGAGCGCATCGTCTTCGAGATCACCGAGACCGAACGGGTCCGGGACCGCCAGCACCTGCGCAGCATCATCGAGGCCTACCGCGCGATGGGCTTCGCCACGGCGCTGGACGACTTCGGCAACGGCTACGCCAATCTGGACCTGCTCACCGACCTCACGCCCGATCGCCTCAAGGTCGACCGCGAACTGATCATGGGCTGCGACGGCGACCGTCGCCGCCAGGTCCTGCTGCAGGCCGTGAAGCGACTGGCCGACGAGCTCGACATCCTGCTGATCGCCGAGGGCGTGGAGACCCGGGAGGAGGCACTGTGGCTGGCACGCGCCGGCATTACCCATCAGCAGGGCTACTTCCATGCGCGGCCAGCGGTGGCCGCACTGGCTGCGGACCTGGAGCCCGCTCTGACGGCGCTGCGCGACGAGAGTCGCCGGCCGGGCTCCTGAAGAGAATTCAGCCGGCCATCCACAGGAAGGGCAGCAGCGAGAGAGCGAGCACGCCGGCGGCGAGCAGGGCGAACAGCAGCGTACGGATCGGCTGGCGCGCCAGGCGTCGCCACAGGGTGGGGCCCTCACCGCGGGCGGCCAGCGCATCATGCTCGCGTCGTACCCGCTCGCCGAGCGCGTGCTGGTAGGCGTCGATCAGTGCGCGGGCTCGCGGCAGCTCGTGCTGGTCGCGCAGCCAGATCGCGGCCACGCCCAGGCCCCAGAAGCCCGACCGGGTCTCGAAGGTATCCAGGCCGTGCTCGTCGAGCAGTAGGCGAACCTCCTCGGCTTCCTCTTCGGGCACGTTGCGCAGATGGAACAACAGCACGGCCACGTGTTCACCTCCTCTCGTTCACCGCCAATCCTGTCTGCGCGCCTCAGCGTTCGGCTTCGTCGCACAGGCGGTGCAGGCGGTCGATCGCCTCGCCTGCGCCCGCCAGGCCGAAGACCATGAACCAGGGGTCGTCCTCGCCGCGCATCATGCGCAGGCGCAGCAGCTCGCCCTCGGCCATCTCCTCAAGCAGCAGCTCCAGGTGGGGTACTGTGAAGCGCACGTAGAAGCCATCGTCGCCGCGTTCGGTGACGAAGGCGGCGCTGCCGCTGTGGATGGTGGCCTGGTCGACGCGCAGGTCGGCCGGCACGCGGTTCACGGTGGCGCTCTCGGCCTGGTTCTCGTCCAGCGCCACGCGCAGCTCCAGCCAGGGGACGTCGCAGGCCCCGGCGCTGGCATTGACGCTGAAGATGGCGTCACTGTAGCTCTGCTGGTCGATGGCGCGGAAGTGGCGCTCCTCGCCCAGCGACAGGACCAGCGAGTGCCAGCTGCCATGTGCCTGGACGTTGCCGATGTTGTAGTCGGTGGCCGACGCCGGCCCGGCCAGGCCTAGGGCCAGGCAGAACGTCAGCAGCAGGGACGGAGCGAAACGGGAGATGTGGGGCATGACGTGACGCTTCCTTGGCGGCATCATTCGTGGCCCTGCATGCCGCTCAAACCCGCACCGCTATCGCCACCCAGCTCGCCGCGTCCCAACCGGCCCAGCAGGTCGAGGTCGATCTCATCGAAGCTCACCAGCTCGCCGCCGTGGGCCTCGCGGAAGGTCTCGGCGTCGGCCTGCTCGGCAAACGATGCCAGGGTATGGCCCATGGAGCCGCGTCGGTCGTGGCCCACCACGTAGACCGCCTCGCTGGCCCGCACGAAGGCCTCGTCGTCCGGAGTGGCCCAGGGGGCGGCGGCCACATCGTGGACATAGGCATGCGACAAGCGCGTCTCGTTCTCCGGCTGCTTGAGGAAGGTGAAGAGATCCAGGGTGGAGCAGAACTTCAGTGCCTCGCCCTGGCTGCCCAGGAAGGCCTCCCCCTTGGGGCCGGGATGCTCGTTGATCAGCATGCCGCAGACGTGACAGCTGTCGCCGTCCTCGATGGGTACGGCGGCGGCCAGTGTCTCGGGTTCGGATTCGCTGCAGCCGGTCAGCAACAGGCTGGCGAGCAGGGCGATCAGCAGGGCGAGTCGGGTCATGGCGGTCTCTCTCGGGGGCGTGGGAGTGAAAGGTTCAGGCGGCGCGGTGGCGGAAGCGCAGCAGTGCCAGGCTCAGGGGCACCAGCACCCAGGCCACGAGGATTGCGGTCACCACGGTAGGGCGGAAAGCGCCGCCCTCGGCGATGGAGGTGAGGCCGCTATAGTCGCGGGCGGCCTCGAAGCCGGCTAGGTTGATCAGCCGGAAGCACTCGATCGGATTGAGCAGCAGCAGCCAGGGCAGCCAGTCGCCTCCCCGTTTGACGCTGACCAGTAGCGCCAGCAGCCCCAGGTCGAAGACCAGCACGAAGAGGAACCACACCACCAGCGCCAGGCCGGCGGCGCGAGCCTTCTCGGTGACCCACACGCTGATCAGGTAGGCGAAGGCGATGAATACCCAGCCCAGCAGGATGCTGCTACCGATCAGCAGGCCCATGCCGGTGGCCAGTTCGGTGAGCGGCACGCCCTCCGCAGCCACCGCGATCACCGCCCCGGCGACGCCGAATCCCAGTGCCGTGGCGACGCCGAGGATCAGGCCATGGCCGAGGAACTTGCCCAGCAGCAGTTGTGTGCGGCTGATGGGGTAGGTGAGCAGCAGTAGCAGGGTGCCCGCCTCTTGCTCGCCGACCACGGCATCGTAGGCCAGCAACAGGGCGATCAGCGGGATCAGGAAGACCGCCAGCGTTGCCAGGCTGACCAGGGTGGTGGCCAGGGAGGTGAAGCCCAGGCCGCCGCTGGCGGCGGCGCCGAACCAGGCGATGCCCACGGCTAGAAAGGCCAGTACCAGTGCGATGGCCAGCACCCAGAGATTGCGCAGGCCGTCGCGGAACTCCTTGCCGGCGATGATCAGGATGGCATTCATCGGGCGTCTCCTCGTTGCTCGGGCGAGAGGTCGGCAGAGAAGTGGGTATAGAGGTGCTCCAGGGTGGGCGGCAGCAATTCGATGTCCTCGATGTCCGAGAGGTCGGTGAGCCGACGCAGCACGGCGAGCTTGGCATCCGGTGGCACCGAAAGCGTGACCTCCTGGCCGTTGACGGCGATGGCTTGGATGCGTGGGTCGTCCCAGTGAGCCAGGTTGGCCTCGGCGTTGTGACCCCGTACACGCACGTCCAGCGGCAGGGCGGCCTGCCGGCGAAGGTCGTCCAGGCTGCCAAGCGCCAGGCGCCGGCCGCCGCCGAGGATTAGCGCACGGTCGATGTAGGGCTCCACCCCGGGCAGCACATGGGAGGAGAGCAGTACCGTACACCCGCGCTCGCGCAGGCCGCGCACCGTGTCGAAGAAGTCGCGGGTGGCGGCCGGGTCGAGGCCGGTGGTTGGCTCGTCCAGCAGCAGCAGGCGCGGGTCGCCGAGCAGCGCCTGGGCTAGGCCGAGGCGCTGGCGCATGCCCTTGGAGTAGGTCTTCACCCGCTGCGAGGCGGCATGGCCCAGCCCCACCTGGTCGAGCAGCTCGTCCACCTGGCGGCGCTCGACTCGCTTGAGTCGGGCGAAGTAGTCGAGCATCTCGCGGCCGCTGAGCTGCTCGTAGAAGCTGACGTTTTCCGGCAGGTAGCCCAGGCGGCGGCGCAGGGTTTCGGCATGGGCGCCGTCGGGAGCGCCACCCAGCACCGCCACGCGCCCCTCGCTGGGCGAGAGCAGCCCCAGGATCAGGTGCATGGTGGTGGTCTTGCCGGCACCGTTGTGGCCGAGCAGGGCCAGTACCTCGCCCTCGCTGACCTGAAGATCCAGGGCGTCGAGGCGCACCAGCTTTCCGTCACGACGTGTCACGCTCTGGAAGTCGATTACCGCGCTCATGCGTCGGCGTCTCCGAGGTTGTGTTGACTCAAGCCGGGTTCATTGAAATCGGGCTCATTCATCAGAGGATGGCTATCCTTGACCCCTTGGGGGCGAAATACCGGGAACTGGCGCTGTACCCAGCGGAGTGCCAGCACGGCAGGACTATGCATCAGCAGTCGTGCCACCGGGTAGCGCCACAGCAGGCGGTCCATGGCGTCGTTGGGTTCGAAGGGCGTATCACCCACGCCATCGCCATCCAGGTCCCAGCCCAGATAGTCGCTCCAGTAGTTGCCGCGTCCCTTCTCGGACCACTCCTGGGCGCGGGTCGCCACGTACATTACCTGCTGGCGGTTGTCGATGAAGGCATTGCCTACCAGGGCGTTGTCCTCGGAGCCGGCGGTAAGGTGGATGCCGATATCGCTGTTGGCGAAACGGTTAGCCTCGAAGCGGTTATACTGGGCGTTATAGACGAACAGTGCCTTGCCCTCGCCGCCGCTGACCAGCCCCTGGCCCTGCGCGTCACGGCGCTGGTTGATGCCGGTGACACGATTGTCGCGCAGGAGGGAGTCGGTGATGTTGTTCATCAGGATGCCGTAGTGGCGGTCGTTCGCCGAGCGGTTGCCGATCACCTCGAGCCGCTTGGATTGCATCAGCGCATAGCCGGTGCGGGTGTCCTGGGTGGAGTTGCCTTCCAGGCGATTGTCGTGGGCGTACATGTAGTGCACGCCGTAGCGCAGGTCCTGCATATGGTTGCCGCGCAGCAGGCTCTGGCTGCTGGTATCGATGTAGATGCCGTCGCGGGTGCGGCGGATGTCGTTGCCTTGCACGGTGACGTTGCGCACGTTGAAGAGGTGGATGCCGTTGCCGCGGTCCTGGGAGCGCAGTGAGGCGTCGCCACGGATCACGTTGTCGAGCACTTTCACGTCATTCACGGCGTCGAGCCAGATGCCGAACCCCGGGCCTTCCAGCCGGGAATCCCGTATCACGCTGCCGCTTGCGCTCTCATCGACGAAGATGCCGGCATCCATGTCGGTTAGGTTGGCGCCCCAGTTCTCGATGGTGAGGTGTTCCAGCACAATGTCGGGCGCCTCGAGTACCACGGCGTGGCCGTTGCCGCCGCCGTCGATCACCGCTCCTTCCTTACCCTGCAGGGTAAGCGTGCGGTCGATGGTCAGCGGTCCGGGATAGCGGCCCTCGGGCAGCAAGAGGCGGTCGCCGTCCGCGGCCCGTTCGATCAGCGGCTGCAGCGGCTCGCCGGGGGTGGCCGTCCAGTCGGCGGCTAGTACGCCGCCGGGTAGCCATAAGAGCCACCCGGCGGCAAGAAATAGGGTCGGGACGACGCGAAGCAGTCGTCGGGTCATGCGCTTCTCCACGCGGGAAACTGAAAACTTCGCGAATGGTTTTGATCGCTCGAGGCTGATCCGGCGACAAGCCTGCGAGGAGGCGCTGTGAATACGTCCCTGTACGCTACCGATGCCATCCCTGGCATAGGACCTCCTCTTCGGCTTGCCCCCGGCGCCTCTCGCTATGGGAAGCCCCTTGGGGCAGCTATCAAATTCCGAGCGTTCAGGCCTTTTCGACCAGCATGCGGCCGGTCATTTCCATGTGCATGGCATGGCAGAACCAGGAGCAGTAGTACCAGTACACCCCGGGCTTGTCGGCGGTGAAGGTGACGCTGGCGGTCTGCTGGGGACCGATCTCCATGGAGGCGCCATGATTGACCATGACGAAGCCGTGGGTCAGGTCCTCGACCTGGTCGAGGTTGGTGACCACTACGGTTACTTCGTCGCCTTGCTTGACCTTGAACTCGGTCAGCCCGAACTGGGGCGCCACCGAGGTCATGTAGACGCGCACCTGGTTGCCGTCGCGGATGACCGTATTGTCGCTCTCCAGGGTCACCCCGTCCGCCTCGGCCATGGCCACGGTCTCGGCGAAGAACGGATCGTCACGCGTCCACACCCGGCTCGGGCTGAGCTGGTCGGCGCGCAGCAAGATACAGTCGTGGGGTTCGGCGAAGGTGGGGCCGTCGTGGACCAGTTTCATCTCCTCGCCGGAGATATCGATCAGCTGGTCGTTCTCCGGGTGCAGCGGGCCCACCGGCAGGAAGCGATCCTTGGAGAACTTGGAGAGTACCACCAGCCACTTGCCGTCGGCATCCCGCGACTCGGTGAGACTGGCATGGTTGTGTCCCGGCTGGTAGTGGACGTCAATCTTCTGGCGAATGTAGTTTACTTCCTCGCCGTTATAGGAGCGGATAGCGTCCTGGATGTTCCACTTGGCCACCTGGCTGTCGATGAACAGGGTGGTATAGGCGTTGCCGCGACCGTCATAGGTGGTGTGAAGTGGTCCCAGGCCAAGCTCAGGTTCGCCGACCACGGTGTCGCGCGGCTCGATGGCATCATCGAACAGCTCGGGGAGCTTGTCGATGGAGATGATGGTGCAGGTCGGCGAGAGCTTGCCGTTGGCGATGAAGTACTGACCGTCCGGCGAGGTGTTAATACCGTGGGGGTTCTTGGGCACCGGGATGTAACGGGTCAGTTTCGAGCCCTTGCGGCCGTCGAGCACCGGCACCTCGCTGTCGCCCAGGGTCTCGAATTGGCCGGCTTCCACGGCGGCCTCGATTGCCTCGACGTCGAACACTACCACCCAGTCGCGCTCGGCGCGCATGGTGTCAGCCAGTGTCATGCCCTTCTCGGAGTTGTAGCAGGTGGATGCCACGAAGCGGCCGGTATAGTCGGCATCGGTGTTATCCAGGTTGCCGTCGACGATCACCTGCCAGGCCACGTCCATGCTCTCGGCATCGATGGCGTTGAACATGGTGAAGTAGTTGTCCGGACTCTCCAGGTCGCGGCCGTCGTTGATCTGGGGAATCGGCAGCTCAGCATTGGCGAACACGTACTTGGTGTGCGGTACCTTCTGCAGACGCAGGCCGTGGATGGCCTGGACATTGGGAATGCTGGTGATCTTGTCCGTCTTCATGATGTCGAGACGGATGCGCGCCACCCGGGTATTGGCCTTGTCATTGATGAACAGGTACTTGCCGTCGTAATGGCCATCGGTCATGGAGATGTGCGGGTGGTGGCAGTCGCCGTTGAGGAAGCGTGCCGAGTCGCCCATGATCCGTTTCGACTCGTTGGTGATGCCCCAGCCGGTGGCGCTGTCGATGTTGAACACCGGGATGCGCATCAGCTCGCGCATGGAAGGGATGCCCAGCACCCGCACCTCGCCCTGGTGGCCGCCGCTCCAGAAGCCGTAGTACTCGTCGAGCTCACCCGGGGCGACCTCGATGCCGTTCTCGGCGGCCTGGGCCTCGCGGCTGCTCATCAGCGCCCCGGCGCCGAATCCGCTGGCCAGGCCGGCACCGGCGACGCCGGTCACCGCACTGTTGCGCAGGAAGTGGCGGCGGCCGAGGTTTTCGATCGCTTTCTTCTCGTCACTCGTTTGGTCACTCATGGATTACTCCTCCTGAAGAGTGGGGATTCGCTGCAGCTTCGTGTTTCCGGCAGAGCCGGGGTCGTGGGTCTCGACGCCTCGCGTGCCTGCGGAGAGTCGTGACGCCTTCTCGTAGCGCTTGCGCCTTTTGATCATCGGCGGACAGCGCTTGTCGTCGTAGTAATTGACCTGGCAGTCGAGACAGTAAACGCACTCGTTGGCATTGATGCGGCCATCCGGATGGATGGCGGTTATTTCGCATTCGTTGGCGCAGATCTGGCACGGGGTACCGCAGTCGCCGCGGTGCCGCTTGAGCCAGTCGAACAGACGCAGGCGGGCGGGGATCGCCAGGCCGGCGCCCAGTGGGCAGAGGTAGCGGCAGTAGAACTTGTGGTTGAAGGCCGAGATCGCCACCAGGCCCAGGGCATAGAGCAGGAAGCCCCATTCACGCTGGAAGCGCAGCGTGATGGCGGTCTTAAAGGGCTCGACTTCGGCGTAGCGTTCGGCGGTGCCCAGGGAATGTAAGGAGACGGCGAACAGTCCCAGCAGGATGATGTACTTGATGGCCCAGAGGCGCTCATGGAGCCCGAAGGGCGGCTCGTATTGCTTGACGCCGAGTTTACGGGCCGCCTTGTTGACCAGGTCCTGGAGAGCGCCGAAGGGGCACAGCCAGCCGCAGAACACCCCGCGCCCCCACAGCAGCAGGCTCACCGCCACGAACGACCAAAGGATGAACATCATCGGGTCGATCAGGAAGGAGCCCCAGCTGAAGCCGCTGATCAGCGAGTTGGTGAAGGTCAGGATGTTGACCACCGAGAGCTGGGCCAGGGAGTACCAGCCGATGAACACCAGGGTGTAGACCAGAAAACCCAGCCGTAGCGGGCGCAGGATTCTCGGATGGCGCGCCAGCACGTCCTGGAACAGCATGATGCCTGTCAATACCAGCAGGCCGGCCAGCAGCACGCCGATCTGGAAGGCCTTGTCGCGCCATACCTCGACCCAGATGGGTTCCTCTACCGGTGGCTCGGGGCGCTCGATATAGGCCTCGGGGACACTGTAGTCGGCGCTGAAGCGGGCGAATTCGGTATCCAGCGGCCCCGAGGCGCGGCGTACCAGCAGCTCCAGTTGCCAGGGTTGGCCGGGGTTGAAGGCGGCGTCGTCGCGCACGATGAAGATATCGCGTTCGTCGAAGGAGGGTGCGCCCTCGATGGCCAGGTTGCCGAGGCGGATATGGTCGCGGTCGTGAAAGCTGACGGTGGTGTTGCCCTGGGAGAGCTCGATGCGGTCGAAGATGCCGCCGCGCACATAGCCCGAGCCCTTGAAGGAGTAGTCGCCGCGGCCCATCACGGCGATGGCATGCTCCCCCGGGTCGAGCTCCTCCATCAGCTTCTCGTAAACGGTGTCGCCGAGCAGGTTGCGACCCGCGGTGGGAGGGTTCAGGTAGGTGTAGAAGATCTCGATGAAGGTGCTTTCGGGGTCCTCGGCTGGCCGCGCAGATAGTCCTCGGCGGGCGTTCCGGCGAAGGCCTTGTCCACTTCGCCGTGGCTCAGGTGCAGGCGGCGGATGGTGCCGTCTCCGCTGAGCGTTTCCCAGTCGGCGGGCTCGAAGACATCCTGGCGCACCGTCGCGGGCGGGCCGATTGAGGGATCCTCGATGATTCCCTGCTCGGCGGCGACCTGGCGGGCGGCGCGCATGATGGTATCGCTGACCACGATGACCGTGACGGTGGCACCCGAGATGGCGTCCAGGTTGTCGCCGACCTTCATGCGGTCGTTGACGTGGGCACCGACATGGTCGTCGGCGAAGCCCTCGAGCTTCGTCTCGGGGATACCCACCAGCATGATGGGCTCCTCGTGGCTCAAAATGTCGGCCTGGACAATCTTCCCATCCAGGTCGATACCCACCAGCAGGTTGACCGGCTTGCCCGAGTAAGCCGGGATGGGCGCGATATCGACACTCTCGAAGGCATAACCCAGCCGCTCGTCGCCGGCCATCACCGTGCTGACGGGCCACTGGGATTCGGTTGGCACCAGGCGGTCAGCGTTGGGAAAGCCCTCGCGGACCTGCTTCACTTCCAGGGCATGGAGCGCCGGGGCGATCAGCAGTAGACAAAGGGCGATCAGCGGGCCGAGCAATCGGACCGTGAGCAAGGCATGTATTGGCATCAAACGTCCCTGGGGCTTGGAACACTGGCGACTCGGCATCCCGACCGCCACCCATCAGGAGAGGCCGGCCCGAGGGCCGGCCGGAGATCAGGGCTGGAGGCTGGCGTAGTAGGCGGCGATGTCGGCGATGTCCTCGTCGCTCAGCGCCTTGGCCTGCGGCGTCATCATGGCGGACATGCCGCCGCCGCGCTGGCCTTCACGGTACGCCTTCAAGGCGCTCTCGAGGTAGGCGGCTTTCTGGCCGGCTAGGTTCGGATAGATCGGTGCGGTGCCTATGCCATCGGTGCCGTGGCAGGCTGCACAAGCGGCGACCTTGCTTTTGCCGGCTTCTGGGTCACCGGCGGCGTGGGCATCCATCGCCAGTAAGGCACTGCCCAGCAGAGCTGCAACTAAAATTGACTTCATAACAAACCTCCGAAATGCATCTTCAAGTCCTTGAAAAAGCCCGGTTCGGGCAACGGCCGCGCCGGGCGATTCAGGTCATGATGCCAGCCATCGCCCGGGTGGGGCTTGACGTGCGTCATGTCTAGCTTAGACCCGTGATCGAAAAAGGCAAAGAGGATGCTAATGCAGAGGTCGTGGGGGGAGGCTCAGGCTTTGGTCGGATCGTCGTCGAGTTGCAGCAGCTGTATCAGCTTGGGCTGCTGGGGACCGAGCAGGTCGGCCAGGGTGTATTGATCGAGCACGGCAAGAAAGGCGGCGAGCGCCTCGTTCAGGATCGGCCTGAGCCGGCAGGCGGGCGTGATAACGCACTCGTTATTGTCGCCGAAGCATTCCACGAGTTTCAGGTCACGCTCGGTGTCGCGGACCAGCTTGCCCAGCGAGATCGTCGCGGGGGCGCGCTTGAGCAGCAGGCCGCCGTTCTTGCCACGGATGGAGGTGATGTAGCCTTGATGGTTGAGGTCCTGCACCACCTTCATGAGGTGGTTGCGCGAGATATTGAAGCGCGCGGCGATTTCGCTGATGGTCGAGCGCTGCTCGTCCTTGGCGGCCAGGTACATCAGCACCCGCAGCGAATAGTCGGTGAATCGGGTCAGATGCATGGAAATCCCGGTGCGTCAGACGCCTAACGAAGTGAAATTAAATAACGAATTATTCTGACATCATGCCATTTATGCTTGGTTCACGACTGAGGCATTTGGCCGCATGGAGATCCTTGCCCCACGATTGGCATGACCTCTTCTAATATGTAATTTATATGCATGTTACGGATCTTTGCCAATGACCCAGGTCAAACCGATGGCATCCGCCGGTCCGGCCGGCGTTCCGCCGGGGTGTTATTCTTTCCACTCGCCGCCCTGCATGCGGCCCTGGGGGTGCCGCTCTCGTTGGCGGCGATGTCTGGCTGGCTGGCTTGGTTACCGGGATTGGCGACACCCTCGGCGCATGGCCGGGAGTTAGTGTTCGGCTTGGCCCTGGCGGTGATCGCGGGTTACCTGCTGGGACCGCTGTCGCCCCGCCGGCTGGCAATGCTGGCGGGGTTGTGGCTGGTCGGGCGTGCTGGTGCGCTGGCGGGCTATCCGGCTTGGCCCGCACTGTTGGCCGATGCAGCCTTCGCCCTGTTGTTAGCTTACTGGGTAGTACCGCGCTTCCTGGCGGCCAAGAAATGGCGCAACCGTCTTCTCTCACCGCTGTTGGGGCTGCTCTGTCTATTGGCTGTGGCCAGCCTGGTGGTGCGCCCGGTCTTCCCGGGACTACTCCCGTCCTTGCTGCATCAGGGAGTGCTCTGGTTGTTGCTGTTGATGGCCTTCATGGGCGGACGGGTGATTGCCCCGGCGGTGAACGGCCACTTGATGGCACGCGATCGGGCGACCGGGGCCGGTGTCCAGCCGCGGATCGAGGCGGTCCTGATCGTCCTGCTGGGCGCCGCCGGACTTCTGGCGATCTGGCCGATGCTCTGGCCGGCGGCCGGTGTAATGCTGGCGCTGGGCGGGGCGGTGATCCTGGTTCGGCTCTGGCGCTGGTCGCCCTGGGCGCTTCGCGATCGACCGGACCTGCTCGGCCTGCTGCTTGGCTATGCCTGGCTGGGCGTGGGAGCCCTGCTGATGGCGTGGGATCTCCTGGCGGGAGGCTCGCCGGCGGGACGGCTGCATGCGATCACCGTGGGGGCGTTCGGCACCCTGGCCAGCGGCATCATGCTGCGCCAGATGATTCTGAAGGCCAAGGGGCGCCCCGGGGAGGAACAGTGGCTGCCGTGCCTGGCAGTGCTGTTTACCCTGGCGGCAGGGCTGCGGCTGGCGCTGCCCCTGGCCGGCCCGCCGATGCTGTGGGGCGCCGCCGGGGCCTGGAGCCTGGCCTGGCTGCTGGTGGCATGGCGTCTGGTTCACTGGCAACGTCAGAGGGCAGCAATAGCAGCACGTGCCGCGTCGTCCCCTATCGCGACTTGATCTGGGTCAGCTACCCCTTGAAGGGTACCGACGCGCCCGGTCATGGCTGGCATAATTGGTCCGTCTGGCGGCGGCCTCGACCGTCGCCCTCCGGCTTCAGAGGCTCGATTCGATCATGCAAGACACCCTGCCGTTCATCCGCCCCCTGGTCGAGAAATACGACCGCCCCGGGCCGCGTTACACCTCCTATCCCACGGCACCGCAGTTTCAGGCGGCCTTCGCCGAGGACGACTATCGCGCCGCCGCCGAACGCAGCAATCGGGCCGCCACGCCCAAGCCGCTGTCGGCCTACGTGCATATCCCCTTCTGCGAGAGCCTCTGCTACTACTGCGCCTGCAACAAGATCATCACCCACAACCGTGAACGGGCCGCGGTCTATCTCGATTGGCTCAAGCGGGAGGTCGAGCTCCAGGGGGCGCTGTTCGATGACTCGCGGCGCATGACCCAGCTGCACCTGGGCGGTGGCACGCCCACCTATCTGAGCAACGACCAGCTCGGTGAGCTGATGGCGGCGCTGGACGGTGCCTTCCACTTCGCCGAGCCCGAAGCGCGGGAGTTCTCCCTGGAGGTGGACCCGCGCACCGTGACCCCCGAGCAGATCCACGAGCTTCATGCCCTGGGCTTCAACCGCCTGAGTTTCGGCGTGCAGGACTTCGACACACGAGTCCAGGAGGCGGTCAACCGCATCCAGAGCGAGGCCCAGGTGGTGGAGTTGGTGAGTGCGGCCCGTGACGCCGGCTTCCAGTCGGTGAGCGTCGACCTGATCTACGGCCTGCCGCTGCAGACCGTGGCGAGCTTCGACACCACCCTGGACAAGATCATCGCCCTTCGCCCCGACCGCATCGCCGCCTACAGCTATGCCCACCTGCCGGAGCTGTTCAAGGCCCAGCGCCTGATCCGGCCCGAGGACATGCCGCCGCCGGAGCGCAAGATCGAGCTGCTGGAGCTGACCATCCGCCGCCTCACCGAGGCCGGCTACGTCTATATCGGCATGGACCATTTCGCCCTGCCCGAGGACGAGCTCTCGCTGGCGAAGGAGAACGGCACCCTGCAGCGCAACTTCCAGGGTTATTCGACGCATGCTGACTGCGACTTGATCGGCCTGGGCAATACCGCTATCGGCAAGGTGGGCGACAGCTACAGCCAGAACGTCAAGGAAACGGCTCAGTACCAGGCGCGCCTCGAGGCAGATCGGCTGCCGGTGATGCGCGGTTACCGCCTGAATGCCGACGACCTGTTGCGTCGCGATGTGATAAACGCCCTGATGTGCCATGGTCGCATCGACTTCGCCGCGATCGAGGCGGCCCATGGAATCGACTTCCGCGAATACTTCGCCGATGCCCTCGACGAGCTCGAAGAGATGGCGGACGATGGCCTGCTGACGATTGGCGACGGCGAGATCGAGGTACTCCCCGCCGGGCGGCTGATGATGCGCAATGCCGCCATGGCCTTCGATGCCTACCTGAGCCACAGCGCGGGGCGCTACTCGCGCACCGTTTGAGCAAACCCCTGTCACAAGGGATAGTGATGCCTATCAGGAAGCGGCGCCCCGGTTTGCGACGGGGCGCCGCTTCTGCTTGTGGCCGCACCGCTCTGTGGCGCCGCGGCTGTCAAATGAAAAGGGGTCATGATGTTCTCACGTTTACACCAGATATGCCGCTTGCCTGCTAGGTTTAGTCTATATATGGTAGGTAGGCCGCAGATGGTCGTGGGCTGACTGGCGACATGATGCATGTCAGTGCAGCCCCGGGAGCACCGGCCTAGGATGAGCGGTTTGGCGGCCCAGCCGCGTCGACGTCATCAGGAGTAACGTCATGTCCCTGCCCCTACCGTCACTATCGCTTCCGCGCCCGCCCGTCCCGAGCCGTCTGATCCGCACCCTGGATCCCTGCGTGCCGCTGGCCGTCAAGCGTCGCCTGGTGGAACCGCTGCTCAACCGCACCTTCGCCGAGCCGCTGGAAGAGGGCGAGTTCGATGCCCTGGAGGGGCGACGAATCAGTCTGGCCATCGAGGATCTCGGCGTGATGCTGACACTGAGCCTCGAGGACCAAAGGCTGGTGCTCACCCGCGAGGCCGGCGAGGCCACCATCCGCGGCGGCTGGCGCGAGTTCCTATGCCTGGCCACGCGTCGCGAGGATCCCGACAGCCTGTTTTTCCAGCGTCGCCTGCTGATCGAGGGCGATACCGAACTGGGCCTGATGGTCAAGAACCTCCTCGACGGTCGCGAAGAGGGGCTGGCCCAGGGCCCCTTCGGTGAATTGCTTGTCCGCCTGGAGCGGCTGGCGAGACGCACGACCTGAGTTTTTTCGATAAACGCATTTTTTTCGGAGCCATCCGCATGAGCACTTCCACCAAGGCCGTGAAGTCATCCAGCGAGGTCCCCCTGCAGGGGCCGTCCCGCGATATCTGGGACTCCAAATACCGTCTCAAGGACCGTCATGGCAAGGCCGTGGATAATGACGTGGGTGCCACTTGGGAGCGGGTAGCCAGAGCACTCGCCGCGGTGGAAGGTGACAAGGCCGACGAGTGGCTGCCGAAGTTCCGCTGGGCGCTGGAGAACGGCGCCATCCCTGCCGGGCGCATCATGTCCAACGCCGGCGCCGAGGCCTACAAGCCGGCAGTGAGCCTGATCAACTGCACCGTCTCGCGCACCATCCGCGATTCCATGCACCACATCCTCGACTCGGTGGTGGATGCCGGCATGACCCTCAAGGCGGGCTGCGGCATCGGCTACGAGTTTTCCACCCTGCGCCACAAGGGCGCCTTCGTGTTCGGCGCTGGCGCCGGCACCAACGGCCCGCTGGCGTTCATGGATATCTACGACAAGATGTGCTTCACGGTGGCCTCGGCAGGCGGACGTCGCGGGGCCCAGATGGGCACCTTCGACGTCGGCCACCCTGACGTGCGTGAGTTCATCGAGGCCAAGCGCGAGGCGGGCCGCCTGCGCCAGTTCAACCTTAGCCTGCTGATCACCGACGAGTTCATGGAGGCGGTGAAGAACGACACCGATTGGCCACTGGCCTTTCCGCTCCATGAGGGCGAGAAGGATGATGTCGACCAGAGCGAGCTGATCTACCGCGACTGGCCCGTGGTGGAAAAGGGCTACACCGTCGACTCCGAGGGTCGCGTGGCCTGCCGTATCGTCGAGGTGATCAAGGCACGCGAGCTGTGGGACACCATCATGAGTTCCACCTACGACTTCGCCGAGCCGGGCTTCATCCTGATCGACCAGGTCAACCGCATGAACAACAACTGGTTCTGCGAGGAGATTCGCGCGACCAACCCGTGCGTGACCGCGGATACCTGGGTACAGACCATGGACGGACCGCGTCAGGTCGCGCAGCTTATCGGTTGCCCCTTTACCGCTGTGATCGATGGTGAGGCCCATCACAGCGGGCCGGAAGGTTTCTTTCCAACGGCAACAAAGCCGGTGATTCGTCTCCAGACGGCCGAAGGCTACAGTCTCAAGTTGACCCGTGATCACCGAGTGCGTCGCGTGTCAGCCTTTACTCGCTATCGTACAGAGACGGAGTGGTGTGCCGCAGGAGAGCTGCAGGCCGGCGACCGCGTGTTGCTCAATGACCATCGTGATGCACCCGAGTGGGGTGGCCAGCTCGATGAGTCTCAGGGGTATCTCCTGGGACTGTTGGTCGGCGATGGCACGCTCAAGAGCGACAAGGCGGTACTGTCCGTATGGTCGCAAGTGGCTGTGGCCAACGGTGACGATGGCGCGCTGAGCGAGGGAGTGCGTTCCGTTATGGCACGGGCAGAAGCGGCAGCTAGAACCCTGCCACATCGCGCCGACTTTGCCGGCTGGCAACAGGTAAGTGGTCGCGCGGAGTATCGTATGTCAACCGCAGCGCTCCGTGACCTGGCGCTGCAGCTGGGCATACGCCCCGGCGCCAAGACGATTACACCTGATCTGGAGCAGGCGTCATCGAGCGCCTACACGGGGTTTCTGCGCGGCTTCTTTGATGCCGATGGATCGGTCCAGGGCAGTCAGGAAAAGGGTGTCAGTGTTCGTCTGTCACAATCCGACCTTCCCCGCCTCGAGGCCGTGCAACGGATGCTGCACCGATTGGGTATCGTCTCCACGATCTACTTTGATCGGCGCCAGGCATCGCATCGCCAACTGCCCGATGGGCATGGGGGACATCGGGAATATGCCACCTTGCCTCAGCATGAGTTGGTCATCGGTGGCGAAAACCTCGCACGCTTTGCCGAGTGCATCGGGTTCGGGGATCGAGATAAACAGGCCCGCCTTGATACCTCGCTGAACGGCTATCGCCGTGAACTCAATCGAGAGCGTTTTGTGGCGCGTGTCGTGGGTCAGGAAGATGTGGGTATCGAAGAGGTCTATGACGTCCAGGTGCCGGGCATCAATTCTTTTGATGCTAATGGTTTTCATGCTCATAATTGCGGAGAGCAACCGCTTCCGCCGGAGGGCGCCTGCCTGCTTGGCTCGGTCAACCTGACCCGCTTCGTCATCGAGCCTTTCAGCAAGCAGCCGCGCTTCGACTGGGAGCGCTATCGCCAGGTGGTGGCGATCTTCACCCGCATGCTCGACAACGTGGTGGAGATCAGCGGTCTGCCGCTGGAGGGTCAGCGCAAGGAGATCGAGGCCAAGCGCCGCCACGGCATGGGTTTCCTGGGCCTGGGCTCGACCCTGACCATGCTCAAGATTCCCTACGGCTCGCCGGAGTCACTGGCCTTCACCGAGGAAGTGAGCCGCAACCTGGCGCTGGAGGGCTGGAAGCAGGCGCTCGAGCTCTCCCGCGAGAAGGGCGTGGCCCCGGCACTGGCCGAGGACTACGAGATCACCCCGCGGATGATGCGCGAACGCCCCGAGCTCAAGCAGGACGGCTACGAGGTGGGCGACAAGGTGCCCGGCCGTATCCTGCATGCTCGCTACAGTCGCTACATGCAGAAGGTTGCCGAGGTAGAACCGGAGTTGGTCTCCCAGCTCGCCGAGCACGGCGCGCGCTTCACCCACCACAGCTCCATCGCGCCCACCGGGACCATCTCGCTGTCGCTGGGCAACAATGCCTCTAACGGCATCGAGCCCTCCTTCTCGCATCGCTACTTCCGCAACGTCATCCAGTCGGGCAAGAAGACCAAGGAGCAGGTCGAAGTGGTCTCCTTCGAGCTGGCCGCCTATCGTCACTTCATCGCTGCCGACGCAGTGGAGAGTGACCTGCCCGACTACTTCATCACCGCCGACGCGGTGAGTCCGAAGCAGCACGTGGCGGTGCAGGCGGCGGCCCAGGTTTGGGTCGACTCGGCCATTTCCAAGACGGTGAACGTACCCACCGAGTTCGCCTTCGATGAGTTCAAGGATCTCTACCTCGACGCCTACACCAGCAAGCTCAAGGGCTGCACCACCTTCCGCTTCAATCCGGAAGCCTTCCAGGGCGTGCTGGTGCGCGAGGACGACCTCAAGAACACTACCTATGTCTTCGAGCTGGAGAATGGCGAGACCGTGGAGCTGGCTGGCGACGAGAAGGTCATCTACGACGGCGAGGAGCACAACGCGGCGAACCTCTATGACGCGCTGAAGGAAGGCACCTATGGCAAGTGGTAATAACGGCCCATGCCGGTTCAGTCCCGAGCGATGTAAGCCCAGCGTCAATCACCCACTTTCCGGAGGAGCCTCCTGATGGCCGTCGAGATCAATTCCAAGATCGTTTCCTACAGCGTCAAGAAGGCAGTGGAAGAGCCACCGCTGGCCGACGAGAACCCGCTCACGGTGCGTATCCCTTCTCGCCCTGAGGGTACCCTGGAGGCCGTGTCGGAGAAGATCTCCTACGTCGGCGCCGAGGGCCGCAAGAAGGTCTATCTGCTGGTGTCGTTCATGCCCGTGGAGGGCGTGCTCAATGGCAAGCGGGTGGTGATCGAGCGTCCCGTGGAGTTCTTCTTTCCCTCTGGCCAGCTATCCAGCGAGCACCAGTGGATCACCGCCACCATGCGCAGCCTGTCGCTGGCCGCCCGGGGCGGCTACGTCACCCAGGCGGTGGCCGACCTGCGCAAGGTGGCCTGGGACAAGGGCCTGGTGCGCTGCGGCATGAACCGTTGGGGCAAGCCGATGTTCCACGACTCCGAAGTCGCGGCCATCGCCTGGTCGATCCAGCAGATCCTCTTTCGCCGCGGCTTCCTCGACCAGGACGGCAATCAGGTGCCGGTGGAGGAGCTGGTCAGTCGCTATGCCCAGCGCCTGGCCAGTGGCCATCCCTGGCAGCCGCCCACCAACGAGGAGATCGAGCAGGCCGAGCGCAAGGCGCAGCATGCCGATCATGCCAAGGGGGACGGCCCCACCGTGGTCGGTCACTGCCCCGAGTGCAACGGCGAGCTGATCATGATGGACGGCTGCCCCACCTGCTATTCAGGCTGCGGCTGGTCGAAGTGCGGGTAAAACAGTGTGGCTGAGAAAGGTGTGGTAAGAGTGGTTCAGTCAAGCGCTGGACGCTGAATATCAGTCGCATTAAGCACGCCGCCTTGGGTTACGAAAGTGGCTCGGGGCGGTGGCGTTTGAAGCTACCTATTCTTCTTGTTCAAGCGCTGCCGGCGACAATCGTTCCTCGATCCGCTTCAGTATGGCCATGATGTCGTCTACCGATTGAATCGCCAGGTTGAGCAGTGCAGCGTTCTTGTCGGGATCATCCGGGTAGTCATGGGAAAAGCCGTTACGTATCGCCCGGAGCTGTTGCCACTGTTCACTACTTTCGAGAAACCCCAGCTTCTCCAGCCGGTTCAGCTTGTCGATCATCGGCCTATCTTCGTAGGGCTCTTGAAGGACGGCCAGAATGGCCGGCAGTAGTCGAGAACCGATGCTGTCTTGCAGCCTGCCGAAGCGCAGCACGAACTGATCGAGATCCTGAATGGCTTCATCATCCAGAGAGCCGAGCTGCTGTCCCGTCAGTGGGAGCTTTCCTTCCATGGATGCCAAGGCGTGTTTCATGTGGTGGACGTGCCGTTGGCACTGTCGCCAGGCATCTGCCAGACGGTGCTGCTCCGCGCCGTTCATAGACTGACTCCCGTACGTTCAGCGATCTTGAAGATGGTCGGGTGCTGGCCACGCCCGGGATAGTCGATCAGCAGATCGATCTTCTGCTCGCCGATGGCCCGCTGGACCTTCAATTGGAAGTCGATCTCGGCGCGAATGATCTCCTCGATATTCGTGATATCGGTCGATATCAGCAGATCGATATCGCCGCCCCTTGAGCTGTCGTCGACGCGTGACCCGAACAGAGTCACTTGCGCACCTGGGCCAAAGCAGTCGAGGGCGGCCTGGCGGATGACTCGCTGCTGGTTGGGGGTGAGGCGCATCGCGTCCTCCTGATTCAATATTCAATAACAGGAGCTTAGCACAGCATTGAGTGGAGTCAGCCGCGCAGCTCGAGCCGCGCGAAGTGGGGCGTCAGCCGGCGAACCAATGCCTCCAGTGCCTCCCGAGGCGGGGCGCCGGACACCGGAAGGCAGTACTCGGGGTCGCGGCAGCGCTCCACGCGGGCTACCTGCAGGGCATAGCGGCGCACGCCGCAGTCGGCCAAGGTCATGGCAAGGCGCTCGAGGTCCTCAAGGGCGAAGTCCTTCCAGTGCACCGTGGTGCGGCACTCGAAGGGGGTGTCGCCCTCAAGTAGCAGAGAGAGGCTTCGGGCATGCTGCTGCCAGATGCCGCGGCCACCGCAGATCCGGTCGAAGTCCCGCCCACGCCCCTTGACGTCCAGTGCCACCCAGTCGAGCCACGGCAACAGGTGCTCCAGTCGCTCGGGATAGGGACCGGCGGTGTGCAGGCCCACGGCGAGTCCCATCCGGCGTGCCTGCTCGAGGGCGTACGGTAGGTCGGTATGCAGGGTGGGCTCTCCACCGCTGAAGACCACGGCATCAAGCCCACCGCGTCGGGCCTCCAAAAAATCGCGCATCGCCTCCCACTCGCCGGGTTCGCCGCGGCGAGCGGTTGTCATCTGGCTTACCTCGCAGTAGCCGCACTGCAGGGGGCAGCCCTGGAGATGGATCACGGCGGCGCGGCGTCCGGGGAAATCATCCGTACTCAACGCGGTCAGGCTTGCCACCGGTAGACGGATGTCGGACGCCTTAACCGGGTGCGGTAACGGTCCGATCATGGCGCCGTCACTCCGCGGGTATTGTCCATGCCGGGTCGGCCGTGCCAGTAGCCGTCACAGACCTCGGCGTCCACCAGACGAAGCGGGTCGGGGGCGGGAAGCGCACCGCGCCGGGCCGCATCGAAGGCGCTGACCACCTCGGCCATGCCCTCGGGGCGCGGGCTCAGGCGTGCCACGCCCACGCCCATCTCGGCCATGTCGGTTAGCTCATGGCGCAGGTCCTGGCAGGCGCCGGAGAGCGTCTGGATGCCGTTGAGGGTGAATACCTGGTCCGCCTCCTGGGTACGCAGGGCGAGGCCCTCCGGGTGCTTCTGGCAGACGAACTGGCAGCGATCCTTGGGCTTCTGGTAGCGCCGCGCGGTGAAGCAGCGCGACGACCAGGCCAGCGGCAGGTGACCGTAGGCGAACACCTCGCAAGGGGCGTCGAGCCCCTGCTCGCGGCAGTCGGCCAGCAGCCTCGCCAGGTCGTCCCGGGACATCTCCACTGGCGCCTCCCAACGCTGCATACCGATGCGGGAGAGCACTGCCAGCGTCGCGGGGTTGTAGAGATTGAGTGCGGCACCGGCCACGAAGGGCTGCCCTGCCGCCGATAGGCGCTGAAGGGCGCTCTGGTCGTTGGCTTCGACAAGGAATTCACCGTTGTCGCAGAGCTTGCGCAGGTCGCGCAGGTCGGCCTCCGACTCGATCAGGGTCTGGCTGGCCAGCACAACCTGCTTACCGCTCTGGGCCAGTTCGCGGCCTAGCCCTAGCCAGTCGTCGAGCTTCATGTCGCGGCGCCGCGAGCATACCGACTCGCCGAGATGGATGATGTCCACCGGCCAGTCGGCGGCCTCGCGATAGAAATCGGCGTAGCGTTCGCGGGTCCAGTAGAAGAGCACCGGGCCAAGGGACAGCTGGAGCCTGGGGGTGGCAGACATGGGCTCGCTCCTATTTCCAGCGGCGCTCGTAGGCGCCCAGTGTGGTGGTGCTGCCTTCCGAGACCTCGCCGAGGCCGGCCATCCAGGCGGGCTCGACGTTGAAGTGGCCGGGGGCGCGCTCAAGGCGGTCCAGGGCCTGGCGCCAGATACCGGCGACCTTCGATACGTAGGCCGGGCTGCGCTGGCGGCCCTCGATCTTCACTGCACTGATGCCCAGTTCCTGAAGCTCCGGGAGCAGCTCCAGGGTGTTGAGGCTGGTGGGCTCCTCGATAGCGTGGTAGGTCTCGCCGCCAACCTCGAAGCGCCCCTTGCATAGGGTGGGGTAGCCGGCGTTCTCACCCGCGGTGTAGCGGTCTATCAGCACGCCGTTGAGCCGAGATTCCAGGCCCGCCGGGGTATCTTCCCAGCGCACATGGGCCGCCGGCGAGCAGACGCCGCGGGTGTTGGGGGACTCGCCGGTGAGATATGAAGACAGGTAACAGCGCCCCTCCGCCATGATGCACAGGCTGCCGAAGGCGAAGACTTCCAACTCCACCGGGCTCTGCTTCGCCAGGTCGCGCACCTGGGTGATAGAGAGCACGCGGGGCAGCACGGCCCGCTTGATGCCGAACTGCTCGTGGTAGAAACGCAGCGCCTCATGGCTGGTGGCCGAGCCCTGCACCGAGAGGTGGCGGGGAAGGGAAGGGTGGCGGCGTGCGGCGTAATCAAGCAGCCCCATGTCGGCCATGATCAGGGCGTCGACGCCGAGAGCGGCGGCCTGGTCCACGGCACGGGTCCACATCGTCCAGCCGTCCGGCTGCGGGTAGGTATTGATAGCGCAGAAGACCCGCTTGCCGCGGGCGTGGGCATAATCGATGCCTTCCCGAGCCCGCTTGTCGGTGAAGTTGAGACCGGCGAACTGGCGGGCGTTGGTGGTGTTCTGAAAGCCGAAATAGACGGCATCGGCGCCCTCGTCCACGGCACGCTTCAGGGCGGGCAGGTTGCCGGCGGGGCAGACGAGTTCCATGGCGAGACTCCTCTCGATGAAAACCCGACCATGCTAGTCGACTACCCTTGCTCGGCTTTTGACTGGCGTCATGGTGAAGGAGAATTCGTCCTGGATACCTGTGGCATGACGCAGATCATGTCTAACCCAAAACCAGGGCTCAGGTTGAGGCCTGGCGTGCGCAGCTGACCTAGCATTGGGTCAGACATATCTACCAGACGGTGAGAGTCGTGGACGTTGAACGCCTCTTCGATGAGAGCTACGTGCGGGTGCTGAGCCAGGAGGTCGAGGGGCAGGCATTCTTTGAGGCCTTCTATGAGCGCTTTATTGCGACTTCTCCGGAGGTGGCGGAGAAGTTTCGCCAGACCGATATGGCGCGCCAGCGCGCCATGCTCAAGAAGGGCTTCTATCACCTGCTGGCGTTCTACGCCTCGAGCCACGCCGATTACTACCTGGATCAGGTGGCGATCAGCCATAGTCGCGCCCACCTCGATATACGTCCCGGGCTCTATGATCTGTGGCTCGAGGCCCTGATCGACACGGTTCGCGACTTCGATGAGCAGTTCGATGATGACGTTGAGCTGGCCTGGAGGCTGGTGATGACGCCGGGCATCGTCTATATGCGCTTCCACTATGATCGTTGCGATGGGACCAAGCCACCGCTCACCGCCTGATACGGTGAGCGCGGTCGGTGGAAAAGATGCCGTGTGTTGTGAGCGCCGTGGTCATCTCGTTGGCATGCTGCAGATGTCGTTGAGAGTCGATGCCAGAGGCAGGTTAACCCTCAGAGCTATCGTTCGGCATCTCAGGTGCCAGTCCCCACTCTGCAGGAACATCCGAGCTTTCCAGCCCCTCGAAGCGATCGGTCACGTAAGTGCTGTGACAGGCCACACAGGATTGGGTCATGCGACCGAAGAGCTCCACCTGTTGGGGGGTGTCTTGCGTACGGCCAGCCTCGGCCAGTGACGCCGAGAGCTCATGAAAGTAGGCATCCATTTGCAGGAATTCCGGTGGCACGGCGGCCTTAAGATCCTGACGATCCTGATCGGTCAGGGACTGTTCCAGGATGAAGCTGTCGTGAATCGACTGCCCCTTTTCTGCCACCACTGCGTGTCGTCCCTGCAAAATGGCGCTATAGACCTCCTGCATTGCCAGCTCGATCTGAATCATTTCCTTCTTCAGCAAGCCTTGCAGCTTGGGCGTCAACTCGGGCCTGACGGGCTCTGCGGCCAGGCTGGTAGCGCTGACGCAAAGTGCTACCAGCGTGCTAAGGACAATTGCGGCGCGTCTGCCATGACGGCAACGAGGGGGCACTGAACAGACCGAGATAGTGGATAACATGGCGGGTCTCCTCGATGGGCTCGCGTTGCGTGTTTGATGCTGGAAAGCCTAGTTGCCATCCAGTGGTGCCGCGTTGATACAGGTCAGTCCGGCACCAATGCTTAACCCCGTTGGAGGGTTTCACTACATGGCGCATCGAAGGAGGATGCCACTCTGGCGATGCGTGAAGCGGATCCGGGTGAGGGAGATCGTGGTCGGGCGCCTTGACGGTCGTGCGAGCCGGGCAAGCATGAAGTCACATGGAACGCGGGTTTCGCCTCGTTCGTTGCCTATTGATCGAGGTCATCCGCCAGCAGGTCTTTACTGGCGGAGGTCCAGTGAACCTGCTAGATAGTAACTGATTACTATCTTTTGAGGTTCGAGAATGTCGCAACGTCAGCACCTCAGCGCCGAGGCGCGCCGCGAGCGTACCGTGGAAGCCGTCATCGAGCTGTGTGGCAGGGAGGAGCCCGCCACCCTCACTACCGGACGCATTGCCCAGCGCATGGGCGTCACCCAGGGCGCGCTGTTTCGCCACTTTCCCAGCAAGGAGGCCATCTGGGAGGCGGTGGTGGCTTGGGTTGCCGAGCGGGTGATGGCGAGGGTCTCTGCCGCCGCCGAGGGCGTCGAGGATCCCCTGGCCGCTCTGGAGGCGATGTTCCTGGCCCATGTCGCGTTCATCGCCGAGCATCCCGGCGTGCCGCGGCTGTTGATGGGCCAGCTGCAGCATCCGCAACCCACCGCCGCTCGTCGCATGGTGAAAGGCCTGATGGCGCGCTATCGGCAGCGACTGCTGGATCTGCTCGAACAGGCCCAATGTCAGGGCCAGCTGCGCCAAGGGCTAGACCTGGACGCAGCAGCGACCCATTTCATTGGCTGCGTCCAGGGACTGGTGCTGCAGTCGCTGATCGCCGACGACGTGGCAGGCATCGTCGACCGGGCGCCGGCGGCGTTCGATCTCTACCGATACGGCATTCGCGCGGATGCGGGAGGTGACGCATGAGGCCTTCGATACGGCGGCTGGGGCGCGTACTGGCGGTACTGATCGGGATAGCCGCAGGAGTTGCCCTGCTGGTCCTCTTTGTGGCCAATCGCCAGGCCCCCGAGCGCCAGGAGGCGGCCGCCTCCGCCACTCCGGTCAGGACCATCGAAGTCCGGTCCCTGGACGTCCGCCTGGAGGCTCGCGGCCACGGCGTAGCGCGACCCGCCGAGACCTGGCAGGCGACGGCCAACGTGCCAGGCCGGGTGGTGGAGCGACACCCGGAACTGGAGAGCGGCACCCTGCTGCCCGAGGGCACCCTGCTGGTGGCGCTGGATCCCAGCCGCTATGAGCTGGCCATCGCCGAGGCCGAGGCGGAGCTGGCCAGCCTGGCCGGTGAGCTGGCCCAGCTGGCCGCCGAGGAAGAGAACACCGGTCGTCTGCTGGCGCTGGAGAAGGAGGCGCTTGCCCTTGCCGAGCAGGAGCTGTCACGCATCGAGCGCCTGGCGGCCAGCGGTTCGGTCTCCAGCTCGCGACGCGACGAGCAGCGGCGCAGCACCCTGGGGCAGCGCCAAGCAGTGGCCTCGCTGGAGAACAGCCTGGCGCTGATGCCGGCGCGCCGCGAGGTGCTCGAGGCCCAGCGCGAGCGCGCTGCCGTGCGCCTGGCTCAGGCCCGGCAGGATCTCGACGACACCCGCTTCGAGGCGCCCTACGACCTGCGCCTGGCCGAGGTGGACGTGGAAATGCACCAGTACGTCGGCAGCGGGCAGCGGCTGTTCCAGGCCGAGAGCCTGGCCGCCGCCGAGGTGGAGGCCCATATTCCCATCGCCATGATGCGCCGTCTATTGGGCAGCGTGGCGCCCGTCGAGATTCCGCCCGGGGCCCTGGACCTGAGCGAGCGAATCGATTTCTCGGCCATCAATGCCGAGCTCTTCCTGGCCGGCGCCGAGGGCGTGGGGTGGTCGGGGGAGCTGGTGCGCGTGGCCAGCGGCCTGGACCCGACCACCCGCACGATACGTGCCGTGGTGCGGGTCGATCACCCCTACCGTGATGCCCGGCCGCCGGATCATCCTCCGCTGCAGCGCGACATGTATGTGCGCACGCGACTTAGCGCGCCCACCCCTGAGCCTAAGCTGGTGATACCGGCCAGTGCGGTACATCAAGGGGAAGTGTGGCTGGCGGATGCCGAGGCACGCCTCGAACGTCGCGAGGTGGAGGTAGCTTTCACCCAGGGTAACCTTGCGGTCATTGCGGGTGGACTCGAGGCCGGCGAGCGGGTCGTGGTCGATGACCTCCCCGCGGCGATCGCCGGGATGGCGCTGGCGCCACGTCGCGACGAGGCCCTGGAGGCGCGCATCGCTGAGCAGGCGCTGGGCGAAGGGCACAGGGAAGTGCAGCCATGATCCGCTGGTTTGCCGCCCATCCTACCGCCGCCAACCTGCTGCTGGTGCTATTGCTGGCCGCCGGGCTTTTCACTGCCCCCTCGCTCAAGCGCGAGACCTTTCCCGACTACCGCCCGGTGGAGGTGAGCGTCGAGGTGGTCTACCGCGGGGCCAGTGCCGCCGATGTGGAGGACGCAGTGTGCCGCCGCCTGCATGAGGCGGTAGCCGGGGTCGAGTTTCTCGACGAGTTCGTCTGTGTGGCCCAGGACAATCTGGCCAGCGCGACCGCCACCATGCAGGCCGGCGGAGACTCCCTACGCTTTCTCAGCGAGGTCGACACCGAGGTCGCTGCCATCACCGAGCTGCCGGCGCGGGCCGACCCGCCGGTGGTGCGCGAGCTGCATCGCAGCGATATGGTGGCGGCGGTGGCAGTCTCTGCCGACATGCCGATGCGCCAACTCGAGGAGTACGCCTTGCGCCTGGATGAGCGCCTCATGGCGCTGCCCGGCGTGGCGGACGTGGGCATCCACGGCATGTCCCAGCGCCAGTGGCAGGTGGAGGTACCCGGCGAGGTGCTCGGCCAGCACGGCCTCTCGGCCCGCGACCTGGCACGGCGGATCTCAGCCCAGAGCCTGGACCTGCCCTTGGGCACCCTGGAAACCCCTGAGCGCGATATCTTGCTGCGCTTTACCGACCAGCGCCGCTCGCTTGCCGAACTGGAGCGCCTGGTGGTGATGTCCGATCCGGCCGGCGGCGAGCTGACCCTGGGTGACATCGCCAGCCTGACCGAGACCGGTGAGCGCGAGGAGGAGAAGCTTCGCTTCAACGGCGAACCGGCGCTGGTGCTGGAGGTGAGCAAGAGCCTTCGTGACGATGCCCTGGCGGTGAAAGAGCGCCTCGAGGGGCTGATCGAGGCCGAGCGACGCCGCTTCGATAATGGCATCACGTTGACCCTGACCCAGGACATGACCAGCATCGTCCGCGACCGCCTGCAGATGCTGGTTACCAACGGCATAATGGGGCTAGCGCTGGTAGCACTGATGATGAGCCTGTTCTTCCGGCCGCGGCTGGCGCTGTGGGCAGTATTGGGGCTACCTGCCGCCTTCATGGGTGCTGTCATCGTCATGGCAGTGTCAGGGCTCTCCCTGAACATGATTACCCTGGTGGCCCTGCTGATGGCGATCGGCATCGTCATGGATGACGCCGTTGTCATCGTTGACAACATCGTCGCTCATGCGGACGAGGGGGCTACCCCCCTGGAGGCGGTGGTGGCGGGCGCTGGCCAGGTACTGCCGGGGGTGATGTCATCGTTTCTGACCACAGTGGCGGTGTTTGTACCGCTTTCATTTCTCGCCGGTGAAATGGGCGCCGTGCTGGAGGTGCTGCCGATCGTGCTGATCGCCGCCCTGGCGGCGAGTCTCATCGAGGCATTCTGGATTCTGCCCCACCATCTCAAGGGAAGTCTCAAGGGCAGCGTAAAACGCCTGCAGCAGGGCCATGATTCACGCTTTCGTACCGCCTTTGACCACGGCTTCGCGCGCTTCCGCGAGGGGGTTGGGCGGCTGGCCGACCGAGCGATCCGTTTCCGTCATGCGGTATTGGGGCTCGTGTTTACCGTGCTATTAGCGTCTGTTGGCTTTATGGCCGGAGGCCACGTCGGCAGCGAGGCGATGCCTGACATCGATGGGGACGTGCTGGAGGCGCGCATCCTGATGCCCCAAGGCACGCCGCTCGAGCGCACCGAGGAAGTGGCCGAGCGGGTCGAGACGGCGATGCATGAGCTCGATGCCCGTTACTCTCCCGAGCAACCTGAGGGCGCGGCACTGGTCGAGGCGATTCAGGTGCGCTTCAACCACAATCTGAGCGCCCGGGAGGCGGGCCCCCATGTGGCCACGGTCAGCGTCGACCTGCTCACCGCCGAGCGGCGCACCCTGACTCTGGATGCGTTGACCGCCGAGTGGCGAAAGGCGATCGGCGAGATCGCGGGGGTGCAGCGTCTAATCGTCCAGGAGCCGGGCTTTGGCCCCGCCGGGGTGCCGGTAGAGGTGCGCTTGACCGGCGAAAACCTCGAGGCCATGAAGGCGGCGGCGCTCGAGCTGGCCGAGCGCCTCGAGGGCTACTCGGCGGTCTACAATGTCATGGACGACCAGCGCCTGGGCAAGCCCCAGCGCGCCTACTCCCTGGCCTCGGGCGCCCACGGCCTGGGGCTCACCGCCGAGGAGGTGGCCAGCCAGCTGCGCGCCGGCCTGCTTGGCGAGATCGCCGACACCCAGCGCATCGGCGAGCAGGAGATCGAGGTGCTGGTGCGCCAGGCCGAAGCCGACCGCGACGGTCTCGATGACCTGGCCGACCAGACCCTGATGCTCCCCGATGGCAGCCGGGTGCCGCTCTCGGTTGTGACGGACGTCACCGAACGCCGCGAGTGGGCACGCATCACCCGCATCGATGGGCGGCGCACCGTGACCGTGGAGGCCAACGTGGATGCCCGTCAGGCCAGTGGCCAGGCCATTGTCGGCGATCTCGTCGGTAGCGGCTGGCTGGCAGACTTCGAGGGGCGCCATCCCGAGGTGGCGGTCAGCTTCGAGGGGCAGGTGGCCAGCTCCGCCGAGACAGGAAGCTCCATCGGCCGTGCCCTGCTGATTGGCCTGGTGGGTATCTTCGTGATCCTGTCCTTCCAGTTTCGCAGCTACGTGGAGCCGGTGATCGTCATGCTGGCGATCCCGCTGACCTTCATCGGCGCCATCTGGGGGCATGTGATCATGGGCTACTACCTGTCCATGCCCTCGCTCATCGGCGCTGCCGGGCTCGCCGGTATTGCGGTCAATGACGCCATCCTGCTGGTTCAGTTCATCAAGGAGAACCGTGCTGCGGGAATGGCGGCCGCCGAGGCCGCCGGCCAGGCCAGCCGTGATCGCTTCCGCGCTATCTTGATTACCTCGTCCACCACCATTGCCGGCCTGCTGCCCCTGCTGCTGGAGACCAGCACCCAGGCAGACGCCATCAAGCCGCTCGTGGTGTCGGTCGTCTTCGGGTTGCTGACCATCACCGTGCTGGTGCTGCTGGTGATCCCGGCGCTTTACGTGCTGTTCAACGACTGGGGCTGGACCCGCGAAGTGCCGACCGAGGCGTAGCAAAATGGTACCTGATTACGCATAAGGCTCAGCCATCTTCAGGAACCGATATGGCATCGGCGGGGTTCTCGCCGCCACCGTGAGAAAGCGCGGAATCATGGCCTTGAGGTCATAGCGTCGATTGAAGCGGTACTCGAACTCGGCCAGATAGCGTGGGGCATGCTGCCCGCGGATGGCATGGTAAGTGCCCGTGATGGCGTTCTTGACGTTGCCGAGCAGCGTGTTGACCCAGTTGAACTCCGGGTTCGCCACGCTGGCACGCCCACCCCCGGTGATGTGGCACTCATGAACATAGGTGGGCGTATCGAAGGCTCGGAAGCATCCGAGGCCGTCGCTGATGACATGGCTGCCGGGCGCAATGGCCTGTTGGGCGTAGCGACGTATCTCGGCAAGGGTGAAACCGCTCATGCGGCGAAGCTGAACACGCTGCGGATGGCCCTCCTCGTCGGTTTGCACGGCTGCCACAAACGGGAATTTGTGCTCAGCGCCGCGACCGCGCTTTCCCGGCCGTTCACCGCCCAGGTAGGCGTCATCGATCTCGACGCGCCCAGAGAGCCTCTCCCCCTGGTTGCGCTCGTACATGACCTGCAGCAGCTTGTGTTTGAGCTTCCAGGCTGTGTTATAGGTGACGCCGAGCTCCCGGGACAGCTGCAGTGCCGAGATGCCGCTCTTGCGCTGGGTGAGCAGGTAGATCGCCAGGAACCAGGTGGTCAGCGGCAGGTGCGTGCCATGGAAGATCGTCCCGGCAGTCAGCGAGGTCTGATGATGGCAGCGATGGCATTGGTAGAGCCCACGCGAGAGTTGGCAGTAGGTCGTGTTACCGCAGTCGGGGCAGGCGAAGCCTCGCGGCCAGCGAGACCGGAAGAGGGCCTCTCGGCACTGTCCTTCGGTGCCGTACTGCTCGAAGAAGGCCGGCAACGACAGACCGGGCTGGAACTGGATCGGGTTGCGAGCCATGACGTCATCTCCTCTACTGGATATAACCTCAGTATAGGACAGGCTGGCGGAATGGTGGCTGATCAACATGAGTAATCAGGAAATGGTATGGGGCCTGTCGGCCCCTTCTTGACGCCACTGCTCTCTTGGCTAAGCTTAAAAAGTATTTTTAATACTTTTTAAGAGCGGGTGCGGCAGTCCCGCGGAACAGCGTAACCGAGGAGGTCATCATGTCGACGCAACATCGAGTGGTTTTCCCGTCAGCCAGGGCCTTCGGCGTCCTGGTACTTGCTGCCTCGCTGCTGCTGGGCAGTGCCGCCATGGCGGATGACCATGAAGCGAAGGAGTCCGGCGATACCTGGCTGCCGAGCTTGATCACCGAGACGCCCCAGGAGGGCTTCGCCCTGGCGGTAACGCTTTCCCAGAAGGGCGTGGGGACGACCCAGCCGGATGCCGAGGTGCGCAAGGCACTGCGGCCTGAGTATGCCGAGGATCCCGACAGCCTGATTGCGGCGTCCCACGTCATTGCCACGCATTTCCAGACCGTTGCCGCGGCCAACGACTACTGGCGCGAGTGAGGCGGATGACGGGGTCGCAAGGCCTGCAGCATCTGGCCCGCCGGGCGGTATGGCCCGCGGAGGAGGGCGATCATGATCAAGGTAAGACTCTATCGCTACCATCCCGAAGGTGACGATCTGCCCCGCATGGACAGCTTGGAAATCGAGGAGTGCTTCCGCAAGGCGATGGTGCTCGATGTCCTCGAGCACCTGAAGCAGCAGGACGCCACCCTGGCCTATCGGCGCTCCTGCCGGGAAGGGGTGTGCGGCTCCGACGGCATGAACATCAACGGCAAGAACGGCCTGGCCTGCATTACCCCCGTGGAGGAGGTGCTGGGGAGAGACGCTACCCTGACCCTGCGTCCGCTGCCGGGCATGCCGGTGATCCGCGACCTGGTCGTCGATCAGACGCTGTTCTTCCGCCAGTTCGAGAAGATTCGCCCCTGGCTGATCAACGACCAACCGCCCACCAGCATCGAGCGTCGGCAGAGCCCGGAAGACCGCGAGAAGCTCGACGGCCTTTACGAGTGCATTATGTGCGCCTGCTGCAGCTCGGCCTGTCCCTCCTGGTGGTGGAATCCAGAGAAATACATCGGCCCGGCCGGCCTGATCCAGGCCTACCGCTTCCTGATCGACAGCCGCGATACCGCCACTGACGAACGGCTGGCCGAGCTCGACGACCCCTTCAGCGTGTTCCGCTGCCGACAGATCGCCAACTGCACCTGGGTGTGCCCCAAGGGGCTCAATCCCATGCGCGCCATCGGCCATATCAAGGCGATGCTGCTGGCGCACGGTAGCTAAGATCCAGCACCCCCCGGAAAATAAAACACGACGCCCCGGCATGGCCGGGGCGTCGTGGGCGTGTAGGTGGAGTGGGTTTCAGGCCGCATCGAGGGGGCGCGAGGGGCCGAAGTGCTCGTAGTGGCGACGGTCCTCGGGCACGCCGAGATCGGCCAGCGCTCGGTCCACGCCGTTCATGAACCCCCTGGGGACCCACGTAGTAGCAGCGCGCGTCCTCCGGCAGCAGCTCCAGGAAATCACCGACGCCCATGGCATCGTGCAGGTGACGACTGGCGCGGCCTTCCGGCTCGCGCTTCACCTAGATCCGGTAGTGGCGGCCATTGGGCACTCGCCGACGATGGGGTACTGGACGGGCTGGATACCCAGGGATACGCGCTCAATAGGCCCAGACGATGGCCATCAGTAGCCCCCAGGCCAGCACACCGGCGGCCATGATGGTGTAGGAGGCCGACATGGTGTTGACGTCGTTGTCGCTGCGTTCGCACAGCGTCTGAAGGCCGTGGTAGACCAGGCTGCAGGAGATACCCAGGGCCACCAGCACCGCGATGGCATTGAGCAGCAGGCTGGGGATCAGCAGCACGATGGCCGAGGACCACAGCGGCAGCGGGGCCAGGGCCGCCAGCAGATAGGCGTCTTGATAGTTGATCGACAATTCCCGGGTGGCATTGACCACGGCATGGATCAACCAGCCCATCACGAAGAAAGTAAGCAGCTCGGCCAGGAACAGGATGGTGGTGATGAAGCGCCACTCCCGGCCGGCGAAGCCGGCAACGAACTCATCGCCGTAGTGCGTGCCGGCGTAGTAGAGCAGTACGGGCGGCAGCAGCGACATCGGCAGAACCAAGCACCAAGCCAGGGTAGGAATCGACGGCTTGCGCTGTTGGAGGTTCTTCCAACCCGCCTGGCGGGTGAAGGGGAGTTGGATCACGGTCAGGGGGTTCATGGCGGTGTCCTCATCGGTAGCGGTGAATAAGTATCATGCTATGATATGGTTTATTAACCTTTAGGCTCCCTCCTGACGCCTGTCAAGCGGTGGGCCGCTGTCCATCTACCCTTGGATGTCTCTCATGAGCGATGACGCCCTCAGCAAGCAAGACTTCCAGCGCCTGTCGCATTTTCGCTACCAGCTGCGCCGTTTCCTGCGCCAGAGCGAGGACTTCTGCCGCGATCACGACCTCACGCCGCTTCAGTACCAGTTGTTGTTGCACCTGCTGGGGTTCGAGGGGCGCGAGTGGGCGACGGTGGGTGAGCTGGCCGAGCGGCTCCAGGCCAAGCACCACGGCACCGTGATGCTGGTGGATCGCTGCGAGCAGCTGGGCTTGGTGGAACGCTGCCAGAGCCGAGATGACGGCCGGCGTATTGAGGTGCATCTGCTGCCTCGTGGTGCCGAACTGGGGCGCCGCATTGCCGAGCTCCACCAGCCCGAGCTGCGCCATCTGCAGGAGGAGTTCAGCCTGCCGGGCTGGCCCGAACTTTCCTGAACCATGAACGTGGCCCGCTGACCTGGGGCAATGCACTCCGATTCTGCTCTTCGGTCAGCCTAATTCGCCCTTGGTAGGCCATCATCTGGACGTTCTGCCCAGACACGTCTCCAAGGACTCGCGAATTTCCCTCGGAATGACAACGTGAAACGTCGGCGAAACGGTGACGTCGGTCATTGAGGAATGCTGTCGAGAAGAAACTCATATTGCGTTAGCTCTATCGAGCAATGGATCAAGGCACATGGATCGCCTTGCGGCCCTCATGCCGATTAACCATGATGGCCTGTATCATCAGCAGGCTAGGCGCATTCATCGCCGCCAGAACGACAAGGACGCCCCATGAGCCACACCGATGCCCAGCTTCGTGAGCTGATCCTTTCCTTCGTACCCGACGACGGCAGCACCATCGGCAACGCCAAGCTGCTTAAAGCGCTCTCCGCCCAAGCGGGCGAGGCCGCGGCGGCTTTGTCTACCTCACCGATTCTCCCCTCTAGCGCGAAGACTCTGTCGCGGACGACACGACCCCCGACCTGACCCTGCAGATGCAGGAAGTCCCCGCCGAGTTGCCGCTAACCGAGCCGGCGAAACCGAAAGCACTGAGCAAACGCTCGGCGCCCCGCCAGAAGAAAGCGGATCACGCCCAGGTGCTCTCCTATCGGTATGACGAGAAGCGCAAGAACAACCCCCACGTGGGCATGGTGGATACCGCCAGCGACGGCGTAGAAGAGACCATCACTTGGGCCTACTACCCACACCTCTATCCCGAACTGCAGTTCGATGCCTTCGCGACCCGTGCCCAGGTCGAGACCCTGATCGACGATGCCCTGGCCTCTGGGGCGTCGTCCAGGCTGCTCCACTAGTCTTCCAGCTCAACCTCCGGTTCGAGCAGGAACTGGCCATCGGGTTGTGCCGTGCGCTCCACCAGGCGCATCACGCGCTTGACGACGTATTCGACCTTGTCATCGCGGATCGAGTCGGACTGGGTCCACAGCGCCTGGCGCTTGCCGGGGCGGATTTCCTGCCAGTAGTCCTCGGCCACCGCCAACCAGGTGGCCAGATCGGCCTTGGCCGCGCCGCGCGGGTTCCATTTGACGACATAGTCCAGTTGGCGGCCGGTGTCGGCAAAGGCCGCCTGCTGCCGTTCGAGAAGCGCCAGGTGCGCCTGGCTGTCGATGCTGTCGACGTCAGCGATCTCGGATATATTCTCATTTATATCAGTTAGTTATAAAGATTTCTGGGTGCCGGTCTTACGGATAGAAAGTTCAGGAACATGATTGCAATCACAGACGGGTACGAGTCATAATCTAAACGAGAATGATTAACTTTCGATGGCTTGAAACCAAGGGTTTTTACATGAGAATGAAATTTAGCCTTTCTCCGCGCTCTGTTTCTCACTCCACGCTTGTCGCGCTGTCATTCCTTATCACCGGCCCCGCTCAGCTGGCGTTGGCTCAGAATCAGTCTTCGCCGACGCAGTCAGGCGCAGAGGCCCAGTTGTTGGCTCCGATTACCGTGTTTGGCGAGGTGGATACATCGGCGCAGCGGGCGGCGCAGCTGAAGGCCTCAGCGCCCAACTCGATCGAAGTCATCACGGCGGAGCAGTTACAGCAATACAATGAGCAAGCCCTGGGAGATGCTTTGCGGCGCGTACCAGGTGTCACTTTTGATGGTGCCAACCGCTCGCGTGAAGTTCGCTTGCGGGGCCTGCCAGGTGAGTATACCCAGGTGCTGGTTAACGGCCGTCCGCTGATTGATGGTGAATCCAGGCGCAGCTTTGAGGTCGACCGTATTCCCACCGGGCTGGTAGAACGGATTGAGGTTGTTCGCTCGCCGCGGGCCAGCTTGCCGGGCCAGGGCGCGGCAGGCACGGTAAATATCGTACTGAAAAACGGTGTCGAGCAGATACCGCAATCCGAGCTTTCGGTCGGTGCCGGTTATCTGGAGGACAATGGTGAGCAGGGTGAGCTGAGTTTTGCGACGGCCACCACGGCGGGTCCTCTGGACATCATGCTGGCTGGCTCCTTGCAGCGCTTTCGGCGCAGCGAGAGCAAGGATGAATTTGAGTTCGACGCGGGTGGAGCGCCCGATGGTGGGAAACTTGAACTCAACGAGCGGCGCTTTGACCAGGTCAATCTGATTCCGCGGCTGGCGTTGCAAACCGACCAGCTGGGGCGTTTCGAGCTTGATCCGTTTTACCTGCGCACCACGGAATTTCGTGATGATATCGAGACCGACCTGGAAGCGGATCAAGTGACGCTTAAACGGGTGAGCAACGAGAACCGTGAACGGGTGCGTGAGAGTTATGGTTTTCGCGGGGGCTGGGAGCGCGAACTTAGCCAGTCGGCAAGGCTGCGCCTGAATCTCGACTGGCAACGGGGAGAGACCGACACCGAACGCGACGAGACACGCTTTAACGCTGATGGCAGTGTAGATCGGGAGCGGCAGCGGACTGAACTCATTGAACTGGAAATGACTCGCCCGGAGGCGATTCTGACAATGCAAGCCCAGGACCATTCACTGAGCTTCGGCCTTGGTGCCGAGTTGCGCGGGCATGACGAAACAAACGGCGAGATTCGCAACGGGTCTCCGCGTCCTCCGCGCGAAGATCGGATATTCGAAATCGACGAGGATATTCATTTCGCTTTCGCCGAGGATGTGTGGGAAGTGCGTGATGATTTGAGAGTCACTGGCGGCCTGCGCCTTGAAGACTCGGAAACCGAAACGACGGATTTCTTCGGCGACTCAACCGCAAATGATGCCGATTTCCTGCTGCCTTCGCTCAATGCGGTATTCAGTGCAACACCACAGACAGATCTGCGACTTGGCGTTGCGCGCACGCTGCGGCGCCCTGATCTGCGTGACCTTTCACCGTCCATTGATGAAGAAGACGGCACAGCCGCTGATCCCGATATTCAGGGTAATCCACGGCAGGATCCAGAATCCATCTGGGGTCTGGATCTAGGCGTTGACCATTATTTTGCCAATGATCGTGGCCATGTTTCGCTCAATCTTTTTGAGCGGATGTTTGAGGATAAAATCGAAAAGGTTACTGAAGAGGATGGTAATCGCTTTGTCGCCACCCCGCAGAACGTGGGCGATGCCCGAGCTAGGGGTATTGAACTTTCAGCGCGTGCACCACTTAATGGCATTGGCCTTGACGGTTTCACTCTCTGGGGCAACGCGGGCTATACCGACTCCAGCGTTGATGAAATCAGCGGCGGTTCCCGGCCTTTCCTCGATCAACCGGACGCGTTCGGCAACATCGGTGTTGATTACTTTGTTGCGCCCTGGAACACGACCCTGGGCCTTGCGGTCAATCACGTCACGTCGGTCGATCAGACTCAGCGGCTCACCGGTGGCGGTTTCCTCGACCAGTCGATTGAGTCGCGTACGCGGCTGGATCTGTCCAGTAGTACCAAACTGTCCGATGGCCTGGACTTGACGTTAAGTATCACCAATCTGCTCAGCGAGACCGAAGATCGTGTCGACCGGATTCTGGATAGCAATGGTGCGGTCATATCTACTACCCGCACAAGCGAACCCACTTATCAGGCGGCGTTTGCCCGTCTGACCTGGACTTATTGACAGCTGCTATTACAGTCTCACAGTTTGAAGTGGGCGATCAAAACCGCTTTCGGGCAAGATTTCTGCCTAATCTTGCCCGAAATTTTTTTATGGACAGTCTAGGGTTGATTTCATTTTGAATACTCTTCGTCGCTCCCTGGTTCAGGCATTGGCTCTCGGACTCGTGGCCCCCTGGGCTTATGCCCGAGTTCTCCGCGACCCTCGTGATCTGGACGTTTCCGAAAATCAAAAGCGTATCGTTGCCCTCGACGCTTTCTTTGCGGAAATGCTTGCTGCGATGGGACTGCCGCCTGTTGCCATGACGATGCGTGCCGACGGCACACCACCAACGCACCTGGCAGACGCATTGGGCGATATTGCTTCGGTCGGATTACACAGTGTGCCTGATTACGAGGCGGTTATTGGTATGCGGCCCGATCTCATTGTCGGTCAGGCTGCTCGGTTTGCCAGCGAGGCCTCCTTGCTGGGATCTATAGCGCCAACGTTGCTGCTGAACGAGCCCGCAGATGACTGGCGTGAATTCATGACGGCATTGTCGGATGGGCTTGGCCGGCGGGCTGAGGCTGAACAGGCGATCAGCGCCTATGATCGGCGAGTCGCGAACATGCGTGAATCCCTTGCCAGTCGCGGGCGCCGGCCCACGGTGCTGCTATTGCGGGTGCGCCAGAAGGACATTCGGATTTACGGTGGTGAGCGGCGGGCAGGATTAGTGATGTATCGCGATCTTGGGCTGGAGCCCCACGCGCTGACCCCGATAGATAACAAGAATATTACCATTTCAATGGAGATCATGCCGCAGATCGACGCCGATGTTCTGTTGCTCATGGCCGAAGACGAGGCGCGTATGAGTTCAATCGAGCAATCCGAATTGTGGCGACGGTTGCCGGCGGTGCAGGCCGGGCGGGTTCACCGAGTTAACATGACGTGGTGGAATCGGTCCGTTGGGCCTATCAGCTTTGGGCGAGTTCTCGATGATATCGGCAAGGTGTTCGGATTGTCCGCGTGATGCGTCAGGACCCCTACGCGTGTCACTGGTGCTGGTGACGATGATCGGCATTTGTGCCCTGTCCCTTGTACAGGGGGCAGGTAGCGCCGACGCAACAACGCTTCTGGAAGTGCTGAACGGCTTTGATCCGCAGAAAACGGATCATCTGATTCTGCGCGATCTGCGCATGCCCCGTGCACTGGCTGCGCTGATGATTGGGGCTGCTCTGGGCGTTGCCGGGGCGTTGATGCAGGGGGTGACACGCAACCCGCTGGCCAGTCCCACATTGATGGGGTTGAATGCGGGGGCTGGCTTGGGGCTGGCGTGCGTACTGGTCGTTGCGCCCGGAGCGCCCTTTGTTGCGCTGATCGCCAGTGCGTTCCTGGGCGCAGGTATCGGCGTGGGGCTTTCACTCGGGCTGGGGCTGGCAGCGGGTGGTGCGTCAGCACCGCTGCGGCTGGCGCTGGCCGGTGCAGCGGTGTCAGCGTTGTTGGGAGCGATAGGCAGTGGTGTGGTGATCGTTGGCGAAATCGCCCAGGATGTGCTTTTTTTCACAGCCGGCGGTGTGCAGGGAGTTGGCTGGGATGAACTCGGCCTGGCAGCGCCCTGGATCGTGATCGGGCTGCTGATTGCCTTGCTGGCAAGCCCTGCTGTGTCGCTTCTGTCATTAGGGGAGGATGTGGCGGCTTCGCTGGGTGCGCGAGTCATTCTGACGCGCACCGTTGCCGCAGTCGCAACGCTGTTACTTGCCGGGGCAGCAGTCGCCATCGCCGGACAGGTCGGCTTTATCGGGCTGGCCGCTCCCCATCTGGCCCGCTTCACCGTTGGCCAGGACTATCGCCGGATCATTCCAGTGGCCGGCCTTATCGGGGCTACCCTCCTGGTTGCGGCCGATCTTGCTGCCCGGACGCTCAACCCGCCCCACGAAACGCCGGTGAGCCTTCTGACCGCGCTCATCGGCGCGCCCGTGTTGATCTGGATTGCGCGACGCAGCGCGCGGGTATTATGACGAAAGCCATGAAAACAGCGTCGCCTATTGTCATCGTCGGGCTGGTCTTTTTGGCTTTGGCAACGTTATCGCTTGGGACCGGATCAATGAACATTGATCCATCTGCGCTGTTCAGCGCGCTCTTGGGCACGGGTGATTCGGGCACGTCCCTGATCGTCTGGTCGATACGGTTGCCGCGTCTGGTGCTGGCAGCGCTTGCCGGGGCGTCGCTGGCGCTCGCGGGGGCGATTCTCCAGGGGATTACCCGAAATGGTCTTGCCGATCCTGGCATTCTGGGGCTGACCGCCGGGGCGGGTCTCGCGGTAACGGGTCTCATCTGGCTCCAATCCAATGGCATTGCAGTCGAGCCCCACTGGCGACCGGCCGTCGCTTTCGCGGGAGCCGCCTTCGCGGCGTTCATCACCGCTATCGCTGCGCGGCGGGACGGTGTGATTGCACCCGTGCGCCTGCTGCTTGCCGGGATTGGCATGAATGCGCTGATTGGTGCGGCAACGTTAGTGATCGCCATGGGGCTTGATCAACAGCTTTACAGTGCGGCAGCGGTCTGGTTATCCGGCAGCCTATCGGGGGCTGGCTGGTCTGCGAGCGCCACACTGGCCCCCTGGCTTGCCATATTGGCGTTGGCATTGGCGGCGCAGACCCGGCAGCTTGACTTGTTATCGCTTGGTGATGAAACAGCGGCGGGCAGAGGGCTTGCGGTCGATACCTGCCGGCTGCGTGTTGCTGCAATAGCGGTGGGTCTTGCCGGGGCGGGGGTGGCGTTTTCCGGCGGGATCGGCTTTGTCGGCCTTGTCGCGCCCCATATGGCGCGTCTTATGGTTGGGCCGAAACATGTGGTGGCGCTGCCGCTGGCAGCACTTTGCGGGGCAGCGATAACGGTTGCTGCTGACCTTATCGGCCGGACTGCCTTTGCGCCGGTAGAATTGCCAGCCGGGATCGTTGCCTCTGCTCTGGGCGCGCCGTGGTTCATCTGGCTCATGTGGAATGGAAAGGACCAGAAAGGATGACGATCGAAGCCCGCCACCTTCACTTTCACTACGACAGCGAGACAGTGATCAACGATCTGTCGCTTTCGATCATCCCGGGCGAAATCACCGCGCTCGTCGGGCCGAACGGATCGGGTAAATCAACTCTGCTTAAGGCCCTGGCGCGCATTCTGCGCCCACAAAGTGGCGAAGTGCTGTTGGAAGGCAAGCCGATTGGGTCATGGTCAGCACGGGCTGTCGCCCGAAAGTTGGCCTTGCTGCCACAATCTCCTGAAGCCCCCATGGGGCTCAGCGTGCGCGATCTCGCGGGCTATGGTCGCCACCCCTGGCGCCGGGCCTTTCAGGGCTCGGGTCCACAGGATCGCGCTGCGGTGGATCGTGCGCTGGCACTCACCGGGATGACGTCATTCGCAGACCGCATGCTTGGATCCCTGTCGGGTGGCCAGAGACAGCGTGCCTGGATTGCCATGGCGCTGTCGCAGGATACCGATGTTTTGATGCTTGACGAGCCAACCAGCTTTCTGGATATGGCCCATCAGGTCGAGCTGATGCAGCTTGTCGAGAGGCTGAATGCCGAAGAGGGACGAACAATTGTCATCGTGTTACACGATCTCAATCAGGCCGCGAGAATCGCGCATCGTATGGTTGTGCTTGATCAAGGATCGATTGCCGCCGATGGCAATCCAGCGCAGGTAATGACGGCGCAGATGCTGCGCCAGGTCTTCGGGGTCGAGTCGGACGTCATTTCAGACCCGCGCAGGGGAACACCTCTGTGTTTACCCTATTCTGCATACTCCAGTGGGCCCGATCTCGAACCCTGACTTTTGATCTTTCACTATCCTGAATCCGTGAGGCCAGGCCCCAGGAAGCTTCTAAATAACTGATATGTATGGCAATATAGCCGATATCGCCGTTCACCCGGACAGTTCCATACCCAACGTCAAGTTCCGTGCCAGTCGCCGCACCCTCACCAGCCACGCCGGGCTATCCATCATCGGGCGGTGCCTCGAGATCGCTGGCATCGACAGCCAGGCGCACCTGGCGCTTACGCAATGTTCGGCCATGACAGGCTCGCGTTGGTCGATAGAGATAGGGAACGTGGACACCTCCTTGTTACCACGATGATTGAGCATTCCGGCAAGGCACTATCTGGCCCCTGAGTGGCGACTGATGAAATAGCGGGTCATGGGCTACTCCTTATAGCCTTGTTCGAGCTGGATGGTCTTGAGGCTCAGCCAAACCACCGCTGAAGCTGCTTACGTGCACGTTGTGCGTGCTCTGCCTTGATGTGCGCTGCAACAGTGGCCAAGGCAGCACCAAGCCATCTCGGCGGGTCGGTGAGGCGTGTTGCCCCCGCGCCTTGCGGCCTTCCTGCCGCTTCACCATGATGGCCTGTATCATCAGCAGGCTAGGCGCATTCATCGCCGCCAGAACGACAAGGACGCCCCATGAGCCACACCGATGCCCAGCTTCGTGAGCTGATCCTTTCCTTCGTACCCGACGACGGCAGCACCATCGGCAACACCAAGCTTCTCAAGGCGCTCTCGGCCCAGGCGGGTGAAATCGACAAGGATGACTATGAGCGGGTACGGGATGCTCTGGTGGCAGAAGGCCTGCTGGGCAAGGGGCGCGGCCGGGGTGGTTCCGTGTATCGCCTTTCTCCTCAACCTGCAGAAGAATCCCCGGAGCCCGCAGCCCCCGACCTCACCCTGCAGATGCAGGAGGTTCCCGCCGAGCTGCCGCTGAACGAGCCGGCGAAGCCGAAAGCACCGAGCAAGCCCTCGGCACCACGCCAGAAGAAGGCGGATCATGCCCAGGTGCTCTCCTACCGTTACGACGAGAAGCGCAAGAACAACCCCCACGTGGGCATGGTGGATACCGCCAGCGACGGCGTGGAAGAGAAGACCGAATGGGCCTACGACCCCCACCTGGACCCGGAGCTGCAGTTCGATTCCTCCGCGACCCGTGCTCAGGTAGAAACACTGATCGACGATGCCCTGGCCTCGGGTGACCAAGCGCAGATGAAGGCCGCTCTCGAAGAGCTCAAGCGGCTGCAGTCGCCCTACCTGCAGTGGAGCGGCAAGGCCGAGCGCACCAGCTTCGAGGTGGATACCGTCTCGCTGCACGTTCACGAGCGAATCGACCCGGCCACCATCCTGGCCGCGGTGCAGAAGCGTCTGCGTGACAGCAAGGGCAAGTCGTCACCGGCCTTCCAGTCCGATCTCTTCCATGCGCCCTTCGAGAACCTGCCGCTGCGCGAAGCCATCGACTTCTACAAGCACGAGCGCGACTGGGCCAACCGCCTGATCGCCGGCGATTCCCTGCTGGTGATGAACTCCATGCTGCAGAAGGAGGGCATGGCCGGGCAGGTGCAGATGATCTACATCGACCCGCCCTACGGCATCAAGTACGGCTCCAACTTCCAGCCGTTCACCCACAAGCGGGATGTGAAGGACCGCAAGGACGAGGACCTGACCCAGGAACCGGAGATGATCAAGGCCTTCCGGGATACCTGGGAGCTGGGCATCCACTCCTACCTGACCTATCTGCGTGATCGGCTACTGCTCGCGAAAGAGTTGCTAAGTGATAGTGGTTCGGTATTTGTGCAGATTTCGGATGAAAACTTGCACCATGTGCGTGAGCTGATGGATGAGATATTGGGGAAAGAAAATTTTATCTCAATAGTTTCATTTAGGAAAACTACTGGTCAGGCTGGCAACTTTCTCCCCGACACTAATGACTACCTCGTTTGGTTCGCAAAGGAAAAATCTCAAGCTAAATTCAATCAGCTACACCTGAAACGAGATGGCTATGGATGGGTCAATTACAACTTTATTAAAGATCAGAAGGGGTGCTATAGAAAGCTAACATCTCAGGAGTCACGCCAACCCGAAAAAGCAGTTGCTGAGGGAGGAGTTATATACAGAAGGTCACCTCTTACATCAGCATCTAGCAGTGAGTCGACTCTTGTAGAATTTCAGTTTGAAGGTATGGTTTTTTCGCCCGGAAAAGGTGGCTGGAAGACGAATGGAGCAGGCCTTGAAAAGCTTTTAAAAGCAGGACGTTGTGAGTACTACGGCACCACTCTTTCCTATCGGAGATTTACCACAGACTTCCCATATTTCCCTCATTCCAATAGCTGGATTGATACTGCCAGCGGGGGTTATGGAGCGGATAAAGTCTATGTGGTTCAGACAAATGAAAAGGTCATCGAGCGCTGCCTCTTAATGACCACAGACCCCGGCGATCTGGTGCTGGACCCCACCTGCGGCTCCGGCACCACCGCTTATGTGGCCGAGAAGTGGGGCCGCCGCTGGGTCACCTGCGATACCTCCCGGGTGGCCGTCACCCTGGCCAAGCAGCGGCTGATGACCGCCAGCTATGACTACTACGAGCTGAAGTATCCCCAGGAGGGCCTGGGCGGCGGCTTCATCTACAAGACGGTGCCGCATATCACCCTGAAGTCGATCGCCAACAATCCAGAGATCGACGAGATCTACGAACGCGATCACCCGGCCATCGAGCGTGCCCTGGCCGAGCTCAACCAATCGCTCCAGGATCAGTCGCGCAAGGGCGAACCCATCACCTTTACCGTCTCCGAGGGCGGCCGCAAGGGCGACAAGGTCGATTTCTCGGCTCCGGACAGCAAGACGGTCACGCTTCCCTCGGATGAGACCGCCCAGGTCAACGCGCTGCTCGAGTGGGAGGTCCCCTTCGATTTCCCGGAAGAGTGGCCGGAGGCCGCCAAGCCGCGCTTCGAAGCCTTCCACGCGGCGCGTCAGACGATGCAGCGCCGCATGGACGAAAGCATCGCCAATCACGCCGGCCAGGAGGTGCTCTACGATCAGCCCCAGGTCAGCAAGGATAAACTACGCATCACCGGCCCCTTCACTGTCGAGGCGGTGCCCTTCGCCACCGTGCTGGGCCTGGACGAGGCCGAGCAGCCCAAGGAGGCCGACGTGGCCGTTGCGCGCTCTGGAGCGACCTCTCGCCATGCCCAGTGGCGCGACGAGCTGCTCAAGGCCGGTATCCGCGGCAAGGGCGGCCAGCACCTCAAGCTGATGGACCTCGAGACACTGCCCGGCGCCAAGTACCTGCATGCCGTGGGTACGGTGGCCGGCTCTTCACATGATGCGCAGAGCGCATCGAAGTGGGGCGAGCGCGTGGCCGTCAGCTTCGGCCCCGAGTACGCCGCACTCGAGCAGCGCCAGGTGGAGATCGCCAAGAACGAGGCCGGCGACCTCTTCCCGCTGCCCAAGCTGCTGGTGTTCTGCGCCTTCACCTTCGACCCGGAGGCCGCCAAGGACATCGACAGCATCCGCGGCATCCAGGCGCTGCGGGTGCAGATGAATACCGACCTGCTCACCGAAGACCTGAAGAAGAACAGCCGCAGCAACGAATCCTTCTGGCTGATGGGCCAGCCGGACGTGGAGATCCACGAGCTGAAGGATGGCAAGCTGCAGGTCGAGGTGCACGGCTTCGACTACTTCGATACCAAGACTGGCGAGCTCAAGTCCGGTGGCAAGCGAGATATCGCGGTGTGGGAGCTGGATACCGACTACGATGACCGCTCGCTCTACCCGCGCCAGGTGTTCTTCCCCATGGCCGGCAAGCAGGATGGCTGGTACAAGCTCAAGAAGGACATCCGCGCCGAGCTCAACGAAGAGCTGCTGGACAGGTTCCACGGCACCAAATCGCTGCCCTTCGCGCCCGGCGACAACCGCTGCCTGGCGGTGAAGATCGTCGATAACCGCGGCATCGAATCGCTGAAAGTCGTTCGGCTGGATTAAGGGGCACCATGGTCATCACACACCTGAAACTGAAGAACTGGCGCAACTTCCGCCAGGCCGAGATGGACCTGGCGCGCGTCTCCTACATCATCGGCCCCAATGCCTCAGGCAAGTCCAACCTGCTGGATGTCTTCCGCTTCCTGCGGGATATCTGCAAGCCAGACGGTGGCGGGCTGCAGAAGGCGGTCAAGGATCGCGGCAGTATCACCAAGCTACGCTGCCTGCATCATCGCACCGACTCGGAGGTACGCATCGAGGTGACGCTGGCGGATGGCTTCGGAGACGACGCTGCCACTTGGAAGTACGTGCTGGGCTTCAAGGGAAAGGGGGCTGAACGAAGCCTGATCACCACTGAAGAAGTGTGGCGGAGCGGGAAGAAGATCCTGTCTCGGCCCCAGGCCGCTGAGCAAGAAGACCCCATGCTGCTCACCGAGACTCATCTGGAGCAGACCCTGGCCAACCGTGACTTCCGCGAGCTCGTCGAGGCCTTCTCGGATATCACCTATCTGCACCTTGTGCCGCAGTTACTCAAGTATGGCGAGCAGATCGGCGGCCATCGGCTGGAGGATGACCCCTTTGGCCAAGGTTTCCTGGAGCGGTTGGCCAAGACGACCAAGAAGACCCGAGATGCGCGCCTGAAACGTATCCAGGCTGCACTGAGCGTGGCCGTTCCCCAGTTCAAGGAGCTGCGTTTCGAGAAAGATGACATGGGGCATCCGCATCTTCAGGCGCTATACGAACACCACCGGCCCAACGCCGGTTGGCAGGGCGAGGAACACTTCTCCGACGGTACCCTGCGGCTGCTGGGCATGCTCTGGTCGCTACTGGATGGCGGTGGCCTGCTGCTGCTCGAAGAGCCCGAACTCTCGCTGCATCAGGCTGTGGTGGAGCAGACCCCGGCGATGATCGATCGTGTGCAGCGTGGCCGTAAACCCAAGCGTCAGGTGCTGATCAGCACCCATAGCCAGGCACTGCTCGACAACCCGGGCATCGATCCGCGTGGCGTGGCCGTGCTCGAACCCAGCCGGGAAGGAACGACTGTACGCGCGGTCGATGAGATCGAGGCTCAGGGTTTGGACGCTGGCTTGAGCGTAGCCGAGGTGGTTTTGCCCAGGACTCGGCCCAAAGGGATCGAGCAGTTGGGACCCGAAAGAAGCCTCTATGCGCTCAGACAGCCTGGCACGCACGCGCCATCGGATCGGTGAGCTGGCTTGCCAGTAAGGAGCGGCAACATGGTTTACCTGGCATCCAGGCCGTTGAAGTCCTTATCGACCAAGTCAAGCGTCAATCCGATTGGCATCAATACGATGCTCTCAGCTATCACTGCCAGCTCCCCTCATAACGGTGCGAACTCCCCCCATAGTGATGCCAGCTCCCCCCATAGTGATGCCAGCTCCCCTCATAGCGATGCAAGCTTCCCTCATACCCGCTATCGCTATATAGCTCCCCAATATACGACGATTGCTCCCCACTATTTGGTGATCGCTCCCCAACATACGAAGTTTCCACCATATTTCTGGCTAAGCTGGCCGAATGTTTTGGTACGAAAGTTGCCAACCAGCTTTGGAAGGCAGCAGTACACCACGGTAGAAGGAACGCCTGAATGACGGCCACATCCCTGATCATCAACTCTCCGTATGAGCGCCCTTCCGCCTACTGGGAGCAGGACGGCGCCGGCAAGGCGATGACCCAGCGTCAGGGTCGGCGCCCTGCGGCCTACGAGATCTTCGACACGCGCAACAATACGCGGCGCAGCGAGCCGCTGGAGCTGGTGAATCGCATTCGCCAACGAGTCGATGAATGGCGCACCGCCGGCTACCCGGGCGTGACCAGCGTCACGCGGCAGCTGCTGGAGCACTGGCAGGCGCGTGGGGATTGGGACCCCGACGGCCGACGCTGGGAAGGTGGCCCGCGGCAGTACCCGTTCTACTTCTGCCAGCTCGAGGCCATCGAGACGCTGATCTGGTGGCTGGAGGCTCAGGAGTCCTTCCGCCAGGGCATCTTCCTGCCCGGCGACGGCGGCCCCTGGGAGCGTATCTGCAACAAGATGGCCACCGGCTCGGGCAAGACCTCGGTGATGGCGCTGATCATCACCTGGCAGACGCTGAACGCCATCCAGTACCCCAACGATCGCCGCTATTCCAAGGCGGTACTGGTGGTTACGCCCGGGCTGACCGTCAAGAGCCGCCTGCAGGTGCTCTACCCCGGCAACGAGAAGAACGTCTACGACGAGTTTCGGCTGTGCCCCAACGAATCCATGCGTCAACAGCTCAACCGCGTGGAGCTGGCGGTGGAGAACTGGCACACCCTGATGCCGCTCAAGGAGCAGGCGCGCTCGGTGGTGAAGAAGGGCAAGGAGAGCGACGAGGCCTTCACCCGCCGGGTGCTGGGCAAACTGGCGGGCCACAAGGACCTCATCGTGATCAACGACGAGGCCCACCACGCCTATCGCCAGCGCGCCGAGATGAAGGTAAGCAAGAAAGAAGCCGAGGCCCTGGGCATCGACCTGGAGGAGGCCACCCGCTGGATAGAGGGGCTCGACCGGCTCCACAAGACCCGGCGCATACGCCGCTGCTTCGACCTTTCCGCTACCCCCTTCGCCCCCACCGGCAAGAGCAACACCGATGCCGGGCTGTTCGAGTGGGTGGTCTCCGACTTCGGGCTCAACGATGCCATCGAGGCCGGGCTGGTGAAGACCCCGCGAGTGGTGGTGCGTGACGACGCCCTGGCCAACGCCAAGACCTACGCCAGCAAGCTCTATCACCTCTACCGCGAGGATGAGGTGCGCGATGATCTGAACCGCCGGGCGGAGCTCCATGCGCCACTGCCGGACCTGGTGCAGAAGGCCTACGCGCTGCTGGCCTACGACTGGCAGGAGACGGCCCAGCAGTGGCGCGACAGCGGCCATACCATTCCCCCGGTGATGCTGACCGTGTGCAACCGCACCGAGACGTCCGCCCGCATCGAGCACTTCTTCAACAACGGCGACTGCCTGATCCAGGGGACTCGTTCCCCGGATGCCACCCTGCGGGTCGATTCCCGGGTGCTGGAGAAGGCCGAGCGAGGCGAGACCGTCATCAAGGACAAGGAATACGCGAAGCGGCTCGAGTCGATCATTAATGCCGCCGGTCTGCCCAGCGACAAGCGCGATGACCTGCTGGCCATGAAGCAGGAAGAGCAGTTGCGTGCTCTGGTGGACACGGTCGGCAAGCGCGGCCAGCCGGGGCAGCATCTCCAGAACGTGATCTCGGTGGCCATGCTCTCCGAAGGCTGGGACGCCGCCAACGTGACCCACATCATGGGGCTGCGGGCCTTCACCAGCCAGCTGCTGTGCGAGCAGGTGATCGGCCGCGGGCTGCGCCGGGTGGCCCACGACATGGACGCCGACGGCAAGTTTCTGCCCGAGTACGTCAATGTCTTCGGCGTGCCGCTGTCGATCTTCCAGGACGACAGCGAAGGCGGCGAGGCGCCGCCGCCGCCCAAGCCCAGCATCCGCATCGAGGTGGAGCCGGGCAGGAATCACCTGGAGATCCGCTGGCCCAACGTCGACCGGATCGACAACGTGCTCAAGCCCGAGCTTGTCATGGACTGGCAGGGCGTGGAGCCGCTGAAGCTGGACCCCGGACAGACGCCGCTGAACGCCGATATCGCCCCATCGCTGACCGGCTCGCCCAACCTGGGCATGGTGACCGAGATCGACCTGGAGAAGTCGGTGGAGGACTTCCGCCTGCAGAACCTAATCTTCCGGGCGGCACGCAAGCTCTACCTGCAGAACGCGACCACCTTCGGCGGCGACAAGCAGTACCTGGCCGTGCAGCTGATCCGGCTGGTGGAGGAGTTCCTGGCAAGCCGGAAGCTGGATATCCCCAGCCTGTGGCACCAGGACCCGGTGCGCCGCCGCCTGCTGTTCGCCCTGAACATGGACACGGTGGTCGCGCACGTCAGCCACTTCGTCACCGAGCAGAACGTCGAGCGCCAGGAGCTGATCTTCGATGAGCACCGCCCGATTGGTTCCACCGCCACCATGCGCGCCTGGCTGACCACCAAGCCCTGCGCCGCCACTCAGCGCTCGCAGATCAGCCATGTGGTCTACGACAGCACCTGGGAGAAACTGGCCGCCGATATCTGCGAGGGCCACCCGCATATCGCCGCCTGGGCCAAGAACGACCACCTGGACTTCAAGATCCGCTACCTGTGGCGCGGCTCGTCACGCAACTTCGTGCCGGACTACCTGATCCGCCTGACCAGCGGCAAGACCCTGGTGCTGGAAGTGAAGGGCCAGGACAGCCAGCAGAATGCCGAGAAGCGCGCCGCCATGGAAGCCTGGGTCAAGGCCGTCAATGAACAGGGCGGCTTCGGCCAATGGGCCTTCGCCACGGTGTTCGATCCCGCGCAGACGCGGGACGTCATCGAGCGCCATGCGTAATCCACGGATGACTCAAGAAATGCCTTTTCAACATGGGCACTACAAACGCGTTGCGGCACCGTCATCGGTAAGTGGCAGGGGGCTTCGCTGCTCCAGCAACCAGCGAAAGTCCTCCGCTTCCAGAGGCATGCTGTAGAAGTACCCCTGACCGAAACGGCACCCCATCGCCATCAACTCGTCGCTGACCGCGGCCGACTCGATGCCCTCCGCCACCACCTCGGCATCCAGCGCCCGCGCGAGCATCACCACGGTCTCGACGATATGACGGCTGAGGGGGTCATCAAGCAAGTGAAACACGAAGCCCTGGTCGATCTTGATCTCGTCGAAGGGATAGCGCTGCAAGTACAAGAGTGACGAATAGCCGGTACCGAAATCGTCCAGTGACAACCGCACGCCCATCTCACGCAGCGTGCGCATCTGCGTCAGCAGCAACTCGGATTCCCGTTCGAACACGCTTTCGGTGATCTCCAGCGACAGCTCCTCCGGCGCCACGCCAAACTGATCAAGGACGGCTCGGACCCGGCTCGGGAAATCGTTCTTTTGAAACTGTACCAGCGACACGTTGACGGCCACGCGCACCGGCTCAAGTCCGGCATCACGCCAGTCGCGCAGGTGCTGACAGGCGCGACGCAGCACCCAATCGCCGATCGGCGCGATCAGCTGGCTTTGCTCGGCGATGGGGATGAATACGCCGGGTGAAATCAGCCCCCGCTCTGGGTGGTACCAGCGCAGTAACGCCTCACACGCGACGAGCGTGCCGCTGGCAAGCGCCACCTTGGGCTGGAAGTGCAGCTCGAATTGGTCCTCGTTGAGTGCCCGGCGCAGGTCGCGGGTCAGCTCGATGCGCTGCTGGCTCTCCTCCTGCAGCCGGTTACTGAAGGCGACCCAGGGCATGGACGATTCCGCGCGATGCCGGAACAGAGCCAGCTCCGCCTCACGCAGAAGATTCTCGGCCGGCCGACGTTGATCGCCCAGGCGCGTGTGGCCCAGCCGGATCGATATCTCGATGTTGCTCCCGTCCAGCTCGAACGGGGCGGACAGGAACTCGATCAGCCGGCTCAGGTGTGTCTCCAGCGCTTCACCGCGTTCCGGCAACAGGAAGAGCGTGAACTCGTCGCTGCCGATACGGCCGGCCAACCCATGCGCGCCGGCCTGTTCGCGGAATCGCCGGCCCATCTCGACCAGCAGCCGGTCCCCGACCTCGTAGCCGAAGGCGTCGTTGACGTCCCGAAGGCCGACGATGTCGATCACCACCACCAATCCCGGTGCCTGCCAGCCATGCTGGGCGATGTGCTGCTGCAACTGTCGGGTAAAACCGTTGCGAGAATAGAGGCCGGTCAGCGGGTCCTCGAAGGCGATCCGACTGAGCTCCTGCTCGGCCAGCTTGCGCTCGGTAATGTTGATGTGCATCACCACCGCGCCGTGGTGTGCGCTATTTTCTTCGCCAGGCACCAGGCGGTTGGCCATGACGCGGAACCAGCGAAACTGCTCCGGCGAGTGGCAGGGGTATTCCAGCGCAAATACCTCCTGCTCCCCGGCCAGCACGTCGCGCAGGCCCGCGGCCATCTCCGATGCTTCGTCGGCGCAGTCGCCGCTGGCGGCCTCGCACAGGCCGATGTAGTCGACGCCGAGGCCGAAGTCATCGCCGGCGTAGGCGTTCTCCTCCCCGAAGTGACGCCACTGCTCGTTGACGTCGATGATCTTGCCATCGGCATCAAGCAGGGCGATGTGGGCTGGCAGCGAGTTGATCAGCGCCTTTCTGGCGTCCAGCAATGACGCCAGCTCGTCACGCGACGCGCGCAGTGCCTGCTCGGCTTCCTTAAGCGCCGTGATGTCCTGCTTGATTGCGACATAGTTGGTGATCTCGCCCCGCTCGTCGGTGAGCGGGGAAATGACCTCGGATTCCCAGTAAAGGGAGCCGTCCTTGCGCCGGTTCAGCAGCTCACCCGCCCACACCTGGCCGGCGGTAATCGTCTCCCAGAGCTCGCGGTAGACGGCCTCCGGAGTATTGCCGCTCTTGATACGCGCCGGGGTGTCGCCCAGCAACTCCTCGCGGGGGTAGCCAGAGACTGCTTCGAACGCTGGATTGACGTACTCGATGTGCCCTTGGAGATCGGTGACCGCCACCGCAGCAGGGCTCTGGTCGACGATGTGCGCCAGCTTGCGCAGCCGTTTTTCGCTTTCGCGACGGCTCGTCACGTCCTGGAAGGCGCCCTGCACCTGCACGATGTTGCCTTGCTCATCGCGCACCGGCTCGCCCAAGGCGCGCACCCATAGGCGTTGCCCTTGGGCATCGATGATCTGCAGCTCATCATCGAAGGGCACCCCCTGCTCGGCGCAGGCGGTGAACAACTCGCGGATGCGTTCGCGATACTCCGGTGCATAGAAAGCCATACCATCGCCGACAGGCGGTGCGTAGCCGTGGGGCTTGCCGTGGATCTCGGCCACGACATTCGACCACTCACACCGACCGCTCACCAGGTTCACCGACCAGCCGCCGAAACGGGCGACTCGCCCTGCCAGCTCGAGCAAGTTGGCATGGCGCACCAAGTCGGCCTTGGCAGAATGAATATCGGTGATATCGGTAATCACGACTGCCACCCGTCGCTCGGAAGCCCTACCAGGCAGGTCGATCGGATATTGACGTGCGAGGAGACGCCGGGTGCCAATCCCTTTGAACTCTCGTTCTAGCTCGAAGCGTTGCGGCTCCCCGGCCAGGCAGCGATCAAGGCGTGGCCTGATCTGTTCCCTGAAAAGGCGCTCGCCGACGATGTCCGGCAGGGTGCGGCCCTCGATATCCTCCTCCAGGCTGAATCTGTTCTGGTAGGCTCGGTTTATCCAGATATAGCGATAGTCGCTATCCAAGATGGCACAGAGATCGTCGCTGCCTTCCAGGAGGTCATGAAACTGATGGAGACGCCTATTTTGTTCGCGGAGTCGAGCATCCAGGGCCTGGCGCTCGTCCAGCGTCTGGTTCAGTGTCATGGCCAGGTCGGCCAGTTCATCATCGCCATGCACGGGAGCGCGCGCATCTGCATCGCCGGCCCGGATGGCGTTCAGGGTGTGGGCGAGCGCCCGCGCCGGCACTGCCACCCGGCGGTGGATCAGCAGGAACGCGATCACGGACAGGATGCCGAAGAGTACCGCCGCCCCCGCGAGACTTCCGCCGATCCACATGGCATCGCTCGCAATCGCGCGCTGCCGTTCACGCAGCAGGGCGTCGAGCGCCGAGTCGACGGCGCCTCCCAGTTCCGCCACCTGGTTCATGACGATGCGGCTGCGAGTGGGTATGTCGAGCGCGCCGCGGGAGGTCTCCGGTGCGGTGGCGCTCGTGTCGGCCGACTGCTCGACTTCGGCCGTTACCCGGTCGAGCAGCGCCTCAACCCGGTCCACGGCCTTACGCTCGGCCGTGCTTTCGGCGCCCACCTGCCTAAGGTGCTGCTGCAGGGCCTCGCCCTCGCGCCGATAGTCCGCCAACAACTCCGCATCGGCCCCGAACAACAGCAGGCGATCACTGGCGACGGAGAAGTCGTCTTCCCGGGCCTTCAGGTCGAGCAAGTCAGCGACCTGCTCTTGCTTCACCCGGATCTCATCCAGGCCGCTCAACGTGATCCCGATGAGGACCGCCAGCCCGAGCAGGCAGCCAATGATGCTGGCGACGGAGAGGTGAATCAGTTTCATGGCCGGGACTCCACATCCGCACCGCCGTCGTCGGGTATTCCGACCAGGGACGGATCGAGCAGGCGCTGCAGGCTCGCAGTGTGGCGTTTTCGTGTCCAGCGCCGTGGCAAAGCACACGGTTGTCGAATCCGCATGGTGAGTTGCGTCCTGATCGCTGGGAGTAGTCGGTGTGATACCACCAGTATGTTCACAGGCCTTCGTGGATATCAATCAGCGTTTCCGGGCACCGATTGGGCGTTATGGCGGCGAAGAATTTCTGGTTGTGCTTAGTGATGTTGACCATGAGATGGCCACAACAGCGGCCGAGCGGTTAAATCAGGTTGTTGCCGGTGAAAATATCGCGTTTGGTGAAGAGTGGCTTGCCGTCACCATCAGCGCCGGTGTCGCTGTCGTGGAAAACTTCGAGGGCGTTACTCAGGAAAGCGTCATCATGGCAGCTGACCAGAAACTTTACGAAGCCCAAGGCGAACGGACGCAATCGGGTCGAAGTGTTCCGAATTTAACGGAGCACGCACAGTCAGTTCCCCAGGCCCTGCTTCACAGTCGCGAGTCGGCGAGCGGCCTGAACAGATTGAAGCCTGAACAACGCGACCTTTGCTAGGTGATTGGCACCGCCACCGTTTTGACCGCATAAATCTCGTTTTCCTCGTCGAAGTTGGTGTCGAAGCCACTCATCACTATCACGAACTCCTGGCAACGCGCGTTCTCCTAGCTGCCGAGCAGGCGCGAACGTGCCACCCGCTTGTGCTCGGGATGCCGTCTTGGATCGGGGTCGAGGATGAAGGCAACGTACAGCCCCTTATGGATATGGCGCTTCAGCGGCATCGAATTGTTAGGGGGGAGGGGGAAGCAGGTATTGAACCTGTACCTGCTAGAGCTTGTAAGCTTAACGCTTTCATCTTCGGCGCCTTTATCGGCGCGTGGCCCTGGCTACTTGCTGCGCGCCGAGGTTCGTGGGTTAACTCGATGATCTCGTGAGGAAATAAGATGATACGACGTGCGGCTGTTATCTTGGTGGGCGCGCTGGTTCTGGTGGCCCTTATCGTTGCCGTTTCGAATCCCTCGTTGGTGGGGGCCGCCTCGGAGTCGACGAGTCGTGAGGGGAGCGAGGCCGACAACAGCCTCGTCCGTTCCCATTCGCCGATCCTGGGGCCCGATGACGCGCCGGTCACCATCCTCGAGTTCTTCGATCCGGCCTGTGAGGCCTGTCGCGCCTTCTATCCGCTCACCAAGAAGATCCTGAACACCTACCCGGACCAGGTGCGCCTGGTGGTGCGCTATACCCCCTTCCATGGCGAGGTGTCAGAAACGGCCATTCGCGTGCTGGAAGCCGCCAGGCTGCAGGGGGTTTTCGAGCCGGTGCTGGAGGAGCTGCTGGCTCGACAGAACCAGTGGGCGGCCCACGGCAGCTTCGATGAGGCCGCCATCCTGGAGATCGCCAGCCAGGCCGGGCTGGACAGCACCAAGGCGCAGGAGCAGCTCGACTCCCCTGAGGTTCAGGCGGTATTCGAGCAGGACAGGGAAGACGTCAAGGCCAACCAGATCCGCCAGACACCGACCTTCTTCATCAACGGGGAACAGCTGGATCCCTTCGGCATGCAGGAGCTGGTCGATGCCGTACAGCGTGAGGTAGCCAAGCTCCCTGCTGAAGAGGGGGACTTATGACGCGACGCTGGTGGCTGGAGGGGGCTATTGGGATTGAGCCCCCTGCTGGCGGAAGCGAACTGGCAAGAGAATACCTGGCTCGCCTCGGCAGCACCGGCGGCATCCCAGACGTCGGCCGGCCCCAACCTGCATTACGAAGTGAGAGTGAATGATCGACCGGTCGATCCTCTCAAGGAGGGGCAACGCCTGCTGCAAGAAAGCGACCCGCCGAGGCGTGAGGACTATCGCGTGGCCCTGTTCGAGGCGCGGGCACAGCTAGAGGAGGCGATCCGTGACCCCGTCGCCTCTGACCTGGCGGCAGTGGACCGCCGATAGGCCTATAGCAATCTGCCAGATCGCAAGCCATGTGAGGTCACGCGCTTACAAGGCACGTCGAGCCACCACCGGCACAGCATTCGTCATTCACCTGCGTTAGACACTCACCTGCAAAGGCAGAACTCATGGAAGCGCTTTCCCCGGTCACACTGGGTTTTCTGGGTAGCCTGGCCGCTGGCGCGATGACGGCTGTCGGGGCGCTTCCAGTGCTCGTGAGCAAAACGCCCGATAGGGCGATCCGGGACCTGGCGCTGGGGTTCGCCGCCGGGGTCATGCTCGCGGCGTCGTTCTTCTCTCTGATCATCCCGTCCCTGGAAGCCTCCGAGCTGCGCTATGGAGGTAGCGTCATCCCCGCCGCTATCGCCTGCTTATCGATCCTGCTGGGTATCGGGATGGTCGCGCTGATGAACGAACGGCTTCCTCATGAGCACTTCCAGCAGGGTCGCGAGGGCCCCGAAGCGGCGTCTTTGCGTCGGGTCTGGCTGTTCATCATCGCCATCACGATTCATAACCTGCCGGAAGGCCTCGCGGTCGGCGTCGCGTTCGGTGCTGGGGGCCGCGAGGGCGGGCTGCCTCTCGCCATCGGCATCGGCTTGCAGAATGCGCCGGAAGGCCTGGCCGTTGCGGTGTCGCTGCTCGGTGAGGGCTACTCCCGCTGGCGGTCGTGGAGTATCGCCGCCCTGACGGGCCTGATCGAACCACTGGGCGGCCTGATGGGCGCGGGCATCGTGACCGTTTCTCAGACGCTGCTACCCTGGGGCCTGGCATTCGCCGCTGGGGCCATGCTCTACGTCATCAGCCATGAGATCATTCCCGAGACCCATCGCAGTGGCCACCAGAACAAGGCAACGCTGGGGCTGTCCGTCGGGCTGGTGCTCATGCTGTTTCTGGATGTTTCGCTGGGCTGAGGCGGTGGGTCGGCAGGTGCTTGAGGCTGACTAGCCCAGATCGTGGGCGCCGCCATGCGTATCTTCGCTGATGCACAGCTGATGATCGCTCAGCACTTCGATGATGCGACAGCTCTCGACCCTGCCGCCGGCACACTGGCCCACCATTCTCCTGAGCTCTTCACGTAGGGCGGAGAGCCGCTGAAGACGCGACTCCACCTCCTCCAGATGATGCTTGGCGATGGCATCGACCTCGTGGCAGGGCATCTGCGGATGGTCCGCCATCTCCAGCAGTTCGCGCACCGCCTCCACCGAGAAGCCGAAGTCACGGGCATGGCGAATGAAGGTCAGCCGCTTGACGGCCGCCTCGCCGTAGCGGCGCTGACCGCCCTCGGTGCGCGGGGCGTCGCGAAGCAGCCCGATGCGCTCGTAGTAGCGCACCGTCTCCGGCTTGCAGCCGGCACGTCGGGCCAGCTCACCGATGCCGAGCGCGGGGGAATCGATAGGCGCAGGCGGGGTATCGCCGGACATGGCTTGAACCTCTAGTCGCTACAGGCTTTATGCTCCTGACGATAGATCATTCGAAGGAGTGACACCATGGGCAAATCGACGCACCAGGCATCTTCCTCGGCCTTCTCCTTGCGTGTCGAGGGCATGGACTGTGGCGGCTGCGAGCGCAAGGTCGAGTCCGCGCTGGGACGGCTGGCGGGTATCGAGGAGGTGTCGGCCAGCTCGGTCACCGGCTCGGTGAAGGTCCACCCCAAGCAAGATGCGACACCCTCTCAAGAGGCGATCGAGCGAGCCCTCAACACCCTCGGCTACCGCCTGGTCGATGAGGCGGTGGCGAGTGAGTCCGCCACCTCACCGACCGCCTGGTGGCAGACCGCCAAGGGGCGCCTGGTGCTCGTCACCGGGTGTTTACTGGGTCTGGCTTTTGCCTTGCGCCTGGCTTGGCCGGCCCTGGGCAACTGGCCCTTCGTCGCCGCCACCCTGGTGGGGCTGGTGCCCATCGTGCAGGCCGCCTGGGGCGCGCTGAAGCAGCGCAACCCCTTCACCATTGAGATGCTGATGAGCATCGCCGCACTCGGCGCCTTGGCGATCAATGCCGCCGCCGAGGCGGCGGTGGTGGTGTTCCTGTTCGCTGTGGGCGAATTGCTGGAAGGAGTGGCCTCGTCTCGGGCACGACGCAGCATCTCGGCCCTGGCGGACCTGACCCCGTCCACGGCGAGGCTGATAGTGGGTGGCGACACCCGCGAGGTCTCGGCCGCCTCGCTCACGCCCGGGCAGCGGGTAATGATACGGCCGGGCGACCGCGTGCCCTGCGACGGCCGTATCCTGGCCGGCGAGTCCGACCTCGACGAGTCCCCGGTCAATGGCGAATCCGTGCCCCGCCCGCGGGCACCCGGGGATGACATCTTCGCCGGCACGGTGAACCTGGATGCCGCGCTGGAGGTGGAGGTCACCCGCGGCGCCGAGGACAACACCATCGCCCGGGTCATTCGCCTGGTGGAAGAAGCCCAGGCCGCCAAGGCACCGGTGGCCCGCTTCATCGACCGCTTCGCCTACTACTACATGCCATCGGTGGTGGGGCTCGCCCTGCTGATGGCCGTGGTGCCGCCGCTGGTCTCGACCCTGGCCTGGTCGGAGTCGATCTATCGCGCCCTGGCGCTGCTGCTGATCGCCTGCCCCTGTGCGCTGGTGATCTCGACCCCCGCAGCGATCGCCGCCGGCCTCTCCGCGGGGGCCCGGCGTGGGCTGCTGATCAAGGGCGGGGCGGTACTCGAACAGCTGGGCAAGCTGCGGCTGGTGGCGCTGGACAAGACCGGCACGCTCACCGCCGGCACCCCCAGGGTGACCGACGTGGAGGTCTGGACCGCCCCGAGTGAGTACGAGGTCCTGAGGCTGGCGGCGGCACTGGAGCGTGATTCCAGCCACCCCATTGCCACGGCCATCCTCGCCCATGCGAACGAGCGGAGCCTGTCGCTTCCCCTGGCCAGCGAGAGCCGCGCCCTGTCGGGCTTGGGCGTCGCCGGTCGGGTCGAAGGGCGCGAGCTGGGCCTGGTCACGCCTCGCCACCTGGCCGAGCGAGTCACCCTGGATCACGACTTGTGCGCCCGGATCGCCGAGCTGGAGGGTGCTGGAAAGAGCCTCGCCATTCTTGTCGAACATGGGGGGGTCGAGGGTGAACGACCGCTGGGGTTGATCGCCGTTCGCGACGAGCCCCGTGAGGATACACGCGAGGGGCTCGCCGCCCTGTCACGTCTCGGCGTTGAGGCCGTCATGCTCAGTGGTGACAATGCGCGCACGGCGGCGGCCATCGGTGGCTCGCTGGGCATCGAGGCCCACGGCGAGCTGATGCCCGAGGACAAGGCCCGGCGCGTGCAGCAATGGCAGGCCACCGGACGCGGGCCAGTCGGCAAGGTGGGCGACGGCATCAATGATGCCCCGGCACTGGCGGCGGCCGATGTCGGCATCGCCATGGGCGGCGGCACCGACGTGGCGCTGGAGACCGCCGATGCGGCTCTGCTCAAGAACCGCGTCACCGGCATTGCCGAGCTGATCGACCTCTCACGGGCCACGCTGCGCAACGTCAAGACCAACGTCGCCCTGGCGCTGGGCCTGAAGGCGATCTTCCTGGTGACCACGGCACTGGGCATCACCGGCATGTGGATCGCCGTGATGGCAGATACCGGCGCCACCGTGCTGGTGACCCTGAACGCGATGCGGCTGCTGGGCTATCGCTTCTCGCCCGGTACCACCTCGGCCAGCTCGGCAAGCCCGCACTACAGCGAAGCCAGGTAGTGAAAATGACGCATTGCTGCCTGTCCACGACCGACCTGGACAGGCAGCGTTTACCATTCGTCCTTGCCGCATAACAGCGTGGCACCTAACGTCAACGGGGCCCGTTTATTCTGGGAGAAGGACTATCGACTTCGAAGATGCTCTGGGCTACCTGCTGCCGTGGGAGTTCTCGCTGACCTGGTCGGCGGCCTGCCTGATGGCCATCCTGCTCTACCTGCGGGGGCTACGGCAGCGCCGGTTGCGTGGTGACGCCACGGGGGTGGGGCGATCGGTGGCCTACCTGTTGGGCGTTGCGGCGACCTACGTCGTCACTCAGACCCATTACGACTACCTCGCCCAGTACATGTTCTTTACCCATCGCGCCCAGCACCTGGTGCTGCACCATGCAGGCCCCTTTCTGATCGCCCTGGCCGCTCCGCTGCCGGTACTGGCGGATGGTTTGCCAACCCGAATCAGACATTTCCCGGGCAAGGGGCTTGCGGTCGACCTGCTGAGCCCACTCTACCGGCTACTGCAGCACCCGCTGATCGCACCGGTGCTGTTCGTCGGGCTGATCTATTTCTGGCTGGTTCCCGAGATCCATTTCGACGCGATGCTCAGCGCCGACCTCTACCAGGTGATGAACTGGAGCATGGCACTGGATGGCCTGCTGTTCTGGTGGCTGATCTTCGATCGCCGCACGCCGCAGCAGGGTGGTCTCGGCTATGGTAAGCGCATCGCCATTCTGCTGGCGGTGATCCCGCCGCAGATTCTCCTGGGGGCCTATATCGCCTTCAGTCGGGAGGTGATCTTCGATGTTTATGAGGTGTGCGGCCGAGCCTGGCCCCTGGCCCCCCTGGATGACCAGCGGCTTGGCGGCCTTATCACCTGGGTGCCGGCCACGATGATGAGTGCCATCGGGGTACTGATCATTCTCAGCTTTCTTTTCCGTGAGGCGCGTAATGAGGACCTTGCCCGTGCTAACCATCCCGCTCGATAAACTACCGTCCCTGATTCGCACGGTGTGCGGCATCGCTTTATTCCTGGTGGCCGTGCCTCCAGCGCTTGCTGCCGAGACACTGACGACAGAAGAAGCTCGCATACGCCTGCTACCGGGCGACCTCCCAGCCGCAGGCTATTTCACGCTACGTAACACCGGTGATACTGACCTCATCCTGGTGGGTGCACAAAGCCCCGCCTTCGGCAACGTCGAGATGCATCGCAGTGTCGATCGGGACGGAGTCGCCAGCATGCAACCGGTCGAACAGCTTGAGCTGGCCGCGGGCGAGCAGATCGCATTTGCCCCGCAGGGGTACCACCTGATGCTCATGCAGCGAGCGCGGCCGCTGGCTGTCGGTGAAGAGGTCGAGATCACCCTCTTGTTCGAAGACGCGCGACGGCTGACCGTGACATTCCAGACCGTATCACCGGCGAGCCTGTAGGAGGGAAGGCATGGGCAAGTGGGTAGTTCCAGTACTCGTATCGCTTTGGCTGACAGGCTGCGGCGAGCAGGAATGGCAGACCAAGGATATCTCGGGGCTGATGCCTCCCCTCGAGTTCACCCTGACCGACGAGAAGGGCAATACCGTGGATGCCGAGCGATTCCGTGGCAAGTCGACGCTGCTGTACTTCGGCTTCACCCATTGCCCCGATGTCTGTCCGACCACGCTCGCTAGGCTTGGAACGGCCATCCGACAGCTCGATGACGAGATTCGCGAAGACACGGAAGTGCTGTTCGTGTCGGTCGACCCGGCACGCGATGACCCCGAGACGTTGAAGGAATATACCGACGCCTTCGGCTCCCAGTTCGTGGGATTAACGGGAGACAAGGAGGCCCTGGATGCCCTGACGCGCCGTTATCGCGTGACCTACGGCTATGGCGATAAAGACGACAACGGCAACTATGACGTCTCGCACTCCAGCGCCGTCTTCGCCTTCAATGGCCAAGGCGAGGCACGCCTGCTGATCCGCGATAGCGACCCCATGGAGGCCGTGGTGGCCGACCTTGAAAGGCTTGCCGACGATGCCTAGTCATGCCTTCGTATCAGCTTTCCAACGAGGTCATCAGCTACGCCATGCGCGCCAAACTGGAGCAGCATCAGGTCTGGATTTATCTTATCGCCATCGTGATCGGCACGGCCATCGGCTGGCGGTCTCCGGAAACGCTGGGTGCCGGGTCGCTTGATCAGATGCTGAGGTAGCCGTGTGATGTGCTATCCGCAAGTCATCGAGTTGGTCTGGAAGCTCGAGCCTGCCGCGAAAATACGTCGCGTGGCTGCCATCTCAACCGCGCTATACCTGAGCGCCTTGAGCACGCCTGCTTGTCGGGTAGCCGGCGGGGCGCCTCGTCCACGATGTCCTCAGAGACGATGTTGATGGCACCTCGCCTGGGCGGTAGTAGTCATCCTTGCCAGTGGCGGCATACTTATCACCTTGTAGCTTATGAAGTGGATGACATGCATCAACATGCCTTCGGTCGGTATGTGGTCGGATAGCGCCCATCCGAACCATGATCGATACGGCCGAGAGCCGGACGTTGTATCCGGCGGCCGGTGCCGACAAGGAGGCATGATGAGCGATACCCCGACCCCTGACTGGGATCCCCGGTCTGAGTCCGTCCAGGCCGACCAGATCGCCGCCTACGATGAGATGCGCAGCCGTTGCCCGGTCGCCTACAGCGACTACCTGCAGTGGTCGCTGTTTCGGCACGCGGACGTGATGCGCGTGCTCGAGGACCACGAGACCTTCAGCAGTGCCGCGAGCCGTCACCTGTCGGTGCCCAACGCCATGGATCCCCCCGAGCATACCCACTTCCGTCGCCTCATCGAGCCCTACTTCGGCCCCGATGCCATGGCCGATTTCGCCCCGCAGTGCCGCGCCATCGCCGAGGGCGTGGTGGATCGCTTGCCTGCCGACGGCGAGGTGGAGGCGATGACCGAGATGGGCCAGGACTTCGCCCTGCAGATCCAGTGCGCCTTCATGGGCTGGCCGACGAGTCTGCACGAGCCGCTGCGTGCCTGGGTGAAGCGCCAGCAGGCCGCCACTCTGGCGGGCGATCGCGAGGCATTGGGGGAGCTAGCGCTCGAGTTCGACGGGGTGATCCGCGAGCTACTGGCCAGCCGCCGCGAAGCCGGCGAATTGGCGCCGGATGATGTCACCACCCGCATCATGAACGAGACCGTCGAAGGGCGAGCGCTGACCGACGAGGAGATCGTCAGCATCCTGCGTAACTGGACCGTGGGGGAACTGGGCACCATCTCGGCGAGCATCGGCATCCTGATGCGCTACCTGGCGGCCAACCCTGAGCTGCAAGGGCGCCTGTGTGGCGATCGCAGCCTGTTGCCGGCAGCCATTGACGAGATCCTGCGCCTCGATGCGCCGCTGATGTCCAACCGGCGTATCACCACCTGCCCGGTGGAGATCGGCGGACGTCGCCTCGAGGCCGGCGAGCGCCTGACGATCCTGTGGGGTTCGGCCAACCGCGACGAGGCGGTGTTTAGCGACCCCGACGAAGTGCGCCTGGATCGAGACCCCCAAGACAATCTGCTCTATGGTGCCGGCATCCATGTCTGCCCGGGAGCGCCCCTGGCGCGCATGGAGCTAAGGGACTTCATGGCGGCACTGCTCGACGCCACCTTGGACATCCGCCCGCTGCCGGGCCGCCCCGCGGTGCGAGCCCGTTATCCGGCCGGCGGCTACGCCGAGGTACCCCTGCACGTGCGCCGCTAGTCGTTCACAACCCAATACGGTGCGCCCGGTTGGTGAAGAAGATGCCGCTGGGCGATTCGCTGTCGAGCCGGGCGACCTCCTCCAGGGTGCGTGTGTCATAGACCACCACCCGGTCGCTGTCCCGGGCCGAGATCCATACCTGCTCGCCCTTGGGGGTGAACTCCATGTGCAGCACCGCCTCGCCCGGTGTCAGGGTGGCAACGATCTCGCGGCGCTCGGTGTCGATCACCTGAACCACGTTGTTGTCGGGATGGGCGAAGTTGACCCACACCTGACGCTCATCCGGGCGGCGCATCACGAAGATCGGCTGGCCGTGGACCGGGATGCGATCAATCAGCGACCAGTCGTCGGTGTCGGCAACCAGCACCTCGTGGCGTCCCACTGCCGGCAGCCAGGCCGCGTCGCCGGCCATCGCCCAGCCCTCCAGGTGGGGCATCTTGTAGACCGGCAGGCGTTCCTCGCCGCGTCCGTAATCGGGCAGGATGCGTTGCACGCCCGCTTCCGGGTGCCAGAGGTCGAGCAATGCTAGGCCATCCTCGCCGAACAACCCGGCGATGTAGTAGCGCCCGCTGGGGCCGATCAAGGCGTCATAGGGCTTCTTGCCGACATCGGTGAAGCGGGTTACCTCGGGCGATTCGCCGTGCATGTCGACCAGGTGGATCTCGCCGGCGTCGAACAGGCTGTAGACGAATCGGTTGCCAGGGGCGTCCACCAGGCCCACTACCTTGGAGCGCTGCTCTTCGCCGTTTTCGTCCCGGTACGTCGCGGGAATCTCCGCCACTTCCTCCAGGGTCTCGCTATCGAAGATCTTCACGCCGCCCGGCTCATAGTTGGCCACTGCCACCAGTGAGCCGTCCTGGGAGACGGCACCGCCGATGCTGTTGCCGGACTGCATCATCCGGTGAGTGATCTTGCCGGTGAGCAGATCGACCCGGCTCAGCCCGCCGTCGCGGCCGAAGACGAAGGCGTGGCGGGCATCGCGGGAGAACTTCACGGAAGCGTGGGAAAGATCGCCCAGCTCCTCCACCCGCTCGAGGACTCGGTGATGGCTGGTGTCCACCACCGCCAGGCTGCCAGTGGCGCGTTCCACCACCACGCCCAGATCGCCGGTGCCGCGCAGCTCGGCGCTGGGAGTCGCCTGGCAGCCGGCCAGCAGGGCGAGCAGCGAGGCGGCGGCGAGGGGCTTGCGAAGGGCGGGGGGAAGCATGGCCATTCCTTGTTGTGTCATCGAGATTGCTCACTCATCCAGGGGGTTGTCGTTCTGCAGATGGTCGGCAAGCCAGCGGGCCTCCTTCTCGGTCAACAGGCCCTGCCAGCCGGGCATGGCAGTACCGGGAACGCCATGGAGGATCAGCGCAGCCAGGCCGTCGAGGCTGTAGGCGTTCATGCGTGATTTGGGTAGCGCTGGTCCCAGGCCGCCGCGAAGGGTCATGCCGTGGCAGGAGCCGCAATCTTGGTAGAGCAACGTCTCGAGCTCCTGCTCGCGTTCCGCAGAGAGTGAATCTTCTGCCAGGGCGGCCATTGGCAGCCAGCACAGCACCAGCAGGAAAAGACGGAACGGGAGGGGCATGGTATCTCCTCGGGGCGCGGCGGGTCCCAGTGTCGTGACTGGTGGCAGTGTCACCGTTGTCGGCCGGGCGCGCCTTGACGGGGGTCAAAGTGTCGTCTCGCAGTGCCCATCAAGCATGATCCCCCCAGGCTCGCAATGTCTCTTTGGAGGTAGGCCGGAATCTCCTTGACGCAGGTCAACCTCGCCGGAAAAGAGAGGGGGAGAACTGTCAAAGATGCATGAATTATGCGCGTTAATGAGCCAATCTCTAACAAGGAGGGCCATCGGCCGTGTAACGCCGGGCGGTCATCCGGTGAACGACAACAATGACTCGCTTATGACCTGGCGACAGCGCATTCAAGGATCATGACAGAGGTGAAACAATGATGAAGAAAGACTGGTATCTCAAGCCCCTTGCCGTGGCAGTGACCACCGTCGCGCTGGGCATCAGTGCGGCTCACGCTCAAAACGAAGAGGGTCAGCCACATCAGAGTGTGGACGAATCCCAGGCGGCCTATCAAGGCACCGAGTCCGCCGTGGATCCCGGCTCTGCCAAGGCGGTACGGACCCCCGGCGCGCCGGACCTGACCGAAGCCGAGTTCAACAAGGCCAAGGAGATCTACTTCCAGCGCTGCGCCGGCTGCCACGGCGTGCTGCGCAAGGGCGCCACCGGCAAGCCGCTGACCACCGACATCACCCAGGAACGCGGGCTTGACTATCTCAAGGCGTTCATCAACTACGGCTCGCCGGCCGGCATGCCCAACTGGGGTACCTCGGGCGATCTCACCGAGGATGAGATCGAGCTGATGGCCAAGTACATCATGCACGAGCCGCCGGTGCCGCCGGAATTCGGCATGCCCGAGATGATGGATACCTGGGAAGTGCTGGTCGCTCCCGAGGATCGTCCCACCGAGCAGATGAACGATCTGAACCTCGACAACCTCTTCTCGGTCACCCTGCGTGACGCCGGCCAGATCGCGCTGATCGATGGGGATTCCAAGGAGATTGTCAAGATTCTCGAGACCGGCTATGCGGTGCATATCTCGCGGATGTCCGCCTCCGGGCGCTACATCTTCGTCATCGGCCGCGATGCAAAGGTCGACATGGTCGACTTGTGGATGGAGGAGCCGAGCATCGTGGCCTCCATCAAGGTCGGCATGGAGGCGCGCTCTGTCGAAACTTCCAAGTACGAAGGGTATGAAGACCAGTATGCGATTGCCGGTGCCTACTGGCCGCCGCAGTACGTGATCATGGACGGCCAGACCCTGGAGCCGAACAGGATCGTCAGTACCCGCGGCATGACCGTGGATACCCAGGAGTACCACCCGGAGCCCCGCGTGGCGGCCATCGTGGGGTCTCACCAGCACCCCGAGTTCATCGTCAACATCAAGGAAACCGGCAAGGTCCAGCTCGTCAACTATGAGGACCTCGATGCGCTCTCCACGGTCGAGATCGAGACCTCACGCTTCCTGCATGACGGCGGCTGGGATTCCACCGGCCGCTACTTCCTTACCGCAGCCAACGAGTCGAATCAGATTGTGGTCATCGACGCCCTGGAGCGTGAGCTCGAGGAAATCATCGATGTGGGCAAGATTCCCCATCCGGGGCGTGGCGCCAACTTTGTCGACCCCGAGTTCGGGCCGGTGTGGGCCACCAGCCACCTGGGCGACAATACCATCTCGCTGATCGGCACCGATCCGGAAGGGCATCCGGACAATGCCTGGAAGGTGGTGCGCACCCTGGAAGGTCAGGGCGGCGGCTCGCTGTTCATCAAGACCCATCCGGAGTCCGACAACCTCTACGTCGACACCGCTCTAAACCCCAGCGAGGCGATCAGCCAGAGCGTGGCCGTCTTTGATATCAACGATCTGGAGGCCGGCTACGAGGTGTTGCCGATCGCCGAGTGGGCCGATGTGGGCGAGGGCGTCAAGCGCGTCGTGCAGCCGGAGTACAACGAGGCCGGTGACGAGGTGTGGTTCTCCGTCTGGAACACCATGGAAGAGACATCCGCGCTGGTGATCGTGGATGACGAGACTCGCGAGATGAAGCACGTGATCAAGGATGAGCGTCTGGTCACCCCGACCGGTAAGTTCAACGTGATCAATACGCAGAAAGACATCTACTGATCGGGACCGGCGGCGGGCGCACGCCCGCCGCCACCCGTCGCAAGTGAGCTGTGCCGATGCATCGCCAAGCCCCGAACTGCCACGTTCAAGACCTCGATACTTTGGACCGCCGCCTGATCGACAACTATCAGCGCGGTCTGCCGGTCTGTGCACGCCCTTTCCACGCCGTGGCCGAACGCCTGGGTACTTCCGAGGCCGAGGTGATCGCACGCTTGGAGCGGCTGCAATCGCTGGGCGTCCTCAGTCGCGTGGGGCCGATCTTCGACCATGCCCGAGCCGGCGCCAGCCTGCTGGCTGCCGTGGCCGTGCCCGAGGCTGAGCGCGATGCCTTCGCAGAGCTCATCAACGCCGCTCCCGGCGTCAATCACAACTATGCTCGAGAGCATGACTACAATCTCTGGTTCGTGATGACCGCACCGGACGCGCCCGAGCTCGAGGCGCGACTCGATGATCTGGAAGCCCGCCTGGGCCTGCCCATCCTACGGTTGCCGATGCTGGAGGGCTTTCATATCGACCTTTCCTTTCCCATTCCCTGGGCCGAACTGGAGCACGCATGAGCACTGCCACCTCGCTGTCCCTCGAGGCTATCCACTCGGCCGGGGAGTCCGATGCTCACCGTCGCCTGCGTGCGCTGCTTGAGCAGGGGCTGCCGCTCACGCCGCGGCCCTGGCAGGTCCTGGCCGAACAGGCAGGCCTGTCCGAGGAGGAGGTGATGGCCTGCGTGAGTCGCTGGCAAGCCGATGGCATGATCAAGCGCCTGGGCCTGGTCGTGCGTCACCGCCGCCTGGGGATCCAGGCCAACGCCATGGTGGTGTGGGATGTGCCGGACGAGCAGGTTGACCTGGTGGGCCGTCGGCTTGCCAGAGAGGCCGCGGTGACGCTCTGCTATCGGCGTCCGCGGCGTCTGCCCGACTGGCCCTATAACCTCTTCTGCATGATCCACGGTGCCCGTCGCGAGCGAGTGCTGGCGGAGCTCACGGCTATCGTCGAGCGCCTGGATCTGGATGACCTGGAACACCGTGTGCTGTTCAGTACCCACGCCTATCGTCAGTCCGGTGGCCGCTATGCGCGGGAGGGAGCAGCATGAACCTCGATGACCTGGATGGCGTCGATCGTCACCTGATCAATCGCCTGCAGGATGGCCTGCCGCTGGTGGAGCGCCCCTATGCAGCTGTCGCCGAGGAGCTGGGCATCGCCGAGGGCGACCTTCTCTCCCGCCTGGCGCGCCTGCGCGAGGGCGGCGTGCTGAGCCGCTTTGGCCCCATGTACCATGCCGAGCGGCTGGGCGGCGGCCTGACCCTGGCGGCGCTGGCGGTGCCAGAGGTCGACTTTGATCGGGTCTCCGAGGCGGTCAACGCCTTCCCCGAGGTGGCCCACAATTACCGTCGCGAGCACGAGCTGAACATGTGGTTCGTGCTGGCCACCGAGACCGCCGAGCGCATCGGCGAGGTGATCGACGAGATCGAGTCCGCTACCGGCCTCACGGTCTACAACATGCCCAAGGAGGAGGAGTTCCATGTCCGTCTCCACTTGCCCGTCTAGGCCGGCCCCGAATAGCGACGAACAGAATCACGACGCATCGGGACTCGATGCGCAGGACCGCGCTATTGTGCTGGCCACTCAGGCCGGCCTCCCGCTGGTCCCGGAGCCCTGGGAGGCGGTGGGTCGCGAGGTAGGCATGAGCGGCGAGGAGGTGCTCTCGCGAATGCAGCGGATGCAGGCACGCGGGGTGATTCGCCGAGTCGCGGCGGTACCCAATCATTATCGACTCGGCTACGTGGCCAACGGCATGACGGTGTGGGACGTGGATGACACCCATGTCGCCCGGCTGGGACGCGAGGTGGCCGCCATCGAGGGCGTCAGCCACTGCTATCGACGCCCGCGGCATCTGCCCCACTGGCCCTACAACCTCTTTGCCATGCTTCACGGACGCAGCTTCGGTGAGGTCGAGCATCAGGCCGAGGCTATCCGCGAGCTGCTCGGCGAGGCCTGCCGTGACTACCGTATCCTCTACAGCTCGCGCATCCTCAAGAAGACAGGGCTGCGCCTGGCCGCCGGTCCCGGCGATTCAGGCACCCACGGGAAAGACATCGAGAGGCGAGACTGAGCCTCGCCCGGTTGCTCTAACAAGCAGGAGAACACCATGTTCCGCGTCACCCGCTACATCAAGTCGCTGATCGAGCCGGGACCTATCCCTCCGGCCCGCAAGCCGCCCGGTCCGGTGGTGATCTGGAACCTGATCCGCCGCTGTAACCTCACCTGCAAGCATTGCTACACCACCTCGGCGGATATCGATTTCGCCGGTGAGCTCTCCAACGCCGAGGCACACGCCGTTCTCGACGACCTGCATGCGTTTCGTGTGCCGGCGCTGATTCTTTCCGGCGGCGAGCCGCTGATGCGTCCTGATATCTTCGAGCTCTCGCACCGCGCCCGGGCGCTTGGCATCTACACTGGCCTCTCCACCAACGGAACCCTGATCACCGAAGACAACATCGATGCCATCGCCGAGGTTGGCTACGACTACGTGGGCATCAGCATCGACGGCCTCGAGGAAACCCACGACGTCATCCGTCAGCGTCAGGGGGCATTCCGCGAGTCGATGCATGCGGTTAAGCTGTGCAAGGAGCGCGGCATCAAGGTGGGCCTGCGCTTCACCCTGACGCGCGAAAACTACGAGCAACTCGGCGATATCCTGGCGCTGCTCGACGAGCATGATGTCGACAAGTTCTATCTCTCGCACCTCAACTACGGCGGCCGTGGACGGCGCCACAGTAAGCAGGACGCCTGGCATCAGATGACCCGCGATGCCATGACCCGCCTGTTCGACCACTGCCGCAGTGAACTCGAGCGCGGTATCGAGCGCGAGTACGTCACCGGCAACAACGACGCCGATGGCCCCTTCCTGCTGATGTGGGCTCGCGAGCACTTCCCCGAGCAGGCCGAGGCCCTGGAGCAGCGGCTGATCAACTGGGGGGGCAACGCCTCCGGCGAGAACATTGCCAACATCGACAATCTGGGCAACGTCCACCCCGATACCTTCTGGTGGGATCACGACCTGGGCAACGTTCGCGATCGGCCCTTCTCCGCGATCTGGCGCGATACCCAAGACCCCATGATGCTGGGCATGCGCCAGCGACCGCGGCCAGTGAAGGGGCGCTGTGCCGAGTGCCATTTCCTGTCGATCTGCAACGGCAACACCCGGGTTCGTGCCTGGAAGGTCTCCGGCGATCCCTGGGAGGAGGATCCCGGCTGCTACCTGACCAATCTCGAGATCGGGGTCGCCGAAGAGGGCGAGCGTCGTATCTCGGCCCCCTATGAGGCCATCCAGGCCGTCGAAATCCAGTAAGGCTGACGAGGATCTCCGCCATGCCGTCACGTCGCGTTTCCTATGATCTCGCCGAGGCGCCCCTGGCGCCCGGCGAGGTAGCCATTGTCGGCGCCGGGCCCGGCGACCCAGGGCTGCTGACCCTGCGGGCCCTGTCGCTGCTCGAGCAGGCCGATTGCCTGGTTTTCGACCGCCTGGTCTCCAAGGAGGTCCTGGCCCTGGCCAACCCCAAGGCCCGGCGTCTCTACGTGGGCAAGGCCTCGCGCTGTCACGCCCTGACCCAGGACGAGACCAATGCCCTGCTGGTACGCCTGGCCGAGGAGGGCAAGCGGGTCGTGAGGCTCAAGGGCGGCGATCCCTATATCTTCGGTCGCGGCGGCGAGGAGGCCGAGGTGCTCATCGAGCATGGCATCCATTTCCGGGTGGTGCCGGGGATCACCTCTGCCCAGGGCTGTGCCGCCTACGGCGGCTTCCCGCTGACCCATCGCAACTTCGCCCAGAGCGTCACCTTCGTCACCGGCCACTGCAAGGGTGACGGTGACCTGGCGCTGGACTGGTCCTCGCTGGCGAGTCCGAACCAGACGGTTGTCTTCTATATGGGGCTCGCCAATGCCGAGCTGATCAGCCGTCAGCTGCAGGAGCACGGTCTGCCCGCCCATCATCCAGTGGCCCTGGTGGAGCGGGGGACCACCCCCGAGCAGCGCCAGGTGATTACCTGCCTGAGCGAACTGGTCGAGACTATCGCGCGGGAGGGGCTGAAGCCGCCAACTCTGATCGTGGTGGGCAAGGTAGTGCGCCTGGCCGAGACGCTGGCTCAGCCCAAGCCGCGAGAAGCGACTTTCGTCGAAGGCGAGACCCTGGAACTGGTGCGGGAGCGAATTGCCCTGTGAAATGCGTCATTTCTTTCCGGACCTTCCTGCGGGCCCTGGCCGCCGGGGTGCTGTTCACGGCCATGGCGCCGGCCGGTGCCGACGATACCCACAATCTCTATCAGGTCCAGTGTGCGTCCTGCCACGGCGAGGATCGCCTCGGTGGCATCGGCCCGGCGCTGCTGCCCGGCAACCTCTCGCGGCTCAAGCCGGAGGCCGCCGAGGCGGTGATCCGCGACGGGCGAGCGGCCAGCCAGATGCCGGCCTTCGGCGAGCAGCTCGACGACGATCAGATCCGTTCCCTGGCCGAGTGGCTCTACCGCGAGCCCGAGGTCGAACCCACCTGGGGCCGCGACGAGATTCTTGCCAGCCAGAAGGTCATCCATCCGGACGGTTCGCTGCCAGATGAGCCTCTCTTCGATGCCGACCCGCTCAACCTCTTCATCGTGGTGGAGACCGGCGACCACCACGCCAGCCTGCTCGACGGCGATACCTTCGAACGTATCCACCGCTTCGAGACCCGCTACGCCCTGCATGGTGGGCCCAAATATACTCCAGACGGGCGCCATGTCTTCTTCGGCTCCCGAGACGGCTGGATCACCAAGTACGACATCTACAACATGGAGGTGGTGGCCGAGGTGCGCGCCGGCATCAATATGCGCAATATCGCCGTCTCCGCCGATGGCCGCTATGTAATGGCCGCCAATTACCTGCCCCATAGCCTGGTGCTGTTCGATGCCCACAACCTCGACCTGATGAAGATCTATCCGGCGGTGGGCGCGGACGGCGAGAGTTCGCGGGTCAGCGCCGTCTATGCGGCACCTCCCCGGGGCAGCTTCATTGCCGCGCTCAAGGATATCAAGGAGGTGTGGGAGATCCCCTGGCCGCTGCCCACCGAGCCGGTGGTCTCCACCGGGCACATGACCACGCCGCTCGAGCAGCGCCGCGGGCATGACACACCCAACTTCCAGGTTCGGCGCATTCCAGTGCCTGACTACTTGGACGACTTCTTCTTCGACCTCGCGTATGAGCACGTCATTGGCGCCTCGCGGGGGGGGCAGGGTGGCATGGTGGTCAACCTGGACAGCGGCAAAAAGGTAGCCGACCTGCCCCTGGAGGGAATGCCTCATCTAGGCTCGGGCATTACCTGGGAGTATGAGGGGCGCCGCGTCATGGCCACGCCGCACCTGACCAAGGCGGCGGTATCGATCATCGACATGACGGACTGGACGGTGATCAAGACGCTGGAGACCGACGGTCCCGGTTTCTTCATGCGCAGCCATGCCAACTCGCCCTACGTCTGGGTGGACGTCTTCTTCGGACCCAACCGCGATCGGGTCCACGTGATCGACAAGGCCAGCCTGGAGATCGTCGAGACGCTGATCCCCGAACCCGGCAAGACCGCCGCCCACGTGGAGTTTGACCGCTATGGCGACAAGCTGCTGCTGAGCCTGTGGGAAGAGGACGGCGCGGTGATCGTCTATGACGGCGATACCCTGGAGGAAGAGCAGCGTATTCCCATGAGCAAGCCCTCCGGCAAGTACAACGTCTGGAACAAGACGCGCTACGAGGAGGGCACCAGCCACTGAGGCGTCATAAGAAGTATTCTTGATGCTTGTCATGGAAGGCGCATGGAGAGTGGGGCACAATGGCCATAACCAAGCGTTTTAGTCGGGTATAGCGCCATGCAATCGACCTCCTCTTCTTCCGTTCGTTCTTCCACGCTGACGCGTCTTCCGGTGGCGCGGCTGGCCTTTCGTCCCTTCTTCCTACTGGCGGCACTGTTTAGCGTGCTCTCTCTGGGTGTTTGGTTCGCCTTCTGGCACGGTGACATCCTGCTGCGCCCTTTCGGTGGCCTGATGTTCTGGCACCAGCACGAGATGCTGTTCGGGTTTGCCGCCGCCGTGGTGGCGGGCTTCTTGCTCACGGCGGTGCAGAACTGGACCGGCTTGCCCAGCATCAAGGGTGGTCCGCTGCTGGCCCTGGTCGGGGTCTGGCTGGCCGGGCGGGTGCTGATGGCCTTTCCCCTGGGCCTGCCGCCCTGGCTGCCGGTGCTGGTCGATCTGGCGTTCCTGCCGGCAGTGGCGGGAGTGATGGCCCGGCTGGTGATCGCTGCGAAGCGCTGGCGCAACCTGATCTTCCTGCCGGCCCTGGCGCTGCTGGCGCTCGCCAATCTGGCCATGCACCTGGGGGTGTTGACCGGCGATGCCGAGATGATTCGCCAGGCTGCCTATCTGGCGGTGCTGCTGTTCTCCCTGCTGATGGTGGTGGTGGGTGGCAGGGTGATCGCCATGTTCACCGCCAACCGCCTGGGTCTGACCCGCAAGCCACCCATTCCTGCACTGGAGTATCTGAGCCTGGGGAGCGTCATGGCGGTGGTGCTGAGCCAACTGCTGATTATGCTCGGCGTGGCGGTGCCTGATGGACTGCTGGCGGCCTTGATGGGCCTGGCGGCACTCGCCAACGCCGTGCGGCTGTCGCGCTGGGGCGGCCTCCATAGCTGGCGCGAGCCGCTGCTCTGGGGGCTGCACCTGAGCTACGCCTTCATCCCCTTAGGCCTGGCGATGTGGGCCGTGGCGCTGCTTGGTGGAAGCCGCGCCGACGCCGCGCTCCATGCCCTGACCATCGGCGGCATGGGGACCATGATGCTGTCCATGATGTCGAGGGTCGCGCTCGGCCATACGGCCCGCCCCATTCGTGCCCTGCCCGGTATTGGGGTGGCCCTGGGGCTGATGGTGGCCGCGGCGTTGTTGCGCTCGCCGGTACTGGCGCTCTTTCCGCAGATCACCCACTGGACCTATAACCTGGGCATCATCTTCTGGTGTCTGGCCTACGTGATCTTCCTGTTCCACTACACGTGGCCGCTGCTGTCGGCCCGAGCCGACGGCAAGGATGGATAGGCACGGCCAGGGGGCGTCATGATCGAGCACTATGCCCTGATCAAGCATCTGCATATCACCGCAGCCACCCTTAGCATCCTGTTCTTCTTGCTGAGGGCCTGGTGGTCGGTGCGCGAGGTGCCAATGCTGCAGGCCCGCTGGGTCAAGATCGCCCCTCATATCATCGATACCCTGCTGCTGACGCTGGGCCTGGTGCTGATGGTGATGCTATCGCTATGGCCGCACCAGCATCCCTGGCTGGCGGCCAAGCTGATCGCCCTGCTGGCGTATATCGGCCTGGGCACTGTGGCGATCAAGCGCGGCAGGACGCCGCGGGTGAGGGCCGTTGCCGCCCTGGCCGCGGTGGCCACCTTCGTCTATATGCTGGGTGCCGCGATTCTCCATAGCCCGCTCTCCTGGCTAACGTGACGAGAGGCCGTGCGGCTGGCTTATACTCACCACTCACCCACGAATCAAGGAGCACAACATGTCGCAACAGGAACTTCCCGCCGGTGCCGGCCAGGTGGCCGAGCAGTATCCCGAGATCTGGGACGCGTATTCAGAATTGGGCCGGGCCTGTGCTGAATCCGGCCCACTGGACGCGCGCACTCGCCGCCTGGTCAAGCTGGCACTGGCCGTGGGGGCGCGCTCCGAAGGCGCCGTGCATTCCCATGTGCGTCGCGGGCTGGAGGAAGGCGAATCTGCCCAGGCCCTCAAGCAGGTGGCCATGCTGGCGATCCCCACCCTGGGGCTGCCCAGCGGCGTTGCGGCCCTGACCTGGATCGAGGACATCACCGAGTCTTGACCACTGCTATCCCGCGAACCAGCTAACACAAGCGTTTAATCTCCGATTGGCGATGAGGTCCCAGGGTCTGCTAGTCTCGAACTTGATACATAAGCAACACTCGACACAACAGATTCTGGAGTCTTTTTATGCGGTACAACAACAAGACACTGCTATCTCTTTCTGCCGCTGCGCTCTGCGTCGGTATGATCTCCTCTGCCTCGGCGGCCACCCTGGATGAGGTGAAGGAGCGGGGCCAGTTGCGCTGTGGCGTCAACGTCGGCCTCTCCGGCTTCTCCTCGCCCGATCAGGATGGCACCTGGCAAGGGTTGGACGTGGAGACCTGCCGTGGTATTGCCGCCGCCATCTTCGATGATCCCGAGGCGGTCTCCTTCACGCCGCTGACCGCCAAGGAGCGCTTCACCGCCCTGCAGTCCGGCGAGATAGACGTCCTCTCGCGCAACACCACCTGGACCGCGACCCGCGACAATTCGCTGGGCATGAACTTCACCGCCACCACCTTCTACGATGGCCAGGGCTTCATGGTGGCCAAGGACCTGGGTATCGAGGGTCCCGAGCAGTTCGACGGTGCCTCGATCTGCATCCAGTCCGGCACTACACACGAGCTCAACCTTGCCGACTACTTCCCCTCCCGGGGTATCGATATCCAGACAGTCACCTTCGATACTCCCGACCAGACCGCTCAGGGCTTCGCCAGCGGCCGCTGTGACATCCTGACCTCCGACACCTCACAGCTCAGCGCCCTGCGCCTGCAACTGCCGGAACCGGACAGCGTCGAGATCCTCGAGACGCTGATCTCCAAGGAGCCGCTCGGCCCGGTGGTGCGCCAGGGCGACGACCAGTGGTTCGATATCGTCAAGTGGTCGATCTTCGCCATGGTCAATGCTGAGGAGCTCGGGGTGAACAGCGACAACGTCGACGACATGAAGGCCGACCCGCCCAACCCCAAGGTGGCCCGCCTGCTGGGCGTCGAGGGTAACTACGGTGAGGATATGGGCATCGGCAAGGACTGGGCCTACAACATCATCAAGCACGTAGGCAACTACGGCGAGGTGTTCGCCAGCACCGTGGGCGAGGACTCCCCTATGCAGATCAGCCGCGGGGTTAACGCGCTGTGGAACGAGGGCGGCATCCTCTACGCACCGCCGGTCCGCTGACCCCATCCTGAACGTTCAATGACGGGGCACCACGCATGGCGACATGCGTGGTGCCGTTTCGGGTACGTCTGCGAGGCTCGATATGCTGCGTTCTTCCTCACGGGAGCGGGGGCCGCTATGGCGTGACCCCAGCTTTCGCGCCCTGCTGGTGCAGGGCATCCTGCTGCTGGCGCTTGGGGCCTTCATCTTCGTGGTGGTATCGAACACCATGGCCAACCTCGAGGCCCGAGGCATCACCACCGGCTTCGGCTTCCTCCAGGACCGGGCCGGCTTCTCCATCCCCCAGACCCTGATCGAATACTCCGGCGACAGCACCTATGCCCGCACCTTCGTGGTGGGGCTGCTCAATACCCTGCTGGTCTCGGCCATGGGCATCGTGACGGCGACCCTGATCGGCTTCGCCGTGGGCATCGCTCGGCTGTCGCCCAACTGGCTGCTGGCCCGACTGGCCAACGTCTATGTGGAGATCTTTCGCAACATCCCGCTGCTGGTGCAGATCCTGTTCTGGTACTTCGCCGTGCTGCAGGCCCTGCCCAGCCCGCGCGATAGCCATTCGCTGCTCGAGGTGGTCTTTCTCAACGTTCGCGGCGTGGTCTTCCCCGACCCACAGCCACTGGCCGGCTTCGCCGCTACCCCCTGGGCGCTGCTGGTCGCGGTGATCGCTACCTGGTGGATGGTGCGGTTCGCAAAGCGCCGTCAAGCACAGACTGGCCGGCCTCTGCCGGTGTTCAAGCTCGGCACCTTGTTGCTGATCGGCCTGCCGCTCGCTACCTTCCTGGTTACTGGCATGCCGTTGGAGTGGTCCATCCCGGAATTCAAGGGTTTCAACTTCCAGGGCGGCGTGACGGTGCTTCCCGAACTGATTGCCCTGTGGCTGGCGCTCTCTATCTACACTGCCTCCTTCATTGCCGAGATCGTGCGCTCGGGCATCCAGTCGGTGCCCCAAGGGCAGGTGGAAGCGGCCAAGGCGCTGAGCCTGCCCGCTGGCATCATCCTGCGCAAGGTAGTGATTCCTCAGGCGATGCGGGTGATCGTGCCGCAGCTCACCAGCCAGCACCTCAACCTGATCAAGAACTCCTCGCTGGCCACGGCGATCGGCTACCCGGATCTGGTGGCGGTGTTCTCCGGCACTGCGCTTAACCAGACCGGACAGGCCATCGAAATTGTCGCCATGACCATGGGCGTCTATCTGCTGATCAACCTGGTGGTGTCCGCGCTGATGAACCTCTACAACGCGCGCACGCTGCTCAAGGAGCGCTGAGATGGTGGATTCCAAGACTGTGACCGAGATGGTCGCCGAGCGCCGGCCCCCCGACCTGCGTCGCGGCGTTCTCGGCTGGCTGCGTTTCAATCTCTTCAACACGCCGCTCAACGGAGCGGTGACGCTGGTGACCGTGGCCGTGCTGGCCATGGTGCTCTGGCCCACCTTGCAATGGGCGGTGTTTCAGGCCGACTGGCTAGGCGATTCCCGCGAGGCGTGCAGTGGCGAAGGGGCCTGCTGGGTCTTCATTAGCGCACGCTTCGAGTCGATCATTTACGGCTTCTATCCGGAATCCGCACGTTGGCGGGTGGACCTGGTGTTCCTGCTCATGGCGGTGCTGGTGGCTTGGCTGGTCATCCCGCGCCTGCCCGCCAAGCGCTGGGTAGGGCTCTTTGCCCTGGTGGGCTTCCCGGTGGTGGCCTTCTTCCTGCTGGTGGGCGGTAGCTTCGGCCTCGAGCATGTGCCGACCCGCGACTGGGGCGGGTTGATGCTGACCCTGACCATTGCCACCGTGGGTATCGTCGGTTCACTGCCCATCGGGGTGGTGCTGGCGCTGGGGCGGCGTTCACAGATGCCGCTGGTACGGGGCTTCTGCGTGGTGTTCATCGAGTTCTGGCGCGGCGTTCCGCTGATCACCGTGCTCTTCATGGCCTCGGTGATGCTGCCGCTGTTCGTGCCCACGCAGGTGGAATTCGACAAGCTGCTGCGTGCCCTGGTGGGCATCATGTTCTTCTGGAGTGCCTACATGGCGGAGGTGGTTCGTGGCGGCCTGCAGGCCATCCCCAGCGGGCAGGACGAGGCGGCCAAGGCGATGGGCATGGGCTACTGGCAGCGCATGGGGCTGATCGTGCTGCCCCAGGCGCTCAAGCTGGTCATCCCCGGCATCGTCAATACCTTCATCGCGCTGTTCAAGGACACCTCGCTGGTGCTGATCATCGGGCTCTTCGACCTGCTGGCGATCATCCGCGCGGGGCTGACCGACAGCGACTGGTTGGGTTTCGCCATCGAGGGCTATGTGTTCGCCGCCCTGGTGTTCTGGGTGTTCTGTTTCAGCATGTCGCGCTACAGCCAACACATCGAACGGCGCCTGCACACCGGCCACTAGAACAATCAATCACGAACGGGGTCTTCTCATGAACGAGGCAACTGCCGCCCAGACCGACTCACCGATGATCGAGATCACCGGGCTCAACAAGTGGTTCGGCGACTTCCACGTGCTGCGCGACATCGACCTGACGGTGGAGCGGGGCGAACGCATCGTTATCTGCGGGCCTTCGGGGTCCGGCAAGTCGACATTGATTCGCTGCATCAACCACCTTGAGGAACACCAGGAAGGGCGCATCGTGGTCAATGGCATGCCCATGACCCGTGACGTGAAGCGTATCGAGCAGATTCGCCGTAACGTCGGCATGGTGTTTCAGCACTTCAACCTCTTTCCCCATCTGAGCGTGCTGGAAAACTGCTGCATCTCCCAGACCTGGGTGCAGAAGAAGCCGCGTGCCGAGGCCGAGCGCACCGCGAGAGAAATCCTCGAACGGGTGCAGATTGCCGATCAGGCCCTCAAGTACCCCGGCCAACTCTCCGGTGGCCAGCAGCAGCGGGTGGCCATTGCCCGAGCGCTGTGCATGCAGCCGGAGGTGATGCTCTTCGATGAGCCGACCTCGGCGCTAGACCCCGAGATGATCAAGGAGGTGCTCGACGTCATGGTCGAGCTGGCCCGCGACGGCATGACCATGCTCTGCGTGACCCACGAGATGGGCTTCGCCAAGACCGTGGCCGATCGGGTCATCTTCATGGATCAGGGGCAGATCATCGAGGAGGCGCCCCCTGAGACCTTCTTCAACCACCCCAAGTCCGAGCGCACTCAGCTGTTCCTCAGTCAGATCCTCGGCCACTGAGTCCTGCCTGGCGACGTCCTGTTCGGTCGTCGCCCACCTTCCTTCCTCAGAAATTGACCGGCGTCAATGCCAAACCCTGCGCTCCCCTGCTACGCTTAACATGTATTTGTTATGCATCTTAAAAGGGGACGCAGCGCTGCATGCCACGATGGGCTGCGGCACTGCCACACGAGCAAGGGGGTATGGTCCATGGCCGATGGTCTCACCAAATCGGCGGCCCGCAACATCTTCTACGGCGGGTCGCTGTTCTTCTTTCTGCTGTTTGCCGCGCTGACGGCTCACAGCCACTGGTACATGGTCAACACGTCCACCGATAGTGCAGGGCTAACCGAGTCCGTCAAGCACGGTAAGGAAGTGTGGGAAAAGAACATGTGCATCAACTGCCACAGCATTATAGGCGAAGGTGCCTACTTTGCACCTGAGCTGGGCAATGTCTGGGAGCGCTACGGGGGCCACGAGAATCCGGAGGCCGCACGTGCGGGTCTCGCCGCCTGGATTCGGGCCCAGCCGCTGGGCGCCCAGGGACGCCGCCAGATGCCGGCCTACGACTTCAGCGAGGAAGAGATGCAGTCGCTGATCGACTTCCTGGAGTGGACCGACGGTATCGATACTCAGGACTGGCCGCCTAACACCGCCGGCTGAGCCGTATGAATCAAGGAGAACGACACCGATGAAATACGAAACCCAGAAGGTGGCACTGCCATTCTTCATGGTGGCCATGGCACTCTTCGCGCTGCAGGTCGTCTTCGGGCTGCTGGCCGCCTCTGTCTATGTCTGGCCCAACTTCATGGCCGACTTCATGCCCTTCAACATCATGCGTGTCAGCCATACCAACCTGCTGATCGTGTGGCTGCTGCTCGGCTTCATGGGCTCCACCTATTACCTGATGCCGGAAGAGGCCGAGCGAGAGATCCACAGCCCTACCATTGCCTATATCCAGCTGGCCATCTTCGCCTTCGCCGGGGCCGCGGCGCTTGTCGGTTACCAGTTCGGCATTCACGAGGGACGCGAGTTCCTGGAGCAGCCGTTCTGGGTCAAGGTGCTGATTACCATCTCGTTCCTGATGTTCCTGTTCAACACCAGCATGACCCTGCTGAAGGGGCGCCGAACCGCCATTAACCTGGTACTGATGCTGGGCCTGTGGCTGGCGGCGGTGTTCTGGCTGTTCGCCTTCTACAACCCCACCAACCTCGCCGTGGACAAGCTCTACTGGTGGTGGGTGGTGCACCTCTGGGTCGAGGGCGTCTGGGAGCTGATCATGGCGGCGCTGCTGGGCTACCTGCTGATCAAGATGACCGGTGTCGACCGCGAGGTGATCGAGAAGTGGCTGTATATCATCGTCGGCCTGTCGCTCTTCTCGGGCCTGCTGGGTACAGGCCACCACTATTACTGGATCGGTGCGCCGAGCTACTGGCAGCCCATCGGCAGCATCTTCTCCACGCTGGAGGTAATCCCCTTCTTCGCCATGGTGGTATTCGCCTTCACCATGTTCTGGAAGGGCAGCCGTAACCACCCCAACAAGGCCGCCATGCTGTGGGCCCTGGGTTGCCCGGCCGTGGCCTTCTTCGGCGCCGGCGTGTGGGGCTTCATGCACACCCTGCACTGGGTCAACTACTACAGCCATGGTACCCAGGTCACCGCCGCCCATGGCCACCTGGCCTTCTACGGCGCCTATGTGATGCTGATTCTCGGCATCATCACCTTCGCCATGCCGCATCTGCGCCGCGTCCAGCCCTACAACCAGGTGCTGAACATGTGGGGCTTCTGGATCATGACCGGTGCCATGTGTTTCATGACCTTCACGCTGACCTTTGCCGGTGTCGTCCAGACTCACCTGCAGCGCGTGCTGGGCATGAATTTCATGGAGGTACAGAGCCAGCTCGGCCTCTTCTACATGATGCGCCTGGGCGCCGGTGTCGCCGTGGCCATCGGTGCGGTGATGCTGCTCTACGCCTTCTTCGGCCCGGCCCGCGAGCAGGTGCCCGCCGGTGGCACGCAGATGACCGCAGGCCCCGAGCACGCCTGACCAACAGAGGGCCCCGGTCGGGGCCCTCTTTCGTTCGGTTCTTCGTACATCACCCTGACAGGAGTGATCTTCATGCCTCTTTCCTCCGTGGCCGCCGAGGCCAGCGAGCAAGAGATTCCCTACTACGAGAGTGTCGGCAACGAGTGCACGATGTTCGAGCAGGCGTTCCAGCAACGCCTGCCCCTGCTGCTCAAGGGGCCGACCGGCTGTGGCAAGACCCGCTTCGTCAGCCATATGGCAGCGAAGCTCGGCAAGCCGCTGTTCACCGTCTCCTGCCACGATGACCTGACCGCCGCCGACCTGACCGGGCGCTATCTGCTGCAGGGTGGCGAGACCCGCTGGGTCGACGGTCCCCTGACCCGCGCCGTGCGCGAGGGCGGTATCTGCTACCTCGACGAGGTGGTGGAAGCTCGCAAGGATGTCACCGTGGTGATGCACCCGCTCACCGACGATCGACGCCTGCTGCCGCTGGAACGCACCGGTGAGCTGCTCGAGGCGCCTGACGACTTCATGCTGGTGGTCTCCTACAACCCCGGCTATCAGCATATCCTCAAGTCCCTGAAGCCCAGCACCCGCCAGCGTTTCGTGGCAATGTCCTTCGACTTCCCGCCCCCCCATGTCGAGCGCGACATCGTGGCCCGCGAGAGTGGCCTGGATGCGGAGCGCTGCGCTTCTTTGGTCAACCTGGCAGCCAGCCTGCGCGACATGAAGGGCCAGGACCTGGAGGAGGGTGTCTCCACCCGCCTGCTGGTCTACTGCGCGACCTTGATCCATGCCGGCATGCCGATCCTCGATGCCGCTCGCGCCACCCTGGTGGAGCCGCTCTCCGACGACACCGACGTCCAGGAAGGACTCATGGAAGCCATTCAGGCCACCTTTGGCTAATGAGACACTTTGTTATTACGGAAGGGGCGCCGGGGGTAAGCCGAAGAGGAGGTCCTACGCCAGGGATGGCGTCGGTAGCGTACAGGGAGGTATTCACAGCGCCTCCTCGCAGGCTTGCCACCGGATTAGCCCCGAGTTGTGAGAACCCGCTTCGCCTTACCCGGGAGCTTGATCATGCTGGACTTTCTTGAGGTCGAGGAGACCGTCGGCCGTTTCTGGCACCGCTGGGCCTCCGGCGCGGAGAGCTATCCGGATCACCCCGAGGCGGCGGTTAGCCTCGAGAGCCTGCGCCCCATGCTCAGCGTCTTTTTCCGTGCCGGTGGCGGCGAGCAGGGCATCGAGGTGGCCGCCATCGCCCGTCGCGCCTCGGCCCACCGGCTAAGCCTGCGTCAGCGCCTGGGACTTGACGAGGAGGACCTCGACCAGGCTCGCCGCGACGAGGAGAACCTGCTGCTGCCGCCACGCCTGGCGCTCTTTCCGGAGGCCGCCCTCAACCGTGACCTCTATCTCTGGCTAACCGCCTTCCTCGCCGAAGCCCGGCCGGTGACGCTTTCCGCGGACCCGCTGCAGGCCGATCTGCAGCGCCTGCGCGAGGCGCGTCGCACGACACGGGCCGCCCTGGCCCGCTTCCCGGGGCTGATGGATCGCTATGTCCGCCTCTGCGGGGAACTGCTCGCCATCCGCCCGCGGCGCATGCGGCTGCCTGCCCGCGAAGCGGACCTGGAGGCCGCGGTGCGGGCAGAGCTTGGCGCACCCGACCCCGAGGGGGGATGGGCCGCGGCCATGCAGCGCGCCATCCGCGAGCCGGACTTTTCACTCGAGGAGTTCCACGCGCCACGCGGCTACCGCCCGCCGCTGCCGGTGCCGCTGTGGGGCCAGGCCGTGACCCTGGGGACCCGTGACGGGGCCCGCGAAGCCACCGTCGACGATGATGAAGAGATGGCGTCGGCAGGCGACTCGCCCGAGGACGACCAGGGCAAGCGCAAGGCCGACCGTCGCGAGCAGGACCAGGCCGACCGCGACGACCCGTTGATGCTCAACAACATGGAGAAGATGCTCTCCTGGGCCGAAATGGTGAACCTCAATCGCCTCGTGGATGACGATGAGGAAGAGGAAGCGAAAAAGGCCGCCGACCAGATCGACGAGATCGTGCTGACGCCCAACCGCAAGAAGGCGGCCACCCGGCTCAAGCTCGACCTCGACCTGGCCCCGGATGAGGTCGCTGGGGGTCGGCTGAAGGGGCGCCATACCTATCCCGAGTGGAACCATCGCAAACAGGCTTACCTGCCGGATCACTGCGTGGTGCTCAGCGACGTGCAGAGCGAGGAGGGGGAGAACTGGACCCCCGACGAGTCGACCCGGCGACGCATTCGCCGCGTGCGCCGCGAGTTCGAGGCCCTGCGCCCGAGGCGCGAGATCCTGCGTGGCCAGTTGGACGGCAGCGAACTCGACATGGACGCGGTGATTCGCTCGCACTGTGACCTGGCCGCCACCGGCGAATCCAGCGACCGGCTCTATCTGGATAGCCGCACCCAGGCCCGCGACCTGGCGGTATCGATCCTGGTGGACGTCTCGCTCTCCACCGAGGCCTGGCTGGAGGATCGCCGGGTGCTTGACGTGGCCAAGGAGGCGCTACTTGTGCTGGGTCACGGTCTGGCCGGCTGCGGTGACGACTACTCGATCCATAGCTTCACGTCTCAGCGGCGTCACAAGGTGTGGGTCAACACCCTCAAGGAGTTCGATGAACCCATGGGTGACCGGGTCTCGCGGCGCATCGCCGCCCTCAAGCCGGGTTCCTATACCCGCATGGGGCCGGCGATCCGCCACTTGACCGGCCAACTGGCCGAGCGCCCCAACCGGCACCGCTTGCTGCTGATCCTCACCGACGGCAAGCCCAACGACAACGACTACTACGAAGGGCGTTACGGCATCGAGGACACCCGCAAGGCGGTGCTCGAGGCGCGCCGCCAGGAGGTGCGGGTGTTCGGCGTGACCATTGATCGCGAGGCGGGGCGCTATATCCCGCACCTGTTTGGCCGCGGCGGCTATGCCATCGTGCAGCGTCCTGAGCACCTCTCCCAGGCGCTGCCGGGGATCTATCGCCAGATCATCGCCACCTGAGCCACTCTTCGAGGAGCCTCGTCATGACGACGCCGACCCGACTCATCCTCGCCGTGGCGATCTGGTGCCTGGCCGCCGTGGCAGTGATGCTGCCGCTGGTGTGGCTGATCAACAACCGCGATTGGGGCATCGGCCTGATGTTGCTGGTGCCCTTCGTGGTCTACGGCCTGCTGCGCCTGGGGCGTGCCCTGGAAGGCTGGGCTCGGGGAAGCGAGCCGCCGTCGGGATAGTGTGAGGCGGCGCGACTTTTCCTGGTCTAGGTCAGGGCGGTTCGGATCAAGTCTCTATCGGCTTGCCGCCATGCTTCTCGTTGCGGGTGAGCATCGGTAAGCGCGCTTACTGCAACGACATGATCTCTCCGTGCAGCCGGGCCAGGCGGCCCAGCAGCTGATTGCGTGGGCCGGGGGGAATGTCCTGATCGATCAGCGTCTGTTGCATGTGCTCGACCAGGGCATTGAAGTGGGCGTCGGTGATGCCCATGTGCTGGTGGGCGCGATCCATGGGCGGTCCGCTGTAGACGCAGGGGCCGTCACTGATGCTGCAGATCTGCTCCTCCAGTGAGGTGACGAAGCGGTCGATATTGGTATTGGCGAAGAACACCACGATCTCGTCGTCACCGGCCAGGCGATAGGTGAAGTCCTCGACGATCGCTGCCACGCCCGACTCGCCGCCCAACTGGGTATACAGGGTCGGCGTTGGTGAGGTGGGACGCTGCACGCAGCCGCTCAGCAACAGGGCGAGCAGGGCGAGGACGACAAGGTGGCGAACGAGTTTCATGGAGGGCTCCTGCCTAGAAGGCGACCTGTAACGACAGGTAGCCGCCACGCTGCTGGTCCAGACCGGCGATCGAGCCCAGGTCGAGCCACGCACCGGTCAGCGACACCTGCTTGTTGAAGAAGTAGGCGCTGTAGAGATCCTGCCAGTCATCCTCACGGGCGAAGCCGAGATTGTCGGGCTTCTGGCGATACTCCATGCCCACCACCCAGTGCGGGGTGAGAAACAGGCCCACCGAGCCCTCCGCCACCAGGGAGCGACTCTCTTTCTCGTCACCACCGAAGCCCAGCAGGCCGCCCTGGTTCGCCCGGGTCGAACGCAGCGTGAGGTTGAGCAGCAGGTTGCGACCGGCCACGGCGTCGAACAGCAGCTTGCTGCCGCTGAGGTAAATGTCGTTGCCCTGGGTCGAGTCCGCGCCTACCGCCCGGGCCAGGCTGCCGTCATCCAGACGCTTGTGCTGTACGCCCAGGCTCCAGATGCCCCAGGGGTGATAGAGTACGTCGCCGACCAGCCGCAGCTTGAGGCCGTGAATATCCTGTTCCAAGTCGCCGCCAAGGGTGTCCAGGCCCAGGCGCTGGCGGGCGAAAGACACTTCGAGCCGGTCCTGCCAGTTGAACGCGACACCGCTGACCGCTAGCCGATAGTCGTCGAGCCGGGCCTCGGTGCGGTTCGCGGTGATGGCCCATTCGCCCTCGCTGGCGGTGCCGGCCAGCACCCCCCAGGGCGAGAGACCACCCCCGGCGGCGCCCTCGATCTGCGTTACGCCACCGGTGCCCAGCAGCCTGCTACCGGCCAGGGTGGGGGAGGTGGTGATGATCACCCAGAGCAGCAGGCCCATTCCTGAAAAGAGGCGTTTGCAGAAAAGGCTGGCGAATCGCGGCGGGTGGATCATGGGGTCTGCTCCTCGGACAGAGAGGCCTGATGCTGGGTGGCCCAGTCGACGATATGGTCGGCCGCCAGTGGCCGTGAAATCAGGTAGCCCTGCAGAGTGTCGCAGCCAAGCCGTTCGAGCAGTGCTCGCGCGTCGGCGGTTTCCACCCCCTCGGCGAGGATCTCGAGGCCCAGGTTATGGCCGAGCTCGATGGTGGAGCGCACGATGATCTCGTCGTCGGCGCTCTCCTCGAGCTTGAGGATGAACGACTTGTCGATCTTGAGCTCCTGGACGGGCAGGCGCTTGAGCTGAGCCAGCGACGAATAACCGGTGCCGAAGTCATCCACGGCGATACGCAGACCCGCACGGCGCAGCTCTTCGAGCTGTCGGCTGGCGTGTTCGGGGTCTTGCATGATGGCGCTCTCGGTAACTTCGAGACGTAGACGCTCCGGCCCCATTCCGTATTCTGCCAGGCAGCTGCGCAGCCGGGCGGGCAGATCGATATCGGTGACGTCCTTGGCCGAGAGATTGATCGCAGCCACCAGCGAACAGCCCTCGTGGTCCCAGGCGTGGAGCTGGGCGCATACCTTGTTCAGCATCCAGCGGGTCAGGCGATGAATATGCCCTGAGTGTTCGGCGAGGGCGATGAATTCGTCCGGTGGGATGAAGCCCAGGTTGGGGTGATGCCAGCGCATCAGCGCCTCGACGCCGGAAAGTCGCCCGGTCCGGGCGTCGAGCTGGGGCTGGTAGACCAGCGTGAGCTGGTCCTGGGTCACCGCTTCCTGCAGGTCGCGTACCAGCGTCAGTTGGCGCAGATGCAGTTCGTCCTGACCCTCCAGGTAGCACTGATGCCCACGCCGGGCACGGCGGGCCATGTCCAGGGCGATTTCGGCGCGCCGCAGCAACAGCGTGGCATTGTCGCCATGCAGGGGATAGCGCACCTCGCCGATGCCCAGCGTAAGACGAATCGGCGAACCTTCCAGATCGATCGGTTGGGCCAGGCGCTCCTGCAGCGCCACCAGCCAGCCTTGCTCGGCGGCCGGCGCTGCCAGGAACAGCATGAATTCGTCGCCGCTGAGGCGGTAGGCCTCGACCTGCGGTGGAGGCAGGCGGTCGAGGCGTTCGGCCAGAACCTTCAATACCTGATCGCCGATGGCATAGCCGAAGGTGTCGTTGATGGTACGAAAGTCGGTGATCGAGAGGCGCAGCAGGGTAAAGTCCTCATCCTGGGCGATGGCGTCGTCGATGTCCTGTACCGCCGAATGGCGGTTGGCAAGGTTAGTGAGCTGATCATGGCGAGACTGATAGCGCAGCGTGGTTTCACGCCTGGCGATGTCCTCCTGCATGGTCAGTAGCGTATCGGCGAGCAGTCCGATCTCGCCTTTCGGCGATACCTTGATGTCGCTCAGGCGCTCACCGTGACCGATGCGGCGGGCGGCATCGACGAGCGTGGTCAACGGCCGCGCCATGCTGCGCGCACTCAGTGCGGCGATCACCGCAGTCAACAGCAGCGTCAGGGCAAAGATGACTAGTAACTGCCAGCGAAGCGCCGCATAAGCGGTGAGCAGGTCGCTGCGCCGATGCTGCGCCACCGCATAGGCCTGTCCTTCCTCGCCGTCATAGAGCAATTGGCTGCGGCTCAGGTAGCGCTCGTCGGCGACCAGTGCATCGCGCTGATCTTCATTGACGAAGCGGGTTTCCAGGCGGGTCAGGGCGCCGATCTCCTCGGCCAAGTCGGCATCGAGCAAAAAGCCCATGCCGACCCAGCCGATCAGACCCGGGGCGCGCACCGGCATCAGCACGAACTGATAGGGGCGCCCTTCGTGCATCACCACCTCGACTGCCTCTCCATCCTCGCGAGCCTGTTGCCAAAGTTCGGGGAAGGGCAGGGGGATCTCGGGCGGATGGTGGCTGCTGGCCAGCAACTGGCCCTCGGGGTCGCCGAGCAGCACCATGTCGGCGTTGGCGCGGTCGCCGTGGTTGGCGAGCACGCTGATCAGGGTGTCGGTGTCCTGGGTGGCCACGGCACTCTTGAAGCCGAAGTCCGAGGCGAGTATCGCCACGTTGTCGCGTAGCTGGCGGCCGCGTTCCTCGAGAAGTTGACGCGTGACGTCAAGCCCCACGCCGAGTTCGCGTTCGCCTCTTGCCAACGTGTCCTGCTGAAGCGTTCGCAGCGTAGCTCCCGCGGCTACCAGCTGAGCGATGACTACGACGGCCAGCATTACCAGTAGAAGGCGGCGGCGAAACGACATTCACGACCCCTCGCGGTCTTGGAGCGCCTGCTTGAAACGTTCTTGTAATGCCGAGGGCTCGGCGGGTACCGGCAGTCTGGCCTCGAGGTCGAGCGCCACGGTACGGGTTTCTCCCTGGATGATCTGTCCTTCCCACCACTGTTGATGCGTGTCATCCAGGCGAGGATGCCAGATCCGCAACGCATGTCGACCAGCCGGGAGATCAGGCAGAGCCACTCGGCCGTCGGCGTCGGTTTTGACGATGCGGGGGGCGTCGCTGACCACGATGAAGGCCTGCATGTGGTCATGGATATTGCAGCCCAGTACTACCACGCCAGCCTGGTCGAAAATCACGGGTGGCGGTGTTTCCTGCAAGTAGAGTTCCAGGTCGAAGACCTTGGCCGGCGAAAAGGAAAAGACGTGATGGCGGGTGGTATCGCGGTTGGGAAAGGTGACCCGGCTACCCACGGCTACCACCGAGACATGCGGGATGAAATTGGCATCGCGCTGCGTCACCTGGGCAGTGTGGTTGGCCGCCGGGGACGCGTTGGGAAGTTGCACCTCGATCACGGCATTTTCCAGCGGCTCGCCGCTGCTGGCATCGATCACCTGCAACTGGGCGCCGCCCGCCGGCTTCGCCAGGAAAAGGCCCAGGCAGAGCCAGGCCAGGCATCCGAGGACGGGTTTGCCGTTAATCATCTGCGCCTCGTCTTCGTCGCTGGAGGTATCAGTCGCCGGGAAGGCTCGGATCGGGTTTCCGTGCGATGCTAGCACGGCGCGACGTTTACAGGGACGCCGCGTCGATGCGTCAACCAGGTCAAGACGGCGAGGCGGCGCGATAGACGCATCTTCCCGCCACGAAGGTCTGTTGTGGCTGGAGGTCGTCGTCGATCAGGGTGACGTCGGCATCGAGGCCCACGGCCAGGCGACCCTTGTGATCCTGCAGGCCCAGCACCCGCGCCACGTTTCCCGAGATCAGGCCGAGGGCCTGTTCCAGAGGTAGCACGCCCTTGCGAACGAGACGCTGCCAGTCGCCGATCAGGGCGGTGTTGCGGGCCACCCGCATGCCCAGATACGCGCCCTTGGCATCGAACTCGGGCAGGCTGCCGTTGCAGTCGGAACTCATGGTGATGCGCTCGGCGGGCACGCCGCGCTTCAGCAGGAACGACACCGCCTCGAAGGCAGAAATGTCCTCCTCGCCCACTTCGTCGAAGGCAGTGACATCCACGCAGGCCTCGAAGCCCAGCGCATAGTCGGCAGCCTCCTCGAGCAGGGCACGGTGGCGGTTGACGTGGGTGGGGATCACCTGTTCGGCGGGAATCTCGGTCTCCGCTAGCAGCCGGCGCAGCGGCTCCAGTCCCCGCTTGCCATCGCCGAGGTGAAAGTGACAGATGCCCAGCTTGCCGGCCAGCATGGCACCGACTCGGACCTCGCTGACCAGTCGCTCGATCTCATCCTGCCTGGGCTGGCTGGAGCGATGATCCGAGATCGCCAGCTCGCCCAGGCCGATGACCTCGGGAATCCATGCCAGGTCGCGCTGGAGGTCGCCGGTCAGGGTGGGCGGCGGCACGCGGTAGGCGCCGGTATACATGTAGGCCGCGATGCCTTCGGCACGTAGCCCGCGCACCTTGGCGAGCAGATCCGCCGGGGAGCGGCTGATGCTGTCGGTGCCGAGCACGCCCACCACGGTGGCGATACCCATGGCGGCAATCTCCTCGGCGGTGATCTCTGGGCAGCGATTGCCACAGCCCCCTTCGCCGCCACCTCCCGTCACATGGACGTGCTGGTCGATGAAGGCGGGCACGGCAAGCAGGTCGCGCGCCTCGATCACCTCGATCGGCCAGCTCTCTGGGACCTCGATATTCTGTCCCAGGGCGGCGATGCGACCGTCGGCGATCAGGATGTCGGTGGCCGCAAGGGGTTCCGGAGCCTGGATACGCCCCACCCGCAGCAGCGTCAGCAACGGCTTAGCTGTTCTTTCCATCGGGTCGAATCCCATCAGTTCGATTCGCCGGCGGATTCGTGCGTGGGCGTGAAGCGCCGGCCGCGGAAGCGCTCGATGGCACCGGCGACGTCGTCGATCAGCAGCACCAGCAGGTCGCCCTGGCTCGCCTCGTCGAAGGCTCTGTCAACGGCCTGGGCCTCCTCCATGATGATTTCCACACGGCAGGTATTGCCCACCGATTCGGCACCGTCGCGCAGCAGGCCCGCGGCCTCGCCGGGGGTGCGCCCGCGGGAATCGGTCTCGTAGATGTAGACGATGTCATGCATGCGTGCGAGCAGGATACCCAGGCTGAACAGGTCCTCGTCGCGGCGATTTCCCGGGGCACTGGCCACGCTGATGCGCCGACCGGCGGGGATCCGGCCGACCAGCTCGCTCAAGGCTTCGAGGGCCGGCACGTTGTGCCCGTAGTCGATGAGAACCTTGACGCCTTCTGCTTCGATGAGATTGGTACGCCCGGGGTTCTGCCCGGGGGTGGGATGGAAGGTGCGCAGGCCCATCTGCACATCGGCGATGGAGAGCCCCAGGGCATAGGCTGCAGCACTGGCGGCCAGGGCGTTGGCGACGTTGAAGCTGGCGTGACCCTCGAAGGTTATCGGCACATCCACCACCGGGATCACTTCGGCCTCGACGTGGCCCTGGCGCATCACGATGCGCTCGTTGTGGACGGTAAAGGCCACCCCGTGTTCGCGAACGTGCTGACGGACCGGCCGCGAGTCGGGGTCCAGCGTAAAGAAGATGATGTCGCCCCGGGCCCATTCCTGGCCTTCCAGCACCCGGGGGTCGTCGGCATTGAGTACGGCCGTGCCGCCCTGGCGGACGGCATCGATCACCACTGTCTTGCAGCGCGCCAGTTCATCCAGGGTATGGATGTCGTGCTCGCCTAGGTGGTCGCTGGCGATATTGAGCAGTACGCCTACGTCGCACTCGTCAAACCCCAGCCCGCGTCGCATGATGCCGCCGCGGGCGACCTCGAGGACGGCGGTCTCGACGGTGGGTTCGCGCAGCACGATGGCGGCCGCCTGGGGGCCGCTGTAGTCGCCGCGCATGATCACATGGTTGTCGATCTCGATGGCGCCGGTACAGGCCATGCCCACGTTGCGACCCGACTGGCGCAGCAGATGAGAGAGCAGGCGCACCGTGGTGGTCTTGCCGTTGGTACCGGTGACCGCCGTGACGGGAATGCGCCCGGTCGTCTCACTGTCGGGGAACAGCATGTCGATCACTGGGCGACCGACATCGCGGCCCTCGCCGTGGGTCGGCGAGAGGTGCATACGAAACCCGGGCCCGGCATTGACTTCAACCACCCCGGCGGACTGCTCCTCGAGGGGCCGACTCAGGGTCTCGGCGAGCAGATCGATGCCGATGATGTCGAGGCCCACAAGGCGGGCGATGCGCTCCGCCGCGTACTTCACCTCGGGATGGACATCGTCGGTCACGTCCGTGGCCGTGCCTCCGGTGCTGAGGTTCGCCGTGGGCTTGAGGAAGACCATCTCACCTGCGGAAATCACGCTCTGCAGGGTCAGATTCTGCTGGCCGATCAGCCGCAGCGACTGCTCGTCCAGCTGGATCTGGGTCAGCAGGTTCTCGTGACCGATGCCGCGACGCGGGTCTCGGTTCTCTTCGTCGACTAGGGCCTGGAGGGTATCGATGCCGTTGCCGACCACATGGGCCGGACGCCGCCGTGCAGCGGCCACGAGCTTGTTGTCGATGACCAGCAGGCGATGGTCCTCGCCGCGGATGTATTGCTCGACGATCACCGATGGGTTGCGATGGGCGGCGATATCGAAGGCTTCCTTAAGCGACTGGTCGTCCTCGATATTGGTGCTCACGCCGCGGCCATGGTTGCCGATCACTGGCTTCAAGGCGACCGGATAGCCGATGCGGCGAACCGCGTCGAGGGCCTCGTCGAAGGAGGTGCACACCCACCCCTGGGGTACCGGAATGCCGGCATCGCCGAGCAGCTGCTTGGTCCACTCCTTGTCGTCGGCGATGCCGTGGCCGATCAGGTCCGTATGGCCCGTCACCGTGGCCTGGATATGCTGCTGCAGATGACCCTGGCCAAACTGGATGTAGCTGTTTTCCTCACTCAAGCGGGTATGAGGAATGCCGCGCTGGTTGGCGGCGTCGACGATGGCCGCCGTCGAGGGACCCAACATGTGGGCGTCGCGCACCTGGCGAAGGCGGTCGATGATCGCCGGCATGTCGATCTCCTGGCCGGCGAAGAGACGCTCGACGAGATCGACGGCCTCGACGCCGGCGGCCAGGCCACAGGCCTCGTCGCGATAGCGGTAGATCACGTTGTAGATGCCGGCGTCATAGCTATCGATGGTCTTGCCATAGCCCACCGAGAAGCCGATCAGGTTCTGCAGTTCGATGGCCACATGCTCGACCACATGGCCGGCCCAGGTGCCGCGCCCGAGTCGCTCCAGGAAGCCGCCGGGGCGGCCCACCGAGCAGCGGTGCTCCTGCAGGGTCGGCAGCAGGTCGGTAATGCGCTCGACGATGCCGGGGACGAGGTCGCTTGGTTTCTCCTCGAGTGCCCCGATGTCCAGGCGCATGAAGATGGCCGGATAGCGGCTGTAGTAGTTCGGGCCGCGAAGGGCTCGGTGTTCGAGAATGTTCATCGTTTCTCCGCGAGAAGGGCGGTGAGTTCGTGGGGAACGAGATAGCGTCTCGCCTCGACGTCGAAGCCATGACCGCTGACCATGGCATGGAGGATCATGTGCTCGACGGCCACGGGTTCGCCCACGGACAAGTCGGCGATGTTCGAGCTCGCCAGGTCCCGGCTGTCGATGAGGATGACATGACCGGGCCCGATGGCCTCTAGAATGCCGTGGGGGTGGATGATCACGCCGGCATCCTCGCCAAGGCCCACCCCCAGGTGTTCCGGGTTGCTTGCCCCGACCTCCATCAGGCGTGTGAAGCGCCCGCGCTCGAGAAAGTGACTGTCGATGATCAGGCCATCGACCAGACCCAGGCCGAAGGTCATGTTGACGGCGCCCTTGCGCAGGGCATCGGCGGCAGCGCCGTTGTAAATCATGGTGCCCGGCATGGCCGCCGCCCCGGCACTGGTCCCGGCCACCACCGCGCCGTCGTCGAGGCGTTCGCGGATGGCCGTCAGAACCCGGGAGCCACCCAGGACATTGGTCAGGCGTAGTTGGTCACCGCCACTGAAGAAGATGACGCCGCTCTGCTCAATCAGTCGCACGGTGTCGGTGTCGGCGGCCTGCTGGCGATCCCGTATCTCCAGCGAATGGACACGGCTGGCACCCAGCCGAGAGAAGGCCGCTTCGTATTCGGGCAGGACCTGGTCGGGAATGCTGCTGGCAGTGGCGATGACCGCAACCTCGTGGTTGCCTGCAGGAGCCAGGGAGAAGACCCGTCTGAGGATCTCGAGATCGGATGTCTTGTCCTCGGCACCGCCAATGGCCACGAGGGTGCCGGATGCCGAGGAAGGTAGCGAGGAGGGTGGCGAGATCATAATCCTTTCGTCGCCCAGCGACGCTCTTGAGAAAATGCGGAAGTGGAATCTATGCATGTAACGTTTCCAGCGGCGCAGTCCTTGCCGCCTACACTTTCCCTTATAACAGGCATCCTTGCGCGGGGCACGTTATTAGGGCAATCGCATAGGGCAATCGCATAGGGCAATCGCAGTTACCTGATGCGAGAGGCGCCGGGAAGATTAGTGTTCGATTCGTGGCAGGGGGCCCGGGGCCGGTATCGGCGTCAGCCGGCCAGTCGCGCCACCAGGTAGCTACCGGCGATCAACGCCAGCGTCAGCATCACCAGGCCCATGATGGCGCCCTTCCAGGCAGGAGTGGCGGCGCGCAGATTGAGGTAGACCATCAGCAGCCGTTGGGCCTTGAAGCCGGTGGCGGCGATCACCAGGCCCGCCGACCATAGCGGCAGCGATTGCCAGTCGCCCTGGTCGAGGCGCGCCGAGACCATCGAGAGTATTGTCAGGGCCATCAGCAGGGCCCAGGTAACCAGCAGGCGGCGGGTGCCGGGCAGCGATGTCATACGGCCTCCGGTTCAGCGCAGTAAAGATCCTTCAGCGTAATAGAGAGCCCTCAGCGCAACAGATAGAGCAGCGGGTAGAGCAGAATCCAGATCAGGTCGACCATGTGCCAGAAGGCGGCGGCGGTCTCCACGTTCTCGGTGGTAGTTCGCCAGGTCACCAGGGCCAGCAGTGCCAGGCCGAACAGCACATGGGCGAAGTGGAAGGCGGTGAGCCCGTAGTAGAAGCCGAAGAAGGCGTTGGTCTCCGGGGTGATGCCGGCGGCAAACTTGCTCGAATATTCGACCATCTTGATCACCCCGAACAGCACGCCCAGCGCCATGGCGGCGCCCAGCCACTGACGGGCCCGGCGGATCCTTTTGGTACTCACGGCCTCCACGGCCAGCGCTACGCAGAGTCCGCTGGTCAGCAGCACCAGGGTGTTGAGCCCGCCCACGAGCGGGTCAAGCTCGCGCTGTGAGGCGTCGAAGAGGGCCGTCGCCGCCACCCGTTCCGCGGCATAGAGGGCGAAGAAGGCGCTGAAGACCAGCATCTCGCTGAGTATCAGCACCCACATCAACGGGTTACCGGGCAGTGCCGAGAGTGGCCCCCACCCGGGGTTAGGCAACTCGCGTTCGTTCATCCGTCCGCCAGGGTCACCCGCGCGCCACCGAAGGTCAGGCTGCGCGGGTTGGTAACCGGCTGGTTCGAGGTCAGGCGGCTGATGCCCACGCCGCAGCGTGCCACCATCCAGATCAGGCAGGCGGTGAAATAGATATAGCCCAGTGCCCAAGGTGCCACGGCCGGGGCTCCCAATAGCCCCAGCAACTGCCAGGCGGCAACGAAGAGCCCGCCTCCCAGCATGCCCAGCCAGAAGGTGCGGATCTGGAACTGCAGGTGGCTCTGTACCCAGGGCTCGGCGTTGCGGCGCTTGAGGTGGGCGATCAGCACGCCGACGGGGGCGGTGACCACGGCCAGCACGCTGCCCAGGAAGAGCATGTAGACGATGATGGCCGCACCGCGGCCGCGGGCGGCTTTCTCGGTGTTGGTGGGAAGTTCGTGGGCCAGGGTGTGGGACATGGAAGGCACCTCGCATCCGAAAGACGGCCGGATTCCTCATCGGGAGTCAGGCCTTTTGATGTATTTCATATGCCACTATAGCGCGAGGCGCGGTGGATTTTCCTGGCCTGGATCAAGACGCCCTGCCGAAAATGAGAATGCCACCCGCAGGTGGCATTCCTTCAATCCGGTACGCGGTGTCACTTCTCGGTCTGCCGTGTCCGTCTGCGCTCGGCATACTGCTTCGCAGGCTCCTGGATCTCCGGCAGATAACGATAGCGTTCCTCGGCAAGCTCGGGAACGCGCTGGCGCTCCATGCGGCGGATGGCGCCGTGCATCCAGGCCAGTGACACCGCCACCAGCACGAACAGCACCATGTAGGAGCTGGTCCAGATGCCGGTGAGGTCGAGGACGATACCGAACAGGATCGGCAGGAAGAAGCCGCCCAGGCCGCCAATCATGCCGACCAGGCCACCCACCGAGCCGACGTTCTCAGGATAGTAGACCGGAATATGCTTATAGACAGCGGCCTTGCCCAGCGACATGAAGAAGCCCAGCAACACAGTGAGGATCACCACGGCCCATAGCGGCAGGATCATAGTGAACGCGATCTCGCCCTCCTTGCCCTGGATGATGTAGCTGGTCTCGGGATAGGAAAGGAAGAACAAACACACCAGCGAGGCGATGAAGGTCAGGTACATGATCGCCCGTGCGCCAAAGCGGTCGGACATCCACCCGCCGAGGGCGCGAAACACGCTGGCCGGCAGGGTGTAGAGCGCCGCCAGGGTGCCGGCCACGGCGATACTGACATCGTAAGCCCCGACGTAGTAACGCGGGAGGTAGGACGCCAGGGCCACGAAGGCACCGAACACGAAGAAGTAGTAGAGGGCAAACCGCCATACCTGGAGATGTCTGAGCGGCTCCAGCTGTTCCCGGGCGGAAGACCCCTTGCCGCCCTGGCCGCGCCGTGCGCGCGTCAGCGGGTCCTCCTTGGAAAAGATCCAGAAGCCTACGGCTACCACCGTCAACACGATGGCGTAGACCACCGCGGTCTGCTCCCAGCCCAGTGCGAGCAGCAGGAAGGGGGCAGCGAAGTTGGTTACCGCGGCCCCCGCGTTGCCGGCACCGAAGATGCCCAGTGCTGTACCCTGCTTCTCCTTCTCGAACCAGTAGGAAGTGTAGGCGATACCCACGATGAAGGAGCCCCCCGCGAGGCCCACGCCGAGCGCGGCAACCAGGAACATGGCGTAGGTTTCGACGTAGGAGAGCATGAAGACGCAGAGCGCGGTGATCAGCATCAGGATACTGAAAACGCGGCGACCGCCGAACTGCTCTGTCCAGATGCCTAGGAAGATGCGGCTGATGGAGCCGGTCAGTATCGGTGTGGCGACCAGGATGCCGAACTGGGTCTCACTGAGCCCCAGGTCCCGCTGGATCTGGACTCCGATAATGGAAAAGATCGTCCACACCGCGAAACAGGTGGTGAACGCAAGTGTGCTCAGTGTCAGGGCCCGGTACTGCTGGGGCCGGGTGACACCCTCTAGATGTTCCATGTCGTGTCTCCTTCACTGGTGCATGAAGTATCGCCATTCAGCCTGTCAGGCTTGGCAATAGCATGATTGACATGCATCAAGATTTTTCGCTGATACCTCGTGAAATATTGCCTCTAATCCTTCGGTGGTAGTCCCTTCCGAGTAGCCTCTGGAACATTGGTCAATGCCTTGTTGCAGCAGCTTGGCCCGCCGTCGGAACGTTAGAGGACCGAGAAACGCAGCGACCCGGACGGTCGTTGAAACGCCCGGGTCGGTTGTGGGCCTCAGCGAGCGGCCTGTTCTGCCTTGAGCAGAGCCTGCTCTTCGATCATGCGATCCACCGAGGAGACGTGATACTCCTCGGCGAAGCCGCCTTCCGGTTCCTTGAGCCAGAGAAAGCAGATCAGCCAGCTGAGGAAGGCGCCGGCGGCGATGATGTAGAAGAACTGGGTCGGGGTGACGAAGGTGAAGATGGTCAGGTAGACCACCGCCCCCACGTTGCCGTAGGCGCCGGCCATGCCGGAGATCTGCCCGGTGATGCGGCGCTTGATCGAGGGAATGATGCCGAACGTTGCGCCTTCCGCCCCCTGCACGAAGAAGGAGGTGAAGATGGTGATGGCTACAGCCACGATAAGCGGCCAGCTCGAGTTGAGCATGGCCATCAGCACGAAGCCGATGCCGATGCCGAACATGTAGCTGAGCATGACGAAGCGACGGTTGCCCATGCGATCCGACACCATGCCGCCCATGGGGCGCGCCACCAGATTGACGAAGGCGAAGGAAGCGGCGATGAGGCCGGCCATGGCAGCACTGAGTCCCCAGGTCTGCTCGAAGAACATGGGCAGCATCGAGACCACGGCAAGCTCGGCACCGAAGTTGGCGAAGTAGGTGCTGTTGAGCGCCGCCACGCTACTGAAGGGGTACTTGTCGTCCTCGGGAACCCCCTCCTTGAGGATCGGCACGTTAACGCGCAGGATCTGCACGATCTGGTAGATGACCACCGCGACGATCACCAGGTAGGCGATAACGGCGCCCGTGGTGGAGAGATAGCCCATGTTCTGGATGCGCCAGACCAGGATGCCGAGCACGCCGACCAGCGGGATGGTCCAGAGGATCAACTTGATCATGTCGGCCCAGCTGCTGACCTCCATGGCGGCAGCCTTGCGCGGCTTGCGGTGGGCCTTGGGATCGGGGCCATCGGTGATGCCGAACCAGTAGTAGACGCCGTAGGCGGCCATCACGATGGCGCTCTGGGCGATGGCCCAGCGCCAGCCGTCGTCACCGGCGTACATGGTGATGGCAATGGTGGGCAGGGTCATGGCGGCGGCAGCGGAACCGAAGTTACCCCAACCGGCATAGAACCCCTCGGCAAAGCCGATATCTCGTGGCTTGAACCACAGCGCAGTCATGTGGATACCCACCACGAAGCTGGCACCGATGGAGCTGAGCACCAGGCGCGAGACCAGCAGTTGGGTCATGGTATCGCCGAAGGCGAAGACCAGGGCGGGAACCGACATGGTGACCATCAGTATCGAGAACACTCGCCGTGGACCGAAACGATCCAGCGCCATTCCTACGATGATGCGCGCGGGTATGGTCAGTGCCACGTTGCAGATGGCGAACAGCTTGATGTCATCCTGGGTCAGCCAGTCGACGCTCTTGAGCATGCTCGAGGCAAGCGGCGCCATGTTGAACCAGACATAGAAGGTGATGAAGAAGGCTATCCAGGTCAGGTGCAAGGCCCGTATCTCGGGGCTTTTCACCTTGAAGACGGAAGAGACTTTCATGGTCGTTTATTCCTTTGCTGACGACTCGCCAGTGGGAAGAATCAGCAGGGGACATTCGGCACGACGAGCCAGGAAGGAGCTGACGCTGCCGAAGGTCATGTAGTCGAATTCATCGAAGATGGCGTTCAGCGACTTGGCGATGAAGCTCGGGTCGGGTTCGTGGCTGTGGCGGGCAATCACCAGCAAGTCGGGCTTCTCCTTGTGCGTGGCCTGCAGCAACAGCTTGCGTGCATCGCCCTCGGCGATCAGAAGCTCGGCGTCGAAACCTTGCTTGACGGCGGCTTCGACGCCCTCTTTCAAGTTGCCCTTGAGCTCCTTGTATTCTTCCTGGAAGAGTTCCTCGTTGGCACCGCTGCTATCTCTCGGGTTCTCGGCAACGCCGACCAGCACCAGCGTGGGCGCGTTCTTCTTAAACATCTGCATGGTCCGATCCAGGGCGAGCCTGGCATTTCTCGACCCATCGTAGGCAAGCATGATTTTCATGGCGGTTCTCTATACATCGGGTAGGGTGATCGCCCGGAGTCACCTCCGGGCGTGGCCGACTCTGGGAATCAGGGGTTCTTCACGTAGGCGCTCTTACGCAGATAGAACCACCAGTTGACGACCAGGCAGAGCGCGTAGAAGACCGCGAAGCCATACATCGCCATCTCCGGGGTGCCGGCCTGGATCTGCTCGCCCATCACCCGCGGGGCAATGAAGGCGCCGTAGGCGGCTACGGCCGAGGTCCAGCCCAGCACCGGTCCCTTGCTCTGCTGATCGAAGATGACCCCGATGCTGCGGAAGGTAGAGCCATTGCCGATGCCGCTGGCAGCGAAGAGAACGACGAACAGGATCAGAAAGATGGCGAAGTAGCTGTTGGGATCGGTGCCGTTATACGCCAGCATCATCACGTAGCCCACGGCAGCGGACGCCAGAACCATCACTACTGAGATCGCCTGGGTGACCACGGCACCCCCGACCTTGTCGGAGATCCAGCCGCCCACCGGGCGGATCAGGGCGCCGACGAAGGGGCCGATCCAGGCCCAGGTCAGTGCACTGGGAGCGTCTGGGTTGACCACCCGCGTCACGCTGCCATCGGCGGCCACCTCCATCATGTTGCCGAAGATGACGTTGATGGAGAGCGGCAGTGCGGCTGAGAAGCCGATAAAGGAGCCGAAGGTGGCGATATACAGCACCGTCATCGCCCAAGTGTGCTTATCGTTGAAGATGGCGAACTGCTTCCGGATGTTGGGCTGGATGTCGCCCGGGATCAGGCGCAGCGCGAATACCGTGATCAGGATGGTCAGCGGCAGGGCGATCCACATGTTGAGCCAGACAAGCGCCAGCATGCCGATCACCGAGGTCACGAGGCCCACGCCATAGAGCCCCAGGATCTTGCCGAAGGCCTGGGCCGGTGTGCCCGGATTCGGGGTGATGGCGCGCAGGTTATTCATGCCGAACCAGCCGGCGAAGGCCAGCGGAATCAGGAAAACCAGCCAGATGAAGGCCGCATTCTGGATCCAGGTGTCGGTCCCGGCCTCGATGCGGCCGATCAGGGTGCCGCTCGCACTTTCGAGCGCCATGGGCGCACCGGCCAGACCACCGAAGATGCCCACGGTCATCACCAGCGGGATCAGGATCTGCATGGTGGTGACGCCGAAGTTACCCAGGCCGGCGTTCATGCCCAGGGCATAACCCTGCTGCTTTTTCGGAAAGAACGTGGAGATGTTGCTCATGGAGGCAGCGAAGTTGCCCCCGCCGATGCCCGACAGCAGCGCCAGTATCTGGAACATCCAGAAGGGCGTGTCCGGATTCATCAGCGCGATGCCGGTGCCCAGCGCAGGGATCATCAGCAGGGCAGTGGTCAGGAAGATGGTGTTGCGCCCGCCGGCAATGCGAATCATGAAGGAGGCGGGAATGCGCAGGGTGGCGCCGGCAAGCCCGGCAAGGGCGGTCAGCGTGAACAACTGATCGACGCTGTAGGGATAGCCCAGATTCTGCATCTGTGTGGTGATCATGCCCCACATCAGCCATACGGCGAAGCCCATCAGCAGGCTGGGTATGGAAATCCAGAGGTTGCGATTGGCAACCTTCTTTCCTTCCTTTTCCCAGAACTCCTCGTTCTCGACATCCCAGTCTTCGATGTCGGCATTCTTTCTCGTCATGGCTTTTCCCCCTTAGAGCGCTTGCGTGAGGCCCCGGCCAGGGTCGCGGTTGACCGATATCAAGGCGCGGGGCTTTGTCGCGAAAGATACGCCTCGGAGGGGAAGGGCGAAACGGGGCAAAAATGCCGAAAAACCAGCAGGATACCTCCAGGGAGGTAGGAGGTATTCGAGGTCAGGTCATTGATCTACATGGTTTTTGTCATGGGGGGAGGGGTGAGTAGGGAGGCGGCGGATGCTTCGAAGGTCTTTGGAGGTATCCACACAGGATCTACTTGTCCACCCCCTCCTGGACGGCCCATACCGCGGCTTCCACCCGCGAGCGCAAGTTGAGCTTCTTGAGCAGGTGCTTGACGTGGACCTTGACGGTGCCTTCGGTGATGTCGAGCTTGCGGGCGATCAGCTTGTTGGAAAGACCCGCGGCCAGTTCGCGCAGGATCTCGCGCTCCCGCTGGGTCAGGCTGTGGATATCCGGTGCCGCCGGCTGGTTGCGCTGGCTGCGCAATGCTTCGGCCAGCAGGGCGGTGAGGCTCTCGCTGATCACCATGCGCCCCAAAGCGACCTGGCGCAGCTGGCGCACCATCTCGTCGGGGTCCATGTCCTTGAGGAGGTAGCCGTCGGCACCGCTGCGCAGGGCGGCCACCACATCCTCCTCGTGATCCGAGACGGTGAACATCACGATGCGTCCGGCATAGCCCTGTTCGCGCAGCTGCTTAAGGGTGGCGATGCCATCCATGCCGGGCATGTTGAGATCGAGGAGGATCATGTCGGGGTCGAGTTCGGCGGCCAGCCGGATGCCGACCTCCGGCTCGCCCGCCTCGCCGGCCAGCTCAAGGTCATCTTCCAGCTCGAGCAGCTGGGCCACGCCGCGGCGCAGCAGCGGATGGTCGTCGATGAGCAGGATCGTGGCGGGGGTGTCGTGATCGGTCCGGGTCATCCTGGCTAGTCCCTCTGTCCGTGTTGAAGGGCGGCGGCCTCGGGCGCGCTGGCCGGCTGCTGGGCGATCAGTCGTGCGGTCTGTGGCGAGAAGGCGAGCTCCACAAGGGTGCCGCCGGCCTGACGGTTGCGCACCTCGAATTCTCCGCCCAGTGTATCGGCGCGGTCGCGCATGATCACCAGGCCATAGTGCATGGGTGGCGAGCCGTCGTCCGGCAGGCCGATACCGTCGTCCTCGACCATGACATGCAGGCGGGCCTGCTGAAAGCGCACCGTAACCGCCGCCCAGTGGGCACGGGCATGTTTGTGGATGTTGGCCAGCGCCTCGCGGACCACCTGCAGCACATGGATCTCCTCGTTGGGATTGAGCAGATGCGGTGGCACGTCGAAGTAAAGCTCCACCGGGAAGCCAAGCCGTTCGGCGAACTCCTCGGTGGTTTGGCGCATGGCGCTCGAGAGGCCGGGCCCCTCGAGCTTCAAGCGGAAGGTGGTGAGCAGCTCGCGCAGCTGACGGTAGGCACTGTCGAGCCCGGTGCGCAGCTCGCCGAAGACGGCCGTCTGGGCCTCGCGGGGCATCTCCCTGGCCTGCATGCGCTCGAGCCTGGCGACCTGCATCTTGAGGTAGGAGAGCGATTGGGCCAGGGAGTCGTGGAGCTCACGGGCGATGATGGTGCGCTCGTTCATCAGCGTTACCTGCTGCTGCTCCTCGATGCGCCGTTGCAGGTAGACCGCTGTGGCCAGCTGGTTGGTCAGAGCATTGAGCAGCCGGCGTGTACTGTCGGTGAGCGTGCGGTCCTCGGGATACCAGATCTCCAGGGTGCCGAGCAGGGTCGCGCCGACGCTCACTGGCAGCAGCAGACACTCCGCCTTGCCGGTCTCGGAGAGCTCAAGGGGCTCGGGGTCGATCAGACAGGCGTGGCAGTCGTGGTCGCGACAGTAGGTGGGACGGCTACGCGAGTGCGTCGCCAGTATCGGCACCTCGTGGTCATCGTAGGGGTCGTGCAGCGAGAGTTTGATCGGCCCGATGTCGAGCAGCTGTTCAATGCGACGCAGCATCGGGGCGGCGCTGGCGCAGAGATCGTTGCCGCCGCCATAGAGAGCCCGGCTGCCGTCGTGGAGCACCTGCATGACCTGGTTGCTGCGTTCGAGCTCCTGTTGCTTGCGCGAGACGCGCTCCTCCAGCTCGGCGTAGCTGGCGGCGAGTTCGCCAGCCATGGTATCCAGGGTGCGGCCCAGCAGGGCGAGCTCGTCGCTGCCCTTGAACCGGGTGCGATAGTGGAAGTTGCGGCGGCCGGCTTCCCGGGCCAGCACCACCAACTGGTGCAGCGGGGCCACCAGGTTGTGGCGGATGTCGTAGAGGGCGATCGCCACCACCACGGCGGTCAGCGCCAGGAAGAGGATCTGCAGCACGCTGAGCAGGCGAATCTTGGCCTCGCTGTTCCGCTCTAGCTGCGTGACCAACTGGTCGATGTCATCCACCAGCCCGTCCAGGGTCTGGCGCAGTGCCTCGACCTCCACTCCTTCACCGGCGATGGCACGAGTTACCTGGGGTGCCAGCGCTTCGTCCCAGCGCGCCTGCAGCATCCGGTACTGTGCCTGCAGGGGGTGGTCCTCGGCCTGGGGCAGGGCCTGGTTCAGCCGAGGGTTGGCCAGCCGTTCGCGGAAGCGCTCGCTGAGTGCCTCGACCCGTTCGCGCTGCGCCGGCTCGGGCTGGCGTTCGTAACGCTGCAGGGCCGCGACGATCTGGTAGGTGTTCATGCGCAGCGAGCCGGCCACGTTGATGGCAGCCGCATCGCCGCGGCTGCCGTTGGCCACCACCATGGTCACGACGATGCTGATCAGCGCCATGGCGCTGATTGCCAGCAGCGAGGCGACGATGCGGGCCACCAGGGAGCGTTGCAGCAGCTTCATCGGCGGGAGGGCCTTCCCATGAGTATGGATTCAGGGTGTCACTATACCCTAATGGGTAGTTGTTGCTCCCTCAAAGGCGTACCTCTCTTGCCCTTTTGACCCTGCCCCTGGGGCTTCCGAGAATTCAACCAAACCTCTCGAGCCCCGGCCCATGTCTCGCGCCCCCGATTCCTTCTCGAACGAGTCCCGCGATGCGTCGGTCCATGGCGAATCGGCACCGCCGGACTACCGCTCGCTGGTGGTGGTCGTGCTCTCGCCGCTGGCCTTTGCCCTGGTCTTCGCCTGCTGGACCCTGTTCGCCGTGCTCGGCGTGGAGCTCCGCCGGGAGCTGGCCCTGGGAGGCGTCGGCTTCGCAGTCCTGCTGGCCATGCCGATGCTCGCCGGGGCTCTGGCCAGCCTGCCCATGGCGCTGCTGGCCCGACAGCATGGTGGGCGTCGGGTCATGCTCGGCTGCCTGCTGCTGATCTGTCCCTTCCTGTGGTGGATCAGCCAGGCGCATCATTACCTGGAATTCCTGCTGTCCGGCCTGGGGCTTGGGCTGGGGGCCGGCTCGCTGGCCGCCGGCCTGGTCTATGTGGCGAAACTGGGGCCGCCTCGCCATGCCGGCTTGGCGCTGGGCCTCTACGGGGCCGGCATGGTGGGGGCCGGGTTGAGTTACCTGCTGCTGCCACTGGTCAGCCAGGCCTACGGCTGGCGGATGGCACCGCAGCTCTACCTGCTGCCGGTGCTGCTGGTGGCGGCCCTGTTGTGGCTGTTCGCCGATGACGATGACTCGTTCGAGCCCGTTGGCGAGATAGAGAATGACGCGTTGCCGACGGCTCGAGCCTCAGCGAGGACTCGAGTCGCTCGACTGGCCGCCCGCCTCGCCGACTGGCAGCTGTGGCGGTTGGCGATCACCTACAGCTTCTTCTTCGGCGCCTTCGTGGCCCTGGCGCTGTGGCTGCCCGGTCACCTGACGGCCCGCTACGGGCTCTCGCTGCAAGCCGCGGCACTCTGGGCGCTGCCCTTCACGCTCGCCGTCGGGGCGGGCCAGGTGATTGGTGGCGCCCTGGCCGATTGGCGGGACTTCCGCAGCCTGCGCTGGTGGATCAGCGCCTTCGTGCTGGTCTGCCTGTTCCTGCTCTCCTATCCCCCTTTCTCCATGCGTATCGAGGGCATGTATGGCGAACTGACGCTGCACTATGCGGCACCACTATGGGGGTTTCTGGGCCTGCTGGTGGCCATGGGCGGCGCCATGGGGGTGGGCCAAGGTAGCCTGATGCGGCTGATCCATCGCGACCATGGCGACGACATGGCGCTGGTGGGTGGGCTGGCACTGACCCTGGGTGGGCTTTTCGCCGCTCTGCTGCCACCGGTCTTCGTGCTGGGCGGCGAATGGCTGGGAATACGCACCGCGGGCTTCATGTTCCTCTATGCCGCCCTGGTGGCCTGCATGCTGATAATGCTCGCCGATCATGCCCGAGGCCACGGGGACGCACGCTGAATGCCCGCTCTAACCCCTCCTTCACCGATGTCTATCTCCTTGGAGGTAGGGGGCATGTATATGGAGGTAACCGGGCAGTATTCCTCCTTCCGATCCCCCAGAATCTCTTCCATGGAAGCTGCCTGAGCCCTGTGAGGGAGGGGCAGTCCGAGTGGCCCGGGGTGGTCACGCATCTTTATCAGGAGCCTGGAGAGCGACCATGAGTCACTTCATCGATCGGCTGAACTTCTTCCGCAAGGCCCGCGAACCCTTCGCCAACGAGCATGGTGAACTTCGCCAGGAGTCCCGCGAGTGGGAAAACGGCTACCGGCAGCGCTGGCAGCACGACAAGGTGGTGCGGTCCACCCACGGGGTGAACTGCACCGGTTCGTGCAGCTGGAAGATCTACGTCAAGAACGGCCTGGTCACCTGGGAGACCCAGCAGACCGACTACCCGCGAACCCGGCCCGACCTGCCCAATCACGAGCCGCGGGGCTGCCCGCGGGGCGCCAGCTACTCCTGGTACATGTACAGCGCCAACCGCCTCAAGTACCCGCTGATCCGCAAGCCGCTGCTCAAGCTGTGGCGAGAGGCACTGGAGCTCAAGGAGGATCCCGTCGAGGCCTGGGCCTATATCGTCGAGGACCCGGCGAGGTCCAAGGAATACAAGCGGGCCCGTGGCATGGGCGGCTTCGTGCGCGCCGACTGGGACGAGCTCAATGAGCTGATCGCCGCCTCCAACGTCTACACCGCCAAGCAGTTCGGCCCGGACCGCATCGTGGGCTTCTCGCCGATTCCCGCGATGTCCATGGTCAGCTATGCGGCGGGCAGCCGTTATCTGTCGTTGATCGGTGGCGTCTGCATGAGCTTCTACGATTTCTATTGCGACCTGCCGCCGGCCTCGCCGATGACCTGGGGCGAGCAGACCGACGTGCCCGAGTCGGCCGACTGGTACAACTCCGGCTACATCATCGCCTGGGGCTCCAACGTGCCCCAGACCCGTACCCCGGATGCCCACTTCTTCACCGAGGTGCGCTACAAGGGCACCAAGACCGTCTCCATCACCCCAGACTACGCCGAGGTCTCCAAGCTCACCGACGAGTGGCTCTCCGCCAAGCAGGGCACCGATGCCGCCCTGGCGATGGCCATGGGCCATGTGATCCTCAAGGAATTCCACCTCGACACGCCCAGCGCCTACTTCACCGACTACGTGCGCCAGTACACCGACATGCCCTTCCTGGTCGAGCTCGAGGCCCGCGAGGACGGCAGCTACGCCCCCGGCAGGCAGCTGCGCGCCAGCGATTTCGATGCCAGTCTGGGCCAGGAGAACAATCCCGAGTGGAAGACCGTCGCCTGGGACGAGACCCGCGACCAACTGGTGGTGCCGCGCGGCTCCATCGGTTTCCGCTGGGGCGAGACCGGTGACGAGATTGGCAAGTGGAACCTCGAGACGCTGGACGCCGAGGGGACCGAGATCAAGCCGCTGCTGACCCTGGCCGACCATCACGACAGCGTGGCCAGCGTGGCATTTCCCTACTTCGGCGGCATCGAGCACGAGCACTTCGACCATGTGAAGGGCGAAGGCGTGGGTGCCGCGGATGATCTGCTCTTCCACAACCTGCCCGTCAAGAAAATGAAGAAGGCCGACGGCAGCGAGATGCTGGCGGTCACCGTGTTCGACCTGATGTGTGCCAACTACGGCATCGACCGTGGCTTCAAGGGCGATGGCGAAGACGACGGGGCGACCTCCTACGACCAGATCCGTCCCTATACCCCGGCCTGGCAGGAGAAGATCACCGGCGTGCCTGCCAAACAGGCCGAGCGCATCGCCCGTGAGTTTGCCGACAACGCCCACAAGACCCAGGGGCGCAGCATGATCATCGTGGGTGCCGGCATGAACCACTGGTACCACATGGACATGAACTACCGTGGCCTGATCAACATGCTGGTCATGTGTGGCTGCATCGGCCAGAGCGGCGGCGGCTGGGCCCACTACGTGGGTCAGGAGAAGCTGCGCCCTCAGACCGGCTGGCTGCCGCTGGCCTTCGGTCTCGATTGGCAGCGGCCGCCGCGCCACATGAACTCCACCTCCTTCTTCTACAACCACTCCTCCCAGTGGCGCTACGAGAAGCTCGAGATCAAGGAGATCCTCTCGCCGCTGGCCAAGGCCGAGGACTACCCGGGCAGCCTGATCGACTTCAACGTGCGCTCCGAGCGCATGGGCTGGCTGCCCTCGGCACCGCAGCTCGCCACCAACCCGCTGCGCCTGGCCAAGGCCGCCGAGCAGGCCGGAATGTCCACCAAGGACTATGCCGTCGAGCAGCTCAAGAGCGGCGAGCTGGCGTTTGCCGCCGAGGATCCGGACAACCCCCAGAACTTCCCGCGCAACATGTTCATCTGGCGCTCCAATCTGCTGGGCAGCTCCGGCAAGGGCCACGAGTACATGCTCAAGTATCTGCTGGGGACCCGCCACGGCATCCAGGGCAAGGACCTGGGCGAGGAAGGCGGCACCAAGCCCGAGGAGGTCAAGTGGCATGACGAGGCGCCTGAGGGCAAGCTCGACCTGCTGGTGACCCTGGACTTCCGCATGTCCACCACCTGCCTCTACTCGGACATCGTGCTGCCCACCGCCACCTGGTACGAGAAGGACGACCTCAACACGTCCGACATGCACCCCTTCATCCACCCGCTGACCGCGGCCACCGACCCGGCGTGGGAGTCGCGCAGCGACTGGGAGATCTACAAGGGTATTGCCAAGGCCTTCTCCAAGGTCTGCGTAGGTCATCTGGGCGAGGAGACCGACCTGGTCACCCTGCCGCATCAGCACGACTCACCCGCCGAACTGGCCCAGGTTGATGTAAAGGACTGGAAGAAGGGCGAGTGCGAGCCGATCCCGGGCAAGACCATGCCGGCGCTAGTCGAGGTCAAACGCAACTACCCCGAGACCTACGAGCGCTTCACCTCCGTGGGACCGCTGCTCGAGAGCATCGGCAACGGTGGCAAGGGCATCAACTGGAAAACCGAGTCCGAGGTGGAGCTGCTTGGCAAGCTCAACCACCGCAAGCTGGACGGATCCTCCAAGGGCCGCCCCCAGATCGAGAGTGCCATCGACGCCGCCGAGATGGTGCTGACGCTGGCGCCGGAGACCAACGGTCAGGTATCGGTCAAGGCCTGGGATGCCCTCTCCAAGATCACCGGGCGGGATCACACCCACCTGGCGCATCCCAAGGAGGACGAGAAGATTCGCTTCCGCGACATCGTCGCCCAGCCGCGCAAGATCATCTCCAGTCCGACCTGGTCCGGCCTCGAGGATGAGCACGTCTCCTACAACGCCGGCTACACCAACGTCCACGAGCTGATTCCCTGGCGCACCGTCAGCGGTCGCCAGCAGTTCTATCAGGACCACCCCTGGATGCGTGCCTTCGGCGAGAGCCTGCTGGTCTACCGTCCGCCGATCAATACCAAGGCGGCGCAGGGCTTCACCCTGCCGGCCGATAACGGCTTCAAGACCAAGGCGCTGAACTTCATCACGCCGCACCAGAAGTGGGGGATTCACTCCACCTACAGCGACAATCTGCTGATGCTGACATTGTCACGCGGCGGTCCCATTGCCTGGCTGTCGGAGGACGATGCGCAGTCGATCGGCATCGAGGACAACGACTGGATCGAGCTGTACAACTCAAATGGTGCGATCACCGCCCGCGCCGTGGTGAGCCAGCGGGTCAAGAACGGCATGGTGATGATGTACCACGCACAGGAGCGTATCACCAATATCCCCGGCTCAGAGGTCAGCGGCACTCGCGGCGGGTTCCACAACTCGGTTACCCGCATCTGCCCCAAGCCGACCCACATGATCGGCGGCTACGCGCAACTCTCCTACAGCTTCAACTACTACGGCACCGTCGGCTCCAACCGCGACGAATTCGTCCTGATTCGCAAGATGAAGCATATCGACTGGTTGGATGGCGAAGGCAATGACACCGTGCAGGAGGCCGTGAAATGAAGATTCGTTCGCAAGTAGGCATGGTCCTCAATCTCGACAAGTGCATCGGCTGTCACACCTGCTCGGTGACCTGCAAGAACGTCTGGACCAGTCGAGAAGGCGTCGAGTACGCCTGGTTCAACAACGTCGAGACCAAGCCCGGCATCGGCTATCCCAAGGAGTGGGAGAACCAGCACAAGTGGAAGGGAGGCTGGCTGCGTCGCAAGGATGGCCGCATCGAGCCGCGTATCGGCGGCAAGTGGCGGGTATTGGCGAACATCTTCGCCAACCCCGATCTGCCGGAGATCGACGACTACTACGAGCCGTTCACCTTCGACTTCCAGCATCTGCACACTGCAAAGCAGGGCGAGCATCAGCCCACTGCGCGGCCGCGTTCGCTGATCTCCGGCGAGCGCATGAACAAGATCGAGTGGGGCCCGAACTGGGAGGAGATTCTCGGTACCGAGTTTGCCAAGCGGCGCAAGGACGCGAACTTCGAGAAGGTGCAGGCCGACATCTACGGCCAGTTCGAGAACACCTTCATGATGTATCTGCCGCGGCTGTGCGAGCACTGCCTCAACCCGACCTGCGTGGCGTCGTGCCCGAGTGGCGCGATCTACAAGCGCGAGGAAGACGGCATCGTCCTGATCGATCAGGACAAGTGCCGCGGTTGGCGGATGTGCATCTCCGGCTGCCCCTACAAGAAGATCTACTACAACTGGAAGACCGGCAAGTCCGAGAAGTGCATCTTCTGCTATCCGCGCATCGAGGCCGGCCAGCCGACCGTCTGCTCCGAGACCTGCGTGGGCCGGATCCGCTATCTCGGCGTGCTGCTCTACGATGCCGACCGCATCGAGGAAGTCGCCAGCTCCCCGGACGAGCGTGATCTCTATCATCGTCAGTGCGAGATCTTCCTGGATCCCAACGACCCAGAGGTGATCGCACAGGCCAAGAAGGATGGCATCACCGACAATGTGATCGCCGCCGCCCAGGCCTCGCCGGTCTACAAGCTGGCCATGGACTGGGGTCTGGCGCTGCCGCTGCATCCGGAGTATCGCACCCTGCCGATGGTCTGGTACGTGCCGCCGCTGTCGCCGATCCAGTCCGCCGCCGAGGCCGGCAACGTCGAGTTCGAGGGTGTCATGCCCAAGATCGAGTCGCTTCGCATCCCGGTCAAGTACCTGGCCAACATGCTCACCGCCGGCGAGGAAGAGCCTGTGGTGCTGGCGCTCAAGCGCCTGATGGCGATGCGCCTCTACATGCGCGGCAAGCACGTCGAAGGCAAGGCCGAGACCGAGGTGCTGGAGAGCGTGGGGCTCAGCGAAGCCCAGGTGGAGGACATGTACCGGTACTTGGCCATCGCCAATTACGAGGATCGCTTCGTGATCCCCACCAGCCATCGCGAAATGGCCACCGAGGCCTTCCCGGAGCGCGGCGGCTGCGGCTTCACCTTCGGCGACGGCTGCCACGGCGAGAGCAAGCCAAGCCTGTTCAACGGCCGTTCACAGACCACCACCCTGGTGCAGCCGGTCGAGACCTTCGATCCCGGTGCACAGGACAAGACTCAGAGCGAGGAGGTGCGTCATGGCTGAGGCAGCGATGCAATATCCCGTGGCGGAGCCGGATATGCTGAGCCTGCGCGTGCTGGCCAGGCTGCTCGACTATCCCTCCGCGGAGCTCCAGGCCGCCGCGCCGGAGATGATCGAGATCCTCGACGGCGAGCGCCGCTGGAAGCCGGCACTGCGCGCTCGTTTGATGGACTGGTGCCAGCGCCTGCTGGAAGCCGATCTGATGGAGCTGCAGGCCGAGTACGTGGCGCTGTTCGACAAGGGACGCAGCACCTCGCTGCTGCTCTTCGAGCACGTCCACGGCGAGTCCCGCGATCGCGGTCAGGCCATGGTCGATCTGATGGCCGAGTACAGCGCCGCGGGCTTCGAGCTCGATGCCCGTGAACTGCCTGACTACCTGCCGCTGTTCCTGGAGTATCTCTCGACCCGTCCGGAGGCCGACATCGGCCGCTGGCTGGGTGAGATCCGCCATATTCTGGCGCTGCTCAGTGCGCGCCTTGAAGAGCGGGATGCCGATCAAGCCCTGGTGCCGCTGGCGCTGCTGGCCCTGATCGGCGCCGAAGGGGACGTCGACGCCCACCGCGAGACGGTGAAGGAGGAGGCGCCCGACGATACACCGGAGGCGCTGGACGAGATCTGGGAGGAGGAAGCCGTGCGCTTCACGGCCGCCTCCGACGAGGATTGCGCGCTGCAGTCCGCCGAGGGTCGCCGGCTCGCCGAGCGCAAGCAGGCGGTGCCCAGCGACCCCGTCAGAATCATGGCCGGCAGCGGCCAGCCCGACCGTGCCGTGGCCGAACGCGGCCCGACCGATCGCTAAAGGAGAACCGTCATGTTTAGCGAATATCTGCAACACTTGATCTATGGCTACTACCCCTATCTGGCCGGTACGGTGTTCCTGGTCGGCAGCCTGCTGCGTTACGACCACGGCCAGTTCACCTGGAAGACCGGTTCCAGCCAGATGCTCTCGTCGAAGAACATGCGCCTGGCCAGCAACCTCTTCCATATCGGCATCATCGTGATCTTCTTTGGCCACCTGTTCGGCATGCTCACGCCGCACTGGATCTATGCACCCTTCATCAGCGCCGGCGCCAAGCAAGTGGTGGCGATCGTCATCGGTGGCATCGCCGGCGTGATGGTCCTAGTGGGTGGTGGCATGCTGCTCTACCGTCGCTTTACCAACCCGCGGGTCAAGGCTTCGTCCGCTCCGATGGACAATGTCATTCTCGGGCTGATCGTCTTCCAGGCAGGGCTGGGTATCATCAGCGTGTTCTTCTCGCTGGGCCACCTGGACGGCGCGATGATGCTCACCCTGGCTGCCTGGGCACAATCCATCGTCTTCTTCAGCGGCGGGGCGGCGGACTTCATGGCCGAGGTCTCATGGATCTACAAGGTCCACGTTTTCCTCGGCTTGACCATTATCCTGCTGTTCCCTTTCTCGCGCCTGGTGCATGTGTGGAGCGTGCCCTTCGGGTATATCACTCGCCGTTACCAGCTGGTTCGCAAGCGGGGCTGAGGAGTTATCACCATGCAGAAGATCGATATCGAGATGATCCCGGGAGGGGCCACTCCCCCACCCATCCGGGTCGGCGAGGCCACCATCGCGGAGGCCGACATCGCCGAGGAGATGCAGTACCACCCGGCGGACAGCGCCGGAACAGCACAGCTCAAGGCGGCCCGCGCCTTGGTGGTGCGCGAGTTGCTGCGCCAGCGGGCGGCTGTCCTGGGAGTGGCCGAGGCCGCCGGCGAGGCGGTCGACGAGGCCGATGTCGCCATCGCCGAGCTGCTGGAGCGCGAGCTTGAGGTGCCCGAGCCCGCCGAGGAAGACTGTCGTCGCTTCCACGCCGCCCATCCCGAGCGTTTCAGCGAGCCCACTCGGCTGCGGGTGCGCCATGTGCTGCTGGCCGCGGCCCCGGACGATGCCCCGGCCCGTGATGCCGGCTATCGCCAGGGCGAGAAGTTGATCCGTCAGCTGCAGGAGGTGCCCGAGCGCTTCACCGAGTTCGCTCAGCGATACTCTGCCTGTCCCTCGAAGGAGGAAGGCGGCGAGCTGGGTTGGCTGGCCCCGGGCCAGACCGTGGCCGAGCTGGACCGTGCCCTGCAGCATCTGCCCGAGGGGCTCCACGACCGCCCGCTGGCCTCCCGCTATGGCTGGCACGTCGTCAGTATCGATGAGCGTGTCGAGGGTCGTGAACTGCCTTACCAGCAGGTCGCTGAACACGTCCGCCACAGCCTGCGCGAGCAGGCCACGCGTCGTGCCCTGCGCCACTACCTGCTGGCCCTGGAGGCCGAGATCGGCGTCGAGGGCATCGCGCTCGACGACGATAGCGCCAGTGCCTTGATGCAATAGGAGAGTTTCCATGGCCCATGTCCATGCCGATACCCCTTTCGCCCCGCTCGGTCTCGCCGTGCTGACCGTTTCCGACACCCGCGGCTTCGATGAAGACGGTAGCGGGGACCTGCTCGGCGAACGGCTCACTCAGGCAGGCCACGCGCTGGTGGAGCGACAGATCGTGCCCGACGATGTCTACCGCATCCGAGCGGTGGTCTCTGCCTGGGTGGTACGCGAGGACATTCAGGTAATCCTGGTCAACGGTGGCACCGGCTTCACATCACGCGATACCACTCCCGAGGCGCTCGCGCCCCTGTTCGACAAGGCGGTCGACGGCTATGGCGAGCTGTTCCGTCAGCTCTCGCTGGAAAGCATCGGTACGTCCACCATCCAGTCCCGAGCGGTGGCCGGGCTGATCGATCGTACCCTGGTGTTCGCCATGCCCGGTTCGCCCAAGGCGTGCGCCACCGCCTGGGACGGCATCCTAGTGGCCCAGCTCGATGCTCGCACCCGGCCCTGCAATTTCGTCGCCATGGTACTGCCGGAGGCGAAGCACTGTGCATCCCGCCAGGTCTCCACCGAGGAGGGCGCGGCGGAAGGGGTCGAGGCATGAACTGCGGCTGCGCGGAGGTCGTTACTCCCGGCCTGCTTGACCTTTTCGATGCTCGGGCCCTGATGGTGGCGTCCGGCGTTCCGGTAGGGGGTTGCGAGCGGGTCGCGCTGGACGATGCCACCGGTCGGGTACTGGCCGAGGATGCTCACGCCGTCCTCGACCTGCCTGGTGTCGACAACAGCGCCATGGACGGCTATGCCCTGCGTCGGCGTGAACTCGCCGTGACGCCCTCCGGCCTGCCGGTGACGCTGCGTGTGCCGGCCGGGGCCGGTGTGCTCAGGCTCTCCGACGGAGGCTGTGCTCGCATCTTCACCGGCGCCCCTGTGCCGCTGGGTGCAGACGCAGTGGTGCCCCAGGAGAAGGTGAGCCTGGACGCCGCGGGGCGTGTGCACGTCGAGGATGAGCTGGCCGCGGGCGCCAATATCCGCCGCCGGGGCGAGGAGAGTCGTGTCGGTGATGTGCTGCTGACCGCGGGCACGCGGCTGAACGCCGCGTCCATCGCCCTGCTGGCAAGCCAAGGCATCGATATCGTGACGGTGCGTCGACGGCTCCGCGTGGCCCTGGTCAGCACCGGCGACGAGCTGATCGAGCCTGGCCAAACCTGGGTGCCCGGCCAGGTCTACAACAGCAATGGCGCCATGCTGAGGGCCCTGCTTGCCCAGCAGGGCTGCGAGGTTCTCGACCTGGGCGTCGTTGCCGATACCGCAGCTGACCTGAGTCAATGCTTTGCCCGGGCGCGCGAGGAAACCGATCTGGTAGTGTGTACGGGTGGGGTCTCGGTGGGGGAGGAGGATCATGTGCGTCCGGTACTGGAGCACCTGGGCGGCATCAGCTTCCACGGGGTGGCGATAAAGCCCGGCAAGCCCTTTGTCTTGGGCTGGCTCGGTTCCTCGCTGTGCGACGGCACCCCGCTGATTGGTCTGCCAGGCAACCCGGTGGCCTCGCTGGTGGGCTGGCAGTGGCTGGCGCTGCCGTTCGTGCAGGGGCTTCAGGGGCGTACCCCTCCGGCGCTGCAGCGCTTCCCGGTCACCGCCGGCTTCTCCCGGCGGGCCCCGAGAGGCCGACGCGAGCTGTTGAGGGTGGTGCTGGACTGGACGGGTGGTGCGCCTGTCGCACGCCTGGCCGGCGGACAGGGCTCGCACATGCTCGGCGCCGCCAGCCAGGCCCATGGCTACCTGATCATCGATTCTAATAATAATGTGGAGGAAGGCCATGTCTACGGATACTGTCCCGGTGCCCAGTTCCTCGACTGAGCTGCTGTTCCGCCCCCGACAGCTGCGCGACCTGGTGCGTGGGGTGCCCTGGCTGGGCGACCTTGATGATGAGCGGCTCGAGGACCTGCTGGAATACAGCCAGGTGCGAACCCTCAAGGCCCGCGAGTGGCTGTTCCGCCAGGATGCACCGGCCGAATGGCTCTACGTGGTGATCAGCGGCGTGGTGCGCCTGGTGCGCAGCGCTGGCGATGGCCGCTTGGCGACCATCCGCTGCGTGGAGCGCGGCGGCACTCTGGGCGAGCTGAGCATGGTATCCAGCGCCGGCGTCTATCTCTACTCTGCCGAGGCCCTGCGTCGCACCCATGTGCTGTCGATCCCGGCAGCGCGCTGCCGCGAGATCATGGATTGCCAGCCCGCCTGCCGTGCGGAATTCATGAGCCGCCTGGCCCTGGAGCTCACCGAGCGTCTCGAGGACATGGCCCTGCTGACCCAGGCCGATGCCATGGCGCGCCTGGTCAGCTACATCCTGCGCCAGCTTCCGGCGCGCCGCGCCAGAGGGCCACGCGTGGTCCGGCTGACCATTCCCAAGCGCTGGCTGGCCGCTCAGCTGGCCATGACGCCGGAGACCCTGTCGCGCTTGCTGGCCAAGTTGCGTGAGGAGGGCTTTATCAATATCGATCGGCAGCGGCTGGTGGTTCTCGACGAGCAGAAGCTGCGCGATCTCATGCTGAGCGACGATTGACAGCCCACACCACCCATCCTGGGCGTGTCGTCGGCCCCACGACCTCGATGCGTCGTCAGCGTTGAGGAGACGAGCATGCGCCTGGAATACCACGGCCCGCTGCCTGAGTCGGTGGGCTTTCTGCTGTTGCCGTGTTTCTCGATGATGGCGTTCTTCGCCGCGGTGGAGCCGCTGCGCATTGCCAACGATCGAAGCGACAGGCCGCCATCCCACTGGAGCTTGATCAGCGCCCACGGCGAGCCGGTTACCGCCAGCAACGGCACCTCACCCCTGCCACCGACCATTCCATCCACCAGGTGAACCATCGGCCCATGCCTGGCGGTATGCAGCGGTTTCGCGCCGGGAGCGCATCTTGCCCGGCCATTGATGGGCTGGCTGCACCGCCTGGACCAGGCTGGCTGGGTTCTGGGAGGCCTGGATACTGGGTGTTCCCGCTGCCGCCGCGGGACTCTGAAGGGCGAGCGCGCACTGCACTGGGAGAGTCTGCCGGCCTTCCGGCGAACGCTTCCCCGCTATCCAGACCTCTGATGAGCTGTTCGAACTCGGGGAGCGTCGTTTCTCCTGCGCCGGTGGTGCCGCAGCCATGGACATGGTCCTGGAGGTGATCGCCCGGCGCCACGGATCTCGATTGGCCATCGACGTCTCCGAGCAGCTGATCCACGAACGGCTGCGCAGCCGCAATGATCAGCAGCGCATGACCCTGGCGCGACGCCTGGGCACTCATAACCGCCGTCTGGTGGAAGCGGTCGCACTGATGGAGCGGCATCTCGAGACGCCGCTTGGACTTTCCGATATCGCCCGCCGCAGCGGCGTCTCCCAGCGTCAGCTGCAGCGCCTCTTCGAGCAGCATCTTGCCACCTCCCCACGCCGCTGGTACCTGGCCTTGCGTCTTGGCCGTGCACAGCACTTGCTCACCGAGACCGACATGGACGTGCTCTCCATCGGGCTGGCCTGTGGCTTCACCTCCGGTCCCAGTTTCTCGCGGGCGTTTCAGCATTACGGCACCCGCGAGGCGCGTCGAGGGGCTGGTGAATGACTGTAAAAGTGGGGAGGGGCTGGAGTCTCATGGTGAGGAGCAGGATACACCAGTAGCCACCCACGGGGAGGGTGGCTCGCAGTGCTTAACGCGGCTCGCTCAACGACGGATGCCGATGGTACGCCCGGCAAGCGTCGGCCACGCACTGCGCTCGACATGGGGCAGTTCGGCGATGGCGGCCTCGATGAGGTTGGGGAAGGGCGCCGGACGACCACTCTCTTGGCCCATGCCCATCAGCATCTGCTCGCTGGTAGCCAGCAGAGTTCCATCGAGGTCATGCATCGCAAGCATGCAGCCGCTTGGTGTCGCGATCAGGCTCAGGGCCACCTCGAAGCGGTTGCCCTTCGTGGGCCTCGCGGCGGTAGCAGAGATGGGCTCCTCCAGGGTGTAGATCGTATAGCCATGCTGCGCGCGGCCGGCATCATCCAGGCCGATACCAGCCGTCCACCGCCAGGGAGAAGACCCTGGCGTATTCGGCATCGTTCATGTGGCCGTTGTAGTCGACCCACTCCGGCCGGACTCGGGTTTCGAGTAGTGTCATCAGATTCGCCCCTCCAGGCCTTCGGCTTCGGGCCAGTATTTATGCACCAGGTCGAGCAGCTCGACCAGGAAGTCGTCGCGTCGGCGGTCGAGCTCGGCCACGCTGCGACCGGCAGCCTGATGCTCGCAGCCCTCGACGACCTTATCGATCAGCTCGTCGGTGAGTTCGGGAGCTTTGAGCTTGGTCCAGGGCAGCTTCAGTGCCGGGCCGAACTGTTCGAGCATATGGCGCATGCCCGGCTCGCCGCCGGCCAGGTGGAAAGTCAGGAAGGTGCCCATCAGCGACCAGCGCAGGCCGCAGCCGTAGACCACCGCGGCATCGATCTCGGTGGTGGCCACGCCGTCGTTGACCAGGTGCAGCGCTTCGCGCCACAGCGCTTCCATCAGGCGGTCGGCGATATGCCCCTCGATCTCCCGGCGTACCACCAGGGGGCGCATGGCCAGTGCCTGGTAGAGCGCTGGGCACGCTCGATATGCTCCGGCTCCGTGGCCTGGCCCCCCACCAGCTCGACCAGCGGCAGCAGGTAGACCGGGTTGAAGGGGTGGGCGACGATCACTCGCCCCGGCGCCCGTGTGCAGTCCTGCTGCAGGTCGCTGGGCTTGAAGCCGGAGGTGGAGGAGCCGATGACCACGCCTTCGGCGGCACTCGCATCCAGGGCGGCGAGGATCTCGCGCTTGAGTGTCAGGCGCTCCGGCACGTTTTCCTGGATCAGGTCGGCATCCTCGACGGCCTTCTCGAGGCTGTCCACGAAGTGCAGCCGCGCGGGGCTGTCGTCCTCGGCCAGGCCCAGACGCTCGAGGGACCCCCAGGCACTGTCGACGAAGGCGCGGGTACGCGCCGGGGCCTCGGGATCGGGGTCGAAGGCCACCACGTCCCAGCCGCGCCCCAGGGCGCGGGCGATCCAGCCGTTGCCGATCACCCCGGTACCGATCACGCTAAGTTGGCGGCTCATGCCTCACCTCCCACGGTCTTCGGTCCACGGTCTGCCCTGGCCGGTGCGCGGGTCGCGCAGCTTCAGATGAGCGCGGGTCTCTGCCGGGCTCATCACCCGGGCGCCCAGGTTCTCGAACAGGCTGGAGGCCTTCTCCACCAGCTGCGCATTGGTGGCCAACACGCCCTTCTCCAGGTAGAGGTTGTCCTCCAGGCCGACCCGGGCATGGCCACCCAGCAGCACCGCCTGGGCCGCCATGGGCATCTGGTGGTGGCCGACGCCGAAGGCCGCCCACTGGGCGTTTCTGCAGCTCGTTGCGCACCTGCCAACACCGTCGCGTCCGCCTCGGTGCGCCAGGCAAGTCCAGGGCAGACCTGGTAGAGCGGATCACCGTCGATCAGGCCCTTCCTGCTGCAGCTGACGGGCAAACGCACACGCTGCCGAGGTCGAGCATCAGCTTCGCTCGACGCCCGCCGCTGGTCAGCCTGGCGTGCTCGCGCAGCCAGTCGGCGGCGTCGATGACCATGTCGCCGAACTGAGGCTGCCGGAGTCCAGGGCGCACAGCTCCGGCAGTAGCTCGCCCACCGGCGCGTGGCGCTGGGCCGGGGTCTGGATGTCGGGTGCCCGGGCCGCCGCGAGTGGGTCCTCGACGTCGGGGATCCAGTCGCCGCCGCCGGCGGTGATGTCCATGATGATGTCGAATTGCTCTCGCGAACGCGCTCCATGACCTCGCGGAAGTGCTCCAGGGAGTGGCTGACGCCGCCGGTTTCCGGGTCATGCGCATGTGGATACGCGAACTGGCACCGGCCCTGGCGGCGGCGATGCAGTCATCGGCGATCTGGCTTGGGCGTGACGGGAACGTTGGGGTTCTTGCCAGTGGTGTCGCCGGCGCCGGTGACGGCACAGGTCAGGACGACGTTGCGGTTCATGCTCCGCTCCTTGGGTGATGGATTCGAGATGTCGAGCGGTGACTTCCCCTTGCCTTACCCTCGTCTCGACTTTAAGCGAATCTTTTTGCATAAAGCGACAAACCAGGAAGCATAGATCGAGACAACGACCGTTGCGGAAATCACCGTTAGCATGGGCCGCTGTCTTACGGTTTAGCAGGGAGTGCATGATGGCGCTGCTGGACGTTCTCTCGCCGCTCTCGTCGGGGATCAACCTTCTACTGATCGTGATCTCGGTCTTTACCTCGGCCTTCACCGCCGCGGTGGGTGTCGGGGGCGGGGTGCTGATGATCATGGTACTGGCTCAGGTAATGCCGGCGGCGGCGCTGATCCCGGTCCACGGCATGGTGCAGTTTGGCTCCAATGTCGGCCGCACGGCGATGACCTGGCGTCATGTCGATCGTGCCATGCTCGTTGCCTTCATACCGGGGGTGTTGCTGGGCGCGCTGGCCGCCGCCTGGTTGCTGGTGCGTCTGCCGGCGGGAGTATTGGAGTTGAGCATCGCCGCCTTCGTGCTCTTCACCTGCTGGGGGCCAGGACTGCCGAAACGGGCCTTGGGGCGGTGGGGCGTGTTTGTCGTCGGCGCCGTCACCACACTGCTCTCCAGCCTGGTGGGTGCCAGCGGCCCCGTAGTGGCCGCCTTCATCAAGCAGAGCCAGGAAGGGCGTCTGGCCAAGGTGGCGACCTTCTCCGCCTGCATGCTGCTGCAGCACCTGACCAAGGCCTTCGTCTTCGGCGTGGCCGGCTTTGTCTTCCGGGACTGGCTGCCGCTGATGCTGATGATGGTAGCGGCGGGTTTTGTCGGCACCTGGCTGGGACTGCGCCTCCTGCATTGGCTCCCGGAGCACCGCTTCGACATCTTGTTCAAGTGGGCGCTGACGCTGCTTGCGCTGCGCCTGGTGTGGTTAGGGGGGCAGCGGTTGGCAGGGGCAGGGTGATAGTTACACTCAATCAGTTTGGGCAGTGGCGCAGTGTGTAAGGATGGAAAAAGGGTTAAAACAGCGAAAAAAACCGGGAAAAGTCCGCTTTCTGACCTGTACAGGGCGCCATAGACAGCCATAATGGCATTGGGCAACAATAAATAAACTTCGAGGGAACACGACATGGTGCCTATCACAACGAATAACTGGCGCCGTAGTGGGGGCATCTTCGCGCTGCTGGCCTGCCTGCTGCTTGCAGCTACGGCCGTCCAGGCCAATCCTCGCTATGCCGGTATCGTCATCGATGCCGACAGCCAGGAGATCCTCTACGCCGAGAATGCAGACAAGCTGCGCTATCCCGCGTCGCTGACCAAGATGATGACGCTCTATCTTCTCTTCGAGGCACTCGAGCGGGGCGAACTGCAACTCGGTTCGCCGCTGTCGGTTTCCTCCTATGCCGCCTCCAAACAGGCCTCGAAGCTCTATGTGAAGGCGGGATCGACCATTCCAGTGGAGAAGGCCATCGAGGCGCTGGTGATCAAGTCGGCCAACGATGTGGCCGTGGTGGTGGCCGAGGCCCTGGGTGGCAGCGAAACGCATTTCGGTCGCATGATGACCGATAAGGCTCGCGCGCTGGGCATGCACAGTACCACCTTCCGGAATCCCAACGGTCTGCCCGATGCCGCCCAAGTGACCACAGCTCGCGACATGGCGGTGCTCGCCCGTAGCGTGATGCGCGACTTCCCTCAGTACTATCCCTTTTTTTCGCGGACGAGCTTCACCTGGCGCGGCAAGACCATCACCGGCCACAATCGGCTGCTGGATAATTACGCCGGCGCAGACGGCATGAAGACTGGCTTCATCCGTGCCTCGGGCTTCAATGTGGCCACCTCGGCGGTGCGTGACGATCGTCGCCTGCTGACCGTCGTGATGGGTGGCTTCAGCGCCGCCTCGCGGGATGCCCACACCGCCGACCTGCTGGATCGCAGTTTCATGCGTGCCTCGCTGGCCGATGGTCGCGGCTGGCTGGCCAGTGCCGATATCACCGGAGGGCGGTTGATGCCGGGTGACCCCCAGGCTCCAGGGCAGCCGGTCGGCGACCGGGTCCGTCTGGCCAACCTTGGCACATCGACCATTACGTCACCGACCGCGGCGCCGACGGCGGCTGTGGAGACTCCGAGACAGGTGGCGTCGCGGGTCGTCCGTGTTGAATCGCCGGTCTCCACCGCCATGGTGGGCCTGGAGCAGGGCTCGACCGACGATCCCATACGTGAGCTCATGGCCAGCACACCCCCGGTGGCGGATTTCCTCCCTCTCCAGGAAGGCGCCATCCAGCGCAGGAGCTGGGGCGTGCAGGTGGGTGCCTTCAGCGATGCCGGCCATGCCCGTACCCTGGCGTCCCGTGCCGCCCATCAGCTGGCCAGCGAGCTGACCGACGCTCGGGTCGCCGTGGCCGACGCCGAAAAGGCCGGCATCTACCGTGCCCGCCTGGTGGACATGAACGAGGGGCAGGCTCATACCGCCTGCCGTCGCCTGGTGGCCCAGGGCATGGAGTGCATGGTGGTCCAGGCCAGCCTGTGAGGGCTTGCCCTCCGGCACGTCACCGACTAGCGTAGTGATCTCCACCCACCCCGCCGGCCCCAGGCCGGCGGGGTGGCTTTTTGGGGTTCCGCCAGGGGAGGGCATCGGCGTGTCATCGTCATTCAAGGGCATCGGCTTCATGTGCCTGGGTGTGCTCTGCCTGGCCATCGGCGACGCCATCGCCAAGTGGCTGGGCGAGGTGCACTCACCACTACAGATCATCTTCTTTCGTACCCTGGTCTCGCTGCCGATGATCGCGGTGCTGGCCCGGTTCGGTGGCGGCCTGAGCAAGCTGCGCACACGACGCCCCGGGATCCACCTGCTGCGTGGGCTGATCTACAGCGGCACCATGTTCTGCTTCGTGCTGGGACTGACCCTGCTGCCGCTGGCCGAGGCCACTGCCATCGCCTTCGTGGCACCGCTGTTCGTCACCCTGCTCTCGGTGCCGCTGCTGGGCGAGCGCATCGAGGGGCCGGTGCTGGCGGCCTCGCTGGTGGGCTTCGCGGGGGTGCTGATCGTGGTGCGTCCTGGCGGCGAGGCCTTCGATCCCGGCGCCCTGGCGCTGATCGGCGCGGCGGTCTTCTATGCGCTGATGATGATCACCGCGCGACGCTGGGGTGGCACCGAGCACCTCTGGGCGATGGTCTTCTACATGACCCTGGTGCCATTTTTACTGACCGCCCTGGCGCTGCCCTGGGTGTGGCAGACGCCCCATCCCTGGCACTGGCCAGCATTCTTGGGTTCGGGCATCTTCGGGGTGGGCGCCACGGCCTTCATCACCATGGCCTTCCGCCATGCCCCGGCGGCCATCGCCGCCCCCTTCGACTACACCGCCATGCTCTGGGCGGTGCTGCTGGGCTGGTGGTTCTGGGGCGAGATGCCGGATATCTGGGTGTTTATCGGCAGCGCCCTGATCATCGGCAGCGGCCTGGCGATCGCCTATCATGAGCGGCGCACCACCCTGAAGCGCCGGCCGACCTCCTGACCACTCAGCTTGGCGAGCAGAATGCGCGCGCGGCGGCTTCTGGGTCGGGAGCGCCGCAGATCGCGGAGACCACTGCCAGGCCTTGGGCGCCAGCCTGGTGCGTCGCGGCCACGTGCTCGGCCTTGAGGCCGCCGATGGCCACGGTGGGTAAGGGGCTGGCCGCCACCAGGCTTGCCAGCCCCTCGAAGCCCAGCGGTGCGGCGTGGTCGTGCTTGCTGGGGGTGGCGAATACCGGGCCCAGACCCAGGTAGTCGAGGTACTCGGTATCGACGCGGACCATCTGCTCATGGTTCTGTACCGAGAGCCCGAGAATCGCCTCCGGGCCCAGCGCCGCGCGGGCCCTGGCCACGTCGCCGTCGTCCTGGCCGATGTGCAGGCCTTCGGCACCGCAAGCCAGAGCTACCCCCAGCCGATCATTGATGATCAGCGGCACGCCGCTGCCGGAAAGCGCCGCCTTGAGGCGACGCGCCTGGTCGATCAGATCGGCATCGCTGGCGTGCTTGTCACGCAGCTGCACCATCGTCACACCGCCGCGTACTGCCGCCATCACGGTCTCCACCAGCCCCAAGTCAGCGCAGAGCTCCCGGTCCGTGATCAGATAGAGCGATAGATCAAGGCGCATCGTGCATCTCCACTCGGGCCCGTTCGGCCAGGGTTTCGCCATCGAGATGAAAGAGGGCGTCGAGGAAGGCTACCGCAAAGCTGCCTGGGCCATGGGCGACTTCACCGGCCAGTTCGCCTGCCACGCCGTAGCAGGCCAGCGCCGCCACCGTCGCCTCGAAGGAGTCATCGGCGTTGGCTACGAACGCTGCTACCACGCCGGTCAGCGCGCAGCCTAGGGTGGTGACCCGGGGCATCAGCGGATGACCACCGTAGACGTGGGCAACCCGCCGGCCGTCGGTGACCAGGTCCACCTCGCCGGTCACCGCGACCACGCCGCCCGTTTGATGAGCCAACTGGCGAGCGGCCTCGAGAGCGGCTTCGGCTGGGTCGGTGCTGTCCACACCGCGTCCGCCGCCGGCCTGCCCGGCCAGGGCGATGATCTCCGAGGCGTTGCCGCGGATCACGTCCGGCGACAGCGCCAGCAGCCGTTCGCCGGTCTCGCGGCGATAGCGCGTGGCGCCCACGGCCACGGGATCCAGCACCCAGGGACGGCCCGTCTCCCTGGCGGCCAGCGCAGAGGCCTCCATGGCGTCGACCCAATGGGGCGAGAGGGTGCCGATGTTGAGGGTGAGGGCGCCTGCCAGCGCGGTGAACTCGGCGGCTTCCTCGCGGGCATGGACCATGGCCGGCGAAGCGCCGATGGCCAGCAGCACGTTGGCCATGCTGTTCATGGCGACATGGTTGGTGATGTTGTGGACCAGCGGGCTGGTCTCGCGCACCCGGGTCAGGTGGGCGGCGGGATCGATAGAATGCATAGTGCCTCCCCGGCGCGGGAAGTGCAGGTCGGCGAAGGGCCTGAGCCGCACGACTCCCTACGCCGGCATTATCCGGGTCAGGTTCCGAGGGTGCATCTCAGCCGTGGCGGTCTCGCCGCGGCGCCCCTGTCGTCAGCTGTCACTATCCCCGCGCGCCTACCGGCTGTAAAGGAAAGGCCGAGCTCAGGCCTTCTCGGAGTTGGCGCCGCTGCCCTTCAGGCGGTTCGCGCGAGCCAGCGCAGGGCCACCTTCCGGGCGTTAGTCAGCTCCCGGCAGAAGGTCAGCTGGCCGGCAGTGCGGCGGATACCCGCGCGGCGTAGCTTGACGATAATCCGGGTCGGAAGCCCGACCAGCACCAGGGCGACTTCTTCGCGATGCATCTCGTCGATCAGCGTCTTCAGCGCCACGATGGCGGTGCCATCTATGCTCGGCACGTCATGCATGTCGAGGATGACGATCCGCACGTTTGGGTCCACCAGGTGCAGCGAAGTGAGCGCTTTTTCGGCGGCGCCGAAGAACAGCGGGCCGTTGATATCGTAGAGCGTGACCTCGTCGGGCAGCGGATCGATGCTGGCATGGGTGGCCGCGTCGACACGCTCGGTCTGGGTCAACAGCGACATGCGCCGGATGAACAGGGCGGCGGCGAGCCCCATGCCCACGGCCACCGCCAGTACCATGTCGAAGACCACCGTCAGGGTGAAACAGGTTACCAGGATGGCCACATCCCCCGGCGGGGCTGAGCGCAGGGTGTGCAGAAAGTGGCGGGCCTCGCTCATGTTCCAGGCGACGATGAACAGCAGCGCCGCCAGCGCGGCCATCGGCACCAGCCCTAACAAGCCGGCCAGGGCAACCACCGCCAGCAGTACCACCAGCGCATGCACCACCGCCGCGATCGGCGAGCGGGCGCCGCTGCGAATATTGGTGGCGGTGCGAGCGATGGCGGCCGTGGCGGTGATACCGCCGAACAGTGGCGCGACGATGTTGCCCAGCCCCTGGCCGATCAGCTCGGCGTTGGGGTCATGCCGGGTCCGCGTCAGGCCATCGGACACCACCGCGCAGAGCAGCGACTCGATCGCCCCCAGCATGGCGATGGCGAAGGCGGGACCCAGCAGGGCGCGTAACAGGGCGAAATCCACCACCAGCGGCTCGCCATCCGCGCCAGGCAGCCGCCAGGGGGCCGTGAAGCTCGGGGCGATCGGCGGGATGCCGCTGCCCGTTTCGCCATTGGCCTCCCAGGTAAAACGTGAGGCGATGGTTTCCACCAGGTTACCCGTGCTCGGGTCGCCGATCCCGTGGTTGACCGCGTAGGCCGCCACCGCGCCGACCACCAGCCCGATCAGCGGCGCCGGAATCGGTACATGCAGGCGCGGCCAGAGCAGCATGACCCCCAGGGTGAAGGCCCCGACCCCCAGTTCCAGCGGACTCAGGCTCGGCAGTGAGGCGGCGATGCGCCCCAGGTTCTCGACGAAGTGCTCGCCCAGCTGGCCGACCTGAAGGCCCAGGAAGTCGGGCACCTGCAGTACCGCGATCACCACAGCGATCCCCGCGGTGAAGCCCAATACCACGGGATAAGGCACGTACTGGATGAGGCGCCCCATACCGGTGAGGCCCAGCGCCACCAGGATCAGCCCGGCCATCATCGTGGCGATCAGTAGGCCACCCAGACCGTACTGCTGAACGATGGGAAAGAGGATGACGACGAAGGCCGCCGTTGGGCCCGAGACGTTGAAGCGTGAGCCGCCGGTTAGCGCGATGATGGCGCCGGCGACGATTGCCGTGTAGAGCCCGTGCTGTGGGGGCACGCCGGTGGCGATGGCCAGCGCCATGGAGAGCGGCACCGCCACGGTGCCGATGGTCAGCCCGGCCAGCACGTCGCGGCGCAGGTCGTCCAGGCCGTAGCCATCTCGCCAGGCCGCGCGCAGGCCGGTGGCGATGCCGGGAAGTCGCGGTGGCGGTCGGTGGCGTGCCATGCGCGAGGTCTCCTCCTTGCGGGGTCACCCATCCCCTGGATGGGCTGGTGGCCGCACCCGAGGTAGGCGGTGATCCGGTTGCTTATGTGAATAACATTAACATGCCGTTAGTATTTTCGACAAATGTGCCCCGGCATTGCCACGGGTGGCAGCGGGTATTAACATTTGATGATAATGTTTCCGGAGAATCACGATGGAAAAAAAGACGGCACGCCTGACCCTGCTGATCGACCCGCACAAGAAGCGGGCCTTCGAGCAGCTCTGTGCGGCACAGGACCTGACCCCGTCCCAGGTGGTGCGACAGCTGATCCGCGACTATCTGCGCGACCATGGTGTGGAATACGAGACACGCCCCGACCTGGCCACCAGGGACGCGCCGGGACGGGAGTGATTTTGCGGCACTCGGCAGGGCAGGAAACGATTGTGCCGAAGGAGGTGGGAGAAGAGGCGTCAGGGCGCGGGCGCGGCGGCGCCCAGGAAGCGTTCCTGCCAGTAGTCCAGGGCCAGCGCGGTGGTGGTGACACGACGGCCTCTCCCCGGGGCGTGGATCATCTCGCCGTCGCCCAGGTAGATGCCTACGTGGCTCGGCTTGCCGCCGCCGGCGGTGGCGAAGAACAGCAGGTCGCCGGGGCGAGCCGCATCGGCCCGTGGCAGGGCCTCGAACTGTTCCCGGGAAGTGCTTGGCACGCGGATGCCGGCCCGGGAGTAGGCACGCTGGACCAGCCCCGAGCAATCCATGCCGCGCTCGGTGGTGCCGCCCAGGCGATAGGGCGTGCCCAGCGCCCGCTTGGCCTCGGCGAGGATCAGCGCCCGGTCGATGGAGAGCTCCCCCGGCGCTTCTCGGGTGGCGAGCTCGCGTCCCGCACAGCCGGTCAGCAGGGCGACGAGGAACATCATGACCAGCAGGCGATTGCCGGCCGTCGTCAGGGCATGGCCGAGAGAGAGGCGGGGCAGGGCAGATGTCTCGGTCATCTCCGTCGCGGTCACTCTTGGGCGGTTAAGCCGTCAGCCTATACCGTCGGTATGTATTAGCGAAAGGAAATGCGCGCACCACTGGCCAGCATCTCGTCCGGTGAGAGGGCATGCCCCGGTACGCCGATCATCTCGTCGCCGCACTGGTCGCCCCAGGTCAGCACGCCATGGGTCAGGCCGATGCCACCGAGCAGATCGCGGATCTCTCCAGTGCCGAGGAAAGTGCGGGTCTTGCCCTGGTTGTCGGAGAGTTCCGAGACATCATTGGCGTGGTGGAACCGCACCGTATAGATGCCATCCATCGATTCGACCTCGACGATCGGCGTAAGGCCATGGGCGATGGCATTGGAGATTTCCTTGAGAGTGACATGGTCACCCAGCTGACAGGCCGGGATGGACATTGTGTTGCCTCCTCAGAGTTGGTGTGTGTACAACTAGTGTAGAAGGTTGTCAGGTCATATCAAGAGGCCTCAGTCGTATCCGTTGCTGGTGTTGTGACACTGCATGAATGATGTGTATATGCCTTATAAAGGAACTAACGGCTCGCGTTGTCAGCGGTGATTCGTCCGGCGGGGTGGAAAAGTGCCCTGAATACCCCCACTAAAGAAGATTGTTCGTCCACCTCAGTGAAAAGGAGCCCCCATGAGCTTTCAGGGAGAACAGCACCCCGGCGTCCAGACGCCCACCGCCGATAGCGAGGGCTTTCGCCTCAACCACACCATGTTGCGGATCAAGGACCCCGAGAAGGCGTTGGCCTTCTATACCCGCGTCTTCGGCATGCGGGTGCTGCGCCGGCTCGACTTCGAGGAGATGCAGTTCTCGCTCTACTTTCTGGCGCAGCTGGAAGCCGGCGAGACCGTCCCGGAGGAGACCGGGGAGCGCACCGTCTGGACCTTCAGCCAGCGTGGCGTGCTGGAGCTGACCCACAACTGGGGCACAGAGGAGAAGGAAGGCTTCGCCTACCACGACGGCAATGCCGAACCCCAGGGCTTCGGCCATATCTGCTTCAGCGTGCCGAATCTCGAGGCCGCGGAGACCTGGTTCGACGCCAACGATGTGGAATTCGTCAAGCGCGCCGACCAGGGCAAGATGAAGGATGTGGTTTTCGTGAAGGACGTCGACGGCTACTGGATTGAGGTGATCCAGGCCGACCGTATGGCGGGCAAGGGCGACTGAGCCTGCTGCGTCGTCCCGGCGGGGCGATCTTTGCCTTCTACGGCTCAGAGGGATAAGGTCCTTACCCTGTTTGTTCATGGCATGATCTGCCAAGGAGATTCGATGAAAGTGCTTAACCGTCCCGTGAACCTTGCCCTGGCCGGTGCCCTGCTGGCCGCCCCTCTGGCCTGGAGCGCCACCGCCCTGGCCGAAGAGCCCACCGAAGTGCGCTTCTCGGTACCCGCCTGGCCCGGCGTCACCGTCAAGAGTGCCCTGGCCGGCCAGCTGCTGGATGCCCTGGGCTATGAGACCCGCCAGCAGGAGCTGGGCTCGACCATCACCTACGAAGCCCTCACCCAGGGTGAGCTGGATGTCTTCCTCGCCGCCTGGCTGCCCGCCCAGCAAGCGATGTTCGATGCCACTATGGAAAAGGGCGCCATCGTCGATCTCGGCAATAATGTCGAGGGAGCACGACTGGGTTTTGCCGTGCCGACCTATGTTCATGAGGCCGGCGTGACCTCCGCCGAGGACCTGGCCGACGAAGAGATCGCCGAAAAGCTCGATCGCACCATCTACTCCATTGAGGTGGGCTCCGGCATGAGCGACACCCTCAACGAGGCCGTGGAGAACGACACCTATGGCCTGGGCGACTGGAAGCTGTCCGAGACCTCAACGCCGGGCATGCTCAGCGCCGTGGAGGCGGCCATCAATCGTGAGGAGTGGATCGTCTTCGCCGGCTGGACCCCTCACTGGATGAACATCGAGTACGACCTCGAGTACCTGACCGATACCCAGGACATGTGGGGGCCTGACGGCGGGCGCAGCGACGTGCGCACTCTAGTCACCAGCGACTTCGCCGAGGCCAGTCCCAACGCCACCCTGTTGCTTGATCAGCTCAGTTTCACGGCCGAAGATCAGAGCGCGATGATCCGTGGCTTCAGCTACGAGGAGCGCGAGCCCGAGGCGGTGGCGCTGGACTGGATCCGCGACAATCCCGGCAAGGTACAGGCCTTTCTGGAAGGTGTGACCACCCGCGACGGCGAGCCGGGCTGGCCAGTCGTGCAGCAGGCGCTGGAGATACCCGGCGCCTGATGCTTGCCGCGCTACGTGCACAACGACGAGGCCGCCCAGGGGCCTGGCGCATCATGTTGCTTCCCCCTCTGCCAGCAAGGTGCGGGGGGATGTGCGCCAGAGCGTCAGGGCCGGCAGACCGGTTGCCAGCAGTGCCACCAGCAGCGCTGTGCCCAGGGTGACGACGATCTCGACAGGGAAGACATGCAGCGGCAGGCGCCAGCCGAAGGCGGCCACGTTGATCACCGCCACCAGGCAGGCGGTGATGGCAATGCCCAGCGGCACGGCGGCCAGACCCGTGACCAGCGCTGCGCCGCCCAGCTGAACTAGCTGGATGCCGGCGAGGCGCCCGCGGGTCACGCCCAGGGCCCAGAGCGGCGCGAGCCGACGGCGGCGCTCCCGCGCCTGGGCGAGCAGGCTGGCAAGCAGGGCCAGGGCCGCCACGGCCAGGGTCAGGGCATTGAGCGCTCGGGTGATGGAAAAGGTGCGCTCGAAGATGTCGGTAGAGAGTGCCTTGACCTGGCGCTGGTCGATCAGCGCCTCCTGGTCCAGCGCGAAACGTTCGGCCAGCTCGCGGGAGAGCGTATCGGCCTTGCTCCCGTCCGAGTCGGCCGTATCGGCGAGCACGATGCCGATCGACTCCGGCTTGGCCGCGAAGCGTTCCCGCAGCATTGTCGCGGTCATCAGCACTTCGCCACGCGGGTTTCCGTAGTCTGGGTAGATGGCGGCCACCGTCATCGTCTGCTGGCCGTCCGGCGAGCGCAGGGCCAGCCGGTCCCCGGGGCCGATACCGTGGCCGAGTGCCAGCTGTTCGTTGATAAAGGCTTCGCCGTCCTCGAGCGCCGCCCAGGCCGCACCTCGCCCCTCCCGGCTCTCGAGCAGCGGCCATGTCGGGGTGAGCCGGGTTCCCGGGGTGATACCGAACAGCGATACCGGCACCTCGAGACGCCGATCGTCGTCGCCGGCCCGGACCTCGAGCAGGGTCGACTCTGCGCTGGCAGTGGGCAGTAGTTCGGCGACGTCGTCGCGCCCGTCCAGCCAGGCCTGCACCGCATCGAACTGCTCGGTTGGCGGTCTCAGGTAGAGGTCGGCGGTCAGCCGCTGGTCGAGCCAGTCAAGAAAGGTAAGGCGAAAGCCGCCGACCATGCTACCGACGCCCAGGTTGGCGGAGAGGGCGATCAGCAGCGCCATCATGGCCAGCGAGAGGCGCGGCAACTGGAGCTGCAGGTCGGCCAGCGCCCACTGGGTCAGAGGAGTGCGGCGTGCAAGCCGTCCCAGGCCGGCAAGCCCGGCCGCCAGCAGCGGCGAGAGCCAGAGGGCGCAGGCCAGCATCATCGCCCCCACCAGCACGAAGCCGGCGACCAGTCCCTCGCCGGGGGGCTGTGCGCTCAGCCAGGCCCAGACCGCCAGGGCCAGCAGGGCGGCCAGGGTGCCGGCGATGACCTGGCCACGCAGCTGTCGCTGGAAGCTTGCGCGCCACGCCTGGGCCTGGCCCATTCCCAGTACGCCGAGCCGCGAGGCCCGCCACAGCGTGCCGCTGCCGGCGACGAAGAGCCCGCCCAGGGTCACCCCGAGTCCGCCCATCCAGTAGTGCCAGGGCAGGCGCAATTCCGTGCCCACCGCGGCGCCGTAAAGGTTCTGCAGCGTGGCCGCCACGTCCGGCAGCAGGACACGGGCCAGCCACACGCCGCTGGCGATACCCGCCAGGGCGCCGATGATGCCCAGCAGGACCAGCTCGAGCGCCAGCAGGCCCACCAGCGTGCGCCCCGGAACGCCCAGGGCGCGCAGCGTTCGCAGCAGCCCCAGGCGCTGCTCCAGCGCCAGGCCCAGCGCCGCCTGGACGATGAAGAGCCCGACGATCAGCGCCAGCAGCGCCATGGCGGTGAGATTGAGGTGGAAGCTCGCGGTGAGCTCGCCCGGGTCGACCAGGGTCTCGGCGCGGCTGAGCCGATAGCCCTCGGGGGCCGCCTCCAGGGCGCCGGGTGCGGTCACCAGCCGGCTGAGTGTGGTGCCACGCTCCAGCAGGCGGGCCGCAGCGGCGATATCCATCACCAGGGTGTCCGGCGGAAGCGAGGGCGCGAGGACCAGCGGTGGCAGCCGCCGGCCATCGGCCAACGCTGGTTCGGCGCCGGGCGCCGTCTGCCGCTCGAGCCCTAACCGCGGGGCGGTATCCGGGGCCAGCCGGGTCTGCCAGGGGGGCGTGAAGAAGGCCGTCAGCTCACCGCCACTGCCTGCCGTGGCGAAGGCGCTGTCGCCGGGCAGGGTCAGCGGGTAGATGCCGATCACCGTCAGCCGCTCGCCCTTTGCCGTTAACACCCGGCCTTCCAGCAGCGGTGAGACTGGCAGGCCGGCGCGGCGCAGGGTCACGAAATCTTCACGGTCAAGGGGCTCGCTGTCGCGACGCTCCAGGCGGTCCAGGCCAGTGGTGAAGAGCGCCTCGGCCCGGTCATAGCTGTCGCGGGCCGAGGCATTGATCGCCTGCACACCGCTCCACAGCGCACTTGCCACCCACAGGCCCAGCAGCAGCATGGCCAGCTGGCCGGGGTGGCGGCGATAGTGGGAGAGCAGGGTGGCCAGGGTGGTGAGCATGGGAGCACGTAGGTGGCAGACGAGCGGGGCCGCGTGGCCCCTTTTACCGGTATCGTCTCACAGAAGCGACAAGGCGGGGAATGGCAGGCGTACAGCTCCCAGAATGCGGTCTCGCTTCGGGCAACGCCCCGAGCACTACCGGCGTGAGCAGCGCAGCGATAGTCGCTTAGCCGTCAGCTTCCGGTTACTTCTCGGGCTCATCGAGGTGCAGCCAATGGGCCAGCCGGGAGTGGCGTCGTCGATTCAGGTACCAGGGCAGCAGGCTCATCACTGTGAGCACCGCGACGACAGCCATGATCGATAGCAACGGGTTCAGCTCGAAGGCTCGCCCCAGGCTGGCGAACACCAGGGTCATGGGCAGCATGCCGACCATGGTACCCAGTGCAAAGCGCCCCGTGGTGATGGCGGTGACCCCGGCGGCGTAGCTCACCAGGGCAAACGAGAAGATGGGCACTAGACGCGTGACCAGTACGGTGAGCAACAGCAGCCGCTGCGAGCCCTGGTGACCGAACAGCGGATTGCTTGGCAGCCTGGCGCGCAAGGCCTCACGCCCCAGCAGCCGGGCCAGGGTGAAGGCGATCATGGCGCCGGCCATGGCGCCGACGATCGACAGCAACGCGCCCGGGAGCAGGCCGAAGGCCAGCCCGGCGGCCGCGGTCACCGGCAGGGTGGGGATCGGGCCGACCACCACCGCCAGCGTCATCAACAGCAGGAGCAGCAGGGGGCCCAGGCTGCCCTGGCTGTTGAACCATCCGGCGATGCCGGAGGGAGAGAAGCTCATGGGCAGACCCAGCGCCTGGAGCAGCCACCAGATCCCGGCCATGATGGCCGCCACGGTGGCAATCAGCCCGGTCTTGAAGACCCAGCTGGGAGGGGCTTTCACGGTGTCGGTATCCTTTCGACGCTGAATTAGCCGATACGGCCACGGGAAAGCTGCAGGCGGCGGTCCAGCGGGGCGGCCACTCTCGGGCTGTGGGTGACCATCAGCAGCGCGCAGCCGGTGTCGCTCACCAGGGCCAGCAACAGGTCCAGAACTTCATCGGCGGTGCTCTCGTCCAGATTGCCGGTGGGCTCGTCGGCGAGCAGCAGGGCCGGGCGCGGCGCCAGGGCGCGGCCGATGGCCAGACGTTGCTGCTGGCCACCGGAGAGCTGTTCCGGGTAGCGCTTCTCCAGGCCGGCCAGGCCCAGCCGTTCGATGAGTTCGGCTGTCCAGTCGGACCGCTCGCGCCCGGCCAGGCGTGCCTGCAGGCGCAGGTTGTCGAGCACCGTCAGGCTCGGTACCAGGTGAAACTGCTGGAACACCAGGCCCAGGGTCTCACGACGCAGCCGCGCCCGGTCCGCCTCGCCGAGCGACGAGATGAGCCGGTCGGCGACCCTGACCTCGCCGCGATCGGGCAGGTCGAGGCCCGCGGCCAGGTGCAGCAGGGTCGACTTGCCACAGCCGGACTCCCCCATCAGCGCCAGGCTCTCGCCGGCGTTGAGGGTCAGATCGACTCCATCCAGCACCTTGAGCGGTCCTTGAGGCGTGGCATAGGCCTTGTGGACCTGGCGGAACTCGAGCATGGCGGCCTCTCTGGCGTTCGATGGCCCGGTGATGGTGGCACAGCCGATGGCTCAGGCGAAGATCCGCTCAACTCCGCAGAAAAGTCCTGGCTGGCAGGAGGGTGCCGAGTTGCTTGTTGGTCAAGCTTACGACTTATCGTGAGGGATGAAAGAGGTCCTATGTAGGCTCATGCCGCATCCTCGGCATCGAGAGGCCGTGCCTGTTTCAGGGCAATGGCCTGGAAGGGAGTCGCTTCGGTGCCCTGTGCATAAGTCACGATATCCACAGGCAGTTGCACGTGCTCCAGGCCTGTTCAGTTCGGCCTGGGTAGAGCGATCGGCCGTCCGGTGCAGCAGATCGAGGTCTCCGCCGCGGCGAGTATCATCCAGGCGTGAGCCGAACACGCGGACCTCCACGTCGTGATCAACGAGTCGCCTGGAGATGGAAAGGATGAGCTGGCGCTGCTCTCTACTGAGACGCATGGTGACATTCCGGGCGTGAAAGGCTCATGAAGAGTCTAGCACCGTGCCGGCAGTGGCTGACAACGCCACCCGAAGGTGGCGTTGGTCGCGTAGCGGGGGTAACGCTCAGTGGTCGTGGCCATGGTCGTCGTGACCATGCTCATCGCCCCCATGATCGTCTTTCTCGTGGCCCGGCTCGGCCAGGGCGTCGTGCAGGGTGCGGGCGTTGTGGCGCATCATGCCCAGGTAGGTACTGGCCTCGCCCTCGCCGGCCAGGGCGTCGGCGTAGAGGGTGCCGGCCACCGTCAGGCCGGTTTCCTCGGCCAGCTGGTCGATCATCGCCGGGCTGGTCATGTTCTCGTGGAACAGCGCCTGGACGTTCTCCTCGCGGATCACGTCGATCAACCGGGCCATGTTGGCCGCGCTGGGCTCGGCCTCGGTGGAGAGCCCCTGGGGCGAGAGGAACGTCAGGCCATAGGCACGGGCGAAGTGGCCGAAGGAGTCGTGGCCGGTGATCACGCTGGTACCGGCGGGAATCTCGCCGAGCAGCTGGCGCAGTTCGCTATCGACGGCGGCCATCTCTTCCTGGTAAGCCTCGGCACGGGTCTGATAGGCCGCGCTGTTGTCCGGGTCGGCCTCGATCAGGCCCTCCAGGATGTTGGCCACATAGAGCCGGCCCATATCCAGATCCTGCCAGGCGTGGGGGTCGATATCGCCATGGTCATGACCGTCATCATGATCGTCGTGGTCGTCGTGGTCGTCGTGGTCGTCGTGGTCGTCGTGGTCGTCGTGGTCGTCGTGGTCGTCGTGTTCAGCGTTCTCGGCAGCGGCGAGGCGTGACTCGATGCCGTCGGTGGTCACCACCAGGGGGCCGGTGAAGTCGCTGGCGTCGATCAGCCGCTCGATCCAGCCCTCGAATTGCAGGCCGTTGAACACCACCAGGTCGGCCTCGGCCAGGGCACGGGCATCGGCGGGGCGCGGCGAGTAGACATGGGCATCGCTGTCCGGCCCCACCAGTGCGGTCACCTCGACGTGCTCTCCGCCGACGTTCTCGATCATGTCGGCGAGGATGCTGAAGCTGGTGACCACCTGCACGCGTTCGGCGGCGAAGGCGACGGGAAGCGCCAGCAGGGTGGAAACGCCGGCCAGCAGGGCAGATGAACGGGAGAGACGCATGGCATTCTTCCTCGGTTGTTGTATCAGTGATCGATGTGTCAGTGAGCGATATGTGGGTGGTTGTCGAGTCAGTCGTGTTCGGGCGCGCCCAGCGGCGCGGCTTGGCGCCGCCAGCGGGCGGTCAGGCTGTGGTGGCGGCCGAACAGCGCGGAGAGCACATAGCCACTGCCGGCCAGCAGGATGATGGCCGGGCCCGAAGGCAGGCTGAGGTGATAGGAGAGCAGCAGGCCGCCGGTACTGGCCACCAGAGCGATGCCGATGGCGATGGCGATCAGCCCTTCCAGGCGCTGGCTCCAGAAGCGTGCCGTGGTGGCCGGCAGCATCATCAGGCCCACTGCCATCAGGGTGCCCAGGGTCTGGAAGCCGGCGGTGAGGTTGAGCACCACCAGCCCCAGGAAGATGCCGTGGACCACCCCGCCTCGCACCCCCTGGCCGCGCAGGAACAGCGGGTCCAGGCACTCCACCACCAGGGCGCGGAAGATCACCGCCAGTATCACCACGATCAGGCTGCTGATGCCGGCGATCAGCACCAGGGCGGTGGAGTCCACGGCGAGGATCGAGCCGAACAGCACATGGGTGAGGTCCACGCTGCTGCCGCCCAGCGAGACCAGCATCACCCCGGCGGCCAGCGAGATCAGGAAGAAGCTGGCCATGGCCGAGTCCTCGCGGTGGCCGGTCATCTGCGACACGCTGCCGGCGAGCACCGCTACCAGCAGCCCCGAGAGGATGCCGCCCAGGCTCATGATCGGCAGCGAGAAGCCGGCGGCCAGGAAGCCCAGCGCCACGCCGGGCAGGATGGCGTGGGCCATGGCGTCGCCGATCAGGCTCATGCCGCGCAGCATCAGGAACACGCCCAGCGGCGGGGCGGCCAGCGACAGCGCCAGGCCGGCCACCAGAGCACGCTGCATGAAGCCGTAGTCGAAGGGCGCCAGCAGCCAGGCCTCAAGCAGTGCCAGCATGGGAGGCATCCGGAAAGGTCAGGGGCAGGCGCGGTGCCCGGGGTACAAGGCCGCTATGGTGGTCGACCAGGGCGTCGGGGCTGACCCAGCGGCCATGGCCGCCGGAGAGCAGCAGGACATCGTCGGCCAGGCGGGAGAGCTGCTCCATGTCGTGGATCACCACGATGATGGTGGTCCCGCGCCGGGCCATGTCGCGCAGCACGTCCATCAGCACATCCACCGTCTCGATATCCACGTTGGCGAAGGGCTCATCGAGCAGCAGCAGTTCGGCCTCCTGCATCAGGGTGCGGCCGAGCAGGGCGCGCTGGCGCTGGCCACCGGAGAGTTCGCCAAGCGGCCGGTGGGCCAGGTTCGAGATGCCCAGCCGCGCCATGATCTCGCGGCCGCGGCGGTAGTGGGCCGCACAATACCCCTTCAGGGCCCCGTGGCTCGGCCAGGTGCCGGTCATGATCAGTTCTTCCACGCTCATCGGGAAGGTGAGGTCCAGCGCCAACTGCTGGGGCAGCCAGGCGCAGCGCTCGCGGGGTACTTGGCTCTCCACGGTGCCGGCCACCGGGGCCAGCATGCCCATGATGGCAGCGATCAGGGTGCTCTTGCCTGCCCCATTGGCGCCGATCAGCGCGGTGATGGCGTTATCCATGAAGCGGCCGTCCAGGTGCTCGAGCACCGTCTGGCCGCCGCGGGCTAGCTGCAGATCATGCAGTTGCAGGCGTGACATCAGGACCACCACCCTGCGGCCCAGGAGACTGCCAGCCAAAGGGCGAACAGCGGCGCCGCGACCAGCAGCAGGCGGCGGGTCGCGGAGAGCGACATCAGCGAGAAATGGCAGGGCCCTTCCGGGCGGTGCCGGTGTCTGTGGTGTGCCATGAGGGAGCCTCCGGAAAACTGGCGGAGGTTATAACATAACAATACTGCATCCGGCTAGCGCCCCTGCGACACCGAAGCGGCTGACGTCGTCGGCGGCATCGCGGAGAATGGCCGTAATGGGAAGCAGGCCGGGAGCCTTGCACATGTCAGGATGGGGGATAGCGCTGGCGGGAATGGCCTTGGCGGCAGCGGTGGTCGCGGTCGGGTTGCTGTTGCACCTCTTCCACCGGCGGCTGCGCATCAGCCTGGCGGCGCCGCGGGTGGCGATAGTGCGCAGTCTGGCCGAACACGGCGTGGCGGGCGAGACGGTGCGCATTCCTTCGCGCCGCGGCAAGACGCTGGTGGCCTGGTGGCTGCCCGGCCAGGGGCGCGGCACGGTGGTGATCACCCACGGTTGGGGTGCCAACCGTGAACTGATGTTGCCGTTGGCAACGCCGCTGCAGGCGGCGGGCTGGAACGTGCTGCTGTTCGATGCCCGCAACCACGGCGAAAGCGATGCCGATACCTTCTCCTCCATGCCCCGCTTCGCCGAGGACACCGAGGCCGCGCTGGCGTGGCTGCGGGCCCGACCCGGCATGGCCGGGGCACCGGTGGCGCTGCTGGGGCACTCGGTGGGCGCGGCGGCTGTGCTGCTGGCCGCCTCGCGGCGTGATGACATCGGTGCCGTGGTCAGTCTCTCGGCCTTCGCTCACCCGGATGGGATGATGCGCCGCTGGCTGGCGGAGAAGGGGCTGCCGTTCTTTCCTGTGGGCTGGTACGTGATGCGCTACGTGGAGCATGTGATCGGCCATCGCTTCGACGCCATTGCCCCGGTTACCACCCTGCCGCGGGTGCGGTGCCCGGTGCTGCTGGTGCACGGCCGGGATGACGAGGTGATCCCGCCCCACGATGCCGAACGGCTGCATGCCTGTCGCGGTGAGACCCCGGCCATGCTGCGCCTGCTGCCCGGCGATCACGATCTCAGCCAGCACATCGAGACCGAGCTGCCCGAGCTCTTGGCGTTTATCGAAGCCGCCCTGGCCGAGTCGGCGCCCGCTTCGGCCTGAGCGCGTGCCGCTCACAGCCCCAGGGCGTGGCGCATCACCTGGCGCTTGGCCCCTCCCAGGCGTTCGGCCACGGCCAGCCCGGCGGCGCCGGCATGGCGCAGAGGCTCGGGACCGGTGAACACGTGATGGAAGGTCTCCATGGCGGCCATCATCGCCAGGGTCTGGGGGCGGCGGCTGCGGGCATAGCCGGCAAGCGGCCGTTGCCCGCCCGGATCCTGGCCCTCCTGGAAGGCTGATATCACCCGGTCGCTCAGCGCCTCGGCGTCTTGCAGGCCGAGATTGAGCCCCTGGCCGGCCAACGGATGGATAACGTGGGCAGCGTCGCCCACCAGTGCCAGGCGCGGCTGCACGTAGCGTTCGGCGTGGCGACGGCGGATGGGGAAGCTGGCACACCCCATTACTGCCTCGAGGCCGCCCAGGCGTGCGGGAAATGCCGCCTCGATGGCCAGGCGAAGTGCCTCGTCTTCCAGCGCCTCGCGAGACAGCGTGATCTCGTCGTCGTCATACCACACCAGCGAGGCATGAGGGCCGGGCAATGGCAGCATCGCCTGGGGGCCGTGGGGCATGAAGCGCTGCCAGCTGACGTCCTGCTGGGGGAGGCAGGTGCGCACGTTGATGATCAGCGCGCGCTGCCCGTAGTCCTCGTCATGGGTGGCGATTCTTGCCATCTCGCGAATGCGTGAGTCGGCTCCGTCGGCGCCCACGACCAGTCGCGCGGCCAGCAGTCGGCCGTCGTCGAGCTCGACCAGCGTATGCTGCCGGCCCCGGATCAGCGCGACCGGGCTGACCTGACACAGGGTTGTGACGTTGGGCATCTCGGCCAGGCGTTGCCACAGGGCGTGGCGAATCACCCGGTTCTCGACGAAGTGGCCCAGATGGGGCAGCTCGAGGTCGGACGCGCTGAAATGGACCTGGTGCGTCTCGGCCTCGTCAGTTGCCTCGATGTGGCGGAAGGGGCAGCGCCTGGCCTCGGGGATGAACGACCAGGCCCCTATCCGTTCCAGCAGCCCCTGCGAGGCCAGGTTGAGCGACGACACGCGTAGATCGAAGGGGGCATCCTCGGCGATCGCCTCGGGGGGCTTGCCCCCTTCCACCAGCGTGACGGCCATGCCGGCCTGGCCAAGTGCCGCCGCCACGGCCGCGCCGACCATGCCGCCGCCCACGATGATCGCATCCAGGGTTTCTTCCATGCTTATCTCCAAGCGCCAGCGCTTCCAAATGGGGGAAACTACCACCTAGGATACGGGATCCAGCGACCCAAGGAGTGACCATGACCCCTACGCGTTCCGCCCTTGTTCTGCTCGGCTGGCTCGCGCTGGTGACGCTGACCGCGCTGACCGGCATCTTTACCCCGCCCGGCGACTGGTACGCGGGCCTGGCCAAGCCACCGTTAAATCCGCCGAACCTGGCCTTCCCCATCGCCTGGACCACGCTCTACCTGCTCATGGCCGTGGCCGCCTGGCGCGCCACCCTGGCGGCTGCGCCCGCTGAGCGATGGCATACTCTCTGGCCCTTCGCCGCCCAGCTGGCCGCCAACGGTCTCTGGTCGATCCTCTTCTTTGGCCTGCACTGGATGGGCCTGGCGCTGCTCGATCTGCTGCTGCTTTGGGGCTTGATCGTGCTGACCATCCGCCGCTTCGCAGCGGTCTCGCCCATGGCCGCCTGGCTGCTGGCGCCGTATCTCGCCTGGGTCAGCTTCGCCGCCTACCTTAATGCAGCCATCTGGTGGCTGAATGGCTGAGACCGGCTCAGCCGAGGGGCTTCCAGCCGTCCGGGGTGTAGCACTCCAGGCCTGCCTCGGTGTTCCGGCATAGCCATAGCCAGCGATTCCGGACAAGTTTCGCCACGTCGGGCTGGCGTGCCAGCACGCCCTCGATCCGCTCCTGCGGGGCGTCGATCACCACCGTCAAGCGCAGCGGCTCGTGGCGCCATGTCGTGCCGTCGTGCAGCGACTGCAGCGGCAGGCCGATGCGCAGCTGCGGCGAGTTGCCCTCGATCACTCCGATGTGCCCGCCCACCACCGAGTGCAGCACCTTGTTGCCGGCGCCGTAGAGCGACGGTACCACCACCGAGGCGTAGTACTGCAGGTTGATCCAGTTGGCGACCAACATGGGCGCGGTCATCAGTACCTCGAGCTTGGCGCCCTCCGGGTCACCCTCGGGGTCATAGTCGTGCAGGAAGACTCGTCCATCGAGGTCGAGACTGCGGCTGGCCTCGCGCGGTGCGAGTAACAAGGCCGCGTTGTTGGCCAGCCCCCACTCGGGGCGCGGCTGGGACCAGTCGCCGCCGCGGCGCTGCAGCGTCTCGAGACGCTGCGCATCGCCGGCAGCCTCCACGCCCAGTGCCGTCGCGCGCTCCTCGCGGGTGGCGCGGCCGGCCTGCTCGAGGGCCTGTTCGAAGTGCTGCAGTTGGGGCGCCAGTTCCGGCGGCACGGCGTCGGTGTCCAGCAGCGTGACGCGGTCGGTCAGGGTGTCATGGATGGCGGCCATTACATGCGTCGTGACTGGCAGGGAAATGCCGCGCAGCGCCAGCTCCCGACGCACCTCGGAGTCGTTGAGCAGGCGAGCGGCGAGCCGGGCATTCACGCCGCCGCCCTGGCCACAGCAGGCACCGCAGGCGAGTCCGGCGTGATGCGGGTTGTTGTCGCTCGCCGAGTCGTGCCCCACCAGCACCAGCAACGGTGCCACCTCCTTGCCCAGCGCCAGTGCTGCCGAGCAGCCCCTTCGCGAGCGAGACCCGCTCCTCCAGCGATAACGGCTCGCCACCCACGACGTGGAAGGGGCCCTCCAGCGGTGTCGGCGATGACGCGGGGGCGCGGCGAGGCAGACTGTCCTTCAGCAGCTTCCAGCCCCAGGCCAGGCCGGTGGTCTCGACCAGGGTGAAGGTCGACAGTGCATGGTACTTGGCGTGGCGAATGCCCTGGCGACTGGCCTCTTGCCGATAGCGGCGACGGTGCAGGTCATTCAGGGGTGTCGCCTCTGTGGTGCGGTAGCGCGGCGACAGCAGGCCGGGCACCCGCGGCAGGGCCCGCGCCGGCCCTGCCGGGTCATGGATGATCGGCATGCCGAAGAAGCCCGCCACGCCCAGGGTATCGACTTCGTTTGATGCGGCCTCGAGATGGCGCCGCAGGCGCTCGGAGCGAACATCGATGCAGAAGGCCGCCTGTACACTAGCCGGTTCCGGCCGCGAGGAAGGGCGCGTTGCCAGTTTCTCCGACAAATGGCGCTGATAGCCCAGCTCATAGGCGCACTGCCAGCACCACAGGGCCTGGCGATCGCGATCGGCGCCGGGCGTAGCTTGGTGCCACTGGGCCCGCCAGTGGGCGCGGCGCGGCTCATCGAGCTCGGCCAGGCCCAGCCACTCCCAGGCCAGCAGGATGACGACAAGCTCGTCGATGCCGGCATGGCGGGCAGCGACGGGCGTGTGCCAGGCCAGCCCCTGGCACCACGAGGCCCAGCCGTTGACCCGCAGCAGCAGGGTGTGGACCAGGGCTTCCAGGGCTTCCGGGGAGAGTGCCAGGTCGGCGAGCAGTGCCTCCCGCGCGGTCGCCGTGTCGGCAGGCAATGACGCGACTCGCTGACGCTGGGTAGCGCTCAGCCGCCGGTCGTGGCGACTCTGGGTCCGCCACCCGCCGTAGAGGGTCTCGCACGGCACCGTCTCCCAGCGTTGCTGGTGATGATCGAAATAGCCGGCACACAGCTCCGCCACCGGTTCGAAGGCGTCGCCGATCGTCGCCGGGGTGTCATCGGCGAGCAGCTCCCAGGCGCTCGCCCAGCGCGTCGCTTGCTGGTCGGGCCGCTTCAGGGCGGCCAGGAGTGCCGCCTCGTCCAGCGGCGAGTCGCACACGGCGATGGCCGCGCGCAGGTCCTCGGGTTGAATCCGTCCGCTCTCCCACGCGTCTTGGTAAGTGCCGGCCGGTAGAGTCAATCTCACGCCGGCGCGCCTGGCGAGCTGCGCCTCGGCCTCCTCGATGGGCAGGTCGCGCAGGCCCCACCAGGGGTTGACGGCGATCCAGCTATCGAGGGGCCAGGTAGGAGCGATTCGCTCGGCGGCAAGGGCCATGGTCTGATGGTGTGCCTCGGTGACGCATGCGATGGGACTGGGAGCGACGGCGGTCATGACCCTTCTCCTTTGACGAGGACCCGGTTGAGGGGAGCGGGAATCGGGTGGCGGTGGCGCATCAGGCGCTCTATGAGGCGCTCCAGCGGCCGATGGGCGTAGAGGCCCTGGCGGAAGTGGATCCGCCAGTAGGCGACCATGGAATGCTGGGGTTTCAGCACGACGATGAGGGACAGGCTCACCAGCGTTAGCAGCACGGCTCCGCCCAGCAGGCCAGTGCCCAGCGTCAACGCATCGCTGGCCCGCGGCAGCGCCGGCGATACCAGGGCATGCAACAGTGCATACAGCGGTACCAGCGCCAGGGCCATGGCGACCAGGGCCAGGCGACGGTCACGGCCGAGCCCGGCCGGCATGCCCAGCAGCGACCCGCCCACGGCCAGCATCAGCAGCGCGCCGAGGATCGGGTTGTGGCTGACCAGCCCGGGCCATGCGATCAGCACTGCACCCGCCGTCCCGGTAGCGAGACCGGCCATCATCAGGCGCTCGCGCAGCGGAGCCGGCGTCAGCCGCGAGACGCTGGCCGCGCGTACCGTGCGGCCGCAGGCGAGGAAGGAGTGGGCCTTGTAGAGGGAATGGGCGAGCAGGTGAATCAGTGCCAGGGTGTAAGCCCCCAGGCCGATTTCCATCAGCATGAAACCCATCTGGGCGCAGGTGGACCACGCCAGGGCGTGCTTGACGGAGGCCTGGGTGAGCATGGTCAGCACCGCGACCACGGCGGTGGTGCCACCGATGGCGATCAGCATCAGGTGCCCCGGGGTGATGCCGTCGAACAGCGGATAGAGGCGCAGCCAGAGGTAGCCGCCCAGGTTGATCACCCCGGCATGGAGCAGTGCCGAGACCGGTGTCGGGGCCTCCATCACCTTCATCAGCCAGCCGTGCAGCGGTAGCTGGGCGCACTTGCAGAGTGCCGCCAGCGCCAGCGCTATCGACGCCGCCGGCAGCGCCCAGCCCTCACCGGTGGAGGCCGCTGCCGCGGCTAGCAGCACCGGCAACTCGAAGCTGCCGTAGTGGTGGTAAAGCAGGCCCACCGCGACCAGCAAGGCGAGGTCGCCCAGGCGGCTGACGGCGAACTTCTGCCAGGCCGCGCGACGCGCCTCCAGGCGTTGCGGATAGAGGGTCAGCAGGTGGTGAAGCGCCAGGCTGACGCCCACCCAGGCCACCAGCATGACCAGCAGGTGGTGGGTGAATACCAGCAGCAGCACGCTGGCCAGCACCACCAGACACCAGGGCAGGAAACGGGCACGGCCCGGGTCGCCTTGCAGGTAGCCGTCGGCGAAGCGCAGCAGCACGACGCCGAGGAAGCTGATCAGCAGCGCCATCCACACCGCCAGGCCATCGGGATAGAGCCCCAGGGGGACGGCGACTTCCGGCAGCCCGGTATTCACGCCCGCGCTATCGGCGACCAGCAGGCCGCCGATCAATGCACTGGCCAGGAAGCTGCCGAACATCAGCGCCTGTCCGATTCGCCAAAAGCGCTGCTGGCGCCCGGGGTCGCTCAGGCGAATGGACACGCCGGCGAGGATCAGCAGGGCGACCGGCAGTGCCAGCCAAATGGCCAACGACACATGAGTCGCCGTTTCGAGCAGATTCGTCATAGTACGGCTCCTTGGTGAGAACTGGGCGCACTATGTCGTTGTCGTTATGTTATTAAAAATAGTTTATAAAGAAGGTGTCGTTCGTTTAAAAAGAACAGTATTCCAGGTCATCGGGTAGTGGAATGAAGCTCAACTATCACCATCTCTACCACTTCTGGCAGGTCGCCCGGTCGGGGCACCTGACGCAGACCGCCGAGGCGCTACACGTGTCGCAGTCAGCGCTTTCCCACCAGATCCGTCAGTTGGAGGAGCGTCTGGGTCAGAAGCTGTTCATCCGCGAAGGCCGCAAGCTGCGGCTATCCGAGGCGGGGCGGCTGGCCTTCGACTATGCCAACGCCATCTTTCGCCAGGGGGAAGAGCTGACCGCCTTGTTTACCGAGGGCGGCCAGGCGCATCGCGAGAGCATCCGAGTGGGTGCCGTAGCCACCCTGTCACGCAACTTCCAGGAGGAGTTCCTGCGCCCGTTGCTCGACCGCGAGGACATGGAACTGAGCCTGCAGAGTGGCGGCCTGGACGATCTTCTGCGCCGCCTCTCCGCCCACCGCCTGGATGTCGTGCTCGCCAATCAATCCGTGCGGGGTGACGACCAGCATCCCTGGCGCTCACAGCGGTTGGCACGCCAGGCCGTCAGCATCATTGGCGTGTCGGGCCTTGGCCCCCCGCCGAACTTTCCCGATGGGCTGCGGGGTCGCGGCCTCATCGTGCCCGGCCCCGAGAGCACCGTGCGCCACGCCTTCGACCAGCTGTGCGAGTATCATCGCCTGACACCGACGATCATCGCCGAGGTGGACGACATGGCCATGATGCGCCTGCTGGCCCGTGATACGCACCATCTGGCGGTGATGCCGCGGGTGGTGGTGCGCGACGAACTTCGGGCCGGTACGCTGACCGATTTCGGCGCCCTGCCCGGAGTGTTCGAGGAGTTCTATGCCATCACCATCCGCCGGCGTTTCGGGTCACCCCTGCTCAAGCGCTTGCTGGGTCAGTCGAGCGAAACGCTGCTGCCGACGACAGTAGAGGGCGGTAAGATCTGACATAGTTAGAGTCTCTACAAGATCGATCCTCTGCAGGGGATCAGGAGTCCAACGTCATGTATTGGGATGTAAAAGTTGTAAAAGTGGAGGATGACCATCTCCTCTATGTCGAACTGGAAAATGGCCAGAAGGGGTTCTTTGATATGACGCCCTACCTGGATCACGGAATCTTTCGTGAGTTGATAGACGAGTCGTATTTCAAACGGGTGGGTATCCTGTTTGGTGCCATCACCTGGCCGAACGGTCAGGACATTGCCCCGGAAACGCTACTGGCTGAATTGAAGCAGCCAGCCTGAGGATGGCCGTGAGCGCTCCAGGCGCTTCCGAGTCCTTGGAGTGCTACTCTAATGTCGCTCGCCCATCACGGATGATCCACCGTCATGCCCGCTTCCCTTCGCTATCAACGTCGTCTGCTGCCGCTCTTCCTGCTGGCCACCGCCGTGGGGCTAGCCGGTTGTGATGGGATCGACACCCAACTCGAGAACCCGCCGCCTCGCCCGAGCGTCGCGCCGGAGTCTGCCGGCTTCTCGGGTGAGGCCATGCTGCGCCAGGCCGACATGGCCAGTGTCAGCCGGTCCATGGAGGGGAATGCCCAGGGCGAGAGTCAGGCGCGCATCGAGGAACGTCGCAACTACAGCCTGCAGTTCGATGAGGCCGAATCGCTATTGGCGGCCTATCACGAGACCCATGACGCCTGTCTGGCGGCCGCCGAGTGCCGGGTGGAGCAGGGCAGCCTGCAGACCCCCCGCCACGGCCTGGCCAATGGCTACCTGGCCATGCGGGTGGATCGCGACCGGATAGAGACCGCCGAGCCGGTCCGGCTGGTGGCCGATTCACCGGCCCTGAGCGGCGTGGAAATCAGCCGCAACGATCGCACCCAGCAGATGATTGATACCGAGGCCCGCCTGGAACAGCAGATCGTGCTTCGCGAGCGCTTACAGGAGCTCGCCCTGGAAGGCCGCGGTTTCAGCGAGCGGCGCATCCAGGATCTCTTGCAGGTGGAACGCGAACTGGCCCGGGTGCAGGGCGAGATCGAATCCATGCAGGGCCAGCAGCGCCACCTGGCCCGCGTCACCGATACGGTGGCGATCTCGGCCAGTTTCCAGCAGCAGCGCTGGGTGGAGCCCCGCCAGCACGGCGTGCTGGCGCCGCTGTGGCGGGCGCTGGACCGCAGCATGTCGCTGTTCTTCGAGTCGGTGGGGCAGGTGATCCTGGTGGTGGTGTTCCTCACCCCCTGGCTGGTGATCGGTCTGCCCGTGCTGTGGCTGCTCAGCCGCCTGTGGCGGCCAGTGCGGCGGGCGTTTTCCCGGCTGGGCGAGAAGCGGCGCGCGCGCAGCAAGCCTGACGGTGCCTAGGGCAGGGCGCATACGGCCAAGCGCGCTCACTCCGCAGGCCCGACGCCCATCCCGTTCGAGACAGGGGCCGAGCGTCTGCTACGGTTGAAGGGAATAAGCGACACATCGCGCCGCCGAGACGCGGGTCACCCGATTGATCGAGCGGACGCGAGGCAAGCCACTTCACCACGTGTTCATAAGGAGATAGTCGATGGGTATCTGCGCAACGTGCGGCAACCAGTACGATGACACCTTCACGGTCACCAAGGACGGTCAGAGCTTCGATTTCGATTCCTTCGAATGCGCTATCCACAAGCTGGCACCCACCTGCGCCCAGTGCGGGTGCCGGGCGATCGGACACGGCGTTCAGCATGGTGGTACGGTCTATTGCTGCGCCCACTGTGCCCATCAGGCCGGCGAAACCGGGCTCGTGGATCACGATTGAGGCAGGGCAGGGCGTCACGCGGCGCCGAATGTCTCGGTATCGACCTCCGCCTGCTGGGCCTCGCCATAGCGGGCCCCCGCGACCTGGTCCGGCGTCATCATGGCATCCAGCCGGGCCATGGTCTCCGGTGCCAGCCTGAGGCCTTCCGCCGCCAGGTTCTGGCGCATGTGATCCACAGTGCGCGATCCGGGAATCAGCAGCACATCGTCGCCCTTGGCGCGCAGCCAGGCCAGCGCCAGCTGACTTGGCGTCACGCCCTGCGCCTTCGCCAGCGCGGTGAAAGCCTCGAGCAGACGCAGGTTGCGGATATGGTTCTCGGCGCTGAAGCGCGGCATGCCGCGGCGCATGTCGTTCTCCTCGAGGCTTGCCGGATCGCTGACGGCGCCCGCCAGGAAACCGCGCCCCAGGGGGCTGAAGGCCACCAGGGCCGTGCCGGCCTCGCGGCAGGCGTCGATCAGGGCAATCTCGGGGTTGCGGGTCCATAGGGAGTACTCGGACTGCACCGCCGACGCTCTCCTCGATGGGCACGCCCTTGTCCCAGCGGTGCAGATAGTAGAGATCCAGGTGGTCGGTGCCCAGCCGCGCCAGGCTCTCCTCGCACTGGCGGCGCAGCGTGTCTGGCCGGCCGTCGATCACCTTGCTGCCCAGCGCCGGTTACGCTGGGCAGCATGATGCCGTGGCGTCAGCAGGCGCGAGCGCCAGGGCAGCGCGGCGCGACGACAACACCCTGAACTCAGGAGCACCCGGTGTGGCCAACCTCTCTCTTCTCTCCCCGCGTTACCGCGTGCTGCTGGCGGGGGTGTTCAGCCAGATCCTCTGCATCGGCGTGGCGCGCTTCGCGTTCACGCCGATGCTGCCGGTAATGCAGCAGCAGACATGGCTGAACGATGCCCAGGGCGGCTGGCTGGCCGCCCTCAACTACGCCGGCTACATGCTCGGCGCGCTGGTGGCCTCCTCCCTCCATAGCATCCGGCTCAAGGACACGCTCTACCGCCTCACTCTGCTGCTGGCGGTGCTCTCCACGGCCGGCATGGCGCTGGCCGACAGCTTCTGGCTGTGGGCGGGCATGCGCTTCGTGGCCGGGTTCTCCAGCAGCGGCGCGATGCTGCTGGCCTCGGGCTTGATCCTGCACTGGCTGATCAGCCATCGGCAGCGCGGCGAGTTGGGTATCCACTTCGCCGGCCTGGGAGTGGGCATCCTGGTGGCGGCCCTGGCGGTGGAGCTGATGCTGCGCCTCTCCCTCGATTGGCAGACCCAGTGGTGGGGCTTCGCGGTCCTGGCCCTGGCGCTGCTGATTCCCGCCTGGCGCTGGCTGCCAAGGCCCGCGAAACCGATGGCGGGCAGCGGTGGCAGCGCTCAGCGGCAGGCCACGCCGCCCAGCCGTGCCTTCATGCGCCTGATGCTGGCGGCCTATTTCTGCGCCGGCTATGGCTATGTGATCAGCGCCACCTTCATCGTCGCCATCGTGGAGCGCGAACCGCTGCTGGCCGGTGCCGGCAACTGGACCTTCGCCCTGGTGGGCCTGGCCGCGGCGCCCGCGGTGATGCTGTGGGATCTGGTGGCTCGGCGCATCGGCTACCTGGGCGCGCTGATCGCCGCCATGATCCTGCAGGTAGTGGGTATCGTGCTGCCGGCGCTAACCGACAGCCTGGCCGGCGTGCTGCTCAGCGCCGTGCTCTACGGCGGCACCTTCCTGGGCTGTGTGAGCCTGGTGCTGACCATGGCAGGCCGGCTCTACCCGCAGAGCCCGGCGCGGATGATGGGGCGCATGACCCTGGCCTACGGCGCGGCACAGATCATCGCCCCGGCACTCACAGGCATGCTCGCCGAGGCTACCGGCCACTACGACACGGGCCTGTGGCTGGCCGGTGGCTTCGTGGCCCTGGGTGCCGTGCTGCTGACCTGGTTGCGCCGCGTGGACCAGACGGCCCAGCGGCTGGATGCCGAGGCGAAGGCGGCGCCGTCGGAGTGAGGTGATGTTTTCCAGAGGCGGTTGATGGCCTGAGACCATTCGGGGGTCGACATTCCTTCAGGTCGAATCCGGAGTACACTTTGCTCGGCCGGCCTGGGCGACACAATCGCAGAGGGCGTGGGGCGTTAACGGCCGATTGATGAGCTTGAGGAGAGAAAGGTGTTCAGGGAATTCAAGGAATTCGCCGTACGCGGCAACGTGGTGGATATGGCGGTAGGCATCATCATCGGCGGAGCCTTCGGCACCATCGTCTCGAGCCTGGTCAATGACATCCTGATGCCGCCCATCGGGCTGTTGATGGGTGGGGTCGATTTCTCCGATATCTTCCTGGTGCTCAAGGGCGAAGGGCCCTATGCGACCCTGGCCGATGCCACGGCGGCAGGGGCGGTGACCCTCAACATCGGGGTGTTCGTCAACAACGTGATCAGCTTCTTGATCGTGGCGTTAGCCGTGTTCATGTTGGTGAAGGGCATCAACCGCCTGCGCCGCCAGCAGGCCGCGGCGCCGACGGCACCCACCGCCCCACCCGAGGATATTTTGCTGCTGCGCGAGATTCGCGACAGCCTGGCCCGGCGAGCCGAGGAGCCGTGAGCGCCAATCGGTATCAACGATAATTGTCGTCGAGGTATTTTCGAGGCTTAAGCGCTGACCGCGGTGCCGAACGAGAAGATGTCACTTCTGGACCCGGGCTACTGTATTGGGATGGTGCCATTGTTTTGTGTATAGCGACGCTATACGATGATCGCATGATCAAGAGCTTTCGACATAAAGGGCTGCGCAAGTTCTTCGAAACCGGCTCTACCGCTGGTATTCAGGTCATGCACGCCCCAAAACTGCAAGTGCAGCTAACCGCGTTGGATAGCGCCAAGCGTCCCGAAGACATGAGCGCACCAAGTTGGAAGCTCCACCCGCTCAAGGGGAGTTTGCGTGGGCGTTGGGCAATCACTGTTAATGGGAACTGGCGGCTCATCTTCGCTTTCGATGGAGAGGATGCCATTTTGGTTGATTATCAGGACTATCACTAGGAGGGCAGTATGAACCGCATGCATAGCCCTGCGCACCCAGGCGCCGTACTGCGCGAATATCTCGGCGATGTCACTGTCACTGAAGCAGCATCGCGACTTGGGGTAACCCGAGCCGCCCTGTCTCGCATCCTGAACGGCAATGCGGGTATTTCTGCTGACATGGCACTGCGCCTTGAGCAAGCATTAGGCACCAGTGCCGAGATGTGGTTGGAAATGCAGATGAAACATGAGCTGTGGCTGGCTTCACAGCGCTCGCGCACTCAGGTGACGCCGTTGCATGAAGCGGGCTGAAGCGGCCTGTGCAACGCCAGAGCAGGGCGTGAAGCCACTATGACATCTCACGCCCAGTTTACCCATTCTGCGTGAAACGGTGCTTTTGTGTTTGGTAGCACGGCCCCGCCTCTCGGCTCCCACAAGCTAATGACGTGATTGGTTCTATTCGCCTGTGTGCCTAGACTGAAGGGCATAAACGACAGGAGTTGGATGCCATGGCTAGCGATTCTCTTTCCCTTGGCAAGGCACGTCGTAACCTCAAGGAGCTGTGCGACACGGTGTACGAGAAGGGCGAGCCGATCGTCATCACCCGCAAGAACGGCCACCACGTCCCTATCTGTCAACGTAGTTGTCACCTAAACCAGTTGAGAGGTGATCAACATGCGTTACCCCGCAGAGCGTAAGGAAGCCATCCTCCAGAAGATGGCACCGCCCATGAGCCTGACCATCCCGGAACTGGCTGAACAGGAAGGCATCACAGCGACAACCCTCTACAATTGGCGGAAACAGGCCAGAGCACGAGGACAGGTTTTGCCATCACGTTCCACCAAGCCCGATCAGTGGACTAGCCAGGAGAAGTTCCAGATCGTCCTGGAGACGGCCCCGATGAACGAGGCCGAAGTCAGCGCCTATTGCCGCGAGCGTGGGCTCTACCCCGAGCAGGTGGAGGCCTGGCGGGATGCCTGCATGAACGCCAACGATGATGCGGCAGCGCAGGCCAAGCAGCTCCGACAGGCACGCAAGGAGGAGCAGAAGCGGCTCCGTAAGCTAGAGCGTGAGCTGCACCGCAAGGACAAGGCGCTGGCCGAGGCGGCGGCGCTGATGATCCTGTCAAAAAAGGCCGAGGCGATCTGGGGCACGACCAACGACGAGGACGACTGACCAGCCTCCCGGATCGCCAGCGCATCGTGACCCTGGTGCAAGACGCCCAGCGTGACGGTGCTCGGCTGGCCAAGGCCTGTCAGGTGATGGGCATTAACGTCCGCACCTACTATCGCTGGGTCGCCGAAGGCGAGGTGGCGGCGGATCGACGCCCCGATGCCGACCGCCCGGAGCCGGCCAACAAGCTGACTCCCAAGGAGCGAGAGGCGGTTGTGGCGCTCTGCAACGCCCCGGAATATCGAAGCCGCCCTCCGGCCTTCATCGTGGCCGATCAGGCGGACAAAGGGCGCTACCTGGCGTCGGAGTCGACGATGTACCGAGTCCTTCATGAAGTCGGCCAGCAACACCACCGGGGCCGCCAGCAGGCCCCGCAGCGAAAGCGGCAGCCGACGACACATCAGGCCACGGCGCCAAATCGGCTTTGGTGTTGGGATATCAGCTGGTTACCCGGCCCTGCGCGTGGCACCTGGTGGTATCTGTACCTGATCATGGATGTCTACAGCCGCAAGATCGTCGGGCACGAGGTCTATGAAGCTGAGACCGGCGAACTGGCTGCTGAGCTGATCCAGAAGACGTGCTGGCGTGAGCGCCTGACGGACCTTCATAAGCCATTGATTCTCCACTCGGATAACGGTAGCCCGATGAAGGCGGCGACCTTCCTGGAGAAGCTGTATGACCTGGGCATCAACACGTCGTATAGCCGGCCACGGGTCAGCAACGACAACGCCTTTGCCGAGTCAGCCTTCAAGACGCTGAAGTACCGGCCGGGCTTCCCCGTCGACGGCTTCGCGACCCTGATCGAGGCCCAGGACTGGGTCCAGAAATTTATCGAGTGGTACAACCATGAGCACCGCCACAGTGCCCTTCGCTACGTCACCCCAGCACAGCGACATAGCGGCGAAGCCGAAGGCATTCTGGCACAGCGCAGGGAAGTCTTTGAGGCCGCGAAGCAGCGCTACCCGGAGCGGTGGTCAGGTGACATCCGAGACCTCAGCTTGCCAGAAGTGGTGCACCTCAATCCCGAGCGGGAGGCGGTGCCAGAGGCCGCAGGTTTTTAAAGAGCCATAGTCATTTCATGTGCCAACTATGTTGACAGGCTCCGATATCGACCCAAAGCGACCATATTGGCGAAGGTAACTAGCGCGTTCAGCCGTTTTGTTCGGACGCAAGGTGATTAGATTTGTGTCCGCAAGCTATATATAACATAGTTGGAATTTCAGGAATTTGGGCCGTGGAGATGATGAACTAAATAACATTATTGAGCGTGATTACGCATTCATGACAATAATAAATTTGGCAGTATAATGCCCCATTTGTTATTAAATTAGTGCCTTGAGGATAACGTGAACCCCATACTGACTACAGTCGCACTACTTACAGTAAGCAACGTATTTATGACGTTTGCATGGTACGCTCATTTGAAGGAGTTAAGCGACAAGCCATGGATAGTGGCAGCGTTATTAAGTTGGGGAGTAGCGCTTTTGGAATACCTGTTCCAGGTACCGGCTAACCGTGTTGGCTTTACAGTCCTGACGCTAGGTCAGCTCAAAATTCTACAAGAGGTCATCACGCTTAGTGTGTTTGTCCCATTCGCCATACTTTATATGAAAGAACCTATTAAGATCGATTTTCTCTGGGCTGGACTTTGCATGGTTGGGGCTGTTTACTTCATGTTTCGAGGAAATTTGGCATAACAAGGCCAGGCAGGCTTGAGCCTTTTTCGTTCATGTTGGGGTAGTACACAGCAGGAGAAGACCATGCCTGAAGTGCTGATTTGGACGCTAGTGGCGGTGGTGTCTACGGCAATCGTGTGGCGCGGCAGCGGGTTGCTGGAGCAAGCCAGCGAACGCCTGGCGGCCTTCTACCGGCTACCGGACATCGTACAGGGGGCGATTGTAGTGGCGGTGGGATCGAGCTTTCCCGAACTCTCGACCACGGTGATATCGACCCTTGTGCACGGTGAATTCGAGCTCGGCGTGGCCGCCATCGTCGGGTCGGCGTTGTTCAACATCCTGGTGATACCCGCTCTGTCGGGATTGACCAGCCCCGAGCCGCTGCAGTCCAACCGTGACCTGGTCTACAAGGAAGCGCAGTTCTACATGATCGCGGTGGCGGTGCTGACCCTTACCTTCTCTTTTGCCGTTATCTACCAGCCGCTTTCCGGCACCGACGGCGCCATTCGCGGTGAGTTGACTCGCCCTCTGGCTTTGATGCCGGTGGCCCTCTACGGGCTTTACCTGTTCGTTCAGTACCAGGACACACTCGATTACAAGACGGAGGTGGACACCCGCGACATCCGCCCTGGCCGGGAGTGGGGTCTGCTGGCACTCTCTCTGGTGGTGATCGTGATCGGCGTGGAGGGGCTGGTGCGAGCCGCTATCAACTTCGGCGACATCTTCGGTACCCCGAGCTTCCTGTGGGGCATCACCGTGGTGGCCGCCGGCACCTCGATCCCGGATGCCTTCGTGTCGATTCGCGCCGCCCGTCGTGGCCGTGGCATCACCAGCATTGCCAACGTGCTTGGCAGCAACACTTTCGACCTTCTGGTGTGCATTCCCGCGGGGGTGCTGATCGCCGGTACTGCCGCCATCAACTTTTCCATCGCCGCCCCGATGATGGCGGCACTCACCGCAGCCACAGTCGTCCTGTTTTTGATGATGCGCACAAAGATGGTCCTCTCCCGGTGGGAGTGTATCGCCCTGCTGGTAATCTACGTGGCCTTTATCGTCTGGATCGGAGCGGAGACGTTCGGGATGTTCGACTGGGTACCCAGCCTGCCGCCCACGGCCTGATCACCTCAAAGTAGGCCGCATGACGGCACCCTGAGGTGTCGGATTCCTTGAGAACAAACGATGTCGACTCATGCTGCACTTGTCGAAAAGAGTGAAGTGTCACCATGGGGGATTGCCGTCAGTCCTCGGCCTGGGAGCGATTCATGGCCTCAAGACGAGTAAGAGAAGAGCGGGCAATCCGGTGGTGCTGCCAGCGCCAGTGCGTCTTTGCTGATGGCTACCTGGAAGCTTTGTCGATGCAAGGCTTCTCCATCCAGCGTTACCGGCAACGCCTCCTCCGCCTCGAAGGTGAGTCCGTCCGTGCGGAAGGCATCGACGTAGCGCCCTTGCGCAGGGCGCGATGCCAGCTCGTGGCGCATGGCGTGCAGCTCTGACAGTGAACCGATATCGTGCAACAGCAGCACATCGAGCTGACCATCATCCAGCATGGCCTGAGGCGTAAGCGCCTGGCCACCGCCCGACTGCCGGCCATTGCCGATGGCCAGCATGAAGGCCTCGGTGCGGCGCTCGCCCCCCTCCCAGCGCAGCACCGCGGGGTAGAGCTGGTAGTCCCAGGCCTTGACGGCGCCGATCAGCGAGTAAGCCCCGCCACCGAGCAGGCGCTTGAGTGCTTTAGGGGTGGAGGAGGTGATATCGGCACCGAAGCCACAGGTGGCCATGTTGAGGAAGTGCCAGTCGTCCAGTCGCGGCACATCGATGCGCCGCATGGGAAGATGAAGGGCCGAGACCAAGGCGTTGTTGCTATTCAGCGGCAGCCCCAGCGACGTAGCCAGATCGTTAGCGCTGCCCAGCGGTAGGATCCCCAACCCGGGACGCTGCTCGGCTGGCAGACGCATCAGGCCGTTGACCACCTCGTTGACCGTACCGTCACCGCCGCCGGCGATCACCCGCTCGGCTCCTTCTTGCCCGGCCTGCTGTGCCATGCAGGCAGCATCGCCTTGCTCCCAGGTTACCCTGACCTCGATATTGTCGCCCGCCTCACGGCGAGCGAAGACCGCCTCCCTCACCGCCGGCAGTTGCGCCACCTTGCCATTGAGGATCAACCTGGTCATTCGCGCTCCTCTCGCCTTCATCGCCTCATCCCGAGCATGACACCAACACCCACTATGACGGCATGTGTCGAATCATGAATGCCATTCAGATTACGACTTCCCTACACTGTCTGTCTTGTCGAAACGATCAGTACCAGCAACGTGTATGTTTCAATCTGCCGTTCAATCCATGCTGGCGCGATTCATTACCGACCGACCCTTCACTGAGGCCATAGATGACGCTTGATGCCAATTCAGATGCCCCCTTGCCGGACGTTCTCGCGGGCCCATTGCTCAGACGTATCTCGCCGCAGCGGCTGGTGATCTGGCTGGTGGGCACTCGGCCCCTCGACCTCAGCCTGATGCTGCACCCGAGCGGTCATCCGCCGCGCCGGCTGAACCTCAACGACAAGCGCCTGAGGCGTCTGCCCCTCGGCAAGCATGCCTGGCTACACCTGATCGACGTGGCGCTGGATACCCCCCTACCTCTGGGCGTGTATATCGACTATGACTTGAAGATGGCTACCGATGAGGGCGGCAGCGGCATCGCCGACTGGGCACCCCACCTGCTGCACGAGGGCGCGACGTATCCCTGCTTCGTCCTCGCCGGCGATCATCGGCGCCTGCTCCACGGCTCCTGTCGTCGCCCCCATTACGATGGGCCCGACGGTCTGGTGCGCGCCGATGCCTGGCTGGCCGAACGCCGCGAGACGCCCGAGGCCTGGCCCGCCTGGCTGCTGATGACCGGCGACCAGGTCTACGCCGACGACGTCGCCGGCCCCCTGCTGGTGGCCATTCACGCGCTGATCCGCCGCCTGGGCCTCTTCGACGAGTCCCTGGAGGGCGCCACCGTCGCCGACAGCCAGGGGCTCTATGGCAGCGAGGCGACCTACTACCGCCGCGAGGCGCTGCTGCCGGATGTCGAGAGCAGTGCCGACCTGCGCGAACGCTTCTTCGGCGGCGTGCGCAAGCCGGTCTTCACCTCAGCCAACGCCCACAACCACTTGATGACCTTCGCCGAGGTCATCGCCATGTATCTGCTGACCTGGTCGCCGTTGCCCTGGCGATTGATCGAGATCGCTCGGCCGCCACTGGATGAGGAAAAGTCTGCGCTCTTCCAGCGAGAACGGACGGTCATCGAGCACTTCGTCGAGGGACTCCCCGCCGGGGCCCGGCTGCTGGCTCATCTGCCTTCGCTGATGATCTTCGATGATCACGACATTACCGACGACTGGAACCTCAGCGCCGACTGGGAGCGCACCGCCTACGGCCACCCCTTCTCGAAGCGGATCATCGGCAACGCCCTGTTGGCCTATCTGCTCTGCCAGGGCTGGGGCAATGATCCTGATCGGCTGGTCGAGCCGCTGGATGCCGTGGCCGAGCTGCTGGAAACCGCCCAGGCGAAAGATGGCTGGCTACCCGCCGAAGACCAGGATGCCGTGATCGATGACTTGCAGCGCTTCCAGGGCTGGGAGGTACAGGTCGAGGGCGATCCCAAACTGGTGATTCTGGATACCCGGACCCGACGCTGGCGCAGCGAGCGCAGCCCGAAACGCCCCTCCGGCCTGATGGACTGGGAGGCCCTCTCGGAGCTACAGCAGCAGGTTCTCGATGCTCCCTCGGTGGTGATCGTCTCGCCGGCTCCGATGTTCGGCGTCAAGCTGATCGAGGTCATCCAGAAGCTCTTCACCCTGGCCGGCAAGCCGCTGATGGTGGATGCCGAGAACTGGATGGCCCATCGCGGGGCGGCCAGCGTGATGCTCAACATCTTCCGCCATTCCCGCACTCCCGGGCACTATGTGATTCTCTCCGGCGACGTGCACTACTCCTTCGCCTACGACATCCGCATTCGTCACCGTCGCGAGGGCCCCAGGCTCTGGCAGATCACCTCCAGCGGCATCAAGAATGCCTTCCCCGACACCCTGCTCGACTGGTTCGACCGCGCCAACCGCTGGCTCTATGCGCCGCGTTCGCCGCTCAACTGGTTCACCAAGCGCCGGCGGATGGAAATCACCCCGCGCGACCCGGATCGCGCCAAGGCCGGCGAACGACTGTGGAATGGCAGCGGCATCGGCCTGGTGGAACTCGATGATCAGGGAAGGCCCAGCGACATCCGCCAGCTCGATGGCCGCGGCTTCGATGTGGTGTTTCCCGACCGTCAATCGGAGAGATGAGCACCACCGGCATTCAGCTTAAACATCGCCGTTCATGGTAGAACTAGCACATTGCAGGCCGTCCCGCCGCTTGATTCGACTCAGGTGCTGCAAGCGCTGTTACGGTTTTATCGCTGAGGGAGAGGCGACCATACGATCAGATTATCCGATCTATTCATTTTGCCATTTGATCTGAAACTCTATCTCCTCTTCATCATCTGATCGTTCGTGTTCGATGCTGAATTCGGCCCGGACGGGGACATAGATGCGCTCGCCGGCAATCTGAATCTCGAACCGATCGCCGTTCTCGATGGCATCGGCCAGCCGCCGTAGCTTGGCCACGAAGTCGGCTTTCGGGTAGTCCTTTTCTACGTCTCTCTCGCCTTTGGATCCCATGTGTCTCTCCTCGGTGATGGGGTTCCGCCAGCGCCATAGGCGCAAGCAGTCGAATATCTAATCTAACACGGCTACGACACTTTCTACTCGGCATCCCTGTCTCGTTGCAACCTGCGTGCACGGGGCGCTCTGGGGAGTTCGACTCCTCGTGCTGATGCCTAGTAAGCTCTCCCGCATTCGCGATAGTTAGAGGACCCACCGCCATGACGAGCGCTACCATTCTGCAGCAAGGCACCATCCACTGCTTCCCCGTCGGCCTGCGGGACGAGAGGGGGAAGCCGGTCAACGCCGAGGTGTCAGCGGTCGTGTACGACGGCAAGCGATTGATCCTGGCCAGCGACAAGCCGATTCCCGGCGAGGAGCGTTCCGCTGTCTTCGCGCTGCCCATGCGGCCGGACGGACCGGATGACCGCGAGCTCGAGTACTTCACGACGCCGCTCATCAAGCAGGCGGTCAAGTACGAGGACTTCGCCCTCACCGCCGATGGTCGTCATGTACTGGCCACCACGGGATTCGATCGCATCGATGATGTCAGCCATGATCTCAATGCCTATAACCACCTGCTGATCTGGCCGCTGGGTGAACCGGATAAGGTGCAGGTGGTGGACCCGGATCCGCGTGACGGTGTGGAAGGGTCGCTGGAGCTGCGCAACAAGCTCGATCAGGGTATCGGCTTCCCGTATTACAAGATCGAGGGCCTGGCGGCGATTCCCGGTGAGCATGGCGATGGCCTGCTGCTGTTCGGTATCCGCGAGCAGGGCCAGTCCCACGATGACTTCTCCTATGTCAGCCGGCTGGTGGGGGCCCATTACGAGATCACCGATCGGGGCAATCTCAACTTCATCGACGAGGTGCGGGAGTTCTATGCCTTCGATCCGGGCCACCACGAAAGTGTGCGGTACGAATGCGGTCTCTCGAGCCTGGAGTACGATCCCTACCATGCCCGGCTCTACCTGCTGACCAGTTTCGAGACAGAGCAGGACGGGGTGCCCCACATCGGCGGTTACCTCTGGGAGATGCACCTCGAGGACCTGCACACGTCACGAAACCCCTCGCTGGTGACTACACCGGATGGTTCCCCACTGGAGTTCGAGCACAAGGCCGAGGGCCTGGCCGTGCTGGATCATGAGCGGCTGTTCGTCGCCTACGACAATGACCGTCACCTGGGACTGGGCAGTCTCGATGAACGCGACGAACGTCACGCCTGCGAGGCGCCCTATACCCTGCTTCATATTTCCTGACCCCGGGCGGGCAGGAGATATCTGGCGGGTGATGTGCCGGGCCCTGTACCACAAATCAGCGACTTGGCAACGCTCGCCATGCTGGGTTGAGCCTCTCCCTCACCCACCACGAGGAAATGGGCAGCCGGGCAATCATGCAGGGCTCGGCTAACTGCCTCGGCAAGAAATGCCAGATTCTTCTCCTGAGCCAGTCGACCTACATGCCCGATCACGTAGGACTGTTGATTTATCCCGAGACGCTCACGCCAGTTGCGCCGATTCCCCTGGGCGAAACGTGCTGTTGCGACCCCACTGGGGACCACGCTGATGGCCGGATTACCCTCACGCTCGAGGAGCAGTTGACCAATGCTCTCGCTGGGGACGATGACGGCATCGCACAGCCAAGTGTACTGCGCGGCCAAGGAGGTAGCGAAGCGCTGCATCCGGGGAGAGTCCCCCGGGACATAGTGGGTGTAGTGTTCGTAGAGGGTATGGTGCGTGAACACCAGCGGCAGTCCATAGGTCTCGGCGGCGCGACAGGCCGTATCGCCCAGCAGGAAGGGATGATGGGAATGCACGATATCGGGCTCGAAAGCCTCGATGGCTTCATAGAGTTGCCCGGGAATCGGTACCGGCAAGGAAAAGTCACTGCCGTTGAAGTTCTGTACGGCGGCGACCCGGGGCTCCTCGGCGCGATGACTAGCCAGTGCCTGGCAGCACGGCGACGCAGACGCCGCGCCAGACGCGCAAAATGGCCTTCTAGTCAAGGAGAAAACCAGCAATAAAATTTATTAGATCAATATGTTATACCTCCACACTGCTCGCCGCCGCAGGGCTGACAGACGCTGCCATGGGGGCCGACAAGCCAACCTACGGTTGGGTGGAAACGGCGACCCTCGAACCCTGAGGGGCCCCCACCTCCTCGATGCAGGCCGAAAAGATCGAGACCTTCGAACATGACGGCGAAGATTGGGTGCGTTTCACCGTCGAGGTCGAGGATGAGGACACGGATGAGGTAGTATCACGCACCTTCGAACGCGCGGTATTTCGTGACCTGGTGGTCAGCGGCGCCGGTGGGGAGGACCATCGCCCCGTGGTGCTGATGACGATCTGCATGGGCCAGACCCTCCATGAAGAGCAGTTCAGCCTGGAGGATCGCGACGACATGAACTATCCAGTCCTGCTGGGACGTCGCACCATCCAGAGCCTGGGGGCGGTCGATGTCACGCGAACCTTCGTGCATGACCCGGACTGTGATGAGGATAGCCAGCTGATTCGCCATGCCGACCATGACGACGACGAAGACATCGGTATCTAACGGGCCGCTGTCATGCCACTTGCAACCATTGAGGAGACGCTGTGCTGTTACCGATTCTGGCCATCATCCTGGGGATCGTGCTGCTCCTGTGGAGTGCCGACCGCTTCGTCGAGGGTGCCGCGGCGGTGGCCGGACACCTCGGACTGCCCTCTCTGGTGATCGGCATGGTGATCGTCGGGTTCGGCACCTCGGCCCCTGAAATTGTCGTCTCCATCATGGCGGCCCTGGATGGCAACCCCGACCTGGCACTCGGCAACGCGCTGGGCTCCAACATCTACAACGTTGGCTTGATCATCGGAGTGACGGCGTTGATCGTGCCGATCGCGGTGCATTCGACGATCATCCGCCGTGAACTGCCGCTGCTCTTGCTGTTTGGGACCGTGGCCGGGGTGCTGTTCTGGAACGGCCAGCTCAGCCGACTGGAGTCATTGCTGCTGCTGCTGGGATTCTTCGCCCTGATGGGCTGGACGATCTGGACGGCACTGCGTGGCAAGGATGACCCGCTGGCCGCGGAGACCGAACAGGAGCTCTCCACGCATGCCATGACACTTGGCCGGGCCATCCTGTGGCTCGTGGTTGGCCTGGCCCTGCTATTGGTGAGCTCGCGGATGCTGGTGTGGGGCGCCGTCTCCGTGGCAAGTGCCCTGGGCGTGAGCGATCTGATCATTGGCCTGACCATCGTCGCTCTCGGCACCTCGCTGCCTGAACTGGCGTCATCGATTGCCGCGGTACGCAAGGGAGAACACGATATCGCCATGGGCAATGTCGTCGGCTCCTGCATGTTCAATCTTCTGGCGGTGGTGGGTATCGCCGGTGTCATCGCACCGATGGAAGCCCTTTCAGCGGATATCATGCTGCGTGACTGGCCGGTGATGATGGCGATGATCGTGAGCCTGTTCGTCATGGGCTATGGGTTTCGCGGCGAGGGGCGCATCAATCGCATCGAGGCCAGCGCACTGCTGCTGGGGCTGGTGGTCTACAATGGCTGGCTGGTCAACGCCGTGCTAACAGCCTGATCAGTTATGGAACACCAGGGCGGGTGAGAGTTTACGTTACGAATTTTGGCTCTCGAGCCTGGAGTCCGATCCCCATCATGCCCGGCCCCACCTGCTGACTAGAGTCGTGACGCACAAATTGCCCCGCCAACAGACGGGGCACTTCGATGGCGAGAACGAGAGTTACTTAGCTGCTAGTATCCTCTTCTTGATCATCAAGGATGACGATGGAATCTGCCATCAGCTCCATGTTTTCCACAAGGTCGGTATCCAGATCACCGGTCACCGTGACGAGATCGCCTTCGTTGATCTGTTGGAACCCTTTTTCATCGAGAGGATCGTAACTCAGGGAAGTGGTATCGACTGTCATCTGCTGGAGATCCGTGTCGATGGTGAATTCGAACTCGCTGGCACTGGTGACGGTGCCTGTGAGCTCCATATACGCCGGGACGATGGGTGTCACGACGTTGTAACGTAGATCTTCCTCATCGGCACTGTCGGCGTAGAAGTAGGAGCCCAGACTCTCGACGTAGACGCTCCCAGCCTCGATCTTGGCCATTTCGGCTATCCCGTCATCTACCTTGCCATAGACCGTGACCTTGTCACCCTCGATGAGCCCATATCCATCTTTTTCGTACCAACTCCAGTCATCCATCTCGACCGTGATAGTGCCTTTCCCGTAATCTAGAACGAAGCTGCTGGGGCCGGTATCCACGGCGGTACCGCTCAAGTTGATCCAGGTGTCATCGGGTTTGGTATAGGGCGATTCCGCAGCGAGTACCATGACCGGTGCCATGGTGGCAGCAGCCGTGATAGTGAGCATGAATGCCATCCGAGTCTTTTGCATTTTCATGAAAAAACCTCCATTACGTTGATCGAACACAGCATTGATCTCGCGTTTCAGTAATGGGCCAGTTCGAAACCCATACGCACAGCATCAGGGCCAAACATTAATCGAACCTTAGCGGTACGAAGATCGGTTGCTTTCTGGATTCTCGGCATGCGGCATGCGGCATGCGGTGGGCGGTTCGGTGTAATGTTGGGCAGACTCGGCCACCTCCGGGATGCTAAGGTGAGTTCTATCCCCAATCACCCTGCTCTCAAGAGTGAACGACGTGCGAATTCTGGTCGTGGAAGACGATGACATTCTTGGCGATGGCCTCTGCGAGGGGTTGCGGCAGGACGGACATACCGTCGATTGGTTGACCGATGGTCGTGTGGCTGAACAGGCGTTGGAAGCCGATACTTTCGATACCATCGTGCTGGACTTGTCCCTTCCTGGTCGCTCTGGCCTTGATATCCTCGCTTCATGGCGTCGGTCGCAGCATCTCACGCCCGTGCTGGTATTGACTGCCCGTGAAGGCACGCGGGATTGCATTGCGGCCCTGGATCTGGGTGCCGATGACTATGTGGTCAAACCCGTCGACCTGGCAGAACTCGAAGCCCGGTTGCGCGCGTTGCTGCGTCGCGCCACAGGCCATGCCGATAACCGTCTGTCGTGTGGCACCCTGACTCTGGATCGTGCCGATCACATGGTCTGGTGCGCTGACGAGGTTGTTGATCTGTCGGCCTACGAATTTGTCGTGCTCGAGGCGTTGCTGGAGCGGCCAGGCCGAGTCGTCAGCCGGGAGCAGCTCGAGTCACGCCTCTATGGCTGGGGCGATGGTCCGGAGAGCAACAGCCTGCATGTCCTGATCCACAAGCTGCGTTCGCATATTGGTGCGTCTCGTATCGAGACGGTTCGCGGCCTTGGTTATCGGATCGTGTCATGAAGCCGCTAATCAGCTGGAAAAGGATCACCATCGGGTTGCACGCACGGCTGATCCTATGGCTGCTGGCGTTGCTGGGTACGCTCTGGGTGGTGCTCTGGTCGAACACCACAAGCACCGTGAAGGATACGGCATCCCAGGACATCGACCAGCGCCTGAAGACCACCGCGACCCTGCTGCTGGGCCTCTATACTCGACAAGCGCCTGATAAGGCATCCCGCGATCAAGCGCCGGCAATCGAGCCATCTCGTGGGGTCGTGCTGACGATCCCATCGACGCTGGGGCGGGAGACACCGCTTAGCTTCGAGATCATCTCGCTCGACACGGGCATTCTGGCAACCACACCCGACTTCCCGGGTGCCGCCCGAGACTCGTCACCGGGTTTCGAGGACAGGACCATCGAAGACCAGCAATGGCGCATCTTTACTCTGGCTGATCGGCGACAGCGCCTCGTCAGCCGTGCAGCGATCTTGCAATCCAATGGCACGACCAGAGCCGACAACCTTCAACGTGATTTTGCCTCACCTCTCATCTGGCTGCTGCCCGTCTTCGCCATGCTGGCGGTATTCTCTGTGTGGCGAGGTCTGGCTCCTCTGCGACGCCTCGAGAAAGCCATCGCCGTTCAGGATCCACTGGCACCCAGCCCACTGGATATCGATCCGGCGCAAGTCCCCAGTGAACTCCGCCCACTGATCATTACGCTTGACCGCTTGATGCAGAAGGTAAAGGAAGTGTTGACGCGTCAACGCGCCTTTACTGCCGCTGCCGGGCATGAACTGCGCACTCCGCTGGCCGGATGCCGGGCCCAACTCCAGGTCGCGCGTCGAAGCCAGGACGTTGACAAGCGGCAAGGTGCCATCGACAAGGCTCAACACTCTGTCGATCATATGTCGGCCCTGGTCGAGCAGTTGCTGCTGCTCGCTCGACTCGACCCGGCTGCGCCACCACCGGACATGGAACCCCTGGACCTCGGCCATCTGGTTCGTCAAATTGTCGATAATGTCGTTGCGTCCAATCCCGATATCCGGTTTCGCATGCAAGGCATCGATCGGCCGCTTTTTGTTCAGGGCAATCCCACCTTGCTCGACACGCTGATCGCCAATCTGCTGACCAACGCGATACGGTTTTCCCTGCCACAGGGAAGGGTTGACGTAAGCCTGGCCAGGCAGTGCGACCAGGCCATTATTCGGGTCATCGACCAGGGCCCCGGTATCCCACTGAAGGAGCGAGACAAGGTCTTCGATCCTTTTTATCATTGTGAACGCGACGCATCAGGTAAGAGCGGCAACGGACTGGGTTTGGCGATTGTTCAGGCAGTAGCGAATGCCCATGGCGGGTGGGCCGAGGTCGTTGCTCCCGACGAAGGCGGGACCGAATTTCGAATCTACCTTCCCTTGGCGATCTCGACGGTTTGACGGAACTTTTCAGCCTCCATACAGGACCAACGGTCGCTGTTATCCTTCAACCACTCGATGCGACAGGAGCCACTCGTGATACCCAAGACTCGAACGCTTTCCTGGTTGTTGATGCTGGGACTGTTCCTTATGGCCGCACAGCCTGCTATTGCACAACAGCAATTGCCTGACTTCACAGAGCTTGTCGAAAAGGCCGCGCCGGCGGTGGTCAACATCTCCACCACCCGCGAGGTCGAGAGGGCCATGACCTCCTCCCGGCAATTCGGCGGGCAGGAGGTGCCGGAGATCTTTCGCCACTTCTTCGGCGACCGCCTACCGATGCCGCCTGATGGCGGGCCCAATCGCGGTGACGAGCCGCGTCGGTCACTGGGGTCGGGCTTCATCTTCGATGAAGATGGCTACATCATGACCAACGCCCACGTGGTCAAGGAGGCCGACGAGATCCTGGTGCGCCTCAACGACCGCCGCGAGCTCGAGGCGGAGCTTATCGGTGCAGACGAAAAGACCGACGTGGCGGTGCTCAAGATCAAGGCGGACAACCTGCCGACCCTGGACCTGGGTGAGTCCACCGACCTCAAGGTCGGTCAGTGGGTCGCCGCCATCGGCTCGCCCTTCGGCTTCGACCACTCCGTGACCTCCGGGATCATCAGCGCCATCAACCGCACCCTGCCCCAGGATGTCTACGTTCCCTTCATCCAGACCGATGTGGCGATCAACCCGGGCAACTCGGGCGGACCGCTGTTCAACCTGGATGGCGAGGTCGTGGGCATCAACTCTCAGATCCTCACCCGCAGTGGCGGCTACATGGGTCTGTCCTTTGCCATCCCCATCGATGTGGCACTGGATGTCGCCAATCAACTGCGTGAAGAGGGCTATGTGAGTCGCGGCTGGCTCGGCGTCAGCATTCAGCCGGTGTCCAAGGACCTGGCAGAGTCCTTCGGCATGGAGCAGGCCGAGGGCGCCTTGATCGCCGAGCTCGAGCCCAGCGGCCCCGCGGCCGATAGCGGCCTTCAGGCAGGCGATGTCATCCTCGAGGTGAACGGCCAGGAAGTGGATCGTTCCACCACCCTGCCACGCCTGATCGGTGAGACGGTACCCGGCGAAGACGTTGAGCTCTCCGTTCTGCGCGACGGCCAGCAGGAGACCATCACGGTGGAGGTTGGTGAGTGGCCAAATGCCGGCCCTGATCAATCCGACGGCGACTCGGTTCGACTGGGTATCGCGGTTCAGCCGTTGAATGACACGGAGAAGCGTCGGCTCGGTATCGAGCACGGGGTTCGCATCGCCCAGGTCGATCCGACCGGCCACGCCGCTGCCGCCGGCATTCGTCCCGGTGATGTGCTGGTCAGCCTGGGCCAGCAGCCGGTAGAGAGCCCGGATCAGCTGAAGGAGATGCTCACCACCCTGCCGGACGATCAAACAGTGCCTGTCCTGCTCAACCGAGATGGCCGCGGCTACTTCGTGGCCTTGCAGTTGGGCAATGGTAATTGACAGTGACTGAGTGACCCTGAATTCACCGTTACTTTCGCCCCGGCGACCAGGATCGTCGGGGTGTTTTTATCTCTGGCAAAAGGACAACAGCATGGCGCTATTCGACAGGGACCGACGCGACGATAACGCACGCACACGGCGCTTCTACGCCGCCTGGGAGCTGATTTACACTTTCGTCGACTTCGGTGCAGCAATAGCCTTCCTGGTTGGCTCTGTACTGTTCCTGTACGAGAGCCTTCACACGAGTGCGACCTGGTGTTTCATCGTCGGCTCGGTCCTGTTTGCCTTCAAACCCACCATCCGTACCTGGCGTGATATCAGGCTGGCTTCGATGGGGGATGTGGAAGATCTCGAGAAGAAAGAGGAGATGAACTGAACTCTCTTGTGACGACTTGATCCACCTTGCCTTTGTCATGACCGAGGTGGTGCTTTGACGATCGCCAGTTCAATGCCGTCACCCCCTTGCCCTGGCTACGACTACAGAAGAAAGGGGTGAACAGGCGCACGAACTCGTCATGGGGAATGCCGGGCCCTCATCGCAGACCCCCATGCGGGCGCATTCGCCCTGATGCTCCAGCAACGCCTCGAGCACGACAAATTCGTAGGCAGACAGATCAACAACCTCGTCGGCGCACCAGACCATCTGATCGGCACGATCCAGAATCAGGGTGCCACATGACAGACGGTTATCGGCATGGTCGGTGGCGCGACGCAGCAACGCGCGCAATCGGGCTTCGAGTTCCGCCAGATCGACGGGTTTGACCACATAGTCATCGGCACCCAGATGCAGGGCGGCAATTCAATCCCGGGGGCCTTCACGGGCAGCCAGTACCAGCACGGGCGTGAGATGCTGCGACCGACGCCATGAGGCGAGGATATCAAGGCCCGAGCGGCCAGGAAGGGACAAGTCCAGTACAACGGTATCGAACCCATCGGCTTCCAGCGCCTGCTCGGCTACACAACCGGCGGTCAACTAATCGACGGTATGCCCGTCCTGGCGCAATCCCTCGCAGAGGGCATCGCCAAGAATGTTATCGTCTTCCACCAGCAGGATACGCAATGGGATTTCCTCAAGGCCGAAGTCTACCTGTCTGGCAGGGCGGTTGTTTACTATCTTAGCACTGGACAGAGGCGATTATCCTACCCAGCGCTAAGGTTCAGTTAATCTTAGCGGCTGATCTTAGCGGTGTCAGGAGGGCAGCCTGCCCGGGAACTGACGCGCAAAAGCTTGTTCAGCCATGAAAGGAGAGAGCGTCATGCGTAAAGAAGTGATGTTGGGATTAGCACTAGCATTGAGTTCAACGGCTGCCTTTGCCTCGTTCAGCAGCATGGATGTCAACGATGATGGCCAGCTGAACAAGGACGAGTTCTATGGAGCCTCGTTCAGCCTCCAAGATGCTAATGATGATAGCCAGCTGAGCAAGGATGAATTTTACGGTACCTTGGCCGATGTCGGAACCTATTCCGACTGGGATCTCAATGACGATGGCTTTTTGGATGAAGACGAATTCGCCGAGTTGGACGTCGACTGGGATTACGATACCTGGGACGCCGATGCCGATGGCTTTGTCGACTCAGGGGAAGTCTATGAAGGCATCTACACCAACTACGATGCCAATGAGGATGGTCATTGGAATGAGGCCGAGTGGGATGATGCCGGTGAGGCTGGCGTCTTCGATTTCTAAGAAGAGCATCCGGGTCGGCACCTAAGCGACCCTTCGATGAATTCAAAAACATTGAATTGATGCCCGATGCCGTCATCATTCTCGGTGACAATGAGGAAAATGACGGTATCTGATCTAAACTCGAGAAAACGTCCTGAGCGGCCCTGTCTCCGGCAGGGCCGCTTTTTTTAAGATGCGACACTCATCCTGATACTGGGAGGAGTAACGGACCAGCATATCGGTGACAGCGTCAGCCATGTACGCTTCATGGCAGCGTAGCGGCTGCCTTTAAGAAACGGGCAATGTTTCGGAACGAACCTTTTTTAAAACCCAGCAGCGGATGGGCGATTGCGCAAATGAACCTGCGGGAGAACGGGCAGATGAAATCAACAACAAAGAATTACTTGACAGAACCCTATTGATGCACGTCTCTGTAAAAGACGATCTTTTTTCGGTGACGGAGCTTCGTAACTCTTATGATTGAGCAAATACAGAACATTATCGATACCTGGACCGGGTTGGGCATCTGGCTGGCGCTGGTGGCTGCCAGCGTGGTCTGGGTCATTTATGATCTGCGTACAAAAAACAGCCATATTGCGTCAATGATGCAGTGGGTCTGGGGGTTAACCGTCCTCTATTCCGGCCCGATTGGCGTGCTGATCTACCGCTACTCCGGGCGCAAACAGATATCGACTGACAGCCTCGCCCGGAAGGGCTTTCGCTCCGTGGCGCACTGCTATTCTGGGTGCGGCATTGGCGAGGTCCTCGGCGTGATTATCTCGGTTGGGCTCTTTGCGATGGGCAATTTCTGGGCCGCCATTATCACATTCGCACTGGCCTACATCTTCGGCTTTGCCCTCAACATCGGGCCGATGATGCAGAATGGAATGGCCTTCAAAGAGGCTTTTTAAGGTGCCTTTCTGGCGGAAACCACCAGCATTGTGGTGATGGAATCGGTGGCCATCACCACTGACCTGTATCTGGGTGGCCAGTCGACCATGGGCGATGCGCTGTTCTGGTCATCGCTTTACGTATCGCTGACACTTGGGCTCTTTGCCGCGTGGCCCGCCAACCTGCTGCTGATTCGGTATGGCCTGAAAGGCGGCATGGGCGACCCCAGGAATGAGGAGCAGTCCGCCCACTGCCACTGATTAAGGATCGACACTGGCCGATGATTGAGGGGCTGGAATGGCTGGTTAGGTTGCGACCACTGTCGCAGAATTTGACGTTGAGCGTAGAACAGTCCGGGTGAAAGGTGATGGTCGCTATATTATCTTGCACAGCAGTGGTTTGAAGAACTTTAGGGTGACGGGTCTCACGGATTCAGATGCTTTAAATCAGGAGTGAAAGCTTTTAAAACATTTATGTGAAACAGGTCCGATTGACGCCAAAACCAGAAATGAACTATGCTAAAATGGGATAAACGACAAGGAGTTAATCATGAAGCTACATGGCATAACTGTATCGACTCTATCGCTTGCTATCATGTCCATCAACATGCTGACGGCTCAGGCCGCGCAGAATCAGGATGACCCTCGCCCTTTGGATGAATGGAGTTACGATGCGCTTTATCAAGAAGGAGGCATCCGGGTCGAGAACTTGCTGAGTGCCAAGGCGATAGGTGCTACAGGTAATGTGGTTGGTTCGATCGAGAATGTTATTTTGGATGAAGAAAACCAGATTGTGACCCTCATCGCTGAGGTCGGTGGCATGTGGGAGAGCGGCGACAGGCACGTTTCCATTCCATGGGAAGAGGCTGAACTTATTAAAGAAGGCGTTCGCGTGCCGGTTCGAGAAGACAACATTGAAGATTACAACCTGTTCAACAATGAGTATGTCGACGAGGCTTATATCTTCAAGGCAGATCTTGAGCAAAGCACTCCGGTGGAAGGCGATGTCATGACGGGGCCGCGTATCTGGAAGGTCACCGACATCATCGATGATTTTGCCAGCCTCGGTGAGGAAACTGGGATAGGCTATATCACGGATGCGCTTTTCACCCGAGATGGCGTGATGCAGGCCATTGTTGTGAAGCCTTCGAGCGCTGAATTCGGCAAAGGTCCCTATGCTTATCCTTTCTACGGCCATCCGGATGACTGGTTGCCGAGTGCCATGCACTATGAGCTTCCTTACTCAAAGGAAGCGCTCTCAGATATGCCGGCCTTCACGTACAAAAAATATAATAGTTTCTGGAAAGACTGATTGATTCCATTGATGAACCATAGACATGGTGGACTGACCTGTCCCTCCTCAATGTCGAGGGTTACGTTGAGGTAGGGTCCAGAACACAGAGCCACTATTGAGGGAGGCAGGTCATGACACAGTCTAAGTTTTGTCCGAAAAGTCGGATGTGCGAATTTTTCCTATGTCGCAGCTGCATAGGTGATGTATGGCAGGACGCTACGAGATCTCCGATAACGGCTGGGCCCTCATTGAGGATATCGTGTCACCGCCGCAGGCGACGGGGCGCCCCCGCCGCGATTACCGCCAGGTGTTGAACGGCATCTTCTGGATCCTTTGCTCGGGCGCCAAGTGGCGCGACCTCCCGGAGCGTTACGGCCCTTGAAAAACGGTCTATGACCGCTTCCGACACTGGCGAGATGACGGCACTTTCGAGGCAATCCTGGCTCGCCTACAGCTTCGGCTGCGAGAGGATGGCCTGATGGACCTGGATACGTGGATGATTGACTCGACATCGATCCGCACCACACGGGCAGCCTCTGGAGGTGGCAAAAAAGGGGGGCAGCAAGAACCCGTAGACCATGCCCTAGGACGGAGCCGAGGCGTGCATAGCCACCGCCTCGACTCCACCTAATCCCTTACTCGCCGGCCGTACCCGGGTCATCCACGCGCACTTGAACATAGGACCCCGGCGCCTCCTCGATAGGCGGGTATTCCTCGCTGCCGGGTTCGCGGGCGGGCACCTGGCCGCCGGCATGGCGCTTGAGCCACTGGCGCCACTCCGGCCACCAGGAGCCCTCGTGGTGAGTGGCCGATTCCAGCCAGCGGTCGGGGTCGTTGGGCAGGTGGCCGTAGCTCCAGTAGCCGTACTTCCCTGAGTCGGCCGGATTGATGACGCCCGCAATATGGCCGGAGCCCCCGAGGATGAAGCGGGGTCGGCCGCCCAGCAGGTGTGCTCCGCGATAGCTGGATTGCCAGGGGGCGATATGATCCTTCTCGGTGGCCACGAAGAACGCGGGGATGTTCACCTTGCTCAGATCGATGGCTTCGCCCGCCAGGGTAATGCCCCCGGGTTCGGCGAGGCGGTTATTCAGGTACATGTTGCGCAGGTAGAAGCTCTGCATGCGCCGTGGCATGCGGGTGGAGTCGGAGTTCCAGTAGAGCAGGTCGAAGGCCTGCGGCTTCTTGCCGAGCAGGTAGTTGTTGATCACGAAGCCCCAGATCAGATCGGCGGACTGCAGCAGGTTGAAGGCGTTGGCCAGGTGCGTACCCTCCAGATAGCCGCGCTGGGCCATGTGATGCTCCATGTAGCGGACCTGCTCCTCGTCGATGAACACCTCCAGTGGCCCCACATCGCTGAAGTCGAGCAGGGTGGTGAAGAAGGTGGCACTGTGCACCCGCTTATCCTCCCGGGCGGCCTGATGCGCCAGGGTGCTGGCCAGCAGGGTGCCGCCGATGCAGTAGCCGATGGTGTTGAGGGTGTCCTCGCCGGTGATCTCGCCCACCACATCCATGGCCTTGAGGGTGCCCCGGGTGAGGTAGTCGTCGAAGGCCACCTCGGCGTAGCGCTCGTCCGGATTGACCCACGAGATGATGAAGACCGTGATGCCCTGTTCGACGGCCCAGCGGATGAACGAGCGCTTCGGCGTCAGGTCCAGGATGTAGAACTTGTTGATCCAGGGCGGGACGATCAACAGCGGCCGGCGGTCGACCGCCTCGGTGGTGGGTGAGTACTGGATGAGCTGCATCAGCTCATTCTGGTAGACGACCTTGCCCGGCGTCGCCGCGATGTCCTTGCCCAGTTCCAGCCCGGTCGAGTCGCTCTGCGTGATGCGCAGCAACCCCTCGCCTCGCGCCATGTCCTCCATCAGGTTGGCCAGCCCCTGCAACAGGTTGGCGCCGCCGGTGCGCACCGTGGCCTCGATGACCTCCGGGTTGGTGGTGGCGAAGTTGCTGGGGGCGAGGGCGTCGATCAGCTGACGGGCATAGAACTCGACCTTGGCTCGCTCGTCGTCGTCCATATCCTCGGTGACTTCATGCACTCCCTTCAGCCACTGCTCGGCAGTCAGCTGGTAGGCCTGGCGGAGCGTGTCGAAGAAGAGGTTCTCTTCCCAGCTCTTGCCCTTGAATCGCTTGTCCCGCGGAGCGGCATCGAGGGGCGATGAGGGCGTCTTGCCGGACAGGCGCTGCATGGCGTTCTGCCAGAGGGTGGTATAGCCCTCCCACAGCTGCTGCTGGAGTTCCAGGGCCTGTTGCGGATGGAGCAGGAACTGCTGGTTCAGACTGGCGAGCGATTTGGCCGCGACCGCCGGGTCGGGCATGGTGAAGGAATCTCCGCGTGTCTGGCGCTCTAGCCAGCCCTTCCAGGCCCGGGACGACCCGGTCGACAGTCGCTCTAGTGCCTCGGCATAGCGCTGCGCCAGCTCGTCCGGCGATGCCTCTTTGGGTGGTTTCGCCTGATCGCCTGACGTTGCTGAAGACGGTTTCTTGTCATTCATTGCCTTGTCCCCTGATAAGTGCTCCGCGATAGCGGTCTTGTTCAACCCGAGCGGAGACAGATCGACGTGGCAGGATCGATACGCTGCCCCTATCTGCCGCCCCCCCATCTGCCGCCACTACGGTGTCAGTATCGTAGGCGCTGGGTGAGACGCAACCGTTCATGTCCGAACGCGTTGATAGCCGCGGTTCTGGCGACTTCCGCAATGGCGATTTTTGGTTCTTCGAACTCGCCGAGCGGGCGGATCTCGCAGCAGGGGGCCACGCTTCGGATGATCTCCTTGACCACCGGGTTCGGCTGGGCCTCCATGGCATCGCGGCTGGCCGGCCTGGCCCAGTGGGCGAAGGCAACCAGGACGGTGGGGCCGGCACGGTGGGTTGCCCCGAAGCAGGGAAGCCGTCCACTGAGCCGGAGCAACGCCCAGTTTTTGCGCCGGGCTACCTTTGTCACTTACGTTGAAAGTGCTTTGTGGGACCTGGCGTCCCATCCACCGGTGCAGGGAGGAGCATGTGAGCGATAGCGATCTTGGACTGATGGATGCCGGTCAGCTGGCTGCTCTCTTCGAGTCTGGCGAGGCGTCGCCGCTCGAGGCGACACGGGCGGCCTTCGAGCGTATCGACCGCTTCAATGATGCCGTGAATGCCTACGTGTATCTGGACCGGGAAGGGGCCGAGGCGGCGGCCCGCGATTCTGCCCGGCGCTGGAACCAGGGGCAGCCGCTGAGCCCCATCGATGGCGTGCCGGTCTCGATCAAGGACTTGACGGAGGTGGCCGGGATGCCTTCGAGCCTGGGGTCCTTGACGGCGCCAGACACCGCCAGCGAGCGGGATGCGCCTCCGGCTCGAATGCTGCGCGAGGCGGGGGCGGTGATGCTGGGCAAGACCAATACCCCCGAGTTCGGCTGGAAGGCGGTGACCGACAACCGGGTCTTCGGCGCCACGGCCAACCCCTGGGACACGCGGCTGACGCCGGGTGGGTCGTCCGGTGGGGCCGCGGCGGCGGCGGCGCTCAACATGGGCGTGCTGCATCAGGGAGGGGATTCCGGGGGCTCCATCCGGATCCCGGCGTCCTTCACCGGGGTGTTCGGTTTCAAGCCCACCTTCGGCTGGACGCCGCAGTGGCCGCCGAGCACCGAGCCGACCCTCTCGCACCTTGGCCCCCTGACTCGTTCGGTGACCGATGCCGTTCGCATGCTCAACGTGATAGGGCGCTACGATTTTCGCGATCCCTATGCCGTGCTTGGCCAGCCCGAGGATTGGGGGATGGAGCTTCATCAGGGGCTGCGCGGCCTGCGTATCACCTATTCGCCGGATCTGGGTTTTGCCCGGGTCGACGCTCAGGTCGCCGAGCGAGTGCGCAAGGCGGCACACCGGCTTACGCTGCTGGGTGCCGAGGTCGAGGAGGTAGACCCCGATATCGCCTCTCCGCTGGATACCTTCAAGAAGCTCTGGTCCACCGCGTCGCTGGTGGTCTGGGAAGGGCTGGATGAGCGACAGCGCGAGCTGCTCGACCCGGGGCTGGTGGCCGATGCCCACCGCGCCGACGAGTGGCGTGCCGTCGACCTGTTCTGTGCCTTGACCGAACGGGCCCGGCTGACCGAGCGGCTCGAGCACTTCAACCAGCGCTACCATCTGCTGATGACGCCCTCGGTGACGATCCCGCCCTTTGCGCTGAATCACAACGTCCCGCCCGGCAGCGGCATGCACGACTGGGAGGAGTGGGCCGGTTTCTCCTACCCCTTCAATCTCAGCCAGCAGCCGGCCGCCTCGGTGCCCTGCGGTTTTACCGATGACGGCCTGCCGGTCGGTTTTCAGCTGGCGGGCGGCAAGCATGACGATGTGCGGGTGCTACGCGTCTGCCACGCCTTCATGACGGCGTATCCCACGCGCTTTCCCGAATGCCCCGATCCCAACAAGTAGTTTCGAGGCTGAAGGCGCAACAAAGAACCCTTCACCCTGAGGTCCCGGCTTCAATGGGCGCCAGACTGGCGACGTGGGTTCTTTAGCACGCTGCTGGTAGCGACATTAGCGAGCTATCCGGGTCTGGTCTCAGGCGGCATCACCACCCACTCGGGCTCCTCGAATTCGCCGAGTGGGCGTATCTCGCAGCAGGGGGCCGCGCTTCGGATGATCTCCTTGACCACCGGGTCGTGCTGCGCCTCCATGGCATCGCGGCTGGCCTTGCTGTCCCAGTGGGCGATGGCGATCAGGGTGGTGGGGTCGCCGATCTTGCGATGCAGCTCGGTGCCTCGTGCCCCCGGCGCCTGCTGGATGCGCTCGCTGGCGCGTACCCAGGCCTCGGCGTAGTCCTCGGTGGTGTAGCCTTCGCGGATGTGCACCTCGAAGATGTATTTCATGGCGCCTCTTCTCCTCTCCTCCTCGGTTTCCTGATCAGTGTATCCCGCTACCGGCGTGCCTTCGCCCCGCACGGGGTGGCATGTGCTGCGGGTATTTCCGGCTGCTTCTTGATAAGGGATTGATCATTTGCGCCCAGGCCGCCAGGATGGCGGCCTTTTGCGTGGTGCGCCAGGCATGGCGCGCAGCGCCTGACTGGCGCTGTTCCCGAGGGTGGTGCCTCGGGATGACTTGGGGGTGAAAGTCCCCTGCACGCCCGGCAAGGGGAAGTGCTAGCCGACGGCAAGGGTGTCTCCCGCGAGGGGGAATCTGAAGGCAGCCCGAGGCAAAACGCTGGCCTGACGAACAGGAAGCGGATACGAGGCGGCATGGCGGGGTGAGGTGGCACGAATCACCGAAGCCCGGTACTTGCACGGAACGCCATGGCGTAAATCCGACAGGCATAAGCGGGAAGGTCGCGCGTCTTACCCTGGGAGGTCTGGTGGTCTGCCACGGTGCTACCGGCGTCGAGAGGCGACGGGATGGGCCACCAGACGTCAGCAGAGGCCATAGTAAGTGCCGATTCACCCCGGCACCAAGGGCCGAACATGAAGAACCGCGAGTAGGCGATGACGTCTCGAGGATCGATCATGAAGACAGAAACTGGCGCTGATACCGTCACCCACCCAGAGGGGCAGGGGCAGTACCCCGAGTCCCGGCCGGTGGGCGTCGAGACGGTCCCGGCGTCGTCATCGTGGACGAAAGCGGAGCCTGACCTGCTCATGGAGGCCGTGGTGGATAAAGCCAACATGGCGCAGGCTTACCGTAAGGTAGTCGCCAACAAGGGCGCGCCGGGTGCCGACGGCATGACGGTGCGCCAACTGGCCGACCACCTGAAGGAGCACTGGCCGACGCTGCGCGAGCGGCTGCTGGCCGGTGAGTACCACCCCAGCCCAATCCGAGCCGTCGAGATTCCCAAGCCCAAGGGCGGGACGCGACAGCTCGGCATCCCCACGGTCAGCGACCGGCTGATCCAGCAGGCGCTGCTCCAGGTGCTGACGCCGATCTTCGATCCGGACTTCTCCGAATCGAGCTACGGCTACCGCCCCAAGCGCAGCGCCCAGCAGGCCGTCTCGGCCATGAAGGCCCATGTCACTGCCGGCCACCGCTGGGTGGTCGACCTCGACCTGGAAGCCTTCTTCGACCGAGTGAACCACGACCTGCTGATGGCACGGGTCGCGCGCCGCGTCCGCGACAAGCGGGTGCTGCGTCTGATCCGCCGCTATCTGGAAGCCGGGATGTTCCAGGACGGCCTGACCGCGCCAAGAAGGCAGGGTACGCCCCAGGGCGGGCCACTTAGCCCATTACTGGCCAATATCCTGCTGGACGACGTGGACAAGGAACTGGAACGCCGCGGCCACCGCTTCTGCCGCTACGCCGACGATATGCAGGTGTACGTCAAGAGTCGACGAGCGGGCGAGCGCGTCATGGCCAGCCTGAGTGATTTTCTCGAGAATTCACTCAGGCTCACGGTCAATCGCGCCAAGAGTGCGGTGGACCGGCCCTGGCACCGGGAATATCTGGGCTACACGCTGACCCGGCATAAACAGCCACGGTTGACCATTGCCAAGGCCAGTTTGCAGCGCCTGATGCAGCGTGTCCGTGAGATCCTCAAGCGCGGCAGAGGGCGACACATCCGGCGAGTCATAGAAGAACTGATCCCGGTCCTGCGGGGCTGGGCCAACTACTTCTCCCTCGTCGATGTGAAGCGCCCACTGGAGGCACTGGATCAGTGGATACGTCGCCGACTGCGCTGCGTGATCTGGCGGCAATGGAAAGGTCCCAAGACCCGGCGCCGGAAACTACAAGCGCTGGGTCTGGATGCCTATCGGGCCTGGAAATCAGCAGGGAATGGGCGAGGCCCCTGGTGGAATGCCGGGGCTTCGCACATGAATCATGCCCTGCCGAATAAGTGGTTCGATCAGCGGGGCCTGATTTCGGTACTCGATACGGTAAGATGGCTTAGTCGTTCTTCATGAACCGCCGTGGTACGGAACCGTATGCCCGGTGGTGTGAGAGGACGGGGGAGGCAACTCCCCTTCCTACTCGATGAGGAAGGATGCCTCGTATAAGGCTCGTCGGGCTGCTGGCCCTGTTTCCCCTTTTCGCCCAGGCCGATGTGCTCGTCGGTAGCTGGAATATCAAGCACCTGGGCTGGAACAACGACAAGGCCATGCCCCAGGTGGCTCACGTGGCCAACCATTTCGACCTGCTGGCAGTGCAGGAGCTGATGGACCCCGCCGCTCTTTCGCGCCTCGAGGCGAACCTGGAGGAGATGTCAGGTGAGGCGTGGTCCTCCATGGCCAGCCATGCCCTGGGGCGCAGTTCCTACGAGGAGCACTATGGTTTCCTGTGGCGGGAGAGCGAGGTGGCGTACGAGGATAGCGCCGTGGTGTTCATCGATCATGGCGACGTCTTCTCGCGCGAGCCCTACTCGGCGCGCTTTCGCGATGTGGAAACCGACGACCTGTTTACCCTGGCTACCGTGCACGTGGTTTACGGCGACAGCGTGAGCGATCGCCTGCCGGAGATCGAGGCGCTGGCCGACTACTGGCAGTGGCTCGGCGAGAGCCATCCGCAGACGCCGCGGCTGCTGGCGGGCGATTTCAACCTGCCACCGGACCATGCCGCCTGGCAGGCGCTGCGCGAACTGGGGGCCAGCCCCGCGATCACCGAGGGGCGCTCGACCCTGGCTACCTCCGCTGGCCAGTACGCCAGCCTCTACGACAACCTCTGGTACGACGCCGACCGGCTGGATCCCGATGGTCAGGGCATCCTGCTCTTTCCCGAACTGCTGCCCCTGGCCCATCAGGCGGCGCGAGACCGGGTCTCGGACCATGCGCCGGTCTACCTGGCTCTGAATGGCGCGGCGCTGGTCGCGACCCATGCCGGCAGCGGCGAGCTGGTGGCAAGCCGGCGGGTGGCAAACTGCATCGATCTGAACGACAGCAAGGCGGGCCAGCTCACGCAGCTGCCCCATGTGGGGCCGTCGCGCGCCGCGGACATCATTGCCGGTCGGCCGTGGCAGGTGCCTGGCGAGCTCACCCGGATCTCGGGGATCGGCGAGGGGCGGCTGGGGGAGATCCAGCGAAGCGGGCTGCTGTGTAGCGGGTAAGGAAATGGCGACGATTGCCGGTGCGAGGGCTATGCGATGGCGCGCGGCTCGGTATGCTATAGGCACAGCGCTGCTGTAATGACCGAAACCTATCCAAGGAGAACCCGATGCCTGCCACCCCTCCGCTCGAGACGCCTTCCTTCGATCAGACCCTCGCCGCCCTGGATGCCCTGCACGCGGAGGACCCGCGCAGTGTGGAGGTGGACGGCGAGCCGGTACCCCAGGAGCTGTGGCATGCCGGACGCATGAGTGCCTGGCTGGAGCGGCTGCATGAACAGCCTGACGAACTGGTGCAGCTGGCGGTACGCGGCCAGCACCTGCAGCGCTGGCAGGTGCCGCGGGGCGACTACCCCGAGGGGCGGGTAGGTTACCTGACCTGGCGTCGCGATCAGGGCCAGCGCGCCGGGGAGACCACCGCACGGCTTATGCAGGAAGCGGGCTATTCCGCCGAGCAGGCCGAGCGGGTGGAACGGATGATCCGCAAGCAGGGCCTGGGGCGCGACCCTGGCGCCCAGGCAGTGGAGGATTGCGCCTGCCTGGTGTTCCTGGAGAACTACTTCGGTGACTTTTCGAAACAGATCGACCACGACCATTTGATCCGCATCGTGCAGATGACCTGGAAGAAGATGTCGCCCCAGGCCCATCAGCTGGCGCTGGGCCTGCCCATGAGCGATGAGGCGCGCGGCCTGGTGGAAGAGGCGCTGGCGGGATAGCACCAGCGCCTCGGGCGAGCAGCCCGGGCAGGTCGCTCTTTCGGCCTGGCAGCGGGCTATGCCAGGCCCACCACCTGGGCGGTGTAACAGGCGATCATGCGCTCCTCGTCGGTGGGAATCACCCAGGCGCCGACGCGGCTGTCGGCGGTACTGATGCGGTCAGCATCGCGGTGGTTGGCGTCGCTATCGAGCTCCAGGCCCAGCCACTCGCAGCCTCGACAGATGGCCTCGCGCACCGGGGCGGCGTGTTCGCCGATGCCGGCGGTGAAGACGAGCTGGTCGAGCCCCCCCAGGGCGGCGGCCAGGCTGCCGATCTCGCACACGGCACGGTAGGTATAGAGTTCCACCGCTTCGCGGGCCTCGGGGGCATCGCTCTCAAGCAGCTCGCGCATGTCGCTGCTGATGCCGGAAACGCCCAGCAGGCCGGAGCGCTTGTAGAGCACCTCGGAGAGCGCTTCAGCGCTCATGCCTTCCTGCTGGATCAGGTGCAGCACCAGCCCGGGGTCGAGGCTGCCGCTGCGGGTGCCCATGGGCATGCCTTCGATGGCGGTGAAGCCCATGGTGGAGGCCACACTGGTGCCGTTGCGGATGGCGCACAGGCTGGCCCCGTTGCCCAGGTGGGCGACGATCACCCGTTCGCGGCGAGCATCGCCCAGGTGTCGGGGCAGCACGCGGTTGATGTAGTCATACGAGAGGCCGTGGAAGCCGTAGCGGATCAGGCCGCGCTGAGTCATCTCGCGGGGCAGGGCAAACTGGCGGGCCACCTCGGGCTGGTTGGCGTGGAAGGCGGTGTCGAAGCAGGCCACCTGGGGCAGGTCGGGGTGGCGCTCGGCGAGCGGTGCCACGGGCGCCAGGCAGAAGGGTTGATGAAGTGGTGCCAGCGATTCGAGCTCGCCCAGCTCGGCGGTGATCTCGGGCGTGAGTGCCACTGGCTGGTGGTAGTCGCGGCCACCGTGCACCACCCGGTGCCCCACCGCGGCGAGCGACAGGTCGGGGAGCTCATCGAGCCAGCTCAGCAGATGTGCCATGGCGTCGGGCAGCTCGAGCCGTGCGGGCAGCTCGCCCATGTCCATCGTCATGGGGCGCCCCTCGCCATCCTGCAGCTTCAATCTGGGGGTACCACCGTTCAGCCCGGAAAACATACCGCGATAGCGGGGTGTCAGGGTGTCGAGTGAATCGGCACCCGTCAGCGGGTAAAGGGCAAACTTCAGGCTGGAAGAGCCGCTGTTGAGGGTCAGGATATGGCTCATTTCAGATTCCTTGTATCAAGTACTCTTGCTGGGCAGACCCTGGCATTTCTGATGATCCGCCACGAGCAGGGCCAGGGCGCAGGAGGCCATGCGGGTGATGGCTTCGTCGGCGCGGCTGGTCAGGATGATAGGGACTCGGGCGCCCAGCACCAGGCCGGCACCGGTGGCATCGGCCAGGTAGGTCAGCTGCTTCATGAGCATGTTGGCGGCTTCCAGGTCCGGGGCGATCAGGACGTCCGCCCGGCCGGCGACGGGCGAGTCGATGCCCTTGGTGCGTGCGGCACTCTCCGAGATGGCGTTGTCGAAGGCCAGCGGGCCGTCCAGGGTGCCGCCCTTGATCTGGCCGCGGTCGGCCATCTTGCACAGGGCGGCGGCATCCAGGGTGGAGGGGATCTTGGGGTTGATGGTTTCCACCGCGGAGAGAATGGCCACCTTGGGGTCGTGATTGCCAAGGGCGTGGGCCAGCTCGATGGCGTTGGCGATGATGTCGCGTTTCTGGTCGAGGCTGGGGGAGATGTTGATGGCGGCATCGGTGATGAACAGCGGCCGTGGGTAGGTCGGCACGTCCAGGGCCATCACGTGGCTGATGCTGCGCTCGGTGCGCAGGCCGCCGTCTCGCTTGAGGACTTCGTGCATCAGCTCGTCGGTGTGCAAGGCGCCCTTCATGATGGCCTCGGCACGCCCCTCCCGCACTAGGGCCACGGCACGCTCCGCGGCGGCGTGGCTATGGGGAACGTCAATCAGCTCGAAGTCGCGAATGTCGACGTCGGCGGCATCGGCCGCGGCGCGGATCTTGTCTTTCGGGCCGATCAGGATAGGGATGATCAACCCATGGTGGGCGGCGGCCACGGCGCCGGTCAGCGAGACGTCATCCACCGGGTGCACCACGGCCACGGGAATGGCGGGCGGGTGGTCGGCGGCGGAGAGGATCTCGTGCAGGCGGCCGCGCTCGGCCAGGCGCACCGTGGGCATCACGGTGCGGGGGCGGCGAATCTTCTCCATGGGGGCGAGCACCTTGGCCTCGCCCTCGATCACCACCTTGCCCTTCTGGTTCTCGCAGCGGCAATCCAGGGTCAGCTGCGAGCGGGGTTCGTCCTTGGCGGTTACGCGTACGCTGACCTTGAGCTTGTCGCCCAGGGCAACTGGTGCCCGGAAGCTTAGTGTCTGGCCCAGGTAGATGGTGCCGGGCCCGGGCAGCTGGGTGCCCAGCACCGTCGAGATCAGCGCCCCGCCCCACATGCCGTGGGCAATGACTTCCTGAAAGCGTGAGCTGCGCGCGAAGTCGTCGTCCACATGGGACGGATTGACGTCCCCGGACATGATGGCGAACAGCTTGATGTCATCCAGGGTCAGGCGTTTCACGAGGTGCGCCTCGTCGCCTACCTGGATCTCGTCGAAGGTGCGATTCTCGATATAGCGGTCGTCGTTTGGCGCATCCATGGCGGCAACTCCATTGGTGAATATTGCGATGCAGCAAATAGTGACCTTAGCATAGCTTGTTGTTGGCTACATTTCGTTGACCTGTAGGGAACCGTGACGAGTCTGACGCCCGCGCCGAGCCGGGAGGCGGCTCTGCGGCTGCTGGGCCATGTGGCTGAGGCGCTGGCGGGAGCGCCGCCCGAGTCGAGAAAGCAGGCGGGCGGGCCATGTCAGCTCAGCATGGCCCGCCCGCATTGTTGCCGTTGGCTAGTGCTTGATCAGGGAATCAGCGTGTGGGCTGCCTCGAGATAGGCGTCACCATGAGTGCGTACGCGCTCGCGGTCGACGGTTTCGGAGCCCAGGTGCACTTCCTCCAGGTCCACGGCCATGGTGTCGAGCTCCTCGTCGATCTTCGCCATGGCGTTCTCCAGGGTATAGGTGAGCTTGTGGATGGTGCCGAGGTCGGTGTTGCTCAGTTCCTCCTGTGCGAGCAGCTCGGCCAGCTGGTGGTTGGTCTCGGAGAACTGGTTCACGGCCTCGGCCAGGGTGCCGGCGGATTCGCCCTCGAAGTGATCAGGACGCTCCTCGGCCTGGGCGGTGGTGGCCAGCAGGCCGGTGCAGAGAGCGGCGAAAAGCAGGTGTTTCATGTTGGCATCCTTCATGGTGATGAGAATCAATCGCATGGAGGACGCTATCAATGTTCTCCTTTACTGACAACAGTTATCGTTTGCATTTTAGTCGCATTTGATCTGGGTCAGATGCTGGCGAGCAGTCACGTTGCACCGAACTGCACGGTCAGGCTCTCGTCACTCTCGCAGGGCTTGCCGTGGCGCAGGGTCAGGCGCCGCTCGGTGAGGTTCATCACCACCGCGAACAGGGTCTCCATGCGCTCCTCGGGGGGCTGGTCGGGATTGAAGTGTCGACAGATGGAGAGCGGCGCGTTGTCGTGGTCGCTGAGGATGGCGAACAGTTCGCGCTCGCCGATCTCGCCCTCGGCAGGCAGCCGCTCGCGCAGCAGGCTATCCAGCCGCGCCAGGCGTGGCCGGGAGTCCTGGCGTGGAAAGTCCTCGACCTGGCCGGTGGCCTCGCGGGCATAGAGATGGTTGGTGTGGGTGACCATGCCGCCTTCCGGGGCCAACTGGCCGGGTTCACCGGGGTGCACCTCCAGGCCGGCGGCCTGGCCTCCTTCGTTGCCGACCTGGGCGCTGGCGATCAGGAAATGGGCGGGCGAGCAGACCCGGTCATGGGTGGCTACGGCCACGGCGCTTTCCATGTCGGGGCTCTCGAGGATCTTGCGCAGGGCGACGTGGATGGGCAGCCCTTCGCCGCAGGTCCGCGAGCGGATGGCGTTGAGGCAGACGCCGATGCCGTGCTCGTTCATGCCGATCTTGGCCACCATACCCGCCTCGCCGATGCTGATCAGGGCGGGGGCGTCGTGGCCGCTGATCTCCAGCGCCACCACGTTGTGCAGCTGGTCGGTCCTCCAGTCCCAGTTCTGGGCCAGCCACTGGGTGCCGTTGCGGTTCAGGGCGAAGGCCGAGCAGCCGCCGCTGGCCTGGGTCAGCGAGATCTCGCTGCGGCAGTTGAGAGTGAGGATGTCTTCGAAGTCGAGCCCGGCACCTCGCGCTATGCCGTCCATCTCCTCGAGGATCGCCGGGAAGCTGCGCTCGATCATCGGCAGGAAGCGCCCGGCCGTCTGGCGTGCCCTTGCCCAGTCCAGGCCCACGAAGTCCTGGAACAGGCGGTCATAGACCTCGAGGCTGTGGCTGATCAGCTCGGCATGGGCGCGGCCGTGAGCCTCGCCGATCTCGCGACGGCTGCCGGAGAGGGGAGTGATGTGCATGTTCACAGCACCTCGTCGAGCAGTCCGAGGAAGGCGGCCCAGGACTTCTCGTCGGCTCGCTGCTGGTAGCGGTCGCTGCCGAAGACGGTGAAGGCGTGGGGCGCGCCGGAGTAGATCTGGATTTCGTAGGTGGCGCCAGCGGCCTCGAGTTCCTCACCCAGGGAGGCGACGTCGTCCAGGGAGATCGACTGGTCGGCGCCGCCGTGGGCGATCAGGATCGGGGCGGTATCGCTGTTGTAGGACTGACCCTCGGGGGTCGCCAGGCCACCATGGAAGGTGGCATAGCCGGCCACATCCTGCGCCTCGCCGGAGCGGGCGAGCTCCAGTACCACGGCGCCGCCGAAGCAGTAGCCCATTACCACGGTGGGCTGGGCGGCTCCCTGGTCCCGTGCCTCGGCCAGGCCGGCCAGGGTCAGGGTGCGCATGCGCTCGCGATCTTCGTACAGGCGGGCGGTCTCGGCCTTGCGATCCTCGATGCGGTCGGGGCGATTCCCCTGACCGTAGAGGTCGACGGCGAAGGCGTCATAGCCCTGCTTGGCGAGCATATTGGCGCGCTGGCGCTCGTAGTCGTCGAGGCCGTCCCAGTCGTGGATGACCAGCACGCTGCCGCGGGCCTCGCCCTCGGCGGTGGCGAGGTAGCCCTCGAAGGCTTCACCGGCGACGTCATAGGTGACGTTCTGTCCGGTGGGCTCGAACGCGAGCGTGCTGCCTGCGGCAACGCCCAATATAGTGGCCAGGGTAACGGTGGCGTAAAGCGGGTGGCTCATGAGGTGCCTCCAAGGTTGATTGACGACTGTCAGTATAGGCCTCGTCTCCGGGAACGTTGGCGGGGCGGACTTGTGTTCTGGCGGGAAGGGTTCCAGATTGTGATGGTGAGTTACCCGAGCAACCTGAGCGAGACGACAATCATGAAAAAACACGTACTGGCGATGGCAGTCGCTGCGTCCACTGTAGCCCTTTCGGGCATGGCCCAGGCCGAAGTCAAGATCGGTTTCCTGGGGGGCTTCACTGGCGGGATCGAGAGTCTGACCCCGCCGATCTTCGATGGCGCCCAGCTGGCGGTGAATCAGGTCAACGAGCAGGGCGGCCTCCTCGATGGTCAGATGATCGAGATGCCCACCGGTGATACCACCTGCTCCGATGCCTCGGCGGCCTCCAACTCAGCCGACCGCATGGTCAACACCGAGCAGGTTACGGCCATCGTCGGTGCCCTGTGCACCGGCGCCACCATCGCGGCGGCCAACAACGCGGCCATTCCCGGCGGCGTGACCATGGTTTCGCCGGCCTCCACGGCCCCGGCGGTCAGTGAACTCGACGACAACGACCTGGTATTCCGGACCGTGCCCTCGGACGCCTTCCAGGGTAAGATGCTGGCCAAGCTGCTGCTCGAGAAGGGCATCGACGAGGTGGCGGTCACCTACGTCAACAACGACTATGGCCAGGGCCTGTCCGATGCCTTTGCCATGACCTTCGAGGCCGAAGGTGGCACGGTGGCGGCGAACTTGGCCCACGAGGATAACCGCGCCGACTACCGTTCCGAACTCGGCACCCTCTCCTCCACCGGTGTACCGACCCTGGTGGTGCTGGCCTACGCCGACACCTCCGGTCAGACGGTGCTGCGTCAGGCCTACGAGAGTGGCATGTTCACTCAGTACGTGGGCGCCGACGGCATGGTAGGCAACAGCCTGGTGGATGCGGTGGGTGCCGATGTGCTCGAGGGCATGATCGCCACTCGGCCGGGCAGCCCGGACCTGCCGGGCACTGCCATGTTCACTGAGGCTGCCGAGGAGGCCGGGGTCGATCCCGATGCGGTGTTCGCAGCCCAGGCCTACGACGCGGCCTTCCTGCTGGCGCTGGCTATCGAGCAGAACGGCAACGCCGAGCGCGAGGGGCTATCCGCGGCGCTGCGCAGCGTCGCCATGGCCCCCGGCGAGGTGATCCTGCCCGGTGAGTGGGAGAAGGCGGTGGAGCTGATCGCCGCCGGTACCGAGATCAATTACCAGGGCGCTTCCGGTACCCATGAGTTCGACGAGAATGGCGACGTGCCGGGCATCGTGGTCGAGATGACCGTCGAAGACGGCGAGTTCGTGCAGGTCGGCGAACTCGAGGCCGACGACGTCTAAGACACCGGCTCCTGCAGCACGAGGCCCCGGCGGGTAACCGCCGGGGCCTTTTCTCTGCGCTTGCTGCACCTTGTGTTGCTTACGGCTTACGGCTTACGGCTTACGGCTTGCAGCTTACAGCCTGAGTCACCCATGGTGTCGAACCTTCTCTGGCAGCAGCCCCTTGGGTGCGTAGCGCAGCACCAGGGTGATCAGCAGGCCGATCACCAATACCCTCGCCTGCAGGGCCCGACTGTCCAGGTTGGTGGGTGCATCCCAGCCGAAGGCGCCCTCACCGAAAGCAACGGCCATGTCCATCAGGAACAGTGCCAAGGGTGCTGACATGATCCAGATGATGTACACCGCCACGGCGCCGAAGATGGTGCCCAGGTTGTTGCCGGGCCCGCCCAGGATCACCATCACCAGCACCAGGAAGGTGTGATTGAGAGGCAGGTAGCCCTGGGGATCGAACATGGTGTTGAAGCTGGCCATGGCCGCCCCGCCGATCCCCATCAGGATGCAGCCCAGCACGAAGATCTCCAGGCGGCGCTTGTTGATATCCTTGCCCATGGCGGCAGCGGATATCTCGTTATCGCGAATGGCGCGGATCATTCGCCCCCAGGGAGCGTGGTAGGCGCGGCTCAGCAGGAAGAAGATGACCGCGATCACCACTGCGGTGACCGAGAGATAGAGGGCACGGGCCAGGGTGAACCCGACCTCGGCCGGGCCCGGCACCGGCCAGGGCAGCGGCGAGACGGTAGCGGTGCCGCGGGTCAGCCAGTCGGAGTTCTTGAGGAAGGCCTTGATGATCTCGGCAATGCCCAGGGTGGCGATGGCCAGGTAGTCGCTGCGCAGCCCCAGGCAGACGCGGCCTATGAAGTAGCCGACGCCACCGGCGAGCGCCCCGCCGATGATCCAACCAACGCCGACCGGCAGGCCGAGGCCGCCGATGAAGCCGGCACGGGTTTCGATCTGGTCGGTCACGCCGCGGAAGGCATTGACCACCACTAGGTAGAGCACTACCCCGAGAATCACGGCGATGACGGTACGCAGCTTTTTCGGCACGCCGAGGCGGTCGAGCCGGGTGGCGCCGAACACCACTAACACGGCGCCGACCATGTAAAGTAATGCTCGTCCCAGCTCACCGGGCAGCTCGCTCTCCCAGAAATCCGGATTGACCGGAAAGCTGAAGAGCATGGCACAGAAGCCGCCCAGGGCGACGAAGCCCATCACCCCGGCGTTGAACTGGCCGGCATAGCCCCACTGGATGGTCAGCCCCAGGGCCAGGATGGCGTAGCAGGATGCCTCGACCAGCATGCGGGTGCTGTAGGCCGGGCCCATGGCGGCGTAGACGCCCAGCACGGCCACCAGCACGGCAGCGAAGAGGATCACCTCGCGCAGCGGAAAGCGGCGCGGTGCGGCGACGGTATCGGCTCGTTTCGTGTCCATCAGATCACCTTGCCCTTGAAGATGCCGGTGGGGCGCCACACCAGAATGACGACCAGGATGAAGAAGGGCACCACGATCTTGTATTCGGTGCCGACGAAGGCCAGGTTGCCCGACTGTGTCAGCCACTCCGGCAGGCTGTCGCGGAAGGGTCGCAGCAATACGCTCCAGTTGAAGACGGCGAGGGTCTCGGCGAAGCCGACCACGAAGCCGCCGGCGACGGCGCCGTAGGGGTGCCCCACGCCGCCGACGATTGCTGCGGCAAAGATCGGTAGCAGCAGGAAGAAGCTGAGGTCGGGTTTGAAGGTCACGTCCAGCGACAGCAGGGTGCCGGCGATGGCGGCCAGTCCCCCGGCGATCACCCAGGTGACGGCGACGATGGTATTGGTGTTGATGCCCGAGGCCTGGGCTAGATCGGGGTTGTCGGACATGGCGCGCATCGCCTTGCCCAGCCGCGAGCGGTTGAGAAAGAGGTGCAGGCCGACGACCGTGACCAGTGTGATCACGAAGAGATAGAGCTGCGGTTCGGTGATCACCACCGGGGCCCGCACACCATCGAAGGGCAGGGCGAGGCGGAAGATCTCCTTGCGATCATCCACGTAGAGGCTCTGGCCGCTGGTGCCCGCAAACAGCCGGATCAGGCCCTGGAGCATCAGCGTCACCCCAAGCGAGCCGATCACCAGCACGATCGGCTTGACCCCATGGGCGCGCAGCGGCTTGTAGAACGCTTTGTCGATGCCCACCGCTAACAGGGCGGTGAGCGCCATGGCCAGCGGCAGCAGGATCAGCGCAGAGGGCACGCCGAAGGCGGCACCCACCCCTGGGAAGGCGGTAGTCAGCAACAGCACCATGAAGGCGCCGAAGGTCATCATGTCGCCATGGGCGAAGTGGGCGAAGCGCATGATGCTGAAGATCAGCGTCACTCCCACCGCGCCGATGGCATAGATCGAGCCGCTCACGCTGCCAGCGATCACCACGTTGTTGATAAAGAAGACAAGTTCATTCACGTCGGTACTCTCCCACCTTTTCTGACCTTCTGGGCTAGCCGCCCAGGAAGCTCTTGGCGACTTCCGGATCGGCCAGCAGGGCGGCGCCGGTATCGGTGAAACGGTTCTGGCCGGCGGCCAGCACGAAGCCTCGGTCGGCAATGGCCAGGGCCTGCTTGGCATTCTGCTCGACCATCAGGATGCCTACGCCGGCCGAGTTGACAAGCTTTACCTGCTCGAAGATCTCGTTCACGAAGAGCGGCGAGAGGCCTGCGGTGGGTTCGTCGAGCAGCAGCAGGCTGGGTTCGGCCATCAGCGCCCGGCCCATGGCCACCATCTGGCGCTGGCCGCCGGATAGCTCCCCGGCAGGCTGGTGACGCTTGTCATGGAGCGGCGGGAAGAACTCATAGACCTGCTTCAACATGCGCTTGACGTTGTCGGGCTTGAGGAAGGCGCCCATCTCCAGGTTTTCCTTCACCGTGAGGCTGGGGAATACGTTGTGTTCCTGGGGGACGAAGCCCATGCCTTTCTGCACCAGCTTGTTGGGTGGCAGGTTTTGGATCGGCTCACCACGCAGCAGGATCTCGCCCTGGCTGACGTGGAGCAGGCCGAAGATGGCCTTGAGCATGGTGGACTTGCCGGCGCCGTTGGGGCCGACGATCACGCCGATCTCGTCGGCCTCGATGGCCATGTCCACCCCATTTAGGATGTTCATGCCGCCGTAGCCACCTTGCACGTCGCGTGCGTCGAGTAATGGCATTGTCAGATGTTCTCTGCGTTCGTTCTCGTTGTTGGAAAGCGCTGGAATGCGCTGGCCGGAAGCCTGCCTTCGGCAGCGGCTTTCCCGTCAGGATGCGGCGCCGAAGTAGGCCTCGATGACTTGGGGGTTGTTCTGGATCTCCGCGATGCTGCCCTCAACCATCACGCTGCCCTGGGCGAGCACGATCACCGGGTCGCAGAGTCGCGCGATCATGTCCATGTCATGCTCGATGACCAGGAAGGTGTAGCCCATCTCGCGATTGAGCCGCTCGATGTTGGTCACCAGGTCGCCGAGCAGGGTGCGGTTGACCCCGGCGGCGATCTCGTCGAGCAGTACCACCCGGGCGTTGGTCATCATGGTGCGGCCGAGCTCCAGGAGCTTTTTCTGGCCGCCGGAGAGGTTGCCGGCCAGCTCGTTGCGTACGTGGTGCAGACCGATGAAGTCGATTACCTCCAGCGCCCTGCGGCGGACTTCGTCCTCTTGCCGGTTCACCAGGGAGGGCTTGAGCCAGGCATTGAAGAGGGTCTCGCCGGCCTGGGCCGGCGGCACCATCATCAGGTTCTCCAGTGCCGTCATCTGCGAGAATTCATGGGCGATCTGAAAGGTGCGCAATAGCCCCTTGTGAAACAGCTCGTTGGCGGGACGGTTGGTGATGTCCTCGCCGTCGAGCAGCACCTGGCCGCTGTCCAGCGGCAGGGCGCCGGCGATGATGTTGAACAGCGTCGACTTTCCGGCGCCGTTGGGGCCGATCAGGCCGGTGATCGAGCCCTGCTCCACCTGGATCGAGCAGTCATTGATGACCCTTAGGCCACCGAAGGCTTTCTGGACGTGCTGGACGTCGATGATGGCTGCCATATCGGATTCCGTCGCTGGTTGTTTGTACCCTTGTTCTTACAGTTCCTGGCTGTCACCGGCCAGGAAGGTTCGGCCGGCGGCGAAGGCGCCGATGATCACCACGGCGCCGATGGCCGGAATAACGTAGCCCTCGACCTGTGGGATGCTGCGCAGGAAGACGAAGGCGACCGCAGCAGGCGCAACGAAGCGTACCAGGAAGCGCCAGATGCGGAACCAGCGCTCGTTGGTGCGCATTTCCTTCATGACTTCGGAGTGGGTCAGCGTCCAGCCGGCGAAGAGCGCGATCAAGAGGCCGCCCAGTGGCATGAAGATGTTGGTCAGCAACTCGATGAGCTCGAAGGCGCTGCGCCCGAAGAGGACGTGGAAGAACGTGCCCTCGGCCCAGAGATTGAAACTGAGCACGGTGAGCAACCCCAGTGCCCAGCTGGCGATGACCATGATGGCCACGGCCTGGGGCCGGGTCAGGTCAAAGCGCTCGACCAGGAAGGCCGCCACCGGCTCGATCAGCGAGATCGAGGAGCTGATGGCCGCGCCCAGCACCAGGATGAAGAAGGCCCCGCCGACCAACGCCCCGCCGGGCATCTCGGCGAAGGCCAGCGGCAGGGTGACGAACATCAGTCCCGGGCCCTCGCCGGGGTCGAGCCCGGCACCGAAGACCAGCGAGAAGATCGCCAGGCCGGCAACCATGGCCACGGCAGTGTCGACCACGGCGATGGAAAAAGCGGTACGGGTCAACGATGCCTCACCGGGCATGTAGGCGCCGTAGGCCATGATCGCGCCCATGCCCAGGCTCAGTGTGAAGAACGACTGGCCCATGGCCTGCAGCCAGCCTTCCAGGCTGAGATCGGCCAGGTTGAAGGTGAACAGGAAGCTGGCAGCGGCAGCGAAGTCTCCGATGATGGCGCCATAGCTCAGCACCACCAGCAGGATCACGAACAGTGAGGGCATCAGCACGCGCAGCCCTGCCTCGATGCCCCTGTGGATGCCGAGACCGACGATCAGCGCCGAGGCGGCAATGAACAGGGTGTGATAGAGCGTCAGCAACGCGGGCGAGGCGAGCAGGGCATCGAAGCTCTGTCCCACGCTGCCGGCATCCACGTCGACCATGGCACCGGTGAACATCAAGCCGGTGTAGTGGATCGCCCAGCCGGCGATCACCGAGTAGAAGCTCAGGATCAGAAAGGCCGAAGCGGCGCCCAGCCAGCCGATCGTTTCCCAGCTTCGCGACGTCTGGTGGGTACGGGTCAGGAAGCGCATGCCCATGATCGGGCTGCGACGGCTGTTGCGTCCCAGCATGATCTCGGCGATCAGGATGGGAATGCCCACCGCGAAGATGGTAATGGCATAGACCAGGATGAAGGCGCCACCGCCATTCTCGCCGGTCAGGTAGGGAAAGCGCCAGAGGTTGCCAAGCCCTACGGCCGAGCCGACGGCGGCGAGCAGGAAAGTACCCTTGTGAGTCCAGACGTTGTGCGTGCTCATGGGGATCCAGGATTGTCTTGTTGGGCCTTGTGGGCCTGCCCTGCGACTTTGCGGCACAAACCCCCTTCCTGGCTAGTCGTCCTGCGTTTAGGGGGCGTTGGTGGTGAAAATGGTATCCACGCGCTGGATCATTCCTCGTCATCGTCCTCGGCAGCGCCGGGCTCGGGCTCCAGGGCGCGCTTGTCGTCCGGCAGGCGCACGGTGTCGCCCAGGGCGAGCTTGCCGTGAGACTTGAGGCGTCGGCCGTTGTCCATGGCTATGATCGCCGCCACCTCGCCGATGCTGGTGCCCTCGACCCAGGCTTCGACCTTCACCCGGACGATGGTGCCCTCGTAGCGGGCCGACAGGATGTCGCCGGGCCGGGGCTCGACGAGCTGCTCGGGATGGTTGGCGAAATGCGCCAGCACGCTGTCGCGGCCGGGCTCATCCCATTCCACGTGCTTGTGCATGGTGGCTCTCCTTACGGTAGGGGAATACAGCCTCCAGCATAGCCGTCGAGGCAGGACACGAAAGTACGTCACGACTAAAAACGAGAGAGCCCGCCGGGAAAGCGGGCTCTGGAGGGGCGTGAAGCCCTCGTGGGGCACTCGTATCGCAAGTTTTGTGTGGTTCAGCTCCGCATCCGCGGAACATCGTAGGGATCGAGAGGGAGTTCGATCAGCAGCGGGCGATCTCGTGTTTCGATCGCAGCGATGGCGGCTTCGAGTTCCTCGGTCGACTCCACACGAATCCCCTCACCGCCAAGGGCCGTGGCAACATCGGCAAAAGACGGCCATTTGAATTGCGATAAGCCAGGGTCCATGTCGCGATCCAGGAACTGGATATGCTCGGCGCCGTAGGCACTGTCGTTGCAGACGATGACGATCAGATTGAGGCCGAGACGGACGGCCGCGTTGAACTCGTTCACCCCGCCCATCATGAACCCGCCATCGCCGGTGAACAGCACGACCGGTCGATCCGGGGCGGCGAGGGCGGCGCCGATCGCCTCCTGCAGGCCGAGGCCGATCGCGCCGAAATTCGCCGTCACCAGGAAGCTGCGCGGATCGGGAACGGAGATACGGCACCAGACCTCGGTCATGAAGCGGCCGGCGTCGGTGGTCAGGATGCGGTCCTTCGGCAGAGCCTCTTCCAGCCGGTCGAGTGCATGGATGTAATTGACGCAGCCCGCCGGGGCCTTGTCAGCCTGTCCCGGCGAATGGGCGGTGAGCGTCGCCGGGTCCAGCTCCTCGGTGAAGCCGCTCGGTTCGATCTCGGCTTCGTCTAGCCAGTAGACGATGTTGTCGGCGGTCAGCCCCGCATCGGCCACTAGTGCCGCATGGGGGTGGTAATTGCGCCCGATCGCGGCGGGGTCGTCGTTGATCTGTACGACGCGTTTGCCCTCCATCAGCTTGCCGCGGTCGGTAGTGAAGTAGTGCAGGCTCGCGCCGAAGGCGATCACGCAGTCGGCCTTGGCGATCACATCATAGGCCGCATCCGTGCTGAGCGTGCCGAAGATATCCATGTTGCCGGGGTGGCCATTGAACAGGCCCTTGGCCTTGAGCGTGGTAGCGAGTGGCGCCTGCAGACGTTCGGACAGGCGGATCAGTTGGTCTCGGGCGCCGGTCGCTCCGGCCCCGGCCAGGATGACCGGTCGCCGGGCGGAGGCGATCATGCCGATCGCTTCATCGAGGTCATCGCCTTCGGGCACATAGGCCGGAGTGGTGAAGACCGGATACTTGACCTTCTGGTGCAGTGCCTCCTCCCACATGAATTCGACCGGCATGTTCAGCACGATGGGCCGTCTTTCAATGCGTGCGCGGTAGAAGGCATTAGCGACATCTTCCGCCGCGGTCTGTGCAGAGCGCATCTGTTCGAATCCCGCTCCGGTCACCGTGACCACTTCGCGCTGATCGATGCTTTGCAGGTGTTGGGGGTTCACCGCCGGGGTGTCGCCGCACAGCAGAACCATCGGGATGTTGCCGCGGGCTCCCTCGGTCAGTGCGGTGACGCAGTTGGTGAGGCCCGGCCCATGCGTAACCGTCGCTACGCCGACCTGGCCCGAGACATGGGTATAGGCCATCGCCATCAGGATCGAGCTGCCTTCGAAGGCGGCGGGGACAAATGTTCCCCCGCACGATCGCACATAGTGATCGACCATAAAGAGATTTGCATCACCCATCAGGCCGAACAGCGTGTCGACGCCGTGGTCCTGGATGGATTGCGCAATCGATTGGTAAACGTAGGTTTTTTTGTCAGACATGCTCAGTAATCATTGCTGATGCCTGCTCGCCGGTCGCAGACATTTTGTTGTGGTGGTTGCCCGCTTTCTTCGTGCCCATGTTCAGGCCAGAACCGGCAACCGTCAATCGGCAAGCCTTTCACCACCCGAGCTCGATATCGCCGCCGTTCCGCTTGCCGGCACGAATCGTCCAGTGGACGTCGTTCGCCATGAGCGTCGAGGCGGCGCGCGATGGTGCGGGTCAAGCTTGTTTCGCGATGTGCCTATTTCTTGCCGGCGCGCTTGCGATCGTTCTCGGTCAGATGTTTCTTGCGCAGGCGGATGTGGTGCGGGGTGATCTCGACCAGTTCGTCATCATCGAGGAACTCGATGGCCTGCTCGAGGCTGAACCTGACGGGCGGTGTGAGCACGATGTTCTCGTCATTGCCCGAGGCGCGCATGTTGTCGAGCTTCTTGCCCTTGGTGGGGTTGACCACCATGTCGTTGGCGCGGTTGTTGATGCCGATCAGCATGCCCTCGTAGACCTCGGTGCCATGATCGATGATCAGCTTGCCGCGCTCCTGGAGGGCATACAGGGCATAGGCCAGGGCCTTGCCGGAAACCATGGACACCAGCACGCCGTTGCGACGTTCGATGGAGGCGTCGGGCTTGAGCGGGCCGTAGTGGTCGAAGCGGCTGGTGAGGATGCCGGTGCCCGAGGTCAGGGTCAGGAACTGGCCACGGAAGCCGATCAGCCCGCGGGCGGGGATCATGAAGTCCAGGCGCACGCGGCCCTTGCCGTCCGGGTTCATGTTGAGCAGCTCGCCCTTGCGATAGCCGAGTTCCTCCATGATGGCGCCCTGGTGCTGCTCCTCGCAGTCGATGATCACTTCCTCGTAGGGTTCCTGCTTCTCCCCGTCGATCTCGCGGATGATCACCTCGGGACGCCCCACGGCGAGCTCGAAGCCCTCACGACGCATGCTCTCGATCAGCACCGAGAGGTGCAGCTCGCCGCGACCGGAGACCTTGAACTTCTCCGGGGTCTCGCCCTGCTCCACCCGCAGCGCCACGTTGTGGATCAGCTCCTGGTCGAGTCGGTCCTTGATGTTGCGGCTGGTGACGAACTTGCCGTCCTTTCCGGCGAAGGGCGAGTCGTTGACCTGGAAGCTCATGGAGACGGTGGGCTCGTCCACGGAGAGCGGCGGCAGCGCCTCGACGGCGGCCGGATCACACAGGGTGTCGGAGATCGCCAGACTGTCGATGCCGGTGACGCAGACGATGTCGCCGGCGGTGGCTTCGTCGGTCTGAACGCGCTCCAGGCCCATATGGGTCATCACCTGGCCGATCTTGCCCTTACGGGTGTTGCCTTCCTTGGTGACGATGGTGACCTGCTGGTTGGGCTTCACCGAACCGCGCTTGATGCGGCCCAGGCCGATGACCCCGACGTAGCTGTTGTAGTCCAGCGCGGAGATCTGCATCTGGAAGGGGCCGTTCAGCTCGACCTTGGGCGGCTCGACGATGTCGACGATGGACTGGAACATGGGCGTCATGTCCTCGGCCAGCTCATCGGGATCCGGCCCGGCGATGCCGTTGAGTGCCGAGCAGTAGATGATCGGGAAGTCGAGCTGGTCGTCGCTGGCACCAAGGTTATCGAACAGGTCGAAGATCTGGTCGATGACCCAGTCCGGGCGGGCGCCGGGGCGGTCGATCTTGTTGACGACCACAATCGGCTTGAGGCCCTGATCGAAGGCCTTCTGGGTGACGAAGCGGGTCTGCGGCATGGGGCCGTCCACCGCGTCTACCAGTAGCAGCACGGAGTCGACCATGGACATTACGCGCTCGACTTCGCCGCCGAAGTCGGCGTGTCCCGGCGTGTCGACGATGTTGATGTGGAAGTGCTCGCCATCGGGCGCCTGCCAGCGGATGGCCGTGTTCTTGGCCAGGATGGTGATGCCGCGTTCCTTTTCCTGGTCGTTGGAGTCCATGATGCGTTCTTGCCCCTCCGCCTTGCGGTCCAGCGTGCCGGACTGGCTGAGGAGCTTGTCGACCAGGGTGGTCTTGCCGTGGTCGACGTGGGCGATGATGGCGATGTTCCTGAGACTATCGATATGTGAAGGAGTTACGGTCGTGCTCATAGGGTGTGACTCGCTGATATGTACGCACCTATGTACACGTTTTATAAGTACCCTAGGCGCGGGGCAGGGAATGTAGGCCGCGCATTGTACAGATTAGCGGCGCCCAGGAGTAGCAAGTTCGGTGCCTTACCAGGGCTATCGCAGAGGGAAGTATTGCTCAAGGCTGTTCCGGCGACAGGTTCCGAAGTGTCGGAACATCGGAGCAGTGCTCCTTGCCCCTGGCGTAGACCTCCACTTCGACCTGTCCCCGGCGCCTTTCGCCTTGGGTAATTGCGATAGTCCTGCGGACAAGGGGTGGCTGCATGTGTCGATATGGTGCATGGTAAGACGATGGCGCACCTAAGTGGTGCATTTTGGTGCGTGATATCCCCCCTTTACGTATCGCTATCCCGATGCTGGTGCAGGATCTTTCCAGTAGCTATGTTATAAAATTCTTGTAAATCATCAAATTATGGATTTGACGGCATGAAACGGTGCAGGGTTGGCACGCTGCCTGCATTGTTGTGGGCAGTGCCGTGTTCGTGCATGGCGGCCGTGGGCAGCGTTGCTACGGCATGCTACAACACCTGCTGGTATCGCCAGCACTATTGCAATACACAAGCCTAACCTTTCGAGCCTAGCTCACAGCGGAGGACATCATGTCTGCCAAGACTCTCGCCCTGATTGAAGAACACGACGTTAAGTGGATCGATCTGCGCTTCACCGATACCCGCGGCAAGGAGCAGCACGTCACCATTCCGGCCCGTGACGTTGACGAAGAATTTTTCGAGAACGGCCAGATGTTCGACGGTTCTTCCATCTCTGGTTGGAAGGGCATCAACGAGTCGGACATGATTCTGCGCCCTGAAGATGGCACTGCCTTCCTCGATCCCTTCACCGAGGACTCGACCCTGGTGCTGCGCTGCGACATCATCGAGCCGGCTACCATGCAGGGCTACGAGCGCGACCCGCGCTCCATCGCCAAGCGTGCCGAAGCCTACCTGCAGTCCTCTGGGCTGGGCGATACCGCCTTCTTCGGACCAGAGCCCGAGTTCTTCATCTTCGACGAGGTGCACTGGAAGTCCGATATCGAAGGCTCCATGTACAAGATCACCTCCGAGGAGGGTGCCTGGTCCACCGATCGTCAGGTCGAGGGCGGCAACCTGGGTCACCGTCCGCGCGTCAAGGGTGGTTACTTCCCGGTTCCGCCGGTGGACAGCTTCCACGATATCCGTGGCGCCATGTGTAACACCCTGGAGGCCATCGGCCAGACCGTGGAAGTGCATCACCATGAGGTGTCGAACGCCGGTCAGAACGAGATCGGAGTCAAGTTCAACACTCTGGTCAAGAAGGCCGACGAGCTTCAGGAAATGAAGTACGTGGTGCACAACGTGGCTCACGCCTTCGGCAAGACCGCTACCTTCATGCCCAAGCCACTGGTCGGTGACAATGGCAGTGGCATGCACGTCCACCAGTCCTTCTGGAAGGAGGGCGTCAACCAGTTCGCCGGTGACGAGTACGCCGGTCTCTCCGAGATGGCGCTCTACTACATCGGTGGCATCATCAAGCACGCTCGTGCCCTGAACGCTTTCACCAACGCTTCCACCAACTCCTACAAGCGTCTGGTGCCGGGCTTCGAGGCGCCGGTGATGCTGGCCTACAGCGCCCGCAACCGCTCCGCGTCGCTGCGCATTCCCTACACCGCCAGCCCCAAGGGCAAGCGTGTCGAGCTGCGCTTCCCGGATCCTACCGCCAACCCTTACCTGTGCTTCTCGGCGATGCTGATGGCCGGAATCGACGGCATTAAGAACAAGATCCATCCCGGCGACGCCATGGACAAGAACCTCTACGACCTGCCGCCGGAAGAAGGCAAGTCCGTGCCGACCGTGGCCCACAGCCTCGATCAGGCCCTGGAGGCGCTGGATGCCGATCGCGACTTCCTCACCGAGGGTGGCGTGTTCACCGACGAGATGATCGATGCCTACATCGAGCTGCTCAGCGAGGATGTGGAACGCATCCGCATGACCACGCACCCGATCGAGTTCGATATGTACTACAGCTGCTGATTACGCACGGCTGACGGCTCGGGCCTTCAGGTCCGCCGTGGCTTGCCGCCACGCGTGTTGAGTGAGGAAAGGGGTTCCGCCATGGCGGAACCCCTTGCTTTCGTACACTATCCAATAAAGCGATGATGCAATCTCATGGCCGTTGCCGTCAGGTGGCGGCAACGACGCAGGGGGTAGGCATGAACAAGGTACTCGTGATCCTGGCGCTGGGGCTCTCGGTAAGCTTCGTGGCCCAGGCTCAGAACATCTACCGCAGCACCGATGCCCAGGGCAATGTGGTGTTCACCGACAATCCGGAGCGCGGCGGCGAGGAAGTCGACCTCAAACCACTCACCGTGGTACCCAGCCGCGGCGGGGTCCGCGAGGGGGAGCCACCGGCTGTGATCGACGGCGGCGGGAGTAGTGGCGGAACCTCTGCCGGCCCGGGGCAGCCCTTCATGCCCTACGACAGCTTCACCATCCTCTCGCCACGCCAGGAAGAGACCCTGCCCACCGGGGCCGCCGGCAACGTCCAGGTGGCCTTGGGCATACAGCCGAACCTGCGTGAGGACCATCGGGTGCGTCTGCTGGTGGACGGCCGGGTCAGCCAGACGGCCATGCATACCGATACCTTCATGCTCAACAACCTGAATCGCGGTGAACACGTGCTGCAGGCCGAACTTCTGGATGCGAATGGGGCGGTGCGACATCGCACGTCGCCGGTGACCCTCTACGTGCAGCGGGCCAGCGTCAACCTGCCCCAGAACCCTAATAACCCGGGCAGCAATTAGCTGCCCCATCGTCGGCCAAACCCGCCGCTGTGTCCGGACGGTAGCCACAGGCCCTGTCGCGAGCCTCCGCCTCGCGACGAGGGCCACTTCGATGCTTTCGATCATGCCGACCGGGTGAGTGAAGGCAGGGCTTTCGAACACCTGGAGCGATTGCGCGACGGCGAGACCCCGCAACGTCCCGATGCCGAACGAGAGGCATCGCCATACCCGCCACATCGTCATCGTTACTCCGACGTTCCTTCTTCGGAGTCGCGCTGATTCTCCTGCTCTCCTGGCGTCCTCGCTGCACGCCAATCGCCAGTCCGTGCCATCCTGCACTAAAGTGGTGCGCAATGCGGGTGCGACCCTGCCCCGATAAGGCGCCATGACGCGCGCCATAAAGTGGCGCGCTTTTTGCAGCATGTCTTGAAAGACAAGTCTTGAGTGACAAGCCTTGAGAGCGCCTCCCGATGGAGGCCAAACCGGACTGGGCAGGACCTCCCCATGTACCAACGCTTGATGGAACATCTCACCACGGCGGTACTGCTGCTCGATGGCGAGCTGCGGCTGCGCTGGATGAACCCGGCCGCTGAAGCGCTGTTGGCGATCAGTCTGAGTCGTCTCAAAGGGCTGCCCCTGCCGTCCCTGGTGGATGGCGGGAAGCAGATCGGTGAGTTGCTGGCCAAGGCACGCGACGAGCTCCACCCCTTCACTCAGCGAGAAGCGCGGCTGACCCTGGCCTCCGGCGAGACGCTTACGGTGGATTATACGGTTTCGCCGCTGTCTGCCGACGAGTTGCTGCTGGAGGTGGAGCCTCGCGACCGGCTGTTGCGCATCTCCCGCGAGGAGGCGCTGCAGACCCGACAGGAGACCATCAAGGTGCTTGCCCGGGGTCTGGCCCATGAGGTCAAGAACCCCTTGGGCGGTATCCGCGGCGCGGCTCAGCTGCTGGAGCGTGATCTCGATGACCCGGGTCTCAAGGAGTTCACCCACATCATCATCGAAGAGGTGGACCGCCTGCGTGATCTGGTCGATTCCATGCTTGGGCCCAATCGGGTGATTCGCCATGAGCCGCTCAATATCCACAAGGTGCTGGAGCGGGTCCGTGCGCTGCTTATCGTGGAGCATCCGGGCGTATGGATCGAGCGCGACTACGACCCCAGCCTGCCGGACCTGTCTGGCGACGAGTCTCAGCTGATCCAGGCTGTGCTCAACGTGGCGCGCAATGCGGTTGAGGCCATGACCGAGGCAGGCATCGCCTCGCCGAAGCTCACGCTGTGCACCCGGGCTCGCCGCCAGTTCACCCTGGGGGCCGAGTGTCACCGGCTTGTTTGCGAGGTGGCAGTCGTCGATAACGGCCCGGGCATTCCCGGGTCGCTGCGCGAGACCCTCTTCTACCCCATGGTCTCTGGGCGTGCCGAAGGCAGCGGCCTGGGTCTCTCCATCGCGCAGTCAATCCTGCACCAGCACCATGGGCTGATCGAGTGCGAGTCCCAGCCCGGCCATACCCAATTCAGACTGCTGATTCCGCTGGAGAAACACCATGACTGATGTCGCACGCGTGGTGGTCGTCGACGACGACCGTGCCATTCGCTGGGTACTCGAGCGTGCCCTGGCCCAGCCTGACCTCGAAGTGGAGACCCTCGCTCGAGCCGATGGAGCCCTGGAGCGCCTGCTCGAGGCGCCACCGGACGTGCTGGTCACCGATATCCGTATGCCGGGAATCGACGGCCTGAATCTGATGGCCAAGCTGCGCGAGGTTCATCCGGAACTGCCGGTGATCGTGATGACGGCCCATTCCGACCTGGACAGTGCCGTGGCCTCCTATCAGGGTGGCGCCTTCGAATACCTGCCCAAACCCTTCGATGTCGACGAGGCACTGGCCCTGGTTCGCCGTGCCGTGGCCCATGCCCGCGAGCGCCAGCGTCCGGTCAACGTGCCCGAGGGCCTGGACGCCGAGATCATAGGCGAGGCCCCGGCCATGCAGGAGGTGTTCCGCGCCATCGGCCGGTTGTCACACTCACATATCACCGTGCTGATCAACGGCGAGTCGGGAACTGGCAAGGAGCGGGTAGCCCAGGCGCTGCACCAGCACAGCCCGCGGGCCGGCAAGCCGTTCATCGCCCTGAACATGGCGGCGATCCCCAAGGACCTGATCGAGTCGGAGCTGTTCGGCCACGAGAAGGGTGCCTTCACCGGTGCAACCGCCCAGCGCCAGGGGCGTTTCGAGCAGGCCAATGGTGGCACCCTGTTCCTCGACGAGATTGGCGATATGCCCGCCGAGACCCAGACCCGCCTGCTGCGGGTATTGGCCGATGGCGAGTTCTACCGAGTCGGCGGGCACACCTCGGTGAAGGTGGATGTGAGAATCATCGCGGCCACCCACCAGAACCTGGAGACCCTGGTAGGAGATGGTCGCTTTCGTGAGGACCTCTTCCACCGCCTCAACGTCATCCGCGTGCACCTGCCAAAGCTGGCCGAGCGCCGCGAGGACATCCCGCGCCTGGCGAGCCACTTCCTGGCCGAGGCGGCCAAGGAGCTCGCTACCGACGTCAAGGTGTTGACCCCCGAGGCCGAGGCGCACTTCACCCGATTGCCCTGGCCGGGCAACGTTCGCCAGCTGGAGAACACCTGTCGCTGGCTGACGGTGATGGCCTCCGGGCGCGAGGTGCTCGTCGAGGACCTGCCGCAGGAGCTGCGCGAGCCCGGGGCCGCCGTGGGCAACATCGAGGACTGGCGCACCGCCTTCCGTGACTGGGCCGACAGGGCGCTGGCCGCTGGCCATACCCACTTGCTCGAGGAAGCGGTGCCGGATTTCGAACGCATCCTGATCGAGACGGCACTCAAGCACACCGGGGGACGCAAGGGCGAGGCCGCCGAGTTGCTGGGCTGGGGGCGCAACACGCTCACGCGCAAGCTGAAGACGCTGCTGCCGGCGCTGGCGGAGGGGGAGTGAGCCGTGACTGGCTAGGACGAAAGGCGCATTGTTGAGCGTGACGCCGCTGCCGTAGCGTCGCCGATGTATGAGCAATTTTTCATTCAATAGGTCTTTCTATGCCCGTCGCTCCAGAAGCTCCGCTCTCGCGTTCCCACCTTGGTGACGTGGACACGGCAGAGGGTCGATGAACATGACACCCATCGCTTCCCCGGCATCGGGTTCACTGGCCGGCATTCGCGTCATTGACCTGACTCGCGTCATCTCCGGTCCTTTCTGCACCCAGATCCTCGGCGACCATGGGGCCGATGTGGTCAAGATCGAGCCACCGGGCAAGGGCGATGTGGTACGCAGCCAAGGCAACATGGTCAACGGCGAGAGCTGGTACTTCGCCCAGTTCAATCGCAACAAGCGTTCGCTGACGCTTGACCTGCGCAGCGACGACGGCAAGGCGATCCTGCGGCGTCTTCTGGAGGGCGCCGATGTGCTGGTGGAGAACTTCCGCCCCGGGGTGCTGGCCAAGATGGGCCTCGACGACGACACCCTGCGCGAGCGCTTCCCCCATCTGGTGGTGGGGCGCATCAACGGCTTCGGTTCCACCGGCCCCTATCGCGACCGCCCCGCCTATGACTTCATCGCCCAGGCCATGAGCGGTTTCATGGGCGTGAACGGCCCACCCGACGGCGAGCCCATGCGGGCGGCACCGCCGATCAGCGATATGGTGGCCAGCCAGAACCTCGCCTTCGGCATCTGCGCCGCCCTGGTGCGCCGCGCCACCACCGGCCAGGGGGAGATCGTCGAGACGGCGCTGACCAACGGCCTGATCGCCATGATGGGCTATCTGGCCGCCGAGTTCTTCGCCACTGACCATGTGCCGGCGCGCACCGGCAACGACCACCCCATGCTTTATCCCTATGGCCTGTTCAAGGCCAACGACGGTGAAGTGGCCATCGCTCCCAGCAACGACACCATGGTGGAACGCTTCCTGAGCGCCCTGAATATGCTGCATCTGCTCGATGAGGAACGCTTCGCCGACAACGCTCGACGTATGAACAATCGCGACGCGCTGCGCGAGATTCTCAACGACGTCACCGAAAAACGCGGGGTAGATGAATGGATCGAGCATCTCAACCGAGCCGGTGTCCCGTGCGGGAGAGTACACGACATGCGCGAGACCTTCGCCGACCCCCAGGTGCAGGCTCAGGAGATGCGCCTGGAGCTGGAGCAGGCCTCCGGCAAGGTTCCCGTGACCGGCTTTCCCGTCAAGATGCGCGAGGCGCCGGCGACTCTCTACCATCGGGTACCGCGGCTCGGCGAGCACACCCGCGAGTTGCTCGGGGAGCTGGGCATGACCCGGGGAGCGTTGGATGATCTGCAAGCGCGTGGGGTGATCTGAACTACCCTGAACACGGCCGCCTCGAGGGGGGGACGTGCGCGTGCTGGCGGTGCTCTCCGAGGAGCCCCTGCCCGACCCCTTCGCCGAGCTGCCCACCGCCGCCTCCCAGGGCAATGACGTGGCGGGCTACAACTGGCGCGGCTTCTACACCGGCGGCGAGGTCTTCGACGAGGACTATGCCGCCATGGTGGAGGACCTGCAGGCACTCTCAGACAGCGACGAGTGGAAGGAGGTCGCCCAGCAGATCGGCCTGGTCTACTCCTGGCTGGTCCGGAGGCGCCTGCAGTAGCTCCCGGATCGCTAGCTGAGCAACCTCCGGGCCAGTAGCCGCTGCATGTCACGCCGCTGATGGGCGATCAGATAGACGATGATGCGCTCAGCATGTTGCCGGTAGAGGATGCGTACCGGTGGCGCGATGATCTGCCGGTATTCCCGGATGCCCAGTTCCAGCAGTTCGCGGGGGTGGCTGCCGCGTTCGGGAAATTCCCCCAAGGAGGCAATGCGTTCTTCAAGGGCGCTTAGTAGCTGATCGGCCACCAGTGGTGAGTCCTCGGCGATGAAGTCGTACAGTTCCCGCAAATCTTCGAAAGCCGAGGCCGTGAGCTCGATCCGAAGCGCCATCGTCAGCCGTCTGTGCGGCGCAGCTGGCGGAAACACTCTGTGGCGTCCAGGGTCTTGCCTTGTTCGACCTCCTGGTCGCCAAGCGCCAGGATCTTCAGTAGCGCCAGGGTCTCCTGGGTCTGTTCAAAGCTGCGGATATCCTGCACGACCATCCGGGCCTCGCCATTCTGGGTGATCACCATGGGCTCGCGCAGCTCGTTGAGCGAGCGGGAAATCTCCGCAGCATGGGCCTTCAGGTAGCTGATCGGCTTGATGTTCTCTGAGTATTTCATGGTACCCCTGCGTCGCAGCCTGTTCGGACTTAATTTAGTCTTTATCTGGTGCCATGGCAATGGACAGGGTCTGCTGCCTCGTCAGGGATGATGGCAACGTGTCGGTCGGCAGTGCCAGAATGGGCCATCCAAGGAGAGAATGCCCATGACGCAGATGAGCTGGGAGCTGCTGCTCGACCCGAGCCGCCTGCATGACCGGCGAGGTGAACGCCCCGGCGGCGATCGCGACGAGATCGGACGCAGCCCCTTCCACAAGGATCACGACCGCATTGTCTTCGCCGGTTCCTTCCGGCGCCTGGGGCGCAAGACCCAGGTCCACCCCTTGACCGACAACGATCATATCCACACCCGGCTGACCCACTCTCTGGAGGTCGGCTGCGTGGGACGCTCGCTGGGCATGATCGTCGGCGAGCGGCTGAGCGGCCGACTGCCCGACTGGATCACCCCGGCGGATCTGGGGGTGATCGTCCAGGCCGCCTGCCTGGGCCACGATATCGGCAACCCGCCCTTCGGCCATGCCGGTGAATACGCCATCCGTGACTGGTTCGCCCGCGCCGCGGTCGACGGCAAGGGCTTGCTGGAAGGGCTCTCGGCGACCGAGCGCAAAGATCTGCTGACCTACGAAGGCAACGCCCAGGGCTTTCGCATCGTCACCCAGGTGGAATACAACCAGTTCCGCGGTGGCATGCGCCTGACCACGGCGACCCTGGGTACTCTGCTCAAGTATCCCTGGACCGTTGAGCACGGCGGGGCGGCTGGCAAGTTCGGTTGCTACCAGAGCGAGCGCGTGCTGCTTGCCGAAGTGGCTGAACGGCTGGGCTTGCTGCCCCGCGGCGAGGGACGCTGGTGTCGCCACCCACTGGCCTGGCTGGTGGAGGCTGCCGATGATATCTGCTATGCGCTGCTCGATCTGGAGGATGGCTTGGAGATGGGGATCCTTCGCTACGAAGAGGTGGCCGAGATCCTCATCCAGATCGCCGGTGGCGAACCCGCCGACTATGCCACTATGCAGCGCCACGGGGTCTCTCAGCGGCGGCGTATCGCCGCCCTGCGCGGCGCGGCCATGGAGCGGGCGGTGAACGACGTGGGTGCGGTCTTCGTGCAGTACGAGGCCGAACTGCTGGGCGGGCGCCTCAAGGACGACTTGCTGGAGCTCTGCCACCCGGACCTGGGCTGGGGGGTGAAGGCGGCCAAGCAGTTGGCCCGGGAGCGGATCTTCCAGAACGAGCGCAAGGCCAAGCTGGAGATTGGTGCCTACACCACCCTGGGCATCCTGCTCGAAGCCTTTATCGGTGCCGCCCACGAGCTTCACCATACCGGTCGGTCCACCTTCAAGCACCAGCGGGTGCTGGCACTGATCGGCGAGAACACCCCGCGGCCCTCCTGGAGCCTCTATGACAGCTACCGGCGTATGCTCGACTTCATCGGGGGCATGACCGATCACTACGCCGTGGACCTGGCCCAGGAGATGGGTGGCCGGCTGCGGGGAGACTGAGATGACGATGCTGCAGGCAATAGTGGCTGGTTGGCGGGGGGCACTGCTCGGGCTGGCATTGCTGCTGGCAGCCTTGCCGTCCCTGGCCGAAGGGCCCCTCGAGCGCCTCGAAGGGGAGGGCTTCGACCATTACACCCTGGCGCTGACCTGGCATCCCGGCTTCTGCGAGAGCCGCTCGCGCCCGCCTCGGGAGTGCCGTGAGCCGACCCTATACGAGGGGGCCGAGCGGGGCTTCGTGCTGCATGGCCTGTGGCCCTCGCTGCCCGAGCGCTTCGCTGAGCGAGGGATCGACCGGAAGCGCTGGTGGCAAGAGGGCTGCTTCCTTGCGACGCCGCGGCCCGAGGGCAGCTTCTGCCGCGCCCATCCGCCTCTCGACTTGCCGGAGCCGCTAGGGGAGGCGCTGGATACCGCCATGCCGGGTCGCGCGAGCTGTCTGGGTCGCTACCAGTACGCCAAGCACGCCGCCTGTCTGGCCTTACCCGAGGCGTCGTACTTCGCGGCCTCGGTCGCCCTGGTGGAGGCGGTCAACGAGAGTGCCTTCGGTGCCTTCGTGACCCTCAATCAGGGTGGGGACGTGAAGCGCAACGCACTGATCGACGCCTTCGAGGCGGCCTTCGGCCAGGGGACTGGCCGGGCACTGCGGCTGGAGTGCCGCGGGCGCGGCAATCGTCTGCTAACCGAGGTGCGCATCGGCATCGACGCTGAGCGCCTGGCGGACTTCCCGGCTGCCGAGAGCCTGGTGCACCAAGACCGAGGCCGCTGTGCGACACGGGTGCGGATCGCCACCTTCGACTGATCAGACCGAAGGGGCCTCCAGGGGCGGCAGGTCCAGCAGGCTGGCGCGATGGCGCAGAACCGTGATCACGGCATCATGGGTGGCATCGTCGACCTCGCCCAGTCGGGTTGCGGTAAGCCGCCTGGCCAGGTCGCCGCCACCGACGACCAGCAGGTCGTCCGGTGCCTGGCTGACGTCGATTTCCCAGCCGGGCAGGGCCAGCACGCCCTTGACCGGTACCGGACCGCCGATCTGATGCTCGAGCCAAACGGTCAGCCAGCTGGTTGCCAGGCGGGTCTTGTGCAGTGGCCGGTGCTCGCTCCAGCCCGGAAAACGCAGGCGGTCCGGCTCCACGGCGACCAGGTTGACCTCCCGGCCGCCGGGGGTGATGGCGGGGGTACGGGCGCGGGTCTCGACCACGAAGATGCCGTGGGGTGTGACGGCTACATGGTCGATGGTATAGCCATCGCCGGGCACGTCGTGGAAGACAAAGTAGGGGTGCGCCTCGGGACGAATCAGCCGCTCGAGTTCCTGGCCCACGGCGAGTTCGCAGGCCAGGCCCAGCTTGAGCCGACGAATGCGCTGAAAGTCGCGGATCAGCAGAAAACAGAATACCAGCGCCAGCAGGGTACAGAGCGCCCCGTAGAGGGCCCACTCGATCCAGTCCTGTTCGCTGGAAAAGAGCATGCGGCCCATGCCGTAGACCAGTGGCGTCAGGGTGACGATGGGGCCCAGGGCGCCGTCGAGGAAGAGGCTGGCGAAAGCGTGGTCGAGACGATCGCGCAGGGCCTGTCCGGGTTCACGCAGCGGGTGAGCGTCGAAGGGCGAACGCACCCGCGCGTCGTGCAGGTTGCGCAGCGCCACCACGATCACCGCAGTGGCCGCCAGCGGAAACAGGAAGATCAGCGGGAGCAGGTATTCCAGCCAGGCCATCGGGATTCCTTGCCCTTGGGGGGAATGCTCATTCTAGACAACCTGCCCCTCGCGGGGCCATGCTCTTTCGGCGTGAGTGGTAAATGGGGAGGGGACGAGTGTGGATCAGGTTCTGAGTGGTGACTCCGGAAATCTCGAGGCGCTCGCGGCCTTCTTTGCGCGGTATCCACGCCTGGCGGTGATCACCGGCGCCGGCGTCAGCACCGCCAGCGGCATACCTGACTACCGTGACGACAGCGGCGACTGGAAACGTCCGCCACCCATGCAGCACCAGGTGTTCATGGCCAGCCATGCGGCGCGCCAACGCTACTGGGCACGGGCCCTGGTGGGTTTTCACACCCTGCAGCAGGCCCGGCCCAATGCGGCCCACGCGGCCCTGGCCAGGCTCGAATCCCAAGGCCATGTCAGTGGGGTGATCACCCAGAACGTCGATGGCCTGCACCAGCGGGCCGGCTCGAGGCGGGTGATCGACCTGCATGGCCGCGCCGATATGGTGCGCTGCATGGGCTGTGGCGCCCGTCGCATGCGACATGACCTGCATGCCGAGCTTGCCGCCCGTAATCCGTACTGGCGGGAGGCTGGCGCGCGGGCGGGCCCGGATGGCGACGCCGATCTGGAGGCCGACTTCTCGGGGTTCCGAGTCCCCGACTGCACGCGCTGCGGCGACGGGATCTACAAGCCTGACGTGGTCTTCTTCGGCGACAGCGTGCCGCGCACCACCGTGGAGGCGGCCTTCGCCATGCTGGCCGAGAGTGATGCGTTGCTGGTGGTGGGCTCTTCGCTGATGGTCTTTTCCGGCTTCCGCTTCGCCCGGGAGGCGGCTCGGCAGGATAAACCCATTGCCTGTCTCAACCTCGGGCGAACCCGGGCCGATGCGCTCTATGCGCTGAAGGTACAGGCCCCGGCCGAGGCCCTCGATTCCCTGTGCGGGATGCTGGAGAACGGCTTTTCCCGAGGAGTCAGCCGCCGGCCAGCCTGACGCGGAAGCCGCGCTTCTCGAGCTCGCCCTTGAGCAGCTCGCGATGGTCGCCCTGAATCTCGATAACTCCCTCCTTGATGGCCCCGCCGGTGCCGCAGCGCTTTTTCAGTTCCTTGGCGAGGGCCTTTAGCTCGCCGGAAGGTAGCGGGATGCCATCGAGGGTGGTGACGCCCTTGCCCTTGCGCCCGCTGGTCTCGCGGCGGATGCGCACGATGCCGTCCAGTTCGGCAAGGCGGGCGTATTCTGCCTGTTCGGTACATTGGCATTGGGCCAGGGGCTGCCGGCAGTCCGGGCAGGTATCGCCGTGCTCGGTGGAGTAGACCAGGCCGCCGAGTTGCTCCTTCAGGGATGCCATGTCGGTCTCCTGCTGTTCGAGAATGTCACGCCGATGATAGACATGACGCAGGCGGCCTGCATCCATGCGAGTCACGCACAGGCGGTAGCGGGAAGGGGTTGTGGATATCAGGCATGGGCGGCCAGGGCCCGGCCACTCTCCAGATGGCCGATCACCGTGGGCAACTGGAACATGTTGCTGATCATGATGGCCCCTTCCGGTGTCTCCTCGGCGTCGGGAAAGCGGTTGAGGTGGATCACCGTCATGCCGGCAGCCAGTGCGCCCCTGACACCCACCAGGGCATCCTCGATGACCACGCACTCTTCGGGTGTATAACCCATAAGGCTGGCGGCATGGCGGAACAGGCAGGGATCAGGCTTCCAGCAATTGGCGGTATAGGCGCTGAACAGGCGATTGTCGAAAATCCCGGCAAGCCCCGTGGCCTCGAGCGACATGCGAATCTTGTTCTCCGGGCCATTCGAGACCACCCCCATGGGGTGGTGGGCAAGGGCGGCTAGGGCCTCCATGGCGCCATCGATGGTGATCAGCTCGCTGGCCAGGCGGCGGTTGAGGTTGGCGCGCATTCGGCTCTCGAGGGGTCCCAGCCTTTCGGGGTCCACGCTGCCGTAGCGGCGCTCGAGTTCGGCGACGATGTGGCGAAAGCGGGCCCCGCGAAACTCTCCCATGTAGTCGCTTGCCTGGAAGGGCAGGCCGGCGTCGGTCAAGCTGGACGACATTTCGTCGGCGAGCAGCGGCTCGCTGTCGACCAGGGTGCCGTCGCAATCGAAGAGCAGGCAGAGGGGGCGTGCCATCACCGGGCCTCACGAAGAATCAGAACGTTATAAATACATTGTTACAGACATCGGGTCTTCCTGCCCAACATTAAAGCCCAGTTTCCGTTTTTTGTGAACAGTGTTCTTCAATATCGCGGTGACGAGACGTTCGCGCAGGCTGATATCGTGAGCTCGGCTGCTGTCCGAGCCCATCATGGCGTTCGCGGTCAACGCAGGCGCATGCCTATACTGTCGTCGCGCCTCGGCCAGGAGCAGTTCCATGAATTTCGAACGCGTGGTATTCGGTTTTTTTATCGTCCTTACCTTGAGCCTCAATGTCGCGTTCGTGGCGGGTGGCGTCGATACGGCTGAGCACCACAACGTCTGGATTCTCACCTTCGCCATCATCGTCAATCTGGTCGCGATCGGCCTGAAGCTGGGGGATCGCTCCCAGACCGGGGCGTTGCTGCTGGCCTCCGGTCTAGTAGCCGGCCTTCTTCTGATCGCGTCGCGCGTCGTCTGGATCGTGACGGAACCTGCTGGCGGCGGTGGACCGGGTCCCGGAGACATGGCCGATATCGTCTCGATCGCCTCGGGAGCGTTGGTTGCCAACATCATCGCGACGGCGATCCTGGTCGGCGATACGCTGCTCTCGCGGCGCTAGCACGGTGCGCAGATCGAACCAGCATGTTCGCCATGTTCCGGCATACCGTGAGGGAGGGGTGAACGCGTGACGCAGACGTCCGATCTCGATCGTGTGTCGATGATCGTCCTGCGCTACATGCGCCGGCCGTTGTTCGCGCTGCTGTTCGTGTACTCGGTAGGCATCGTGGGTATGGCCCTGATGCCGGGCCAGGACGTAGATGGGGAGAGGACGCGCATGAATCTCTTCCACGCGTTCTATTTCTTCACCTATACAGCGACCACGACCGGTTTCGGCGAATTGCCGAACGGCTTCAGTAATGAACAGCGTCTGTGGACGATCTTCTGTCTCTACACCGGCGTGTTCGCGTGGTTCTATGCGATCGGCTCCCTGATCGGCCTGGTGCAGAATCCCCATTTCATCCAGGCCATGGATGGCGTCCGGTTCGCCCGCAAGGTCGCACGCAACAAGGAACCTTTCGTCATCCTCTGCGGGTTCGGCGACACCGGCAGCCTGCTTGCCCGAGGCTTGAGCGACCACAGGATGCGCGCGATGATACTCGATGCCGACCCGGAGCGTATCAAGGCACTGGGCGTTCGCGATTACACTGTCGCGATGCCGGGCATTTGTGCGGATGCGGGCGCGCCGAAACATCTCCTGGCGGCGGGGGTGAAACACCCTGCGTGTCGGGCGCTTGTGGCGCTGACGAATGACGACGACATCAATCTCAAGATCGCGGTAATGTCACGGCATCTGAATCCTCAGCTCCGGGTCATCTGTCGGTCGACGTCGGCTCGCCACGAAGCCAATCTGCGGGCGCTGGACAATGTCACGGTCGTCGACCCGTTCGAGATCTTCGCCCAACTCGTCTACTGGGCGATCGCACGCCCTGAACTGCACAACCTCAATGCGTGGTTCGTGGGCTCACGTGGCGCCGAACTCGGGGTGCCGGTACAGGTGCCGCGAGGCGACTGGATTCTGTGCGGTTACGGGCGGATGGGGCACTGGATCCAGGATTGCCTCCAGACCCATGGCGTCGGCGTGCGTATCATCGATCCGGACGTGAACGCCCAAGAAGTTGGAGAAGGGACGGTCATCGTCGAGGCGCGCGCCGATCATGCGGCCTTGTTGACCGCGGGGATCGAGGACGCGGCCGGAGTCGTCGCCGCGACGAACCGCGATTCCGACAATCTCAGTACGCTGTTATCGGTGACGGAGCTCAATCCGAGGGCGTTTCGCATTGTGAGGCACAACAGCCATGAGAATCAGGTCGCGTTCGATGCCGCGCGGGCCGACCTGGTCCTCCAGCATAGCCTGACCACGGCGCGCCGGATCCTGAAGCTGCTGATTTCGCCTCTTGTCCAGGAGCTGATCGACTGGCTCGCGGAGCGCGAACCGACCTTGACGAACGAATTGGTGGTTCGTCTGCAGGCGGCCATGGGGGCGGAGCCCCCGCATCTCTGGTCGGTCAGGCTGTCCCCGGACGAAGCCCCGGCGGTGGCGGAGTATCTGGATGCCGGGGGCGAGATGGCGTTGGCGATGCTGTGTCGCGATGCGGACGCGTTCCCGGAAGAGCTCCCGTGTGAAGCCCTCGCCATTCGCCGGGCAGGCACGTCGATCATGTTGCCGGACAAGGAGTCTCTACTCCAGGTTGGCGATGAGATCCTCTTCTGCAGTGTGCATCGGGTGGAGCCGAAGCTGCTGGCAACACTGCATAATCCCTATACGCTTCGATATGTCCTGACGGGGGCCGACGAGTCTCGCGGGTACCTGTTCGGCTGGCTGGAGGACAGGTGGCGTCGTCGTCGCAGTGGTCGTGAACCGAACGTTCATCGGCACCGGCCATGACATCATCGGCCGCGTGAGTACGCCGATCTCAAAGATCATGGCGATTTTTCGGGTCTCAGGGTGCCAATAAAAGGGCGAGTGCCCCAGCTAAATAGCAGGCGATGATGCCGACGCTTTCGAAGCCGATATGGGCTGGCCCCTGACGCTGTCGGTGGAGCATGCCCACCAGCAGGATGCCGGTCATCAGCAGTGACAGGGCGACCCATAGCGCGACCGTATCGGGTATGGCGTGGTAGATCGAGCCGCCTCGATAGGCGATATCCGAGGCGGCGACGAAGAGGGTGTCGAAGGCATTGCCGCCTATGATACCGGCCACGGCGAGAGTCAGGGCGCCGCGCCGCACCGCTGCCACCGAGGTGACCAGCTCCGGCAGCGACGTCACCACCGCCGTCATCAGCGCCCCCACCACCGACTGCCCGAGACCGGTCTCCACGGCGATCACCGCAGCAGAGCGCTCCAGTAGCCAGCCGCTCACGCCGAGCATTGCCGCCAGGGCCACGAAGGAGAACCAGAGTCGAGCCGCCGAGCGCTTCATGGCCTGCTCATCGGGTACGTCGGGCTGTGTTTCCCGGGTCTGGGCGGGGCTCCACATGGGGTTGTCGCGGCTGCGATCCACGAGGCGCAGGCCGAACAGGTAGACGATCACCAGCAGCGGTGTCACGGGGTGAACCTGCCACAGGGTCCACTCCGGTGCGAAGCGTCCTACCAGCACCAGTGACAGCAGGCACAGCAGCAGGCCGCCCTGCAGCAGGTTGCCGAGCGAAGCGGCAGCGTGTTCCAGGTTGGCGCGTCGGTGGGTGATGTCGGCGATGGTCAGGAACAGCGTCTGCACGGCGATGCCACCCAGGGCGTTGCTCATGGCCAGGGTCGGGCGATCGGCGAGCGCCGCCGAGGCCGACACCACCAGTCCCGCCAGTGAGGTTGCCATGCCCAGCAGCACCGCGCCGGCGATCGCTTCCCCCAGGCCGGTGCGGTCGGCGAGGTCATCGACGATGCCGGTGAGGCGAGTCCCCGCAACGGCGATCACCAGCGTGCAGCCACCGAACAGCAGCAAGGCCATACCGAGGGACAGGTTGCCAAGCAGCGTGATCATCGGGTTCGCTTCTCCGCCTCGCTGGTGGCGCCCGGCGGCAAGAGCCGTGACGAGAGCGATATGCTGTCCATGGAAGGCGTCTCGTTGCGGGATGTCGAGACGAGCCTAACGTTTTACGCCCTTGTTGGGCAGGCGGCGTTCGGCGAATCCTTTGGGACCATGTGCCGTATGGCAACGCATGTCACGGAGACGTCATGCGGCCCAGGGTCGGCTAGCATGCAGTTGGAGACGTGGCGCCGGGCCGCGTCTTGGTTCCGAATAGGCCACAACAGCGAGGAAGCCCATGAGACCATACACGCTCGGGTCATGGATCGGCTCAGGCGCGGCAATGGCCGCCGCCGCAATGGCGCGCATGACGCAGCGTCATGGTGCCCCCCGTCGGGTTGTCTGGTGGTGGCCCTGCCTCTGGTCGATACTCGTCGCCGGGCAGATCATGGCCGCCGAGCCGGACGAGGAGGCAGCGGCCTGGCGGGCCCTGGCGCAGGGTGGGCATGTGGCGCTGATGCGCCATGCCCTGGCGCCCGGCATCGGTGATCCCTCGGGCTTTCGCCTCGAGGCATGCAATACCCAGCGCAACCTCTCCGCGGATGGGCGTGAGCAGGCGCGCCGGATCGGCGAGCGCTTTCGTGACCGGGGCATCGAGGTGGCGGAGGTGCGCTCCAGCCGCTGGTGTCGCTGCCTCGAAACCGCTCGAATGCTCGGGCTCGGCAAGGTGGTGCCGACCCCGGCGCTGGATTCCTTTTTTCGTGATCGCAGCCAGGCTGACGACCGCACCCGGGCTGCGCGCGCCCTGATTCATGACTGGGATGGCGAAGGTACCCTGGTGCTGGTCACGCACCAGGTCAATATCAGTTCCCTGGTGGGCGGTGGCGTGGGTTCCGGCGAGATCATCGTGGTCAGGCCAAGCGAAGCGGGGCTGGCAAAGGTTGGCCGGATCCGCTGAGGTGCGAGGTGGCGGCCCTCAGACGACAAGGGCGGCCCCTTTGGGCCGCCCTGGCGGTTCACCCGGGGATATTCACGATACCTTGGGATCCAGCTCGCCGCGCTCGTAGCGCAGATACATCGTCTCGAGGCTGATCGGCGTGATCTTGCTGGCGTTGCCGGCGGTACCGAACGCCTCGTAGCGCTCCTTGCAGATCGCCTTCATGGCCGCCGTGGACGCCTTGAGGAACTTGCGCGGATCGAACTCGGCGGGATTTTCGGCCAGGAAGCGGCGGACTGCGCCGGTGGAGGCCAGGCGTAGGTCGGTGTCGACGTTGACCTTGCGCACGCCATGCTTGATACCCTCGACGATCTCCTCCACGGGCACCCCGTAGGTCTCGGGGATGGCGCCGCCGAACTCGTTGATCACCGCCAGCCACTCCTGGGGCACCGATGAGGAGCCGTGCATCACCAGGTGGGTGTCGGGGATGCGCGCGTGGATCTCCTTGATGCGCTGGATGGAGAGGGTGTCACCGGTGGGTGGCTTGGTGAACTTGTAGGCGCCGTGGCTGGTGCCGATGGCGATGGCCAGGGCGTCCACGCCGGTGGCCTTGACGAAGTCGGCGGCTTCCTCCGGGTCGGTGAGCAGCTGGTCGTGGTTCAGCTTGCCGTCGGCACCGATGCCGTCCTCCTCGCCGGCCATGCCGGTCTCCAGGCTGCCCAGGCAGCCCAGCTCACCTTCCACCGAGACGCCACAGGCATGGGCCATCTCCACGGTGTGGCGGGTGACGTCGACATTGTAGTCGTAATCCATCGGCGTCTTGCCGTCCTCGCCGAGCGAGCCGTCCATCATCACCGAGGAGAAGCCGAGCTGGATGGAGCGCTGGCAGACACCGGGGCTGGTGCCGTGGTCCTGGTGCATGACCACCGGTATGTGCGGGAACTCCTCCACGGCGGCCAGGATCAGGTGGCGCAGGAAGGGGGCGCCGGCGTACTTGCGGGCACCGGCGGAGGCCTGGACGATCACCGGCGAGTCGGTCTCGTCGGCGGCCTCCATGATGGCGCGCATCTGCTCGAGGTTGTTGACGTTGAAGGCCGGCACGCCGTAGCCATGCTCGGCGGCGTGGTCCAGCAGCTGGCGCATGCTGATTAGAGCCATGGGGGTCACCTGTTCTGTATGAGACGTCATGACGGCGTGGCCACGAGGGCCACGCCGGCTAGTGGAGTTCGAGGGGGCGGTGCCTCAGCGGGCGGCGGCGTCTTCCAGGGCCTTCACCGCCGGCAGGGTCTTGCCCTCCACGTACTCGAGGAAGGCGCCGCCGCCGGTGGAGATGTAGGAAACACGCTCCTCGATGGCGTACTTGTCGATGGCCGCCAGGGTGTCGCCGCCGCCGGCGATGGAGAAGCCGTTGCTCTCGGCGATGGCCAGCGACAGCGCCTCGGTACCCTTGCCGAACTGGTCGATCTCGAACACGCCTACCGGACCGTTCCACAGGATGGTGCCGGCATCCTTGAGCAGGCCGCCCAGGCGGCCGGCGGTCTCCGGGCCGATGTCGAGGATCATCTCGTCGTCCTTCACCTGGTCGACCGGCTTGACCACGGCCTCGGCCGACTCGGAAAACTCGGTGGCCACTACCACATCGCTGGGCAGCGGGATCTCGACCCGTGCCATCAGCGCCTTGGCCTGATCGAGGAGGTCGGCCTCGTGCAGCGACTTGCCCACGTTATAACCGGCCGCGGCGATGAAGGTGTTGGCGATTCCGCCGCCGACGATCAGCTGGTCGCATTTCTCGGAGAGAGCGTTGAGCACCTCGAGCTTGGTGGAGACCTTGGATCCCCCAACGACCGCAACCATGGGGCGTGCCGGGGTAGCGAGGGCCTTCTCCAGGGCGTCGAGCTCGGCGGCCAGCAGGGGGCCGGCGCAGGCGGTAGGGGCGTAGCGCGCGACGCCGTGGGTGGAGGCCTGGGCACGGTGGGCCGTGCCGAAGGCATCCATCACGAAGATGTCGCAGAGTGCGGCGTACTGTCGGGCGAGGGTTTCGTCGTCCTTCTTCTCGCCCGCATTGAAGCGCACGTTCTCCAGCAACACCACCTCGCCGTCTGCGACCTCGACCGCGCCGTCCAGGTAGTCGGCGACCAGGCGGACCGGGCGGCCCAGCAGCTCGCCGAGGTGCTCGGCCACCGGCGCCAGCGAGAACTCCTCGGCCGGCTCGCCCTCGGTGGGTCGGCCCAGGTGGCTCATCAGCATCACCCGTGCGCCGGCGTCCAGGGCAGACTGGATGGTCGGCAGGCTGGCCCGCAGGCGGGCGTCGCTGGTTACCTTGCCGTGCTTGACGGGCACGTTCAGGTCCTCACGGATCAGCACTCGCTGGCCGTTGAGGTCGAGGTCGGTCATCTTGCGCACGTTCATGGAAGCAGGTTCCTCGTCTGGGGAAAGCCGAAGGGACGTCATCTGTCGGGGGTGTCGGGCGGAGCCGGGGGCAGGGTGGCCAGGCGCCGGGCGACATCGAGCATGCGGTTGGCGAAGCCCCACTCGTTGTCGAACCAGCACAGCAGTTTGACCAGGCGGCCACCGGCCACCCGGGTCTGGGTGGCGTCCACGATACCCGAGCGCGGATCGTGGTTGAAGTCGACCGAGGCTACCGGCTCTTCGGTATAGCCTAGAAGTTCTGAGAGTCGACCTTGGCTCGCCTCGCGCAGCAGCGCGTTGACGTTTTCTGCCGTGGTATCGCGGCGCACGCAGATCGACAGGTCCATGGTCGAGACGTTGATGGTCGGCACCCGCACGTGCAGGCACTCGAAACGCCCGGCCAGGTGGGGCATCAGGCGGTTGATGCCGCGGGCGAGGCCTGTATCGACCGGCACGATGGAGTGCATCGCCGAACGGGTCAGGCGCAGGTCGGTCTGATGGTAGGCGTCGATCACCGGCTGGTCGTTCATCGCCGAGTGGATGGTGGTGGTCACGCCGTGCTCGATCTCCAGCGCCTCATCGAGCACGGTGAGCACTGGCACCAGGCAGTTGGTGGTGCAGGAGGCGGCTGAGACGATGCGGTGATGCGTGGCCAGGGTATGGTCGTTGATGCCGCTGACGATGGTGGCATCGACATCGCTCTCCGCGGGCTGGGAAAACAGCAGCCGACCGGCGCCGGAGGCGAGATGACGCTCGGCGGTGGTGCGATCGCGGAAGCTGCCGGAGCACTCCAGCACCAGGTCGATGCCGAGCTCGGCCCAGGGCAGCCTCTCCGGCTCGGGTTCGCACAGCACACGGATGGCCCGGCCATTGACGATCAGCCGATCGCCCTCCACCTCCACGCTACCGGGAAAGCGGCCGTGGGTGGTGTCGTAGCGGGTCAGGTAGGCGATGGTGGCGAGGTCCGATAGCTCGTTGATCGCCACGATCTCCAGGCGCGGCTCACCGTGCGCGAGGTGGCGTGACGCCTCGCTTTCGACGAGCGCGCGCAGCACGCACTGGCCGATGCGGCCGTAACCGTTGATGGCGATGCGAAGGGCCATGGGGGTGAAAGGGACTCCGGAACCGGGAAACACAGGGCGGCAATTCTAGCGCATCTGTGCCCCGAGCGTCTGCTCTACGGGCCCTCCGGACGACAAGCTCTGCAACGGGGTGGGGGAGGGCTGCTTTACAAGAGTGGCAAGCTCAAGCGATGGGGTATCGAGGTCAAGGCTGGCTGAGAGGGCTCTCATTGCATGCATGGCGTCCTCTCGGTACGGTTTTTCCCCTACGCTGGGTACAGTGCGTTGATCGGTACCAAGGAGAGGAGCGACATGAGCGATATCACCAAACTGCTGGGCAGCGAGGCTGACACCCTGCTGGGTCACGTCTGCCGCGGCGTTCCCGCCGAAATGATCCATCCACCCGGCGCGGATTTCGTCGACCGGGTGATGGCCCTGAGCGACCGCCGCCCAAATGTACTGCGCAACATGCAGTCACTATTCGACCATGGCCGCCTGGCCGGCACCGGCTATCTCAGCATCCTGCCGGTGGACCAGGGCATCGAGCACTCGGCGGGGGCCTCCTTCGCACCGAACCCGCGCTACTTTGACCCGGCCAACATCGTCGAGCTGGCCATCGAGGGGGGCTGCAATGCCGTGGCCTCCACCCTCGGGGGGCTGGCCGCCGTGGCGCGCCGCTATGCTCATCGGATCCCGATGATCCTCAAGCTCAACCACAACGAGACGCTGAGCCATCCGACGATCTACGATCAGACGCTGTTTGCCCAGGTCGAGCAGGCCTTCGAGATGGGCTGCGCGGCCGTGGGGGCAACCATCTACTTCGGCTCTCACGAGAGTCGCCGCCAGATCATGGAGATCAGCGAGGCCTTCGAACGGGCCCATGAGCTGGGCATGGTCACGGTGCTCTGGGCCTATCTGCGCAACCCGGACTTCAAGCTGGGCGGCACCGATTACCACGTGGCCGCCGACCTGACCGGTCAGGCCAATCACCTGGCAGCCACGCTCAAGGCCGACATCGTCAAGCAGAAGCTGCCCGAGACCAACGGTGGTTACCGTGATATCGGCTTCGGCCACACCCACGCCAAGGTATACGACGAACTGACCTCGGATCATCCCATCGACCTGGCACGCTACCAGGTGGCCAATTGCTACCTGGGGCGTGCCGGGCTGATCAACTCCGGCGGCGGCTCCAAGGGCGCCTCCGACCTCGCCGAGGCGGTACGTACCGCGGTGATCAATAAGCGTGCCGGTGGCATGGGGCTGATCTCGGGTCGCAAGGCCTTCCAGAAGCCTACGGCCGAGGGCGTCGAACTGCTCAACGCCATCCAGGACGTCTATCTGTCCCCCGAGGTGACCCTCGCCTGAGGCGCTTTCGGCTTCTTACGCAAGCGGGCCCGGCAAATGCCGGGCCCGCTTGCGTTGGACGAGGGGTGGCCCTGCAGGCTCAGCCCAGTAGGGCCGAGGCTTCGGCGACCACGTTGTCTACGGTGAAGCCGAAGTGCTTGAACAGGTCGCCGGCAGGCGCGGACTCACCGAAGGTGGTCATGCCGACGATGGCACCGTTCAGCCCAACGTACTTGTACCAGAAGTCGCGATGGCCGGCTTCGATGGCCAGACGTGCGGTGACGGTGGCGGGTAGCACCTGCTCGCGGTACTCGGCGTCCTGGCGGTCGAAGAGGTCGGTGGAGGGCATGGAGACAACGCGCACAGCGCGGCCCTGTTCCTCGAGTCGGGCCGCGGCGTCCATGGCCAGGCCGACCTCGGAGCCGGTAGCGATCAGGATCAGCTCCGGGGTGCCCTCGCTGTCCTTCAGGACGTAGCCACCGCGATTGATGTCGGCCAACTGCTGCCTGCTGCGTGCCTGATGCGGCAGCCCCTGGCGGGAGAAGACCAGCGCGGTCGGGCCGGAGCGACGCTTGATGGCGGCATCCCAGGCGGCAGCGGTCTCCACGCTGTCGCAGGGGCGCCAGGTGGCCAGGTTGGGGGTGGATCGCAGGGTGGTCAGCTGCTCGATGGGTTGGTGGGTGGGGCCGTCCTCGCCCAGGCCGATGGAGTCATGAGTGAAGACGTAGATGGCCTGCTTGCCCATCAGCGCCGCCATACGCACGCTGTTGCGCATGTACTCCATGAAGATCAGGAAGGTGGCGCCATAGGGCACGAAGCCGCCGTGCAGCGCGATGCCGTTCATGATGGCGCCCATGCCGAACTCGCGCACGCCGTAATGCAGGTAGTTGCCCTCTGGCGCGGTGGGGCTGATCGCCTGGGCGCCCTTCCAGAAGGTCAGGTTGGAGGGAGCCAGGTCGGCACTGCCGCCGAGCAGCTCGGGCATCTGGGGACCAAGCTCGTCGAGGCAGGCGAGCGATGCCTTGCGGCTGGCGACGCTGTCGCCCTTGGTCTGAGCGGCCTCGATCATCGCTTCGCTGGTGATACTGGTCGGCAGGTCTCCCTTGAGTCGACGTTGGAGTTCCTGGGCCAGTTCCGGGAAGGCTTCGGCATAGCGCGCAAAGCGCTCCTGCCAGGCATCCTGACGGGCCTGGCCGGCCTCGGTGGCGTCCCAGCCCTGGTAGATGTCCTCGGGCACGTTGAAGGGGGCATGCGGCCAGTCGAGCTGGCGGCGGGCGGCGGCTACCTCGTCCTCGCCGAGCGCGGCGCCATGGCACTCCTCCTTGCCCTGCTTGTTGGGCGCGCCGAAGCCGATGATGGTCTTGCAGATGATCAGGCTCGGCCGGTCCTCGTGGCTGCGGGCCAGCTCGATGGCGGCCTTGATCTCCTCGGGCTTGTGGCCGTCGACGTTGGGCACCACGTGCCAGCCGTAGGCCTCGAAGCGCTTCGCGGTGTCGTCGGTGAACCAGCCCTCGACCTCTCCGTCGATGGAGATGCCGTTGTCGTCGTAGAAGGTGATCAGCTTGCCGAGCTGCTGGGTGCCGGCCAGCGAAGAGACTTCATGGGAGATACCTTCCATCAGGCAGCCGTCGCCGACGAAGCAGTAGGTGTGATGATCGACGACGGTATGACCGGGGCGGTTGAACTGGGCCGCCAGGGTGCGCTCCGCCAGCGCCATCCCCACCGCGTTGGCCAGGCCCTGGCCCAGCGGACCGGTGGTGGTTTCGATGCCCGGTGCATAGCCGAACTCCGGATGCCCGGCGGTCATCGAATGTAGCTGGCGGAAGTTCTGCAGCTCCTCGAGGCTGAGCTCGTAGCCGGTGAGGTGCAGCAGGGAATAGAGCAGCATGGAGCCGTGGCCGTTGGAGAGCACGAAGCGGTCGCGATCGGGCCAGTGCGGGTCGGCCGGGTTGTGGACGAGGTAATCGTTCCACAGCACCTCGGCGATGTCCGCCATGCCCATGGGCGCGCCGGGATGGCCGGAGTTGGCCTTCTGGACGGCGTCCATGGACAGGGCGCGTATGGCATTGGCCAGTTCGAAACGGGACGGCATGGTGTGCTCCTCGCCTGCGGCAGAAAGTATGCAATGACATGGTCGGCCAGGGGGGATGCGGCCGGACATGACTTCTGGCTGGGTGACGCCGCGGGAAGGGGCGGCGTGGTCGAATCAGGCCGGCTATTGTCGCCGACTTGCCGTCCTGCATCAAATCGTGGATGCCCGGGGGAGCCGCAGCGTGTAGACTTCGCGACTGCCTATTGCTGATAGAGAGAGGGCCGAAGACGCCATGAGCGAATACTCCCTGTTCACCTCTGAGTCCGTGTCCGAAGGGCATCCGGACAAGATCGCCGACCAGATTTCCGATGCGGTCCTCGACGCCATCATCGCCCGCGACAAGCAGGCGCGTGTCGCCTGCGAGACTCTGGTCAAGACCGGCGTGGCCATCGTCGCCGGCGAGATCACCACATCGGCCTGGGTCGATCTGGAAGCGCTGGTGCGCGAGGTGATCACCGGCATCGGCTACGTCTCCTCCGACGTCGGCTTTGATGGTGAGACCTGTGGCGTGCTCAACCTGATCGGCAAGCAGAGTGTGGATATCGCCCAGGGCGTCGATCGCACCAAGCCCGAGGACCAGGGCGCCGGTGACCAGGGCCTGATGTTCGGCTACGCCACCAACGAGACCGACTCCTACATGCCGGCGCCGATCCATTACGCCCATCGGCTGGTGGAGCGTCAAGCTGAGCTACGCAAGCACGGCCTGCTGCCCTGGCTGCGCCCCGACGCCAAGAGTCAGATCACCTTCCGCTATGACGAAGCAGGCAAGCCCTGCGCCGTCGACGCCGTGGTGCTCTCCACCCAGCACGATCCGGAAGTCGACCAGGAGGAGCTGCGCAGGATGGTGCGCCGCGAGATCATCGAGCAGGTGATCCCCGCCGAGTGGCTGACCGAGACCACCAAGTACCACATCAACCCCACCGGCAAGTTCGTGATCGGCGGCCCCGTGGGCGACTGCGGCCTGACCGGGCGCAAGATCATCGTCGACACCTACGGCGGCACGGCTCGCCACGGCGGCGGCGCCTTTTCCGGCAAGGACCCCTCCAAGGTGGACCGCAGCGCCGCCTACGCCGGGCGCTACGTGGCCAAGAACCTGGTCGCCGCGGGGCTTGCCGAAAAGTGCGAGATCCAGATCTCCTACGCCATCGGCGTAGCCGAGCCCACCTCGGTCGCCGTCAATACTTTCGGCACCGGCAAGGTGAACGACGCGCGCATCATCGAACTGGTGCGCGAGCATTTCGACCTGCGGCCCAATGCCATTACCAAAATGCTCGACCTGCTGCACCCCATGTATCAGCTGACCGCTGCCTATGGTCACTTCGGCCGCGAGCCCTTCGAGACCTCTTATACCTGGACCGATACCCGGGGCGAGGAACATATCGAGACCTTCACGGCCTTCCCCTGGGAGAGGACGGACCGCGCCCACGCGCTTCGCCAGGCCGCCGGTTTGTAGGAAATCGCCTACAGGCAATGACAGGCCCCGCTGGCAGCGCCATGCGGGGCCTGTTGCTATGGTCAGGGTAGTCCTTGCGTGGGAGCTGCCCTGATGCCCCGCTACCTGGCCTGCTTGCTGCTGGCCCTTTGTGCGATCATTCCCTCCCTGTCCATTGCCTGTCCCGAATGGTCCGGCGGACGAGCAGAGCGCGAGATCATCGCGCTGGCCGAGCGACTGGCTGGTTGGGATGATGCCTATTACCGTCAGGGTGAGTCGCCTGTCTCCGATGACGTCTACGACCAGGCACGGAAGCGGCTCACGGCCTGGCAGCACTGCTTTCCCGAAGTACATGAGGAAGGATCGCTTGCGGGCGGCGCACCCGACGACGCGCGGCCAGCCGGCCCGATTCGTCACCCCATCGTCCAGACTGGGCTTGCCAAGCTCGCCGACGAAGCCGCGGTGCGCCGCTGGTTGGCGCGCCGTGGCGACGTCTGGGTGCAGCCCAAGGTGGATGGCGTGGCGGTGACGTTGGTCTACGAGCAGGGGCGCCTGGCTCGGGCGATCAGCCGCGGGGATGGCCATCATGGTCAGGACTGGACGGCGGCGGCACGCCGCATACCTGCGGTCCCCGCGCGACTTCCAGAGCGGGTCGATGCGATCCTGCAGGGCGAGCTCCATCGGCGACTGGAGGGTCACGTCCAGGCTGAGGCAGGCACGGCCGGGGCGCGCAGCGAGGTGGCCGGGCTGATGGCTCGCGATGTGCTGGAAGCCGAGGCAGCAGGACGCATTGGCCTCTTCGTCTGGGACTGGCCGGATGGCCCGGCGACGATGCGTGAACGGCTCGATGGGTTGAGGCGCCTGGGCTTCGGCGAGTCAATCGCCTTGACTAAGCCGGTGAAGCGCCTGGAGGAGGTGGCACTGTGGCGGGAGCGCTGGTACCGCGGCCCGCTGCCCTTTGCCACCGACGGCGTGGTGCTGCGACAGGGAGGCCGTCCGGCAGGACCATCGTGGCAGGCCGAACCGCCGATATGGGCGGCGGCCTGGAAGCATCCGCCACGGGAAGCGCTTGCCGAGGTGCGTGGCGTCGAGTTCCGCATCGGCCGCACCGGACGCATCACGCCGCTTCTGCATCTGCATCCTGTCGAGCTGTCGGGCCGGACGATCCGCCGGGTGGGCCTGGGATCGCTGACGCGCTGGCAAGAGCTCGATATTCGCCCCGGCGACCAGGTAGTGATCGCCCTGGCCGGCCTGACGATCCCCCGGCTGGAAGGTGTGGCCTGGCGAGCTACCGAGCGCCCGTCGGTCTCCCCGCCCGAGGCGGCCGACTACCATGCCCTGAGTTGCTGGCGACCAGCGCCGGGGTGCGAGGTGCAGTTTCTCGAACGGTTGACCTGGCTTTCCGGTTCCGAGGGTCTCGAACTGCCGGGGGTGGGGCAGGGAACCTGGCAGTCACTGCTGGAGGCCGGCTTGCTAGAGGGCCTGCTCGACTGGTTGTCCCTCGATGCCGCGGCACTGACCGAAGTCTCGGGGATCGGCGAGATCCGTGCCGAGCGCCTGATGGCGAGTTTCGCCCTGGCCCGGGAGCGGCCTTTCAACGACTGGCTGGCGGCACTGGGCCCGCCGGCGGATCTCGGACTTGCCGCGCGTGGCGACTGGCGCGAGTTGGCCAAGCGCAGCGAGGCCGAATGGCGGGATAGTACCGGTATCGGCGTCGCGCGTGCCGAGCAGCTGCGCGATTTCTTCAGCCATGTCGAGGTACGCCTGCTAGCGAAACGACTGAGTGCCGCTGGCATCGACGGTTTCCGACCCCGTCATGGTGGCTCTGGCCGCCCATAGGCGGGGACTTCATCGCTCATAGTCAATTATGGTTCAGGGTAGGGCTCACGTTTTGCTTACCCTGGGTTTGCCGTATCATGAATGCCATCTACCTTACATTCTTCGTACCTTGAGAGGCAGCACATGAATCATCCCGCCGTTTCCGCTCCCGCGGCCACCGATTGCAAGGTCGCCGATCTCACCCTCGCCGACTGGGGGCGTCGCGAGATCCGCATCGCCGAGACCGAGATGCCGGCGCTTATGACGATCCGCGACAAGTACCGTGATGATCAGCCGCTGGCAGGCGCACGTATCGCCGGCTGCATTCATATGACCATCCAGACTGCGGTGCTGATCGAGACGCTGATCGATCTGGGGGCAAGCGTACGCTGGTCGTCATGCAATATCTTCTCTACTCAGGATCATGCCGCAGCCGCCATCGCTGCCGCCGATATCCCGGTGTTCGCCTGGAAGGGGGAGACGGAGGAGGAGTTCTGGTGGTGCATCGAGCAGACGGTGGAAGGGCCCGACGGCTGGACCCCTAATCTGGTGCTGGATGATGGCGGAGACCTGACGGCGCTGCTCCACGAGAAGCGCCCCGAGCTGCTGGACGCCATCCACGGCATCTCCGAGGAGACCACCACCGGGGTGCATCGCCTGCAGGAGATGCTGCGCGATGGCACTCTCAAGGTGCCGGCCATCAACGTCAACGATGCCGTGACCAAGTCGAAGAACGACAACAAGTACGGCTGCCGCCACTCGCTCAACGACGCCATCAAGCGTGCTACCGACCATCTGCTGTCCGGTAAGCAGGCGTTGGTGGTGGGCTATGGCGATGTGGGTAAGGGCTCGGCCGCTTCGCTGCGCCAGGAAGGCATGATCGTGCGCGTCGTGGAGATCGACCCCATCTGCGCCATGCAGGCCTGCATGGACGGCTTTGAGGTGGTCTCGCCCTACCGCGATGGCATCAATCGCGGCCTGGAGAGCATCGACCGCGACCTGCTCTCGCGGATCGACATGGTGGTGACCGCCACCGGCAACATCCATGCCTGCGACGCCGCCATACTCCAGGCACTGAAGCCGGGTGCGGTGGTCTGCAACATCGGCCACTTCGACAGCGAGATCGACACTGCTTACATGCGTCGCCACTGGCACTGGGAGGAAGTGAAGCCCCAGGTGCACCAGATATTCCGTGACAGCAAGCCAGGAAGTTTTGACCCTGACAGTCGCGACTACCTGATCCTGCTCTCCGAGGGCCGCTTGGTGAACCTGGGCAACGCCACCGGCCACCCCTCTCGGGTGATGGATGGCTCCTTCGCCAACCAGGTGCTGGCGCAGATCCACCTATTCGATGGCCGCTTCGCCGAGCTGCCCGAGGGCGACCGGCGGGATGCCATGGGCGTGACGGTGCTGCCGCGCCATCTCGACGAGGAAGTGGCCCGTTACATGGTGGAAGGCTTCGGCGGGGTGGTCACCCGCATGACCGAGGAGCAGGCCGATTATACCGGGGTCGCCGTCGACGGGCCCTTCAAGCCGACGTACGCACTGATTCAGGCTGACGTGATCACGGCTGGAAAGAGGTCTCCGGGTCCGGAGGCCAGCAGGGTCCAGCGCTTCCAGGCCGCTGCGCCGAGTGTGTAGAGCCCGTCAGGCATCATCCCGCCGAGATAGAGCGGGATCAGCAGCGGCGCGGCGAGGGTGGTGATCAGCACCGCCAGGGCGCCCTTCTCCGGGGCGATGCCGAGTTCCATGGCCACCACCACCACGTTGGCGGCCATGGGCACTACGCCGATCAGCAGCAGCGCCAGGGCCAGCTCCCCCGATAGCGGAAAGAGGACCTGCAGGCCTAGCACCGCGGCCAGCGACAGCAGTGGCCAGAGCCCAAAACGGATCGCCACGCAGGCGCCGATGAAGCGCAGGTCGACCTCCCTCACGCTGACCCGCCCCAGGGTCATACCGATGATCATCATGCCGAGCAGGGTATAGGTCGCCGGGAAGGCGGCCAGCCCCTGCATCACTGTGTCTGGCACCTTGAGGCCGAGGCCACTTACCAGCAAGGCGGCGAGGAAGGCATAGACCAGCGGCAGCCGGGCGATCTTGACCAGGCTCTGGCGCACCGAGAACTGTCCTCGTGCGCTCAGATAGAAGCCCACCGTGAATTCGTAGAGGGTCACGCCCAGTACGCAGAAGAGGTAGAGCGTGACACCCTGGGGCGGCAGCAGTACCAGGGCCACCGGCAGGCCGAAGTAGCCGGTGTTGCCGGTGCCCGAGGAGAATGCCAGCAGGGCGCTCTCCTGGGGCGCGAAGCCGCGTCTTGCCAGGCAGTGGACGACCACGGCGATCATGCTGGCCAACGTGAAGAGCGCCGCGGTCAGCAGCAGGTAGTCGGGTGTGGGGCCGCCCTGGACCAGGCCGCGGAAGAAGGTCAGGGGGGCGACCAGGTAAATCAGCAGGGTGGCGACGGGGCGCGGGTCCACCGCCAGCCGGCGGGCGGCCAGCCAGCCCAGGCCGATATAGGCGAGCAGGGTCCAGAGGGGCCCCATCAGGGTGCCGGGGTCGATCGTGGTCATGTCCTTGCCTGGGTCAAGGCGGTCGTGGGACCACCTCTGCATGAACAGGATTGATGCAGCGTCGCGTATCTTTCATTGGTCTGCCGCCTGGCGAGCCGTCAGAATAGCCACAAAATGCATCATTTTCATGAGGTAAGTTGATGAGCACGCAGGAACACCCGCTGGGGATCAGCTTCGAATTCTTCCCGCCGAGTACCGACGCTGGGCGGGAGAAGCTGGTCGGCGTTCGCGACGCCCTGGCCAGCCGCGCGCCGCGCTTCTTCTCGGTTACCTTCGGTGCCGGCGGTTCCACCCAGGACCGCACACTGAACACCGTACGGATGGTGCGCGAGTCCGGCTTCACCACTGCGCCGCACCTTTCCTGCATCGGCAGCGACAAGGGTGCGCTGCGCGAGCTGCTCTCTCGCTACCGGGAGGAGGGCATCGACAGCCTGGTGGCCCTGCGCGGTGACTTGCCCTCGGGCATGGGTGGGGGCGGCATCGGCCAGTTGCGCTATGCCAACGAGCTGGTCGAGTTCATCCGTGAGGAGACCGGCGACCATTTCGAGATTGCTGTGGCCGCCTACCCCGAGTCTCATCCCCAGGCGAGGAACCTCGATCATGATCTGACGAACTTCGCCCGCAAGATGAAGGCCGGTGCCGATATCGCCATCACTCAGTACTTCTTCAGCGCCGAGGCCTACTTCCATTTCGTCGAGCGGGCACGTGCGCTGGGCGTCGAGGCTCCTATCGTGCCCGGCATCATGCCAATCACCAACTACACCAAGCTGGCGCGCTTCTCGGATGCCTGTGGGGCCGAGATTCCGCGCTGGATCCGCAAGCAGCTCGAATCCTATGGCGACGACAGCGAGGCCATCGGCGCCTTCGGCGAAGAGGTCGTGTCGCGGCTCTGCCAGCGGCTGCTCGACGGTGGCGCCCCAGGCCTGCACTTTTATACGCTTAACCAGGCGGCCCCCTGCCTGCGCATTCTCGACAACATAACCGGCTGACGCCCCCTCTCGCCGTAACGCAACGGGCCCCGCCAATGGCGGGGCCCGTTGCGTTTCTAGGGGGGTGTCACGCTCAGCCGGAGGTCACGGCCTTGTCCCCGCCGCCGGAGCGACCGCGCTGCATCATGAACATCAGCACGCCGACGGCCAGGCCCGCGATGTCGGAATAGATGCCGCCATAGATCATGCATACCGCCCCAACCAGCATCAGCAGACGCTGCCAGGCCTTGACCGGCCCGAAGAACCAGGCCTGAACGGTGGCCGCCAGCAGGATGATGCCCAGGGTGGCGGTCAGGCCTACACGCAGGATCTGCATCCAGCTGCCTTCCATCAGCATGGCCGGGCTGTAGAAGAACATGAAGGGCACGATGAAGGCCGCCAGGCCGATCTTGAACGAGGCCACCGAGGTGCCCATGGCGTTGTCGCCGGAGATGCCCGCCGCCGCGTAGGAGGCCAGCGCCACCGGCGGGGTGATCGCCGAGACCACCGCGAAATAGAACACGAAGAAGTGGGCTACCAGCGGCTGAATGCCGATGTTGATCAGGCCCGGCGCGACCACTGAGGCGGCCACCGCGTAGGCGGCGGTCGTTGGCATGCCCATGCCCAGCAGGATCGAGATACACATGGCGAAAACCAGCGCCAGCAGCTGGCTGACGCCGGCCAGGCCGAGCAGCAGCGAGGAGAAGCGTGCGCCGACACCTGTCAGCGAGATCACACCCACGATCAGGCCGGCGCAGGCGCACACGGCGATGATCTGGATGGCCATGGTGCCGGCCAGCTGCAGGGCCCTGAGGATGGCGGCGATGCCCATCTTGTTGGGCGAGAACCAGCTCACCACAGCGGCGGAGGCGGTGGCCAGGGTGCCGGCACGGATCACTGAGTAGCCCATAAACAGCGCGGCGATGAGGATGATGATAGGCGCGAACAGGTAGACCTGCTTGACCAGCTTCGAGAACAGCGGGATCTCGTCCTTGCGCATGCCGCGCATGCCCTTGCGAGCCGCCTCGAAGTCCACCATGCAGTAGATCGACAGGAAGTAGAGGATGGCGGGGATGAGGGCCGCCACGGCGATCTCGGTGTAGGGAATGCCGGTGATCTCGGCCATGATGAAGGCGCCCGCGCCCATGATCGGCGGCATGATCTGCCCGCCGGTGGAGGCGGCGGCCTCGATGGCGCCGGCGCTGCGCCCCGGGTAGCCCACCTTCATCATCAACGGGATGGTCAGCGAGCCGGTGGAGACCACGTTGCCGGCGCTGGTGCCGTTGATCATGCCCATCAGGCCGGAGGCGAAGATCGAGACCTTGGCGGGGCCGCCCCGGGCCCGGCCGGCCGCAGCGAAGGCGAAGTTGACGAAGTAGTCGCCCACTTTCGATGCCTGCAGGAAAGCGGCGAAGATGATGAACAGGATGATGTAGGTTGACGAGACCGCGGTGGTCGGCCCGAGGATGCCGGCGTCGGTGTAGACCTGGCTGAAGAAGCGGCCCACCGAGAGCCCTGGGTAGCCGAGGAAACCCGGTAGGAAGGGGCCGACGAAGACATAGATCAGGAAGATGGTGGAGATCACCACCAGCGCCAGGCCGGCGACGCGGCGGGTCAGCTCAAGGATCAGCAGCGAGCCGGCAATGGCCGCGTAGGAGATGCCCATGGGCGCGAAAGAGGTGCCGGTGGAGGCGCGCAGCGGGCTGTTGAACATCACCAGCAGATAGCCGGCCACGCCCAAGGCGCAGACCATCAGTACCAGGTCGGCGGGCGAGATGCGGTCGCGGAACTGGCGATAGCTCCAGGAGAGCAAAATGCCGGCCATGGTGGCCAGGATCAGCGGATAGCCGAAGTGCCAGGCCTCGATCGTCGGATCGATGCGCATGGCCTCACCGCTCATCGTCTGGTACATGGTCACCACCCGCACCAGGGCGTAGAGGGCGGGAACGAGCATGGCGTAGCTCACCCCGGCCAGCCAGGCGGGGGAGCGGGAGCGCTGCTGGTCCTCGTCGGCGAAGCGGGTGCCGGCATAGAGGCCGTAGCCGAGAATCAGTGCTCCGGCGATGTGCACGATGCGAAACGACCAGGTCTCCAGCGGATAGACGTTCAGCGAGACCAGGTGAAAGAGGGAGTAGGCGATGGCCATGGCCCCGAAGAGCAGCCACTGCCAGCCAGTGTAGAGCCGCCGGTTGGACTCCACGGCGGCATCGTCGACGCCCTCGGCGTTGACGATCTCGGCGACATCATCGATCGACGTGTCGTCACGGGATTCGGGGGTATGGGACATGGGAGGCACCCTTGGGGGGTAGACGAAGAAGCACAAGAGCTGCCCCGCATCGCCCTTATCATGGCGCGGTGCGGGGCAGCCGATCAGGTCAACGGGTTACAGCTTAAGATCTTCCGGGATCTCGTAGCCGTTCTCTTCGTACCAGCGCACGGCACCCGGGTGGAAGGGCAGCACGGTGTTGTACTTGATGTTTTCCGGGATGCTGGTCGCGGCGCTGCGATGGACGTCGCGCATGCGGTCGTTGTTCTCCATGCTCAGCTTGGTGACTTCATAGATGAAGCTCTCTGGCAGGTCGCAGCCAGCGATGGTGAAGTTCCACATCGAGACGGCGCGGGCATCCTCCTCGAGGGTCTGGTAGGTGCTGGCCGGAATCTGGAACTCGGAGACCGGGAAGTTCTCGAGCACCGTCTGCTGCTCTTCTTCGGTGAACTCGATGATGTTGACGTCGGTCTGCACTTCGAGCTGGCTGACGGCGGGGATCGGGATGCCGGCGGCAAAGGCGATGACGTCGATCAGGCCATCCTGGAGCTGGCCGCCCAGGTCGGACCAGCCACCGTTGCGACGGTCGAAGTTCACGCCCAGCGTCTCGAGCATGGCCGGGAAGTAGGTGTCGGAGGTGGAGGCCGCAGGGCCGAAGCCGATACGGGCGCCGTCTGGGATGTCGGAGATCGACTCGATGCCGCTGCCCTCTAGTGCCGTGATCGAGAAAGGGGTCTCGTACATCGGGAACAACGCACAGACGTTGTCCATGGCCACGCCGGGGGCCAGCGGACTCTTGCCTGCCAGGGCCTCGGCGGCAGGGCCCATGGTGGTCAGACCCAGGGCGACGTTGCCGGTGTGGACCAGCGCCATGTTCTGGGTCGGGCCGCCGGTGACCTCGCCGCCGCCGGAGACACCCAGCTCGTCGGCGATCAGGTTGGCCCAGCCGGAGCCGTACACGAAGTAGGTGCCGCCCTGGCTGGCGGTGCCCACGGTGAAGCTATCGGGCCAGTCGCTGCGGTCCGACTGAGCCGAGGCTGAGGCGGCGACCAGCAGGGAACCGGCCAGAGTGCCGGCGAGGATCCGTGAGGTTGCGTTGCGCATGGTGTGTCTCCTGTATGCGTTTGTGCTCTTGTCATTTTCCCGGGCTTTCTTGCCACGGGGCTGCATGCCCTCGTCACCCAGTATGGTCACCGTTTTCGGGACCTGCCGTGAGTCGGCCCGGGGTGGCATCAACGCTTATTACTTAGCAATGCCCATGCCCGTTGATTGAAATATGTTTTATTTCATTTAGTTGCAAGACAATGCTTCGACTTTTGTCGAAGCATGTTGGGTGGGATGGGACTGGAATCTCGCACGGGGAGGGTGTTGGGATGTGCGGATTTCCGCACGAGTTGTGACGCCGTTAGGCATCGTGAGTTGAGATCAAGGCGGCCGTTCCGTGGCCCTGCGCTTCAGTTCCCTTTCGGGTCGAGGATCTTGACGGTCTGCACGTCGTTGCGTGCCTGCTCCTCGCGCTCGCGATTGACCCGGGTCTCGAGCTCCGTCAGGGCTTCATCCTCGATGGGCAACTGCTCGAAGAAGTCACAGCTGACGCAGTCGCGGTAGCGGATGCCGTTCTGTTCCCAGCTGCGAATCCGGTCCATCTCGGCGCAGCGTGGGCAGATGGCCCCTGCAATGAAGCGTTTCTGTACGGCCATGCTGGCCTCCTGTCGTTACCGGTATTAAAAGGTGGCGAGCTCGGGGCGGATGCGGTGTTCGTCCACATCGGCGCAGCGCGGGCAGATGGCACCGGCGATGAAGCGTTTCTGGACGGCCATGGTGGCTCCTGTGGTGGCCCTGGCGACATGGCCAGGGCGTCGTGGGTGGTATGAAGTCAGGCGGCGCGGATGCCGCTGTGGCGCAGCAGTGGCTCGACGCTGGGTTCGCGGCCGCGGAAGGAACGGAACAGCTCGGCGGCGTCGCGGGAACCGCCACGCTCGAGGATCTCGGTGCGGAAGCGCCGGCCGGTCTCGGGATCGAAGATGCCGGCTTCCTCGAAGGCGCTCCAGGCATCTGCGGAAAGCACTTCGGCCCACTTGTAGCTGTAGTAGCCCGCCGCGTAGCCGCCGGCGAAGACGTGGCCGAAGCCGTTCTGGAAGCGATTGAAATCGGCCTGCGGCAAAACGGCGATGGCGTCTCTCACCTCGTCGAGTAGCCCCTGGATCTCGGTGGCACTCGGCGTGGTGAGCTCACGATGCAGGCGGAAATCGAACAGCGAGAACTCCAGCTGACGCACCATGCCCATGGCGGACTGGAAGTTCTTGGCCGCCACTAGCCTTTCGAAGAGCGCCTCGGGCAGCGAGGCGCCGGTCTCCACATGGCCGGCGATCAGGTCGAGCCCTTCGCGCTCCCAGCAGAAGTTCTCCATGAACTGGCTGGGCAGCTCCACCGCGTCCCAGGCCACGCCGTTGATGCCAGAGATGTCGGCGACGGTCTGGCGGGTCAGCATGTGGTGAAGGCCGTGTCCGAACTCGTGGAAGAGAGTGGTGACTTCGTCGTGGGTAAGCAGGGCCGGGGTATCGCCTACCGGGCGCGTGAAGTTGCAGGTCAGATAGGCCACCGGCAGCTGTACCGCCTCTCCTTCCAGGCGACGGACCCGACACTCGTCCATCCAGGCGCCACCGCGCTTGCCCTCGCGGGCATAGAGATCGAGGTAGAAGCCGGCGATGGGGGTGCCTTGCTCCAGGATGCGGAAGTAGCGCACGTCGGGATGATAGCGCGGGGCTGTGTCGTCCTCCGCGAAGGTGACGTCGTAGAGGCGCTCGACCACCCGGAACAGGCCGTCGACCACCTGCGGTGCGGGGAAGTAGGGGCGCAGCTGCTCGTCGGAGATGGCATAGCGCGCTTCGCGGAGCTTCTCGCTGGCGAAGCCTACGTCCCAGGGGGCGAGCTCTTCCATGCCCAGCTCGTCGCGGGCGTAGGCGGCCAGTTCCGCGAATTCTTCGCGGGCCTGGGGCACGGCGCGGGCGGCCAGGTCCTCGAGAAAGGTGATCACATGATCGGGCGACTCGGCCATCTTGGTGTACAGGGAATAGTCGGCGTAGTTGTCGAAGCCAAGCAGCTCGGCCAGCTCCTGGCGAAGCGCGAGGATCTCCTCCATGACCGGGGCATTGTCGTACTCGTCGGCATGCGGACCCTGGTCGGAGGCGCGGGTGACGAAGGCGGTGTAGACCTCGCGGCGCAGCTCACGATCGTCGGCGTAGGTCATCACCGGGAAGAAGCTGGGAAAATCCAGGGTGATGCGGTAGCCGGTCAGGCCCTTGGCTTCGGCATTGGCCCGCAGGCTGGCCAGGGCGCTGTCGGGCAGGCCGGAGAGGCGGGCCTCGTCGGCGAGGTCAAGGTGCCAGGCCTGGGTGGCGTCCAGCAGCTGATTGGAGAAGGTGTTGGAGAGCTCGGATATTCGCGACTTGATCTCGCCATAGCGCTGCTTCTGCTCGGCAGGCAGGTCCACGCCGGCCAGGCGGAAGTCACGCAGGGCATTCTCCACGGTGCGACGCTGGCCCTCATCGAGGGTATTCCAGGCGGGGCCATCACGCAGTGCCTGCCAGGCCCGGAAGAGTCCCTCGTGCTGACCGATCCAGGTGCTGTAGTCGGAGAGCTTTCCCAGGCAGGCCTGGTAGGCCTCGCGCAGTTCGGGGTTGTTCATGGTCCCGTTGAGGTGCGAGACCGGTGACCAGGCCCGCGCCAGACGGTCGTTGAGGGCCTCCAGCGGAGCGGCCAGGCTGTCCCAGCTCGGCGCGGTGGTCTCGACGCGTGCCACTAGCGTCTCGATGGCCGTGCGGTTTTCCTCCAGCAACTCATCGATCGCCGGCACTATGTGCTCGGGCCGAATCTCGGTGAAGGGGGGTAGTTCGTGGGATTCGAGCAGTGGATTGCGGGACATGTATACCTCGGGTCGGGTCTGGAGAATGGCTCTTAGATGCGGGCGGCAGCGGCGGGTTTCAATGTGCTAGGCTTGCGCCCTTTTCAGGCTCGCAGGAGTGGACCCATGAACGAGACGCTGGAGCGCTGGAGCACACGGCGCGCCTTCATCCTGGCAGTGACAGGGGCGGCGGTGGGGCTAGGCAACATCTGGCGCTTTCCCTACATTACCGGGGAAAACGGCGGCGCCGCCTTCCTGCTTCTCTACGTGGCTTTCGTGCTGCTGCTGGGGTTGCCGGTGATGATGGCCGAGATCCTGATCGGCCGTGCCGGGCGCCGCAGCCCCATGCAGTCACTGGGCCATCTGGCCGGCCTGGCCGGGGCGAGTCGTCACTGGCGGCTGCTGGGGCTTTTCGGTGCCTTCACGGTGTTCTGCATCCTCTCCTTTTACTCGGTGGTCTCGGGCTGGTCCATCGAATTCCTGGTGGCCGCGATCAATGGCGACTTCGTCGGCCGCAGTGCGGCGGAGATCGGCTCGGGCTTCGATGCCTTCCTTGCCGACCCCGGGCGCATGGCCTTCAACCATACGCTCTTCCTGATGATGACCATGCTGGTGGTCGCCGCCGGAGTAGCCAAGGGGCTGGAGAAGCTCAATAACCTGCTGATGCCGATGCTTTATCTGCTCTTGCTGGTGCTGGCCGGCTATGCGACTACCACCCGAGGCTTCGGTCCGGCGCTGGCCTGGCTTTTTCTGCCGGATGTTTCGGCGGTGACGCCTATGGTGATGCTGCAGGCCATGGGCCACGCCTTCTTCACTCTTGCAGTGGGCGCCTGTGCGCTGATGGCCTATGGCGCCTACATGCCCGACCACCAGAGCCTGCCTCGGGCCGCTGCCGCAGTGGCGGTACTCGACGTGGCGGTGGCGTTGCTGGCCGGCATCGCCATCTTCTCGGTGGTGTTCGCCCAGGGCATGAATCCCGGCGAGGGGCCGGGGCTGATGTTCGTCACTCTGCCGGTGGCCTTCGCCGAACTGCCCGGTGGGTCGCTGTGGCTCTCGCTGTTCTTTCTGCTGTTGCTGCTGGCCACCTGGACCTCCTCGATCAACCTGGCCGAACCCATGGTCGCCACCCTGCAGGGTTGGGGTCTGCGGCGGGGGTCGGCGGCGGCCGTGGTGGGCCTGGCGGTATGGGGGCTGGGGATGCTATCGGTGCTCTCCTTCTCGAGTCTGGCCGAAACCCGAGTGTTGTTCGGCATGAATCCCTTCGAGTTGGTCAGCACGATTCCGCCGGAAATCTTCCTGCCGCTGGGTGGATTGCTGATCGCCATCTTCGCCGCCTGGGTGATGCCCGAGCAGAGCACCCTGCGGGCGCTGGATGCCGGCCCCAACGGCTTCCGTGTCTGGCGAGCGCTGGTGCGCTGGGTATCGATTCCGCTGACGCTGATAGTATTGTTGGCCGGACTGATCTGAAAATCGGAGGTGAAGGATGAGCGAGGCAATGAGTCTGCGACCCTGGAAGGGCCATGAGCCGCAGCTGGGCGCACGGGTCTATATCGATCCGGCCTGCATGGTGCTGGGTGACGTGGTGCTGGGCGATGACAGCTCGGTATGGCCCATGGCGGTAATCCGTGGCGATATGCACCGCATCCGCGTCGGTGCGCGCACCAGCGTTCAGGACGGCAGCGTTCTCCACATCACCCATGCCAGCGACTTCAACCCCGACGGCTTTCCACTGACTATCGGCGATGAGGTGACCATTGGCCACAAGGCGATCCTCCACGGGGCTACGCTGGGCAACCGCATCCTGGTGGGCATGGGGGCCATCATCATGGATGGCGCCGTGGTCGAGGATGAGGTGATCATCGCCGCCGGCGCCGTAGTGACGCCGGGCAAACGCCTTGAGAGCGGCCACGTCTATGCCGGCAACCCGGCCAAGGCGCTGCGCCCGCTCAAGGAGAAGGAGCGTGCCTTCTTCCCCTATACCGCCGGTAATTACGTCAAGCTCAAGGACGAGTACTTGGCTGCCCAGGGGGAATGATTTTCTAACCCATTGTTTTTCCATGCTGGGGCGGGCGATAATCTGGCCATTTATCCAGTATATCGAGGGCGCGCCCCGGCATGGCCAACTTTCGCACCCACTTCGGCGTGGCCGCCGCCGGCGGCGCCGTGCTGGCCCATGGCGGCTGGCAGGCGGGCCTCTGGAGTGCCATGGAGAGCCTGCCGCTGCTGGCGATGGTGACCTTCGGCGGCATCCTGCCCGATATCGATGCCGACCGTTCCCGGGCGATCCGTCTGATCTTCAACCTGCTGGCGGTGCCTGCAGTGGTGGCCGGCGCCCTGGTGCTGCAGACGCGACTGGCCACCGGCACCTTGCTGATGGTGTGCGGTGCGATCTACCTGAGCGTGCGCTATCTGGCCGGGGCGCTGTTTGCCCGTTTCACCGTGCACCGTGGCCTATGGCACTCGCTGCTGGCGGCGGGTCTCTGCGGCCTGGTGGCCACGGTGCTTAGCCACCGGCTGTTTGGCCAGCCCGATCACCTTGCCTGGGCACACGGTACCGGCCTGGCGCTGGGCTTCGTCATCCACCTGCTGCTCGATGAGCTGTACAGCGTCGACCTGACAGGGGCGCGTCTCAAGCGCTCCTTCGGCACCGCCCTCAAACCGTTCGACTGGCGCGAGCCGGGCAACTCCCTGGTGATGCTGATGATGGCGGCGAGCCTGGCGCCTTGGCTGCCTCCCGTTGAGCCGCTGCGCGAGCTGCTCCTTCAGGGGGTTTCGCTCTGGCGGTAGTCCTCGGCCTTCAGGCCGTATTTCCTGAGTTTGTCGTAAAGGGTCTTGCGCGGTAGACCGAGTTGCTTGCAGACCCCGGAGACACGGCCGTGGTGACGAACCAGCGCTTGGTCGATCAGGCTCTTCTCGAACAGCTCCACCTGCTGGGGCAGGGCCAGCTCACCGCTGTCGCTGCCCACTCCCTCCCGCAAGGCGTCCAGGCGATAGTCGCAGGTGGCGCCGAGGAGCACATAGCGCTCGGCCAGGTTGCGCAGCTCGCGGACGTTGCCCGGCCAGTCATGGGAGAGCAGTGTCGAGATGCCGGCGGCATCCAGCGGTGGCGCCTCCAGTCCGCTGCGGTTGGCGGCGACCACGGCGAAGTGCTGGAACAGCAGCGGAATATCCTCGCGCCGCTCGCGCAGCGAGGGGATCGGCAGGGTGACCACCTCGAGCCGGTAATAGAGATCTTCGCGGAAGCGTCCCGCCTCGGCGTCGGCCTTGAGGTCGACCTTGGTGGCAGCGATCACGCGCAGATCCAGGGATACTGGCACGTTGGAACCGAGACGCTCGATGGAGCGGTCCTGCAGCACCCGCAACAGCTTGACCTGCAGCGAGAGTGGCATCGACTCGATCTCGTCGAGGAACACCGTGCCGCCCTGGGCATGCTCGAACTTGCCGATCCGCCGCTCCACGGCCCCGGTGAAGGCCCCCTTCTCGTGGCCGAAAAGCTCCGACTCGATGATGCTTTCGGGGACGGCGCCGCAGTTGATGGCCACGAAGGGGTGGCCGCCACGGCGACTGCGTTCGTGGATGGCCCGCGCCACCAGATCCTTGCCGGCCCCGGTCTCGCCGAACAGCAGCACGTCAGTCTCCACCTGGCTGATGCGCTGGACCATGGAGGCGAGGCGCTGGATGGCCGGAGCACGTCCCACCAGTCGCGGCCCCGGTGCCGATTGCTGAGCCTCGAGCTCGGCCTTGAGCTCGCGGTTCTCGAGGCTCAGGCGGCGCTTGTCGATGCCGCGACGAACCATCTCTACCAGGCGCTCTCCTGCGAAGGGTTTTTCCAGGAAGTCCCAGGCACCCTCGCGCATCGCTTCGACGGCGGTGGAGATGTCGCCATGGCCGGTAATCAGGATCACCGGCAGGTCGGGATCGCGGCTGCGGACCTCGCGCAGCAGCGTCATGCCGTCCATGCCGGGCATGCGGATATCGCTGACGATTACACCGGCGAAGTCTGGCGTCAGGGCCGCCAAGGCGGCTTCGGCGCTCTCGAAGGCGTGGGGCTCGTAACCCGCCAGCTCCAGGGTCTGGCCAGCGGTGATGCGCAGGTGCGCCTCGTCGTCGATGATCATCACCGGAAGGGGCGCCGGTTCATGCATGGGTGTCATGCTCCTCGGTCCTGGTGTCGTCGGTCGCTTCGGGACCGGGGGCGCGGGGCAGGGTAATGGTGAAGCGGGCACCGCCGCCAGGTGCATGGTCCGCCGCCAGCCGGCCGCCCAGGTCGTCGATGATGCGCGCCGAGATGGATAATCCCAAACCCAGGCCGCTGCCCGGCGACTTGGTGGTGAAGAAGGGCTCGAAGATTCGTCCAAGGTGCGCCTCGGCGATGCCGGGGCCGTTGTCGGTGACCTGGATCCTTACCTCGTCGCCGTCGGGCTCGATACTCAGCTGGAGTAGCGGCGCATCCGTCTGGCCCATGGCCTGGAGGGCGTTGCCGATCAGGTTGACCAGCACCTGTTCCAGGCGCACCAGGTCGGCGCGCACCCAGATCTCTTCTTCGGGCCAGTCGCGTTCGACCGTGACCCTGGCGTCGCGCAGCCGTGACTGGAAGAGCCTCAGGGCATAGTCGTAGCAAGCGGGGACCGAGACGCTGGTGGGTCTGTCACCACTCTTGCGCGAGAACTGGCGTAGTTGGGCACTGATCTTGGCCATGCGGTCGGTGAGTTCGATGATCTGTGCCAGATTGCTGCTCGCCGCCTCGGTGCGGCTGCGGGCCAGGAACTCAGCGGCATTCTCGGCATAGGCGCGAATAGCCGCCAATGGCTGGTTGAGCTCGTGGTTGATGCCCGCGGCGAGCTGGCCGAGCACGGCGAGCTTGGCAGCCTGGATCAACTCATCGCGGGTCTGGCGAAGCCGCTCCTCGGCGCGGCGGCGCTCCTCGATCTCGTCGGAGAGGCGTCGGTTGGTCTCGACCAGGTCGCGGGTGCGGCGCTGCACGTTGAGTTCCAGCTCGTCTCGGGCTCGTGCCAGAGTGCGCCGTTCACGGTCGGCGAAATGCTCGCGCTCGCGGCGCAGCCTCAGGCGCTGCCAGCCGATGCCGCCGGCCAGGACCACCACGCCGTAGAGGCCGCCGGCAAGCAGGGCGACGAGCCACTGGGCCTGGACCACCGGTGCCAGCGACTTGAGGATATACATCTCCCAGTCGAATTCCGGCATGGGCCGAGACAGGCCCAGGTAATCCTCCCCCGCGAGAGGGCCTCGCTGGAAGCCGACCCGCTGGCTGTGTTCGCCCGGGGTCTCGGTGATCTCGATACCAGCGGGTGCCAGCGGCTCGTCGGCATAGCGACGGGTGTCCCGCAGTGCCTCCCGTTCATCGTCTGAGATTGGCTGCAGGGCCTTCATGCGCAGCTCCGGGCGGCTGGCCATGAAGATGATGTCGTCCTTGTCGGTGATCAGCAGCTCTGCGTCCTGCTCGGCCCAGCTCGCCTCCACGGTATCGAGCAGTATCTTCACCACCATGACACCATCGGGGGTGGCGTTCGGTTCCGTGTCGTCGAGCCACACCGGGGCCGAGAAATAGTAGCCGCGCTCTCCGGACTGCACGCCCAGGCCATAGAAGCGTCCGGTGTGGCCGGCGATGGCATCCTGGAAGTAGCTGCGGAAGGCGTAGTTCTGGCCGATGAAGGTGTCGGGGCGGTGCCAGTTACTGGCGGCCAGTGTATCGCCTTCGCGGTCGATGAGGTAGATGTCGGAGACACCGGCAGTGGCCCGGAAACGGTCCAGAAGGCGGTTGAGCGGCATGGGGTCCTGGCTTCCCGGCGAGGCCAGGAAGCGCCTGACCATCTCGCGTGAGGCGAGCAGGGCGGGCAGATAGTCGTGGCGAGAGAGGTGGCCGGCCAGGCTCTCCACCGAGAGGCGCAGCTCGTTCTCGGCGTCCTGGCGCAGCTCCTGCAGGGCCTGATCGCGGGCCAGCAGGGCGGACTGCCACATGGCGAGTACCAGCCCGAGGAGTACCAGAAGCCAGAGCAGCTGGCGTACCCGGCGGTGGGAGGGCATCGTCATTGCGGACCTCAACGGGAGGTCGCGGGCATGACCTGGGCGCGACGGAGTGCGCGCTGGGCCCGTGTCTCGGCACGCTCGACCTCGAGCAGCCCCTCTTCCACGAATACCAGATGCTCGTGAGCCCGGGCGCGGGCGTCCTCGGCCCGGCCTTCGAGGATGGCGTCGAGCAGAGCACGGTGCTGCTTCATCAGCTGTGGGCGTGACTCGGGCTTCTCGAACAGGTGAGCCAGGTTATCGACGATACTCTTCTCAAGCAGGTGAAAGATGCCGCGGATGGTGTGCAGCAGCAGGATATTGTGGGCCGATTCGGCAATGGCCATGTGGAAGGCTGCGTCGGCGCGGGCCTCGAGCGCCGGGTCGCGGCCCTTGAAGCACGCCTCGAGCTCCTCGAAGCGCTTGATCAGCAGTGCCTTGTCGGTGGGCGTGGAGCGCAGGGCCGCATAGTAGGCTGAGATACCCTCCATGGCATCGCGGAATTCGAGCAGGTCGAGGTGGAATTCCCCATGGCGGGAGAGCATCTCCAATAGCGGGTCGCTGTAGCCGCTGTTGAGCTCCTCGCTGATGTAGGTGCCGCCGCCCTGGCGGCTGGTCAGCAGGCCGCGGGCCGAGAGCTTCTGGATGGCCTCGCGTAGCGAGGGGCGCGAGACGCCGAAGCGCTCGGCCAGTTCGCGTTCCGGCGGCAGGCGCTGGCCGGGCTTCAGGCTACCCTCGAGGATCAGCGCCTCGAGGCGTTCAGTGATGACATCGGCCAGGCGAGGTTGTCGGACGGGTTGATAGGCCATGGTGTTGGCTCCGGAGCACGTGGCTAAAGCTGGCATGGTATCGTCATCAAATTGGTATTACCAAACGAGGAGACGATAGATTTCTGTCTTTTCGCCTAGGCGTGACAATTTGTTCTGCTGCATCAGAGTGTTGGAGAAAGCGTTGAAGGGCCTAGACTAAAGTATAGGCAAGAGGGGCTGGGAAGCGGACGCCCTGGGTTTGACACTGCAGGTTCCGCCTCATAACGTGCGATGATGCTTTTAGCGTAAATTGGTCTTACCAATTTACCATAATCCAAGTCGACATGGCCAGCATAACGCTGTCTTGTCCCTTCGCTGTCCAGGATCCTGCCCATGACGCCAGTCAAGCACTATCCGCCGAAGCCGGAGAAGGTCTACTTCTTCGGGACCTGCCTGATCGACCTCTTCTACCCGGAGGCCGGGCTGGACGGTATCCGTCTGCTCGAGCGAGAGGGCGTCGAGGTGGTTTTTCCCGAGGACCAGACCTGCTGTGGCCAGCCGGCCTATACCTCGGGCTATCAGCAGGAGGCACGGGCCGTTGCGGCGGCTCAGCTTGACCTCTTCCCTGAGCCCTGGCCGATCGTGGTGCCCTCAGGCTCCTGTGGCGGCATGATGCGCACCCACTATCCCCAGCTCTTTGCCGGTACCGATATCGAGGAACAGGCCAATGAGGTGGCGGGGCGGGTCTATGAGCTGACCGAGTTCCTGGTGCATGCCTGCCACCTGAAGCTTGAGGATCGGGGCGCAGCCGAAAAGGTGGCCATGCACACCTCCTGCAGCGCCCGGCGCGAGATGGGGCTGGCCGAGACCGGTCCGGCCCTGCTGGCTCAGCTTGGCGAGGTCGAGCTGGTCGAGCAGGCCCGTTCCGCCGAGTGCTGCGGCTTTGGCGGCACCTTTGCCTTGCGCCATCCAGAGGTCTCCGCTGCTATGGTGGAGGACAAGACCACGGCCATCGAGAAGGCCGGCGCCCAGCGTTTCGTGACCTCCGACTGCGGCTGTTTGATGAACATCGCTGGGCGTTTCGAGCATCAGAATAAGGCAGTGGCGGGCGAGCATATCGCCAGCTACCTGTGGCGGAGGACCTCATGAGCATGCAAAGCAGTGCAGTCCAGAGCCTTGGTGTTCAAACATACAGCCCACGCGAGTTCCATCGCCAGGCGCATGACGCTCTCGGCAACCCCCAGATCCGCGCCAACTTTCGCAAGGCGATGGATGGCCTGATGAACAAGCGTCGCGACGTCTTCGGTGACTGGGATCTGGAAACACTGCGCGAGCTGGGGGCCAACATTCGTCTTCGGGCGCTCGCGAAGCTGCCTGACCTGCTTGAGCAGCTGGAAGCCAATTGCCAGGCCAATGGCATCAAGGTGCACTGGGCCGAGGACGGCGAGCAGGCCTGTAGGATCATCCGCGAGATCTGCGAGAGTCGCGATGCCACTTCGGTGGTCAAGGGCAAGTCGATGGTCTCCGAGGAGATGCACCTCAATGCCTACCTGGAGGAGGCGGGCATCGAGGCGCTGGAGTCGGATCTCGGCGAGTACCTGGTGCAGCTCAATGAGCAGACGCCCTCGCATATCATCATGCCGGCGATCCATCTCAATACCGATGAGATCTCCGAGATCCTGCACGAAAAGACCGGCACCGAGCGGACTCGCGACGTCGACACCATGACCGCGGCGGCTCGATCCCAGCTGCGTGAACGTTTCATGGCCGCTGATGTGGGCGTATCGGGGGTAAACTTTGCGGTGGCCGAGACCGGCACCCTGTGCCTAGTAGAGAACGAGGGCAACGGCCGCATGAGCACAACGGTACCGCCGGTACACGTGGCGGTTACCGGCATCGAGAAGGTCGTCGAGCACCTGCGTGACGTTCCGCCTCTCTATGCCTTGCTGAGCCGCTCGGCGACCGGCCAGCATGTTACTACCTACTTCAACATGATCAGCTCGCCGCGCAAGGAAGGTGAGCATGACGGGCCCAAGGAGGTGCACCTGGTGCTGGTCGACAACGGTCGATCGAATATCTACCAGGACAATGAATTGCTCGACACCCTGCGCTGCATCCGCTGCGGCGCCTGCATGAACCACTGCCCTGTCTATACGCGGGTGGGCGGGCACACCTATGGCACCACCTACCCGGGCCCCATCGGCAGTATTCTTTCGCCCCACCTTATGGGCCTCGAGGATACCAAGGACCTGCCCACGGCCTCGAGCCTATGCGGTGCCTGTGGCGAGGTCTGCCCGGTGAAGATCCCGATCCCCGACCTTCTGGTGCGCCTGCGCCGTGAGTCGGTGGGCGAGGGGCGCGGCAACGTGCCCGGCGCTGGGGTCAAGCGAACCCGCAAGGAAGTGGCCGCCTGGAAGGGCTTCCAGTTCATGGCCACCCACCCGTGGGTCTGGCGCGCCGGAACGTCCGTAGCCGGCAAGCTCAGAGCGCTGACCCCCTCGCGACTGGGCGCCTGGACAGACTATCGCATCGCAGCGAAGCCGGCCGGAACGACGCTGCATGCACTGGTCAAGCGTCATCAGGCAAGCAAGGCCCAAGAGGAGAAGCGCTGATGAGTGCCCGCGACACCATTCTCAATCGACTGCGTGAGCGGGCCGACGGCCCTCTGACTGCACCAGAGAGCGATTTCGCCGTAGTGACCCACCGCGGTTGGAATGCCGAGGAGCGCCTGGCACGCTTCGTGCAGCTCATCACCTCGGTGCACGGGGAAGTGATTCATACTGCCCCGGAGGAGTGGACCGATGCACTGGCCAAGGTGCTTGCCGAAAAGGGTGTGAAACGGCTGGCGTTGGGGCGCGAGCATCCGGTGGCCGCCGAGGCGCGCCGCGCCCTGGCCGATGCCGAAGTGGAACTGGTAGACGTCGATCGCGATATCGAGGAGTGGCAGCGTGAACAGTTCGAGAGTGTCGATGCCGGCCTGTCCTCGACTCGCGGTGCCATCGCCGAGACCGGCAGTCTGTGGCTCTGGCCCACATCAGACGAGCCGCGGCTGATCAGCCTGGTGCCGCCGATTCATATCGCCGTGCTGGATGCCGATGCTATCGAAGACACCTTCTACGATGTGTTGGAGTGCCACGGCTGGGCCAGCGGCATGCCTACCAATGCGTTGCTGATTTCCGGGCCAAGCAAGACCGCGGACATCGAGCAGACCCTGGCTTACGGCGTGCATGGGCCTCGTGAACTGGTGGTGCTGGTACGCCATGACGGCCCCGAACCGGGAGATGAGAGATGACGTCCATGAGTGCCTGGCGCGAGTTGAAGGACGCCCTGGCGGCGACGATACCTGCCGAGCGGTTGATCGATGACCCCCTGCGTACCCTGGCCTACGGTACCGATGCCAGTTTCTATCGGCTTATTCCGCAGCTGGTGGTTCGTCCGGAGAACGAGGCGGAGCTGCAGCAGGCCCTGGCGGAATGCCGCGAACGCGAGCTGCCGGTGACCTTTCGCGCAGCCGGAACCTCGCTTTCCGGCCAGGCGGTGACCGACTCGGTGCTGATCCAATTCGGCCGCGGCTGGCGGGATCATGCGATCCTCGACGAGGGCCAGGCGATCCGCTTGCAGCCCGGGGTCATCGGCGCCAGGGCCAATCAGCTGCTGGCCCCCTATGGCCGCAAGATCGGCCCCGACCCGGCCTCGATCGCCAGCTGCATGGTCGGCGGCATTGCCGCCAACAATGCCTCGGGAATGTGTTGTGGCACCGCGCAGAACAGCTACCGTACGGTGCGCGACATCCGGGTGATCCTGGCCGACGGTAGCCTGCTCGACACCGCTGATGCCGGCAGCGTCGCCGCCTTCCGGGCCTCCCATGGGGAGCTGCTGGCCGGCCTGGAGCGCCTCGCTGCCCAGACGCAGGGGAACGACGCCCTGGCCGGGAAAATTCGCCACAAGTACCGGCTTAAGAACACCACTGGCTACGCCCTCAACAGCCTGGTCGACTTCAGCGATGGCATCGAGATCCTCAAGCACCTGATGATCGGCTCCGAGGGCACCCTGGGGTTCATCAGCACCATTACCTATGACACCGTGGTCGACGAGTCCCTGAAGGCTGCGGCGCTGGCCTTCTTCCCAGACATGGGAACTACCTGCCGTGCGACCATCGCCCTCAAGCAGGCGCCGGTTTCCGCCGTGGAGCTGATGGACCGTGCCGCGCTACGCTCGGTGCAGGATAAGCCTGGCATGCCCGCGGTATTGAGGACGCTTCCGGAGGGGGCGGCGGCACTGCTGATCGACGTGCGCGGCAACGACGAGGCCGAGCTCGACGCGCGCATGCAGGCGGTTCAGGCGACCCTCGAGGGCATCCAGGCCCTGGAGCCGGTCACCTTTACCCGTGAAATCGATACCTATGCCCTCTACTGGAAGATTCGCAAGGGGCTGTTTCCGGCCGTGGGGGCGGTGCGCGAGACCGGCACCACGGTGATTATCGAGGATGTGGCCTTTCCCATCGAGCGTCTCGACAAGGGTGTGCTGGCGCTGACCGATATCTTCCATCGGCACGGCTACCGGGATGCGATCCTCTTTGGACATGCCCTGGAAGGCAACCTGCATTTCGTCTTTCCCCAGGGCTTCGAGAAACCCGGCGAGGTGGAACGCTACCAGGCGCTGATGGACGACGTGGCGCAGCTGGTCGGCGTGGAGTACGGCGGTTCCCTCAAGGCCGAGCACGGCACCGGACGCAATATGGCCCCCTACGTCGAGCTGGAGTGGGGACCCGAGGCCTATGCGTTGATGTGGGAGATCAAGGCGCTCTTCGACCCTGGAAACCTGCTCAATCCCGAGGTGATCCTCAGCCGCAACCCGACGCTGCACCTTGAGAACCTCAAGCCCTTGCCGGCGGCCGACGAGACCGTCGACAAGTGCATCGAATGCGGTTTCTGCGAGCCGATCTGCCCCTCGACCGATCTGACCCTGACGCCACGCCAGCGCATCGTGATCCGTCGTGAGCTGGCAAGGCTCGAAGCGCTGGGAAACCAGGCCACCGACGCCGACAAGGCGCGCATGAAGGAGCTCGGGGAGGCCTATGTCTATCATGGCATCGACACCTGTGCGGCTACGGGGCTTTGCGCTACCCAGTGTCCAGTGGGCATCGATACCGGTGAAATGGTGCGTCAGTTGCGTCACGACCGGGCGGTGGACAAGGCCCCTCTGGCCAGGCGTATCGGCCGACATTTCTCAGGAGCAACGCGTGTGGCGCGGGGTGGACTGAATGCGGCGGGAGCGGCCCGAGCCGTGCTGGGTGTCAATCTGATGGAAAAGATGAGTACCGGTGCGCGTCGGCTGAGCGGTGATCGGTTACCCCAGTGGAGCCCGGCTCTGCCCAGGTCGGCGCCGATCCGGGTGCTGGAGCAGGCGCCGTCGGGCGATGCCTCGAGGGATAAGGTGGTCTACCTGCCCTCCTGTGCCACCCGCATCTTCGGCGCGTCCCATGATGACGAGACCGAGGCACGCTCGGTGATGGAGATTACCCTGGCGCTGCTCGACAAGGCTGGTTACGAGGTGGTTCTGCCGGAGATGATTGGCCATCTTTGCTGCGGCATGGCTTTCCAGTCCAAGGGACAGTTCGAGGAAGCGACCCACAAGGGGCGCGAACTCAATCGCGAACTGCTGGTAGCGAGCCAGAACGGGCGTTATCCGGTGCTCTGTGATACCAGCCCCTGCACCCTCCAGATGCAAAAGCACCTCGACGAACGACTCGAGATGCTGGAGCCGGTCGCCTTCGCTCATGACCATCTGCTGCCCCGGCTCGCTGTTACCCCCCTCGACGAGCGAGTCGCCGTGCATGTGACGTGCTCGAGCACCCGCATGGGGCTTGCCGACAAGTTCGTCGGACTGGCTCGGGCCTGTGCCCGGGAAGTCGTGGTGCCGGCTGATATCGATTGTTGTGGTTTTGCGGGCGATAAAGGTTTCACCACGCCAGAGCTCAACGCCTCGGCCCTTGATGGCTTGGCCGAGGAGGTGTCGGAATGCAGTGTCGGCTACTCGAACTCGCGTACCTGCGAGATCGGCCTGAGCCAGCATGGCGGTATTCCTTACCGCTCGATTCTCTCGCTGCTCGACCGGGCCAGCTCCCCCGATAAGGCTTGAATTCACCCACAGGCGCCTGATGCCAGGCCCTGTGGTTGGCTCGCCGGTGAGGCGTGAAACTTTTTTACATGGGGCCCTTGCGCGCTCCCGGAGGAATCCGGA
>NZ_JAXHNN010000004.1:0-60007 GCF_034520545.1 Halomonas sp.
AACCGCCTGCAACGTTGCACGTCGCTGGCAGCGGATGCGTACTCTACGGATTCCTCCGGGAGCACGCAAGGGCTTCAGGAAAGAAAAGTTGTGGATGAACTGCCTGAAGTGCAGAGACGACGACGCTCGCTCAGGGCGGGCGTCGTAGCGAAACTTGTGATGGGGTCAGGCGAGGTTCACCCGGGCATAGCGCTTCTTGCCCGCCTGAATGACATAGCTCCGCCCAGTGTCCAGCATATGATCGCGCTGGACCACGTCGCCATCCACCTTGACCCGGCCATTACCCAGCATGTCCTTGGCCTGGGCGCTGTTGTTGGCCAATCCCGAGCGATTCAGCACCGCCGCGATAGGCGCCTGGGCGCTACCCTCGAAGTCGACCTCTATCTCGGGCAGATCCTCGGGTAACTCACCCTCTGCCAGTTGGTTGCCGGCAGAGCGATGGGCGTTAGCCGCCGCATCCTCACCGTGATAGCGACCAATCAGCTCGCGGGCCAAGGTCATCTTGATGTCACGGGGATTAGCGCCGGCCTCGACATCGCGCTTGAGCGCCTCGAGCTCCTCGTTGGGCTTGAGCGAGAGCAGCTCGAAATACCGCCACATCAGGCTATCGGGCATGGAAACCAGCTTGTTGAACATCGCCCCCGGCGCCTCATCGACCCCGACATAGTTGCCCAGGGACTTGGACATCTTCTGTACGCCGTCCAACCCTTCTAGCAGCGGCATGGTGATCACGACTTGGGGCGACTGGCCGAAGTGTTTCTGGATCTCGCGACCCATCAACAGGTTGAACTTCTGATCGGTACCGCCGAGCTCAACGTCGGCCTCCAGCGCCACGGAGTCGTAGCCCTGCACCAACGGATAGAGGAACTCGTGGATGGAAATGGGCTGAGCCGCGCTGTAGCGCTTGTCGAAATCATCCCGCTCGAGCATGCGCGCCACGGTGCTCTGGCCGGCCAGCTCGATCATGTCGGCTGCGCTCATCGCGGAGAACCATTCGGCATTGAAGCGCACTTCGGTCTTCTCGGGGTCGAGGATCTTGAACACCTGCTCCTTGTAGGTCTGGGCGTTGGCCTTGACCTCTTCCTCGGTGAGCGGCTTGCGCGTTACGTTCTTGCCTGTGGGGTCACCGATGCGACCGGTAAAGTCGCCGATCAGGAAGATGACCTCGTGGCCCAGGTCCTGAAACTGACGCATCTTGGTCAGCAAGACACTGTGTCCCAAGTGCAGGTCCGGCGCGGTGGGGTCAAAGCCTGCCTTGATGCGCAACCTGCGCCCGGACTCCAGCTTCTTGACCAGCTCCTCCTCGAGGAGAATCTCATGGGTGCCACGTTTCAGCAGCGCCAGGGCGCCAGCAACATCGGTCATTGTCTCCTCTCCACTCAGCAGGCGGCCCGCAACCCCGCGGGCACGCGGTAGTCGAATGGTCGAGGATGTTACCATGTCCGGCCATCCACGGTTGAGCCCGTCAGGGAGTCCCCATGAGCCTCTTCATCGGCCTGATGTCAGGCACCAGCCTCGACGGCATCGACGCCGCCCTCGTCGAGATCCACGAGGAGGGCACACCACGCCTGGTTGCCACCCACCACACGCCGATGCCCGAGACGCTACGCGACCTGCTATGGCGGCTCTGTCATGCCGACCAGGCGGCCTTCAGCGAACTGGCGACCGCAGAGGACGCCTTCTGCCGTCTGCAGACCACCGCCGTCGAAGCCGTAATGGCAGCAGGTAACGTGGAAAAGGCGGCGATTTCCGCAATCGGTAGCCATGGCCAGACCATTGAGCACGCCCCACTGGGCCATGGCGGTGGCCCGAGCTATACACTACAGCTCGACAATCCGAGCTTGCTGGCCGAGCTCACCAACTGCCAGGTGGTGGCCGACTTCCGCCGTCGCGATCTAGCCGCCGGCGGCCAGGCCGCACCCTTGGCTCCAGCCTTCCATGAGGCATTGTTCCGGACATGCCGCGAATGGCGCCTGGTGCTCAACCTGGGCGGCTTCGCCAACCTTACCCTTCTGCCGCCCGCCGAGGACGAACGCCTGCCGCTGGGCTTCGATACCGGCCCCGCCAATGCTCTGCTGGACGCCTGGCATGCCCGCCATCGTGGGGGACGCTTCGATGCCGGTGGGGCCTGGGCAGCTTCGGGAAAAGTCGACGAGGCGCTGCTGAAGCGCCTCCTGGCGGAGCCCTACTTCCACCTGCCTCCGCCCCGCAGCACCGGCCGCGAGCTCTTCCACCTGCACTGGCTGCAAGGACACCTGCGGGGCGGAGAGGCGCCACGGGACGTCCAGGCTACATTGGCCGAGCTGACCGCCGCTAGCATAGCCCTCGGCGTGGACATGGCCAGGGAGCGCCTCGATGCCCCGCCAGCCGCGCTGCTGGTGCCCTGCGGCGGCGGCGCCCACAATCCGGACCTTCTGTCCCGTCTGGCCCGTCGGCTGCCCGAGACGCCGCTGCTTCCAGGAGATGACTGGGGCTGGCCCGCTGATTGGCTGGAAGCCGGCGCCTTCGCCTGGTTGGCGTGGCGGCGCCTGGCCGGGTTGCCCGGCAACCTGCCCTCGGTCACGGGCGCCGCCGGCCCCCGGCTGCTGGGCGGGATCTACGCCTCCTGAGCCGCCGGGCGCCCTAGAAGTCGTCCTCCCCGCGCAGTGACAGATGACTGGCCGCTTCCCTGGCCCCGGCCACCCCTTCGCTGTCCTTGTCGCCGTACTTGATCATCATGCGCAGGTCGTTGGCAGAATCGGCATGCACCAGCGCCACTTCCTCGGTGATCTTGCCGGCCTTGAAGAGATCGAAAAGCGCCTGGTCGAAGGTCTGCATGCCGAGATCCCGCGAGCGTGTCATGATGTTCTTGATCTCGGAGACCTCCCCCTTGCGCACCAGGTCACCGATCAACGGCGACTTGAGCATGATCTCGATGGCCGGACAGCGTCCGCCATCCACGGTGGGGAGCAGTTGCTGGGCAACGATGGCCCGCAGGTTGAGCGAGAGGTCGAGCCAAACCTGGGCATGCCGCTCGATAGGAAAGAAGTTGATGATTCGATCCAGCGCCTGGTTGGCGTTGTTGGCGTGCAAGGTGGCCAGGCAGAGATGGCCGGTCTCGGCGAAGGTAAGGGCGTGCTCCATGGTCTCCCGGGTACGCACCTCGCCGATCAGGATCACGTCCGGTGCCTGGCGCAGGGTGTTCTTCAGCGCCACCTCGAAGGATTCGGTGTCGATGCCGACCTCGCGCTGATTGATGATCGCCTTGCGGTGTGGATGAACGTACTCGATGGGGTCCTCGACGCTGATGATGTGCCCACCCACGGTCTCGTTGCGCTGCTGGATCATAGACGCCAGGGTGGTCGACTTGCCGGTGCCTGTCCCCCCGACCACGAACACCAGGCCACGCTTATTGTTGACCAGATCGCCGAGGGTGGAAGGCAGCGACAGCTCCTCCATGTGGGGAATCTCGAAGCCAATGCGCCGGATCACCATGGCCATCTGGTTGCGCTGCTGGAAGGCACTGACGCGGAAGCGACCCTTGCCCTTGAGGCTCAGCGCGAAGTTGGCCTCGTGCTCGACCCGGAAGCGTTCCTGCAATATATCGGGAATCGACGCAGCAACCAGTTCGGTGACCTGCGCCACGCTGAGCCCCTGGTCGCCCAAGGGAGTGAGCTGGCCGGCCATCTTGAGGGTCGGCGGCGCATTCACCGAGATCAGCAGATCCGACGCCTCCTTCTGCACCATGATGTCCAGCAGTTGGTTGAGCCACTCTTGAGCCGTCATGTCGCTGCTCCTTGGTTGTCGTTGTCTCTTCCTCAGCTCGCCAGCACGCTCTTGGCCTTTGCCTGGGCCTCTTCGCGCGCCACCGTGTTGTCCGTCACCAGGCGCGCCAACGAGGAATCCAGGGTCTGCATACCCAGGTTGCCACCGGTCTGGATCGCCGAGTAGATCTGCGCCACCTTGTCCTCGCGGATCAGGTTGCGCACCGCCGCAGTAGCCACGAGGATCTCGTGGGCCGCCACGCGGCCGCCGCCCTGGCGCTTGAGCAGGGCCTGAGAGATTACCGCCTGCAATGACTCGGAGAGCATCGAGCGCACCATGGACTTTTCATCACCGGGAAACACATCGATGATCCGGTCGATGGTCTTGGCCGCTGAGGTGGTGTGCAAGGTGCCGAACACCAGGTGGCCGGTCTCGGCGGCGGTGAGGGCAAGTCTGATCGTCTCCAGGTCGCGTAGCTCGCCGACCAGGATGATGTCCGGGTCTTCGCGAAGGGCACTGCGCAACGCCGGAGCGAAGCCATGGGTATCGCGGTGCACCTCGCGCTGGTTGACCAAACAGCGCTTGCTGCGGTGGACGAATTCCACCGGGTCCTCGATGGTGAGGATGTGCTCGAAGCGGTTGTCGTTGATGTAGTCGATCATCGCCGCGAGCGTGGTGCTCTTACCCGAGCCGGTGGGGCCGGTGACCAGCACCAGGCCGCGAGGCAGCATGGAGAGCTGACGGAAGACCTGCCCCATTCCCAGGTTCTCCATGGTCAGGACCTCGGTAGGGATCGTCCGAAAGACGGCAGCCGCGCCGCGCCCCTGGTTGAAGACGTTGACACGAAAGCGCGAGACACCCGGCACCTCGAAGGAGAAATCGGTTTCGAAGAACTCCTCATAGTCGCGGCGCTGGCGGTCCGCCATGATGTCGTAGATCATTTTACGGACCTCGCGGTCATCCATGGCCGGCACGTTGAGCCGGCGGATGTCGCCATCGACACGGATCATCGGCGGCAGACCCGCCGAAAGGTGGAGGTCCGAGGCGTTCTGCTTTGCCGAGAAAGCCAACAGTTCGGTAATATCCATGCGTTTCCCCTGCTCCCGGGATAAGGTTTCCTTCAGTATGACAGACACTCAGACATGACGGAGCTGGTACTTTCCGAGTCATTGGCCGCTGCCCGCACCCGCCTCGTCGAGGCGCTGAGCGCCGCCGACCGGCCCGCCGATGCCGTCCGACTGCTGGCCGTCAGCAAGACCAAGCCCGCCGCCATGATCCGCGAGGCCTGGCACCTCGGCCAGCGCGAGTTCGGCGAGAACTATGTGCAAGAGGCCTTGGACAAACAGGCCGAGCTGACGGAACTGGATCCCATCGTCTGGCATTTCATCGGCCCCCTGCAATCCAACAAGACTCGCGAGGTGGCCGAGCACTTCACCTGGGTACATAGCGTAGACCGTGAGAAGATTGCCAGGCGCCTGAATGATCAACGCCCCGAGGCGCTTGGCCCATTGGACATCTGCCTGCAGGTCAACATCAGCGACGAGGCGAGCAAGTCCGGCGTCTCGCTGGAGGCACTACCGGCCCTCGCCGAGGCAATACAGGCGATGCCGGCCCTGCGCCTGCGCGGGCTGATGGCGATCCCCGCTCCGGCCGAAGAGTTGAATGCGCAGCGTGCGCCCTTTGCCCGGCTCCGCGAGGCTCTCGAGGGGCTCCGCGAGCGCTTCCCTGAGGCGCCACTCGACACCCTCTCGATGGGCATGTCCAGCGACCTGGAGGCTGCCGTGCTCGAGGGTGCCACCCTGATCCGCCTGGGTACCGCGATTTTCGGTGAGCGAACCGCACGAGAGTGATAACCACCAGACGCCGGCAGACAAAACCGGCCACATACGTCGACCGACACAGGACAGATCCCATGGCCAGCAAAGTCACCTTCATCGGCGCCGGCAACATGGCGGGCGCCATCATCGGCGGGATGATCGAGAGCGGCTTCTCACCCGACGACATCATGGCCACCTCACCAAGCGACGACATCCTCGCCCCACTACGCGAAAGGCTGGGCATCCGCACCGCGACCGACAATGCCGCGGCCGTCGCCGAGTCGGATGTGGTGGTGCTGGCAGTCAAACCGCAAATCATGCGCGAAGTCTGCGAGAAGATGCGCGATGCCGTCCAGGCGCGCCGGCCGCTGATCGTCTCGGTGGCGGCAGGCCTGCCCGCCGAGACCCTGGAACACTGGCTCGGCGGCGACCTTCCCTTGGTACGCTGCATGCCCAACACTCCCGCCCTCGTCGGCGCCGGGGCCGCCGGACTCTTCGCCAATGCCAACGTGGACGACACCCAGCGCCGGCTGGCCACCGAGCTTATGGAGGCCGTGGGCCTGGTGGAATGGGTCGACGACGAGGCCTTGCTCGATGCGGTCACCGCGGTCTCGGGCAGTGCCCCGGCCTACTTCTTCCTGATGTTCGAGGCCATGGAGGAGGCCGGCGCAAAGCTGGGCCTGCCCGCCGACACCGCACGGCGACTGGCCATGCAGACCGCCCTGGGCGCGGCAAAGATGGCGCTCTCGAGTGACAAGCCACCCGCCGAGCTCAAGCGCAACGTCATGTCACCAGGCGGCACCACCGAGCGAGCCATCGAGCACCTGGAAGATGCCGGCCTGCGCCGCATCATGGCCGAGGCGATGACCGCTTGTGCCAACCGTGCCGGCGAGATGGCCGACGAACTCGGCAAGCGCTGACCCGATAGTGATAGTGTCCGTCACTCAATAAGGCCGACACGACGACGATTCAACGACACGGAGGAGCCCCGATGGGCAGTCAACTGGGAAGCGCCGGCCTACTGCTGGTAAACACCCTGATCAACATCTACATATTTCTGCTGATGCTGCGCTTCCTGCTGCAGGCATCCCGGGCCGACTACTACAACCCCATCAGCCAATCGGTGGTGAAGATCACCCAGCCGGCGGTGCGTCCCTTCCAGAGTTTCCTGGGACCGGTAATGGGACGCTTCGACCTGGCCACCCTGGCCACGGCCTTCGTCATCAAGGCGATCAGCATCATCGTGATCCTCCAGATCGCCGGCTTCGGCATGGCACCCATCGCCGGCGTGGCGATCGGCTCAGTGGCTGCCATTGCCAACGCCATCCTCAAGATCTACTTCTTCGCCCTGATCGTGATGATCATCCTCAGTTGGGTGGCCCCCCAGGCCAGCCACCCGGGCGCCCTGCTGGTGATGCAGCTGGTGGAGCCGATCATGGCGCCGGTACGCAAGGTGATCCCGCCACTCGGCATGATCGACCTATCGCCCATCGTGGTGTTCATCGCCATCAGCCTGATCGATGGTATCGTGGTGGGCTCGCTGACCCGTGCCGCCGGCATCGCCGGTGCCCTGGTCGGCCTCTGAGGCCGGCCGACACCCACGACTGGACACGACACGACTGATGCCCGAGCTTCCCCCCGATTCGGTCGGCCTGGTGACGCCCGAGACGGCGCACTTCGACGACCCGCTGCCCCTGGCCTGCGGCAGGACGCTGCCGGCCTATGACCTGGTATACGAGACCTACGGTACCCTAAACCCCGAACGCTCCAATGCTATCCTGATCTGTCATGCCCTCTCCGGCCACCACCATGCGGCGGGCTATCACGCGATGGACGAGCGCAAGCCGGGCTGGTGGGACGCGCACATCGGCCCCGGCAAGTCGATCGACACGGAGCGCTTCTTCGTGGTTTCGCTGAACAACCTCGGCGGCTGCCATGGCAGCACCGGCCCCACCAGCGAGAACCCGGCGACAGGGCACCATTGGGGGCCCGACTTCCCGATCATGACCGTAGAAGACTGGGTCCACAGCCAGGCGCGGCTGGCCGATCGACTGGGCATCGAGCGCTTTGCCGCCGTGATCGGAGGCAGCCTGGGGGGCATGCAGGTCCTGCAGTGGACCCTCGACTATCCCGAGCGAATCGCCAATGCAGTGGTCATCGCGGCGACGCCAAAACTGTCGGCACAGAACATCGCCTTCAACGAAGTGGCGCGCCAGGCAATCCGCTCCGACCGTGACTTCCAGGATGGTTGGTACGCCAATCATGACACGGTGCCGCGTCGCGGCCTCAAGCTCGCCCGCATGGTGGGCCACATCACTTACCTCTCCGAAGATGCCATGGGCAGCAAGTTCGGCCGCGACTTGCGCAGCAACGACCTGAACTTCGGCTACGACGTGGAATTCCAGGTGGAATCCTATCTGCGCCACCAGGGCGACACCTTTTCCAATTCCTTCGATGCCAACACCTACCTGCTGATGACCAAGGCGCTGGACTACTTCGACCCGGCTGCGGCCCACGGCGGTGATCTGGCTCGAGCTCTGGCCTCTGCCGCCTGCCCTTTCCTGGTGGTCAGCTTCACCACCGACTGGCGCTTCCCACCGCCGCGCTCCAAGGAGCTGGTCAATGCCCTGATCCGCGCCGACAAGGCCGTCAGCTATGCCAATATCGACTCGCCCCATGGTCACGACGCTTTCCTGATGCCCGAGCCGCGTTATCAGGCGGTGTTCGCCGCCTTCATGAACCGTGTTGCCCGCGACCAGGGCCTGGAGGAACGCCGATGATGCGTGCCGACCTCAAGCTGATTCACGACTGGGTTCCACAAGGTGCGAGGGTACTCGACCTGGGCTGCGGCGAGGGCACGCTGCTGGCGGCGCTGGCCAGCGACAAGCAGGTCACGGGCTTCGGCCTGGAGATCGACCCGGACGGCATCACCGCCTGCCTGGCCAAGGGCGTCAACGTCATCGAGCAGAACCTCGACGAAGGGCTCGCAAATTTCGAGGATGATGCCTGCGACCTGGTGGTCATGACTCAGGCGCTTCAGGCCCTGCGCCGCCCCGACCTGATGCTCGACGAGATGCTGCGCGTTGCCGGAGAGTGCATCATCACCTTCCCCAACTTCGCCTACTGGCGTCACCGCGCCTACCTGGGCTTCAAGGGCTACATGCCGGTATCCCGGTCGCTGCCTCACGCCTGGTACGACACGCCGAACATCCACCTATCGACCTTCAACGACTTTGAACAACTCTGCCGCGACAAGGGTCTGAGCATTGTCGACCGGGCGGTGGGCATCGGCGACCACGAGGGGCACTGGACCTCGCGGTGGTGGCCCAACCTGTTCGGCGAGATCGCCATCTTCCGGGTCGCCCGCCGCGAGGCATGATGCCGGGGAGGCGCAGGCGAAAGAGACCGAATAAGGGAGAACCGACGATGATGCGACACAGCCTGATAGCCCTGGCAGCGAGCCTGGTGCTGCTGTTGACCCTACCGGCCCAGGCCCAGCAGTACGAACAGGTGGGGAACCACCAGATCCACTACAGCGCAGTGAACACCAGCTTCCTGCCTGAGGAAGTGGCCCGGGAGCATGGCATCCAGCGCAGCCGGGTCATGGCCCTGCTCAACGTCAGCGTGATCGAAGAGCTCGAGGATGGCTCGACCCGGCCGGTCTCGGCGCCGGTCGACGGTAGCATCGGCGGGCTCGACGGGGACGACGCCATGCCGCTGGCGTTCCGCAGCCTGCGCATCGGCGACACGCCGTCCCAGGTAGCCGTCTTCCGCATCCACGAGGATGAGCCGATGCGCTTCGACCTGCGCGTGCGCTACGACCGCAATGCCGAGCCCGCCGAGGTCAGCTTCATCCAGCGCTTCTATATCGACCGCTGAGCACGCGAGTCTTCCGGCTCAATCGACGACCACGGCGGGGCCCAGCTCGCGGATGAACGAGACCGGCAACCGGCGTCCCAGGCGGATCGCCACCGGCACGCCGGCCTCGCGGAGTACATCGCAGCGCCGCGCCAGCACTTCCACGCCACGGGTCGCCACTTCACGCAGGGTATCGGCATAGGCCGGATCCAGGTGGGCCGCCGGGGCCACATCCTCGATGCCCTCGTGGGCCACGCAGAAGAGCAGCACGGCACGGTGGCCCTGGGCCGCCAGCGCGGCCAGCGCTTCGAGGTGCCGGCGGCCCCGCGTGCTCACCGCATCCGGGAAGTAGCCGTGGCCATCGGCCTCCCTGAGGGTCACCTGCTTGACCTCGACGAAGGTGGTGCCGCGTTCAGGGTCGTCGAGGCGAAAGTCGAGTCTCGCCCCCTCTACCGCGGCTTCCCTCCGGATCGTCGCATGACCGGCCAGTTCCTTTACACACCCCGCGCGCAGCGCTTCCTCGACGATGCGGTTGGCTCGCCCGGTATGCACCGAGACCGCCGCCATGGTGCCATCGAGTTGCGGCAACTCGATCAGCTCCCAGGTCCAGGCCAGCTTGCGGGCCGGGTTGTCGCTGGACGATAGCCAGACCCGGCAACCCGGCACGTTCACCGCCCGCATCGAGCCGGTATTGGGACAGTGAGCCACCACCTCGCGGCCATCGTCGAGGCGCACGTCAGCCAGGAAGCGCTTGTAGCGACGCAGCAGGGTCCCGGGGGCCAGGGCCGGATACTCCATCAGCGACGCGCCAGGAAGCGCTCGAGGCGACACACGGCTTCTTCAAGTCGCGCCTCGCCGGTGGTGAAGGCGATACGCACATGGTGCTCGCCGCCGAGCAGGGCGAAATCGGTGCCCGGGGTGATGGCGACGTTCTCTTCCTCGAGCAGCGCCTGGCAGAAAGCCTCGCTGTCGTCGCTGTAGCGCGAGATATCCAGCCACAGGTAGAAGGCCCCCTGGGGCGGCAGCGAGGGCGCCAGCCCCAGGCGGGAAAGCCCCGCCAGCAGGGCATTGCGGCGGCGCCCGAGCTCGCTGCGCCGAGTCTCGAGGATGCCCCGGCATTCGGGCGAGAAGGCGGCGAGTGCCGCATGCTGGGCTGGCGTGGAAGCGGCCAGGAAGACGTTCTGGGCCAGCCGAGCAAGCGGCTCCACCGCCGCCTCGGGTGCCAGCAGCCAGCCGAGGCGCCAGCCGGTCATGCCGAAGTACTTGGAGAAACTGTTGACCACGAAGGCGTCCGCGGTGATCGAGGCCACCGAGAGCGGCTCGAGATCGTAGCAGAGCCCCTGGTAGATCTCGTCCACCAGCAAGTGGCCGCCACGCGTCGCCACCGTTTCGGCCACCGCCGAGAGCTGGCCGGCATCGAGCATATGGCCGGTGGGGTTCGAGGGCGTGGCGAGCATCGCCAGACGAGTCTCGTCGCGCCAGTGGCTGTCGACGAGCCCCGCATCCAGTTGCCAGCCGCTGGCAGGCCCCACCGGCACGGCGTCCACCTCGGCACCGGCCAGGGCCATGAAGTGGCGATTGCAGGGGTAATTGGGGTCGGCCATCAGCACCCGATCACCGGAGCCGGCCAGCAGCTGGCTGGCCAGCAGCAACGCCCCGGAGGCGCCAGGCGTGACCAGGATCCGCCTCGGGTCGACCGTAGTGCCGAAGTGCTCGGCATAGTGGCCGGCGATGGCTTCACGCAGTGCCGGCAGCCCCGCCGCCGGCGTGTAACGCGTATGACCGGCAGACAGTGCGGCATGGCCAGCCTCGATCACCGGCTCGGGGGTCGGGAAATCGGGCTCACCGACCTCCAGGTGGATAACATCGTGCCCAGCGGCTTCGCGGGCCTGGGCCGTCTCCAGCAGGCTCATCACGCGGAAGGGGGCGATGCGCTCGACGCGCGAATTCCAGGACATGCACGGCTCCTCTAGACACGTCGCGGCACAACGGGCATCTTCCCGAGGCCGAGAGTAAAACCGGCATGTTACGACTTTTGGCGTGCAAGCGCAGTCCTGGCGGTGGAAGAGGTTGCACGACCTTTGTTTTTACGCTAAACAAGCACCCCTTTGGCGTGAGATACCAGGCATCACGGCGGGTATTGATCAGTAGTCACTCAAGTAACGAGGCAATCCCATGCCAGTAGCTGAAAAGAAGATGGATGCTCCCAAGAAATTCACCCCGTACGAGCCGGCGCCGGGTGAAGAGTACATGAACGATAAGCAGCTGGAGCACTTCCGACAGATCCTGCTGGGCTGGAAACAGGAGCTCATGGAAGAAGTCGACCGTACCGTGCGCCACCTGCAGGAGGAGGCGAACAACTACGCCGACCCCGCCGATCGCGCCACCCAGGAAGAAGGCTTCAACCTGGAGCTGCGCACCCGCGATCGCGAGCGCAAGCTGCTCAAGAAGATCAACGAGACGCTCGAGAAGATCGACGAGGACGAATACGGCTTCTGCGAGGCATGTGGCGTCGAGATAGGTATTCGTCGGCTCGAGGCACGGCCCACCGCCACCCTGTGCGTAGACTGCAAGACCCTGGCCGAGCTCAAGGAAAAGCAGTTGGGCGGCTGAGTCAGCCATGCCGATCGCCACGATCTCACCCCGCGACGGGCACCCCAGGGTGCCCGTTTGCGTATTGCCCCTGCGCGACAGGGAGTGCCGATGAGCAACTACCGTGGACGCTTTGCGCCAACCCCCTCGGGGCCCCTGCACTTCGGCTCTCTGGTGGCGGCCCTGGCCAGTTTTCTGGATGCCCGCCGTGCGAAGGGCGAGTGGCGTCTGCGCATCGAGGACATTGACCCGCCGCGTTGCCCCGCCGGGGCCGCCGATACCATACTGCGCCAGCTCGAGGCCTTCGGCCTGCACTGGGACGGCCCGGCCACCTGGCAACATGACTGCAACGATGCCTATGCCGCCGCCCTGGAGCGCCTGAAGGCACAAGGGCTCGCCTATCCCTGCAGCTGCTCACGCAAGCAGTGGCGCAACTACTCGGTCTACCCCGGCTGGTGTCGGCACGGGGTGCAAGAACCCGACAAGCCGGTGGCCTGGCGACTGCGCAGCGATCTGGGCCTGCGTCCGGTGGTCTGGCAGGACCGCCTGTTCGGAGAGCAGCGCTTCGACCCCGCCGAGCTCGGAGACGTGGTGCTCCAGCGCAAGGATGGCCTCTGGGCCTACCAGCTCGCCGTGGTGGTCGACGACGCCGACCAGGGAATCAGCGACGTGGTGCGCGGCTTCGACCTGCTCGACAACACCCCTTGGCAGCGCCAGCTGCAGCATGCCATGAGCCTCCCCGTCCCCCGCTACCTGCATCTGCCATTGATCATCGGGGAAGACGGTCAGAAGCTCTCCAAGCAGAACCTGGCGCCGGCCCTGCCGGAGTACGACGATGCGGTGCGCCCGCTGCTGCATGCGGCACTGACGGCACTGGACCAGGCACCGCCCCGGGAGCTGACCACCGCGCCGGTGGAGGAGCAGCTGAGCTGGGCGACAGCCCACTGGAAGATCGCCCGGCTGCGCGCCGAGGCTTACCATCAGGCAGGCGTCGTTACACTTTGAGAGGAGCCTCTCATGTACGTCTATCGCATCATGCTCTTCCTGGTTTTCGGCGGGTACCTGCTCTCCCCGCTGTTGATGAGCGGCTGGGCCAACCCCGAGGTGGCCTGGTACCGCCCCTTCGTCATCTGGGGGGTGCTGATCGCCCTGACCCTGTGGCTGGAGCAGAAGAGAAAACTCGATGAACGCTAGCCTCGGCGGCCTGCTCACCCTCGGCAGCGGCTACCTGCTGCTGCTGTTCCTGGGTGCCCTGGCGGTAGAGCGGCACTGGATTCCTACGCGCATCGCACGCCATCCTGTTGTCTACACCCTGGCGCTGGGGGTCTACGCCAGCGCCTGGGCGATCTACGGCAGCCTGGAGCTTGCCGGCAATGCCGGTTACGGCTATCTCGCCTACTATCTGGGGGTGGCGGGCGCCTTCCTGCTCGCTCCGGTCCTGCTGGTGCCGATCCAGCGCATGACCCGCACCTACCAATTGGCCTCGCTGGCCGACCTCTTCGCCTTCCGCTTTCGTTCACGCTGGGTCGGCACCCTGATCACCCTGATCAGCCTGTTGGCCGTGCTGCCCCTGCTGGCTCTACAGGTGCAAACCCTGGGCGATACCATCTCCCTGCTAACCGGCAGCGACTCGCCATCCCTGTTGGCTCTGCTGTTCTGTGCGCTGATCGCGCTCTTTGCCATTCTCTTCGGCGCTCGCCACAGCCGACTCCACGCCCGCCACGACACCCTGCTCGCCGTCATCGCCCTGGAGTCGCTGGTCAAGCTCACCGCCATGCTGGCACTGGGGACCTTCGCCCTCTTCGTGGTCTTCGATGGCCCCTCCGATCTCCAGACCTGGCTGGACGGCCCCGGACGCGCGGCCCAGGCCAGTGTCGCCCACCTCGATCCGGCCCAGTGGCGCACCCTGCTGCTACTGTTCTTCGCCGCGGCATTCCTGATGCCGCACATGTTCCACATCACCTTCGCCGAGACCCTCTCGCGGCGCACCCTCCTGCAGGCCGCCTGGTCGTTGCCGCTATTCCTGCTGCTGATGGCGCTGCCAGTGCCACTCATCCTCTGGGCCTCCCAGCGCCTGGGAGTCGATGCCGGCGGTCTCGGCACTGCCTACCTGGCCTATGGACTCTCCGAATCGCTGTGGCTCCAGGGACTGGTGTTCATCGCCGGACTGGCGGCCACCAGCGGTACCATGATCATCATCTCCCTGGCGCTGTCGGGCATGATCCTCAATCACCTGGTGCTGGTCGCCCACCCCCCGGTGGTCCAGCCAGACCTCTATCGCTGGTTGCGTTGGCTGCGCCGCGCCCTGATCGTGGCGGTGATCCTCGGCGGATGGATCTTCTACCGCCTGGTGGGGGTGAACCATGACCTCACCACCCTGGGGCTGGCCGCCTTCATCGGCATGGCCCAGTGCTTACCGGGCATGCTCGCGCTGCTCTACTGGCCGGGCGCCAACCGCAAGGGCATGGTCAGCGGGCTGACGGCGGGCGGACTGGTGTGGCTCGCCGGCACCTGGGTGCCACTGCTCAGCGACATCCCTGCCCTGGTGCTGCTGCCGCCGGGCCTCGAAGCACTGGCCGGCGACCCTGTCTGGTACGTGGTGACCCTGGTCTCGCTGGCGGCCAATATCCTGACCCTCATCCTGGTTTCGCTGATCACGCCCACCTCTGCCGGCGAGCAGGCTGCGGCCGAGGCCTGCTCGGTGGATGCGGTGATCCGCCCCAAGCGCCTGCCGCTGATGGCCGGTAACGGTGAGGAATTCAAGTACCATCTGGCCCGCGCCCTGGGCGAGGAGGTCGCCAGCCGAGAGGTCGACCGCGCCCTGACCGACCTGGGCCTGTCGCCGCTGGATGGCCGCCCCTACGCCCTGCGCCGGCTGCGCGACCGCATCCAGGCCAACCTCTCGGGACTGATGGGCCCTTCGGTGGCCCAGGACATCGTCGACCGCCACCTGCCCTATCGCCGTGGCGGCCTGGAGCCCAATGATGACGTCCAATTCGTCGAAAGCCGCCTGGAGGCCTATCGCACCCGACTGACCGGCCTGGCCCGGGAGCTCGACGGCCTGCGCCGCTACCACCGCCGCATCCTCACCCGCCTGCCGGTGGGGTTGTGTGCCTTCGGCGTCGACGACGAACTACTGATGTGGAACGACACCCTCGCCGAGCTTTCCGGCATCGAGGGCGACAGCGTGGTCGGTTCGCGCCGCGATGGCCTGCCGCCGCCCTGGGGGGCCCTGCTGGGCCGCGTGCTTCTCGAACATCATGACCACCTCTACAAGCAGCCGGTGACGCTGGACGGCACCACTCGCTACCTGAGCCTGCACAAGGCCGAACTGGAGGTCGACGAGGAGATGCGCGGCGGTACCGTGATCCTGGTGGAGGACCACAGCGAGATGAAGTGGCTGGAGGACGAGTTGGTGCATGCCGCCCGGCTGGCCTCCATCGGCCAGTTGGCGGCGGGCGTGGCCCACGAGATCGGCAACCCCGTCACCGGCATCTCCTCGCTGGCCCAGAACCTGCGCTACGACACCGACGAGCCAGAGGTACTGGAGACCGCTACCCAGATCCAGCAGCTCACCGACCGCATCTCGCGAATCGTCGAGTCGCTGGTGGGCTTCGCCCATGGCGGCCGACACGTGAGCGGCAAACCCTTCGCTCCGGTGTCGCTGGATATGCTGACAGACGAAGCCCTGCACTTGATCCACCTCGCCCGCTCGGGGGAGGATATCCACTACCACAACCTTTGCCCGGCTGGCCTCCAGGTCAAGGGGGATACCCAGCGGCTGCTGCAGGTGATGGTCAACCTGCTCGGCAATGCCCGAGACGCCAGCAACCCCGGGGGCGAGGTGATCATCGATGCCGTTGCCGAGGGCAAGTGGCTTCACGTCACCGTCACCGATCAGGGCCATGGCATCGACGAGCGGGTGCGCGACCACCTGTTCGAGCCCTTCACCACCACCAAGCCCCCCGGCGAAGGCACGGGACTCGGCCTGCCCCTGGTCTACAGCATCATTGCCGAGCACGGCGGCCAGATCGATATTGACTCACCGCCCCCCGGGCAAGCCAATGGCACCCGCTTCCACCTGTGGCTGCCCCTCAACCCAGAGCATGGTGACAGCACCGATGAGCCGGATCCTGATCGTTGAAGACGAAGCCATCATCCGCAGCGCCCTGAAGCGGCTGCTGGAGCGCCACGACCACCGCGTCAGCGAAGCCGGCTCGGTAACCGAGGCCCTGGCACTCGAGCCCCAAGGCTTCGACCTGGTGATCAGCGACCTACGGCTGCCCGGCGAGCCAGGCACCGAGCTGATCGCTCGTGCCGCCCCCGTGCCGGTACTGATCATGACCAGCTACGCCAGCATGCGCTCCGCAGTGGAAGCGCTGAAACTCGGTGCCGTGGACTATGTGGCCAAGCCCTTCGACCACGACGAGCTGCTCGAGACCGTGGCCCAGATCCTGCACCGGCAGGCCTCTCAGCAGGGCGAGCCACCCGACATCACCGAGCCCGGCGGCACGCGTCAGCCCATGATCGGCAACTGTCCCGCCATGCAGGTGGTCTACACGCGAATCCGCAAGGCAGCACCTGCTGATGTTACCGTACTGATCCAGGGCGAATCGGGCACCGGCAAGGAGCTGGTCGCCCGCGCCCTGCACCAGCAAAGTCGCCGCGTCCATGCGCCGCTAATCTGCGTCAACTGTGCCGCCATCCCCGAGACACTGATCGAGTCCGAGCTGTTCGGGCACGAAAAGGGCGCCTTCACGGGTGCCACTGCCTCGCGCACCGGCCTGGTCGAGGCCGCCGACGGCGGCACCCTCTTCCTCGACGAGATCGGCGAGCTGCCACTCGATGCTCAGGCTCGCCTGCTGCGCGTGCTTCAAGAGGGCGAGATCCGCAAGATCGGCTCGGTGGAAACCCGCCATGTCGACGTGCGCCTGATCGCCGCCACCCACCGCGACCTGCAGAGCCTGTCGAAGACCGGCGAGTTCCGCCTCGACCTCTACTACCGTCTCAACGTGATGCAGATCGACCTGCCCGCCCTGCGCGAGCGCGATGACGACATCCTCGAGATAGCCGACGTCTTGCTGGAGAAGGCCTGCCGTAGGCACGAGCGCGATAGTCTGCGCCTCTCGAGAGCCACCCGGCGCACCATCCGCGACTATCCCTGGCCTGGCAACGTGCGCGAACTGGAGAATGCGCTGGAACGCGGCGTGATCCTTGCGGAGGGCCATCTCATCCATCCCGACGACCTGGGTCTAGCGCCAACGTCCCAGCCGCCCGGCATGCCCCGATCCCCCGCGCCAGCCGTGGCCGGCCAGGAGGCGCAGGAGACCGGCGATGAGGAGGACCTCTCCCTAGAGGACTACTTCCAGCACTTCGTACTGGAGCATCAGGACCAGATGAGCGAGACCGAGCTCGCCCAGAAACTCGGCATCAGCCGCAAGTGCCTGTGGGAGCGACGACAGCGCCTGGGCATACCACGCAAGAAGAGCCCCCGCCGCAACACGGGATAGTGCGGCTGGCCATGCAATCACGGTGCAAGCGCCCGCGGCATCGTCCGCGGGCGTTTTTTACCCTCCCCGTCACACGGTCGGCACCATTTGTTACCTTCCCACACAACCAATGCCTCAAAACGGGGCCGATCGGGTAACACTCCGCACCCCTGCCAGCAAGACAACCCCCTCAAGAGCGCACAACAATCTGTTTTAAAAGAAATTATCATTGGATGGCACGCAGGCTGCTACATCTAGAGCAAGAAAAACAAATCCGGACGTCACCCGCTGCCAACAAGAACAACAGGTCAGCCAGGCGTGACGGGGCCCGACCCGCGAACAACAACAAGACAACCGGGCCCCTACGACTTCGGCGCTTGCCGACAACAAAAACAGCATCGGCACGGCGCGAGGCCTTCGGGTCCCAACAACAACAAGTTGCTCGAAGCACCGGAGCCATCAGGACGCGACGCACCCGAGTACGGCCGACCAACAATGACAATGGCCATCGAGGTGCACTCCCGGCAACAACATCAACAAGCCGGGAGGAGGCATACTTACATGCCGTCGTGGTTGGACTATTGTTTTGAATACGAGACGGTCGCCGTCAGGAGCATCAACAAACACAACAACACCGCTTGCCTGAACACTCCTTGGTGACTGTGGTGCGTATTCAGGGCGATGCGCCATCACGAAGAAAAATCAGCAGCAGGGATGCTGCATCCTGCTTGAACAGGGGAAGCCAACGGCTTCCCCTTTCTATTTCATGACGAACCTCAGTACCCTGCCGCGCTTTGCAAGGTGTCAGTGGTCGGCTACACTCAAGCCTTTTCCGCGTCCCGCGAGTCGATATCGTCGCATGATCAAAGGTTTTACCCGCTTTCTGCAGAGTCCGGGCGAGCGCATCAAGTCGCTGTTCGGCCCTCAGGATGCGCCGGCCGCCAGCACCGGCCCGCGCATCATTCCTCGCCAGGAACATCCTGTCTCGCGTCAGCACTTCAGCGACGCCGCCCTCAAGGTCCTCTATCGGCTGCACAACGCCGGCTTCCAGGCCTTCCTAGTGGGAGGGTGCATCCGTGATGCACTGCTCGGCCACATGCCCAAGGACTTCGATGTCGCCACCGATGCCACGCCGAATCAGGTCAAGGACCTCTTTCGCAATTCGCGCATCATCGGCCGGCGTTTCCGCATCGTGCACGTCCGCTTCGGCCGCGAGGTGATCGAGGTCACCACCTTCCGCGGCAAGCCCAGTGATGACCACGCCGACCATATCTCCCACCAGTCGGACGATGGCCTGCTGCTGCGCGACAATGTCTGGGGCAATATCGAGGAAGACGCCCTGCGCCGCGACTTCACCGTCAACGCCCTCTACTACAACATCGCCGACTTCTCGATCCACGACTTCGCCGACGGCGTGCGCGATATCGAGGCCCGCACCCTGCGGCTGATCGGCGACCCGGCCACCCGCTACCGCGAGGATCCGGTAAGGATGCTGCGAGCGGTGCGCTTCGCCGCCAAGCTCGACTTCCATCTCGATCCGGCCACCGAGGCACCCATCCAAGAGGCCGCGCCGCTGCTGCTGCAGATCCCACCGGCGCGGCTGTTCGACGAGATACTCAAGCTGTTCATGGCCGGCCAGGGGGTTGCCACCTTTCATCTGCTGCGCCACTACGGGCTTTTTGCGATGCTCTTCCCCGAGGCAGACGAGGCCATGGAAGAACAGCCCTGGGCCGAACGCCTGGTAGAGCTGGCACTGGAGAGTACCGACCGCCGCATCGCCGAAGACCGTCCGGTGACCCCGGCCTTCCTGTTCGCCGCCCTGCTCTGGGCTCCCGTCCAGCAGCGTCAGGCGATCCTCGAGGGCGATGGCATGCCGCCCATCCCTGCGCTCCAGGCGGCGTCCCAGCAGGTGGTCTCGCGCCAGCTTCAGCACATCTCCATCCCCAAGCGCTTCAGTCTACCGATGCGCGATATCTGGGACCTGCAGCAGCGGCTGCCGCTGCGCCGCGGCAAGCGTGTCTTCCAGACCCGCGAGCATCCGCGCTTCCGGGCCGCCTACGATTTCCTTCTGCTGCGCGAAGGTGCCGGCGAACTCGAACCCGGCCTAGGTGACTGGTGGACCGCCTTCCAGCAAGCGGACGAGCATGAACAGCGCCGCCTGCTGGGCAAGGTCGGCGCCGACCCGGCCGGCAGCGGGCAGCCGCGCAAGCGCCGCCGACGCCGCAGGAAGCCGCGGGGCCCCGCGAGCGAGACATGAGCCATCCGCGGCACCATGCCTGGATCGGCCTGGGCAGCAACCTCGATGGACCGCGGGAGCACGTCGAGCGTGCCCTTCGCGAGCTCGACAGCCTCCCTCTGACCCATCGCATCGCCGCCTCGCGGCTCTACGCCAGCCCTCCGCTAGGCCCCACCGACCAGCCGGACTACATCAATGCCGTAGCGCGCCTGGAGACGCGCCTTTCGCCGCTTGCCCTGCTCGACCAGTTGCAGGCCCTGGAACAGCGCCACGGCCGCGTGCGCGGCCGTCGCTGGGGCCCCCGGACCCTGGATCTGGATCTGCTACTCTTCGATGACCACCGGCTCACACTGCCACGGCTGACATTGCCCCACCCGGAAATGGTCCAGCGCGCCTTCGTGCTGGTCCCGCTGGAAGAGCTGGCGCCGACTCTGGTATTAGAGGGTCACACCCTGGCGCAACGGATCGCCAGGCTCGATACCCGAGGCCTTCAGCCGGTGTTACCGCAAGACTGAGAAACGCCCCGCATTGTTACCTGTCGACACTTCGGCATGATTCAGGTAACAATCGCAGGTTACACGAGGCAGGCCCGCCGAAGGCCTCCCACGACAAGACGATGAGAGCACGCGATGAAAACCGTCACCCTGAGCACGCTCAAGGCCTTCAAGCGCGCCGGTGAGCCGTTCAGCTGCCTGACCGCCTACGACGCCTCCTTCGCCCGGGCTGCCGGAGAGGCGGGCATCGAGGTGCTGCTGGTGGGCGACTCTCTAGGCATGGTCCTGCAGGGGCACGCCAGCACCCTGCCGGTGACTCTCGACGAGATCTGCTACCACACTCGCTGCGTCGCTCGCGGCAGAGGTCAAAGTCTGCTGATGGTAGACCTCCCCTTCATGAGCAACTCGAGCACCGAGCGCCTGCTTCAGGATGCCGGCGAGCTGATGCGAGCCGGGGCCGAGCTGGTAAAGGTCGAAGGCGAGGCCTGGATGGCCGACGGCATTCGTGAACTGACTCGACGAGGCGTTCCGGTCTGTGCCCACCTAGGCCTGACGCCCCAGTCGGTTTACCAGTTAGGTGGCTACAAGGTGCAGGGACGCGAGGCCGAGCAGGCAACCCGGATCCTTGAGGATGCTCGGGTCCTGGTCGAGGCCGGCGCCTCGGTCATCCTGCTGGAGTGCGTGCCGGCAAGCCTGGGCCGAGCGGTCAGCGAGGCGGTGGAGGTGCCGGTGATCGGCATCGGCGCCGGCCCCGATACGGACGGCCAGATTCTGGTGATGCACGACGTGCTGGGCATCACCCACGGCCGCACGCCACGCTTCGTGAAGAACTTCATGACCGAGGCGGACGATATCCCGAGCGCTTTCAACCGCTATCACGAGGATGTCAAGGCTCGTCGCTTTCCCGCTCAAGAGCATTGTTTCTAAGCTGCGTTTCGAGGAGCTCGCTGTGATGCGTACCCTGCGAGAGATTCCGCTCCTGCGCGAGGCCCTGGACGAGTTCCGTCACCGTGGCCAGCGAATCGCCCTGGTACCGACCATGGGTAACCTGCATGAAGGCCATCTGGCACTGGTGGCGGAAGCGCGCCGCCGGGGCGATGTGGTCGTGGCGACCATCTTCGTCAACCCCCTGCAGTTCGGTGCCGGCGAGGATCTGGACGCCTATCCGCGGACCCTGGCCGAGGATCAGACGAAGCTCGAGGACGCCGGCTGCGACCTGCTGTTCGCTCCCGAGATGACGGCCGTCTACCCGCGCGGCCTGGAGGCCCAGACACGAGTCTGCGTGCCCGAGGTCAGCGAGGGGCTCTGCGGTGGCGACCGGCCCGGGCACTTCGACGGTGTGGCCACCATCGTTACCATGCTCTTCAACCTGGTGCAGCCCGATGTCGCTTGCTTCGGCGAGAAGGACTACCAGCAGCTGGCGGTGATCCGCCGCATGGTCAACGACCTGCACCTGCCTGTAGAGGTCGTCGGCGTCCCCATCGTTCGCGCCGAGGATGGCCTGGCCCTCTCCTCACGCAACGGCTACCTGGATGCCACCCAGCGCGACGCCGCCCCTTCGCTGTACCTTACCCTGTGCGCGCTGCGCGATGCCCTGGAGGCCGGTGCCGACCCGAGCCACACCCTGGCCGAGGGCCTGGACCGGCTGAGGGAAGCCGGCTTCGCACCGGACTACCTCGAGCTTCGCGATACCGACCTGGGGCCGGTCACAGAGACCACTCGCGACGCCGTCCTGCTCGTCGCGGCACGTCTCGGCCCGACCCGACTGATCGATAACCTGAGCCTCACCCTGCCACGCTGAGGGCGTGACAACGCCACAAAGAGGAACCTTCACTCCATGCAGACCATCATGCTCAAGGCCAAGCTGCACATGGCCCGTGTCACCCACGCCGTTCTCAACTATGAGGGCTCCTGCGCCATTGACGGCGAGTTGCTCGACATGTCCGGCATCCGCGAGAACGAACAGATCCAGATCTACAACGTCGAGAATGGCCAGCGCTTCACCACCTACGCCATCCGCGCCGAGGAAGGATCCAGGATGATCTCCGTGAACGGCGCGGCAGCTCACCTGGCGAGTGAGGGGCAACGCGTGATCATCTGCAGCTATGCCCATTACAGCGACGCGGAACTCGAGGCACACGCACCGGCCCTGGTCTACCTCCGAGAAGGCAATGCCGTCAGCCACACCAGCAACGCCATCCCGGTACAACTCGCCTGACAGCCGTCTGCCACGGCACCCTGCGGGGTGCCGCACCTGCCAACGCCTCCTTCCTTCGATACCTTCCCGCGCATTCGTCCATGGAAGCATTGCCGCGACGCACAAGCGTCGCCTATGCTGGCTGTCCCGGCTATGTCTGAGACGTCTTCGAACTCAGACTGTCTTACAGACACCGCCGCAAGCCCGCTAGTCATTCTTCAGGAGTATCTCCAATGCAAGACGTGGTGATTGTTGCCGCTCGCCGCACTGCCGTCGGCACCTTCGGTGGCTCCCTGGCCGGCATCCCCGCCAGCGACCTGGGTGCCCATGTCATCAAGGACATCCTCTCTTCCACCGGCGTTGCCGGGGATCAGGTCGACGAGGTACTGCTCGGCCAGGTGCTCACCGCAGGGGTCGGCCAGAACCCCGCCCGCCAGGCATCCATCAAGGCAGGTCTGCCGGATGCCGTACCGGCCATGACCATCAACAAGGTCTGCGGGTCGGGCCTCAAGGCCCTGCACCTGGCCACCCAGGCGATCCGCTGCGGCGATGCCGAGCTGATCATCGCCGGTGGCCAGGAGAACATGTCCGCCTCACCCCATGTGCTGCCCAACTCCCGTACAGGACAGCGCATGGGTGACTGGAAGGCCATCGACACCATGGTCCACGACGGCCTGTGGGATGCCTTCAACAATTACCACATGGGCATCACGGCCGAGAACCTGGCAGAGAAGTACGGCATCAGCCGCGAGGAGATGGACGAGTTCGCCGCCGGCTCCCAGCAGAAGGCCGCCGCCGCCATCAGGGAAGGCAAGTTCAAGGGGCAAATCGTCCCCGTGGAGATCCCCCAGCGCAAAGGCGACCCGGTGGTCTTCGACACCGACGAGGGCCCGCGCGACGTAACCGCCGAGAAGCTAGGCGGCATGCGTCCGGCCTTCAAGAAAGATGGCGCCGTTACCGCCGGCAACGCCTCCTCCCTCAACGATGGGGCCGCCGTGGTGATGCTTTGCACCGCCGACAAGGCCAAGGCCCTGGGCCTCGAGCCGCTAGCCCGCATCAAGGCCTACAGCAACGCCGGCGTCGACCCCTCCATCATGGGTATCGGCCCCGCACCGGCCACCCGCCGCTGCCTCGAGAAGGCCGGCTGGAGCCTGGACGACCTGGACCTGGTCGAGGCCAATGAAGCCTTCGCCGCCCAGGCCCTATCGGTCAACAAGGAACTGGGCTGGGATGTCAGCAAGGTCAACGTCAACGGCGGTGCCATTGCCATCGGCCACCCCATTGGCGCCTCCGGCTGCCGTATCCTGGTGACCCTGGTCCATGAAATGATCGCCCGGGATGCCAAGAAGGGCCTGGCGACCCTGTGTATCGGCGGTGGGCAAGGGGTGGCGCTCGCCATCGAGCGGTAAGGCGCGCTACGCGCGAGCCTAAGCTGTAAGCTGTGAGCACCATTGAGAAGCCCTTGTGGATGAGTTCCACGAGGGCTTTTCTTTCGTTTGCCATCCTCAACTGAAAAACCCTCCACGGCTGGACCATGGAGGGTTTTTCTTACGGCTTATCGCTTAAGGCTTACGGCTCAGAGCTGGGGCTCGGCGACCTCCTCGGCCTCGAACGCCGCCTTCTCTTCCGGGGTGATCTCCTTGATGGTGAGCTTCACCCGGTTGCGGTTGTCGATGTCGAGCACCTTGACGATGGGCTCGTCGCCCTCGTTCAGGAAATCGCGGACGTCGTTGACCCGCTCCGGCACGATCTGGGAGATGTGCACCAGGCCGTCGGTACCCGGCATGATATTGACGAAGGCACCGAAATCGGCAATGCGCGCCACCTTGCCACGATAGAGCTTGCCGATCTCGGGCTCGGCAGTAATCGCCAACACGGTATCGATAGCCGCTTTGGCGGCTGCCTTGTCCTCTGCGTAGATGCGCACGGTACCATCGTCATCGAGATCGATAGAGGCGCCGGTATCCTCACAGATCTTGCGGATGGTCGCGCCACCCTTGCCGATGACGTCGCGGATCTTCTCCGGGTCGATCTTGATGGTCGCCATGGAAGGAGCGTTCTCGGACACCTCTTCACGACTCTGGCCGATCACCGTATTCATCTGCTCGAGGATCTGCTGACGGGCCTCATAGGCCTGCTGCAGGGCCACCTCCATGATCTCCTCGTTGATACCCTCGATCTTGATGTCCATCTGCAGAGCGGTGACGCCGTTGGTGGAGCCGGCCACCTTGAAGTCCATGTCGCCGAGATGATCCTCGTCGCCGAGAATGTCGGTGAGCACGGCGAAGCCGTCCTCATCCTTGACCAGGCCCATGGCGATGCCGGCCACCGGCGCCTTCATCGGCACCCCGGCATCCATCAGCGCAAGCGATGAGCCACAAACGGAGGCCATGGAGCTCGAGCCATTGGACTCGGTGATCTCGGAAACCACGCGGATGGTATAGGGAAAGTCTGCCTCGTCAGGCAGCATCGCCTGCACGCCGCGGCGCGCCAGACGACCATGGCCTATCTCACGGCGCTTGGGACCGCCCATGAAGCCAGCCTCGCCCACGCAGTAAGGGGGAAAGTTGTAGTGCAGCAGGAAACGATCCTTGCGCTCACCCTCCAGCGACTCGATCAGCTGGGAATCACGCAGGGTACCTAGCGTCGCCACCACGATGGCCTGGGTCTCGCCGCGGGTGAAGATCGCCGAGCCATGCGTCTTGGGCAGAGTGCCGACCTCAATATCCAGCGGACGTACGGTCTTGTGGTCGCGGCCGTCGATGCGCGGCTCGCCCTTGACCACGCGCGAACGCACCACGCGCTTCTCCAGGCCGGCAAAAGCACCCTTGACCTCGTCGGCGTCGTACTTGCCCTCTTCCTCACCGGCAAACTGCTCCATCGCCTGATCCTTGAGGGCGGAGAGGGAGTCCTGGCGGGCCATCTTGTCGGTGATGCGATAGGCCTCGCCGACCTTCTGCTCGAAGGCATCGGCCATGGCGCCCTTGAGGGCGGTATTGTCGGCGGCGGGCTGCCAGTCCCACTTCGGCTTTCCCGCCTCGGCGGTCAGTTCGTTGATGGCCTGAATGGCCACCTGCATCTCCTGGTGGGCATAGAGCACGGCGCCGAGCATCTCGTCCTCGAGCAGCTCGTTGGCCTCGGACTCGACCATCAGCACCGCCTTTTCGGTGCCGGCAACGACCATGTTGAGTTCGGAGCCGGTCAGCTCCTCGACGGTAGGATTGAGGAAATAGCCGTTATCCTCGGTGAAGCCTACGCGTGCGCCGCCGATCGGACCGTTAAAGGGCACACCGGAGATAGCCAGGGCAGCAGAGGTGCCGAGCATCGCGGCGACGTCCGGGTCATGGTTACGGTCGGTGGAGAGCACCGAACAGACAACCTGCACCTCGTTCATGAAGCCCTTGGGGAAGAGCGGACGGATCGGCCGGTCGATCAGCCGCGAGGTGAGGGTCTCCTTCTCGGTGGGACGCCCCTCGCGCTTGAAGAAGCCGCCGGGAATCTTGCCGACCGCGTAGGTCTTCTCCTGATAGAACACCCCTAGCGGAAAGAAGGGCTGCGCAGGATTGGCCTCCTTCTTGGCCACCACGGTGCACAGCACCACGGTATCATCCATGGTGACCATCACGGCACCGGTGGCCTGGCGGGCGATACGCCCGGTTTCCAGGGTGACGGTACTGCGACCGTACTGAAACGTTTTCTTGACCGGATTCACGGCGACTTCCTTCAACTTTTCGATGTTTGGTTCGTTTTGACTCGGCGACCATTTTAGGGGTTGACGCCCGCCGCGGCCACCGGTTAGCGACATTTCCGGCTCTGCATTACCGGGGCTGATCCGGCGACAGGCCTTCGGGGAGGCGCTGTGAATACCTCCCTGTACGCTACCTCGGCCATCCCTGGTCCTCGGACCTCCCCTCCGACCTGCCACCGGCGCCTCTGACATTGGCACAAATGAAACGGGCAGCCCGAAGGCTGCCCGTTTCGTTACCGCTTGGGAGGCGCCGCTTAGCGGCGCAGGCCCAGGCGCTGGATCAGCGACTGATAGCGCTCGAAATCCTTGCGCTTCAGGTAGTCCAGCAGCTTGCGGCGCTGGTTAACCATGCGGATCAGGCCACGGCGGGAGTGGTGATCCTGCTTGTTGGTCTTGAAGTGGTCCTGCAGGCCATCAATGTTGGCGCTCAGCAAGGCTACCTGCACTTCGGGGGAACCGGTGTCGTTCTCGCCACGACCGTACTCATTGACGATTGTGGACTTCTGCTCGGCTGTCAGTGCCATCTGTCTCTCCAGTAAGCAATATGCCTGGGTGATAAATGTTTGAGACCACGCATATTTGCAGTCTCGGGCGTATCTTCCTTCAGTCGGCTGCAGTGCTCAACAGCCTTTTAGGTGCCACCTCCTGTGGCCCCGTCACCGTGCCGAGACCCAGGAAGGCCCCGTCACGATAGAGTCTTGTCGTCTCGCCCTCGGCCAACTCGCCAGCCTCGACTCGGGCCGGCTGGCCATGTGTCAGCCGGCTGGCCACCACGGCATCGATCTCGAGCCGCGACAGGTGGTCGACCAGCACGTCGACGGGCAGCAGTACCGCCTCGCGATCGGCCTGGTCGGCCTGGGCCTCCAGCGCCTCGAGGGTCAACATGCCCTCGCTCGTGAAGGGGCCCGTTGCCAGGCGGCGCAGCGCGCTGATATGCGCTCCGCAGCCCAGAACCTGGCCAATGTCTTCGGCCAGGGTACGGATATAGGTGCCCTTGCTCACGCGCACTTCCAGTTCGAAGGCGGTATCGGCAAGAACAAGAAGGCGCGCATCATACACTGTCACGCGCCTGGCTGCACGCTCGATCGACTTGCCTTCGCGGGCCAGCTCGTAGAGCTTGCGCCCCTGGTGCTTGAGCGCCGAGTACATTGGCGGCACCTGGTCGATTTCGCCGCAAAACCCCTCGAGCACACCCTCGACGTCGGCCTCGGTCAGCCGGGGTACCTCGCGGCGCTCTACCACGTCACCCTCGGCATCGCCGCTATCGGTGATCGCACCGAGCTCCACCCGGGTGCGGTAGACCTTGTCGGCCTCCAGCAGATGGGCGGAAAACTTGGTCGCCTCACCGAAGCACACCGGCAGCAGGCCGGTAGCCATGGGATCCAGTGTGCCCGTATGACCAGCCTTCTGGGCCTGGAACAGGCGCCGGGTCCGCTGCAGCGCATGGTTGCTGGAAAGCCCCTTGGGCTTGTCCAGCAACAACACGCCGTTCACCGGCACACCGCGACGCCGCCTTGCCATCAGTTGCGCTCGTCTTCTTCTGCCGAACCGTCTGCCGAACCATCGATTGGATCGCGGCCGTCATCCGCCTCGTCATGCTGAGCCTGATCACTGGCGACGGCTTCGTCGATCAGCGACGACAGGTGCTGGCCACGAACCACACTCTCGTCATAGTGGAAGCGCAGCTCCGGCACATGACGCAACTTGATACGACGAGCGATCTGGCTGCGCAGGAAGCCGGCGGCCCGCTTGAGCACCGCCAGATTCTCCTTGATGTGCTCGGGGGTCTGCTCCCCCAGCAGGGTCACATGAACGTCGGCATAGCCGAGGTCGCGACTGACCTCGACGCCGCTGACGGTGACCATGCCCAGGCGCGGGTCCTTGACCTCACGCTGGATAAGCACCGCCAGCTCCTTCTGGAGCTGGTCGGCCACCCGGTCGGTACGCTTGAACTCGCGCATGTACGACTCCTCGAGCCTTAGAGGGTCCGCTCGACCTTGACCTGATCGAACACCTCGATCTTGTCGCCGACCTGGACATCGTTGTAGTTCTTCACGCCGATGCCGCACTCCATGCCGTTACGCACTTCCTGGACGTCGTCCTTGAAGCGACGCAGCGACTCGAGTTCGCCCTCGTAGATGACCACATTGTCGCGCAGCACGCGGATCTTCTTGTTGCGGTGCACGCTGCCCTCGACCACCATGCAGCCGGCCACGGCACCGATCTTGGGTGCACGGAAGACGTCACGAACCTCGGCAACACCGACGATCTCTTCCTTCCACTCCGGTGCCAGCATGCCGCTCATGGCCTGCTTGACTTCGTCGATCAGCTGGTAGATGACGCTGTAGTAGCGCAGATCCAGGCCTTCACGTTCGATGATCTCGCGAGCCGCGGCGTCGGCACGCACGTTGAAGCCGACCACGATGGCGTCACTGGCCAGCGCCAGGTTGGCATCGGTACCGGTGATGCCGCCCACCCCGGAGGAAACCACTGCCACTTCCACTTCGTCGGTGGAGAGTTCTTCCAGGGCGCCCTTGATCGCTTCCAGTGAACCCTGGACATCGGCCTTGAGGACGATGTTGAGCTTGGCGGCGACATCCTGGCCCATCTGGCTGAACATGTTCTCCAGCTTGGCCTTCTGCTGGCGTGCCAGGCGCACCTCGCGGTACTTGCCCTGACGGAAGTTGGCAACCTCGCGCGCCTTCTTCTCGTCGGCCAGCACCATGAAGTCGTCACCCGCTTCGGGGGTACCGTCCAGGCCCTGGATCTCCACCGGAGTGGACGGGCCAGCCTCGTCGACCTGCTTGCCCAGCTCGTTAGTCAACGCGCGGACACGGCCGTAGTGCAGGCCAGCCAGCACGGTGTCGCCCTTCTTCAGGGTGCCGTTCTGGACCAGCACGGTGGCCACGGGGCCACGTCCCTTGTCCAGGCGAGACTCGACCACCACGCCCTTGCCGGGCGCCTCGGGAACGGCCTTGAGCTCGAGCACCTCGGAAACCAGCTGAATGGCCTCCAGCAGTTCCTCGATCCCCTCGCCGGTGTGCGCCGAAACATACACGAACTGGGTGTCACCGCCCCACTCTTCGGAGATCACGCCGTGCTGGGAGAGCTCGTTCTTGATGCGGTCCAGGTCGATGCCCGCTTTGTCGATCTTGTTGACCGCGACCACCATGGGCACTTCGGCCGCCCGCGAGTGCTCGATGGCCTCGATGGTCTGGGGCATCACGCCGTCATCGGCGGCCACCACCAACACGACCACGTCGGTAGCCTTGGCACCGCGCGCACGCATGGCGGTGAACGCCGCGTGGCCCGGGGTATCCAGGAAGGTCACGCCACCGTGATCATCTTCCACGTGATAGGCACCGATATGCTGGGTGATGCCGCCAGCCTCGCCGGTCGCCACCTTGGCCTTGCGGATATAGTCCAGCAGCGAGGTCTTGCCGTGGTCGACGTGACCCATGACCGTGACCACCGGTGAGCGGGTGATCTCTTCGCCCTCGTAGGAAATGCCCTCGAGGACCTCGGTCTCCAGCGCATCATCCTTGACCAACTTGGGCTTGTGACCCATCTCCTCGACCACGATGGCCGCGGTGTCCTGATCGATGGTCTGGTTGATGGTCACCGCGGCACCCATGGTGAACATGGCCTTGATGACCTCATTCGCCTTGATCGACATCTTGTCGGCCAGGTCGGCAACGCTGATCGACTCGGGAATCGACACCTCGCGGATGATCGGCTGAGTCGGCTTCTGGAAGCCGTGCTTGCCGCCACCGCCCTGGCTGCCGCCACGGCGGCCACCCCGACGCTCGGCGCGCTTGGCCTTCTTGCCGCCACGGCGACGCTCTTCGCGGTCACCGCGATCGTCGTCGTCGCGCTCGCCACGTCCCTTCTTGCCGGCGCCAGCCTTGGTAGTGGCTTTCTTTACTGCAGCACGGCGCGACTCGGGACGACCCTCCTTGGGCGGAGCCGGCGGCTCCTCGGCGGGCGTGGTAGTCTCGAGCTCCGGCACCGGAATCTCGGGTTCAGCGGCAGCCTTGTCGGCTTCGAGTCTGGCCGCCGCTTCGCGGGCGGACTCCTCGGCAGCGCGCGCATTGGCTTCCTCGGCCTCACGAGCTTGCTTGGCTTTCTCGGCCTCACGAGCGTCCTTGGCTTCCTCGGCCTCACGGGCATCCTTGGCGGCCTGCTGGGAATCGGCCATGTCGCCCACCAGCTGGCGCGGCCCGGCGTCTTTTGCCGGCTCCGGCTTGGTCTCTTCTTCGGCACGCTTGACGTAGGTACGCTTCTTGCGCACCTGCACCTCGATGCTCTTGCCGCGCTCACCGGTCTTGATTCGACTGCGCGTCTTGCGCGTCAGCGTGATGCGGTCCTTCGCCCCGGCGCCACTGCCGCCATGGCTCTTGGTGAGATAGTCGAGTAACTGACGCTTATCCTCCTCGGAAACGGCGTCGCTCTCGGACTTCTGACCGAGCCCGGCTTCTTTCATCTGCTCCAGCAGGCGGGGCACATCGCGCCCCACCTTCGCTGCAAAATCCTTAACGGTCATCTCTGACATTACGACCCTCCTCAACCCGTGACCCGTTTACTGTTCGCTCTCGAACCATGGCGCACGGGCAGTCATGATCAGTGCCGCGGCGCGCTCCCCGTCAATTCCCTCGATGTCCAGCAGGTCATCGACGGACTGCTCGGCCAGGTCCTCCATGGTGACAATGCCCTGGCTGGCCAGGATGAAGGCCAGGTGGCGCTCCATACCGTCCATCTCCAGCAGGTCGTCAGCCGGCTGGACGCCATCGAGCTCCTCCTCGGAGGCGATGGCCAGGTTCAGCAGTTCATCCTTGGCACGAGCGCGCAGCTCCTCGATAAGCTCCTCGTCGAACTCCTCGATCTCCAGCATCTCGTCGACCGGTACGTAAGCAACCTCCTCCAGAGAGGTGAATCCCTCTTCCACCAACAGGCGTGCCACGTCCTCGTCGATACCCAGATGCTGGATGAAAAACTCGACCAGGCTGTCAATCTCCTGATCGCGTTTGTCCTCGGCCTCCTCCTCGGTCATGACGTTGATGCGCCATCCGGTGAGTTCGGAGGCCAGGCGCACGTTCTGGCCGCTGCGGCCGATGGCCTGGGCCAGATTGTCCTCGGCGACGGCCACATCCATGGCATGCGCTTCCTCGTCAACGAGGATCGAGCCGACATCCGCGGGCGCCATGGCGTTGATCACCAGTTGGGCCGGATTGTCGTCCCACAGCACGATGTCCACCCGCTCATTCTGCAGCTCCGAGGAGACCGCCTGAACCCGCGAGCCGCGCATACCCACGCAGGCCCCCACCGGATCGATGCGTCGGTCATTGGTCTTGACCGCGATCTTGGCACGCGAGCCCGGGTCGCGTGCCGCGCCCTTGATCTCGATGAGCTCCTCGGCGATCTCCGGTACCTCGATGCTGAACAGCTCGATGATCAGCTCCGGACAGGTACGTGAGAGAATCAGCTGGGCGCCGCGCGCCTCGGGATCGACCTTGACCAGCAGCGCGCGAACGCGTTCGTTCATGCGGTAGCGCTCACCGGGGATCATCTCGCTGCGCGGCAGGAAGGCCTCGGCATTCTCGCCGAGATCGATGATCAGACCGTCGCGTGTCGTTTTCTTGACGATCCCGGCGACCAGCTCACCCTCGCGCTCGGCATACTGGCGTACTACCTCGGCCCGCTCGGCCTCGCGCACCTTCTGCACGATGACCTGCTTGGCGGTCTGGGCAGCGATACGGCCGAAGGAGGCGTTCTCGATGCGCTCTTCGACCACGTCACCCAGACCCAGGGGCGGGTCGCGGCGCTCAGCGAAGGAGAGCTTGATCTGGGCATCGGGCCCGTCGAAGTCATCGTCCTCGACCACTTCCCAGCGGCGGAACGTCTCGTAGTCGCCGGTTTCGCGGTCGATGTGCACGCGCACGCTGGCTTCTTCGCCCTCGAAGCGCTTGCGCGATGCACTGGCCAGGGCCGCCTCGACGGCCTCGAAGATCACCTCGCGGGGGACCCCCTTCTCGTTGGAGATCGCGTCGACGACCGCCAGAATTTCTTTACTCATGCCTTAGCCTCGCCAGTGATCCTGTTCTTATGCACCGAGCCCATCATGTGAACTGCGGGACGACCCGCGCCTGATCGATGCCCTCGATGGGAAAGCAATATTCCTCGCCGTCGATCTGCAGCAGCACCTCGTCGCTCTCGACACCGGCCAACAGCCCTTGAAACTTGCGTCGCCCGTCGAAGGGCAGGCGCAGCTTCATGGCCACGACATGGCCGGCGTAGCGTTCGAACTGCTCGAGGGTGAACAGCGGCCGGTCCATGCCCGGCGAGGAGACTTCCAGCCGATACTCGCCGGGCACCGGATCCTCGACGTCGAGGACCGCACTGACCTGACGGCTGATATCGGCGCAATCGTCCACGCTGACCCCATCCGGGTGATCGATGTAAATCACCAGGCGGGAATGTTTGCCCTGGGACAGATGATCGATGCCCCATAGCTCGAATCCCATGGCGGAAACCACCGGTTCGATCAGCGCATGCAGCGCAGCATCCTTGATTGCCACGGAAGAAAGCTCCTACAGCCGTTGCATCAGGCACCTGGCCGGGAGTAAAGAAAAGAGTCAGGTGGCTGAATGGCGTTGCCCGGAACAGCGCCGCCGTCTCCGGCTGGCAAGCTGCTAACAAAAAGCCCCTTCACAGGAAGGGGCTTTCACAAGAAACCTGTATACCACTTCGGCTCTTCAGCATGCCCCTTAACAACTGCATGCCTGCCAGGAAGATGGTAGCGGGGACCGGATTTGAACCGATGACCTTCGGGTTATGAGCCCGACGAGCTACCAGACTGCTCCACCCCGCATCAATCTAGGTCGGTGATTGTAAGCCCACATGACAACATCGTCAAGCGGCAACACCGCATACTGCCAATCTTGCTTCAAAGCCTCGATCTTTTACATCGAACACTTCGTAATTGGTGCCGAAGGCGGGACTTGAACCCGCACGGCCATAAGGCCACTACCCCCTCAAGATAGCGTGTCTACCAATTCCACCACTTCGGCATCGGGGAGACTGGTTGGCGATATCAATCGCCGCTTTCCTCCAGCGCTGGCGGAGTATTATCCACATCACCGCCAGCATCGTCAAGGGTCGGGACGGCATTCTGCTGCTCGATAAGCTGCGCATCGGGGATACCGGCCTCGGGTGCTTCACCGGCCTGAGAGGCAAACCAGGCCAGGGTCAGGGAGGTGGCGAAGAAGGCCACCGCCAGCAGCCCGGTGAACTTCGCCAGGAAGCTACCGCTGCCCTTGGAGCCGAACACGGTCTGGGAGGCACCGCCACCGAAGGCGGCACCGGCTTCGGCGCCCTTCCCCTGCTGCAGCAGGATAAGGACGACCAAGGCGATGGCGATCGCCACATGGGTCATGAGAATGGCAACTTGCATGGATTCAACCTGCTGACTGACAAATGGCTAGGAAATCGTCGACCTTGAGCGAAGCGCCGCCCACCAGGCCGCCGTCGATATCGGGCTGAGCGAGCAGCTCGGCGGCATTATCCGCCTTCATGCTGCCGCCGTACAGCAGACGCACGCCATCGGCAAGCGCTTCGTCATAGCGCGCCAGGCACCCACGGATGGCCGCATGCACCGCCTGGGCCTGATCGGGACTCGCCGTGCGCCCGGTGCCGATGGCCCAGACGGGTTCGTAGGCGATCACCAGGCGAATGCGCTCGGCCTCATCGAGGGCGTCGAACACCGCCTCGACCTGGCCCAGCACCACCGCATCAATGCGCTCGGCCTCGCGCTCCTCCAGGGTCTCGCCGACGCACAACACCGGCGTGAGTTCCTCGGCCAGGGCCGCCTTGACGCGCGCCAGTACCGCTGCATCGTCTTCGCCAAACAGGATGCGTCGCTCCGAGTGGCCGACCAGCACCAGCCGGGAACCGCACTCACGCAACATGGCCGCGCTGACCTCACCGGTGAAGGCTCCCGACGGGCGGTCGCTGAGTGTCTGGGCCCCGACCGTCACCGACGTCTCGCCGAGCGCCCTGCCCGCCGCCTCCATGAACGGAAAGGGGACCATCAGCGCCACCTCGACGTTCACGGGCAGGGAGACATCGGCAAAGGCCCGGCCGAATTCCTCGACCAGGGCCAGGGAGCCGTTCATCTTCCAGTTTCCAGCGATCAGCGGCATGCGCATTGGGGTTCCTCTTTCAAGGTGGTGCGAAATGGTATAGGAGGGACCCTTTCAAGACAACCGGCCCCAGGAAGCCTGGCTTCAATCAGCCGAGCAGGGCCTCGACGTCGTCGGCCAGCCGACGCGCCAGGGCATCGACGTCCAGATGAGGGCGCCCCTCGACCATCACCCGGATCAGCGGCTCGGTGCCTGAGGGCCGCAGCAGCACGCGCCCCTGGTTGCCCAGCTCGGTCTCCAGACTGCCCACCGCTTGCTTGAGGGAAGCCTGCTCCATCAGCGTCCTGGCATTGGTGCCCGGTGTCAGACGCACATTGACCAGCGCCTGGGGTGTCTTCTGCAGGCCGGCGAGCAGGCGACCCAGTGGCTGCTGCTCGCGAACCATGATCGCCAGCACCTGCAGTGCCGAGACGATGCCGTCGCCGGTGGTCTGCACATGGCCGCAGACAATATGACCGGAAGACTCGCCGCCCAGCTGCCAGCCGTTGGCGGCAAGCCGCTCCATGACGTAACGGTCCCCGACGCTTGCACGTTCGAAGGGAATATCGCGCTCCTCCATGGCGGCCGCCAGGCCGAAGTTGGACATCAGGGTACCCACCACGCCACCACCCAACTCGCCACGACCATGCCGATCCATGGCGATCAGGTAGAGAATATCGTCGCCGTCGATCTCGCGGCCGTCTGCGTCTACCAGCAGCACGCGGTCGCCGTCACCGTCGAAGGCCACCCCGAGATCGGCACCCTGCTGGATCACCGCCGCACGCAGCGCAGCGGGATGGGTCGAGCCCACCTCCTGGTTGATGTTCAGGCCATCGGGATTGGCACCGATCAGACTCACCTCCGCGCCCAGTTCGCGAAACACGCTGGGAGCGATGTGGTAGGTGGCACCATGGGCACAGTCGATGACCATCTTGAGCCCGTGCAGGTTGACCCGGTCGGGGATGGTCGACTTGCAGAACTCGATATAGCGGCCGGGGGCATCATCGACCCGCATCGCCTTGCCCAGGTGATCCGGCGCCACCGTGGTCAGCGCCTCCTCGAGCATGGCCTCGATGCGCTCCTCGACCTCGTCGGCCAGCTTGGTGCCGGAGGCGGAGAAGAACTTGATGCCGTTGTCCTGGAAGGGGTTATGGGATGCCGAGATGACGATGCCCGCATCGGCACGGAAGGTACGTGTCAGGTAGGCGATCGCCGGGGTCGGCATGGGCCCCAGCAGCATCACGTCGACACCGGCGGCGGAGAGCCCTGCCTCCAGGGCAGACTCGAACATGTAACCCGAGATCCGGGTGTCCTTGCCGATCATCACCCGTGCACGTCTCTTGTCTCTGGTCAGCACCCGGCCGGTGGCCCAACCCAGCTTGAGCATGAAATCAGCCGTGATGGGCGGCTCGCCGACGGTGCCGCGGATGCCATCGGTGCCAAAATAGCGTCTAGTCATGCGCACTACCTTCCTCGAGTACGGCCCAGGTCATGTTCACCGCGTCCACGTGGGGCCCCACGTCGTGGACGCGCAGAATACGGGCGCCGCGCTCTACCGCCAGGGCAGAGAGCGCAAGGCCACCGGAGAGGCGCTCCTCCACCGGCCGCCCCAGCACCTTGCCGATCATGCTCTTGCGCGACATGCCCACCAGCAGCGGCAGCCCAAGCTCCCCCAGGCGGTCCATATGCTTGAGCAGTCGCAGATTGTGCTCCACCGACTTGGCAAAGCCGAAGCCCGGGTCGAGCAGCATGCGCTCGCGACGCAGCCCACCCGCCTCGCAGGCTGCCACCCGCTCCGCGAGGAACGTGGCCACGGCCTCCTCGACCGGACGGTCGTAGTGCGGGTCGTCCTGCATGTCTCCGGGCTCGCCGATCATGTGCATCAGGCACACCGGCAGCCCACTGACGACCGCCGCCGATAGGGCCCCCTCTCGGCGGAGGTTGCGCACGTCGTTGATCATGCCGGCGCCGGACTGTGCCGTTGCCTCCATGACCTCGGGCGTGCTGGTATCTACCGAGACCAAGGCATCGAACTCGCGCACCAGGGCCTCCACCACCGGCACCACTCGGTCCAGCTCCTGCTGGACCGAGACCGGCTCGGCGCCGGGACGCGTGGACTCGCCGCCCACATCGATGATCGCGGCCCCCTCGGCCAGCATCCGTTCGGCATGGCGCAGGGCATCGTCCGGCACAGCATGACGGCCGCCGTCGGAGAAGGAATCGGGAGTGACGTTGAGGACCCCCATGATGCGGGGGAAGGAGAGGTCTAGCCGGTGCCGGCCACACGGCAGATGCGTCGTTGCAGGGTTATCCATCATCTTCCTGTCGGTCGAACGGCAAAGGCGCCCCGCAGGGCGCCTGATAAAAATGGACTTAGCGGGCTCAGCTGCCGGCCGGGCCACCGAGCGGGTCGGAGGGCCGACGCGAGGGCGTCTCATCATCCTCGGCATCGTCACTCGACTCCGGCGCGGACTCAGCCTTGGGCTCGCCGCCCGAGGGCGCCCCGCTGCTCGGATCGTCCCAGCCCTCGGGGGGCCGCGGGTCACGCCCTTCCATGATGTCCTTGAGCTGATGGGAGTCGATGGTCTCGTACTTCATCAGCGCATCGGCCATGGCATCGAGCTTGTCGCGGTTCTCCTCGAGGATATTCTTGGCCTGTTCGTAGCAGCCGTCGATGATCTTGCGCACTTCCTTGTCCAGCCGGGTGGTGGTCTCGCCAGACTTGAGCTTGCCGCCCTGACCCGGGCCACCCATGAACTGGTGCGACTCATCCTCATCGTACATGATCGGGCCCATCTCCTCGGAGAGACCCCACTTGGCAACCATGTTATGCGCAAGCTCGGTGGCCCGCTTGATGTCGTTGGAGGCGCCGGTAGTGACACCGTTCGGCCCCAGCGTCATCTCCTCGGCGATCCGGCCGCCGAACAGCGAGCAGATCTGACTGATGATCTGCTGCCGGGACAGGCTGTAGCGATCCTCTTCCGGCAGGAACATGGTCACGCCCAGCGCCCGGCCCCGGGGAATGATGGTCACCTTGTAGACAGGGTCATGCTCGGGCATCACCAAGCCGATGATGGCGTGGCCCGACTCGTGGTAGGCGGTGTTAAGCTTCTCCTTGTCGGTCATGACCATGGACTTGCGCTCTGCGCCCATCATGATCTTGTCCTTGGCCATGTCGAGCTCTTCCATGCCCACCAGGCGCTTGTTACGTCGCGCGGCGAACAGGGCACCCTCGTTGACCAGGTTGGCCAGGTCGGCGCCGGAGAAGCCCGGCGTGCCACGGGCGATCAGCGACGGCTTGACGTCGTCGGCCAGCGGCACCTTGCGCAGGTGCACGTTGAGGATGTGCTCACGGCCGCGGATGTCCGGCAGCGGCACCACCACCTGGCGGTCGAAGCGGCCAGGGCGCAGCAATGCCGGGTCGAGCACGTCGGGGCGGTTGGTGGCGGCGATGACGATGATGCCCTCGTTGGGCTCGAAGCCGTCCATCTCGACCAGCAGCTGGTTCAAGGTCTGCTCGCGCTCGTCGTTGCCACCGCCCATGCCGGCGCCGCGAGAACGGCCTACCGCGTCGATCTCGTCGATGAAGATGATGCAGGGCGCCTGCTTCTTGGCCTGCTCGAACATGTCACGCACGCGAGACGCGCCGACACCCACGAACATCTCCACGAAGTCGGAACCGGAGATCGAGAAGAAAGGCACCTTGGCCTCGCCGGCGATAGACTTGGCGAGCAATGTCTTACCGGTACCCGGCGGGCCCACCATCAACACGCCGCGGGGGATGGTGCCGCCCAGGCGCTGGAACTTGGTGGGATCGCGCAGGAAGTCGACCAGCTCTTCGACCTCTTCCTTGGCCTCGTCACAGCCGGCGACATCGGCGAAGGTGGTCTTGACCTGATCATGGGAGAGCAGCTTGGCCTTGGACTTGCCGAAGCTCATCGGGCCACCCTTGCCGGCACCACCACCCTGCATCTGACGCATGAAGAACATGAAGATCGCCAGGATCAGCAGGATCGGGAAGCTGGCGATCAACAGGCGCATCCAGAGACTCTGCTGCTCGGGCTCCTTGCCGACCACCGTGACATTGTTCGACAGCAGGTCATCCATCAACTTGGGATCTTCTGCCGCCGGGCGGATGGTCCGGAACTGGGAACCATCCGTACGTTCACCGGTGATGGTGTAGCCATCGATGGTCACGTTGCGGATCTGTTCGTTCTGCACCTGCTGGACGAACTGCGAATAGTTCATCGCCTGCGGTGAGCTGTCGACGCTGAAATTGTTGAACACCGTCAGCAGCACTGCCGCGATGACCAACCACAGAATCAGGTTCTTCGCCATATCATTCAAGGGACTACCCTCATTGCAAGAATCTGTCGGCCGAAAATGCCTGGTCTTTCGACACTACATGAGCGGCACATGTTCAGCCAGCCTCCGTGCGGAGCGGTAAACTGCTGTCACTGTGACACAGTCGCTGTGCCCTGTCCGGCAATCGGCCCGTTAGGCGCAGCCTATCGTAAAGCTTCTGGTGCGGCCGGGGCATTGCCTCAGCCGCGAAACCCTTCCGCCAGCAGGTAGACCTCGCGGGAGCGCGCCCGGGAGGCCTCCGGCTTGCGAGTCACTACCCGCGTGAAGCTGCCGCGCAGCTCCTTGAGAAAGGCATCGAATCCTTCGCCCTGAAACACCTTGGCCAGGAAGGTGCCGCCGGGCGAGAGCGTCTGGCGTGCCAGGTCCAGCGCCAGCTCGGCAAGGTACATCGCCTGGGGCTGGTCGATGGCCGCCATGCCACTCATATTGGGGGCCATATCGGACATCACAAGGTCTACCGGCCGATCGCCCAGGGTGGCGAGAATTGCCTCGAGCACGCTCTCCTCGGTGAAATCACCCTGGACGAAGTCGACATCCGCCAGGGCATCCATCTCGAGGATGTCGGAAGCGATCACCACGCCCTCGGAGCCGACCTTCTCGGCGGCTACCTGGCTCCAGCCACCGGGTGCGGCGCCCAGGTCAATCACCGTCATACCGCGCCGCAACAGGCGATCCTTGTCATCAAGCGCCAGCAGCTTGTAGCTGGCGCGGCTACGATAGCCGTCCTGCCAACTCTGTTGCACGAAACGGTCGTCGAAGTGCTCCTTCAACCAACCCTTGCTGGTCTTGCTGGTCGGCGCCTTGCCGGCAGCGCCCTTGGCGCGGGAAGCATTGGAACGTGCCACGGCATCACCTGTGAATGACCATGAATGACAGGCAGTCGAGCGGTTTCCGGAAAGACCTGATAGAGGTAAGACGGGGTGCTGACCTGCGGACCCGGCCAGGACAATCATGAGGCCGGCAAAGCCACGCGCTTTCGCCGCGCGGCATTTCACCGTACCATGTGCGCTGCGCGCCAACCGGGAAGAAGCAAGATACCATGAGCTTGTCACAGGCACAAAAGAAAGCATTTCGCAGCATCGGGCACTACCTCGACCCCGTAGTCACCGTCTCCGAGAACGGAGCCTCCGAAGGCGTGCTGGCCGAACTCGAACGCGCCCTGGGCGACCACGAATTGATCAAGGTCAAGCTCGCCCTGCCCGAGCGCGACGACCGCGCCGCCATGCTCGACGAGCTGGTCGCGGCGAGCGGCGCCGAGGTGATACAGAAGATCGGCAAGATGGCCCTGCTCTACCGCCACAATCCCCGGGTCAACCCGAAGCTCTCCAACATCACGCGCTTCGAGAACCACCACGGGCGGCGCTGACGCTCTCATGAGCCAGCGGCGAGCCTCGGGCTCCGGGCCGCGAGCACCCTCACAAAAAGCCCGCGACGATCTGTCGCGGGCTTTTTGTTGGCTCGTAGCTCGTAGCTCGTAGCTCGTAGCTCGTAGCTCAGAGATGCTCCACGCTCGAGATCTCGTACTCGACCTCGCCGCCGGGGGTCTTCACCACCACCACGTCGCCCTCTTCCTTGCCGATCAGGGCACGGGCGATAGGCGAAGTCACCGAGATACGACCTTCCTTGATGTTGGCCTCATCCTCGCCGACGATCCGGTAGGTCACCTCCTCGTCGGTCTCCATGTTGATCAGCCCCACGGTCACGCCGAAGATCACCTTGCCGGTCTGCGGTAGCTTGGTGACGTCGATCACCTGGGCGCTTCCGAGCTTACCCTCGATCTCCTGGATACGCCCCTCGATGAAGCCCTGCTGCTCGCGGGCCGCATGATACTCGGCGTTCTCCTTCAGGTCGCCGTGCTCGCGAGCCTCGGCGATGGCGGCAATCACCCTCGGCCGCGCCTCGCCCTTGAGCTCCTCGAGCTCCTTGCGTAGCCGCTTCTCACCGGCGACGGTCATCGGGACCTTGTTCATTGCGTAGCTCCTGCATGCAGTTCCTGTAGCCGCCGCACAGTAATGGCATTGCCGTACTCGAGCGCCATGCAAACGGCATTTGCCCCTGCCAGGGTAGTGGCATAGGGGACCTTGCGAGCGAGTGCAGTGCGGCGGATCACCGAGGAATCGTTGATGGCCTGGCGGCCCTCGGTGGTGTTGACGATATAGGCGACCTCGTCGTTCTTGAGTAGATCGACGATATGCGGACGGCCCTCATAGACCTTGTTGACGATCTCCACCGGCAGGTCGGCGGCCTCCAGAGCCTCCGCCGTGCCACGGGTCGCGCACAGAGTGAACCCTAAGGTTACCAGAGAACGCGCCACCTCGATAACTCCCGTCTTGTCGGGGTCACGCACCGAGAGGAACGCCTTGCGGTCACCATCCAGAGGCGGGATCGCCTCGCCGGCGCCGAGCTGTGCCTTGTAGAACGCCTCGGCGAAGGTGTCGCCACTGCCCATCACCTCGCCGGTGGACTTCATCTCCGGCGAGAGGATCGGGTCGACGCCCGGGAACTTGTTGAACGGGAAGACCGCCTCCTTGACGCTGAAGAAGTGCGGTACGATCTCGCGAGTGAAACCCTGCTCCTCGAGGCTGGTGCCCGCCATGCAGCGCGCGGCGACCTGGGCCAGCGAGGTGCCGATGCACTTGGAAACGAAAGGCACGGTGCGTGAGGCACGCGGGTTGACCTCGATGATGTATATCTCGCCGCCTTGCCAGGCCAGCTGAACGTTCATCAGCCCCTTGACGCCGAGCTCCACGGCCATCTGCCTGACCTGCTCGCGCATCTCATCCTGTACCTCGGCGGGCAACGAATAGGGCGGCAGCGAGCAGGCGGAATCGCCGGAGTGCACGCCGGCCTGCTCGATGTGCTGCATGATGCCGCCGATCACAACCTGGGTCCCGTCACTGACCGCGTCGATGTCGATCTCGATGGCGGCGTTGAGGAAGTGGTCGAGCAGTACCGGCGAATCATTGGAGACCTTGACCGCGTGGGTCATGTAGTTCTCCAGCTCCGAGGCATCGTAGACGATCTCCATGGCGCGTCCGCCCAGCACGTAGCTGGGGCGCACCACCAGCGGATAGCCGATCGCCTCGGCCTTGGCGAAGGCCTCCTCGAAGCTGCGTGCGGTGGCGTTGGGCGGCTGCTTGAGGCCCAGCTTGTCGATCATCTGCTGGAAGCGCTCGCGATCCTCGGCGCGGTCGATGGCATCCGGGGTGGTACCGATGATCGGCACGCCGGCGGCCTCGAGCTCGCGGGCAAGTTTCAGCGGTGTCTGGCCGCCGAACTGTACGATCACGCCGACCGGCTGCTCCTTGTCGGCGATCTCCAGAACGTCCTCCAGGGTCACGGGTTCGAAGTAGAGGCGGTCACTGGTGTCGTAGTCGGTGGAGACGGTCTCCGGGTTGCAGTTGACCATGATGGTCTCATAGCCGTCGTCATGCATGGCGAAGGCGGCGTGAACGCAGCAGTAGTCGAACTCGATGCCCTGGCCGATGCGGTTGGGTCCGCCGCCCAGCACCATGATCTTCTGGCGGTCGGAAACCTCGGCCTCGCACTCCTCCTCGTAGGTGGAATACATGTAGGCAGTATCCGAAGCGAACTCCGCGGCGCAGGTATCGACCCGCTTGTAGACCGGCCGGATGCCGGCCCTCTGGCGAGTCTTGCGGAAGTCCTTCTCGGCGACCCCCAGCAGGCTCGCCAGGCGGGCGTCACTGAAGCCCTTGCGCTTGAGGGTAAACAGCTCGCGGGGAGTGAACTCGGAGAGCGAACGCTTCGCCACCTCCTGCTCGTCCTTCACCAGGTCCTCGATCTGCACCAGATACCAGCGGTCGATGTTGGTCAGGGTGAAGATCTCGTCGACGCTCATCCCGGCGCGCATGGCGTCGGCGACGAAGAAGATGCGCTCGGCCCCGACAGCCTGTAGCTCGCCCTTGATATGCGCCAGCCCATCGGCGTCGAAGCTGGTCACCTTGGGATCCAGGCCATCGTTGCCGGTCTCCAGGCCGCGCAACGCCTTCTGCAGCGACTCCTGGAAAGTGCGGCCGATGGCCATCACCTCGCCCACCGACTTCATCTGGGTGGTCAGGCGATCGTTGGCCTGGGGGAACTTCTCGAAGGTGAAGCGTGGGATCTTGGTGACGACGTAATCGATGGACGGCTCGAAGGAGGCCGGGGTGCGCCCGCCGGTGATGTCGTTCTGCAGCTCGTCCAGGGTATAGCCCACCGCCAGCTTGGCGGCGATCTTGGCGATCGGGAAGCCGGTGGCCTTGGAGGCCAGCGCCGAGGAGCGCGACACCCGCGGGTTCATCTCGATGACCACCACGCGCCCGGTATCGGGGTCGACCCCGAACTGCACGTTGGACCCGCCGGTCTCGACGCCGATCTCGCGCAGCACCGCCAGGGAGGCGTCGCGCATGATCTGGTATTCCTTGTCGGTCAGCGTCTGGGCCGGGGCCACGGTGATGGAGTCGCCGGTATGCACCCCCATGGGGTCGAAATTCTCGATGGCGCAGACGATGATGCAGTTGTCGTTCTTGTCACGAACGACCTCCATCTCATACTCCTTCCAACCCAGCAGCGACTCGTCGATCAGCAGCTCATGGTTGTTGGAGAGCTCGAAGCCTCGGGTGCAGATCTCCTCGAACTCCTCCTTGTTGTAGGCCACGCCGCCGCCGGAGCCGCCCATGGTGTAGGAAGGGCGGATGATCACCGGGAAGCCGAACTGCGCCTGGATGCGCCAGGCCTCCTCCATGCTGTGGGCCACCTCGGCCTTGGGGCACGCCAGGCCGATGCGCCGCATGGCCTGGTCGAAGAGGTCGCGGTCCTCGGCCATGTTGATGGCGTCGGCATTGGCGCCGATCATCTCCACGCCGTACTTGGCCAGCACGCCATGCTTGTCCAGGTTCAGCGCACAGTTGAGCGCCGTCTGGCCGCCCATGGTCGGCAGGATGGCATCCGGGCGCTCGGCCTCAATGATCTTCTCGACCGTCTGCCAGGTGATCGGCTCGATGTAGGTGGCGTCGGCCATCACCGGGTCGGTCATGATGGTGGCCGGATTGGAGTTGACCAGGATGACCCGGTAACCCTCCTCGCGCAGCGCCTTGCAGGCCTGGGCGCCGGAGTAGTCGAATTCGCAGGCCTGGCCGATGACGATGGGGCCAGCACCAATGATCAGTATGCTCTGGATGTCGGTACGCTTGGGCATGACGGTTCCCGCGGCTAATCGATGAATGACGGTCTGATGGAGGCGATGCAGCCTAGCGGCGTTCCTTCATCATGGTGACGAAGCGGTCGAACAGCGGCGATACGTCGCGCGGCCCGGGGCTGGCCTCCGGGTGGCCCTGGAAGCTGAAGGCAGGGCGGTCGGTGCGCTCGATGCCCTGCAGGGTGCCGTCGAACAGCGAGCGGTGGGTGGCCCGCAGGTTGGCCGGCAGGCTCGCCTCGTCGGCGGCGAAACCGTGGTTCTGACTGGTGATCATCACCTGGCCACTGTCGAGATCCTGCACCGGGTGGTTGGCGCCGTGGTGGCCGTGGTTCATCTTCACCGACGTGGCACCGGAGGCCAGGGCCAGCAGCTGGTGACCCAGGCAAATACCGAACACCGGAATCTCGGTCTCGAGGATCTCCTGGATCGCCGAGATGGCGTAGTCACAGGGCTCGGGGTCGCCGGGCCCGTTGGCCAGGAAGACGCCGTCGGGGTTCATGGCCAGCACCTCGGCGGCCGGGGTCTGGGCCGGCACCACGGTCAGGCGGCAACCGCGCGAGGCGAGCATGCGCAGGATGTTGCGCTTGACGCCGTAGTCGTAGGCAACGACATAGTAAGGGCGCTCTGCCTTTCCGTCAGGGCCGGACGCATCAGCATAACCCGCGCCCAGCGCCCACTCGCCTTCGCTCCACTCATATGGGGTCTGGCAGGAGACCACCTTGGCCAGGTCCATGCCCTTGAGGCCGGGGAAGGCGCGGGCCGCGGCCAGGGCCCGCTCGACGGCATCGTCACCCTCGGCATCGGAACCGGCGAGAATCGCGCCGTTCTGGGCGCCCTTGTCACGCAGGATGCGGGTCAGGCGGCGGGTGTCGACGTCGGCGATGCCCAGCACGTTCTCGCTTTTGAGGTAGTCGGAGAGCGTCTGTTCACTGCGGAAGCTGCTGGCCAACAAGGGGAGGTCACGGATCACGAGGCCGGCGGCGGCGATGCCGCCTGACTCGACATCCTCGGCGTTGACGCCGGTGTTGCCGATATGCGGATAGGTCAGGGTGACAATCTGGCGGGTGTAGGAGGGATCGGTCAGGATTTCCTGGTAACCGGTCATGGCCGTATTGAACACCACCTCACCGCTGGTTTGTCCATCGGCACCGATGGCCGTGCCGTGGAATACACTTCCATCTTCCAGGGCCAGTATTGCGGGCTTGTTCAATGCAACGTCCTCCCATGTTTTTGCGAACAGCTTTTACAGACAGCTATAAAGAGACTGCTTGTTCAGGAATACTGCGGGCCCTGGCCGGGCAGTCGGGCCTCAGTTGGCCGCCCCGCGGAGGGCCGCCCCGCAAAAAAGCGGGACGAAACCCGATGAAGACCGGTTTCATCCCGCTTGTTGTCATTCGCTCGGAACTGATTCGTTCAGAACATCAGCACACTGGGGGCCGAAGCAACAAGCGCAGCGAAGGGGGCTCTCGCCCATGCGCCCGGCCAAAATTTTTGCGAAGCGATGATTACGAGGACCAATGCCAGCCCATGGCTACCGACCCTCAGGAGACGCCGACACTCCACGGTGCAGCGTTCCCAGGCCAAGCACGTCCTGCATCGAGTAGCGGCCATTGGCCTGGCCGGCCACCCAGCGCGCCGCGCGCACCGCGCCCTTGGCGAAGGTCATGCGGCTCGACGCCTTGTGGGTGATCTCGATGCGCTCGCCCTCGGTGGCGAACATCACGGTGTGCTCGCCGACAATGTCGCCGGCACGCACCGTAGCGAAGCCGATCTCCTTGGAATCGCGCGGTCCGCACTTGCCCACCCGCTCGAAGATGCCGTGCTCCTTGAGACTGCGGCCCAGGCTCTCGGCCACCACCTCGCCCATCTTCAGCGCCGTGCCGGAAGGGGCATCCACCTTGTGACGGTGATGGGCCTCGATCACCTCGATGTCATAGCCCTCGTCGCCCAGCGCCCTGGCCGCCGTCTCGAGCAGCTTCAGCGTCAGGTTCACCCCCACGCTCATGTTCGGTGCGAAGACCATCGGCACACGATCACGGAAAGCGTCCAGCGCGGCGAGCTCCTCGTCGTCGAGGCCGGTGGTGCCGATGACGATGCGCTTGCCGTGCTCGGCGCAGAATGCCAGGTTGGCCAGGGTCACCTTGGGGGTGGTGAAGTCGATCAGCACCTCTATGTCATCGGCCAGGGCCTCGAGCGAGTCCACGGCGGCCACGCCCAACTTGCCGACCCCCGCCAGCTCGCCGATATCGGCCCCCGCGAGCGAGCTCCCCGGCTCGACGATACCGCCGGCCAGGGTGGCACTGTCATCCTGCTGCACGGCGTTGACCAGGGTGCGGCCCATGCGGCCGGCGACACCGACGATGGCGATACGGGTCATGCGGACTCCTGAGAATTCGATGGCTGCGGAATGGGCGTCAGTATACCAGAGGCATACCGGTGACCATCAGCCACTCCTTGAATCATCTCGCCCCATCAGCAACCCCATGGCGACCAGCACCAGCAGGCTGCCCGGCAGCCAGACCCAGCCGACCCGCTCGGGCTCCCGGACAAACAGCAGCAGCATGGAGACAAAGGGCACCAGGTAGCTATAGGCGGTGACCGCCCCCGGTGTAAGCACGGAGGTAGCACGCTGCAGAAGCCAGAAGGTCAGGGCACTGGAGAAGAGCCCCAGATAGACCAGCAGCAGCAGGTCGCGGCCGCTCATGGTGCCCAGGCGTTCCACCGGCTCGACGACGAGCCCCAGCAGCCCGATCAGCACGGCACCCAGGCCCAGGCTCCAGAAGGTGCGCACCGCCGCCGACGTCGGCAGGCGCCCGGTAGCCAGCCCCCATTTGCTGAGCACCGGATAGAGCGCCGTGGAGAGGCAGCCCAGGAAGAACACCGCCTCGCCGATGCCGAACTGCAGCCGCCCGCCCTTGACCAGGGATTCCGCGAACGCCAGGCCCAGCGCCCCCGCCGCGCCAAGCGACAGGATCGCCGGCAAACGCCAGGCCAGCCGCTCCACGCCAAAGCCCAGCCCCATCAGGAAGGCCAGCAGGGGCACCGTGACAAAGAGAGTCGCCATGGAGAGCGCCGTGGCATGGTGCGCCGCCCAGAACATGGCACCGAAGAAGCCGGCCAGGCAGAGCCCCATCAGAGCGTAGAGCGGCAGCTGCCGCCAGGAAGGGAGGAAGGCCGGCGAGCGCCGGGCCAGCCACCAGAGGCCACTGCAGGCGATGACGAAGCGCAGCGCGGTGAGGGAGAACGGCGGCAGCTCGCTCATCACCCCCACCGCGGGAAACGAAAGCCCCACCAGCACTGCCCACAGCAGCATGCCAAGGTGGGCGGCGTGAGAGGCGCTGCTCACGCCTCCCAGACGATGTCCAGCTCGACGCCCTTCAGGGAATCCAGGGCGGCATCCACCTGGCCCTCGAGCTGATTGTGGGACTCGTCATCCAGTGCCTCGACCACCACCACCAGCTTGTTCGGCTGCGCCTGGAGGAAGCAACTGCCCTCATCTAAGGTGATTTGCACAGGATCGCTGGTGCGGTCCACCTCCTTGGCGTCTGACCAGCGCTCGCATAGCTGGTTGACCAGCGACGCCGCATCCTCGGCGGGAATCTCGGCTCGTGAAATCGGCATGGCGGCCTCCGCATCTCGTTGGGTGAGCGTTCAGACTATGACGACGCCACCCCGGAACGCCAGCCCTGCCCGCACTTTACCGCCCACTCCACGTGCCGCACCGTTGGAAGGGGACGGCAGGCCGAACGGCCTCAGCGTCTATGCTCACGCACACAGCTCTATCACTCGCCGGGGAGGAGGAAACACCAATGATCGTCAACTGCGCGGCCTACGAGAAGGGGCACCGCCTGCAAGACATCCAGACCCACGAGATCGGCGACTACCTGGGGACGCCGGACCGCTTCGTGTGGGTGGCGCTGCACAACCCTGGCGAGGAGGAGATGGCCGCCTTCCAGAAGGTGTTCAACCTGCATGAACTGGCCGTGGAGGACGCCTTGAACGGGCACCAGCGCCCCAAGTTAGAGGAGTACGGCAACGCGCTGTTCATGGTCATGCACATGATCACGATGCACGACGACCAGCTTGAGACCGGCCAGGTGGCGGTGTTTGCAGGCCCAGGCTACGTGCTTTCAGTACGGCTCCACCCGGGCCGGGGCTTCTCCGAGGTACGCCAGCGCTGCGAGCACGAGCCGAAGCTGCTGCGGCATGGGCCAGCCTTCGTGCTCTATGCCCTGATGGACACCATCGTCGACCGCTACTTCCCGGTGATCGAGGCGCTGCAGGCGGAACTCGAGAGCATCGAGGACGAGATTTTCGTCAAGGGTACGGCCCGCCGGAGCCTGGAGCGCCTCTACAAGCTCAAGCGCCAGACCATGAAGCTCAAGCATGCCGCCATGCCCCTGGGCGAGGCCACGGCGCACCTGTTCGGCGGCCGGGTCCCGGCGCTGTGCCGCAAGACGCGGGAGTACTTCCGCGACGTGTACGACCACCTGAATCGCATCGAATCGGCGGTGGATACCATCCGCGAGATGACCATCACCGCCATCCAGGTCAACCTCTCGATGGTGGCGATCGACGAGGGCGAGGTGCACAAGCGGCTGGCGGCCTGGGCCGCCATCTTCGCGGTGGCCACCATCCTCGCCGGCATCTGGGGCATGAACTTCGCCCACATGCCGGAGCTGGACTGGCGACTCGGCTACCCCCTGGCCCTGCTGGTGATGGGAGGTACCTGCAGCCTGCTCTACTATCGCTTCCGTCGCGCCGGCTGGCTATAGCAGGGCACTGCTCATCAGGGCCACGCTTGGCACGTTCCTGCAGTTCTCCGCTCGTCAATCAACGGGCGCCCAGACGATGCCAGCGACACCACCGGCGCCAGGCGCCTATTTCAGCAGCACGAAGTGTTCGATCAGCCGGATCATCAACGACTTCTGCGCCGGCTGACTCTCAGCGACCAGCAGCGCCAGAGCCACCAGGGTGTTGTCATTGATCAGCCGCTCGACGGGGCGGGCCAGCAGAGGCTGGTTCAGGCGTAGATACCAGAGGAAGAGGAAAGAGCCGATGCGCTTGTTGCCATCGGCGAAGGGGTGGTTCTTGATGACGAGGTAGAGTAGGTGGGCCGCCCGACTGGCCACGTTGGGGTAGAAGAGCTCATCACCGAAGCCCTGTTCGATGGTCGCCAGCGCCGAGGCCAGCCCTTCGCCGCGCAGCTGGCCGAACAGCTCGCTGGCCTCCCCCTTGGCGACGAGTTCCCGCTTCAACGCCGCGATGCCATCGCGCGCGTCTTCCAGCGACAGCGGGCACATATCGGCCTGGCGTTCCGACACTTCTGCCAGGCTCTGGTCATCATAGCCCTGGATCAGGCTCCAGGAACGCGCATAGTCGCCGATGACCTTGAGTACCTCCTCGCCCGCCGGCTCCACTAGGCCCTTGGCATCCTCGGCGAGTCGGTCGCGAAGAGGCATGACGGCCTCAGCGCCTGTTCGAACTCCAGACATGCCGACGGGCATCCTCGAGCCGCTTCTGTGATTCGGGGAGTGTGTCAGCCCTCGCACCAGATGCTGCCTGAGTACCGAGGTCGCCCACTGGCGGAACTGTTGGACCCTGCAAGCTGAGCGATTTGACTACGATAACCGACAGACAATGATTCACATCGAGGTTAGTCAGTGAGCTTGGATCGGCATCAGCTCTTGCCGTCCTCCGCAGTTGTCCAGGAATTTCACGGACAACGGCGCAGGAGTGGACGCGATGCCAAGGCGTTGGCCCCCTCGGCTGGCAAGATGTTGACGAATATGTTCCGCAGATGGCGCTGCTTGTTCTGTGCGCGAACACGCTCGCGGACATCTGCGCCTGGGTCGAGCCACCACCCAGTCTGACCCGCTACGAGGGATACCTCGAGAGACACGTCACCGTCGCTGGACTGGAAGATCTGGATCTGCTGCATGGCCCTTTTCTCTGGCATCCTAGCTGGCCAGGTTATCATCATCCCTCACGACCGACGTGGTAGCGTGGTAGCGATACTGCCCAAGGAAGGAGGGAGACACCGCATGGTCGACACGCTTGGCTGCCTAACACGACTTAAGGTTGACCGGAGCTCTGGGCGACCCGCCCCACACCAGCCATGCCTGCTGTTGGCGATCATCTGCGAGATTCAAGCAGGTCATATCGTCTCACCACGAATCCCGATCGATACCCGCTTGATTGCCCGCTACTACGACATCTTCGAGACAGTGACAGAAGAAAGGTCCCGGAATCGCCGTCCGCTGTGATGCCGACTGTGGGCATTGCAGACACCGGGAAGCTGTGCGGACTGGCTGCCGCTCTGCCGTCACCTCTGCATGATTATCCGTGGCGCCAGATCGCCTGGCAGCTGGCGCTACCGGTTCGGCCAAGCCGAAGTCCCTCGACCCAGCGTCGCAGCGAGCGACTTTTGCTTCGGCAGCCGACTGGGCGATCCCGAATAGCAGCCATGTTGCTTCGCGCCCTTCAGTGATGCGTGCCAGACCAGCATGCGAAAGGGCCTGCACACCTGGCCAGGCCAACTCGGCATACCTGTCATCGGATCAGGCGGCCCATGAGCGCCTTCGAGACCGGGATGCTTGACGCAGCGACGTTAGGCCAGCAGTGAATACGAGCAACACCCGGAACGTCTGGTGGGCTGCGTCCAGGAGATTCGCCAGCAATATGCTCGTTCCGCGGCCTTTCGCACCCTGGTGCTAGAGGCCTACCGATTCATCAGGCTGTGCCTGGCCAGAAAGCCGCATTGCGACTATAGCACGCCCGATTATCGTTGCCAGGCACGACAGGCGGCCCACCCTTGCATTGCCTATGGTCACATCAGACCAGGATGATCGCGCCTCTGCCAACGGCCACTGCTGCGCTTGGGCACGCCGGCAGAACAATGCACTGTGGAACCATGCGCACAGCCACCCTGATAGCCAACTCGGCCAGATCCGATCGGCTCGGCACGTTGATGGAGGCAGCACGCAGCGACATTCTTGCCTGGTGGGAGATTGTCGACGCCGAGCCAAACATGGCGACTCAGTTCCGTGATGAAGTCCAGGCATCACTACCGCTGGTATCGCAGGACACCTCTTGGACGGCCTATTCGACAGCGTGCAGCTGGCCACGACGACGCCTTAAGGCTAATCAGCAGCTGGCAGAGCGGCATGGCTGCTCGCCGACTGATCGACATGGTGCCACGACACTGACAGGTATTCCCTGAATCTGCCCACTACACGCTCAGTTGCGAGTAAAAAAACCCCCGCCGGATGAACGGCGGGGGTGACGGCAGTGCCATATGACAATTCGATAGTTACGGCTTCATGTCCTCGAAGAACTTCTTCACACCATCGAAGAAGTTCGACTTCTTCGGCGAGTGGTGATGGCCGTGGCTGCCGCCCAGGCTGTCCTGGAACTTGCGCAGCAGGTCCTTCTGCTCCTCGCTGAGCTTCACCGGGGTCTCGACCACGACCTTGCACAGCAGGTCGCCCGGCGGGCCGCCACGCACCGGCTTGATGCCCTTGCCCTTGAGACGGAAGACCTTGCCGGTCTGGGTCTCGGGCGGGATCTTCAGCTTGACCCGGCCATCCAGCGTCGGCACCTCGAGCTCGCCACCCAGAGCGGCGTCGACGAAGTTGATCGGCACCTCGCACTGCAGGTGGCGGCCATCGCGCTGGAAGATGGGGTGCGGCTTGATCGCCGCCTGGACGTAAAGATCCCCGGGCGGGCCACCATTGATGCCGGCCTCACCCTCGCCGTTGAGGCGAATGCGATCACCGGTGTCTACACCGGCCGGAATCTTCACCGAGAGGGTGCGGGTCTCGCGTACCCGGCCCTCGCCGTTGCACTTGTGACACGGCACCTTGATGTGCTGGCCGCTGCCGTGGCAGGTCGGACAGGTCTGCTGAACGGCGAAGAAGCCCTGCTGCATGCGTACCTGACCCATGCCATTACAGGTCGGGCAGGTATCCTTCGAAGAGCCCGGCTCGGCACCATTGCCGTCGCAGCGTTCGCACTCGACATGGCGCGGCACGCGGATGTCCACGCTGGTGCCGGCCACGGCGTCCTCGAGGTCGAGCTCGAGGTTGTAGCGCAGGTCCGAGCCACGGGCCGGCGCATTGGGATGGCGACGTCCGCCACCCCCGCCGAAGATATCGCCGAACACATCGCCGAAGATGTCGCTGAAACCGCCAGCACCGGCACCGCCGAAGCCACCGCCGCCACCGGCTTGCTCGTCGACCCCGGCATGGCCGAACTGGTCGTAGGCGGCGCGCTTCTCGCTGTCGGTCAGGACCTCGTAGGCCTCCGAGACTTCGCGGAATTTCTCCGCCGCACTGTCATCATCCGGGTTGCGGTCCGGATGGAATTTCTGGGCGAGGCGTCGGTAGGCCTTCTTGATGTCCTTCTGGTCGGCCCCGCGCTCGACGCCCAGTACTTCGTAGTAATCACGCTTGGACATGAGTCTGTCCGCCTCCGTAGGGACTCAGCGGAAACACCAACGCGGGAGTCAGGCCCCCGCGCTGGCGTCATCCGTGGTTCAGATGTCGTGGTTTACTGCTTTTTCTGGTCGTCGTTGACTTCTTCATACTCGGCGTCGACCACGTCATCTTCCTTCTTGGCGCCAGCCTCGCCGCCGGCTTCACCGGTGTCACCGGCCTCAGCCTGGTCGGCGTACATCTTCTGGGCCAGGTTGCCGGACGCCTCGGTCAGCTTGTCCAGCTTGGCCTGGATGTCGTCCTTGTCGTCGCCCTTGATCGCCTCTTCCAGCTCGGCTGCAGCACTCTCGATAGCCTGCTTCTCCTCGTCGCTGGCCTTGTCGCCGGCCTCCTCGAGGGTCTTGCGGGCGGCGTGGACCATGCCGTCGGCCTGATTGCGCAGCTGCACCAGCTCCTCGAACTTCTTGTCCTCGTCGGCGTGGGCCTCGGCGTCCTGCATCATCTGCTCCACTTCTTCCTCGGAGAGACCGCTGGAGGCCTTGATGACGATCGACTGCTCCTTACCGGTAGCCTTGTCCTTGGCGGAGACGTGCAGGATGCCGTTGGCGTCCAGGTCGAAGGCGACCTCGATCTGTGGCACACCGCGCGGCGCCGGCGGGATATCGCTGAGGTCGAAGCGACCCAGTGACTTGTTGCCGCTGGACTGCTTGCGCTCACCCTGCAGCACGTGAATGGTCACGGCGGTCTGGTTGTCATCCGCGGTCGAGAAGGTCTGGGTCTTCTTGGTCGGGATGGTGGTGTTCTTCTCGATCAGCGGGGTCATCACGCCACCCAGGGTCTCGATGCCCAGGGTCAGCGGAGTAACGTCGAGCAGCAGCACGTCCTTGACGTCGCCGCCCAGCACGCCGCCCTGGATGGCAGCACCCACGGCCACGGCTTCATCCGGGTTGACGTCCTTGCGGGCGTCCTTGCCGAAGAAGTCGGCCACGGACTTCTGCACCATGGGCATGCGGGTCTGGCCGCCGACCAGGATGACGTCGTCGATCTCGGAAGCGGACAGGCCGGCATCCTTGAGCGCGGTCTTGCACGGATCCATGGAGCGCTTGATCAGATTCTCGACCAGCGATTCCAGCTTGGCACGGGTCACCTTGACGTTAAGGTGCTTGGGCCCGGTGTTGTCGGCCGTGATGTACGGCAGATTGACGTCGGTCTGCTGGGCGCTGGAGAGCTCGATCTTGGCCTTCTCGGCGGCTTCCTTGAGGCGCTGCATGGCCAGGTTGTCGCCGGAGAGGTCGATGCCGCTGTCGGACTTGAACTGGTCGACCAAGTAGTTGATCAGCGCCAGGTCGAAGTCCTCGCCGCCCAGGAAGGTGTCACCGTTGGTGGCCAGCACCTCGAACTGGGTCTCGCCGTCGACGTCCGCCACCTCGATGATGGAGATGTCGAAGGTACCGCCGCCCAGGTCGTAGACCGCGATGGTCTTGTCACCGCGCGCCTTGTCCATGCCGTAGGCCAGCGCCGCCGCGGTCGGCTCGTTGATGATGCGCTTGACCTCGAGACCGGCGATACGACCGGCGTCCTTGGTGGCCTGACGCTGGCTGTCGTTGAAGTAGGCCGGCACGGTGATGACCGCCTCGGTGACTTCTTCACCCAGGTAGTCTTCCGCGGTCTTCTTCATCTTCTTCAGTATTTCGGCGCTGACCTGAGGCGGAGCGAGCTTCTTGCCCTTCACTTCCACCCAGGCGTCACCGTTGTCGGCCTCGGAGATGGTGTAGGGCACCATCTTGATGTCCTTCTGGACGACGTCGTCCTTGAAGCGACGGCCGATCAGGCGCTTGATGGCGTAGACGGTGTTATGCGGGTTGGTCACCGCCTGGCGCTTGGCCGCCTGGCCCACCAGGATCTCGCCGTCTTCGGTGTAGGCGATGATGGAAGGCGTGGTACGTGCGCCTTCGGCGTTCTCGATCACCTTGGCCTGGTCACCGTCGAGCACGGCGACACAGGAGTTGGTGGTCCCCAGATCAATACCGATGATGCGTCCCATAGGAAATCCTCAAAATTACAGTTGAATTCATTGTCTGCGGCTTTCACCGCGGGGTTGCCGTGTATCTGGGGGCCCTCGAGACCTTTTCAAGACCCGAGGGCCGCTTTTGTATGCCCCGGTGTACGGCCCGGCCTCAGCCGGCGGCCTGGCTGACCACCACCATGGCGGGGCGCACCAGGCGTCCGTTGAGCAGGTAGCCCTTCTGCATCACTTCCATGACGGTGTTGGGCTCCATCTCGGGGTTGGGCACCATGGCCATGGCCTCGTGGTACTGCGGGTCAAAGGGCTCGCCATGAGGGTCCACCACCTCGACGCCGAACTTGGCCAGCACATCGTGCTGCATCTTGAGAGTCATGGAGACGCCCTCGCGGTGCGCCTCGGAAGCGCCGTCCTGCATGGCCTCCAGCGCCTTCTCCAGGCTGTCGACCACCGGCAGCAGCTCCTTGACGAACTTCTCGAGAGCGAACTTGCGCGCCTTTTCGGCCTCCTGCTCAGCCCGGCGACGCACGTTCTGCGCCTCGGCGGCAGTGCGTAGCTGCTGCTCCTTGGCGTCGGCGACACTCTGCTCGAGCTCCTCGACCCGGGCGGCCAGCATCTCGGCCTCGGGATTGTCCGCGGCCTGGGACTCGGTGGCAGCCTGTTCGGCGCCCTCGATGGCGTCCTCCAGCTCACCCTCCACGGTCTCGGGCTCGGCCTGCGGCTCGGCTTCCTGCTCTTCGCTCGCGAGCTCGCGAGCGAGTTCGTCTTCCTGCGGCGTCTGGGGCTCTTTGGCCATTATGGGTCTCCTGAATGGCAATCAGCGGCCAAGGGCCGCTGGCAAGGCATGAATGATGGCTTGATGACGTGTCTGCGGGGTATATGGGGCTGCCCGTCGCGAACTCAAGGCGTCACCGAGAGACGAGGCCGGACGTGCATTGTGGGCGAACCTTGGCTACTGTATAAAAGAACAATATGTGTATAGATAAACAGTGTTCACAGACAGAGTATTCCGAGACAGCGCGGATTCTGAGAGAGTCCCAGACAGGCCCCCGGGAGGCACCATGCTGACAGAGCTTGCCATTCGCGACTTCGCCATCGTCGACCATCTCGAGTTGGAGCTTGGTGCCGGCATGACCGCCATCACCGGCGAAACGGGGGCCGGCAAGTCCATCCTGCTGGGTGCCCTGGGGCTATGCCTGGGCGAGCGAGCCGACAGCGCCAGCGTGCGCCATGGCCGCGAGCGCGCCGACCTGAGTGCACGCTTCGATCTCCAGGCGCTGCCCGAGGCCCGCGCCTGGCTCGAGACCCGCGAGCTACCCACGGACGACTGCCTGCTGCGCCGAGTGGTCACCCGCGGCGGGCGCTCCAAGGCCTGGATCAACGGACAGCCGGCCACGGTGGCCGACCTGCGCGCCCTGGGTGAACACCTCATCGAGATTCATGGCCAACATGCCCACCAGGCACTGCTGCATGAAGAGACCCACCTGCGCCTGCTCGATGACTTCGCCGGTCACCGCGAGCAGGTGGCCCAGATGCGCCAGGCCTTCCGCGACTGGCAGTCGACCCGCCGGCGCCTCGAGCGCCTGGCCGAGGACGGCGACGAGATCCGTGCCCGCCGTCAGCTACTGCGTTACCAGGTCGAGGAGCTTGACCAGTTGGCGCTGGCCGAGGACGAACTCAAGGGGCTCGAAGAGGAGCAGGAGGAGCTGGCCCACGCCGAAGAGCGGCTGCGCGAGGCTCAGTTCGCCGCCGAGTGCTGCGACGGCGAAGAGGGCGGCGCCCTCTCGCTGATCAACCAGGCGATCCAGCACCTCTCGGCGCTGCCGGGCAGCGAGCGTGGCAGCCTGGCCGACACCCTCAGCATGCTCGGCGATGCGCGTATCCAGGTCGAGGAGGCCAGCCGAGAGCTCGGCCACTTCGCCGGCAACGTCGAGCTGGACCCGGAGCGGCTCGCCTGGGTAGAAGGGCGCCTAGGCGAGGTGCATCGCATCGCTCGCAAGCATCATGTGCTGCCCGAAGAGCTCCTCGCCCTGCACCGGCGGCTGGCCGAAGAGCTCGAGGGCCTCGAAGGCGGCGACGGCGACCTGGAGGCCCTGGCCGCAGAGGCAGAAGACCTGAAGAGCCGGTGGCATGAGCAGGCCGCCGGGATCTCCCGAGCCCGCCGGCAGGCCGCCCGCCGCTTCGGCCAGGCCGTGCAGGAGCAGCTGGCCTTCCTGGCCATGGACAAGGCGACCTTCGAGGTCGAGCTGGAGAGCCGCGAGACTCCGGCCGCCGAAGGGCTCGAGATCGCCCGCATGCTGATCAGCGCCAACCCCGGTCAACCGGCTCGGCCGTTGGCCAAGGTTGCCTCCGGTGGCGAGCTCTCGCGAATCAGTCTAGCGATTCAGGTGGTGGCGGCCCAGAACTCCACCATCGCCAGCCTGGTGTTCGACGAGGTGGACGTGGGCGTCTCCGGCGCTACCGCCGAGATCGTCGGCCAGCTGCTGCGCCGGCTCGGCGAGAACGGCCAGGTGATGACCGTCACTCACCTGCCCCAGGTGGCGGCCCAGGCGAACCATCATCTGCACATCGAGAAGCAGGCCGGCGAAGACTCCACCCTGACCCGCATGGCGCTACTCGACGAGGCGGGCCGAGTCGGCGAGCTGGCTCGCATGCTGGGCGGGGTGAACCTCTCCGACCGCACCCTGGCCCATGCCCGGGAAATGCTCGATGCCAGCCAGCGCGCCCACCACTGAGCACTCCACACCGCTTGGCCCGTTCTAATGCCAAGCCCTGACGTTAAGACCTAACGCAACGCGGCCCCGATCCAAGGATCGGGGCCGCGCTCACATACCTGACAGATTCAGCGGTACGAGATCACTTCTTCTGGATGCCTTCCTGACGAGTCACCCGGGAACCAAGAGGCCTCACGTAGAGCACCAGCGCATGGTCGACCAGCTCGAAGCCGTGTTCCTCGGCGATCTCCTGCTGGCGACGCTCGATGGTCTCGTCGAAGAATTCGATGATCTCGCCACTCTCCAGGCACACCATATGGTCGTGGTGCTCCTCCTGAGAGAGCTCGAAAACTGCATGACCGCCATCGAAATTGTGGCGAATCACCAGGCCGGCGGACTCGAACTGGGTGAGCACGCGGTAGACGGTGGCAAGGCCAACGTCCTCCCCTGCATCCAGTAAGGTCTTGTAGACATCCTCGGCACTCAGGTGGTGCTGCTCGGAGGCATTCTCGAGGATCTGCAGGATCTTGACGCGCGGCAGGGTCACTTTGAGACCGGCCTTGCGCAGTTCATGGTTCTGGTCGGCCATGGTCGCTCTTCGCAGTATCGGGTAGGGTCGGTTATGATCGACCGAAACCACGATAGTGAAGAACAGGCGCAAATGCAAAAGCTGACAAGAATCGTCATCCTTACCGTCGCTCTGCTGATGATCAGCGGTTGCAACTACTTCAGCGTGTACAAGCGCGACCTCCCCCAGGGCAACCTGGTGAACAAGGGCATGGTCGAACAGCTGCAACCGGGCATGAGCCGTCAGCAGGTCGTCAACTTGATGGGCAGTCCCCTGCTGGAAGCCCCCTTCGATACCAACGAGTGGGACTATGTCTATCGACTCGACAAGGCCTATGGCGGTGTAGAGCAGCGCCGCGTCACCCTGACCTTCCAGGGAGACCGGCTGGCACGCATCGACCGCGAAGGCGATATTTCCAGCGACATCCGGCTGCCCGCTGATCAGGGTGTAGGCCCCAGCGTCGAGGGCGTTGCAAACGAGCGAGAAGCTCCGATCGACAACGTCACTCCTGACCGCCCCTGAGATAGACGGACTGCGCTCTTGCTGACGCCTCGGCTTTCGCTGGCCGGGGCGTCAGCGTTTCTCGCGACCGGCCCGTTCGCTGCGTGCCGCCTTGGGATCGATCTGCAGTGGTCGATAAACCTCGACCCGGTCCCCGGTGCGCAGCCGCACCGCATCCGGGTCGCCCAGCCGCTTGCCGAAGATGCCCAGGTCGGCCTGCCGAAAGGTCGCCGGGGGCAACTCGGGAAACGCCGCCTCCAGCCCCGCCATCGTCACCGCCTGGCGGGCCGTGGTGCCCTCCGGCACCGAAAGCGAGATAATGCGCTGCCGGCCGGGAAGGGCGAAGGCCACTTCTACATCGAGCATGGCGGGCGTACTAGGGGCCATAGAGGTCGTTCGCGCGGCGGGTGAAAGAATCCACAAGCTGGCCGGCCACCTGTTGGAAGAGCTTGCCGAATGCCATGCCCAGCAGGCGGTTGGCGAACTCGAACTCCAGCTCGAGACTCACCTTGCAGGACCGCTCGCCCATGGGCAGGAACAGCCAGCGCCCGCGCAGGCGCTTGAAAGGGCCGCTGACCAGCGACATCTCGATGCGCTCGGGCTCGATCAGGTCGTTGCGGGTGGTGAAACTCTGCTCGATCCCGGCCCGCCCCAGGGTCATTTCGCCGATCAGGTGTGAGTCATCGCGTTCGAGCAGACGCGCGCGCCGGCACCCTGGCAGGAACTCCGGATAGCGCTCGAAGTCGTTGACCAGGTCGAACATGTCCTTGGGGGTGTGCCGCACCATGGCGGACCGATTGACCGTTGGCATTGAGCTCTCCACTGACTTCACAGTGCCCAGGGCGTATCATGAGCGGTTATTTCAGGCCTTGAATGGTACCACGCTTCCCCCCACATCGAAGGGGGCAGCGCCACCGGCAGATACAGGAAACGAGGTTTCATGGCCAACAAGAAAGGCAAGAGCAAGGGGCCCGGCAACAACGTCATCGCCCAGAACAAGAAGGCCCGCTTCGAGTACCACATCGACGAGACCTTCGAGGCCGGCCTGGTGCTGGCCGGCTGGGAAGTGAAGAGCCTGCGGGCCGGCAAGGCGCAGCTCACCGACACTTACATCCTGGTCAAGAACGGTGAGGCCTGGCTGCTGGGCAGTCACATCATGCCACTCAATACTGCCAGCACCCACGAGGTGGCGGATCCCACGCGCACTCGCAAGCTGCTGCTGCATCGCAAGGAGATCGCCAAGATCTTCTCGCGCACTCAGGAGAAGGGCCACACCTGTGTGCCGATCAAGCTCTACTGGAAGAACAACCGGGTGAAGTGCGAGCTGGCCCTGGTGACCGGCAAGAAGCTGCATGACAAGCGGGCCACGGAGAAGGACCGCGACTGGCAACGCCAGAAGGGCCGTATCATGCGGGAACAAATCAAGGGGTGAGGTGTCACAGAACTGCACATCCTGTTAGGATAAGCGTTACGGGGGCGACACGGTTTCGACGCCGGTGACAATCCCTGAGGTGCATGCCGAGAGCGTGATGTATCTCGTAAATACAACATCACGATTCAATAGTCGCAAACGACGACAACTACGCTCAGGGCGCGCTGGCAGCTTAAACGCCGCTAGCTTCTAGCCCGGCCCCGAAGTGATGTGCCCATTCATCACGGAGGGGATACGAGCGAAGACTGATGGGATCGCGATCGGTGGTGTCCTCTCACCGATTGCTAAACCTAACGAGGAATCGCGTGGCTGGATCCTGCTCGTCGGAGCCAGTCGCGTTAAATCAAAAGACGAAACTAAGCATGTAGAGCCAAAGGGTGAGTGCCGGCGGACGCGGGTTCAATTCCCGCCGCCTCCACC
>NZ_JAXHNN010000005.1:0-61237 GCF_034520545.1 Halomonas sp.
AGTACGCATCCGCTGCCGGCGACGGGCAACGTTGCCGGCGGTGATAAGTGGCAGAAGTTGTTGTTTCTGTATGGGTTTTTCGGGCTGGATGTCGAAATTCCTGCTTGACGGAAACGCCGAATTCGGTAGAATGCGTCACTCGTTACAGAGGCCCGCCAGGGGCTCTATCGGCTGCCATCTCGATGGCACGTCGCTCACCTGGAACCGTTCTTCGGAACGCTTACAGGGTTGACACCGACAGCCGATCACGTAGAATACGCCTTCCTCGCAGGGCGCCGACGAGGCCGCCGCGTCCATTGATGCGGCCGAGCACGACGGCAACAGCGAGACCTCCGCGCTTCATGAGAGCCCGGAGACGCTCTTTAACAATCGATCAGGTAATTCATGTGGGCGCTTGTCGGGATGTCGGTGACCAGTCACTGAAACATTCAAGGCAAGCGACTCGTCAAGGATCCTCGGATCCGAATTGAGAACGTTTGACCCTTGAGCCAAGTTTGGTGCTCTTAAGGCACTTATGATTTTAAACTGAAGAGTTTGATCATGGCTCAGATTGAACGCTGGCGGCAGGCCTAACACATGCAAGTCGAGCGGAAACGATGGAGCTTGCTCCAGGCGTCGAGCGGCGGACGGGTGAGTAATGCATAGGAATCTGCCCGGTAGTGGGGGATAACCTGGGGAAACCCAGGCTAATACCGCATACGTCCTACGGGAGAAAGCAGGGGCTCTTCGGACCTTGCGCTATCGGATGAGCCTATGTCGGATTAGCTAGTTGGTGAGGTAACGGCTCACCAAGGCGACGATCCGTAGCTGGTCTGAGAGGATGATCAGCCACATCGGGACTGAGACACGGCCCGAACTCCTACGGGAGGCAGCAGTGGGGAATATTGGACAATGGGCGCAAGCCTGATCCAGCCATGCCGCGTGTGTGAAGAAGGCTTTCGGGTTGTAAAGCACTTTCAGTGAGGAAGAACGCCTTGGGGCCAATACCCCCAAGGGAGGACATCACTCACAGAAGAAGCACCGGCTAACTCCGTGCCAGCAGCCGCGGTAATACGGAGGGTGCGAGCGTTAATCGGAATTACTGGGCGTAAAGCGCGCGTAGGCGGCGTGATAAGCCGGTTGTGAAAGCCCCGGGCTCAACCTGGGAACGGCATCCGGAACTGTCAGGCTAGAGTGCAGGAGAGGAAGGTAGAATTCCCGGTGTAGCGGTGAAATGCGTAGAGATCGGGAGGAATACCAGTGGCGAAGGCGGCCTTCTGGACTGACACTGACGCTGAGGTGCGAAAGCGTGGGTAGCAAACAGGATTAGATACCCTGGTAGTCCACGCCGTAAACGATGTCGACTAGCCGTTGGGGTCCTAGAGACCTTTGTGGCGCAGTTAACGCGATAAGTCGACCGCCTGGGGAGTACGGCCGCAAGGTTAAAACTCAAATGAATTGACGGGGGCCCGCACAAGCGGTGGAGCATGTGGTTTAATTCGATGCAACGCGAAGAACCTTACCTACCCTTGACATCCTCGGAAGCCTGCAGAGATGCGGGTGTGCCTTCGGGAGCCGAGTGACAGGTGCTGCATGGCTGTCGTCAGCTCGTGTTGTGAAATGTTGGGTTAAGTCCCGTAACGAGCGCAACCCTTGTCCCTATTTGCCAGCGATTCGGTCGGGAACTCTAGGGAGACTGCCGGTGACAAACCGGAGGAAGGTGGGGACGACGTCAAGTCATCATGGCCCTTACGGGTAGGGCTACACACGTGCTACAATGGCCGGTACAAAGGGATGCGAAGCCGCGAGGTGGAGCGAATCCCGAAAAGCCGGTCTCAGTCCGGATCGGAGTCTGCAACTCGACTCCGTGAAGTCGGAATCGCTAGTAATCGTGAATCAGAATGTCACGGTGAATACGTTCCCGGGCCTTGTACACACCGCCCGTCACACCATGGGAGTGGACTGCACCAGAAGTGGTTAGCTTAACCTTCGGGAGAGCGATCACCACGGTGTGGTTCATGACTGGGGTGAAGTCGTAACAAGGTAGCCGTAGGGGAACCTGCGGCTGGATCACCTCCTTAAACGACCCGTCCCGGCACCCGGCAAGTGTCCACAATGAATTACCTGATCGAACGAGCAAAGACTGTTTGGGTCTGTAGCTCAGTTGGTTAGAGCGCACCCCCTGACCTTAAATGGAAAGGAGGGTGAGGTCGGCCGACCGAACTGCAACAGGCTTGGCGGTTAATACGGTGCTGGGTCTGTAGCTCAGTTGGTTAGAGCGCCTGCCTTGTAAGCAGTGAGGTCAGCAGTTCAAGTCTGCCTCAGACTCCACCATCTTACTTTGGGAGCGCATAGCTCAGCTGGGAGAGCGCCTGCCTTGCACGCAGGAGGTCAGCGGTTCGATCCCGCTTGGCTCCACCACACTTCAGCTGTAAGCGATAAGCCGTAAGCTGTAAGAAAAAGCCAACCCCACAACAGTCGACTGTTAAGCGTAAGCCTTAAGCTAGGCGCTGAAAACGTTATCTGCCGTCAGGCAGGTATTGCTTACAGCTTCCAGCTTAAAGCTTCCAGCTTTAAATGCTCTTTAACAATGTGAATCATGCTGACAAGTTTCTTCCGAGAGGAAGAGACACGAGATACGTTTCAAGCGTATCCGGCAATTGTCGATCGTCATCGCGGACCAGACCTCTTGGGGTTATATGGTCAAGCGATGAAGCGCATACGGTGGATGCCTAGGCAGCCAGAGGCGATGAAAGACGTGGAAGCCTGCGATAAGGCTCGGCGAGGTGGCAAACAACCTGTGACCCGGGCATGTCTGAATGGGGAAACCCACCCACGGTAACGTGGGTATCCTGCACTGAATCCATAGGTGTCAGGAGGCGAACCGGGGGAACTGAAACATCTCAGTACCCCGAGGAAAAGAAATCAACCGAGATTCCCCCAGTAGCGGCGAGCGAACGGGGAGCAGCCCTTAAGCAGGTGACTGATTAGGCGAATGAGCTGGGAAGCTCAACGAAACAGGGTGATAGTCCCGTAGCCGAAAATCTGATCCTGTGAAATCGAGTAGGTCGGGGCACGAGAAACCTTGACTGAAGACGGGGGACCATCCTCCAAGGCTAAATACTCCTGGCTGACCGATAGTGAACCAGTACCGTGAGGGAAAGGCGAAAAGAACCCCGGAGAGGGGAGTGAAATAGATCCTGAAACCGTATGCGTACAAGCAGTGGGAGCATGCACGTCATGTGACCGCGTACCTTTTGTATAATGGGTCAGCGACTTATTTTCAGTGGCGAGCTTAACCGATTAGGGGAGGCGTAGCGAAAGCGAGTCTTAACTGGGCGACCAGTCGCTGGAAATAGACCCGAAACCGGGCGATCTATCCATGAGCAGGTTGAAGGTTGAGTAACATCAACTGGAGGACCGAACCAGGATCTGTTGAAAAAGATTTGGATGACTTGTGGATCGGAGTGAAAGGCTAATCAAGCCCGGAGATAGCTGGTTCTCCTCGAAAGCTATTTAGGTAGCGCCTCACGTAGCACCGCCGGGGGTAGAGCACTGTTTCGGCTAGGGGGTCATCCCGACTTACCAACCCGAGGCAAACTCCGAATACCGGTGAGTGACGCGTGGGAGACACACAGCGGGTGCTAACGTCCGTTGTGAAAAGGGAAACAACCCAGACCGTCAGCTAAGGTCCCGAAATCTGGTTAAGTGGGAAACGATGTGGGAAGGCTCAGACAGCTAGGAGGTTGGCTTAGAAGCAGCCATCCTTTAAAGAAAGCGTAATAGCTCACTAGTCGAGTCGGCCTGCGCGGAAGATGTAACGGGGCTCAAACCAGGTACCGAAGCTACGGGTTCATCCTCTGGATGAGCGGTAGAGGAGCGTCGTGTACGCCGATGAAGGTGGATCGAGAGGTCTGCTGGAGGTATCACGAGTGCGAATGCTGACATGAGTAACGACAAGGGGCGTGAAAAACGCCCCCGCCGGAAGACCAAGGGTTTCTGTTCGACGCTAATCGGAGCAGAGTGAGTCGGCCCCTAAGGCGAGGCCGAAAGGCGTAGTCGATGGGAAACGGGTCAATATTCCCGTACCTCACTGTATTGCGATGGGGGGACGAAGAAGGCTAGGTGAGCCAGGCGTTGGTAGTCCTGGTGAAAGTCAGTAGGCTGGGGAATCAGGCAAATCCGGTTCCCTAAGGCCGAGAGACGAAACGAACAGCCCACGGGCTGGAAGTCATCGATGCCACGCTTCCAGGAAAAGCCTCTAAGCTTCAGATACAGTGGGACCGTACCCCAAACCGACACAGGTGGTCAGGTAGAGAATACCCAGGCGCTTGAGAGAACTCGGGTGAAGGAACTAGGCAAAATGGTGCCGTAACTTCGGGAGAAGGCACGCCGGCGTAGGGTGATGGGCCTCGCGCCCCGAGCCTGAACCGGTCGAAGATACCAGGTGGCTGCAACTGTTTATTAAAAACACAGCACTCTGCAAACGCGCAAGCGGACGTATAGGGTGTGACGCCTGCCCGGTGCCGGAAGGTTAAGTGATGGTGTTAGCGCAAGCGAAGCTCCTGATCGAAGCCCCGGTAAACGGCGGCCGTAACTATAACGGTCCTAAGGTAGCGAAATTCCTTGTCGGGTAAGTTCCGACCTGCACGAATGGCGTAATGATGGCCACGCTGTCTCCACCCGAGACTCAGTGAAATTGAAATCGCAGTGAAGATGCTGTGTACCCGCGGCTAGACGGAAAGACCCCGTGAACCTTTACTATAGCTTCACACTGGACGCTGATGTTGCTTGTGTAGGATAGCTGGGAGGCTTGGAAACCCGGACGCCAGTTCGGGTGGAGCCAACCTTGAAATACCAGCCTGGCATCATTGGCGTTCTAACTCAGATCCGTGATCCGGATCGAGGACCGTGTGTGGTGGGTAGTTTGACTGGGGCGGTCTCCTCCAAAGCGTAACGGAGGAGCACGAAGGTACCCTCAGCACGGTTGGAAATCGTGCATTGAGTGCAAGAGCATAAGGGTGCTTAACTGCGAGACAGACACGTCGAGCAGGTACGAAAGTAGGTTCTAGTGATCCGGTGGTTCTGTATGGAAGGGCCATCGCTCAACGGATAAAAGGTACTCCGGGGATAACAGGCTGATACCGCCCAAGAGTTCACATCGACGGCGGTGTTTGGCACCTCGATGTCGGCTCATCACATCCTGGGGCTGAAGTCGGTCCCAAGGGTATGGCTGTTCGCCATTTAAAGTGGTACGCGAGCTGGGTTTAGAACGTCGTGAGACAGTTCGGTCCCTATCTGCCGTGGGCGTTGGATGTTTGAGAAGGGCTGCTCCTAGTACGAGAGGACCGGAGTGGACGCACCTCTGGTGTTCCGGTTGTCACGCCAGTGGCATTGCCGGGTAGCTATGTGCGGACGGATAACCGCTGAAAGCATCTAAGCGGGAAGCCCCCTTCAAGATGAGACATCCCCGAGGCCTTGAGCCTCCTGAAGGGCCCAGCGAGACCAGCTGGTTGATAGGCCGGGTGTGGAAGCGCTGCAAGGCGTTGAGCTAACCGGTACTAATGGCCCGTGAGGCTTGACCATATAACACCCAAGCGGTCTGCCGATGGCGACCGACAGCCGGATACGACGAAACGTATCAGCTCAGCATGATTCACCGCTTTTCGCCTGACGACCATAGCGTGCGGGAACCACCTGATCCCTTGCCGAACTCAGCAGTGAAACCGCTCAGCGCCGATGGTAGTGTGGGGTCTCCCCATGCGAGAGTAGGTCATCGTCAGGCACCTATCCCGAAAAACCCCGTGTTCGAAAGAGCTCGGGGTTTCGTCGTTATGGGGGGCAGTTCAAAGAGCTCGGGGTTTTTTTATAGCTGGCGATAGGAAAATGGCGACGATAGGGCTGCCCCATGGAAAGGGGCATTGTGTCGCGTCGATTGAGCATGGAAGGTTCTAGCGGCACAGGCTCTCGAGCGCCTCGATAAGGCTGTCCATCTCGTCATCTGTACCGATGGAGATCCGCAGGTGGTCGCGTAGTACGTCGGTATTGAAATGACGTACCAGTATGCCGCGCTCGCGCAGGCCAACGAAGAGCTGGGCGGCATCGAAGTCCGGGTGGCTGACCAGCACGAAGTTGGTCTGCGAGGGAAGGGCTTCAAAGCCAAGGGTCTCGAGTCTATCCCGTGTACGCTCGCGTGTGGTGATCACCGCCTCGCGACAGGCATCGAAGTACCCACGGTCTGCCAGGGAGGCGATGCCCAGGGCGCTGGCCAGGCTATCGACCGGGTAGGAGTTGAAGGAATCCTTGATCCGCTCGAGCCCTTCGATCAGTTCGCGAGAGCCCACCGCATAGCCGAGTCTAAGACCGGCCAGGCTTCGCGATTTCGAGAAGGTGCCGGTGACCAGCAGATTGGGGAAGCGTTCGATCAGTGGCACGGCGCTCTCACCGCCGAAGTCGACATAGGCCTCGTCGACCAGCACCACCGAGTCAGTGACCCGTTCGAGAAGTCCGGCGATGGCCTCGCGGTCATGGCCATGCCCGGTGGGAGCGTTGGGGTTGGCAAAAATCACGCCCCCCGCAGACTGGCCGAAGGCCTCGAGGTCGACGCGCCACTCAGCGTCGAGGGCATGGGTACGGCGTTCGATCCCATAAAGCCGGCAATAGACCGGATAGAAACTGTAGGAAATGGTCGGCATTTCCAACGGCCGCTCCTGGCGAAAGAACGCCTGAAAGGCCATGGCCAGGACCTCGTCGGAACCGTTGCCGACGAATACCTGATCGGCCGTGACTCCGAGCTCCGCGGCCAGAGCCTCACGCAGCGCGTTGGACTGCGGGTCCGGATAGCGCCGCAGGTGATCGGCGGGGAAATCACGCAGGGCAGCTTCGACGCCGGGAGCTGGCGGGTAGGGATTCTCGTTGGTATTCAGCTTGATCAGACGCTCGCGTGGCTGTTCGCCCGGGACATACGGGGTCAGGTCGCGAACGGCAGGGCTCCAGAACTTGCTCATGGTCACTCGCTCGAGGGTTGGACTTTGGTCATGGTGACCCGAGCCGCGTGACCGCGCAAGCCGCGCCCATGCTAGTCTCGGAGTCGCTATCGATAATTCGCTGCCTATGGATTTCCCGCAATGACCGGCCAAATTCTCGCCACTCTTCTGCCCGTCTTCCTGATTGCCGGTTGCGGGACCCTATACGGTCGTTTCCGCACGCCGGACATCCGCGGCCTGAACACCCTCAACATGGAGCTCTTCGTGCCCATGCTGGTGTTTGCCGTGCTTGCCGACCGCCAGGCGCCCCTGGCGGATTACGCTAGCCTGGCGCTGGCGGGGGCCGTGGTGGTGCTGGGTTCAGGGCTCGTGCTGTGGCCGGTGGCGAAGTGGCTGAAGCTCGAGACCAAGACTTTCCTGCCCCCGATGATGTTCAACAACTCCGGCAACATGGGAATCCCATTGCTCGTGCTTGCCTTCGGCGAGAAAGCCCTGCCGGCGGCGGTGGTGCTGTTCATTGTCGAGATGCTTCTGCACTTCTCGGTGGGGCTCTACATGCTCAGTCCCCATACGCCTCTGTGGCGGCTGTTACGCATGCCCATCGTGTTGGCGAGCCTGGCAGGCCTTGCCATCAATCTGGGCGGTGTGCCCTTGCCGGGGTGGTTTCTGGAGGCGCTGCACATGCTGGGTGGGGTATGCATTCCGCTGATGCTATTCGCCCTGGGTGTGCGAATGCTGGATATCGACTTCGGCGACTGGAAGATGGGACTGCTCGGTGCGGCGCTCTGTCCTCTTTCGGGCCTGGTGCTCGCATTGCCGCTGATCTGGTGGCTCGACCTTTCTGGCCTGCAGGCCGCGGCCCTCTGGGTGTTTGCTGCCCTGCCGCCAGCCGTGTTGAACTATCTTGTGGCAGAGCAGTATCGTCAGGAGCCCCACAAGGTGGCCTCGCTGGTGCTGATCGGCAACCTGGGAAGCCTGGTGGTCATGCCGCTGGTGCTGGCATTGATCTTCACCCATGTCTATCCGCTGGCCTGACCCATGGTGGTGAGGCTGTCCGCTGAGGACGTGAGAGGTTATGCTGTCCTCAGGCTGCCGTGCATCACGGCGTCATGTTCATTGGTTAGGAGGACGCAAATGCAAATCAGGACATTGCTGGCCGGCACTGCACTGGCCGCACTGTTGGCCGGTTGTGCCGCCGGACCCACCGACCAGCCCGCCACGCCCGGGATGGAAGCGACCACGGCCTCGTACCAGGGAACCTTGCCGTGCCGCAACTGCGACGGTATCGACTTGAACGTGACCCTGAACGGCGAAGAGCAGGGCGCGACCGAAGAGCGTACCTTCGACCTCGAGGCGTCCTACCGAGGGCATCCCCAGAATCCCCCTGACGAGAATTATGCGGGTAACTGGGAAGTTCTCCAGGGCACAGAGCAGGATCCTTCCGCCACCGTCTACGAGCTGACCCCAGATGGTGAAGGGCAGACTTACTACTTCTTGCGCGTAGATGAGCAGACCCTCGAACTGGTCGATCCCAACCTGCGTCGCTTCCAGAACAGCGAGATGCTGCAGCTCAAGCGTCTGTAAGCATCTGATGACGCAGCAGCGGGGCGGCCCTCAGGGTCGCCCCTTGTCGTTGCGGGTATGTCACCGGCACAAGGTACGTGGCAAACGCAACGATGGCCTTGATCGTGGTAGAGATCTTGATCGTGGGAGAGAGTACCGCATGGCCAAAGCGAAGAGCGCTTTCGTCTGCACCGAGTGTGGTGCCGAGTATCGCAAGTGGCAGGGGCAGTGCAGCAGTTGCCAGGAGTGGAACACGCTGAGTGAGGTTCGTCTCTCGGCGGCGCGGCCCGGTGGCTCCACGGGCGCCGCCTCGACAACCCTCCGCAGTGGCTATGCCGGTGACCTCTCCCGTGAGGTAGTCGATCTGAGCAGTGTCGACCTCAGCGAGGTGCCGAGGCTCTCTTCTACCTTCGCCGAGTTCGACCGTGTGCTGGGCGGCGGTCTGGTGCCGGGATCGGCCGTCCTGCTGGGCGGTAATCCCGGGGCCGGCAAGTCGACGTTGCTGCTGCAGACCGCCTGCAAGCTGGCCCAGTCTCGCCAAGTGATCTACGTCACCGGTGAGGAGTCGCTATCCCAGGTGGCGATGCGCGCCCATCGCCTGCAACTGCCGGTGCAGGGCCTCAAGATGCTGGCCGAGACCAGTATCGAGACCATCCTCGCCGTGGCCGAGCGCGAGCGGCCCGATATCCTGATCATCGACTCCATCCAGACCATGCATCTTGAGGATATTGCGTCGGCACCCGGTGGTGTAGCTCAGGTGCGGGAGTCCGCCGCGGCCTTGACCCGTTTCGCCAAGCAAAGCAATACCGTGTTGCTACTGGTGGGGCACGTCACCAAGGATGGTACTCTTGCCGGCCCCAAGGTGCTGGAACACATGATCGATGCCTCACTGTTGCTCGAGGGCGGAGCGGACTCGCGCTTTCGTACCCTGCGTGGCCAGAAGAACCGCTTCGGCGCGGTCAACGAGCTCGGCGTGTTCGCCATGCTCGAGCACGGTCTCAAGGAGGTGAAGAACCCCAGCGCCATCTTCCTCTCGCGCAACGAGGAGCAAAGTGCCGGCAGCCTGGTGATGGTGGTCTGGGAGGGCACTCGGCCGATACTCGTGGAGGTCCAGGCGCTGCTCGATGAGTCGGCACTGGGCAACCCGCGCCGCGTCGCCGTGGGCCTGGACCAGAACCGCCTGGCCATGCTGCTGGCGGTGCTGCATCGCCATGGCGGGCTGTTCACCCGGGACCAGGACGTCTTTCTCAATGTGGTCGGCGGGGTCAAGGTGCTGGAGACCAGCGCCGACCTCGCGGTACTGCTGGCGGTGGTTTCGAGCCTGCAGAACCGGCCGCTTCCTCGCGAACTGGTGGTGTTCGGCGAGGTGGGGCTTTCCGGCGAGATTCGCCCGGTGCCCAGTGGTCAGGAGCGCATCGTCGAGGCGGCCAAGCACGGCTTTCAGCGGGCCATCGTGCCCCGCGGCAATGCTCCCAAGCACTCACCCGAAGGCATGGAGGTGATCGCCGTGGACAAACTTGCAGAGGCCCTGGACGCCCTCTAGGCCCTTCGCACTGATGTAGAATGCGGGTAGTGAATGCCAAGGAGAACGAGATGAGTGCCATCCGCCTGACCCAATACAGCCACGGCGCCGGCTGCGGTTGCAAGATCGCTCCCGACGTGCTCGACAGCATCCTCGCCAAGGCGGGCCCCGGGGCCCGCCACCCGCAGTTGATCGTCGGCAATCAGGGGCGCGAGGATGCCGCCGTCTATGACCTCGGCGACGGTCGCGGCATGATCGCTACCACCGACTTCTTCATGCCCATCGTCGATGATCCCTTCGATTTCGGCCGCATTGCGGCAATCAATGCCATCAGTGACGTTTATGCCATGGGCGGTAAGCCAATTCTGGCATTGAGTATCCTGGGGTGGCCCCTGGACAAGCTGGGGCCGGACATTGCAGGCGATGTCGTGAGCGGCGCTCAGGCAGTATGTCGCGAGCTTGGGGTGGCCCTTGCCGGTGGGCACTCCATCGATGCTCCAGAGCCGATCTTCGGCCTGGCGGTCAACGGTCTCGTTGATCTCGAACACCTCAAGCTCAACAAAGGCGCAAAGCCCGGTGACTTGCTGTTCCTCACCAAGCCATTGGGGGTGGGTCTGCTGACCACGGCCGAAAAACAGGGCCTGATCGAGCCCGGCCATCAGGGTCTGGCTCGGGAGACCATGCTCAAATCCAATGCTATCGGCATGGAGCTTGCCAAGATCAAGGGCGTGCATGCCATGACCGATGTCACCGGCTTCGGCCTGGCTGGCCATCTCGCCGAGATCTGTGCGGCCAGTGACGTGGCCGCCCGGGTCAACTTCCGTCGCCTGCCGCGGCTCGCCGAGGCCGAAGCCTATCGCCGCCAAGGTGCGGTACCTGGCGGCACTCAGCGCAACCGTGAGGCACTGGGTGCGAGCCTGCCGCAGATGGACGAGGCCCACTGGCAGTGGCTCTGCGATCCACAAACCTCCGGTGGCCTGCTGCTCTCGGTGCACCCCTCCTGGGAGGATGATGTGGAGCGCATCGGTCGCCAGCACGGCATCGAGCTGGTGCCCTTCGGCGAGGTCGTCAAGGCCAGCGGACCCGCGTTGATCGAGGTGCGTGGATGAATCTTCCGCTGGTCGAGCCTGACCTCGCGCTGCTGCAGGAAGGACGCGTGTTGATCGATGTACGGGCGCCGATGGAGTTCGCCCAGGGTGCGTTGCCCGGCGCGGTCAATCTGCCGCTGATGGACGACGAGGAGCGCCATCTCGTGGGGATCGCCTACAAGGCGCATGGCCAGGATGCGGCCATCGCCCTGGGCGAGCGGCTGGTCAGCGGCGGCATCAAGGCGGCGCGGATTGCCGCCTGGCAGCGCCTCCTTGCAGCGCATCCCGATGCCATCATCTACTGCTTTCGCGGTGGACTGCGCTCCCAGGTCGTCCAGCAGTGGCTGGCGGAGGCCGGCACCCCGCGCCCTCGCATCCGTGGCGGCTGGAAGGCGATGCGACAGGCCCTCTGCGCGCACATCGACGCCGCTGCCGACCAACCGCTGCTGGTGGTGGGCGGCCTCACCGGCTGTGCCAAGACGCCGCTGATCCTGGCGCTGGACAACGGCCTCGACCTCGAAGGATGCGCCCGCCACAAGGGCTCGGCCTTCGGCCGCCATCCGTTGCCGGGGCCCAGTCAGATCGACTTCGAGCATGCGATGGGGCAGCGTTTGCTAGCGCTGCCCGGGCCCGTGGTGCTGGAGGACGAGTCGCGACGCATCGGCGCCGCCAATATCCCGCTGCGTTTCTGGGAGGGCATGGTGCCGGCGCCTCGTATCCGCATCGAGATGCCGCTGGACTGGCGGCTGGCGCAGATCCGCAAGGACTATATCGATGACCTCTGGGAGGTCCACCGCCGGCAGTTCGGCGACTGGCTGGGCTGGGCGCTGATGCGCAAGCAACTCACTACCGCACTAGGCCGGCTGCGCAAGCGCCTGGGGAGTGAGCGCCTGGCCCGCCTGCAGCGTCTCCAGGCGCTCGCCTTTCGTGAGCATGAGCGGGGTAACCGCCAGGCCCACGAGGCCTGGCTGGCCCCGCTGCTGACCGAATACTATGACCCGCTCTATCGCCACCAGCTGGAGAAGCACCCCGAGCGTCACTTTTTCCACGTGGGCGACTGGGAGAGCTGCCTGCAGGTCGCCAGGGAGTGGTCGGCGGAGGCGCAGCGGCATGGCCGGCCGCAGATGCAGCCGGCCTGAACCGTCATGCCGCGGCCTTGCCGGACAGCCACTGGCTGAGCAGGCGGTCGAGCAGCGGGGCCAGCCGATCGAAACGCCTCGGGTCGTCGAGCATTGCCGCTCGCTCCTGGGCATGGGGGCTGGTCTCGCTGCCTTCGGGTGGAAACTGATGGTCGAGCAGCGCGCGGACGCTGGCGGCGGTCGCTTCCAGGTGACAGAGCAGGGCCACCACTCGGCCGTCGTCCCAGGTGAAGCCCTGCAGCGGGCTGGCCTCACTGCGGCCCAGCGCCAGGGCATAGTCGGGCAGCGCGAAGACCTCGCGGTGCCACATGAAGGCCTCGAAGGTCTCGGGCAGATCGACGGGGCTCAGCGGGGCGAGGTCCACACGGTGCCAGCCGGTTTCGGCCACGGTGCCGCGACCCACCGCCGCTCCCAGCGCCTCGGCGATCAGCCGGGCACCGAAGCCGATGCCCAACAGCGGCTTGTTGCCGTCCAGGGCCCGTTGGACCAGCTTGCGCTCGCCCTTGAGCCAGGGATATCGGTCGTTATCGATGCGGCCCTCGGGGCCGTCGAGCACGATCAGCGCATCGCCATCGGCCAGTCGCGGCGGTAGCTCCCCCGCATGAAGGTGGAAGATGGTGTGGCTGTGGCCCATGCTGGCGAGCCAGTCGGCGATACGGGCCGGTCCCTGGTGGGGGCTGTGCTGGAGAAGGTGAACGTGCATGCGGGCCTCGCCTTGATGGGAATGCCGAGTGACGGACGGGACGGAGCGCAAGGGTACATGAAGCCGGAGCTGCGGGAACAGATACTGACCATCCTCGCCGAGATCCCGTCCGGCCGGGTGACCACCTACGGGCGCATCGCCGCGATGACCGACGGCGCCACGCCGCGCCTGGTGGCCAGAGCCTTGCGCGACCTGCCCGCCGGCCACGAGCTGCCCTGGTTCCGGGTCATCACCGCCTCCCGCAAGCTGGCCGATCACCCTGGCGCCACCGAGCAGCGCGAGCGTCTGGCCGCCGAGGGCGTGCTGTTCGATTCCCGTGGACGTGTAGCGAAAGATCGACTCTGGCCCTGAGACACCCCCAATCCCAAGGAGAATCCATGAGCGGTTTCTTTCAGCGCCTGCAGCAGCTTGACCCGCGACGCCAGCGGGCCTTCATGGCGGCGCTATGCGAGCGCCTGCTGCCCAACTATCGCCTCTACGCCGAGGCTACAGGACAGGGCGACTCGCATGGCATGAGGGTGATCCTTGATCTGGTCTGGGAGCACCTGGCAGTGAAGGAGGCGCGCATCGACTTCGACCGCCAGGCCGAGAAGCTCGCCGAGCTGGAGCCCCCCGCTGAGGACGACAGCTTCGGGGCGCGGCGCGCCCTGGAGGCGGTGGTGGCCCTTTCGGCACTGCTCGACACTCTGCGCGGCGAGGCCCCTGAGGCGGTGCTGGAGGTCAGCAGGAGCTCACGCAGCGGAGTGCGCGCCTATATTGAGCTCACCGAGGGCGAGGAGGACGCCGCGCGGCTGGGCGAGCTGGTACGCGGCCACCCGCTGATGGCGGACGAGAATGACTTCCAGGACGCCGTGCTCGAGGCCGTTGAGGAGGGGCCATTGGATCGCGAGGCTCTCAGGTCGCTGCGCCGGTTGGGGCGCAACGATGGCGTCAGCAACCTGGGGCTTTCCGCTGACTGAGGCGGCGGTGCTGGCTCGGGACTAGAGCCGCATCTCGATGCCCCGTTCGGCCATGTAGCGCTTGGCCTCGGGAATGGTGTACTCGCCGAAGTGGAAGATGCTGGCCGCCAGCACCGCATCTGCGCCGCCCTTGATGACGCCTTCGACCAGGTGGGCGAGGGTGCCGACTCCGCCGGAGGCGATTACCGGCACGCTCACCGCCTCGCTGATGGCGTGGGTTACGCCGATGTCGAAGCCGATCTTGGTGCCGTCGCGGTCCATGCTCGTCAGTAACAGTTCGCCGGCGCCGTAGGCCACCATCTTCTTCGCCCACTCCACGGCATCCAGTCCGGTGGGGCGGCGTCCGCCATGAGTAAAGATCTCCCAGCGGTCCGGCTCGCCTTCCTCGGAGACCTTCTTGGCGTCGATGGCCACCACGATGCACTGGCTGCCGAAGCGTTCAGAGGCCTCGTATACGAAGTCGGGGTTGGTCACCGCGGCGGTGTTGATGGAGACCTTGTCGGCACCGGCGTTGAGCATGGTGCGGATGTCGTCGCAGCTGCGGATGCCGCCGCCCACAGTGAGCGGGATGAACACTTCGCCGGCGATGCGCTCGACCATCTCAACCGTGGTGTCGCGGTCCTCGTGGCTCGCCGTGATGTCGAGGAAGGTGATCTCGTCGGCGCCCTGTTGGTTGTAGCGCTGAGCGATCTCTACCGGGTCACCGGCATCGCGGATGCCGATGAAATTGACGCCCTTGACCACACGGCCGGCGTCGACGTCCAGGCAAGGAATGATGCGTTTGGCGAGTCCCATGAATCAGTTCCTCCCCTTGTGGCTGAGTTCGTCACAGAGTCGCTGGCCCTCTGTCACGTCGAGGCTGCCTTCGTAGATGGCCCTCCCGGTGATGGCGCCCAGGATGCCGGGTTCGCCGGCCATGATCAGCGCACGAAGGTCCTCGAGGTTGGTCACCCCGCCGGAGGCAATCACCGGCAGGCCGCCCTCGCGGGCCAGGGCCGCGGTGGCCTCGACATTGACGCCGGACATCATGCCGTCGCGGGCAATGTCGGTGTAGACGATGCTGGAGACGCCATCGTCGGCGAAGCGCTTCGCCAGGTCGGTGACCTTGAGCGTCGAGACTTCGGCCCAGCCATCGGTGGCCACGAAGCCATCCCGGGCGTCCAGGCCGACGATCACGTGTCCGGGAAAGGCTCGACACATCTCGCCGACGAAGTCCGGTTCCTTGACCGCCTTGGTGCCGATGATCACGTAGGAGACCCCGGCTTCGAGGTAGTGCTCGATGGTCTTGGCGCTGCGGATGCCGCCGCCGATCTGGATCGGCAGGTCGGGCCAGGCGCGGGCGATGGCGGTGACTGCCTCGCCGTTGACCGGCATACCCTCAAAGGCGCCGTTGAGGTCGACCAGGTGCAGGCGCCGGGCGCCGGCCTCGACCCAGCGGGCAGCCATGGCCACCGGGTCGTCGCCGTAGGTGGTGGCGTCGTCCATGCGCCCCTGCTTGAGGCGCACGCATTTGCCGTCCTTGAGATCGATGGCGGGAATTACCAGCATGTCAGTGTCCTTGGTTGGCGCGGCGTCGGGCACCTGTAGAAGAGTAGCGCCCCTCAGGGTGTCCATTGAACGAAGTTTTCCAGCAGCTTGAGGCCGGCCCGGGAGCTCTTCTCCGGATGGAACTGTACGGCGAAGGTGGCATCCCGGCCGATGGCCACATGGGCAGTCAAGCGGCCGTATTCGGTGGTGCCGAAAACCGTGGCGTCGTCGGTGGCGTCGACATAGTAGCTATGCACGAAGTAGAAGTGCTCGTCCTGGTCGATGCCCGTCCACAGGGGGTGGTCGTGGTGCTGGTGCACCAGGTTCCAGCCCATGTGAGGCACCTTGAGCCGGTTATCCCTGTCATCGCGCATGTTGGTGGGGAACTTCCTCACCTCACCGCGCAGGAAGCCCAGACAACCAATGCCGCCGTTCTCGTCGCTGTGGTCGAGAAGCATCTGCTGGCCGACGCAGATGCCTAGCAGCGGCTTGGACTGGCTGGCGAGCAGTTCCTCGACAAGGCCGCGCAGCTCGGTCTTTTCGAGCTCGCCCATGCAGTCGCGGATGGCGCCCTGGCCGGGCAGCACCAGGCGGGTGGCGCCGCGGATGCGACGGGGGTCCCGCGTCACGATCACGTTCTCGTGGGTGACGTGTTCCAGTGCCTTGGCGACGGAATGCAGGTTGCCCATCCCGTAGTCGATGACGGCAATGGTCATGGAGCGCTCCTCGTGTGATCGTTCGGCGGCCCTACAGGCTGCCCTTGGTGGACGGCATCTGGCCGGCCATGCGCGGGTCCGGCGCCACGGCCATGCGCAGTGCGCGGCCGAAGGCCTTGAAGATGGTTTCCGCCTGGTGGTGGGCGTTGAAGCCCTTGAGATTGTCGATGTGCAGGGTCACCCGGGCATGATTGACGAAGCCCTGGAAGAACTCCCAGAACAGCTGGGTATCCAGGCGACCGATGCTGGCACGGGTGAACTCGACGCCCATGAACAGACCAGGGCGGCCCGAGAAATCCACCACCACCCGCGACAGAGCCTCGTCGAGGGGCACGTAGGCATGGCCGTAGCGATAGATGCCGCGCTTGTCGCCGATGGCCTGGTGAAAAGCCTGACCCAGGGTGATGCCGAGGTCCTCGACGGTATGGTGGTCATCGATGTGCAGGTCGCCCTGCGCATCGATGTCGATGTCTATCAGGCCGTGGCGTGCCACCTGATCGAGCATGTGGTCGAGGAAGGGCACGCCGGTCTCGCAGGCCAGGCGTCCCTCGCCGTCGAGATTGATGGTCACCGTGATCTGGGTTTCTCGGGTGTTGCGGGTGACCGTGGCGATACGCTCGGACATGTCGGATCTCCAGCGCCGGGGCGCGTGTGAGAGGGGCCGGTGGTAGTCACCAGCCGGCAAGGCATTTGGGCGCCGGATGCTGTGCTGGCGCTGCGAGCCTGCCATTATAGTGAATCGCCCGCCCCATCCGCTACAATGCGGGTCATTACAGTGGCGGCGACCTCGCCGCCCCGGCTCAAGGAGAATCCCGCATGCCGGTGACCCTGCAACAGGTCGATCAGGCCGCCTGGGAAGCGGATGCCCAGGTACGCCTCGACCTCGCGCGCATCTATGCCGACGCTCCTGCCGAGCGCCTGCCGGTGGCCGTCGATGATTTCATTCGTGACCACCTCGCGAGTGGCCATCTGTTCTGCTGCGCTCGCTTCAACGATCGTCTGCTGGGGGCTGTCGCAGTTATCCCCGATCAGCACGCCTGGTGGTTGTCGAATCTCTGCGTGCGCAAGACGACCCGACGTCGTGGCGTCGGGTCACGGTTGTTGGCGTTGGTCAGTGAGGTTGCCTATGGCGAAGGTCGTCGCCTCTATGCCGCTTCATCCCAGTTGCCGGTGGCCGACCAGATGCTGCTCACCCGTCTCGGCTATCGGCTCACGAAGGATGGTGATTACTTCGAGCTCGACCTGCCACTACGGGGAGGCCAGCGATGAGACGTCTGCTGCGAACCCTGCTCGCCGCGATCGGCGTGCTCGGCCTGGTGATGGTCGGCGCCGTGGTATATGTCACCACCTTCTTCGATCCCAATGACCTCAAGCCGCGGCTGGTCGAGGTGGTGCGCGAATACAGCGGGCTGGAATTGAGCCTGGATGGTCCCCTCTCCTGGTCCTTCTACCCCCGCCTGGGGGTGGGCGTGGAGAAGGCAGAGGCCCGCCTGCCGGATCAGGCAGATGACTCGACGCCCTTTGCCGCCTTCTCCCACGCCGAGGTAAGTCTCGCCTTCACGCCGCTGCTGCGCGGCGAGATCGCCATCGACGGCCTGACCCTCGAGGGCCTTTACCTCGACCTGCAGCGCGACGCTCAGGGTGAGGGCAACTGGGAGGTACTGCTCGAGAGGCTGAGTGAGAGTAGCGAAGAGGCCGAGGCCGCCCTGGCTCCGGCAAGCGCAGGGCCCAACCCCGACACAGGCCTCTCCGTAGCGCTCAACGTCGCCAGCGTGCAGGTCCAGGACGGTGAGGTGCGCTTCCGCGATGCCCTGAGCGACCGCGAGCTGCTCCTCGAGAACCTTCAGGTCAGCGGCACCAACGTCAATCCCGGGCGGGCCTTCCCGATCGCATCCTCCTTCCGGCTGAGGGCCCACGAGGGCCTAGACTGGCAGGAGCAGGAGCGTGAGCCGCGTCTGATCAGTGAAATCTCCATGGAGGGCCGGGTGGATCTAGGCCTCGCAGAGGGCCGTCACATGCTGGAGGGGCTGAGCCTGGCGACGGTCAACCGCTTCCATGGAATCGACGGCGAGCAGGAGGTCAATCTCAAGGGCGCCGAGCTGGTGGTGAACGTCGGTGAAGGCAGCCTCCAGTTGAACGAAGGGAAGCTCGACGCCAGTCTGAAACATCCGCGCCTGGGCGAAAAGGTACTGCCGCTGTCGCTCGCCTTCACCCTGGACGCCGACCTCGACGAGCAGAGCGCCCACCTCCGTGACATGGCGCTCACCGGCCCCGACGCTCTGACGCTCAGCGGCAACCTCAACCTCCGCAACCTCACCGAGGCACCGGTTTACACTGGCCAGCTGCGCATGGCGCCGCTGTCGCTGCGGCCCTGGCTGGCGCGGCTCGACATGATGCCGACCATGGCCGATGGCGAGGCGCTCTCCGACGTGGCACTGACCAGCCCCGTCAGCGGCGATCTCGAGCGCTTCGAGTTCCCCGGCCTGACTTTGGTGCTGGATGGTAGCACCTTCACCGGCCGCCTGGCGGGACAATACGATGGTGAACAGCTCGCCGCCGACCTGCAGGGTGACAAGCTCGACGTGGACGGCTATCTACCGCCGCCGGGGGTGGAAGACGACACCGCCTCGCTGTGGAGCCTGCTCGCCATCCGCCGAGTCCATGCCGCCGAGTCGGATGCCTTGTTGCCGGCACAGTGGTTGTCTGCGCTCACCCTCGATGCCCATCTAGCCCTGGGTGAGATGCGCCTGGCGGGGATGGATTTCTTTGACGTCGACCTGACTCTCGAAGGGCGCGATGGGCGCCATCGCCTGGTCGCTTTCGAGTCACGCTTCCACGATGGCCGGCTGGCCGCCAATGGTGCTCTCGACCTGCGCGAGACGCCTGCCCGCTGGCAGCTATCGCCCAAGGTCGAGCGGGTGCGCCTGGAGTCGCTGCTCGAGGCCCTCGGCAATGAGCCCGCGCCCCTGAGCGGCCGCTTCAGCAGTGAGGGTGAGCTTGCCACCCGTGGCAATACCCTGATGGATCTCAGACGCCACCTGGGCGGTGAGCTTTCTACCCGCATCGAAGAGGGTGCGATTCCTGGCGTCAACATCTCCCGGGAACTTTGCACCACGGTCGCCGCTCTGGAGGGCGAAGAGCTCAATCGAGAATGGCGCGACGAGACTCGCTTCGAGCACATCCGTGCCACCCTGCGGCTGAACGAAGGTGCCGCCAGGAGCGACGATCTGCTGGTCACGCTGCCTGGCATGGAGGTGGGTGGCAAGGGCGAACTGGACCTGGTCAGCGAGCAGTTCGATCTGCGTGCCGCGCTGCGCCTGGTCGATGTCGAGAATGCCCCCTGCGAGGTAAACCCTCGCCTCGAGCGGGTGCCGCTGCCGGTGCGCTGCGAGGGGCAACTGGGCGGCAACAGTGCCGATTGGTGCCGCTTCGACCGCCAGGCCTTCCAGGACACCCTGGCCGAGTTGCTGCGCAACGAACTATCGCAGCGTGCCGGCGAAGAGGTTGAGAAGCGCCTCGAGGGTGCCGCAGGAAAGATCGACGAACGCATCGGTGTGGAAGCCGGAAAGGAACTTCGCGACGCCCTGAAGGGTCTATTCGATTGAGCAACACGTACGACCAGTCCCTGCGCCGACCTCCCCAGTCGGCGCTTTTTTGCGCGCAGTGAGAGCCCCATGACGGACATGCCGCCAGCCATTCTGCCGCCGGAGCGCTTCCAGCAGCGACTGCTCGCCTGGTTCGACGAGCACGGCCGCCATGATCTGCCCTGGCAGCAGCAGCGTAGCTCCTACCGAATCTGGGTCTCGGAGATCATGCTGCAACAGACCCAGGTGGCCACGGTGATCCCCTATTTCGAGCGTTTCATGGCGCGCTTTCCCGACGTGGCGTCACTGGCGGCGGCCGATCAGGATGAGGTGCTGCACCTTTGGACCGGGCTTGGTTACTACGCCCGGGGGCGAAACCTTCATAAGGCTGCCCGGGTGGTGATCGATGAGCATGGGGGGGAAATTCCCGTCCACAGTCTCTATGAGATGATAGCCCTGCCCGGCATCGGGCGCTCCACGGCCGGAGCGATCATCGCTCAGAGCACCGGGCGGCGAGCGGTGATCCTCGACGGCAACGTCAAGCGGGTCCTCACGCGACTGCACGCCGTGGAGGGCTGGCCGGGACGGCCGGCAGTGGAACGCCGGCTGTGGGTTCTGGCCGAGCATTACACGCCCGATGAGCGTCTGGTTGACTTCACTCAGGCGATGATGGACCTGGGCGCGACCCTCTGCCGGCGCGGCAGCCCCGACTGTGGTCGCTGCCCCTTCGAGGCGGTCTGCGTGGCCCACGCCCGCGGCGAGGAGAAACGCTTCCCCGAGTCCAAGCCGAGGAAGGCCCTGCCCACGCGCACCACCGTGATGCTGCTCCTGCAGGACGGTGAGGGGCGCGTGCTGCTCGAAAAGCGTCCTTCCAGCGGCCTGTGGGGCGGGCTCTGGGGCCTGCCCCAGTTCGACGATGGCGAGGCGCTGCAGGCCTGGCTGGACGCCCGGGCACCGGGCAGCGAGCTCGAGCCCGCCTGGACGCCCTTCATTCATGTCTTCAGCCACTTCCGCCTCGAGATCACCCCGCAGCCGGCGCGCATCGACCGGCTGGACTCGGTGGGCGAGGCGCGCTGCTGGTACGATCCCACTGAGCCCGCCAGTATCGGCCTGGCGGCACCGGTCAAGGCGCTGCTGGCGTCGCTGATGCCCTTCGCGCTGACCACCGCCGCCGGGCCCTGACCCCCGCACGAGGAGAGACCCCGATGAGCCAGACCGTCTTCTGCCGCAAGTACCAGAAGGAAATGGACGCCCTGCCGTTCCCGCCGCTGCCCGGCAAGAAGGGCCAGGAGATCCAGGCCAGCGTCTCCCGACAGGCCTGGGAGGAGTGGCAGGCGCTGCAGACCCGCCTGATCAACGAGAAGCACCTCAACATGCTCGACGCCGCCTCGCGGGAGTACCTGATGGAGCAGATGGAGCGCTTCCTCGACAATCGCGAGACCGACCAGGCCGAGGGCTATGTACCCCGGGGCGAGTAGCCCCCGCGTGTCGCCGATCCCCGGCCATCTTTCTGAAACGGAAGGGGTTGACGGAAACGGCCCGCTGGGGTTTAATACGCACCGTTGGCAGCGGCCAGATAGCTCAGTCGGTAGAGCAGGGGATTGAAAATCCCCGTGTCGGCGGTTCGATTCCGTCTCTGGCCACCAATCTGCTGGGGTATAGCCAAGTGGTAAGGCACCGGTTTTTGGTATCGGCATTCCCAGGTTCGAATCCTGGTACCCCAGCCACGCCAACCCTGTTTCCGATTCTGTAACTCGAGTCGGTTCCCGAGCCGGCATAGCTCAGTTGGTAGAGCAACTGACTTGTAATCAGTAGGTCGCGGGTTCGACTCCTGCTGCCGGCACCAATCAAGTATCGGGAAGTTCTCGGCCAGACGTCCAGAATGCAATGAGTTGCAGCACAAAGAGGCCACCCGTCGAGGTGGCTTTTTTTGGTTGTCCCTTTAATCAATTGCAGGCTTCACCATCTGGCATCACGAGTCCTCTTCGCCAGGGCGCTAGCGTGAGTGATTAGCCACGCCGGCATGCTGGATCCATGTTGTCGCTGGAGTAGACTGGTAATCCTGTCGCCTGGTCGCGGCGGCGATCACCGGAAGGAGAACAACCGCCATGCGCTTCGTGCCCCGTTTCACCGATGGCCAGCCGTTCCCCGAGCCCCTGGGCAAGATCGTCTGCGTCGGCCGCAACTATGCCGACCATGCCCGGGAGCTGGACAACCCGGTGCCCAGCGAGCCTTTGCTGTTCATCAAGCCGTCAACTGCTGCCGTAACGCTGGAGCAGCCGGTCGATGCGCCCTTCTCACGGGGTGAGGTGCATTACGAGACGGAGCTGGCGCTGCTGATCGGTGAGGAGCTCTCCCACGTCACGGCAGACGAGGCCGAGCGGGGTATCGTTGGCATCGGACTGGCCCTGGATCTGACCCTGCGTGACGTCCAGTCGCGACTCAAGGAGAAGGGGCATCCCTGGGAGATCGCCAAGGCTTTTGATGGTGCCTGCCCGATTTCTTCTTTCCTGCCGCTTTCGCAGGTGCCCAACTGGAGTGGTATCTCCTTCTCCCTGAAAGTGGACGGTGAGTCACGCCAGCACGGTGAAGGGGCGGACATGCTCTTCCCGGTGGCGACCCTGGTGGCGGAGATGAGCCGCCATTTCACTCTGCAACCGGGGGATGTGGTGCTCACCGGCACCCCGGCCGGCGTGGGGCCGCTGGAGCGTGGCACGACGCTGCACTTCACCCTCACCGGCGGGCTGGAGGTCACCACCCGCGTGGTGGAGTAGTGGCACCACTCCTAGCTGTGGCGCTAGGTGCTTGTCCGGCGACAGACCTTCGAGGGGGTGCTGTGAACCCCCTCTTCGATCGGTCCCTGGCGCTCCTTCGCGCCAAACATCTAGCGTGCTCACTCCAGATAGGTATAGCCGTCCAGGCCATCCGATAGGTCGTCGAGGAAGGCCTGCTGTTCAGCCTGCTCCAGGCCGCTGCGTGCGAGCTGTTCGGCCAGCCGCTCGCGAAGGGCGGCGACGTCGAAGTTGACGTAGCCGAGCACGTCGGAAACTCGGTCTCCCTGCTGGATCTGGCTGATCGACCAGCGGCCGTTGCTATCCAGGGCGGCATCCGCCGAGTCGGTGTCGCCGAACAGGTTGTGCAGATCGCCGAGAATCTCCTGATAGGCGCCCACCATGAAGAAGCCGATCAGTTTTTCGTCACCTTCCTGCCATTCCGGCAGCGGCAGAGTGGTCTCCACGCCCTGGCCATCCACATAGCCATCGATGCGCCCGTCCGAGTCGCAGGTGATATCCTGGATGACGCCGCGACGTACCGGCTCGCGGTCGAGGCCGGTCAGCGGTAGTACCGGGAAAATCTGCTGGATCCCCCAGACGTCGGGCACCGACTGAAAGAGCGAGAAATTGACAAAGAGCTTGTCGGCGAGCTTCTCGGCCAGTTCGTCGTCGATCTCGCGGTGGGCACGATTACGCGTATCGAGCCGCGCTCGTAACCGGGCGCAGGCGGCGAAGTAGACGCCTTCACCCTCGGCCCGGGCGGTGATGTCGGTGAGACCCATCACGAAGCGCTCATGGAGTTCGCCCATGGCCTGTACCAGGTCGTGCCAGCCCTCCACCAGGCCGCGCGGCTCGGCCTGCTCGTGCAGCAGGTCATGGACGCGCCACAGCTCATCCACCTGTGGGTCGCCCGCGACCCGGCGCGGGGGCGCCTCGTCGCCGATGCGCTCCTCACCGATCACGTTGGTGATCAGCACCGCATGGTGAGCGGTGAGTGCTCGGCCCGACTCGCTGATCAGGTGGGGCTGGGGCAGATCGAGCTCCTGACAGGCCAGGCGGAAGGCGTATACCACGTTACGCGCGTATTCCAGCATGGAGTAGTTGGCGGAGCAGAAGCTTCGCGAGCGGGTGCCCTCGTAGTCGACGCCCAGGCCGCCTCCCACGTCCACGGTGTCGACCGGGGCGCCGAGTTCCACCAGGCTCTGGTAGAAGCGCGCACATTCGCGCAGGCCGCGCTGGATGTCGCGAATATTGGCGATCTGCGAGCCCAGGTGGAAATGAACCAGCTGCAGGCTGGCCAGGGCATCGGCCTCGCTCAGCTGGTCCACCACGGCGAGAACCTGGCTCGCGGTCAGGCCGAACTTGGATTTCTCACCACCGGTGTTCTGCCAGCGGCCGCGCCCCACCGTGGCCAGGCGGGCGCGCAGGCCGATGCGGGGCGTGACGCCAATGCGTTCGGCTTCCTCGAGGATCAACGGCAGCTCCGAGAGCTTCTCCACCACCAGGTAGACCCGATGACCGAGCTTTTCGCCCATCAGCGCCAGGCGGACGTATTCGCGATCCTTGTAGCCGTTGCAGACGATCAGCGAGGGACCATCGCCGGAGAGTGCCAATACGGCGAGCAGCTCCGGCTTGCTGCCGGCCTCGAGTCCCACCCGGCCGTGGCCGCGCTCCTGGGTGCCGAGTATCTCTTCTACCACTCGACGTTGCTGATTGACCTTGATCGGGTAGACGGCGGTGTAACCGCCACAGAAGTCCTCCTCCTGCATGGCGGTATCGAAGGCGGCACACAGCTGTTCGACCCGGTCGTGGAGGATGTCGGTGAAGCGCACCAGAACCGGCAAGCGCAGCCCGGCCTCGCGTAGTTCGGCCACCAGGTCGTTCAGTGGCAGGGCCGGGCCCTCGGCCTCGCTGCCCAGCGGGCGCACCAGGGCGTGGCCGGTATTGTTGACGTCGAAGTAGCCACTGCCCCACTGATCGATGTTCCAGGTGCGTCGCGCACGCTGTGCCGGGACAGCGGCACTGCTCTTGGGCTGGCTCATTCGCTCACCTCGGGCAGCGGCAGGGCGCCGTGTTCCAGGCGCGCCTTGAGAATGGTACGGAACTGTTCGGGGTCATGCGGAGTTAGATCGTGGGCCGGCGGGTCCACGTAGATCACCAGCAGCCTTGAGAGCCAGTAGCGCAGCGCGGTCAGGCGCAGCATCATCGGCCAGGCATTGTGCTCGGCAGCCGTCAGCGGGCGGCGCGCGAGATAGGCCGCGAGGATGGCATCGTGGCGCGCGGCATCCAGGCGGCCGTCGGGTCCGCTGGCCCAGTCGTTGATGACGATGGCCAGGTCAAACAGCAGGTCACCGGTACAGCCGTTGTAGAAGTCGATCAGCCCACCCAGGCGGTCGCCATGGAAGAGGGTGTTGTCCCGAAAGAGATCACCGTGAATCGCGCCCTGGGGTAAGTCGGGAGCGTTGCCGAATAACTCCTGGTAGATTTCCACCTCGTCCTTCATCAGTGCCTGGTCCTGCGGTGAGAGATAGACCAGCACCTTGTGGTGCATGGGCAGCAGCCAATGCAGGTCCCGCGGGTTGGGTCGATGGCCCGGAAAGTGCCGGGAGACTACGTGCATGCGTCCGAGGGTGTCGCCGAGCTCACGGCACTGCGCCAGGTTCGGGTCGAGGGGAGACTTGCCCGGCAATTTGGGAAACAGCAGTGCCGGCTTGCCGGCCAGGGTGTGCAAGGCGATGCCGTCACGGTCGTGCAGCGGCCCCGGCACCGGTAGGCGGTGTTCGTCCAGGTAGTCGAGCAGCTCGACGAAGAACGGCAGTTCCTCGTGTTCGCCCTGCTCGAACAGGGTCAGCACCAGCTCGCGTCTGTCGGTGGTGACGAAGAAGGTGGTGTTCTCGGTGCCGGCGGGTACTCCCTCGAGTGAGACCAGTGAGCCGGCATCGAAGCGGCTGAGGAACTCGACGACCTGAGGTTCGGTAAGCGGTGTGAATACGGCCATGTGTCTCTCGCCCGGGAAATGCCAAGCCGCCTATTGTAGCGATTTGGCACACCGATGCACGCGCCTCTGCCGCGGCAGAGGCCCTGCCGGAGCCGGGAGTCGTAAGGAGGTGGCAGCAGGTTTAGAAGGTCTTCAAGATCCACTGGGGAACGGCGATGCGGTCGCCCTCCCGGCGCTCGAAGTCGCCGTCGCCGTCGTGGTCGACGAGAAAGTAGGAGGGACCGGAGGAGGGGCGGATCTCGATGGCATAAAGCTCGCCGTTGACGCGGTACTCGCGGATGGTGCGCTCCTCCTCCTGACGGATGGTGATATCCGGCTCGAGGTCGGCGGAGGACTGTGCCAGTGCGCCGCCAACGTTGACCACGGCCAGGGCGAGCGCCAGCAGCAGGGCGCTGATCGAGTATCTCCGGATTTTCTTCATGATGACCTCCATGGCCGCACGGGGGGGAAGCGGGGTTACCTACAGTGTAGGGGCTTGTAGCCGCCCGACCTACCGTCCACGGCAAAAGGTGGCGGCAATGCGTATCATGGATGATCAGGATCACCTTACGCCACGCTTCAATGGATACCCTACATGGCCGATACGCCCATCGTTCTCGTCGACGGTTCCTCCTACCTGTACCGCGCCTTCCACGCCCTGCCGCCGCTGACCACCTCCGACGGCCAGCCCACCGGCGCGATCAAGGGTGTGCTCAACATGCTCAAGCGGCTGATCAAGGACTATCCCGACAGCCCCATGGCGGTGGTCTTCGACGCCCCGGGCAAGACTTTCCGCGACGAGCTTTTCGAGCAGTACAAGGCCCACCGGCCACCGATGCCCGATGACCTGCGCTCCCAGGTGCAGCCGCTACACGATTGCGTGGAGGCGCTGGGCCTGCCGTTGCTGTGCATCGAGGGGGTGGAGGCCGACGACGTCATCGGCACACTGGCTCACCAGGCTACCGAAGCCGGCCGCGATGCGGTGATTTCCACCGGCGACAAGGACATGGCCCAACTGGTCAACGAGCACATCACCCTCGTCAATACCATGAAGGACGAGACGCTGGACGTCGACGGCGTGAAGGAGAAGTTCGGGCTTCCCCCAGAGCTGATCATCGACTTCCTGGCCCTGATGGGCGACAAGGTCGACAACATTCCCGGCGTGCCGGGGGTCGGCGAGAAGACCGCACTGGGCCTGCTGCAGGGTATGGACGGTGGGCTCGAGACCCTCTATGACGATCTGGAGAAGATCAAGGAGCTGGGCTTCCGCGGCGCCAAGACGTTGCCCAAGAAGCTCGAGGAGCACCGCGACCAGGCCTTCCTTTCGTACCAACTGGCCACCATCAAGACTGACTGTGAGCTGCAGGTAGGGCTCGATGACCTGGACATCGCACATCCCGACCGCGAGGCGCTGCTCGAGCTCTATCGTCGCCTGGAGTTCAAGCAGTGGCTCGCCGAGCTGCTCGAGGGCAAGGACGAAGGGGTCGACGACGCAGGCGGTACACCGGTGTCGGTCGAGGACGGCGGGGCGACAAGCTCGGGCAGCCCCGCCGACCGTGAGGACCATGTCATCTTCACCCAGGCCGATCTCGACACCTGGCTCGAACGACTCACGGCGAGTGACACTTTCTGCTTCGACCTGGAGACCACCAGTCTGAACTACATGAAGGCACAGGTGGTCGGTGTGGGGCTGTCGCTGGAAGCGGGCGAGGCGGCCTATATTCCGCTGGCCCATGACTATCTCGACGCTCCCGAGCAGCTCGACCGCGAGGAGGTGCTTGAGGCCTTGCGTCCCCTCTGGGAGGGCGATGATCGAACCAAGGTTGGCCAGAACCTCAAGTATGACATCTCGGTGCTGGCCAACTACGGCATCGAGGTGGTCGGGCCCCTGGAGGACACCATGCTGGAGTCCTATGTGCTCGACTCCACGGCGACCCGCCACGACATGGATTCCCTGGCCCTGAAGTATCTGGGTGAGAAAACCATCTCCTTCGAAGAGATCGCTGGCAAGGGCGCCAAGCAGCTCACCTTTAATCAGGTGGCCCTGGAGCAGGCTGCTCCCTACGCCTGCGAGGATGTCGACATCACCCTGCGCCTGCACCAGGAGCTGCGTCCCCGCGTCGAGGCCGAAGGTCGGCTCGCCGAGGTGCTCGAGGAGATCGAACTGCCGCTGATATCGGTGCTGTCGCGCATGGAGCGCACCGGGGTGGCGCTGGACCCCGAGCGGCTTCACACCCAGAGCCGCGAGCTCGAGGCGCGCATCCGCGAGCTGGAGGCCAGGGCCTTCGAGCTTGCTGGTCGCGAGTTCAACCTCGGCTCCCCCAAGCAGCTCGGCCAGATCCTCTTCGAGGAGCAGAAGATCCCGGTGATCAAGAAGACCCCCAAGGGGGCGCCCTCTACCGCGGAGGCGGTGCTCGAGGAGCTGGCGCTGGACTACCCGCTGCCCAAGGTGATCATGGAGCACCGCGGACTCGCCAAGCTCAAGTCCACCTACACCGACAAGCTGCCACGGCTGGTCAACAAGGCCACCGGGCGGCTGCACACCAGCTACCACCAGGCGGTCACCGCCACCGGCCGGCTGTCGTCATCGGATCCCAACCTGCAGAACATCCCCATTCGCACCGAGGAGGGGCGCAAGATCCGCCAGGCCTTTATCGCCCGGCCAGGCTACCGGATCGTCGCTGCTGACTACTCGCAGATCGAGCTGCGCATCATGGCCCACCTCTCCGGCGACAAGGGGCTGCTCGAGGCCTTCTCAGAGGGCCGCGACATCCACGCCGCCACTGCCGCCGAGGTGTTCGGGGTGGCGCTGTCCAAGGTCTCGTCCGACCAGCGGCGCAGCGCCAAGGCCATCAACTTCGGGCTGATCTACGGCATGAGTGCCTGGGGCCTGGGTCGGCAGCTGCACATCGAGCGCGGCCAGGCGCAGACCTACATCGACCGCTACTTTGACCGCTACCCCGGCGTGGCTCGCTACATGGAACGCATCCGTGCCCAGGCAGCGGAGGATGGCTATGTGGAGACGGTCTTCGGCCGGCGTCTTTACCTGCCGGAGATCCATTCGCAGAACCGGGCCCGCCGCCAGGGGGCCGAGCGCACCGCCATCAACGCTCCCATGCAGGGTACCGCGGCGGACATCATCAAGCGGGCGATGATCGACGTCGATGCCTGGCTCTCGGGCGAGGACTTCGATGCGGTGATGGTGATGCAGGTCCACGACGAGCTGGTCTTCGAGGTCAAGAAAGGCCAGGTCGAGGCCTTCATCGAGGAGGTGAAGGGACGCATGGAAGGGGCCGCCCAGCTGGATGTGGCGCTTACCGTCGAGGCCGAGAGTGGGGCGAACTGGGACGAGGCGCACTGACCATGAAAACGCCACCGCGGCTGCGGTGGCGTTTTCGTCCGGAGGGCTGGCCTGAAGGCTTACCGCCAGCCGACGCGATCGAAGATCCGCACGGCTTCCGGATTGTTCTCACCCAGGACGCTGATGTTGACATCGTCCTTGTTGAAGTTGCCCCAGGACTCGAGGATCGGATCCTTCTTGATGCCCTCGACCACCGGGAACTCGTTGTTGCCGGATGCGAAGATCTCCTGGGCCTCGTCGGAGGCGAGGAACTCCAGGAAACGGACGGCATTTTCCGGGTTGGGAGCGCCGTCGACGACGCCAGCGCCACCGACGTTGACGTGGGTGCCGCGGCCATCCTGGTTGGGGAAGAGAATGCCGACCTTGCGGGCCGCCTCGCGATCCGCGTTGTCCTCGGACTTGAGCAGACGAACGTAGTAGTAGTGGTTGGCTACGGCGAGGTCGCAAACGCCGCTGGCCACGCCGCGGATTTGGTCGGTGTCACCGCCTTCCGGGTCGCGTGCCATGTTGTTGACCACGCCTTGCGCCCATGCTTCGGCCTCTTCCTCGCCATGGTGTTCGATCAGCGAGGCTAGCAGCGACTGGTTGTAGATGTTGTTTGACGAGCGAATGCAGATGCTGTCGTCAAATTCAAGACTGGCCAGGTCTTCGTAGGTATCGATCTCGCTGGGATCGAAGTTGTCCCGGTTGTAGAAGATGACGCGGGCACGCTGACTGAAACCGAACCATTTGCCCTCCGGATGACGCATGGCGTCGGGAAGGCGCTCGGCCAATACCTCGGATTCAATGCCCTGGAAGATGCCTTCCTGCTCGGCACGCCACAGGCGGCCGGCGTCCACGGTCATCATCACATCGGCGGGGCTGGCCACACCTTCGCGCTTGATGCGCTCGATGAGCTGATCGGAGTCGCCCTCCAGCAAGTTGACTTCGATGCCGGTCTCTTCGGTGAACGCTTTATAGATTTGTTCATCGGAGTCGTAGTGGCGGGCGGAGTAGAGGTTGATCTCCTCGGCGGCAGCACTGGTAGCCATGGCAGAGCCGGCCATGGCGACAGCGAGCGGGAGAGCGAGACGCGCGTGCTTGATCATCGGAAACCTCGTGTACGATCCTTAGTGAATGATAATACGTTGCATTTTTACCCTTTTTATTGAAGACTGTCTTTCTCGAGCCGTCAAGCCCTCCTTCTGTTGATCTTGAGCATATAGGTAATTGATCAGTCAGCCATAATCGGGAAATAAAGAAAAAGAAAGGGAATGCGAATAAATTTCAAACGTGTTTACCGGCTATCTCAGGTATGCTAGGCGGCACTGTTTACATTCCGACCCAACCGCCGTGATCCTATGACTCGCAAACACAACCCAGCGCACGTCGAACACTCCTCACCTTGCACCGGTCAGGTGCTGTCGATGCAGGATGTCCACCATGCCTTCGGCAAGCTCGAGGTGGTAAAGGGTATCGACCTGAGCGTGGCGCCCAGCGAGGTGGTGTGCCTGCTCGGGCCCTCCGGCTGCGGCAAGACGACGCTACTGCGTATCGCCGCGGGGCTCGAGGTCCTGCAGCGCGGGCGCGTGACCCTCAACGGCGGCGAGATTGCCGTGCCGCGCGGGCGCCACGTGCCGCCGGAGAAGCGCAACGTGGGGCTGGCGTTCCAGGATTCGGCCCTCTTTCCGCACCTCTCGGTACTAGAGAACGTTACCTTCGGCCTCAAGAGCGAGCCCCCCCGGCAGCGGCGCCGACGCGCGCTGGCGCTGCTCGAGCAGCTGGGCATGGCAAGCTACGCCGATGTCTACCCGCACATGCTCTCCGGTGGCCAGCAGCAGCGCGTGGCCCTGGCGCGGGCGCTGGCGCCCGCGCCGCAGCTGATGCTGCTCGACGAGCCCTTCTCGAGTCTCGATGCACGCCTGCGCGACCGGATTCGCGATGACACCCTGCACGTGCTGAAGAAGGTGGGGGCCGCCACCTTGCTGGTAACCCACGACCCGGAAGAGGCCATGTTCATGGCCGACCGCATCGCCTTGATGCGTGACGGGCGCATCGTGCAGACGGGCACGCCTCGCGAGCTCTACTGCGCGCCTTGCGATCCTTTCGTGGTGTCTTTCTTCGGCGAGGTGAACGAACTGTCCGGCGAGGTGCGCCATGGCCGCGTGCAGACCCCGGTGGGGCCGGTGGAGGCCGGCTGGCTGGCCGAGGGGAGCCAGGCCCGGGTGATGATCCGTCCCGAGGCGCTGCGCATTACCGAGCGTGATGCTCCCCCTGTGCAACACCGCTACAGCCACGTGATCATGGCCAAGCTGCTGGGACGCAGCAGCCTGCTGCACATCTGCGCCCACGGCGAGGATGGCCGTGAGGCTCACCTTCACGCCCGCGTGCCGGGGGTCTTTCTGCCCGCCGAGGGTCAGCCGGTGGATATCCACCTCGATCTGTCCCAGGTGTTCGTCTTTCCCTCAAGCGCTGTCGGAGCCGGGCCGGGAGCGGCGCATGGCGATGCTGAGCAGGATCACCGGGACTATGCCCACAGCCACGATAGCCAATGAGGCCGTGGACGCCTCGGCGAGGCGCTCGTCCGAGGCCAGGTTATGGGCCCGTACCGCCAGGGTGTCGAAATTGAAGGGGCGCAGGATAATGGTGGCCGGCAGCTCCTTCATGACGTCCACGAACACCAGAATGCCTGCCGCGAGCAGGCTGCCGCGCATCATCGGCGTGTGAACGCGTCGCAGGGTGCCGCCGGCCGTCTGACCCAGCGTCCGCGAGGCGGCGTCCATGGTCGGTGTCACCTTGCCTAGGCTGGCTTCCACGGCGTTGAACGAGACCGCCAAAAAGCGCACGACATAGGCGTAGACGAGTATGAACGCCGAGCCGCTGAAGATCAGCCCGATGATCACCCCGTAGTGTTCGTGCAACCAGCTATTGACGGCGTTATCCAGCCAGGCGAAGGGGATCAGGATGCCCACCGCGACGACCGAGCCCGGAATGGCATAGCCCATAGCGGCTATTCGCGTGGCGAGTCGGGTCACGGGGCGGTCATCGATGCGCACGCCGTAACTCAGTATCACCGCCAGGCCTACCGCGATCACGGCCGCGATGGCGGCGAGTGCCAGGCTGTTCCAGGCGAAGTCGAGAAAGCGCGTCCCTAGCAGAGTGTCGCCCTGCTGGATGGCGAGCTGGCCGAGAATGGCGCTGGGGATCAAAAAGCCGATCACTACCGGCAGGGCGCAGGCCATGGAGGCACCAGCGGCGCGCCAGCCATGCAGCGGGTATTCGGGAAGTTGCTGGTAGCGGCTGGTGGTGTGGAAGTAGCGGCGCTTGCCGCGCGAGGCGCGCTCGATCAGCACCAGAGCAATTACGAACGCCAACAGGCAGGCCGCCAACTGGGCAGCTGCGACCGGTTCGCCGAGACCGAACCAGGTGCGATAGATGCCGGTGGTGAAGGTGTCGACACCGAAGAACTGCACTGCCCCGAACTCGTTGAGGGTCTCCATCAATACCAGCGAGACGCCGCCGACTATGGCCGGGCGCGCCAGCGGCACCGCCACGCTGGCAAACAGCCGCCACGGACCGCGCCCCAGGGTACGCCCCACGTCCAGCACGCACACCGACTGCTCGAGAAAGGCGGCGCGCGCCAGCAGGTAGACGTACGGATAGAGCACCAGGGTGATCAGCGTGGCCGCGCCACCCAGGGAGCGGACGCTGGGGAAGTAGTAGTCGCCGTAGCTCCAGCCGAACAGCTCTCGCAGCCAGGACTGCAGGGGCCCGGCAACCTGTAGGAAGTCGGTGTAGGCATAGGCGATCACATAGGTGGGCACGGCCAACGGCAACAGCAGGGCCCACTCGAAGAGCCGCTTGCCCGGGAAGCGACACATCACCACCAACCAGGCTGTCCCGGTACCGATCACCAGGGTGCCGATGCCCACCGTGACCACCAGAAACAGGGTGTTGCTCAGGTAGCGTGGCAGTACCGTGCTGGCGAGGTGCTGCCACACGCCACCGGTGGGCATGACGATATGCGCCAGTACGGCCAGCACCGGCACTGCCACGACAAGGGCCACGGCGAGGATCAGCAATGTCCAGGGGGTGAAGCGATGCGAGAGTCGACGCGACAGGGCGGACAGCCCGCTGTGGGCGGATCGTGACAAGCGAGGACTCCTTGCGAAGGCAGAGTTTCGGACACGCGAATGCGAGGCCGTAACGGCTGCAAATGGTATCAGTTGCCGTCAGGCTCTGCAGCCGGTCGGCGGTGATCCATGTCAAGTCCCGATGCAAGACGCCCGCCGCTGGATGAGCGGCGGGCGCCTGGTGTTGCCGCGGCAGGTGCTACGCGTTTACTACCCCAGCAGCATCGATGGCAGGCCAAGGATCAGCGATGGGAAGAACGCCATCAGCAGGCAGGCCAGCACGATAATGGCGACGAAGGGAATCACCGCCTTGTAGAGGTCGACGATTTCAACGCCAGGTGGTGCCACCCCCTTGAGGTAGAAGAGCGCATAGCCGAAGGGCGGGGTGAGGAAGGAGGTCTGCAGCACCACGGCGACCATCACCACGAACCACAGTACGTCGATGCCCATGTTCTCGACAATCGGCAGCATGATCGGGAAGCTCAGCAGCACGATGCCTGTCCAGTCCAGGAACATGCCCAAGATGAACACCAGGAAGAGCATCAGGATCAGCGCCCCGGTCGTCCCGCCCGGCATCGCCATGACGACCTCATGGATCACCTGCATGCCGCCTCCGATGGAGAAGACACCGGTAAAGGCGGTGGCGCCGACCAGCACCAGCATCACCATGGTGGTGGTCTTGCTGGCTTCGATCAGTGTGTGGTAGCAGGTGGTGATCCTTCGGTCGCCGAAGATCAGAAACAGCAGGAAGGCGATGGTCACGCCGATCGCCGAAGCTTCGGTGGCGGTGGCGATGCCGGTGAACAGCGAGCCCAGCACGCCGAGGATCAGCGACATGGGCGGCAGCACGTACTTGGCCAGCATCATCAGCAGTTCACCAGTGCTTGTCTCGGCGCGCTCTGCCGCCGGCACTTTCGGGCCGTATGAGGGTTTGACGTGGCAGATGATCAGCACATAGAGGGCATACATCACACCGAGCATCAGGCCCGGCACCAGGGCGCCGGCGAACAGCGCGCCCACCGAGACCGGCGAGTAGCTGGCCATCAGGATCAGCATGATGCTCGGCGGGATCAGGATGCCCAGGCAGCCGCTGGCCATGATCACCCCGGTGCTGAGTTCCTTGTTGTAGCCGTACTTGAGCATCGGCACCAGGGCGATCATGCCCATCACCGCGATCGAAGCGCCGACGATGCCGGTGGTGGCAGCCAGCAGCACCGAGACCACCACCACGGTCAGTGCCAGGCCACCGCGCAGGTTGGCCAGCAGCAGGCGCATGGTGTCGAACATCTTCTCGGTGACGCCCGAGTCGTTGAGAAAACGTGCCATCAGGATGAACAGCGGGATGGCTACCAGGACGTAGTTGTCCATGGCGTTGCCGTAGATGTTGTTGATCAGGATACCCAGCGTATTGGCACCCGGGCCGAGCCAGGCCCCGAGAACGGCCATACCGCCCAGCACGAAGGCCAGCGGATGGCCCATGAACAGGCCGACCAGCAGCCCGCCGAACATGAACAGGGTGAGCATTTCGGCACTCATTTGGCCTCCTCCTCGCGCAGTTGCTGGATGGCCCGGATGACGATGGCAACGGCCTGCAGCAAGATCAGGAAGGCGGCGATGACGATTACCGCCTTCACCGGGTAGACGGGGACGGCAACCATGCCGTAAGTGGTTTCGCCGCGGCTGAAGGAGCGCTGGAAGAAGTCCCAGCCCAGGGTCAGCAGCATCCAGATGAAGGGTACGAAGAAGACCAGGTAGCCCAGGATTTCGAGGGCGGCCTGCTTGCGGCGCGAGAGCAACCGCTTGAGGACGTCGACCTCCACGTGGGCGTGGTGGCGCAGCCCGTAGGCGGCCATCAGCATGAAGTGGACGCCGAACAGCATCTTGGTGACATCGAAGGCCCAGTCACTGGGGCGGCCGATGAAGAAGCGCATGGCGATGTCGTAGATCACGATCAGCGTGATAACGGCGAGCAGCGGGGCGATCAGACGACCGAAGGCCTCGTTGAGGGCATCGATGGCCTTGGCAATGGCGTTCATGAGCGGGGATCTCGTGAATCAGTGGGAACATGACGTCAAGCCGGCCGGCGACGATCAGCCGCTGGCCAGCCGGCAGGCCCTCCCGGGAGGAGGGCCCTGGCGAAGCCTTACATGCAGGCTTCGATCTCTTCCAGTGAAGGCAGGTTGTCGGTGACGCGGCTCATGTTGTAGGGAACGGAAATATCCCGCCAGTTGGCGTAATGCTCCAGGTAGCTGATCATGGAGTGGTAGACCTTGGCGTGCATCGGGTCCTCGCAGGCGCCCTGGACGATCACCTGGTTGGTGATTTCCTGAATCTCGGCCAGATCCTCCTCGGAGAGCTGGTTGATCTCGGTGCCGTCCTCGAGGAATTTCACCGTGCCCTCGGTGGACTCGCGCTCTGACCAGGCCAGCGACCAGGCCATGGTGGCCTGTGCCGCGATCTTCAGTTTTTCCTGGGCCTCCTCGGAGAGAGCATCCCAGGCATCCTGGTTGATCATCACACCGAACACGCTGGCGGACTGGTGCCAGCCCGGCACGGACCAGTAGTCGGCGACTTCGGAGAAGCCGGCCTTGTAATCCACGCCCGGGGTGGAGAACTCGGCACCGTCGACCACGCCACGCTCGATGGCCTGATAGATCTCGCCACCGGCCAGGGTGACCTGGGAGCCACCGAGCTGCTCGAGCACGCGTCCCTGGTCTCGGCCGGAGAGACGCAGGCGCTTGCCGTCCAGGTCGGCAATGCTCTCGATGGGCGTATTGCCGCGGAAGCCGGACTCGTTGTTCGTGATGCCGTAGGGCAGGTAGACCATGTTGTACTGGCCGTAGACTTCCTGATAGAGCTCGAAGCCGCCCCACTGGTTGATCCAGTTCAGGTAGTCGACGCCGTTGAACAGGCTGGTGGTGGTGGCCAGAGGCGAGAAGGCCGAGCTATAGCCCGCCCAGTAGCCGGGCCAGTCGCCGGCAGCCTCGATGCTGCCGGTCTGGGTGGCATCGAAGACCTCGGTGCCGGGCATCAGGGTGCCGCCGGCACGGAAGTTGATCTGCACCTCGTCACCGGCGAGCTTGTTGACCAGCTCTGCCCAGTGGCGGTCGATCTGGATCAGGTCCAGGTTGTCCGGCCAGGTGGTGGTCATGGTCCACTGTTCCTGGGCCTGGGCGGTCGAACTCATGGCAGCGAGGGCAACGCCCGCTGCCAGCCCGGTGAGGGCGAATTTGGTCATTTTCTTCATTGAGGTGCTCCCTTCGTGGGTTGTTCTACTTGTCGAGAAGTCGATGGAAGTCGGCCGTGGGTGCTGGTGAGTAGCCGCCTGCACTACGGGCGGGTCTGACCATCCGCGCAACTCGGCAACAGCAAACAAGCTAGCATGAGGCAGCGGACATACTCGACTGAGCTCGTAGCCGCCCAGGCTTCCTGGCCAGGGCTTGCCCGGCCCTCGAAAAATAATGGATAAGTTCTTTTTAATCAACAAGATAAAACGATTGTATGGCATCCGAATTGCACTGCCTGAACGACTGGCAGCGTTGAAAGGTCGCGCACCCTTAGACCAAAGTTGAAATCCTGAAGGAGCCTTTAATGACCCGCGACCGTTTCGCTTCCCTGCAGGATATCCGGCACCGGCTGGGCCAACACCGCTGGCGTGGTCTGGTCTGGTTGAGCGGTACCTCCGATGCCTGCCGTCGGGAGGCCCTGGCCCTGTGGCAGGCAGATGCCTGGTCGTTGCCGCTGTGGGTCGCCGCCGAGCCTGGCGAGGGCATCGAAACATCGAACTGGTTGCCGGCCTCGAAGGCTCGCACGCGCCTGGGTGGCGAACAGGACCTGGTGGTGCTCGATGCTGTTTCCGCAGCGAGCGGTTTCGATCCCGAGGCCTTCGGTGCGCTGTCCGGCACATTGCGGGCCGGTGGCCTGCTGGTGCTGATGACCCCGCCTGACTGGGGCACGCGCCCTGATGCCGACTACCGACGTCTGGCCGAGCACCCCTGGCGAGCCGAGCAGCTCAGCGCTCGCTATCTGGCCCGGCTTGCTCGGCTGCTGCGTGCCGACGCGCGCGTGATCCGCTGGACGGCGGGGGAGGTGCCGCTGGGTCTGTCCCTGCCCGAAATGCCGCCACCAGAGAGGGCACCTAGCACCGAGGACCCGGACTGCCTGAGCCGCGACCAGGCCGAGGCGGTGGCAAGGCTTACTCGGCTACGTCGCCGGCGGCCCCTGGTGCTGACCGCCGATCGCGGGCGCGGCAAGACGGCGGCGCTGGGCATCGCCTGCGCGCGCCTGCTGGCGGCGGGGGAAATGGAGATCCTGGTTACGGCACCCCGCCCTTCGGCCGTGGCAGGGCTCTTCGAGCGCCTGGCGGCCCTTTGCCCCGCGGGAAAGCGGCGCGGCAATGTCTTCGAGACGGGAGAAGGGCGGGTTGCTTTCCTGCCCCCCGATGCACTGGCCGAGCAGGGCGAGGTCGGCGGGCCCGGCCGGCTACTGCTGGTCGACGAGGCGGCGGCGATCCCCGCGCCGCTGCTGGGTCAGTGGCTAGAGGTGTTTCCGCGCATCGCCTTTGCCACCACCATCCATGGCTACGAGGGGTCCGGGCGTGGTTTCGCGCTACGCTTCCGCGAGCGGCTCGCGCGCCAGACCCCCGACTGGCGGGAGTGCCACCTGGCTGAACCGATCCGCTGGGCCGTGGGCGACCCGCTGGAGGCCCTGACCTCGCGCCTGTTGATGCTGGATGCCGAGCCCACGGCCTGCGTTGACGCCGGAGGAGAGCCGACCCTTCGACGCCTGGACCGCGATGCTTTGTCCCGTGACGAGCCGCGGCTGCGCGCGCTTTTCGGCCTGCTGGTTCAGGCCCACTACCGAACCACGCCTGCCGACCTGCGTCACCTGCTGGATGGTCCGGGCGTTGCGCTTACCGACCTCGAGGCCGGACCGGCTCTGCAGGGTGTCGTGGTGAGCGGCGACGAGGGAGGCTTCGAGGCTGACCTCGCTGAGCAGGTGGCGCGGGGCAAGCGGCGCCCGCGGGGCCATCTGCTGGCCCAGTCTCTGGCCGCCCACGCCGGTGAGCGCGAGGCGCTGACTGCCCATCTGCGGCGGGTGTTGCGCATCGCCGTGCCGGTCGAGCAGCGCCGCCACGGGATGGGACGGCGGCTGATCGAGGCCGAGGTTGCTCGCGCCCGTCACGATGGCGTCGACCTGCTGGGGGCGAGCTTCGGCGCCGAGGCAGGGCTGCAGTCTTTCTGGCAGGCAGCAGGCTTTCGGGCGGTTCGACTGGGGCTGACTCGGGAGACGGCCACCGGCGAGCATGCGCTGATGGTGGTGCGGCCCACTGGCCCGAGGGGAGAGCGGCTCGCCGAGCGCTTACTGATACGTTTCCACCGTCAACTGCCAGGACTGCTGGCCTTCGAGCTGTCCGAGCTGGAGCCGGCGGTAGTGGTGGCCCTGCTCGCCGAGGTACCTGCCGCGCCCCTTGCCGATGAGGATCGCCGCGACCTCGGTGACGTGGCCTTTGGTCATCGCCAGCCCGCCTTGGCTCGCCCGGCGATTCAGGCGCTGGTGAGGTGTCGTGCGGGTGAGGCGAGTCTGGCGGGCCGCCAGGACGAGGCGCTGGCGCTGCTTGCCGCCTGGGCCTTCCAGGGGCGAGAGGCGGCCTGGCTAGTGACGCGCCTTGGCGTATCGGGAAAGCGAGGCGTGATGGCCTGGCTGCGTGAGGTCGTGGCAGGCCTTCTCGGCACCGAGCGTGGGGTTTCCTCGGGCGAGACCGGCCGGTAGAGTTTCCGGGTCAATCGCGAGACAGAACCGCCATGAATGCACATCTCGAGCAGCTCTCCCCCCGTCCCCTGTGGCGACACTTTCGCACCTTATGCAATACGCCGCGCCCTTCCGGCCACGAGGCCACCCTGGTAGCGATCCTTGAGGGCTGGGCCGACGGCCTGGGGCTGGCCCATGACCGCGACGCCTTCGGTAACCTGCGCATCCGCAAGGCCGCCACTTCCGGTTTCGAGTCGGCGCCGGGGGTGATCCTGCAGGGCCACCTGGACATGGTGGCTCAGGCCAATGCCGACCATCCCCACGACTTCACTCAAGATCCCATCGAGACTCGGATAGGCGACGACGGCTGGCTCCATGCCCGCCATACCACCCTGGGCGCCGATAACGGCCTCGGGGTGGCAGCGGCGCTGGCGCTTCTCGAGGACGAGACTCTGGTGCACGGTCCGCTGGAAGCGCTCTTCACCCTGGAGGAGGAGTCCTCCATGGGCGGGGCCCTCAACCTGGCCGAAGGCTGGCTCGAGGGACGCCTGCTGCTCAATCTGGATTCCGAGGATCGCGGCCAGGTCTATATCGGCTGCGCCGGCGGGGCCGACGTCATCGTCGAGGCGCAGTTGCCCAGGTCACCCCTGGTGCAGGAAGAGCAGGCGCTGCGGCTGTCGCTGACCGGACTCTCCGGCGGGCATTCGGGCATCGATATCCACAAGGGGCGCGGCAACGCCAATCGGTTGCTGGTGCGGGCACTGCGGGCGCTGGAGCCCTTCGGCGCGCGTTTGGTCGACTACCGTGGCGGCACCCTGCGCAATGCCCTGCCGCGGGAGGCTTTCGCCACCCTGGCGCTGCCGGACGACCAGCGGGCGACCGCCCAGGAGCGGGTAGCAGCACTGGAGGACGAGCTGCGCGCCGAACTGGCCGGAGTCGACGAGGGGCTTATTCTGACGCTTACGCCATTGGATACCAGGCCGGTTGAGGCGCTGACCGAGCAGGCCAGCCAGCTGCTGGTGCGTGCCCTGCACGTGGCGCCCTGCGGCGTCGAGCGCATGAGCATCGCGGTGCTGGGTGTAGTGGAGACCTCCAACAATCTGGGCGTGGTCAGCCTGGAAGAGGGGCGCTTTCACCTCTGCGCCCTGGTGCGCTCGCTGCACGATACCGCCGCCGCGGAGCTTGCCGACCGCTTCCGGGCGCTGTTCGAGCTGATCGGGGCGCGCACCCGGGTCGAGAATGCCTATCCGGGCTGGACGCCGAACCCGGATAGCCCGCTGCTGGCGCGCTTCTGCCGCCTTCATCGCGAACGGTTGGGCAATGACCCCGAGGTCAAGGTGATCCACGCCGGCCTCGAGTGCGGCATCCTCGGCGGCAAGTACCCCCAGCTGGACATGATCTCCTTCGGCCCGCTGATCCGCGGCGCCCACTCCCCCGACGAGCGGGTGGAGCTGGATTCCGTGGCGGAGTTCTGGGACCTGCTGCGCGCCCTGGTCGAGGACCTGGCAAGAGGCTAGCGGCGTGTCCGCACCCGCCGCGGTTGTCACCATGGTGCATGGTTCGGGAGTGGCCAAGATGACTGAACTGCTGCAGGAGGCAATACCTGCCTGGGTAGCCGGGGGGCTGACGGTGCTGCTGCTGGTGATGGCCTGGGCGGGGCTGTCCTGGCGCAGGCGCCTGGTCGCCGCTGAAGCACGACTCCTCGTCCGCGAGCGGGAGCGCACCGAGAGCGAGGCCCAGGTACGTCGGCTGGAGCAGGAGCTGGCCCACAGCGATGCGCAGCTGGATGGCAGTCGCGAACGCCTGGCGAACGTGGAGGCTGAGCTGGCCGATACACGCGACCGGCTGTCCGAGCGGCGCGAGCATGCCGCCCGGCTGGAGACCGAGCGCGAGCAGATGGCCCTGCGTCACCGTGAGCAGCTGGCCCTGCTGGAAGAGGCCCGAGAGCGTCTCAAGGAGGAGTTCCAACAGCTTGCCGGGCGCATCTTCGAGGAGCGACAGCAGGCTTTCTCGGTGCAGAGTCGCGATAGCCTGGAGACCCTGCTGCGACCCTTCCGCGAGCAGGTCGACCAGTTCCGACGCCGGGTCGAGGAGCTGCATGGCCAGCAGAGTCGAGACAGTGGCTCCCTCAAGGCCCAACTCGAACAGCTCGCCGGGCTCAATGCCCGCCTCGGCGAGGAGGCCGCGGGCCTCGCTCGAGCCCTAAAGGGGGACCAGAAAGCGCAGGGCCACTGGGGCGAACTGATGCTCGAGACCGTGCTGGAGCGCAGCGGTCTGCGCCGGGATATCGAGTACCGCCGTGAGGTCTCGTTGCAGGGGGATCAGGGGCGCCAGCGCCCGGATGCGGTGATCTACCTGCCCGACGACCGCCACTTGATCGTCGATGCCAAGGTATCGCTGGTGGCCTGGACCCGGGTGGTCAACGCAGAGGACGAGGTCGAGCGCGAGACGGCCATGAAGGCCCACCTGCAGTCGCTGCGCGGCCATGTCGCCAGCCTCTCGGGCAAGGACTACCCGGCGCTCCCGGGGCTCAATTCGCCGGACTTCGTGTTCCTCTTCGTGCCGGTGGAGCCGGCCTTCGCCGCCGCCTTCGAGCGCGATCCCACGCTCTTTCAGGAGGCCTTCGACCGTCAGGTGGTGGTGGTCACTCCGACCACCCTGCTGGCCAGCCTGCGTACCGTGGCAGGCCTGTGGAGCCTGGAGCGCCAGAACGAGAACGCACGCCTGATCGGTGAGCGAGCCGAGAAGCTGCTAGCCAAGTTCTCCGGCTTCGTCGAGAGTCTCGAGGAGGTCGGCCGCCACCTGGATCGAGCCGGCGACAGTCATCGCCGGGCCATGGCGCGGCTCTCCAGCGGACAGGGCAGCCTGATCGCCCAGGCCACCGAGCTGCAGCGCCTGGGGGTGCGCATGAAGAAGCCGTTGTCGACGGGGCTGGTGCGCGCCGCCGGGGGTGAAGACGAGCCGGAGGACAAGGCGACGAATGGCGCCTAAGTCATGGACCGACTGAATCGGCCTCTTCGACGGATCCTTTCGACCGGAAAAGGAACGACGAAGCCGCCCCGGTGGGCGGCTTCGTGTGCAGCGGTGCTGTACAGCTGGTGATCAGCCGAGGTAGGCGCCCAGCATCCACACGGTCTTCTCCTGCTCGCGGATATAGTCGCCGGCCTGGGCAGCGGTGCCCTCGTCGTCGGCATCCGAGGCCAGGGAGAGCAGCTCGCGCTGCAGCTCGATCAGGGTCTGGTAGCCCTCGAGTACGCCCCGCACGCAGGCTTCCCCGTCATGGACGTTCTTGTCTTCCTGGATTCTGGCAATTTTTACATAATCGCTGTAGGCGTGTACCGGTTGATGGCCCAGTGTCAGAATGCGCTCGGCGACCTCGTCGACCTTGGTCAGCAGATCGGTGTAGAACTCCTCGAACTTCTCGTGTAGCTGGAAGAACTGGCGGCCCTTCACGTTCCAGTGGTAGCCGCGCACGTTCATATAGAAGATCTGGTAGTTGGCCAGTAGCTCGTTGAGCTTCTCGGCGAGCTGGCTGGCGCTGGCTTCGTGCAGGCCGATGGTATTGGTGTCGCTCATGCAATGTCTCCTTGATCGCGATGCTGATAGGGTACGTGGTCTGCCGGCGGCGGATAAGTCAATGGTTTCGATGGCCACCATAGCCGATCTCCATGACATGTGGGTGTCGGGCGCCTTCTTCAAGGCGCTTCATCCCCGCCGGCCTCCAGAGTAGACTGCCCTTGACCCTTCGCGGAGATTCTCCGATGCGTGCATGGCTGCTGTTGCTGCTGCCGGTGGTGCTGGCCGGTTGCCAGGTGACACCGACGACCCTGCCGGTGGCAGAGACTGCGCCGGCCGCCGAGTGCCGTTGGCCCGTCAGACCCGGCGATAGCCTGGCCCGGGCCGTCACGGCTCTCGAAGCGGAGGGCTTCCTGGTGCGCCACACCGATTCGACGCTGGGGCTGGTCAGTGCCGAGCGCGCCCGGAGGACCCGCTATCCCGATCGTGACCTCGAGCGCCTGCCCCGCTTCGGCGGCTTCATGCTGGGCGGCAGCGGTGGCCATGTCGCCTCCGGGGTGATGCTCGGCATCGGCGTCGGTTTCGGGCCGGTGACCGAGGAGGCGACCCGCATCGAGCGTGTCTCGGTGGTGGTGGGTGAGCAGCAGCTGCAGGTGAGCCGGGATATCCGCCTCTTCGACTGGCGAGGCGAGCTGCGCGAATCACGCAGTGCCAGCGATGCCGCCTTCTGCCGAGAGCTGCGCGATGCCATCGAGGACGTATCGGTCCGGGAGACCCCGAGATGAGACTCCCCCTTATCATCCTGCTGGTCGCCTGGCTGGCCGGCTGTGCCACCCCGGCTCCGCCCGAGCCCCGCGAGTTGCACCTGGCGGCGACGCCCGAAACCACCCTGCGAGAGGCCATGGGCCTGCTTATGGAGCGCGGCTACGTGATCCGCCATGCCGACGGCGACCTGGGTCGCCTGGAGGCGGTGCTGGGCCGGATGCCGGGTTACGGCGTGTCGTTGCGCGTGGCCGGCCAGGGGAGCGGTAGTCGGGTCAGCTTCACGGCCACCCGCGGGGGACGGCCACTGCCGCCGAACGTGCTGGACCCACTGCTGACCGAGCTGCAATCGCGGCTCAGCCTGTCGCCCTGGTGACCCACCATGATGATGACAAGACGATCCATGATACCCGCCCGTTTCCTGCGCCCGATTCTCCTGATCGCCCTCATCATGGGTGCTCTTCTGCCGCTGCCGGTCGTGGCGCACCCCCACGGCTGGATCGACCTGCGCATGCGCCTGGTGCTCGATGACCAAGGCCGGTTGGAAGCGCTCCAGCAGTCATGGCGCCTGGACCCTTTCTACAGCCTGGTGGTACTCGAGGAGCTCGAAAGGGAACAGGGCGGAGGCGGCCTGGAGGCCGCTCTCGACCAGCTGGGCAGCGAGATACGGGACAACCTGTCGCCACAGGGCTATTTTACCGAACTGCAGCTGGGGGACGAGAGGCTCGGGCTCGGTGAGGTCGATAACTACACCGTTCTTGAACGGGACGGGCGGATTGAGTTCGTTTTCCTGCTGCCTCTCACCGAACCAAGGGTCATTGAAGGAGAGACCCTGAGTTATAGGGTGTTCGACCCCACTTACTATATCGAGGTGGTCCACGAGGCGGATGGAAATGAACCGCTCGACGACGCCCTGGTGGTGGGCGGCGAGCTCGTTTGCGAGACACGCATCCTCGCAGCCGAGCCGGATCCCGAGCGAGTCTTGGAGGCTGCCATGCTGGATGTCGATGACACGGCAGAGACGGGATTGGGACGCCACTTCGCCGAGACCGGGGAGGTGGTATGCCGCTGACACTCACTCGGTTGGCGTGGCTCGCTGCTGGTCTGCTGACTGCCTTGCTGGTCTGGCAGTTGGTCTTTCAGGGCGGTCTTCAAGGGATCAGCCTGCAGCTGATGGCCTGGCAACGCGACTTCCATCGTGCTCTGACCATGGCCATCACGGGGCTCTCCGGAACACCCTCGCCGGCCACCTGGACGACCCTGCTGGGCATCAGCTTCGGCTATGGCGTCTTCCATGCCGCGGGCCCCGGCCATGGCAAGGCGGTGTTGACCACCTACCTGGTCTCCCACGGAGGGGCACGGCGACGAGCGCTGGCGCTCTCCTGTGCCGCCTCCCTGCTGCAGGGGCTGGTGGCCATCAGTCTGGTGGTGCTGCTGGTGCATGGCCTGGGATGGTTGACCCGTCAGGCCATGGGCAGTGTGGCCTGGGTCGAGCAGGCGAGCTTTATCATGGTGGCGCTGCTCGGTGCCTGGCTCTGCCTGCGGGCCATCCGCCAGCTGCGCGCCAGCGCGGCCGTGGCGGAAACCGCTTCCGGCAAGGCGCATACCCATCACCATCTTCACGCCCACGATCAGGCTCACGATTGCTGCGGGGGACACCTTGTGGATCCTCAGCGCACAGAGGACTGGCGCACGGCGCTGGCTACGGTGGTGGCCATCGGTATCCGCCCCTGCAGCGGTGCCGTGCTGTTGTTGGGAGCGGCTACCCTGCTCGGCAACTTCATGGTCGGGGTGGCGGCGGTGGTAGTGATGTCGCTGGGCACTGCGCTGACCGTCTCGACCCTGGCACTGGCCAGTGTATTCGCACGAGGGTGGGCGGAGCGGCGACTCGCTTCCCGGATCACTTCCTATGGGTTCGCGAGGCTGTTGGGTTGGGGCTCACTGACGGGTGGACTGGCCATACTGGCGTTGGGGATTTGCCTGACTCTCACCGGTGTCGGCTCTCCCAGCAGCAGCACGCTGCTGGGAGAGCCGCCGCCTCGCAGCGCGACGGCAGCGCCGGATGCGGCGCCTCCCCCATTCGGCGGCTAACCCGGGGGAGACGTCAGTTCCAGCCTTTCCACCTGGGCCAGGATGCGGGCGCGCATGTCGGCCAGGCGGTCCAGGTCGTAGGCCTCGGCCTGACCATGGCCCCAGACCGGCGCCGGCCAGGCGGCGTCCTCGTGACGCCGTACGACGACATGCACATGCAACTGGGCGACGACATTGCCGAGGCTGGCAATGTTGAGCTTGTCGCCGCCCAGAGCGTCGAGCATGGCCTTGCCGATCGTGGTGGCCTCTCGCCACAGCTGCTGTTGCGCCGAAGCGTCGAGCTGGAACACCTCGCTGACCTCGAGGCGGCGCGGTATCAGCACCAGCCAGGGGAAGCGGGCGTCGTCCATCAGTCGCAGTTGGCACAATGGCAGTTCGGTGACCGGGTAGCTGTCATCTACCAGTCGGGCATCGGGTTCGAAATCCGGCATCGCGGGTCTCCTTTCGCGTCGGCTGTCCCTGTGTCCGCTATCATGGCACACCCATCTGTTATCGGGGCAGATTCCCCCCGCAGGTCTGCCCCGGTATGCTGGGCGGCTTACCTCTGACCCGCAAACAACGGACGCTGTCATGACGCTGCTCGAGGCGCTTGCCCTGCTGGCCATCGGGACCCTGGCCGGCTTCATCAACGTGCTCTCCGCGGGGGGGTCGATGCTGACCCTACCGCTGCTGATGTTTCTGGGGTTGCCGCCACAGGCGGCCAATGGCACCAACCGGGTCTCGATTGTCCTGCAGAGCATCTCTGCGGTGACCAGCTTCTTCCGTGTTGGTGCTCGCTACGTGGGTCTCTCGCTGCGGCTCTCGGTGCCGGCGGTGGCGGGTTCGCTGCTCGGTGCCTGGTTGGCCCTGCAGACCGGGGATGCAATCTTCGAGGCGATCCTGATTACGGTGATGGCGTGCTCGGCGGTGCTGATGCTGCTTCCCCAGCCGCGCCTGGATACCCGCGCGCTGACTCCGGAGCGCCTCACGCCGGCGGTTTATATGGCGATGTTCGCGATTGGCCTCTACGGCGGTTTCATCCAGGTCGGGGTGGGCATCCTCTTCATCGTCGTGCTCTATCGCATGCTGAAGATCGACCTGGCTCAGGTGAACGTCTTCAAGGTGCTGATCGTACTGATTTATACCCTTCCTGCCCTTGCCATCTTCCTGGCCAACGATCAGGTACGCTGGAGCTATGGCCTGATGCTGGCGGCAGGCAGCATGCTGGGGGCCTGGCTGGCGGTGAAGGTCAACATGAGCCCGCGCGGGGCCTTCGTCGTCAAGTGGCTGACCATTGCGGTGATACTGGCGATCATCCTGCGCCTGCTGCTGGGGTGAATGGTTGGGCACTTTCGCAGAACCTGCTAGATTAAAAAGGTGATATTTGTGTTCCACACCGGAACGGCAAAACGGCAACGAGGACGCCATCATGAAACGGACGATTTCGCTTATATTGGTTTCGCTTTTCACCCTGTCCCTGCTCAGCGGCTGCAATACTATCCGCGGTGCCGGTGAAGACATCGAGCGCGGTGGCGAAGCCGTGCAGGATGCCTCCAGCTGAGTTCCCGGTCATCGCGCTGAATTGACCGGTTGAGTCTGACACGGGCATGCCTTCTGGCATGCTCGTTCTTGCAGCTGTTCGATGAGACGCCCACTCAATAGCCTGAAAAAGATTCCTATGTTTAGCGTCTGGAAGCCCTGGCTGACCGCCGTCGGCCTGATGTTGATGACTGCCTGCACTGCCACGAACGAGTCCGCGGTTCTCCGTGACCCAGCGCCCGAGCCCCCTCGCGTCAGCGAAGGCGATGACGCCTGCGGTGCCTCACGGCTCCAGGACCGGGTGGGATGGGAATTCGATGCGGCGATGGGAGCGACCCTGAGTGAAGAAAGCGGAGCCGAGGCTCTGCGCGTGATGCGTCCCGGCGAGGCCCATACCCTCGATTACCGCGCCGAGCGCCTCAATGTGCATCTTGACGAACGGGGCCGGATCACCGCCCTTGAGTGTGGTTGACGCCCTCCTCTTCTCAGGGGTCCCCGTGCTCGGCCTGGGTTCGACGTTCTTCTTCCTCGGCCTGCTTGCGTAGCTTCTTGCGAAGGGCCGCCTTCTCGAAACGCAGTTTCTGGATCCTGGTCTCCAGCTTCAGCGGTGGCACCCGCGCCGGCTTGCCGTTGCCGTCCACGGCCACCATGGTCAGGTAGCAGCTGTTGGTATGGCGGATCATCTTCTGGCGGATGTCCTCGGCCACCACCTTGATGCCGACTTCCATGGAAGAGCTGCCCACATGGTTGACGCAGGCCAGGAAGGTGACCAGCTCGCCGACATGGATCGGCTGCTTGAACAGCACCTGGTCGACGGACAGCGTCACCACGTAATGGCCGGCATAGCGGCTGGCACAGGCATAGGCCACCTCGTCGAGCTTCTTGAGGATGGCGCCGCCATGCACCTTGCCACTGAAATTGGCCATGTCCGGGGTCATCAGCACGGTCATCGATAGCTCGTGTTGGCCGCTCAGCGGTTGGTCATCCATCTTCATGCTCCCTTGAAGTTTCCTACAGCATAACGCCTTGCCCCCGTGAGGGTAGGCAAGGCGTTCGATGCCGCGATGTGGGGCCGCGAGATCAGAACCAGGTCAGGCCCACCGCAATGATGATGCCTGTGATGAACAGCTGGATCAGGCAGAAGCCCATGATGTCCTTGGCCTTGAGGCCGGCGATACCTAGCACTGGCAGGGCCCAGAAGGGCTGCAGCAGGTTGGTCCAGGCGTCACCCCAGGCCACGGCCATGGCCACACGGGGAATGTCCACACCCAGGGCCTCGGCGGCAGGCAGCATCACCGGGGCTTGCACGGCCCACTGGCCACCACCGGAGGGCACGAAGATGTTGACGATGCCGGCGCTGATAAAGGACCAGAAGGGCAGGGTGGTCTCGGTGGCAAAGGAGATGAGCGTTTCCGACATGCTCTCGGCCAGGCCTGACTGCACCATGATCGCCATGATACCGGCATAGAAGGGGAACTGGATGACGATGCCGGCGCCGCCCTTGATTGCTTCATGCAGGCTCTCGAGCAGGCTGCGCGGCGTGCGGTGCAGCACGATGGCCAGTGACAGGAACAGGAAGTTGACCACGTTGAGGTTCAGGCCGCCGCCGCGGAAGACGAAGTGGTCGAGCAGGAAGAGCACCCCCGGGATGCCCACCAGCCAGGCCAGGGTCGTGCTGTTTTCCAGGCGCTCGGCGGGACGGGTGATGCGCACGCGCCTTTCCTCATCGTCACCTAGCAATGAGGGGTCGATATAGACGCTGTCTTTCTCGTCGGGGAGCATCAGCCGGTTGACCAGCGGCACGGAGATGAACAGGCAAGCTACGATGGCCAGGTTGAACAGAGAGAAGATGGTTTCACCGGTACCGATCACGCCGATCTGCTCGGCGGTGAAATGGCCGTCGGTGGCGATGGTCAGCGGAATCGAACCGGCCAGGCCACCGTGCCAGACGATGAAGCCGGAATAGGCGCTGGCCACCAGCAAGCGGTAGTCGACGCGCACCAGGCGAGCCAGCTCCTTTGCGAACAAGGCTCCCACCACCAGACCGAAGCCCCAGTTGATCCAGCTGGCGACCAGCGACACCAGGGTGACCAGGATGATGGCGCTGCCGGCGTTCTTCGCCAGGCCGGCGAGCTTCTGCAGCAGGCGCTTGACGGGTGGGGAGCTGGCCAGCATATAGCCGGTAACCAGCACCAGCAGCATCTGCATCGAGAAGGTCAGCAGGCCCCAGAAGCCATCACCCCAGAAACGCATCACCGCCAGCGGGGACTGGCGCTCCACCGCGATGGCCGCGGCGGCGGCAATGATCGTCAGCAGTAGCACGAAGATGTAAGGGTCAGGCAGGTAGCGTTCGACCAGCTTGACGGCCGGTCTCGATAGCGCCTTGAGCATGGGGTTCCCTTCTCCTGTTGTCGAATTTGGCGTTCCTGGAAGAAAATAGCGCAACCTCAGAGGGTTGCGCTACCCGGCACCGGAAACGTCGTCAAAGTCGTCGGCTAAGGCGGAGTGGCGCCAGCGGGTACGGCGATGGTGCCGATAGTAGGCCGCCAGCACGCCCGAGCGCACCACGGCGAAGCCCAGGAAGGCCAGCCACAGGCCATGGTTGCCCAAGGGTGTGGTCAACCACCAGAGTGGCAGGTAGACCGCGAGCCCCGCATAAATGCTGTTGCGCATCTCGCGGATCGCCGTGGCCCCGATGAAGACGCCGTCGAACAGGTAGCTCCATACCGCCACCAGTGGCATGACGACCATCCACGGCAGGTAGTCCCCGGCGGTAGCCCGCACCTCCGGCAGGCCGGTGAGCAGTGCGATCAGCCGCTCGCCTCCCAGGGCGAAGGCCAGCGCGGCCAGCCCCGCCGTGATCAGCGAGAACCGGGCGGCGCTTGCGACGATCTGGCCGAATTCGTCGAAGCGCTGGCGGCCCACGGCGCGTCCGGCCAGCGCCTCGGCGGCATGGGCGAAGCCGTCCAGAGCATAGCTGGTCAGCATGATGAACTGCAGCAGTACGGCATTGGCCGCCAGCACGGTATCGCCCTGGGCGGCGCCACGGGAAGTGAAAAAGGCCATGGCGAATAATAGGCCGAGAGTGCGCACGAAGAGGTTGGCGTTGACCCGGAAAAGCTCGCCATAGGCGGCCAGGCGCAGCAGCCGTTCACGCAGGAAGCGCCCCGAAATCCACCTGAGCTGGCGCGACACCAGCCAGAGACCGAAAACCAGTGCCGTGTAGTCCGCGAGCACCGTGGCCCAGGCCACGCCGTCGCTGGTCATCCCTAGCCCCAACACGAACAGCAGGTCGAGGGCGATGTTGACGCCGTTGGTCAGCACCAGGATGGCCAGCGTCACCCGCGAGTTCTGCTGGCCGAGGAACCAGCCGAGGATGGCGTAGTTGGCCAGCACCGCCGGCGCCGAGAGCAGGCGGATGCGGGCGTACTCCGCGGCAAGCTGAGTGGCCGCCTCGCTGCCGTCGAGCAGCCATAGCCCCAGCGTCACCAGCGGGCCGCCGGCGAGAATCAAGCCCAGGCCGATCACCAGGGCGAGCAGCAGCGACTGGCCAAGCAGGTTGCGTACTTCCCCGTCCGCCTCGCGACCCACCGCCTGGGAGGTGAGGCCGGTGGTGCCCATACGCAGGAAGCCGAAGCCCCAGTAGAGGAAGCTGAACAGTGTCGCCCCCAGGGTCACCCCGGCGAGATAGCGCGAGTCGGGCAGGTGGCCGACCACGGCGGTATCTACCAGCCCGAGCAGTGGCACGGTGATGTTGGAAAGGATGATCGGCCAGGCCAGCGAGAGGATGCGCTGTTGCGTCCCTTCGCGGGAGGCGGTCATGAACGACATCGCGGCGGGTCCTTGGCGGTGAAACGGGGCAGGCTGGCGTGTCCCTCATGGAAACGCAACGGCCCCGCCGGTTGGCGGGGCCGCTGGAGAGCATGCCCCAGGATCTAGAAGCGGTAGTCCAGGCTGGCGGAGAAGAGGTCGATCTCGAAGTCCTCGTCTCCTCCGTTGTTGTCCTGACTATGACTATTCAGAACAAATCAAGACGCCGGCCGAGGCGGCTTTCCGACGCTGCCTGGGGTGCACGGTGAGCCGTCGCGCTGACGAGCTGTAGGGCAAAGCCGGCTATCGGCGACAGCCAATCCTTCGATCAGATGTCTGGGCCATTCAGGTCGGTTTCAGAAAATGGCGCCCCGCTCATTGATGAGGGGCGCCGTTGCTGGTGCCGGCGTCGAGCGCGGTTCAGGCCGCGGTGATCAGCTGGTACTTCTCCATCAGCTCGTCACGGCTTTCCTTGTGCGTCGGGTCCAGCGGAATGCAGTCCACCGGGCAGACCTGCTGGCACTGTGGCTCATCGTAGTGACCCACGCACTCGGTGCACAGGCCGGGGTCGATGACATAGATCTCTTCCCCCGGCGAGATGGCGCCGTTGGGGCATTCTGGTTCGCAGACGTCGCAGTTGATGCACTCGTCGGTGATCATCAGGGCCATGGGGTACCTCACGGGTGTCGCTGGCCGGAAAGTGGTCCCGGGAGCAGACTAATCCCGAGTTTCCTGGTCAGGTATTGTAATGGCTCTTCAGCATCTCGGCGACCCTGGGATGCACATGCTTCGAGACATCGCCGCCAAGCTTGGCGATTTCACGCACCAGGGTCGAGGAAATGTAGGAGTTCTCGACCTCAGGGGTCAGGAAGACCGTTTCCAGCTCCGGCATCTGCGCGCGGTTCATGTTGGCCAGCTGCAGCTCGTACTCGAAGTCGGATACCGCCCTCAGCCCGCGCAGCAGCACGCGTGCCTTCTGCTGGATCATGAAATCGGTCATCAGCCCCGAGAAGCCGACCACCTCGACATTGCCGATATCGGCCACGACCTCCCGGGTCAACGCGATGCGGGTGTCGATGTCCAGGGCAGGCCCCTTGCCGGGACTCGTGGCAATGGCTACCACCACCTTGTCGAATAGCCGGGCGGCGCGCTCGATCAGGTCGAGATGGCCGTTGGTGACGGGGTCGAAGGTGCCGGGATAGACGGCGGTATTCATCATGCTTCTCCTTCGTCGAGTCTTCCGAAGGGGTTGTCCACGGCCAGCGATACCTCCCTGGCATAGCCGGGAATGCGGATGGCGTCCCGGCCGACATCGAGCTCGGGTCCTTCCAGCACACCTTCGCCGAAGCGGTAGCGAGCCTCGAAGTGGCCACGGTCGGCGGCTCGATGATAGGTCTCGGCGGCCCTCCGGGTGGCCTCGCGGCGTGTCTGCCAGGCGGCCACGGCGGTTTCGCCATGGCGCTGCACCAACAGTCGCTCGGTCACCGCCGGGGAGAGCACCACGCCCGTGGCGTTGTTGCCACCGAAGCCCTTGGCGTTGATGAAGGCGGCATCCGCGACGAAGGGCAGCGGATCGCGGAACAGTCTCAAGCGCTCGGCATGGACATCGTCTGCCACTGCATCGAGGGTGAAGATGCCCGGTAGCAGCCCATGGGCGAAGCTGCCCAGGGCGCTGGTTAATTGATCGCCGGCGGCACTGCCCTGGGAGTGACCGACGTAGGCCTTCACTGCCACCAACGGCCACGACGTGATGTCGTTGGCCCGAGCCACCTGGTCGAAGACATGAGATTCGGTGATGCGGTTCTTGGGCGTGCTGGTGCCATGGGCGTGGAGGAAGGTGCGCTCGCGCAGTGCCTTATCGCCGAGCATGTCGCGCACCAGCGCAACCGCCTTTGCCAGGGAGATGTAGTTGCCGATTCCGGGGGCGGAGATCGAACGCTTCCAGCCATCGGCATTGACGAAGACGCCCGGCACGCTGCCAAGGATCTCGGCACCGGTCTCCAGCGCCAAGGCGTCGTCCATCAGCATGATGAACTGGCTGGATTCGCCCATGGTGAAACCACAGTTGCGGGCGAAGGGACGGCAGGCACGCTGGTAGTCGGCGTCGGTGAGCAGCTCCAGGGCATCCAGGGCCTTTAGGCCGTCGTCATCGGCTAGCGCTCCCATGGTGCGGAAGCCCTCGATGACCTCGGGCGTGATCGGGGCATCGGCGGTACCCACCAGCACGACCCTGCGGCGGCCGGCACGGATGTCGTCCACGCCCAGGCGCAGGTTGTAGAGAAAGCTGGCGCAGGCGCCCAGGGCCGCCCCGGTGCCGCCCACGCTGCCCAGTACATAGGCATTGATGAAGTCGGCGGGCATCTGACCGTAGCCCAGCGGCATCTGCTTGGAGGTGGCGCGCTTGCCGGAGACGAAGCTCTTCAGCAGGCCACCCCAGCCCTCGTCGTCGAGCTGGCCGATGGAGTTGCCGGCATAGACGGCGACCTCGTCGGGGTCCAGACGGTCGCGCAGTTCGTCCCATTCGAGGCCGCTGTCGCCCAGGCAATCGCTTGCGGCGAAGACGGTCATGGAGAGCCCGCGCGGATGGTGCACGCTGCGATAGAACCGGTTGGGGTCGAACCCCATGGGCAGCTGGCCGGCGGCGCGCACCTGGGCCGGGCGCGTCTCGGGCAGCATCACCTCCATGTTGCCGGCGGGAACGGTGACCTCGACGCTCTGGCGGTCCAGCTCCCGGACCTGCCAGGTGGGGGGCAGGTCGTCGGGCAGCTGGCGGCGACGGATGCGGAAGGTCAGCGGCGTGTCCAGGGCGAGGCTCGCCTTGCGGTTGGCCGGCAGGCCATCCTCGTTGAAGCGGGGATCCTCGATGCGCCGGATCAGGGTGTGGTCGAGCACCTGTTGACGGGTCTGTTCGACGATCACGGCGGCGTCCAGCGGCCGGCCCTCGGCGTCATGCCAATCACCCTCTTCCTGGCAGTCGGCCAGGCGCATCATCGCCGCCAGGCCCAGCAGGGTGCGGTCCTGGTCGTCGTCGGGCAGGGCGTCAAGCACGGTACGGCGAAACGCCTGGTGGCCCGAGGTTCGGCCGGCGGGATTTACGCCGCCCATGCCGACGATCACCGGTAAGTGTGGCAAGCCGGGTTCCTCGTTGTGCGGTTGATATCGGGGCTGCATTAATTAGTGGCTGTCTGACCATGGATCATAGCACCCGGCCCGTGGTGGCGTCATGCGGGCGCCCCTGCGCAAGGGGCGTGAGGCTGGTAGAATGCCTGCCCTCTCCGTTTCCGCCGAGCCCGCTGCCATGACTGCCCGTTCGCGATCCATCGTCAGCCGCCAGACTGGTCCCCATCAGGACCTGGCCCGACGCGTGGTGCGGGCTCTGGCGAACCCACTGCGCAAGCCAGTCGCCGCGCACACCCTCGAGGCCTTCGCCTGGACCCGGGAGTGGCTGGATACCCTTGGTGGGGTGCCGTTGATCCTGGATGCCGGATGCGGCGTGGGGCTCTCGACCCGCCGCCTTGCCGAGCAGTATCCGGCCGCCGCGGTGATCGGCGTCGATCGCAGCGCCGACCGCCTCTCGCGCGACCACGGCCGGCTGCCGGACAATGCCCTGCTGGTGCGTGCCGACCTGGTCGATTTCTGGCGCCTGGCCCTGGCCGAAGGCTGGCGACCGGTGCGTCACTACCTGCTCTATCCCAACCCCTATCCCAAGGCCGCCCACTTGAAGATGCGCTGGCAGGGCCACCCTGTGCTGCCGGTGATTCTGGCGCTGGGCGGCCGATTGGAGCTGCGTTCCAACTGGCGGCTCTATGTGGAGGAGTTCGCCCTGGCGGTGACCCAGGCCACTGGAGTGGCGGCCGCGGCGGAGCCCTTCGTGCCGGATGAGGCCTGCCTGACACCCTTCGAGCAGAAGTACCATGCCAGCGGGCAGGCGCTCTGGCGATTGATGGTCGAGCTCCCCCACGATCCCGGATTGGTGCCCGGCGACGCCCTGCCTGACGTAGGGGCGGATGAGTAATGGTGTACCTGTTCCTGGCCCTGGCCATCGTTGCCGAAGTGATCGCCACCAGCGCGCTGAAGGCCTCGGTAGGTTTCACCCGGCTGTGGCCCAGCGTCACGGTGGTGGTCGGCTATGGCCTGGCCTTCTACCTGCTCGCCCTGGTGCTGCGCAGCATGCCGGTGGGCATCGCCTACGCCTTCTGGGCGGGGCTCGGCATCGTGCTGGTTACCCTGGTGGGTATCCTGGTCTACGGCGAGAAGCCAGACCTTCCGGCACTGCTGGGCCTCGCCATGATCGTTGGCGGCGTGGTGGTGATCCAGGTGTTCTCTTCCATTTCGTCCCATTAAGCTGAGGGTTTTTTATGCTTCCTGGAGGTGCCATGCACCGTCACTCGCTGCTCTGTGTCCTGCTGACGCTGCTGCCCTTGTTTGCCCAGGCGAGCGGCTTCACGCGCCTGGCTGAATTGGCCGACAAGGGCTTTCTGATCGGTGCCGAGGCGCGTCTGCTGAATAGCGGCGAGACACTGGGCACCCTCGAGCCCGATCGCCAGCTGTCGCCGGCTTCGGTGTCCAAGATCTACGTGGCGGCAGCGACGCTTGAGCGTTGGGGGCCTCAGTACAGGTTCACCACCCGCTTGGTGAGCCTGGCCGAGCCCGATGCGGACGGGGTGCTGCATGGCGACCTGGTGCTCGACGGCGGAGGCGACCCGATGCTGACCAGCGAGGACCTGTGGCGGCTTACGCAGCGGCTGTACCAGGCCGGCGTACGCCGGGTCGAGGGACGCCTGATGGTCAGCCAGTGGCGCTATGGCCCAGTGGAGTGCATCACCACGGACCGCTGTGAGGCCCGTTCCCGGGTGGCCAATGCCTACAGTGCACTGCTCTCTTCGGCGGGGGTGAACCACGGCAGCTGGTGCGTCAGCGTGGCCCCCGCCGCCATGGCCGGCGAGCCCGCCCGCATCACCAACTGCGATAGCCAGATGCCGATCGTCGGGATCGAAAACAGCGTCGAGACCAAGCCCGATGACAGTGGCACCCGGCTCAATGCCGAGCGCGTGCTTCGCGACAGCGGCGATGCCATGGTGGTGAGCGGGCAGATCTCCACCAATGCCCGACCCCGCACCATCTACCGGGCCAGTTCCGACCCGGCGCGCCAGAGCGCCGCCACCCTGCGGGCGATGCTGGAGCAGGCCGGCATTGGCGTGAGTGACGGTGTCGGCGTGGCCGCCTCCCAGCCGCCGGCCGAGGCCCGTACCCTGGCCTACGTGGAGAGCGAGCCGCTGCAAGAGCTGCTGCTGCGGACCCTCAATCACTCCAACAACTTCATGGCCGACCAACTGGCGTTGAACCTGGTGGAACTCCCTCAAGCCGGCCTTGAACAGGCCGGCGAGGCGCTGGAGGCCTTCGTGGCCGGGCTTCCCGATCACGGCCCCGTGACACTGCGCAGCGGCAGCGGCCTGACCCCGGAGAACCGCACCTCGGCGGCGGGCATCACCACCCTGCTGGAGAGCATGTATCGCCGGCCGGCGCTCTTCCCCAGCTTCGTCGCAGCCCTTCAGTCGCCGGCCAACGGCGTGATGCGTTTCCTGCGTCGTGGCTCGGCGACCTTCCAGCAGCATGTCATGCTCAAGACCGGCACCCTCAACCAGCCGGTGGCAGTGCGTTCCGTGGGCGGCTACTTTCGCACTCAAAGCGGGCAGTGGGGCGTGTTCGCGGCGCTCGTCAACGGCACCTCGAGCACCCCCTGGCTCAACTGGCAGCAGGTGCTCGACCCGCTGGCTGCCGACCTCGAGGAGATGATCGATGCCCACTGATACCAGGGACCTTGCGACATGAAGCCAGGACACACCGGCTGGCAGCACCTGGTGCACTCCACTCGCTACTCCATCAAGGGGCTCAGGGCGGCCTTTCGCAACGAAGCGGCTTTCCGACAGGAGCTCGGGGTCTGTGTGGTCCTGCTGCCGCTGGCCTGGTGGGTTGGCCAGGGGCCGGTGGAGTGGATCCTGCTGGTGGGCAGTTGCCTGCTGGTATTGATCGTGGAGCTGCTCAACAGTGCCATCGAGAACGTGGTAGACCGCATCGGCACCGAGCGCCACGAGCTCTCGGGACGCGCCAAGGACATCGGCTCGGCGGCCGTGATGCTCTCACTGTTCTTCGCCGGCCTGACCTGGGGGTTATTGGTCTGGCAGAAATTCCTGTCCTAGCCCGGGTTATGGGGCGGGGCAGGCTTCGCTATGCTGGGGGCATTCGAGAACCGGATGCGAGATGCCCATGGCCCTGCCCGATGACTTCCTGCCGCTGGATGACATTCCCGAGCCCCTGAGGGCTCCCCTGGCTCACGCCCATGATCGGCTGGCGAGCTCGCTTGAGCAGGCCGATAACCTGGCCGACATGAGCGGCAATGACTCCCCCCTGGAGGACTGGCTGGCGCTGTCGGACGAGCGGCGCCGTCAGCTGGCCAAGGTGCTGGCCGTCTCGACCTTTGCCGCCGAGACCCTGATGCGCTATCCGGAGTGGCTGTTGCACCTGGATGCCAGTGGCGAGTTGGATGCGACGCCCCCAGCGGAGACCTTACGCGACTGGCTCGACGAGCGGCTGGAGGCCGCCGAGGACGAGGAGACCCTGCATGGCGCCATCCGTCGCTTTCGTCGCGCGCGGATGCTGGGCATTGTCTGGCGTGACCTGACCCGTCCCCCGGGCACCGACATGTGGCAGACCAGCGGCGCCGTTTCGCGGCTCGCCGAGACCTGCCTGGAGGGGGCTCTAGCCTGGCTCGAGGCCCATTTTGCGCCGCGCTGGGGACGCCCCGCCGTGCGTCGCGACGGCAGCGAACAACGGCTGGTGGTGCTGGGAATGGGCAAGCTCGGTGCCGGCGAACTGAACCTGTCCTCCGATATCGACCTGATCTTCGCCTTTCCCGAGAAAGGGGAGACCGAGAGCGGGCGCAAGCCCCTGGAGCACCAGGAGTATTTCACCAAGATCGGCCAGAAGTTGATCACCGCTCTGGACGCGGTGACCGCTGACGGCTTCGCCTTCCGCGTCGACATGCGCCTGCGTCCGCTGGGCGATGGCGGCCCCCTGGTGGGCAACTTCTCCTCGCTGGCCAGCTACTACCAGGACCAGGGGCGCGAGTGGGAACGCTACGCCATGCTCAAGGCCAGGCCCGTCGCCGGCGACCGGGACGCGGGTGCCGAGCTGCTGTCGAGCCTACGTCCCTTCGTCTATCGCAAGTACCTGGATTTCGGTGCTATCGAGTCGCTGCGTGAACTCAAGTCGATGATCAACCGCGAGGTTCGGCGCAAGGGCATGCAGGGCAACATCAAGCTGGGTCCCGGCGGCATTCGCGAGGTGGAGTTCGTGGTTCAGGCCTTCCAGCTGATCCGTGGTGGCCGCGACACCGAACTGCAGGTCACCTCGCTGAAGACCGCGCTGGAGCGTCTGCCCGAGCTTGGCCTGCTGCCCCAGGAGGTGGTCGAGGAGCTGATGCCCGACTACGTCTTCCTGCGTGACCTCGAACATGTACTGCAGGCTCTGGAGGATCGCCAGACCCAGACCCTGCCCGAGGATGACACCGACCGCGAGCGTGTGGCCCTGGCACTCGACATGGAGGATTGGCCGGCGGTGATGGCACGGCTCGACGAGGTGCGCGAACGGGTGCGTCAGCACTTCGATGCGGTGATCGCCGAGCCCGAGGAGGAGGTCGAGGAGGACGATGACGCCGACCAGGCCTCCGGCGCCGTCGGCCTGGAGGAGTGGCGCGCCCTGTGGCGCGGCGAGCTGGAGGAGGACGAGGCCCGGGAGCTCGTGGAGGAGGCCGGCCTGGCGGAGCCGGATGACGCCTTGCGCCGGCTGCGGGCGCTGCGCCAGTCCCGCCAGGTGCAGGCCATGCAGCGCATCGGCTTCGAGCGACTCGAGGCCCTGATGCCGCTGCTGCTCGATGCCGTGGTCGCCAGCGAGACCCCTGACATCGCTCTGGAGCGCGTGCTGCCTCTGGTCGAGGCGGTGTTGCGACGCACCGCCTATCTGGCGCTGCTGCGCGAGAATCCGGATGCCCTGGGGCATCTGATGAAGCTGTGCAGCGCCAGCCCGTGGATCGCCTCACAGCTCGCCCGCCATCCCATTCTGCTCGACGAGTTGCTGAACCCGGACACTCTCTATACCCCGGCGGACAAGGAGCGCCTGGCCGACGAGCTGCGCCAGGCCCTGGGACGGCTCCCCGAGGATGACGAAGAGGCCCAGCTCGAGGCTCTGCGGGTCTTCAAGCATGCTCAGGTGCTGCACGTAGCGGCCTCCGACATCGTCGGCACCCGCCACCTGATGAAGGTCAGCGACTATCTCACCTACATCGCCGAGGTGGTCCTGGATGAGGTGCTGGTCATGGCATGGAGGCACCTGACCCGCAAGCATGGCTTTCCGGAACGACGCGAGGGGGGGCGCTGTGGCAGCGATGCCGAGTTCCTGGTGGTCGGCTATGGCAAGCTGGGCGGCATCGAACTGGGTTACAGTTCTGACCTGGACCTGGTGTTCCTCCACGACGGCGCCAACCAGGGGACCACCGACGGCAAGCGCCCCATCGACAACGCGGTCTTCTTCACCCGGCTGGGCCAGCGCATCATCCACCTTCTCACCGCGGTGACCCCGGCGGGCAGCCTCTATGAGGTGGACATGCGCCTGCGTCCTTCGGGCAACTCGGGGCTGCTGGTCTCGACGCTCTCGGCCTTCGCCGACTACCAGCGCGAGCAGGCCTGGACCTGGGAGCACCAGGCCCTGGTGCGGGCCCGGGTGGTGGCCGGCCATCCACGCCTCGCCGAGCGCTTCGACGCGATTCGTGGCGAGATCCTCGGCCGCCAGAGGGACCTCGAGGCGCTGCGCGAGGAGGTGGTCAAGATGCGCCACAAGATGCGCGATCACCTGGGGAGCAAGGGCAAGAGCGATGACTTCGACCTCAAGCACGACCCTGGCGGGATGGTCGATATCGAGTTCCTGTGCCAGTTCGCAGTGCTTTCCATGGGGCACGAGACCCCCGAGCTATTGGCGTACAGCGACAATATTCGTATTCTGGAGACTCTCGAAGCGACCGAGCGCCTGCCGAGCCGGGATTGCCAGCGCTTGCGCGAGGCTTATCTCGCCTGTCGCACTGCCGCCCACCGGGCGGCCCTGACCGGCGGGGCTGGGCGCGGTCACAACGATGACTTCCGGGCGCATCGCGAGGCCGTCATCGAGCTCTGGCAACGCCTGCTCGAACCGGAAGATCACTGAGCGTGGGCTGGATCCCGCGGTTTTCCCGTTTTCACGATTGAGAAGATGAAAGGACGTAGATTATGTCGATGGCTGACCGAGACGGTCTCATCTGGTTCGACGGCGAACTGGTTCCCTGGCGCGATGCCCAGGTGCATGTACTGACTCATACCCTGCACTATGGCATGGGCTGCTTCGAGGGTGTGCGCGCCTACGCGACCGACCAGGGCGCGGCCATCTTCCGGCTCAAGGAACACACCGACCGCCTGTTCGATTCGGCCAAGATTCTCGGCATGCACATGCCCTTCACCAAGGAGCAGGTTAACGAGGCTTGCCGCGCCGCAGTGCGCGAAAACGGCCTCGACGAGGCCTACCTGCGCCCCATGGTATTCTTCGGCAGCGAAGGAATGGGCTTGCGCGCCGACAACCTCAAGACCCACGCGATCGTGGCCGCCTGGGAATGGCCCTCCTACATGTCGCCAGAGGCCCGCGAGCTCGGCATCAAGGTGCAGACCTCCTCCTTTACTCGGCACCATGTCAATATCGCCATGACCCGTGCCAAGGCTAACGGCCAATACATCAACTCGATGATGGCCCTGGCCGAGGCCCAGCGAGGCGGCTACGATGAGGCGCTGCTGCTCGACCCTCAGGGCTATGCCGCCGAGGGCTCCGGCGAGAACCTCTTCATGGTCAAGAACGGCATTATCTATACGCCGATGCTAACCTCCTGCCTCAACGGCATCACTCGCAACACCGTGCTGCACATGGCCGAACACCTGGGCTTCGAGCTGCGCGAAAAGTTGATCACCCGCGATGAGATCTACATCGCCGACGAGGCCTTCTTCACCGGCACCGCCGCTGAGGTGCTGCCGATTCGTGAGCTAGACGGCCGCACCATCGGCGAGGGCCGCCGTGGCCCGATCACCGAAAAGATCCAGTCGCTCTATTTCGATGTGGTGCGCGGCAAGCAGGCCATCGATGCCAGCTGGTTGACCCCGGTGGCCTGACGCCCGTTGGTGGCCATGGGTTCCGGTAATGCCGGGGCAATCATGATCGGCGCCCCGCCTGGCGATGCCAGCGGGGCGTCGGCACTCTGTTGAACCCTCCGGATACGTCATTCAGGAGACTGCCAGATGAGTCAGCGCAAGGTGCTGGTACTCCATGGCCCCAACCTCAATCTGCTGGGCACCCGGCAGCCCGAGATCTATGGCCACGAGACGCTGGAGGACATCAATAACGCCCTTCACAAGCAGGCGGCCCTGGGGGGCTGGGAGATCACCTGCCGGCAGAGCAACCACGAGGGCGAGCTGATCGACCTTATCCAGGCAGCTCGTCTGGATGGCACCGAGGCGATCATCATCAACCCGGCCGCCTATACCCATACTTCCGTCGCGATCCTGGATGCGCTCAACGCCTTCGACGGCAAGGTGATCGAGGTGCATCTTTCGAACGTGCATAAGCGTGAGACTTTCCGCCATCATTCCTATGTCTCGCTGCGGGCCGACGGAGTAATAGCGGGCCTGGGCAGTCGCGGCTACGTCAGCGCCCTGGAGGCGGTGATGGCC
>NZ_JAXHNN010000006.1:0-6396 GCF_034520545.1 Halomonas sp.
CACTGCCCCTGGGCCGGCTCTAGGGCTAGGATAGGGAGGCTCGGTCGACACCCATGGACGCTGCCACGTGCCACCGTGTCGTACACCTTTGGAAGGGGCAGGTCGCTCAGATCCTACAGCATCCGCGTTGCCTATCTGGTATGCTGTGCGGTTCGATATTTTGCTCCCATGGTCCCGGTCCGACGGCTCCCGCTGTCCTTGCACCTCTTCCCGGTGCCCGCCTTACCTTGCAGGTCTATCCAAGTGTCTGATCCCTCTGCTGATTTCGCTTCGTTGCCGCTGGCGCCGGAATTGCTCGATAACCTCGATTCGCTGGGCTATCACGCCATGACGCCGATTCAGGCCGAGAGCCTGCCGCCCATGCTGGCTGGCCGTGACGTGATTGCCCGGGCGAAGACCGGCTCAGGCAAGACCGCCGCCTTCGGCCTGGCACTGCTGTCACGGCTGTCGGTGGCGGACTTCCGGGTGCAGGGGCTGGTGCTCTGCCCGACCCGCGAACTGGCGGACCAGGTGGCCGGCGAGATTCGCCGCCTGGCGCGCAGCCTGCCCAACGTCAAGGTGCTGACCCTGTGTGGCGGGGCCCCGCTGGGGCCGCAGCTCTCCTCGCTGGAGCACGGGGCGCATATCGTCGTCGGCACGCCGGGGCGGGTAGAGGAGCACCTGCGCAAGGGCTCGCTGGCGCTGGGGGCGCTCGAGATACTGGTGCTGGACGAAGCCGATCGCATGCTCGACATGGGGTTCCAGGCGGCCATGGAGGCGATCATCGCCGAGACCCCGGCGAGCCGCCAGATGCTGCTGTTCAGTGCCACCTATGCCGAGGGCATCCGGCCCATCGCCGAACGGATGATGCGTGAGCCGGTCACCGTGGAGGTGGCCGAGTCCCATGATGCGACCACGATCCGCCAGCACTTCTACCGGGTGGCGGACGAGACGGCCCGTTTCGAGGCGCTGCGCCGCCTGCTGTTGCACTTGCGTCCCGCCTCCAGCGTGGTGTTCTGCAATACCAAGCGCGAGACCGACGAAGTGGCAGAGGCCCTGAATGACGCGGGCTTTAGTGCCCTGGCGCTGCATGGTGATCTCGAGCAGCGGGACCGTGATCGCCTGCTGGTGCTGTTCGCCAATGGCAGCGCCTCGATCCTGGTGGCCACCGACGTGGCCGCGCGCGGGCTGGACATCGATGCCCTGGATGCGGTGTTCAACTACCGCATCGCCCGGGAACTCGAGGTGCATGTCCATCGTGTCGGGCGTACCGGCCGGGCCGGCGGTTCCGGAGTGGCCTGTACCCTGCTTAGCGAGCAGGAGGACTACCGGCTGGCAAAGCTCGCCGAGCTCCTCGGAGAGACTCTGGAGACCGAGCCGCTGCCTCCCCGCGCGGTGCTGGAGCGCCAGCCTCTTCGCCCCGCCATGGCGACGCTGCAGCTCGGCGGCGGCAAGAAGCAGAAGCTGCGCCCCGGCGACATCCTCGGTGCCCTGACGGGCGAAGGCGGGATTGCCGGGGAGCAGGTAGGCAAGATCAAGGTGCTCGCCAACAGTGCCTATGTGGCCGTGCGACGCGATGTCGCCGACGCGGCCCTCGACCAGTTGGGCAGCGGCAAGCTCAAGGGGCGCAACTTTCGTGCCCGCCGCATCAGCCGCTGACCGGAAAACAACGTGATATGCCCGCGGGATACCCAGCCGGCGGGTTCTATGCCAACGTGGTGACATGAAGATACCCAAGAGATTACAACCGCTGGTCGACGACGGTCTGATCGAGGCGGTCGAGAGCCAACTGATGAGCGGCAAGGAAGCCCAGGTGTACGTGGTGCGCTCCCACGGCGAGCGGTGCTGTGCCAAGGTCTTCAAGGAGGCCAAGCAACGCAGCTTCAAGCAGGCTGTGCAGTACCAGGAAGGACGCAAGGAGCGCAATAGCCGCCGGTCCCGGGCGATGGCCAAGAAGACCCGCTATGGCCAGAAGGAACAGGAGCAGGCCTGGCTCAACGCCGAGGTCGATGCTCTCTATCGGCTGGCGGCGGCGGACGTGCGGGTGCCTAAGCCGTATGGGTTCGTCGATGGCGTACTGTTGATGGAGATGATCACCGATGCCGAAGGCCTGACCGCCCCGCGTCTGGACGATGTGACCCTGACGGCCGACGAGGCTCGGGCCCATTACGCCAAGGTGATCGATGACGTGGTGCGCATGCTGTATGCCGGCCTAATCCATGGCGATCTGTCCGAGTTCAACGTGCTGCTCGCCGCCGATGGGCCGGTGATCATCGACCTTCCACAGGCGGTGGACGCCGCCGGCAACAACAGTGCGGAGAAAATGTTCGAGCGCGACGTCGACAACATGCGTCGCTACTTCGGGCGTTTCGCCCCGGAACTGCTGGCCACCGATTACGGCAAGGAGATCTGGGCACTCTACGAGGCCGGTGACCTCCGCCCGGACAGCCAGCTGACCGGCTGCTTCGAGCACGATCTGAGCACCGTGGACGTGAACGAGCTGATGACCGTGATCGACGATGTTCGCGAGGAGGAAGCCGAGCGCCGCGCCTCACTCTCCCGCGATCAGGAGCCCGGCGTAGAGGAAGCCGCCGAGGAGTGGCGGGAAACTCACCGCGAGCGTTGAGGCCCGCCGCCGGCCTTGTAATCCATTGTGGGGATCGGCATGTTAAGCGGTCTGCCTCCATCGCTGAGCTCACCATGCCCCGATACGATAATGACGCCTCATCCGACCAGCAGCGCAACAAAACCAAGCGTTCGCCTCTCTGGTATCCCGAAGAAACGCAGCCCTCTGGTCGGCAGTGGATATACTTTGCCTGGATCGCCCTGGTCATCGTGCTGGTGTTTCACTATTACGATTCGGCGCAGCGTCACCAGCAGGTGGAACTTACCTACAGCGAATTCCTGACCGCCGTGGAGCAGGGGCATGTCGACGCGGTCACGCTGCGCGGCCAGTCGGTGGAGGGGACCTTCAGCGACACCGGCCGTCAGGCACGAGAGCTTGCCGAGACCGAGGAGGGCTTCGAGACTACGCGCCCCAAGGTCGAAGGCGAGCGCCTGCTCGAGCGTCTCGAGTCGAACGGTGTACGTATAGACGCCGAGCCTATTGACCCGCCCTGGTGGCAACGCGTTCTCGTCGGTGCTCTGCCGTGGATCCTGATGCTGGGCCTGCTGTTCTGGTTCTGGAATCGCATGCAGCAGCGTGCCATGTCGGGTGGAGGACTGTTCAACATGGGCAAGTCCAGTGCCCGCGAGGTGAGCAGTGAAGAGAGCGAGGTGCGCCTTGATGACGTGGCAGGTTCAGAGAATGCCAAACGCGAAATTCTCGAGGTGGTCGACTTTCTCAGAGAGCCGGCGCGTTTCCAGGCCCTGGGTGCCAAGATTCCTCGCGGCATCCTGATGATGGGCCCTCCCGGGACGGGCAAGACGCTGATGGCCAAGGCGATCGCCGGCGAGGCCGACGTGCCGTTCTTCAGCATCAGCGGCTCGGAGTTCATCGAGATGTTCGTCGGCGTGGGAGCGTCTCGGGTCCGCGATCTGTTCAAGAAGGCCAAGGAGCAGTCACCGTCGGTGGTATTCATCGACGAGTTGGATTCCATCGGTCGTTCCCGAGGCGCCGGCATGGGAGGCGGCCACGATGAGCGCGAACAGACACTCAACCAGATTCTCTCCGAGATGGACGGTTTCCAGGCCGATGAGCCGGTGGTCGTGCTGGCCGCCACCAATCGTCCGGACGTGCTGGATTCAGCCCTGCTGCGGCCGGGCCGCTTCGATCGCAAGCTGACGCTGGAGCATCCGCACCGCGAGGCGCGTCAGGATATCCTGCGCGTCCACACGCGCGATATACCGTTGGCCGATGACGTCGATCTCGAGCGACTGGCCGAGATCACCATCGGGTTTTCGGGGGCGGACCTGGCCAACCTGGCCAATGAAGCCGCCCTGCAGGCGGGGCGTCACGACAAGAAGGAGGTGGACTGGGCCTGCTTCTCGGCGGCTCGCGACCGCCTGCTGCTGGGTGAGGCCAAGGACGTCGGTCTTTCCGACAGCGAGCGCCATATCGTGGCGTATCACGAGTCTGGCCATGCGCTGCTCGCCTACCTTCTGCCCAAGGCCGACCCTCTCGAAAAGGTTACGGTGCTGCCACGCGGCCGCGCCTTGGGCGTGACCGCGCAGGTTCCCGATGAAGAGCGCTATAACCATGGCGAAGCCTATCTGCGGGACCGCATCACCGTGATGTTCGGTGGTCGCCTGGCGGAATCCATTGTCTTCGGGGAGTTGTCCAGCGGAGCCGAGAATGACCTGGAGCAGGCCACGAAGCTGGCACGGCGCATGGTGGCACGCTGGGGGATGAGTGAACGTATCGGACCGGTGATGTTCGCCCAGAGCCAGGAGCATGTCTTCCTGGGCAAGGAGATGGCTCAGTCTCGCGAACACAGCGAAGCCATGGCGGGGCTGGTCGACGAGGAGATAAAACGGCTGTTGAGCGAACTCGAAGCGCACGGCCGTGAGCTTCTCGAAGCGCATCGGGATGATCTGGACACCCTGGCCTCGGCACTGGAGGAGCAAGAAACCCTGGAGGCCGACGCAATCCGTGACCTTCTCGGTAAGGCACCCGCTCAGTCGTGACGATCCAGGTCTGGCTCGACTACGCTGTAGGCGAGTGTCGCCCGCCTCGGGCGACACCGGGTATCGGTAAGGAGACGGCAATGAACAAGTGGATTACGGGCGTGGCCCTGGCAGGCAGCATGCTGCTGGCCGGTCCGGCTCTGGCCCAGATAGAACGCTCCTCGGCTCCGCAGGGTACCGAGGTCTACTTCATCTCACCTGAGGACGGCGCTACCGTCGAGAGCCCGCTGACCGTGCGCATGGGTCTCACTGGCATGGGCGTGGCGCCTGCCGGCATCCAGGCGGGGGCTACCGGCCACCACCACCTGCTGGTGGACAAGCCGCTGAACGAGGTCGACCTCGACCAGCCCCTGCCGGCCAACGAGGCAATGCGTCACTTCGGCGGCGGCCAGACCGAAACTACCCTGGAACTCGAGCCCGGCGAACATACGCTTCAGCTGCTGTTCATGGATGCCAGCCATGTCAGCTTCGACCCGCCTGTGGCTTCCGACGCCATCACTGTAACGGTGGAGTAGGACTGCCGGCCGTCAGGCACCGCGCCGGCGGCTGACGGCCATCACCCCCAGGGCGCCGGCCAGGGCAAGACCGATCACCGTCAGCGACCCGGTCAGGCTCTCCATCATTCCCGGTGCCACCAGCATGACCACTCCCAGCGCCAGCATCACCATGCCGCCGATCAGCTTGAGCGTACGGCCGTGGGTCTCCTGCATCCGGCCGATGCGCAGGGTGATGATGGCCACCGCCAGCACCAGGATCTCGTCGAGCAGGTAGACCAGCAGGTAGACGGCCAGCAGCCCGGCGAAGGCGGCCCCCTCGACCCCGGCGTCGGCCAGCAGCGAGCTCCAGATCACCGGGAAGCCAGCGGTGCAGGGCAACTCTACCAGCGCCACGCCGCCGGCCATCACCACCGTGACCAGCAGGGTCATCGGCAGCGGGCGCTCGCGGCGCACCTCGCGACTGCCGCGGTAGATGCGGGGCTTGAAGCGCTCGGGAATGCTTAAAGAGAGGCCACGGTGGAGGGCGAAGTAGTCCTTGACGTTGACCGCCCCGAAGGCCAGGGCGAACAGCGCCACCACCAGCTGGATGCCGGCCAGGTGGCGGGCCACAGAGAGGGCGGCGAACAGGCCGGTGATGAAGAGGCCGTAGAGGGCGGCGGTGACCAGCAGGAAGGTGCCACCCACCGCCGCGGTGCGCACCCGGGAACCGCTGCCCAGGATCATCGCCAGCAGCACGGTGAGCACCCACAGCGAGCAGGGATTGAAGCCGTCGACGAAGGCGATCAGCAGGGTGGCGAAGAGCATCGACTCCCCGGCCAGGTCGAGGCGTCCCAGCGGCCCCAGGTCGAGCCGCCAGTGGGAGGCCTCGCCGGTGGCCAGGCCCCGTGAGGCGAGGCGGTCCTCGATGGACCGGGCGATGTGAGGGGCAAAGCCGACCCAGACGGTGTCGCCGAGTATGAAGGTGGGCACGGCGTTGGGCGTCTCGCCGCGCTCGGCCATCATGGCGAGGAAGCGGGCGCGTCCGGCCGGGTCCTGCACCACCTCGACGCGGCGTACCTGGAGATCCGACTGCTTCGCCTCCAGCCGGTCCAGCCAGGTGGCAGCCTCACGGCAGAAGGGGCAGTGGTCGCGCCAGAAGTACCAGAGCACCTTGGCGTCGGCGGCGGACGTCAGCCCGGTCGCGGAGGGGTCGGCCCGGGCCTCGGCTCTGGGGGCGGCGAGGGTCAGCAGCAGGGCGAGCGCCAGTAACGAGACGAGCCAGCCGGCGGTGGCAGGGTTCCGGGGCATGGTCATG
>NZ_JAXHNN010000007.1:0-6932 GCF_034520545.1 Halomonas sp.
TCTTCGTCGTTGGGTGTGGAATTCGCCCCCTGAGCTGGGCCAGCATAGAGCCTCCACGACGACAGGAGGCATGGCATGGACGGCACCCAGATTCTGACCCTCGGCCTTGGGCTGGAAGCGCCCTGGATTCTCAAGGACCAGCACCTGGATACCGCTGTCTCGCCTCACCGCCTGGATCTCTATGTCGAGGCCGAACGAGGCAGCCTCTACCCCTGCCCGGAGTGCGGCAAGGCCTGCCCGGCCCACGACTTCGCCGACAAGACCTGGCGGCACCTGAACTTCTTCCAGCACCACTGTTACCTGCACGCCCGCGTGCCTCGCACCAAGTGCCCCGAGCATGGCGTCAAGCGCATCGAGGTGCCCTGGGCGCGGCCTGGCAGCGACTTCACCCTGCTGTTCGAGCAGGCCGCCATGTCGCTGGTCAAGGAGATGCCGGTGCTGGCCGTCTCCCGGCAGCTGGAGATCTCCGACAAGCGCCTGTGGCGCATCGTGCACCACTACGTAGGCCGCATGCTGGGTGAACTGGAGCTGTCCTGCGTGGCCACCATCGGCGTGGATGAGACGGCCTCACGGCGGGGTCATCGCTATGTCACCGTGTTTCTCGACATGCAGCGCAAACAGGAGCCGGTGCTCTTCGCCGTCCCCGGCCATGGCAAGGCCGCCATCAAGGCGTTCAGCACCTTCCTGGCAGAGCATGGCGGCAACCCGGACAACGTCGTCGAGGTGGTCTGCGACATGTCTCAGGCGTTCCTGAGCGGCGTGGCCGAGAACCTGCCCAATGCCGAGGTGACGGTCGACTGGTTCCACATCGTGCAGACCTTCACCAAGGCCCTGGACGAGGTCCGCAAGAAGGAACGCCGAGAGAAGGGGCACCCCAAGGCGCTGCGGTGGGCGGTGCTGAAGCGCGTCGATAACGACAACCTGACGGACAACCAACTGGCCGCCCTCCAGGAGCTCATGGCCGATCGAGGCGCCACCGCCGATGCCTGGGTCATCAAGGAGAAGCTGCGCTGGATCCAGAAGGCCCCGACGCCGCGGGCCGCCCGGTGGCGGATCACGAACTACCTCAAGGTGATGCAAGAAGCTGTTACCGATCAGCCACTGCTCAAGCCGATGGCGAAGGCCCTGACGACGCTGGAGCGGCATGCCGAGCAGGTGGTGAGGCGCTGGATCTCGGGGCTGACCAACGCACGCCTGGAGGGCATGAACGGGCTATTCCAAGCCGCCCGGTCACGCGCACGCGGCTACCGTAACGTGGCCAACTTCATCGCCATGATCTACCTGATCGGCAGCCCCGTGGGGCGCCTGCTGGAGTAGGTAGCCTGCCCCTGTTTCAGGCGCAGTGCATGAGCTCAGGTGGTTGTCCCAACTCCAGGTCGAGGGCGTCGATCCGCTGCGGTGGCGAGCCGTCGCCCGGAACGCTAAATAGCTCCTTGGCCCGATGATACCCCAGAAGCCACCGCGACCGTCGGGCAGGGCGCCGGCGGCATCCGGGAGGTGGTGGCTTGCCATCAGCCTTCTTCGTCCGATCCAGCAGCAGAACCCGATGACCTCGGGGGGCGGTGATCAACGCGCGTGCGGTATCGGGTGCCATGGCGATGCTGGCAATGTAGTGACGCAGCTCGTCTGCGAGGTCGTCTGGGCAGGACGATCCTCGGCATGACGTCCCCTCTGGCCCGCGAAAGGCCAGCAGTGGTTGCCGTTCCCAGGCCGGGCCTTGGAACTGATATCCCGCCAATACGCTGCCGTCAGGGGCGACGTCGACGACGACGGCAGCCGAGCCTGATGATGGCTTGGGGCACGTCGCTCAAGGACCTCGCCGCGCAGGCCGGTCCGCCAGCAGCAGGTGCCGGCGCCACGCCATCCATCGATCGAGTTTCACCTGACCGCAGCCAGGCATGAGTCCGGATGCCACCAAGCCCGACGACCAGCGTCTGTCCATCCGGCATCAGGCGCAGCTGGTGGGGGCCGATGCCAGGCGAGGTCGATTTCACCTTCCAGGGCATAGTCGTTTCCGGCATCGAAGACGCGTATCACCCCCGCGCCATCCTCGATCCGATTGGCGGTGGCATAGAGGTACCGGCCGTCCGGGGAGAAGGCGCCGTGACCATAGAAGTGGTAGGCAGGGCCGGCCGTAGATACGGGTGACCTCGCGTTGCCTCGATGCCGTCCAGCACATGGGCCGATCGGCCTGGACGCCTGGAGAGCAGCACTGATCTGCGGACGCCCCGGCCGTCGACAGCCGCTGTGGCAGATAGCGTTCCGGCACGGGGATGCGGCAACTGGCTCCCAGCGGCCGGCCGATACCCGATGCAAGCCTGGTGGCCCTGGGCATCGTCGACGCGGCACTCCATCAGCCAGGTGTTCCGACGCTCACGCTGCGCCCAGCCAAGCAGGCGGCAAGCCGAGGGAACCCAGCCCCCACGGATGGGCCGCCTCTGAGGAACTCACGTCGCTGCCACATGCTAGTCCCCATCGCTGGCGTTGAAGCCTCGGGTGGACTCCCAGGGCAGAGAGGATCTTACGACGGTCCCATCCAGTTCAGCCGCGGTCACCTCGACATAAAGGCCCTGCACCGCGGAGCGGGCGGCCGGCTCCTCCAGCGCGCGGGCGATCCCGCCCTCAATGTCGTCAACCTCATCCAGCGCCTGGTCAAGCGTGGCGGCGAAGTCATCGTAGAGCGCTTCCTGATCTGCCTGCTGCATCAGAACGCGCAATCCGGGAGACAGGCCTGTTCCAGCCCGGAGAGGCTGGCGGCGATCAGCGTGACCGATCGCCGGCTTCTCCATGCCTCGGCGAGGTCAGCGTTCGGCGATCCACGCCGGTCAGGCCCAAGGGGGTCGGCAAGCCGCCCAGGTTTCCATGGCGTCCAGGGCTTGCAGGCCGGCCTCCAGCGTGGCTTGGGTATAGGTGTCGGTATCCCGGTAATGCCCACCAAAGGCTTGCCAGTCGTCATGCAGCTGGCGAGTCGTAGCTTCCAGGTGCTTGGTGATGGCCGATAGCAGTCCACAGGCCTGTGGTGCCGCCAGGGCTTGAGGTGTGTCCAGCTCATCATCGAACAGCAGATATTCCAGTGCCGGAAACCCCTGTACCGCCACGCTGTCGTCGGCAATGGACTGCATGGTGGGTGCTGTATCAGCCTTCAGCCAAGCGGAGACCTTGCGGCCCACCAGGTTCTTGCGATCGGGCCAGAACTGCAGTTGCCATCCCCGACTCTGTTGCTCGATCGGGCCGAAGTTGACGAAGCGAACCGCCTGCCACGCCTGGTAGGCATCGAGCCACAGGTCCTCCAGTGCTGCCCGTCCCTCTGCTGATGGCGAGTGACAATAGTCGGTCGCCTGTTCGGCGAGCCGCTGAGCATCGCTGGCCAGCTCGGCGTAGCCGTCACCGATGGCCTCATGCCAAAGGTCGCGTGCGGTGGGTGGCTCGTCGGCAATCGCTGCCGGCAAGGGGGCGGCCATCATCAGGGCCAGCAGCCCGGCTAGACCCCCGACGGCCCGTGAACGCGGTTGCGGTGAGTTCAGGTATCACAGCGACTCCAGGAAGCGAAGTAAATCGTGGCGGCTGGACGTGGAGAGGGCCCTGTAGCCAGCGGCGGCGGGCCCGGCTTCACCACCGTGCCAAAGAATCGCCTCTTCCAGCGTGCGAGCTCGTCCATCATGAAGGAAGCCAGCCTGCGGGTTGACCTTCTGGGCGAGTCCGATGCCCCACAGAGGCGGGGTGCGCCACTCTCTGCCGGTCGCCTCGAACTCCGGCCGTCCATCCGCCAGCCCCTCTCCCATGTCATGGAGAAGAAGGTCGCTGTAGGGCCACAGCGTCTGATCGGCGAGCTCGGGCCGTGCGGCATCGGCGGCCGTGCGCTGTCGCGGAGTATGGCAAGCCGCGCAGCCGAGGGTGTTGAACGTCTCGGCACCGGCAACCACCCGCGGATCCTCCATCTGGCGACGCTTGGGCACGGCAAGACTGGAGGCATAGAAGGCGACGAAATCGGCGATCTCGTCGCTCACTTCCGGGCTTCCCCCGTGAGGCAGCACCGCGCAATCCTGGCTGGGCATGCAGTCGGTGTGAGGGAAAAGGCTCGATGTCAGACCCATGTCGTCGGCGAAAGCACGAAGGTTCTGTTGTTCGACGGAGGGCTGTCCGGCCTTCCAACCGAAGCGACCCATCACCGTCTCACCGCGCTCTTCATCCCAGACGCGGTTGATGCGTCCCGAGATCCCGTCACCATCTCGGTCCTCGGGGTCGGCTCGCTCCGTGATGCGTTCTGCCGGGATGGCTTCGAGAAGCCCCAGGCCGATCATGGGCGGGGCGACACGTGGCGAAGTGAGCAGCTCGTCAGGCAGCTGCCCATAGGCCGGGTTGATGATCCGGTATTCGGGAACCCGCAGGGAGACGACGTCACCGTCATCGAGTGTGATTGTCTTCTCGGTATAGCTAACCTGCATGTCGGCCTCGGTGTCGAAGCCGGTGATGGCCGCCGTCTGCAGCTGCCCACCATAGTGAGGCAGGGGATTGATGCCCTGACGCTTCAGTACCTCTGCATCTGCGCCTTCCGCTGGCAACGACAGGCGCAGGAACAGGGAAACGGCACGCTCTTCCCCGCTCGGAGGGTGGCCACGGCCATCCTTGATGTGACAACCCTGACAGCTGTTGGTATTGATCAGCGGGCCCAGCCCGTCACGGGCATCGGTACTGGCCGGCGCTTCCACCCAGGGGTTGCGGAAGAAGCTATTGCCGACGCTGAAATCCAGGCGCTTAGTCATCGACATGTTGCCCAGCGGAAGCGAATAGGCGTTGTGGTCGAACTGCGCCACCGAGCCCTCGCCCCCGCTGTCCGGTGTCGTCTGTACAGGGAAGGCGGCATGCGCTGGTAGTGCCATCAAGGCGACCAGGGCGCTGCCCAGCATGACAGCGGCAAAGGGGGAGCGTCGGGACATTGGGAGGCCTTGAAGTTACGAAAGTGTTCAACGACGAAGGCCGCCACCAGCGAGGCTGGTGGCGGCCATGTTCAGGGACTAATCTGTATCAGAACGCGTGGCCAGCATCGTCAGGCTGCAGACTGGTGACCCCGAGGGTCCCCGCCACTTTCTCGATAGAGCCGGTCTGAGTGACCAGAGCCAGGATGGCACCATTGATCATTTCTTCACCCTGCTCATTACCGGGAGCGATCATCATGTCGAAGGCCATGGGAGAGCTCTCCGCCTCGGCCGCGACTTTCAGGTCCTCCAACTCGGCCATGGACGCTTCGAACTGCTCGCGTAGCGTGGCGTCGAGCTCAGCGTCCTGCTGGGCCACCAGGTCCGCGACGGAAGGACCTTCGATGACACTGCCATCCAGGCGCTCGTACTCGCCCAGGTAGACGTTCTGAACCCCCAAGCCGTTATAGAAATGCGAATTGTGGGTATTGTCGCTGAAGCAGTCGTGTTCGTCCTCGTAGGAGTTAGCCTCCAACGCGACCTTCATGCGTTCGCCCGCCAGTTCACCCAGTGACAGCGAGCCCATGCCGAACAAGATCCGCCTGAGGCCCTCCTGTGCGGGCTCTGAGAGCAGTGCCTGGCGATAGTTTTCCTGCTGGTCAGGCGACCATTGAGCGACCATCCACTCCAGGTCATTCACCAGCAGATCTGATGCCGCATCAAGATAGGCACGCCGCCGGTCGCAGTTGCCATGGGTGCAGTCGTCACCGGTCATGTAGTCGCTGGCCGGCCGCTCACCGTTGCCGCTGTCGAAGCCATTGAGGTCCTGGCCCCAGAGCAGGAATTCCAGTGCGTGATACCCGGTCGCCACATTGGCCTCTGAACCGCCTACCTCGTTCAGGTCGGCGAGTAATTCCGGCGTTATCTCGCTGACGTCGAGCGTCTCCCCACCGACCTCGATGGAAGTATTGGCCACGATGTTGGCGGTAGCACCGGCATTGCCCAGCTCATGCTGATAATCGTCGCTGGCGACGTAGTCGATCATGCCTTCGTCCAGCGGCCAGGCATTCAGCTGGCCTTCCCAGTTATCGACGATCGGGTTACCGAAGCGGAAGACCTCGCTTTGCTGGTAAGGTACACGCGCTTCGAGCCAGGCTTGACGTGCCGCCGCAAGGGTCTCGGCTGAGGGAGCCTTCAGCAAGGCATCAATGCGCTCGTTGAGCTTCTGAGCTGCCGACAGGGCATCGGCATACGTGGCATGGGCAACGTCGGCATAATGGCTGACGACCGACTCGGGGGTAACCGTATCCTCGGCGGCGAGAGCGCTTACAGGAATCAACGCGGCCAGGGCGATGGCGCTGGTCAGTGGTAGGCGAACGGGTAGGGAAGTCATAGGGTTCCTGTCGGACGTTGTCAGTTGGTGGCGAATCAATTCCACTAATAACGTAAGGCAATCCGTTACCCTATGCAAATAGGAATTAGTAGCATTCCGTGGCGCGATCCATCCAGCCACCAAGCTCGGCGTAATCGCTTGGCGCCCACCCACATGATTTCCCTGGTCTCGGTTTCACCCGGTCCGCCGGCTGTCATTGACATCATCCGCAAGTCAAGCCCTGATCAGGGATTGATAGGGCATATCTCGCTTGTTCGCTTCGATCTTGATTCGGTCGAGTAACCCTTCAGGCAAACGAAGCTAGATGGTTTTCGTAGATGGCTTCAATTTCGGAAAAGAAGTGGGTTCTGCCTGGCTCCAGTCCATGTAGTCGGAGGAGTCGTGGTTTTCCCAGAACTCCCGTTCCTCTGCTTCGCTCTTGAACTCAGGCACCTTTCTTTGCGTGATCATAAACAGCCCTCTCTTTGCGGTGCATGGCGAGAGTAGATACCACCTGAATCATCATGCCGCTTTTTCGTGTGAACCTACAACCGCCCGAGCCCGCTCACCCGCGTCTCGCTCTTCTCTACCACCGCATCCAGCAGCCGGCCGCGACCGTCTCGACCAGGGTGAGCCGGTGGCGG
>NZ_JAXHNN010000008.1:0-70429 GCF_034520545.1 Halomonas sp.
GGCCTCGGGAAGGCCTCACGCCAGCGGGGGATATCGTCCTTTCCCTGGTAGACGAAAAGCTGTGCCATCAGCGTTCTCCCATGGAGTTGTCCCAGGCCCGCAGCACGGGCTTGAGCAGGTACTGCATCACGGTGCGCTTGCCCGTAATGATATCAACCTGGGCCGTCATGCCGGGGATCACCTGGATGTCACTGTCGATCTGCTGATCCTCCACGGTCTGCACGCGCACCAGGTAGAAGGTATTGTCTTCATCGTCAGTGATGGTGTCGGCACTGATGTGATCTAGCTCGGCCTCGAGGCCGCCGTAGATGGCATAGTCGTAGGCGGTGAGCTTGATGGTGGCCGGCTGTCCGGGATGCAGGAAAGCGATATCCTGCGGTGCGATCCGCGCCTCGACCATCAGCTTGTCGTCGGTGGGCACGATGTCCACCACCTCCTGGCCCTGCTGGGCTACCCCACCGATGGTGTTGATCGCCAGCCGCTGCACCACGCCGTCCACGGGTGAGCGGATCTCGGCCAGCCGGACGCGATCCTGGAGCCCTTCACCGGATTCATCGAGCGCCGAAAGGTCGCCCAGGGTCTGTGATAGGTCGTCTCGCCAGTCGCTGCGACGCTCGGCGCCGAGCTCACTGAGCTGGTTGCGGGCCTCTTCGACGGCCGCTTCCAGGCGAGCCACCGCTGAATCGGCCTGGTTGCGCTCGCCGGTCGCCTGAGAAAGCTGACGCTGCAAACGTAACACTTCGACCTCGGACACCGCCCCCGAGTCCAGCAGTGGTCGGGTAAGGTTGAGCTCGCGGCTGATCATGTTGGCATTACGCTGGGCGGTGTCACGCCTGGACTTCGCCTCGTTGAGCTCCTCCTCGCGCTGGCGGATGCGGTCCTCCAGCACCTTCTGCTGCTCGCGTAATTCCTCGCGGTAGCTCTCGTAGACTTCTCGCTCCTGGGCCACGATGTCCGGCGCATTGGCACGCAGCTCCTCCGAGGGGCTGAAAGGAGTATCGGTGACCAGGGCCCGAAGCCGCTCGGCCTTGGCTTCGAGCGCCTGAGCCTGGGCACGGTTCTCGCGGAAGGTCGCCGCATAGCGGGTCGGGTCGATACGCATCAGCACCTCGCCCTGCTCGACCATCTGCCCCTCGCGCACCAGAATCTCCTGGACTACACCACCGTCATAGGTCTGTACTCGCTGCAGCTGGCTAGAGGGCACCACCCGGCCGGTGCCGCGCGTCACCTCGTCGATGGCCGCAAAATATGACCAGATGATCAGGGCGGCCACCGCCAACACTGCCACATAGAGGAAAGCACGGGCACGCAGGGGGTCCTGCTGCAACCGAGCCCAATCGGCATCGCTGGCCCAGTCGCGATTGAGGTGGGCCGCCGAGACACGACGGGCAAACAGCCGGTCCATGAAGGGACGGAACGGCTTGCCACCGGCCTCGGAGAAGCGGCCGATAGCCTCGAAGCCTTGCTGCTCGGCACTCTTGCGAGACTGGCTTGCCATCAGCTGGCCCTCCCGATCTGGCCCTTGCGAAGCGCCTCGACCACCTTGTCACGCGGGCCATCGGCGACCACCTTGCCGGCATCGATGACCACGATACGTTCCACCAGTGACAGCAGCGAGGTGCGATGGGAAACGACGATCATCGTCTTGCCGTGCGCATAGGCCTTGAGGTTGGCCTTGAAGGTCTCCTCGCTGGCGTGATCCATAGCGCTGGAGGGCTCGTCCAGCAGCAGGATCTGCGGGTCGTGAATCAGCGCCCGGGCGATGGCTACCGCCTGGCGTTGGCCGCCGGAGAGCATCTGGCCTCGCTCACCCACCGACAGGTCGACACCGTGCGGGTGGCTGTTGACCAGCCCCTGCAGGCCAGCGAGCTCGATGGCGCGCAACAGGGCTTCATCGTCCACCCCGTCGCTGCCGCCACCGGCGACGATATTATCGCGCAGCGTGCCATAGAAGAGGCTGACATCCTGGGGCACATAACCGATATGACGCCGCAGCTGGAGCGGGTCGATCTGGCGGATATCCACACCATCCACCATCACGGCACCTGCGGTAGGCTGATAAAGCCCCAGCATCAACTTGTTGAGTGTCGACTTGCCGCAGCCCACTCGACCCAGCAGCGCGACCTTCTCACCAGGCTCGATCTTGAGGTTGATGTCTCGCAGCACATCTCGCTCTTCATCAGGATATCGGAGGGACACCTTGTCGAAGCGGATCTCGCCACGGATCACCGGACGGTCGACGAAGGCCTTGCCTTCGGGACGCTCCACCGGCCGCTCCATGACGGCGTTGAGAGAATCCAGGGCGGTGGAAGACTGGTGGTATTGCGCCAGCAGCGCGGCAGCCTGACTGATCGGCGCCATGGCCCGCGACGACAGCAGATAAGCGGCGATCAGCCCGCCCTGGGTCAGGTTGCCCTCGATGATCTGGTAGACGCCGATGATGATCACGCACACCGCCACGCTGTGTTGCGCCCAGAGCGCCACGCTGGAAACCGAAGAGCTGACCAGGCGCAACTGGGCAGAGGTGCGCGACAGGAAGGCCGAGGCCTTTTCCCAGATGCCCTGGATGCGACTCTCGGCTCGTAGCGACTTGACCGTCTCCAGGTTCGAGATCGATTCGACCAGGGTGGCGTTGCGCTGGGCGCCCACCCGCCAGGTGGTCTCGGAGAGCTCATGGAGCTTGCTCTGGGCGGCCATGGCATAGAGCAGTACGAAGACGATACCCACCAGCACAGGAATCACCAGCGGCGGGCCGATCAGCGCGATGATACCGGCGAACATCAGCACGAAGGGCAGGTCGACCAGCGCCACCACCGTGGCAGAGCCGATGAAGGCGCGCACCGACTCGAAGGACTGCAGGGTCGCCGAGAACGAGCCGGTGGAGGTCGGCCGTGCCTCCATGCGCAGCCCCAGTACCCGGGCCATGATCGACGACGACAGCTTGACGTCAGCCCGGCTGGCGGCCAGGTCGACGAAGGCATTGCGCATCAGTCGCAAGGCCAGATCAAAGCAGAGCACGATGAAGATCCCCGCCGAGAGCACCCAGAGCGTCTCAGTGGCGTGGTTGGGCACCACCCGATCGTAGACATTGAGCACGAACAGCGGCATCGCCACCGCGAAGAGGTTGATGATCACCGAGCCGACAATGACATCACGATAGAGCTTGCGATTTTCGCGAATCACACCCCAGAACCAGTGGCGCGAGCGTTGCCGATTGATCTCGGGCCCGCGCGCATCGAAGCGGAAACGCGGACGCACATAGATGGCCTGGCCGCTGTAGCTGGACTGCAGGCCATCCAGGCTCACCTCGGTCTCCGCATCGCCGAGCTCGGGGAAGATTACCCGAGCCCGACGCGCCTTTACGTCGAGGGCAACCAGCACGCAGGCGCGCCCCGGCTCGAGCAGCACCACCACCGGAAACAGCTCGGGGTTGAGCTGCACCAGACGATCCTTGACCAGACGCGCGCTCAGCCCGGCCCGAGTGGCTGCACGAGGAAACACCGAAGGCGTGAGTTTGCCCTCCTCCAGCGGCAGGCCCGCGGTGAGGGATTCGGCGGTGGCCTCCCGGTCATGGTAGAGGGCAATGGTCTGCAGGCACTCGAGCAACTCATCGTGCACCGCCGCCCGGGAGAAACCCGGGCCCGGGTCTAGATCTTCTCTCTGCGACACAGCCACCTCGAACATCAAGACGCCCCGCCGCGGTCACGGCGAGGCGAGTCATGCCGGCAGGCCACACCTGCCGGCATACCACATCAGAATCAGCTACTCACCGCGTAGCTTCCGTGATAACCCATGGCCTCGAGGCGCTGCCGAAGGTCTCGTATCTGCGCGGGATTATCGATCGGGCCAAGCTGGACACGGTGCAAAGACCCGGCTGATTGCAGCCTGACCGGAAGGTCGAGCCCGCTTTCCAGACGCTCGCCCAGGCCGCTGGCTCGCACCTCGCTCTCCAGAGCCGCCACTTGCAGGAAAGTTCCCTCCTGGCGCGCCAGTATCACCGGTTCGGCGATACGAGCGTCCACCTCGGCATAGATGCCACCTGGCGACTGAGACCAGACCGATGGTGTGTTGTCGACCATCACTGTCGAGGCGTCGTTGCCATCGAAGGCATGTCCGCTAAGGTCCAGGTTTTCACCGACACGCTCCAGGGTCACCTCGACACGACGGTTCAGGCGGCGCCCCTCTACCGTGGCATTGCTGGCCACCGGTTGCCGGGAACCGTAGCCCCGCGTCTCGATCAGCCCACGCGCGACACCCTGGCGGACCAGGTAGCTCGCCACGCTATCGGCACGTGCCTGGGAGAGCGGGTCATTGATCGCATCATTGCCGGTGATGTCGGCATGCCCGGCGATGAAGACACGCTCGAGGTTGTCGATACGCTGGATATCCACTATCAAAGCATCGAGCTCGGCACGCGCCTCACTGCTCAGCACGGCACTGTTGATCTCGAATAAGGTGTCGGCTGAGAGCGTTACATCAGGCGCCCGCTGCGGAACTTCAACGTTACCCACCAGATCATCGAGGGTGAAGCCGCGGGGCCCCTGGGCCGGGCAAATCGCGTCCGGATCGATCTCCACGCCGTTGCTGCCCAGTTCAGCCAGGGTCGGCATATCATCGCGCCGCACCTCCAGCGTCTGCATCAGCTGTCCCATGGCGGCCAGGGTTCGGGCATCGGCCGTGGCGACATCATACTCGGCGTTGACATAGGCCCGGCTCGCCTCGAAATACTCGTTCTCGCTGTCCAGAAGGTCGAGCAGGGTGCGTTCACCGATGTCGAACTGCTGCTGGTAGGCACCCCGAACCCGATCAATGGACTGACGATGCCCGTTGAGGTACTGCATCTGCTCACGCAGGCGCTGGGTATCGTTGTAGGCGATCTGAGTGGTCTGTCGCACGTCGACGCAGGCTTTCTCCCGCAGGTTGACGGCCCGCTCGAGCCGGTCGCTCGCGGCGCGGAAGGACGCCAGGTCGCTGCCGCCGCGATACAGGTTCATGCTAGCCACCAGTTCGATGCTGCTGCGATCCCGGCGTTCACCATCGGCGATGACGTCATAGCTGCCGTCACTGTTTTCGTAGGTGCCGGTGCGGCCGCGCAGGTCAAGCCGCGGCTGGAAGGCCGAGCGTGTACCCCGCTGCTCAGCACGGGAGGCCTCGATGTTCTCTATAGCGGCATGAAAGTCGGGATTGCCCTGGAAGGCCAGGTCGAGCGCTTTACCGACATCTGCCGGCAGGCGATCGTCCATCTCCGGGGCCGGGGCCAGGTTCTTGGCCGGAAGATCGCCCACGATGCGCTGATAGCGCGCGGTCACATCGTGGAGATTGGAAGCCTCGGTCATCAGATTGGATTCAGCGAGGGACAGGCGACCGCTGATCTGCTCCAGGTCGACGCCGCGGCCGGCCCCGGAACGAACTCGCTCCTCGATCTGGTCGAAAACACGCAGGTGTTCGCGGTAGTTGTCCTGGGCCAGGCGCACCAGCTCACGGTAACGCTGCACGTCCAGGTAGGCCCGCGTCGCCTCCAGCGCCATCTCCTCGCTGGCCCCCAGTAGTTCGTAATAGCTAACTAGTTCGGCGCGGTCGAGTCGCTCGACCTCGCTGGCGGTGGCAAGACCATCCCAGAGCATCTGGGTGATGGTCAGTTCGGCATAGTTGGTGTCGTAGCTGCCGCGGGCATCGAGCTCACGATCCTCCACACCGATGCCGGCCGACACATCGACGCTGGGGAGATAGTTGCCGCGAGCCACCCCGATGTCGTTGCCGGAAGCGCGAAAGCCGTTCCAGGCGGCCTGCACTTCAGGATTGGTCGAGATCGCCTGCTGGACCACCTGCCGAAGGTCGGCACTCCCCGGGGCCGACAGACCCGCCGGCAGCGACTGAGCCACGGCCGAAGCAAGCGGTAAAAGTGCCAATGAAGACCCTAGGGCCAGGGTGCCGGCAATAAGGCGAATACGAGTACTGCCTACGGGATCGGTAATGTATTTCATGGATGTTCCCTTACATGATGGAAGCGACCTGGTCTCTGAACGATCAGGCCTCCCGGAAGTTTGATGATTTTCTTGTTATTGAGCGGGTCCCATTGGGTGACGAGGCAGACCCATGGCGCTTCCCTTCCCGACTTCCTTAGCGACCACACTGAAGCAACCCATCAACCTGACTCAGGGTCGGTCGAAAGCGTCAGACACCTCATGCCATTTCATGATGTGTCGCTTTGTAATTCAGCGTAACCGAATACGAGATTTTGTCCAGTGTCGATACAGGCATAGCGGGCAAGAGATTACCGACGCTTGATTTAGGACAATGCCGACAGGGGGCACCATATCCGGCGCGACGGCACTTCCATCGGCAAGCCACGCGCGCCGACAAACGTGGTATCGTCTCCGCGAAACGGTATGGTCACCTCAAGGAGAACGTCATGGCCTCATCGGAAATCCAGAAGACCCGCGTGATCAATGAGTTGCGGGGCTTCATCAAGAAACTTCTGCAGGACCCGAAGATCCTCGAGCAGTCACTGGATATCACCCGCCGCCAGCTCGGCGAGCCCGGCGAGGGGAGCGTGATGGCACGGATCGCCAACGAGATCTCCGATACCACCAGCGTGCACATCCCCGAGGACCCCCAGGAGCACTCGGAGGCCGACAGGCTCTTCCTGGAACTGCTCAAGGAAGTGGTCATGGAGGAGCAGGCGCTCTACTGACGTCCTAGCGCTAGCCGTAGGCGCCCCAACTCGTACCCGGGCGTCGTACCCGGGCGCGAGATGCAGTCATGCGCGAAGGTGGCTACAATCGTGGCCTGATTTTCAACGGGATACCCAGTGACGACATGTCGAACACCGCACGCCCTCCGCGCAAGATCCTGGTCACCAGCGCCCTGCCCTACGCCAACGGCGCCATCCACCTGGGCCACCTTCTGGAGTACATCCAGACCGACATCTGGGTGCGCTTCCAGAAGAGCCGCGGGCATGAGTGCCACTACGTTTGCGCCGACGACGCCCACGGCACGGCGATCATGCTGCGTGCGGAGCAGGAGGGCATTACTTCCGAGGCGCTGATCGAACGCGTCTCCCGCGACCACCAGACCGACTTCTCGCGCTTCGGCGTGGCCTTCGACAACTATCACTCGACCCACTCTCCGGAGAACCGCCACTTCAGCGAGCTGATCTACACCCGCTTGCGTGACAAGGGGCATATCGCCACCCGCGACATCGAGCAGATGTTCGATCCGGTGAAGGGCCTGTTCCTGGCCGACCGCTTCATCAAGGGCACCTGCCCGAAGTGCAGGGCCGAAGACCAGTACGGCGACAACTGCGAGGCCTGCGGGACCACCTACACGCCGGCGGAGCTGATCGACCCGGTGTCGGCGATCTCCGGCGCCGCACCCGAGGTGAGAAGCTCCACCCACTACTTCTTCAAGCTGCCGGACTTCGCCGATTTCCTGAAGGCGTGGATCGACGATGACCACGTCCAGCCGCAGATCCGCAACAAGCTGATGGAGTGGTTCGAGTCGGGCTTCAACGAGTGGGACATCTCCCGCGACGCGCCCTACTTCGGCTTCGAGATTCCCGATGCGCCGGGCAAGTACTTCTACGTCTGGCTCGACGCGCCGATCGGCTATCTCGCCAGCTTCCAGAACCTCTGCGACCGCCAGGGGATGGACTTCGACAGCTACTGGGCACCCGACTCCGACGCCGAGGTCTACCACTTCATCGGCAAGGACATCGTCTACTTCCATGCCCTGTTCTGGCCGGCCATGCTGCATGGCGCCGATTTCCGCACGCCCAGTGCGGTCAATTGCCACGGCTTCGTCACGGTGAACGGCGCCAAGATGTCGAAGTCCCGCGGCACCTTCATCAAGGCCGCGACCTACGCCGACCACCTCAACCCGGAATACCTGCGCTACTACTTCGCCGCCAAGCTGACCTCGGGGGTCGACGACCTGGACCTCAACCTCGAGGACTTCGCGGCCCGGGTGAACAGCGACCTGGTCGGCAAGGTGGTCAACATCGCCAGCCGCTGCGCCGGCTTCGTCAAGAAGCTCGGCGGCGGTCGCCTCGCCGGCCACTGCAGCGAACCCGAGAGGGTGGCACGCTTCATCGCCGCCGGTGACGCCATCGCCGATGACTTCGAGGCCCGCGAATTCGGCCGCGCCATGCGCCGCGTGATGGAGCTGGCCGACGAGGCCAACACCTACATCGCCGAGGCCGAGCCCTGGGTGCTAGTCAAGCAGCCGGGCCGCGAGCAGGAGGTTCTGGAAATCTGCTCGGTGGGCATCAACCTGTTCCGCCAACTGATGGTCTACCTGGCGCCGGTGGTGCCGGCCATGGCCGAACAGGCCCGCGCGTTTCTCGGGCTCGATACCCTCGACTGGCACAGCCGCCACACGCTGCTGGTGGATCATGAGATCGCCAAGTTCCAACCGCTGATGACTCGCGTGGAGCTGGACAAGATCGATGCCATGATGGCGGCATCGAAGGAGGATCTGGTGGAAGAACAGAAACTCAAGGAAACCGCGAAGGGACCGCTGGCCGAGGAGCCCATCGCCGACGAGATAAGCTTCGACGATTTCGCCAAGGTCGATCTGCGCATCGTCCGCATCGCCCGGGCGGAGTATGTCGAGAAGGCCGACAAGCTGCTCAAGCTGACCCTCGACCTGGGCGGCGAGACCCGCACCGTCTTCGCCGGCATCCGCGCCGCCTATGCGCCGGAGGCCCTGGAGGGCCGAGTGACGGTGATGGTCGCCAACCTGGCACCGCGCAAAATGCGCTTCGGCGTTTCCGAGGGCATGGTGCTCGCCGCCGGCGACGACGACGGCATCTACCTGCTAAGCCCTGATTCCGGAGCGGAACCGGGCCAGCGGGTGCGCTGAGCCGCCGCCGTGACGCAACCCGACGCCAACAAATCCCGGGCCACGCTTATCGATGCCATCGATGCCGAGCTGCCGCAGACCCAGTGCGGCAAGTGCGGCCAGCCCGGCTGTCGCCCCTATGCCGAGGCCATTGCCGAGGGTGAAGCCATCAACCGCTGCCCGCCAGGTGGCCAGCGCACCGTCGAGCGGCTCGCCGCAGTGACCGGCCGTCCCGCGCTGCCCCTGGCCGAACCCGCCCAGTCACCGCTGGTGGCCTGGATTCGCGAGGCCGAGTGCATCGGCTGCACCAAGTGCATCCAGGCCTGCCCGGTGGACGCCATCCTCGGGGCCTCCAAGCGCATGCACACGGTCATCGTGGATGAATGCACCGGTTGTGAGCTGTGCGTGGCACCCTGCCCCGTGGACTGCATCGACCTGTTGCCGCATCCCGCCTGGGAGGCCGCCGAAACCGACAAGGAGCGCGACGCCTACCTGGCACGCCGCGCCGAACTCGGTCGCCAGCGCTTCGAGGCGCGCAGCCGCCGCCTGGCCCGCCAGGCACGGGAGAAGCGCATGGATCGCCAGAAGCGGTTGATTCGCCTGCGCCAGCAACCGGGCTCGAGCAGCGCAGGCGGCCCCAATCCGCAGCGCCAGCGAAAGATGGCTGTCAAAGCAGCCGAACAGGCCCTGCGCCGGGCTAGGCAGCAGCTGGCCCACGCCGAGCGCCTGGGCGATGCCAGCGCGATTGAGGCGGCCCAGGGACAGTTCAACAGCGCCAGCCGTCTCCTCAACGACGCTCGAGCCGCCCTCCATCACGCCTCATCCCCCTGAGTCGAGCATGAACGCCCAGAAACGCCACGAGATCTTCGCGCGGCTGCGCGACCACACCCCGGAGCCGACTACCGAGCTGCACTGGACCACCCCCTTCGAGCTGCTCACCGCCGTGCTGCTCTCGGCTCAGGCCACGGACGTAGGGGTGAACAAGGCCACCGCCCGGCTGTTCCCCGTGGCCAACACGCCACAGGCGATCCTCGAGCTGGGGATCGACGGCCTCAAGGAGCACATCCGCACCATCGGCCTCTACAACACCAAGGCCGAGAACCTGATGAAGACCTGCCGGATCCTGGTCGAGCAGTACGGCGGCGAGGTCCCCCGCACCCGCAAGGCCCTCGAGGCCCTGCCGGGCGTAGGCCGCAAGACCGCGAACGTCATCCTCAACACCGCCTTCGGTCAGCCCACCATCGCCGTGGATACCCATATCTTCCGTGTGGCCAACCGTACCGGAATCGCCAAAGGCAAGGACGTGGTCGAGGTCGAGAAGAAGCTGCTGCGCCAAGTACCCAAGGAGTTTCGCCAGGATGCCCACCACTGGCTGATCCTTCACGGGCGCTACACCTGCCTGGCACGCAAACCCCGCTGTGGCAGCTGCATCATCGAGGATCTTTGCGAGTACCCCGAGAAGACGGCGTTATGACAAGGGCTTACCTCAGCCGATGGCGACACCGCACACGGCTCCTGACGCGTCCCGGCTGGCACAAGTGCTCGCCGGCTGGTTCACTGGCAGCATGACCGCCAACGAGAGCCGCCCATGGAAGCGCTGAAGTATCTTCTGCTGCCGCCCGTTATCAATGCCCTGCTGATCCTCGCCGGCCTCGCCCTTGGCGCCCGTTATCTGACCGGCGGCCTGCTGATCACTCTGGGGCTAGCCAGCCTGCTAGCCTTTTCCACCCCGCTGGTCAGCCACGCCCTGCGCCAGGGGCTCGAGCCTCCCGCCCTTGCCGGCCCCGGCCAACTGCGCCAGGCCCAGGCCATCGTGATCCTCGGAGGCGGACGCGATCCTGCCTCCCCGGAATTCGGCTGGGGCGATGCCCCGTCCAATGCCAGCTGGCGTCGACTGGCCTATGGCGCCCACCTGCACCGCGAGACCCGGCTGCCGATCCTGGTCAGCGGCGGCCGCGTGCACGACGAGCACAGCGCCGAAGCGAGCTTGATGGCGGCGGCGCTTCGCGAGGTATTCGAGGTGCCCGTACGCTGGATGGAGGGACGCAGCAGCAGCACCGCCGAGAATGCTCGCTACACCGCCGAGATGCTGGGAGCCGAAGGTATCGAGCATGTCGCCCTGGTCTCCCAGGCCTGGCATCTGCCGAGGGCGATGGCGGAGTTCGAGCGCGTCGGGCTGTCCGTCACGGCCGCGCCGACCGAGTTCGCGAACGCCCCCCCGCCGGGCATTCACGCCTGGATCCCCCGCGCCTACCACCTCCACCAGAGCACCCGCGCCCTGCACGAGTGGCTGGGACGGGCCGAACTGGCACTACGCAACCAGCTGCTGCGCCGCGGTGACTGACGCCAAGGTCGAAGCGCCACCGCTACTGAAAAGCGCTAGGCTGGTCCTTTCTCTACGAGGCTCGACATGCTTGATCTGCTGATTCCCCTGTTGCTGACCGCTACCTTCGGCACCCTCATCGGCACGCTTTGCCGGCTGACGCGCTGGCCCGGCCGCGAACGCCCGCTACTCTTCCCGTTGGTGGGTCTTGTCGCCGGCATCACGGCCTTCTTCATCCATCTGTTGCTCAACCGGGTGACCGGCGCGCCCGCCTGGTGGCTGCCGGTGCTGGTGATCCTGCAGATCTGGCTGTGGCTGGGGCCGCTGGGGCCGAGGCGCAAACTCGAGCGGCAGCAGAAATAAGTACCTCGCTTGCGTCAGCCAACATCGCCTACGTCACCCCAGCGAGAACTCACCGCCCTTCTCTACGGCACGGCGATAGGCAGGGCGCTCGCGGCAGGCCGCCAGGAAGCCCTTGAGCCTGGGATATCCTGACAGGGCTCCGCCGTTTTCCAGAGCGAGCAGCGGAAAGCTCATCTGGATATCGGCCGCAGTGAACGCCTCCCCGGCAAACCAGATATCACGCCCGAGCTCGGCTTCCCAGTAGTCGGTCAGCTGGCGGATCTGTGGCCCCAGCAACTGCTTCTCCACCCCGCGTGCGAAAACCCGGCCCAGGGGCCTGGCCAGCGCCGGCACCGGAGGCTTGCCGAGCGATGAAAACACCAGACGCATCACTAGCGGCGGCATGGCAGAGCCTTCGGCATGGTGCAGCCAGAAACGGTAGCGCTCACGGGAGTCACTGCCCACCGGCGGCACCAGATGGCCCTGTGCATCGTAACGCTCGATCAGGTACTCGACGATCGCCCCGGATTCCGCCACGACTCGACCGTCCCGCGTCTCGTCACTGATCACCGGAGACTTGCCCAGCGGATGAATCTCGCGGAGCGATGCAGGCGCCAGCATCGTGCTGGGATCGCGGGGATAGGTGATGACCTCGTAGTCGACACCGAGCTCCTCCAGCAGCCACAGGATTCGCTGAGAGCGGGAATTCTCCAGATGATGGACCTTGATCATGCCGTCCTCCTCGTTGGACCCCCGGCCATCGGGGGCGACTCCCGCACCCTAGCACGCCAATTCCCTCGACTCCTGCCAAGGTCGTCTTTGCCACCGCCCGGCCTGCCACTAGACTGATCGGTAACCCTGCATAAAAAGACCGCACAATCATAGGAGGGCACCATGTCCAAGGTGCTGGTGGTGGACGACGAAGCCAACATCATTCTGTCCCTGGAATTTCTGATGCAACAGGCCGGCTTCCAGGTCGACACCGCCGAGGATGGCGAGAGTGCCCTGGCCAGCATAGAGGCATCCCCCCCGGATCTGGTCCTGCTGGATATCAGCCTGCCCGGCATCAGTGGCTTCGACGTCCTCGAGCGGCTGCGGGGTGACCCCGCTCATGCCAAGCTGCCGATCATCATGCTCACGGCCCACGGACGCGAGGTGGAGCGCGAGAAGGGCCTGGCCCTGGGCGCCGACGACTACATCACCAAGCCCTTCTCGACCCAGGCACTGGTCGAGAAGGTCAAGACGCTGCTCGCCGAGGTGTCCTGATGGTCACACGTGGTTCCCGCCTGCCTCGTCGCCAACGGCTGATCGGCCTCTGGCTGCTGCTCAGCGGTATCAGTATCTTCGGTGGTGCTGTCTTCGCCCTCTGGCTGGACGGTCTTGTAGGGCTCGAGGGCATGTCGCGCCTGTTTCTGTGGCTGGGCTGCTTCTCCGGTGGCGGCACCATCTTCCTGGTCGGCCTGCTGCTCGAGCGTCAGCTATTCACCCCGCTGCGCCATCTTCAGGTGCAGCTGGCCCGTCTGGTGGCCAATCCGGATGCCCGCCAGGATTATCCGCCCGAGGGCTGGCTGCGCGGGCTCGGTCCCGACCTCATGCGTGTTCGCGAGGCCTGGCGGGCCGACCGCGAGCGCCTGGCCACGGCCCATGCCGAGGGCGCGCGCAGTGCCGCCCGCATTCGCCAGGAGCTCGAGACCCTGCTCCAGGTGCTCGACACCCCGCTACTGCTCTGCGATCACCATCGCCGGTTGCTGCTCTTCAACCAGGCCGCCGAGACGCTGTTCGACGGCCATCCCGGCCTGGGGCTCGGCAAGCGTCTCGACACCTTGCTGCCGATCTCCAGCCTTCAGGATGCGCTGAGCCAACTGCCCGATGACGGGGCCCCGCGAGAGATCCTGGTCCCCTGCAACGAACGCTGGCTGCATGTGATACTGCGTCGCGTCCCCGACAGCAACCACGAGACCCTGCTGACCCTGACCGACACCACGGCGGCCTGGACCAGCGAGATGGGCGCCCGCGCCGACATCGCCGAGATGCTGCCGGTACTGCGCCGCCACAGCGCCAGCCTGACCAGCGCCGCCGATGCGCTGGTCGGCGTGCGCGACGACGCCGCGACCGGAGAACTCGGTCAGCGGCTGGAGGCGGTGATCGACGAAGAGAGTCGCGCCCTGGCCGGCCAGCTCGAACGCATGGGCCGGCTGATGGAAGACATGCATCGCGAGGGCGAGCGCCTGGTCCCGCTGTGGTCCAACGACCTCTGGTCGGCCCTCAGCGAGCGCCAGGAGAGCGAGTCCCTGCGCGTCATCCCCATCGGCATGCCTGCCTGGCTGAAGGGCGATGCCCCGGCCCTGCTGGCGCTGCTGGATTCGCTGCTTCCGCGGCTGTCGGCCCATTCGGGCCACAGCGAACTGGAAGGCGAAGTCTGCCTGGGCAATCGTCGCGTCTATCTCGACCTCATCTGGCGGGGGCGCCCATTGGGCGAGAAGGGACTCGACGAGTGGCGCACCGAACGGCTGGATGCCCTGCCCCTGGCGCCGCGGGTCGCCGATGTGCTGCGTCAGCACACCAGCGACGCCTGGAGTCTCGCCGACGAGGACGGCGAACATGCCCGGCTGCGCCTGCCGCTGCCGGCCACCGAACGCGTCGGCGCGCCGCATCCACGCACCCCGCCGCGTCCCGAATTTCACGATTTCGGCATCGCCGAGATGCCGTCACCGGATGCCGAGCTGGCGGCCCGCCCCCTGAGGACCCTGGAGATCGTGTCCTTCGACACCGAGACCACCGGACTGGAGCTACGCCGCGGTGACACCGTGGTCAGCATCGGCGCCTGCCGCATCGTCAATGCGCGGCTGCTGGCCAGCGACATCTTCGACCTGAAGGTCGACCCGGAGCGGCCCATTCCCCCCGCCAGCACCGCCATCCATGGCATCACCGATGACGACGTGGCCGGGGCCCCACCACTCAACGTCGCCCTGCCGCGTTTTCGCGACTACATCGGCGAGGCGGTGATCCTGGCCCACAACGCCGCCTTCGACCTGCTGGCCATCCAGCCGCCCGGCGGCGGCGTCGACTTCGACATGCCGGTACTCGATACCCTGCTGCTGTCGCGGGCACTCGACGAAAGCCTCGACGGCCACGACCTGGACAGCCTGGCCGACCGCTATGACCTCAGCTTTCCGCCCGGCACCCGCCATACCGCCCTGGGCGATGCGCGAGTCACCGCGGAGCTGTGGCTCTCGCTGCTGCCCCGGCTGGAGGCGCGCGGCGTCGAGACCCTGGAGCAGGCGCTGGCGCTGCAGGCCAGCGCCTTCGACAAGGAGGACGCCTACGCCTCGTGAACACGCCACGCCTGAAGGAGCGCCTGGTCGCACTGATCGTGCTGGCGGCCCTGCTGTTCACTCCGCCCCTGCTGCTGATCGCCGAGCGTGCCTCGGCGGGGCCAGGCTCGCTGGTGGTCTACCTGTTCCTGGCCTGGGGGGTGGTAATCGCCCTGATGGCCTGGCTGATGGAACGCCGCCACAAGGAGTGACATCGGATGCAGGATGAGACGCCATGAGAAGCAGTTTCGTGGTCCTCACGGTGGCCTTCGGTTATCTGGCGCTGCTCTTCGTGATCGCCGCCTGGGGGGATCGCCGCGCCGAACAGGGCCGTTCATTGATCGGCTCGCCCACCGTCTATGCGCTCTCCATTGCCGTCTACTGCACGGCGTGGACCTTCTACGGCAGCGTGGGACGCGCGGCCCAGTCCGGCCCCAGCTTCCTGCTGATCTATCTGGGGCCTACCCTGGCGATGCTGATGGCCCCCTTCGTGATTCGCAAGATGGTGCGCATCGCCAGCGCTCAGCGCATCACCTCCATCGCCGACTTCATCAGCGCCCGCTACGGCAAGAGCTCGAGCCTGGGGGCCCTGGTAGCGCTGATCGCGCTGATCGGCATCACCCCCTATATCGCCCTGCAGCTGAAGGCCATCACCGTAAGTCACGCGGTGCTGGTCAACTATCCCGAGGCCGCCGAGCTGCGCCTGGCCGACGAGAGCTTCTGGGCCGACAAATCCTTCTGGGTGGCCCTAGTACTGGCGGTGTTCATCATCCTTTTCGGCACCCGTCATCTGGACGCCAGCGAGCGCCATGAGGGCATGGTGGCGGCCATCGCCTTCGAGTCGCTGGTCAAGATGGTGGCCTTCCTCACGGTCGGGGTCTTCACCGTCTTCGTGCTTTTCAACGGCCCGGCGGACCTGTTCGCCCAGGTCGTCGCCAGGCCCGAACTCAGTCGACTGATGAGCTTGGAAGCAGTCCCCGGCGGTACCCTGGGCTGGGTGGGCATGCTGGTGCTGGCCTTCCTGGCCTTTCTGACCCTGCCGCGACAGTTCCAGGTGCTGGTGGTCGAGAACGTCGACGAGCGCCACCTCAAGCGCGCCAGCTGGCTCTTCCCGCTCTATCTGCTGGTGATCAACCTCTTCGTGATCCCCATCGCCATGGCCGGATTGCTGCTGGGCGACGTCAGCAGCGACCCGGACAGTTTCGTGCTCACCCTGCCGCTGCATGCTGACCAGACGGGGCTGCCGCTGCTGGTCTTCATCGGCGGGCTCTCGGCCGCCACCGGCATGATGATCGTCGAGACCATCGCGCTTTCCACCATGGTCAGCAACCAGCTGGTGATGCCGCTGCTGCTGCGCTCGCGGCATCTCCACCTGAGCATCCGGGGCGAGCTCGCCGGCTGGCTGCTGCGCATCCGCCGGGTGGCGATCCTGATGATCCTGCTGCTCGGCTACCTTTACCATGCGCTGATCGGCGACGCCTATAGCCTGGTGACCATCGGCCTGGTTTCCTTCGCCGCCGCCTGCCAGTTCGCCCCGGCGCTGCTGATCGGCATGTACTGGCGCGGTGCCAACCGCCTCGGGGCCGGGCTGGGCATGATCGCGGGCTTTGTCATTTGGGCCTGGACCCTGCTGATCCCGGGCTTTGCCCAGTCGGGCTGGCTGGATGCCGGTTTCCTCGCCCAGGGCCCCTGGGGCCTCGCCTGGCTGCGGCCCTATGCGCTGTTCGGCCTCGAGGGCTGGGACATCTACACTCACTCGCTGCTGTGGAGCCTGGCCGCCAATGCCGGCCTGCTGGTGGGCATTTCGCTGTTCACCCGCCAGTCTCCTTTGGAGCAGACCCAGGCGGCGCTGTTCACCGAGGCCATGCACCCGGGCCTGATGGAGACCTCGCTGTGGCAGGGCCAGACCACGCGCGGCGAACTACGCGCCCTGCTCGACCGCTACCTGGGGGGCGCCGCCAGCGCTCGGGTCTTCGCCGCCCACCCCGACGAAGCCGCCGACGACAGCCAGCCCGCGCCACCGGAGTTGACCGCCCGCGCCGAACAGGCCCTGGCCGGTTCACTGGGCAGCGCGTCGGCCCGGGTGCTGATCGACTCGGTGGTACGCGGTGAGGCCCTGAACCTCGAATCGATCCTCAGCATCCTCGACACCACCTCCGAGACCCTGGAGGTCAACCGTCGCCTGGAGCAGAAGTCCAACGAGCTGGCGCGCGCCAGCGAGGAACTGCGTGCGGCCAATGAACGCCTGCGCGAGCTGGACCGCCTCAAGGACGAGTTCGTGGCCATGGTCAGCCACGAGTTGCGCACGCCCCTCACCTCGATCCGCGCCTTTGCGGAGATCCTGCGCGACAGCGACGACCTGCCCGACGAGAAGCGCCGCCACTTCCTCGACGTGGTGGTGCGCGAGAGCCAGCGGCTCTCGAGGCTGATCGAGGAGATCCTCGACCTGGCGAGGCTCGAGAGCGGCCGCCTGACCCTGGAGCCCCAGCGCCTGGATCTGGTCGCCCTGGCCCGTCACAGCGTGGATGCGGTGCACCGGCCGCAGGAAAAGCGTGGGGTGAGCCTGGAGGTCGAGATCACGCCCGAGACGGCGATGGTCATCGGTGACCCGGACCGCCTGGAACAGGTGATCATCAACCTGCTCGACAACGCCGGCAAGTTTGCCGCCGACGATGACCCGAAGGTGCTGCTGCGTCTCGAGCGCTACAAGCACAACTATCGTCTCGCCGTGGAAGACAACGGCACCGGCATCGCCGAGGATGAACGCGAGCGGGTCTTCGAGAAATTCCACCAGATCCAGCAACAGGACGGTGGCGAGGCCCGCGGCCGCCCGCGCGGCAGCGGGCTGGGCTTGCCCATCAGCCGCGGTATCGTCGCCCACCTGGGCGGACGACTGTGGGTCGAGGAGGCGCCAAACCTGGGCGGCGCCTGCCTGGTGATGGAACTGCCCGAAGCGCCGAAGGAGACTTAAGGTACCATCGGGGTACCATCGGGTCACCTGAGGGAACTCGAGGCTCCGAGGTCTGGAAGCCTGAGTCGCCCTAAGGGTCTAACCCCAAACGACGATCCCAAACGACGAAGGCTTTCACGACCTTCGCGCACGGCGCATCAGACGACGAATCTGCAACAGGTCGTGACGCAGCAGCAGACGCTGATCCTCGCCCAGGCGGGCGATATCCACCCAGCCATCCGGGATGCGCCCCTCGGTCAGGGCCAGGCGCTGCTCATCGAGCATCAGCGCCTGCAACCGCTCGAACGCCCCCGTCAGGGCCCGAGCACGCTCGGGGCTGAGCACTTCCTGCATCACCAGCGTCACCAGCCGCGAACGGGTATCCGGCGAACGCACCCCCTGGCGCAGTGCCAGTAGGCGCACTGTATTGACCAGCGGCAACATCCCCTGATGCTTGAGATTGATGACTCGCTCATGGGGCGCGTCCTCGCTGACACCGCTGAGCCGGCCAAGCCGATCCAGGGCCACCGGCAGCTCATCGAGCAGGCTGGCCATCTCGTCGAGGAAGAGGCTGGAGCCCGGCATAAGGCTGGCCACTCGCTCTGTCAGGGCCTCGGCCAGCGAGCTCTCGCCAAAGACGGGATGGAAGTCGAGCAGGATGTTGGCCTGCTGGACGCGCTTGACACGGCGCTCCGCGGTCCAGATCTCGAGCTGTGCGCACCACTCCGAGAGGCGCTTACGCCACATCGGCCAGCGCGCCATGACATGACCCTGACAGAGCGGAATCCCGGCTGCGTCGAGGCGTTCGGTGAAACGCTCGCCAAGAGACTGAAAGTAGCCATCGATCTCGGTATGCCGGTCGTCGGGATAGTCGGCGATGATCATGGCGTTGTCCTGGTCCGGCGCCAGCAGGCTCTCGTGGCGCGCCCCGGACCCGAGGGTCAGCACGCAGAAGGCGACCGGCGGCACTCCCCAGCCCTGACCCCGCATCTCTCCCAGGGAAAGCTCGATGGCGCGTCGGTAGAGCCAGTCGTTGTGGTCACTGATCAGCTGGCTGATTCGCCAGGCCGGCAGGTCGAGCCGAGCCAGGGCGTCCACCAGCTGGCCCTGCCAGGCATGGGCCTCGGCCAGGTCGGGCGCGGGTCCCAGACTCACCAGCGCCTGGCGCAACGGTTCCAGCAACGACGGCCAGCCACTGGGATCGGGCGGCGCGTCAGCGGCGAAGAGTGCTCGCCAGGGGGAAGGTCGGTGCAGCAGGCGCATGGAGACTCCGGATCACATAACGGATCGGCATGTCCTGAAGTATAAGGCGAGCCTCAACGAGGCGAGAACATCTCGTCGCCGATCTGATCGATATAACGCTGCGCCTTGCTGACCATCAGGGCGTCACAGGCCTCACGACCAGGCAGCATGTCGGAGCGCTCGAAGCGATGCTCGAGCATCTGGCCCTCCTCGCCGTCGGCGGCGGGCAGCGGCTTGCGGATCCAGCCGCTGACGCGGTACTGGTCGGCGGGTTCGGAGATAATGAGATAGCCCTTGTACTCCACAGGGTCGGCGGCGGCAGCGTTGCCGGACTTGCCATCGTCACCGCCAAGCAGGCCGGAAAACAGTTTCTTGAACATCGTGCTGTCCTCGCAAGTGGTAGGGCTCGATACGACGACGCCGGCGGCAAGCCGGCGTCGAGGAAGCCATGAATGTCAGGCGTGAGCGTCTGGCTCAGTCCTGCTTGCGACCCTTGCCGGCGGCGATGCGCAGGCGCAGGGCGTTGAGCTTGATGAAGCCCTCGGCATCCTTCTGGTCGTAGGCGCCGGCATCGTCCTCGAAGGTAGCAATGGACTCGTCAAAGAGCGACTGGTCGGAGCGGCGGCCCGCCACGATGGCATTGCCCTTGTAGAGCTTCATGCGCACCACACCGGAGACGTTCTCCTGGGTCTCGTCGATGGCCGCCTGCAGCATGCGACGCTCCGGGCTCCACCAGTAGCCGTTGTAGATCACCTCGGCGTACTTGGGCATCAGCTCGTCCTTGAGGTGGGCCTCCTCGCGGTCCAGCGTCAGCGACTCGATGGCACGATGGGCACGCAGCATGATGGTGCCCCCCGGCGTCTCGTAGCAGCCGCGGGACTTCATGCCCACATAGCGGTTCTCGACGATGTCGAGGCGACCGATGCCGTTGTCGCCACCCAGTTGGTTGAGCTTCTCGAGCACCTCGTGGGGCCTCATCGGCACGCCGTCGATGGCCACGATATCGCCCTTCTCGTAGGTCAGTTCGATGTAGGTGGGGGTGTCTGGCGCGGCTTCCGGCGATACGCTCCAGCGCCACATGTCCTCCTCGGCCTCGGCCCAGGGGTCCTCGAGAATGCCGCCCTCGTAGGAGATGTGCAGCAGGTTGGCATCCATGGAGTACGGCGACTTCTTCTTGGATGAGAAGTCCACCGGGATGTCGTGCTGCTGGCAGTAGGCCATCAGCTTCTCGCGGGAGGTGAGATCCCACTCGCGCCACGGCGCAATAACCTTGACGCCAGGCTTCAGTGCATAGGCACCGAGCTCGAAGCGCACCTGATCATTACCCTTGCCGGTGGCCCCGTGGGAGATGGCGTCGGCGCCCGTCTGATTGGCGATCTCGATCAGGCGACGGGCAATCAGCGGACGGGCAATGGAAGTACCGAGCAGGTACTCGCCCTCATAGATGGTGTTGGCCCGGAACATCGGATAGACGTAGTCGCGCACGAACTCTTCGCGCAGATCCTCGATGTGGATCTCCTTGACGCCCAGCGCCTCGGCCTTGGCACGGGCCGGCTCGACCTCCTCGCCCTGGCCGATGTCGGCGGTGAAGGTCACGACCTCGCAGTCATAGCTTTCCTGCAACCACTTGACGATGACGGACGTGTCCAGGCCGCCGGAATAGGCGAGCACGACCTTCTTGACATCGGACATGCTGAGGCTCCTTTCGTAAGTTCGCAAAGACGCCGATTATAGCGCGCCGAGCCTGCAGCGAATACCGGCGACGCGACTCGCCGAAGGCAAGCTGCTAGACTTTCGCGGTTTCGAGACAGATGGCCCAGACAAGGAGAGGTGCATGAGCGAGGCGATCGCCCGTGAACTCATGGCGCAGCGATTCCGCAGCTTCCTGCCCGTGGTGGTGGACCTGGAAACCGGAGGCTTCAACCCCGAGGGCGACGCGATCCTGGAGATCGCCGCGGTCACGCTGACCATGGATCCGGAGGGCAACCTGATCCCCGACGCCACCTATGCCTACCACGTTACGCCCTTCGAGGGAGCCAACGTGGAGCAGTCGGCGCTGGACTTCACCGGCATCCGCCTCGATGACCCTCTGCGCCGCCAGGTCGCCGTCAGCGAGGCCGAGGCACTCGGCGAGATCTTCCGCCCGGTTCGCAAGTCCATCAAGGCCCATGGCTGCACCCGGGCCGTGCTGGTCGGCCACAATGCCGCCTTCGACCACGGCTTTCTCAACGCCGCGGTCAACCGCTGCGGCATCAAGCGCAACCCCTTCCACCCCTTCTCGAGCTTCGACACGGCATCGCTCGGCGGCCTGATCTATGGCCAGACCGTGCTGGCCCGGGCCTGCCGGGCCGCCGGCATCGAATTCGACAACCAAGCTGCCCACTCGGCGCGCTACGACACCGAACGCACCGCCGAGCTGTTCTGCGCCATGGTCAACCGCTACAAGGACCTGGGCGGCTGGGCCCTGGCCCAGAAGGAGCAGGGGATGGAGGAGTAGCAAGAGCAAACGGGGTCACAGCAAACGGGGTCAGACCCTTAAGTAGACTTTGGAGCGGAGCTCCAAAGTCTACTTAAGGGTCTGACCCCAGATGACTACCCTTCCAGCTTCAAGCTTCCAGGCGCGTAGCGCCGCTCTTCAGGCTTCAGCCCTCGGGCTGATCATCCTTATGCTTGGCGGCGGTCTCCTTGACCAGCTTTTCCAGCTCGCCGTTCTGGTGCATCTCGACCACGATGTCGCAGCCGCCGACCAGCTCGCCGTCGACCCACAGCTGCGGGAAGGTCGGCCAGTTGGCCACCTTGGGCAGCTCGGCACGGATGTCCGGGTTGTCCAGGACGTTGACGAAGGCGAAGCGCTCGCCGCAGGCCATCAGGGCCTGGACGGTCTGGGCGGAGAAGCCGCACTGCGGCAGCTGAGGAGTGCCCTTCATGTAGATCAGGATGGGGTTCTCGCCGATCTGGCGCTCGATGTTCTCGACGGTGGTGCTCATGACATCTCCCTTTTCTCGTTTGTCCGGGTCTCGGTAGACCGAGCCTCGATAGATCGAAGCCGTCCGGCGTGCGGGGAATACCCGAGTATGCTGGTCGGCCTTATGAATAGTGGCCATTCTACTGATGACGAACGCGTTGCGCATCCCCCTTGGCCTGGCTAGGATGGTCGTTTTTTCCCGTGGAGCGATACCATGGCCACTCGCCATTTCCTCACCCTGCTTGATCTGAGTTCCGACGAGCTGCGCTACCTGATCCAGCGCGCCATCTCGATCAAGAATGGCCTGAAGACCCACGGGCCAACCTACACGCCCTTCGCCAACCGCACCCTGGCGATGATCTTCGAGAAGTCCTCGACCCGCACCCGAGTCTCCTTCGAGACGGCCATGGCGCAATTCGGCGGGCATGCGCTGTTTCTCTCGCCCCGCGACACCCAGCTCGGCCGTGGCGAACCCATCGGCGATACCGCGCGGGTGCTCGCGGAGATGGTCGATGCGGTGATGATCCGCACCTTTTCCCACGCCAGCCTCGAGGAGTACGCCGCCGCCAGCTCGGTGCCGGTGATCAACGCCCTCACCGACGACTACCACCCCTGCCAGCTGCTCGCCGACGTGATGACCTGGACCGAGCTGCGCGGCAACGTCAAGGGCCGCACCGCGGTGTGGATCGGCGATGGCAACAACATGTGCCACTCCTGGATCAACGCCGCCCGCCAGTTCGATTTCCAACTGCGCATCTGCTGTCCGGAAGGCTACGAGCCGCGCCAGGATATCCTCGCGGCCGCCGGCGAGCGGGTGACCATCCTCCGCGACCCTCTGCAGGCCGTGACGGACGTCGACCTCGTCACCACCGACGTCTGGGCCTCCATGGGCCAGGAGGAGGAGCAGGCCAGGCGCGAGGCGGATTTCGCCGGCTTCCAGGTGAGCGAGGCGATGCTCGACCGTGCGAAGGACGACGTGCTCTTCCTGCACTGCCTGCCGGCTCACCGCGGCGAGGAGATCAGCACCACGCTGCTCGATGACCCGCGCGCCGTGGTCTGGCAGGAGGCCGGCAACCGCCTGCATGCCCAGAAGGCACTGATCGAATTCCTGCTGCTGGGGCGTGTGGAAAGCTAAGGGAGACGGCCTCTTAGCAGGGCTATCGCAGTTGTCTCAAGCGAGGAGCGCCGGGGGCAGGCCGAAGAGGAGGTCCTACGCCAGGGATGGCGTCGGTAGCGTACATGGAGGTATTCATAGCGCCTCCTCGCAGTCCTGCCGACGGAACAGCTCCGAGCAATTTGCTATCAGCGTTTGCCCTAGACCTTTTAGACCTTGGTATGACATAGACCTTCGTCGTGTGTATAATGCACTGCAGCATAGCCCATATAGGAGATGCGCAGCATGACACACGACACCCCCAGCACCACCGGCATGGAACGCAGCCTGCGCCAGTGCCTCTCCACCATGGCCGCCCTGCTCTTTCGCCAAGGGCATGCGCTGGAAACGGTCACCGTTCCGCACCGCGGCCTCGACCACAGCGAGCTGAAGGCGCTGGAAGCTGCGGAAAGTGACTGGAAGCGCTGCCAGCAGATCCTCGAGACCAGCCAGGCCGCCACCTGGAACGATTACCAGCACTTCGTGCTGACAGACCTGGGCCGCGAACTGCTTTTCGACATGTTCGGCGAAGGCGCCGCCGACTGCGCCTGAGCCAAACCGGACGCCATTCCCGAAATGCCCGGACACGCGACGAGATTGCGTGCCCGGGCATCTTTGGTTATGTTGGCAGGACTTGTCGGGGAGCCCCGGTACGCCAATGCGTCGTACACGGGGGCTGAGATCGGTACGGCCGAACCCGTTGAACCTGATCAGGTTGATGCCTGCGGAGGGAACAAGCGCGTGCCACACCTGCTCGCCTCCTCCCGCCATCCCGCCTGATCAGCCATGTCTCCTGCTGGATGGCCGATATCTTGACACCCTCCAACGATCACATCGCCGTCGCTGGCGCCGGCCTGCTGGGGCGTCTTGTCGCCTGGCAGCTGCTCGGCGACGGCCACGCCGTCACCCTCTATGACGCCGGGGACCTGGATACCCCGCCAGCCGCCGCCTGGACCGCAGCCGGCATGGTCGCCCCGCTGTGCGAGACGGCGATCTCCGAGCGCTGCGTCTACGACATGGGCCGCTTCGCCCTGGCCCAGTGGCCACGCTGGCTCGAGGCCCTCGACGCATCCTCGCTGTGGCAGCACAACGGCAGCCTGATGGTGGCGCATCCCCAGGACCTGGGGGAGCTTACCCAGTTTCGTCGCGACCTCGATCACGCACTGGGCGGCGGCTCACCTTGCCGGCTCCTCGATGACCAGGAGGTCCAACGGCTGGAACCCGACCTGGCAGTCGGCTTCCGCCAGGGTCTGTTTCTCCCGGACGAGGCCCACCTGGACAACCGTGCCCTGCTCACTCGCCTGCTGAACGAGATTCGCGCCCTGGGCGGAGAGTGTCATGCCCACTGCCCGGTGGACACCTTCCCCGGCGAAGTGGTCACGGCCGAGGGCCGGCGGCGCTTCGATATGGTCGTGGACTGTCGGGGTACCGGCGCCCGGCAGCGCCACCCGAGCCTGCGGGGCGTACGCGGCGAGACCCTGCATGTTCAGACCGCCGAGATCCAGCTCTCGCGGCCGGTACGGCTGATGCACCCACGCTACCAGCTCTATGTGGTGCCCAAGCCTGCGCATCGCTTCGTCATCGGCGCCACCCAGATCGAGAGCGAGGATCGTTCACCCATGTCGCTGCAGTCCTCGCTGGAGCTGGGCAGCGCCCTCTATACCCTCTCGCCGGCCTTCGCCGAGGCTCGCATCCTGGAGCAGGGCGTCAACCTGCGCCCCGCCTTCCTCGACAACCTGCCCCATGTCACCCATCAGAAGGGGCTGATCACCGCCAACGGCCTGTTCCGACACGGCTACCTGCTGGCACCCGCCGTGGTCTGCCACCTGCTGGCCGAGATCCGCGGCCACGGCGACCGGCCCTTTGCTGATACCCTGGCGGCACGCCCGCCGCAGGAGAACGCTGCATGAACGAGATCACCCTGCGCCTCAACGACGAGCCCGCCCGTCTTCCCGCCGGCACATCGCTGGCGGATGCCCTGCAGGCCTGGCACTACGCCGACCGCCGGGTCGCCGTAGCGGTCAACGGCGAGTTCGTGCCCCGCTCAGGCTATGCCGAGCAGATCCTGCAGGACGACGACCGCATCGATATCGTGGCCCCGGTGGGAGGTGGCTGATGAACGCTGCACACGATGACGCCCTGATGCTCTACGGCGAGGCCTTCGCCAGCCGCTTCCTGCTCGGCACTGCCCTCTATTCTTCGCCCACGGTGATGCAGGCGTCCATCCAGGCCGCTGGTTGCGAGATGGTCACCCTGGGGCTGCGCCGCCAGAACCCCGCCTCGGGCGACGGTGATGCCTTCTGGCAGATCCTGCGCGACAGCGGCTGCCGGCTGCTGCCCAACACCGCCGGCTGCCGCTCGGCCCGGGAGGCGATCACCCTCGCCCAGATGTCTCGGGAACTGTTCGACACGCCCTGGATCAAGCTCGAGGTCATCGGTGACGACTACAACCTGCAGCCGGACCCCTTCGGCCTGCTGGAGGCCACTCGGGAGCTGATCGGCCAGGGCTTCAAGGTGCTGCCCTACTGCACCGATGACCTGATCCTCTGCCAGCGGCTGCGCGACGCCGGCTGCGAGGCGCTGATGCCCTGGGGCTCGCCCATCGGCACCGGCCTCGGCCTGATGAATCGCTACGCCCTCACGACCCTGCGCCAGCGTCTCGACGTGCCGCTGATCATCGATGCCGGCCTGGGGGCTCCATCCCAGGCCGCGGAGGCCATGGAGATGGGCTTCGACGGCGTGCTGCTCAACACCGCCGTGGCCCGGGCCCATCGCCCGGCGCTGATGGCCGAGGCCTTCGCCGAGGCCATCCGCGCCGGACGCAAGGCCCATCTGGCCGGGCTGATGCAGCAGCGCCAGACCGCCAGCCCCAGTACGCCCACGGTAGGACAGCCCTTCTGGCACCGCGAGGGTGGGTAGCCCCGGCGCCTCTCGCTTCGGGTGGCCAAGATTGCCCCGCAGTGGGATGACGTGATGGCGAGGAAGTCTGCTATCGTCTGCAACAGCTGATCTCTTTAAGACGAAAGGAGGTTTCCAGTGAGCAGCCAGACCCTTCCTGACACCATGGCCGCCATGCTGCTGACCGGGCATGGTGACGTCGACAAGCTGGTCTATCACGACGACGTGCCGATCCCGCAGCCGGGACCCGGCGAGGTGCTGGTGCGGGTCACGGCGACGGCCAAGAACAACACCGACCGCAAGGCCCGCGAGGGGCTCTACCCGGTCAAGAAGGGCGAGGTGACGTCATTCGCCATGGGCGGCGAGCCCACCCTGACCTTCCCGCGCATCCAAGGGGCCGACATCGCCGGGCGCGTGGTCGCCGTGGGCGAAGGCGTCGATGCCTCGCGCCTTGATGAACGCGGCCTGCTCGACTTCAACCTCTATCCCGATGACCGGCGCGACATCAATCTGACCCCGGATTACTACGGCCACGGCGCCGACGGCGGCTTCGCCGAGTATGTCGCCGTGCCGTCGGATCAGTTCCACCACGTGCCCAATCCCGAGCTCAGCGATGCCGAGCTCGCCGCCATGGGCATGTGCTCCTACCAGACCGCCTACCATATGATGACCTCGGCCGGCGTGAAGGCCGGCGAGCGGGTGCTGGTCAGCGGCGCCAGCGGCGGCGTGGGCACGGCGCTGATCCAGCTATGCCGTATCGTCGGCGCCGTGCCCTATGCGGTGAGCCAGCAGGAGAAGGCCCCGGCACTGAAGGCGCTGGGCGCCGAGGCGGTGATCGATCGTGGCAACCTGGCGGGCTTCGCCGAGCGGGTGCAGGAGGCGACCGGCGGCGCGCCCATGGATGCGGTGATGGACCTGGTCGGCGGCGAGATGACCGACTGCTTCATCGACACCATGATCCAGGACATGAAGGCGCGCAGCAGCTACCCGCGGCTCTCCATCGCCGGGGCCAGCGGCGGCAACATCAGCGAGATTCTGTGGACACGTATCTACCTCTACCAGGTGCAGATCTTCGGCGTCTCTCACGGCACCCGCGAGGAGGCCGAGCAGCTTATCGCCTGGATCCGTTCCGGCGAACTCAAGCCGGTGCTGCATGCCGCCTTCAGGCTCTCCGACCTGCACCAGGCCGAGCGCTACTTCGTCAGCCGCGACAGCAATTTCATGGGCAAGATCGTGATCGTTCCCGACAGCCAGTGGGACGAGCATGGCGCGCCCTTCGCCCTCGAGGGACACTGATGAGCCAGGAACTGACCCTGCAACTGATCGACACCCATGCCGGCGGCGATGTCAGCCGCATCGTGGTCGGCGGCATCGAGCCCCTGCCCGGGGCTACCGTCAGGGACCAGATGCACTACCTGCGCGACGATGCCGATGGCCTGCGCAAGCTGCTGCTGGAGGAGCCCTACGGCATTCCCGAGATGTCGGTGGACCTACTCGTGCCCACCACCGACCCGGCTGCCGAGGTGGGCTACATCATCATGGAGGTGATGGGCTATCCGATCTACTCGGGCTCCAATACCATCTGCACCGCCACCGCGGTGCTGGAGAGCGGGCTGGTGCCCAAGCAGGAGGGCCGCCAGCGCTTCAAGCTGGAGTCGCCGGCAGGCCTGGTGCAGATCGAGGCGCTGGTCGAGAACGGGGTGGTGGAGACGATTACCTGCGGGGGCCTGCCCAGCTATATCGATACCTACCGCGCCCGCATCCATGTGCCCAATCTGGGCGACGTGACCTACAGCGTCGCCTACAGCGGCGGCTTCTACGCTCTGGTGGATGCCGCCGAGCTGGGCTTTCATCTAACGCGGGAGGAGGAGCGCGACCTGGCCGAGTGTGCCCACCAGATCGTCGAGGCAATCCAGGCCGAGCGCGGCTTCTCCCACTACACCCTGGGCGACGTGGGCCCGTTGCCCTTCCTGCACTTCATGGGCCCCGTCGAGCAGGTCGCCGACCATTTCTATCGCTCGCGCTCGACCACCTATGTGCACCCCGGCGTGATCTGCCGCAGCACCACCGGTACCGGCACCTCAGCGCGCCTGGCGCTGATGCACCACGAAGGACGCATCCAGCCCGGTGACAGGCTGGAAACCGTCTCGCTGCGCGAGACCGGCTTCATCGGTGAGTTCACCGGCATGCGTGAGGAAGGGCCGCATACGGTGGTGGAGAACACCATCACCGGCAAGAGCTACGTGCTGGCCCGCTCCGACATCGTGGTCAACTGCGACGACCCGATGGTCCGGTGCGACGGCCTGCACCACATTCTCAGCGCCGGCCAGACCGATTCGGACTGAACGCCGATCGATAGGCGACAGGCCCGGCAATGCGCCCGGCAAGTCTCAGCGCCAGCGCCAGTCCAGCTCGAAGGGCACGATGTCGCGGAAGACGCCGGACCGGGCCATCTCGCGTCGCAGTGGAAAGGTCGCCAGGGCATCAATGGGATCGAGCCGCGCCAGTCGGTCGAAGTCGAGGCGCTCCCACGATTCGCGGGAAACCTTGGCGCTGAAGAGATACTGAACCCGGGCAGCGCTGCCGCTCGGGTCCTCGACCTGCCGATAGCCGGCGACCAGGACGCGCTCGATTCGCGGCAACCGGGCGAAGATCGTGCCCAACACGCGGAAGGCCACACCGTGCACGTGGCGCCGATAGAGCTCGCGCTGTCGCGTGGCGCCGAGCTTGCGAGGCGAGAGCTTGAGCCGCTTGGCCGGCATGGTCCAGTAACGGTCGGGCAGCTCCTCCTCGCCCGGCAGATCGATGTCCAGGGCCATGGTGCGCAGGTCGTCACTCAGCTCGAAGTCGATCAGCGTCTCCCGTGGCCAGCCGAGCTCGTCCAGCCGCTCGTCCAGTGTCTGCTGCATGGCATCAGGGTCATCCCAGGCCGCCACCTCCTCGCGCTGCTGTCGCTCGAACTCGCGGGCATCGAACTCGGCCTTCTGCCACTCCCAGTCACGATAGGCCTCGGCATGTGACGCCTCGCGGCGCTGATTCTCCCGCTCGAGCCGTTCCCGGGCACTCGGCCAGAGGGCGTGCCACCAGTTGGGCTCCTCCAGGGATACCGGCGAGGGAGGCGACACCGGGTAGCTGCGCGGCTGATAGCCGGTGGCAGCCGGTGATGGCGTCTGCTCATGCAGACGGTCAAGCCGGTCGAGCTCGGCATTGAGTCGCTCACAGTGCGACTCGAGCGCCGCGCGTATCGCCCCCTCCCCATGGCGCCGCAGCACTCGGGCCTCGGCATCGGGGATCCGACGGCCATCGGGATGGCGATAGCGAATCTCCCCGTTGGCGGCGATATCGAGGTGCACCGGGAGGGTTTCGCCCGCCTCACCGCTTGCCAGCTGCAGGCGAATGCCCGGCGGGCCGACCGAAAGCCCGGGACGCAGCTTGCAGGTATTGAGTCGCACACCGGGTGCGAGACGAATGCGACGCTGGAAGCGAAACCCCACGATGGCCTCTCCCTGATGATCGGATCCGAGTGACAGGGTACTGCACTCTGCGTCTTCCGTAACGGCGGATGTCAGTCAGACACCCCTATGCCACGGGGGCGAACAGCAGCGCCAGATCCTGCTCGTCGAACAGCGGGCCATCGTCTTTGCGCTCGCTGCCGCCTTCAAGGATCGAGGCGGCCAGGTCCGCCTTGCGCGCCTGCAGGTCGAGGATGCGCTCCTCCACCGTGCCGGCGCACACCAGCTTATAGACGAACACCGGGTTCTGCTGCCCCAGCCGGTGGGCACGGCCGGTGGCCTGAGCCTCCACCGCAGGGTTCCACCAGGGGTCGTAGTGAATCACCGTATCCGCCGCGGTGAGGTTGAGGCCCGTGCCGCCGGCCTTGAGGCTGATCAGGAACACCGGAATCTCCCCCTGCTGGAACAGCGCCACCCGCTGGGTGCGGGTCTTGCCCGGGGTGTCGCCGGTGAGCGTGGTGTAGGGAATGCCATCGCGCTCCAGGGCCTTGCCGATCAGGCCGAGCATCTCGGTGAACTGCGAGAACACCAGGATGCGCCGCCCCTCCTCGATCAGCGGCGGCAGCAGCTCGCGCAGTTGCTCCAGCTTGGCCGAGCGTCGCACCTGCTTGGCGCTGTCCAGCTTGACCAGCCGCGGATCACAGCAGACCTGGCGCAGCTTGAGCAGCGCATCGAGCATCACGATGCCGGAACCGGCCAGGCCGCGCTCGGCGATGGCCTGCTGTACCCGCTGATGCTGAGCCAGGCGCAGGCTCTCGTAGAGCTCGCGCTGGGTGCCGGTCAGGGTGATCTCGCGATGGGTCTCGGTCTTGTCAGGCAGCTCCCCCAACACCTGCTGCTTGGTACGGCGCAGCATGAGCGGCGAGATACGCCGCGAGAGACGCTGGCTCAGCGCCACGTCGCCCTCCTTCTCGATGGGCGTGCGGAAATGCTGGCCGAACCACTGCTGGCTGCCCAGCGCACCCGGCGCCACCGCATCCAGCTGGGCCCACAGCTCGCCCAGATGGTTTTCCAGGGGGGTACCGGTCATCGCCAGCGCCCGCCCGGCATTGAGCTCGCGCACCGCGCGTGCCGTCTGACTGGCGGCGTTCTTGATCGCCTGGGCCTCGTCGAGCACCAGCAGACCGAACGTGATCTCGCGCAGCCGCTCCACATCGCGAATCAGCAACGGGTAGGTGGTCACCACCAGGTCGGCGTGGGGCAGCGCCTCCTCGATCTGACGCTGGCGCTGGGCCTTGCCGCCCTGCAGGGACAGCACCTCCAGGTCCGGGGCAAAGCGTGTCGCCTCGGCGCACCAGTTGCCCACCAAGCTGGTCGGCGCCACTACCAGCACCGGCCCTTTCAACACGCCACGGGCACGCTCATCGAGCAGATGGGCCAGCACCTGCACCGTCTTGCCCAGGCCCATGTCGTCAGCCAGAATGCCACCGGTGTCGAGCTCGGAGAGAAAGCGCAGCCAGGCCAGGCCGCGGGCCTGGTAATCGCGCAGCTCGCCCACGAAACCCTGAGGCGCCGGCAAGCTGGCGGGCAGCGCCTTGAGGCGCTGGGCCAGCGACGCCACATCCTCTCGCCCCGCCCAACGCTCGTGTTCGGCCAGCGGTGCCACTCGCTCGGCGGCGGTCACCGGCAGTTGAAGCGCCGCCTCCGGGTCGCTCTCGTCACTCAGCCAGTCGAGAATCGGCGCCATCAGCGCACGCAGCCGGGCAAGCGGCAACACCAAGTGGCGCTGATCATCCAGCGCCACCGACCAACTCGCTTCCTCGGGTTCGTCTTCCGGCGGTTCCAGGGGGAAATCCGGGTCCTTGAGCAGCTGACGAAGGATCGGCAGCAGGTTCATGCGCTGACCCTCCACCTCGATGTCCAGCGCCAGGTCGAACCAGCCGTTGCCAGCCGGCTCCAGTTCACCGTGCCACGTCTCCGGCTCGAGATAGTGTGGCTCGGGGGGAAAGGCTTCGCTGAGCTCAACCAGGCAACCCGCCTCGCGCAGCCTGGCAATCATTTCCCACCAGCCTTCGGTTCCTGCCAGATGGGTCGGCCACTCGGCGGCACGGGTCGGCGGCTCGCCACTGATGGGCAGCAAGAGCGACCAGGGCGGCAGCTCCAGATGGGCCGGCACCGCCTCGATCTCCTGCAGCCGTTCCAGGGTCACCATGCCCGGTGGCAGGCCGTGAATCAGCGCCAGCTCCGCCTCGGGATCGCGCTTGATGGTGAGCCGCTGGCCATCACGAAAGGCCTGAGCGGTATCGCCCGGCTCGGGGGGCACCTCTATGCCGTCATAGTCGAAGCTCACGACTCCGGCACCGACACGGATCCAGCGCGGCAGGGGCGAGCCATCACGAAAGCCCAACTGGCCTTCGGCGACCCGCATGGTGACCTTGAGGCGCGGAGAAACGCCCTCCACAACACGCTCCTCGACCCGCTTCGGCGTCGGCAACTGGCTGGCCAGCGCCGAGGTCCTGCGCAGCCGATCATTCAGCCAGTCGCTCATCTCGGGCGGCAAGGGCGGCGATCGGCGCAGCCTCACCAGCAGGTCGGGGTCGCCCTCCATACGCCCGAAACGGGCATGCCCGGGATCGAGATAGCAGAGCCCGCGGCCCGCCTTGGCCATGATCGCTTCCGCCGAAAGCAACCCCTCCGGATCGGTATCGGCCTGCAAGTGCTGCACGCCTTGAGCATCGGGTTGCCAGCTCGGTGCCAGCCGGCAGCGGGGTCCCGGCTCGAGTTGCTGGCCCGTCTGCTTGCGCAGGAACAGCAGCGGCGGCGTGTCGCTTTCCAGCAGCGACCAGAGCGCGCGCGCCTGGAAGGCATGGGATACCAGCGCCCACCGGCGATGATCACTCCCCCACAGGCTATCGACTTCACCGTGCAGCAACAGGTCGAGCGCCTCTTCCTGCTCGGGGTTCCAGCCGGCCTCGGGCGCTGGCACCAGCTCACCCGAACCGCGCGTCTCGATCACCCGTGGTGACACCCAGCCACCGGCGCGCTTGCTTTGACGCGAGGGGCGCAGCCACACCGGCAATACCTTGAGCACCGGCTCGATGCCGTAACGGGTGGTGGTATCCAGGAAGAGTCCCAGGCGATGCGCTTCGCCAATACGCTCATCTGCCGACACAGGGCCTGGAGGTTTCTCCAACTGCGCCAGCCAGGCCTCCCAGCTACGCACCAGTTTTTCATTATCCTCGGTGCCCCTACCCGACCCGGGCAACGCAGATGGCGACGATATTTCGTCAGCCACAGCTGCCGACCCCACACCCAGCTCGTCGAGGAATGTCTGGATCAGCGCCACCGCGTGCTTGCAGCCGACGCCGACCGGGCAACTGCAGTCGGTGAAGAGCTCGTCATCGGCGCCATCGGCGTATAGCGACACTTCGACATGATAGGCCTGCTTCCGGCTTCCCATGACCTCCGCCGTCAGCACGATCAAATCGTCATCGAGCTCCAGGCCAACGCCATCCAGCACACGTCCCTGCCTGGCATAGCGCCTGCCGCGCTCCAGGGAACCCGAATCGAAAAAGCTCTGCCAGTCGATCTGATGGAGAGCGACAAACATCGTTTTGGCGTGGTCGGCAAGGCGAGGATCGGACACGGAGGCTCCTCATTAACCAGGGTCAGACCCTTAAGCTAAATTAAGGGTCTGACCCCGCGGGACAGAAAGCGCGCTACAATTATAAGGGTTTCAAGCCACAGTCCGGAACGGCATAGAGGTGGCCATGGTCCGTCCAGCACGCATTCTTCTGCCGAATACGCCTCTCCATCTGGTGCAGCGCGGTAACAACCGCAGCGCCTGCTTTCTCTATCGCGGCGATGCCCGGCGCTACCTCGAGTTTCTCGACGAAGCACGCCAGGAGTATCGGGTCGATGTGCACGCTTATGTGCTGATGACCAACCACGTGCACCTGCTGGCCACGCCCTGCGATGATCCGCAAGGCATCAGCTACATGATGAAAAGCCTCGGCCAGCGCTATGCGCAATACTTCAACAACCGCCACGAGCGTACAGGTGGCCTCTTCGAGGGCCGCTACTACTCCTGTCTTATCGGCGAGGAGCCCTACCTCTTCGCCTGCTACCGCTATATCGAGCTCAACCCGGTGCGCGCCGGCATGGTCGAACAACCGGGCGACTACCTATGGTCGAGCTATCAAACCAACGCCCTGGGCGCCCACGACCCCATCATCACCCCGCATACGCTCTACCTGGACAGCGCCAGCGATCCCCAACGGCGTCAGCATCACTACCGCCAGCTGTTCGACGCTCCTCTACCCGACGCCACCCTAGAGGATATTCGCCAGCAGACTCGCCGTGGCCACCCCTTCGGCAGCGAAGCGTGGCGTGAGCGGCTTCAGGGTCAGACCGTCGGGTAGACCGGGCGATTGCTCGACCCGGCCCCCCACAGAGCCGGACGTGCGCGATTGACGCATCCGGCTCTTCAATCATCAGATTCGCTGAAGGGTTCGCTGATGCACAATCCTTGCCCTGGGTAGCGGTAGGCGCCTGAGCAGCTGGTTGGCTTTATCCCACGAGAAGTACCCCCTCTGGGAACGACGCCTCAGCCATTTGACCCAGATCCGCTGCGCCTGGTACACAAGCGCTTTCAGAGCATCATAGTTGCCAGTGATGCCGTAGTAAGCGAAATGCCCTTTGACCTTTCGACATAGGCGGCGGTGTTGGACAAGAAGAGGCAGGTGCCGATTCGCCCGACACCAGACTGAGAGGTGCCTCAGGGCTCGCTTGAATCGGTCCTTGGCCGTCTTCTGCCTAATAACCCAGTAACCGCGCCGGGACTTCCCCCAATAGTGGGTGAAGCCCAGGAAGTCGAAGGTCTCAGCGCGCTGCCCACCGTGTGGCTGGAACCGCACCAGCTGGGTCTTGGTGGGGTGTAGGGTAAGGCCGAAGCGCTCGAAGCGCTTGGGCAGTACCTCCAGCACCTTACGGGCATCGGCTTCATTGCTGAATGCGAGCACGGCGTCGTCGGCGAATCTTACCTCGAACGCGCGTCCACGCAAGCGTGGTTTAACGTCTTTCTCAAACCACTCGTCCAATGCGTATTCCGCGCCATCGTGACCGCCCGTTCCGATCTATCGTGACCGACCATTCCGGACCAACGTGACCGGCCATTCCGTTTCATCGTGACCGATTTCGGCCGCTTTCCCGGAATCCGCGGTCACGATCCCGGAATCATCGGTCACGTTCCCGGAATCTCACCTAACTCGCTGGAATGATTCGGACTTTTACGGCATACCCCTCCTTTTGCCTTTGCCCCTGGAGGGGACATGCCAGCACCGAGGATTCCCATGCGAACCATCACCGAGGTGTTGCGCCTCAAGTACGACGCCGGCCTCAGCCACGAGAAGATTGCGCGGGCCTGCGGCCTTTCCAAGGGCGTGGTCAGCAAGTACGTCAGCCTGGCGCAGGTCGCCGGGATCAGTTGGCCGCTGCCCGATGGCACCGACGAAGCGGCGCTGGAAGCGCGGCTGTTCCCGGCCCAGACGCCGCCGGTGCGCTTCTCGGCGCCGGACTACTTCCAGGTCCATCAGGCGCTCAAGCGCAAGGGCGTGACCCTGCAGCTGCTGTGGGCGGAGTACGTCGAGGTCCATGGCGACAAGGCGTATCGCTACAGTCGGTTCTGCGATCATTACCGCGCCTGGCGTGACCGCCAGCGGCGCAGCATGCGCCAGGTCCACCGCGCCGGCGAGAAGCTGTTCATCGACTACTGCGGCCCGACCGTGCCGATCATCAACCAGGCCACCGGCGAGGTGCGCAATGCCCAGGTGTTCGTGGCGGTGCTGGGTGCGTCCAGCTACACCTACGCCGAGGCAACCTGGAGCCAGGCGCTGCCCGACTGGATCGCCTCCCACCAGCGTGCCTTCCAGTTCCTTGGCGGGGTCCCCGAGCTGTTGGTACCCGACAACCTGAAGAGCGCCGTGACGCGGGCGTGCCGCTACGAGAGCCAGCTCAACACCACCTATGCCGAAATGGCGCAGCACTACCAGGTCGCGGTGCTACCGGCGCGGCCCTACAAGCCCAAGGACAAGGCCAAGGCGGAGGCCGGCGTGCTGCTGGTGGAGCGCTGGATCCTGGCACGCCTGCGCCACCACACCTTCTTCACGCTGACCATGCTGAACCAGGCCATCCGCGAGCTGCTGGAGGACCTCAACCGGCGGCCCTTCCAGGGGCGCGAGGAGAGCCGGCGCGACCTGTTCGAAGCCATCGACCGGCCGGTGCTGCGCCCCCTGCCGGAGACGCCCTACGAGTACGCCGAGTGGCGCAAGGCCAAGCCCGGCATCGACTATCACCTCGACATCGACAAGCGCCTCTACAGCGTGCCGCACAGCCTGGTGGGCCAGGTGCTGGAGGTGCGCCTGACCCACGCCATGGTGGAGGTGTTCCACAAGGGCCACCAGGTGGCGGCGCACCCGCGCCACGCGCCGGGGCGCTTCTCGACCCTGGCCGAGCACATGCCCAAGCGCCACCAGGCCCATCGCGACTGGTCGCCGAGCCGCTTCCTGGCGTGGGCGAAGGACATCGGCGTCGCCACGCGGGAAATGACCCAGCGACAGCTCCAGGATCGCCCCCATCCCGAGCATGGCTACCGCGCCTGCCTGGGCCTGCTGCAGCTCAGCCGGCGCTACGGCAAGGTCCGCCTGGAGCAGGCCTGTGCCCATGCGCTGGCGATCCCCACCACCCGCTACGCCAGCATCGCCTCGATCCTCAAGCAGGGGCTGGATCAGCAGCCGATGCTGACGCTCCCTGAGGCGCTCGACGATCTGCCGCCCCACACCAACGTGCGCGGTGCCGAGTACTACCACTGACCCGAGGAAACGACCGATGATGACCCAGCCCCTGCTCGACACCCTGCGCCACCTCAAGCTGACCGGCATGCATGATGCCCTGGCCCACCAGCTCACCCAGCCGGACACCTACGACCTGCCGTTCGAGGATCGTCTGGCCATGCTGCTCGACCGCGAGGTGCTGCACCGTGACAACCGCCGCCTCGACCGCCTGCTGAAGGCCGCCAAGCTGCGCGTCACGGCCTGCGTCGAGGACATCGACTACCGCCACCCCCGTGGCCTGGAGCGCGGCCGCATGGCGCCGTTGGCTACCGGTGAGTGGATCGGCCAAGCCCTCAACCTGTGCCTCACCGGCCCCACCGGGTGCGGCAAGACCTGGCTGGCCTGTGCGCTGGGCAACCAGGCCTGCCGGCAAGGCTACGCGGTGCGCTACCTGCGGGTGCCACGCCTGTTCGAGCAGCTGCGCATCGCCCAGGGTGACGGCTCCTACGCCCGGCTGATGGGGCAGCTGCAGAAGACCGACCTGCTGATCCTCGACGACTGGGGAATGCAGAAGATGACCGCCCCGCAGCGCCAGGACCTGATGGAGGTGATCGAGGACCGCCACGGCCGGGGCTCGACACTGATCGCCAGCCAACTGCCCATCGAGCACTGGCACGACTACATCGGCGCGGCGACGGTGGCCGATGCCATCCTGGACCGGCTGCTGCACAGCGCCCACCGCCTGACACTCAGAGGAGAATCAATGAGAAAAAACACCGCCCCGCGGGCGGAAGCAGTTGACCCATCGTGACCGGTCAGCTTACAAAACCAGAGCCAGCGAGAGAGCGGTGAGCAAATCGGTCACGATCGCCGGAATGACCGGTCACGTTCGCCGGAATACGCATCCAACACATAGTGCAGGTAAACGTTCGCCAACAAAGGGGAAATAACCCCGCCTTGTGGGCTTCCTACCTCACCTTTCTGCCACTGCCCGGCCTCCAATACCCCAGCCTTGAGCCACTTGCCGATCAGGCGGAGGATGACACCGTCCTTCACTCGTTGCTGCAGAAACTCACGCAGGTGCTGATGGTCGATCGTGTCGAAGAAGGCTTGGATGTCCAGGTCAATGACCCAGCCACCCCCCATCGACATCAAACCGTTCCTCACCGTCTCGATCGCCTGGTGCGCCGAGCGCCCCGGCCGGAAACCGTACGAGCTATCCAGAAAGTCGTGCTCGTAGAGCGGTTCCAGCAGGGCCACCACGGCACGCTGCAGGACCTTGTCTTCGAAGGTGGGAATGCCGATCGGCCGTGTGGTGCGCCCATCTCCCTTGGGGATATGGACACGCCGCACCGGCGGTGCTCGATAGCGACCGCTCTTGGCCTCCTCCAGCAGCCGCTGGATATTGGCCTCGAAGTCGCTTGCGAAGTCATCCGCCGTCTGGCCATCGATCCCGACGGCGCCGTCTCGGCGCGTCATCAGGTAGGCCGTCTTCAGCCACTGGGCATCGATATGATGCGCCAGTGACGTGAAGGCACGCTGCGGGAAGCGCTCTGCCAGCGCTGCTATCCGCACTTGTTTCGTGGACATGACCTCAGGTTCCTGTGCACCCGTCATGTTTCCCTCGTGCAGTTCTGATGATTGGCCGCCCCTTCCCTCCAACGGGTCCCGTCGAGCCGGTTCCCCGCCTTCCTCGGTACTATGAGCGACTCCGACTCCCGCCCTTCCATCCGGCCGGCTCCTTGTGATCGCCTGGCCGTACCCCCTGAGTGCCTGTGATTCGCTTCCGGTACCGTCAGGCACCACAGCACCGGACCGGGAGCTTTCGGGACAGGTGGCTCCGACACCTGCGCTTTCACCTTTCGGGGGAGAAGAGCGGGCCTCCCAGGTTCCTGGGAAACCCCTGTGTGAACATGCCCTGCTCTTCGACACCGGTGGCCCGTTTCCGCCAAGCCATGTATGAGCGGAGTCGTATTGCCTTCCATCATTAAGAAAATGTCGGCAGCCACATTCGGATATTTCGGGGCTCTATCACACGGCCTGCTCACTCGCTGTGTACGCTTCGCAGTGGCGGTTACCCGACACCACGCAACACTCGCTACCGGCTGGTGGCTAGCCTTGGCCGGGTGGGACTTTCACCCACTGGGCTTCATTTCACCCTTTCAGCTACTTGCTTCGGTAGCTTCCCGGGTGACCAGGCTTTTCCTGGCGCACGTCGGGTAGACCGGGCGATTGCTCGACCCGGCCCCCCACAGAGCCGGACGTGCGCGATTGACGCATCCGGCTCTTCAATCATCAGATTCGCTGAAGGGTTCGCTGATGCACAATCCTTGCCCTGGGTAGCGGTAGGCGCCTGAGCAGCTGGTTGGCTTTATCCCACGAGAAGTACCCCCTCTGGGAACGACGCCTCAGCCATTTGACCCAGATCCGCTGCGCCTGGTACACAAGCGCTTTCAGAGCATCATAGTTGCCAGTGATGCCGTAGTAAGCGAAATGCCCTTTGACCTTTCGACATAGGCGGCGGTGTTGGACAAGAAGAGGCAGGTGCCGATTCGCCCGACACCAGACTGAGAGGTGCCTCAGGGCTCGCTTGAATCGGTCCTTGGCCGTCTTCTGCCTAATAACCCAGTAACCGCGCCGGGACTTCCCCCAATAGTGGGTGAAGCCCAGGAAGTCGAAGGTCTCAGCGCGCTGCCCACCGTGTGGCTGGAACCGCACCAGCTGGGTCTTGGTGGGGTGTAGGGTAAGGCCGAAGCGCTCGAAGCGCTTGGGCAGTACCTCCAGCACCTTACGGGCATCGGCTTCATTGCTGAATGCGAGCACGGCGTCGTCGGCGAATCTTACCTCGAACGCGCGTCCACGCAAGCGTGGTTTAACGTCTTTCTCAAACCACTCGTCCAACACATAGTGCAGGTAAACGTTCGCCAACAAAGGGGAAATAACCCCGCCTTGTGGGCTTCCTACCTCACCTTTCTGCCACTGCCCGGCCTCCAATACCCCAGCCTTGAGCCACTTGCCGATCAGGCGCAGGATGACACCGTCCTTCACTCGTTGCTGCAGAAACTCACGCAGGTGCTGATGGTCGATCGTGTCGAAGAAGGCTTGGATGTCCAGGTCAATGACCCAGCCACCCCCCATCGACATCAAACCGTTCCTCACCGTCTCGATCGCCTGGTGCGCCGAGCGCCCCGGCCGGAAACCGTACGAGCTATCCAGAAAGTCGTGCTCGTAGAGCGGTTCCAGCAGGGCCACTACAGCACGCTGCAGGACCTTATCCTCGAAGGTGGGAATGCCGATCGGCCGTGTGGTGCGCCCATCTCCCTTGGGGATATGGACACGCCGTACCGGCGGTGCCCGGTAGCGACCGCTCTTGGCCTCCTCCAGCAGACGCTGGATGTTAGCCTCGAAGTCGTGCGCGAAGTCATCCGCCGTCTGGCCATCGATCCCGACAGCGCCATCTCGACGCGTCATCAGGTAAGCCGTCTTCAACCACTGTGCATCGATATAATGCGCCAGTGACGTGAAGGCACGCTGCGGGAAGCGCTCTGCCAGCGCTGCTATCCGCACTTGTTTCGTGGACATGACCTCAGGTTCCTGTGCACCTGTCATGTTGCCCTCGTGCAGTTCTGAAGATTGGCCGCCCCTTCCCTCCGATGGGTCCCGTCGAGCCGGTTCCCCACCATCCTCAGTACTATGAGCGACTCCGACTCCCGCCCTTCCATCCGACTGGCTCCTTACCGTCGCCTGGCCGTACCCCCTGAGTGCCTGACGTTCGCTTCCGGCACCACCAGGCACAGCAGCACCGGACCGGGAGCTTTCGGGACAGGCAACTCCACGCCTGATCCATACGCGTTGGGGGAGAAGGACGGGCCTCCCAGGTTCCTGGGAAACCCCTGTATGAGCATGCCCTGCTCTTGGACCCCGGTGGCCCGTTTCCGCCAAGCCATGTAGAGCGGAGACGTATCGCCTTCCATCATTAAGAAAATGTCGGCAGCCACATTCGGATATTTCGGGGCTCTATCACACGGCCTGCTCACTCGCTGTGTACGCTTCGCAGTGGCGGTTACCCGACACCACGCAACACTCGCTACCGGCTGGTGGCTAGCCTTGGCCGGGTGGGACTTTCACCCACTGGGCTTCATTTCACCCTTTCAGCTACTTGCTTCGGTAGCTTCCCGGGTGACCAGGCTTTTCCTGGCGCACCTTAAATCTACTTAAGGGTCTGACCCCGCGGGAGAGGGTCCAGCTCCACGGGTGCTTCCACCGGGGAATAGTCCAAGGCAGCTTCCTGCTCGACCCATACCCGATCGACAAGCGCACTCTGCGGCTGGTAGCCCAGCGGCGCCTGTTGCAGCAGTTCGCGGATGCGGGGGGCATCGAAGGCGAGGCAGGCGGTAAACAGGGCATCGGTCAGCCTTTCCACTTCAAACCAGCTGAGCGTGATTTCATTGGCGGTCATGATGCGTGGATGGCGGGTAGGCTGCACGTTGTCGCCGATCAGCAGCTCTTCGTAGAGCTTCTCGCCGGGGCGCAGGCCGGTGAAACAGATGTCGATATCGCCAGTCTCGCCGGTCTCGGCCTCGTCGTTGACGAGATAACGGGGCTCCAGCCCGGAGAGACGGATCAGCTGGCCGGCCAGCTCGGCGATCTTCACCGGCTCGCCCATGTCGAGCACGAAGACATCGCCCCCGCGCGCCATGGCGCCGGCCTGGATCACCAGCTGGGCGGCCTCGGGAATGGTCATGAAGTAGCGGGTGATCTCCGGATGGGTCACGGTGACCGGCCCGCCCGCGGCGATCTGGCGACGGAACAGCGGCACCACCGAGCCGCTGGACCCCAGCACATTGCCGAAGCGCACCATGCTGAACCGCGTGCCCCCATGCGTCTTGGCCAGCCCCTGGCACACCAGCTCGGCCAGGCGCTTGCTCGCGCCCATCACGTTGGTGGGCCGCACGGCCTTGTCGGTGGAGACCAGCACGAAGTCCTCCACCCCGGCCTGCACCGCGGCACGCGCGGTTTCCATGGTCCCCATCACGTTGTTGCGCAGGCCCTCTACCACATTCTGCTCCACCATCGGCACATGCTTGTAGGCGGCCGCGTGATAGACCGTCTGCACGCGGAAGGTGCTCATCAGGGTCTCAATGCGCTGGCGATGCTGTACCGAGCCCAGCAGTGCATGGACAGGCGCCTCGATACCCTCGTCGTGGGCAATCTGCAGCAGCTCCCTTTCAATGCGATACAGGCTGAACTCGGAGAGCTCGAGCAGTAATAGGCTCGCCGGATGCTGGCGCAGGATCTGACGACACAGTTCGCTGCCGATGGAGCCACCCGCGCCGGTTACCATCACCACCTTGCCCGAAATGTTGGCGCCCATCAGCGAGGCATCCGGCGGCACAGGATCACGCCCCAGCAGGTCTTCCACTGCCACATCGCGAAGCTCGCTGATCTGGGCCCTGCCCGCTACCACATCGGCCATGCCGGGGATCGACTGCACCGGCACATCCAGCGGCTCCAGCTGCTTGAGAATCTCCCGACGGCGGTTCCGAGAGGCGCTGGGCAGCGCAAGCAGTATCTTCTTTACCCCGTAGTCGTGGATGAGCCGTTCGATCTCGCCGGGCGCATAGACCTTCATCCCCTGGATGAACTGCCCCTCGAAGCCGGGATTGTCATCCACGAAGCCAATGGGCTCGTATTCACCGCCATGGCGCAGCGACTGAACCAGTTGCCGCCCGGCGGCACCGGCGCCATACACCACCACCCGGGTCTTGTAGCGCAGCTGGTTGCGCAGATAGAGCCCGCGCAACGCGAAGCGCACGCCGCCCACGGTCAGCAGCGCCAGCATGGCATAGATGAACGGCACCGAACGCGGCACCGGCAGCTGAAACACGGCGTTGACCACCATCAGGGCGAAGGCCGACCCCGCCACCCCGACTGCCACGGCCTTGACCGCCTTCAGGCTCATGTAGCGGATCACCGCCCGATAGAAGCCAAGTCGAATGAAAATGGCCAGGCTCACCGGAATCACCACCGGGAGAACCCACCACACACGCGGCTGACTCAGGAACGCCAGGCTATCCAGACGCAGCAGCATCGCCAGCAAAAAGCTCAGGGTGATCAACAGGCAATCCACGGCCAGTTGAATCATCCGCTTCTGGCCACGCGGCAAGCGGAACAGCGGATGAAGGAGGCGCATCATTGCAGGCGAGCCTTTAGGCGAAAAAATGATCGAAACATTCGGCATTGTACCAGCGCGTGACGGGTGGGTTCAGAATTCTCGGGGCTTCCCGTGTAGGCATTGACGCACACAGCCTGTAAGCGATCTCTTACGCGTGCAGCCAGACCTTGGCGGTTCGCCCACCCGGACGGCCTCCGCCGAGCGGCCTTGCGGCGGCCCGGCGGAGGAAAAGGTGGGCTGTGCGGTTAGTCGCTGCCGAACAGATCCCGCGTATAGACCTTCTCTCGAACATCCTCGAGTTCGCTGGCCATGCGGTTGCTGAGGATCACGTCGGAGAGCGCCTTGAAGGCCTCGAAGTCGTGCATCACGCGTGAGCCGTAGAAGGTCTCCTCCTCCAGCACCGGCTCATAGACCACCACCTCGATGCCCTTGGCCTTGATGCGCTTCATCACGCCCTGCATGGCGCTGGCGCGGAAATTGTCGGAACCGCTCTTCATGATCAGCCGATAGATCCCCACCACACGCGGCTTGCGCCGGAGAACCGACTCGGCGATGAAGTCCTTGCGAGTGCGGTTGGCATCCACGATGGCCTTGATCATATTGCTCGGCACATCCTGGTAGTTGGCCAGTAGCTGCTTGGTGTCCTTGGGCAGGCAGTAGCCGCCGTAGCCGAACGAAGGGTTGTTGTAGTGCTTGCCGATGCGCGGGTCGAGCCCCACCCCTTCAATGATCTGGCGGCTGTCCAGGCCGTGGGTCTCGGCGTAGCTGTCCAGCTCGTTGAAGAAGGCCACCCGCATGGCGAGATAGGTATTGGCAAACAGCTTGATCGCCTCGGCCTCGGTGCTGTTGGTGAAGAGCACCGGCACCTCGTCATCCAGCGCGCCCTGCTTGAGCAGCCCGGCAAAGGTCTCGCCGCGCGCCGAGTGCTCACCGACGATGATCCGCGATGGGTGCAGGTTGTCGTAGAGCGCCCTGCCCTCGCGCAGGAACTCCGGCGAGAAGATCAGGTTGGCGGTACCGAAGCGCTGGCAGGCCTCCGCGGTATAGCCCACCGGCACGGTGGACTTGATCACCATCACCGCCTCGGGGTTGATCGCCATGACGTCCTGGATCACCGACTCGACGCTGCGGGTATCGAAGGTGTGGGTGCTCGGGTCGTAGTCGGTGGGAGTGGCAATCACCACGAAATCGGCATCGCGATAGGCGGCCTCCTTGTCCAGGGTCGCCGTGAAGTCCAACCCCCGATTGGCCAGGAAGTCACTGATCTCGGCGTCCTCGATGGGCGAGACCTTGTCGCTGAGCAGCGCCACCCTCTCGGGAACGATATCCAGGGCTATCACCTCGTTATGCTGGGCCAGCAGCATGGAGTTGGAGAGACCCACGTAGCCGGTACCGGCAATGGCAATTTTCACAACAGCTCCTTATGTTTAGGCAGGGTCAGACCCTTAAATTCGCTTAAGGGTCTGACCCTGTTGGGCGAAAAACAGAAAACACCCGCTGACCGGTCTCCACCTGCCAGCGCCAGATATGCGTCACCAGGCCCCCCATGACCATGTTGAACACATAGATACCACTGCCGAAGGCCATGAAGGACTCGAACTGGTTGACCGCCAGCCAGAATACGAAGAAAGAGACTGCAAACAGCGCCATGTCGCCGGGCATCACCCCCGCCCGCCAGGCCTTCCAGGTGCCCATGGCCACCCAGGCCGCTAGCGCCAAGAAGACACCCACGCCTAAAAATCCGTAAGAGACCCACAATTCAAGATAGCTATTATGCAGGTGGCCAAACCGCTCCTTATAGACGGGGGATAGCCACTCAGTATGGTCCATGACCAACCCACGTGCTTGCCCGCCCCAACCGATCACTGGGCGCTCGGCGATCCATTGCCCCGCGGCTCGCCAGGAGTGGATCCGCACACCGATGCTGGTATCCGGCACTTGCTCCAGATCGCCGGCGAGGATCTGCGCGATGACCTGCCGTTCTTGCCCCAACCGCCTCTCAACAGTTTCATGGAAATAACCTCCGACCAGCACCACCAGCAGGATCAACCCACCCATGGCGGTGAACATGCGCCTGGCAGCCCACGGATGGTGGGTGACACGTTCATATACCACCCAGCAAAGACCACCCAGGCAAAGCGCCAGCAGTAGCCCTAGCCAAGCAGCTCGTGTCTGGGTTACCAGTACCCCAGCGAGGCAGACCCCGAGCCCCAGCAACCAGCTGAGCGACCGCAGAAGACGCCACGGCCCGGTGCCCAGGAAGCGGTTCGACATGGCTACCAGGCCAAGCAACACCGTACCCAGCAACATGGCATCATGCTGAGCATTCGTGATGGCCAGGTTGACCCGCCGTCCAGAGAGACCCCGCTGCCACACCGCCCAGTCGGCAAATGGCGGCAGCATCACCATGATCACACCCAGCGCCGCAAGCCCCCAGATCAGCCAGGTAAACCGCGTATTGCCGCCCAGCCACCAGGCAATTCCGATGAACAGAAAAAGCTTGGCAAGGCGGTCTAATTGGGGATAATCCGTAACCCAATCGGGATGATGCAGGTAACCGCCGGTCCAGGAGATCACCTGCACAAGCACAGCCATCAAAAGCAGCCACAGCGGCGCCGTTCCCCGGATACCCCTCGCCCAATGAAGCACTGCAACAAGCCCCAGGAGGGCCATCAGGGTACCGGCAGGTTCACCCACTACCGACCACAGCAAGCGAAGAGCGGCATAGGCAAGCAGCGCCGCCAGGGCGATCCACTTCAGGGGCGCCGGGGTTCGCCAGGAGGCTTCAGGCAAGTCGCTCTTGATGTTCGGATGTTGCCTACCCATCCATGGCCATCCTATTGAGGCGTCAGGGTCAGACCCTTAAATAGACTTAGACGTGGTTTTATCTAAGTCTGCTTAAGGGTCTGACCCCGGTGGGAGTGAATGCGAAGCCACCCAGCCAATGGGTCAGACTCTAATCAATCCAGTTTTCCAGCCGCAGCCCGTCGACACGTTCAAACTCGCGTCGGTTATTGGTGACCAGTACCAGCCCTTCGCTACGAGCATGGCCGGCAATATGCAAATCATTCACGCCAATGGGCGTGCCTTTGCGCTCCAGATCAGCACGAATATCGCCATAGTGACCGGCCGCTTTGCTTGAATAGGGTAGCGACTCAAGACGTGACAAAAAATCAGCCACCTGCCACAGATTATGCTCGCGCCGCTGGCTCTTTTCTGCCCCGTGCAGCAGCTCGGCTTCGGTAATGCTACTGACACACATCATGTCCGCATAGCGGTTGAAAGTGTCCAACACCTCAAGGGGGCGGCGCTTGATGACGTAAATGGCGATATTGGTATCGAGCATGTACTTGAGCATCAAAACGCCTCGCGCTCAGGCTGCTCCTGGCTCGCGCGCTCGGGCAGAAAATCATCTGTAACCCCATCTTCAGCCAGAAAGAAACTATCCCAGGCATGATCAATCGGCGCCAAAATGCGCTCCTTGCCCCGCTTGCGCACCAGTACCTTCTTGACGTCATCGGAAAAACGCACATCCACCGGTAACCGCACAGCCTGGGTGCGATTGTTTTCAAAGACAGTACCTGTGTGCATGACAACCTCCACAGCCATTAGCTAGATAGGCAAAGTATATCGCATGGATGGAAGAAAGCGCAACGCTCCAATGCATGGCGTCGTAGGGACCAGACCCGGGCCAAGCGACGGTGCAAATGCCGTATTCGCCCTCCACCTGGAGGCGCCGCTTGATCATCTGCTTGATCAGCTGGCCGGCCACGTAGGCCACCATGCCGCGTTGAGGCGCCGCCCGGCGAGCTAACTTAAGAATCTGACCCTGTTGGACGCTACTGGACGACTTGCTGATCTCTAGCCGCCGGCTCATGCGGGCGTGCCGTCAGGTCCACGCCAAGAGCACGCATAACGGCCAGCATGGTTTTCAATGTGGGGTTACCCTGTTCACTGAATGAACGATACAGCTGCTCACGCGAAAGGCCTGTCTCTCGAGCCAGCTCGCTCATGCCCTTCGCTCGTGCCACTACGCCCATCGCCTTGGCGATATAGGCTGAATCACCGGCTTGCAGGGCATCAGCAAGAAACACCGCAATCGCCTCTTCGCTTTCCAACACAGCGTAGACTCGTACTGTCTCCTGGTCATATCGATAATAGACGGAAAAAGGGAAGCGATTGGACAGGAGACGATAGTAACCAAAGACTTGCTGATGAATCTCGGCATACAAGTGAAGAGAATCGATATCAGAGAACAAGGTATCTATGAAGTACTGACCGAGGCCTTCTTCCAGACGATCATAAAATCGGAAACCTGCCAGAAGATCCTCTTCGGCCTCTTCCAGTATCTCGATTTTCAACGTGTCCGCTCTCTCACCCAATTCTTTGTGGATTCCCATTCATTGAATGAGTTACCACCCGTCTCAGCACGTAGCCCTCTTTCCTCCAACACCTCCTGATGCCAAACCGGGACGGGCACAGAGTCGGGATCTCTGGCCAGATCGTCCCATAACGCTTCCATGGCACTAAGCTTTTCACGGATGCTCATATCACCCAATCTCATCACCATGATTCACCTCCAACAGCCGCTGCCGATCGATCACGCTATGACAAAAGCACCATAGTCAAATATCACTTTCATGTTAGCTGGCAACCGAGTCAGCTGACCAGCACCCCTAACCACCACCGCCTAGGCCATCACCGAGGCAAGGGGTCGGACACCTCATTTCCCTTCGACGGGGGTATGTCAAAGGGAAATGAAGGGTCTGACCCCGGTGGCCTAAAGGGTCTGACCCCGGTGGCCTAGATCACATGCACGCGATAGGCAGCACATTCCAGCGGCTGCCGAATCTTCACCCGGCTGCTCCGCCCTTCAGGGACTGAAGGTAACGCACCAGGTCCTGCGTTCTTCCCTTGCTAACCAACTGCTCCGGCGTCAGGTACTCAAAGGTACTGATGGGTTCGTTACGAAACCAGAACAGGGCATGCCGAAAATCCCCGTTGATATCCGTGGCGGCACGCAGCACCTGCAACGCGTCACGAAGAAAGCCTTGCAGTTTCTCGGTGCCTTGGGCCCGCGAGAGGGTGACCCGGTGAACATGGGCATCCGCAGCCAGCGCTTGTAGGTCCATGCTCAATGCGCGAGCAAACAACCTGGGGTCGATAATCGGCTTGCCAGTTGCCATTGCAGATCGCTTGAGATCCTCCACAAAACGCTCGTAGGTCTTGGGCGCCTGGTAGTCGTTCGGATCGATAAGGGCTTCGGCACTCATGCTGTGGTACCTCGCGTACAAGATGGAGCAAAACATGCAGGTTACATCATTGCTGCATTATTGCATCACTTCAGCATAGCCACTTGGACACGCGACGTCCATGCTCTCTGCCCCATCACCGAGCCAAGGGGTCGGACACCTCATTTCCCTTCGACGGGGGTATGTCTAAGGGAAATGAAGGGTCTGACCCCGTTGGAACTACGGCGGCATGCATCAACGCCGAAGCCCGGCACATGGCCGGGCTTCGCGGTGTTGCAAAGTGTTCTTGAGGGTCAGACCCTTAAGGGGATTTATATACTTAAGGGGATTTAAGGGTCAGACCCTCATCCGGTAAGGGAGTTGCCGCCCGAGTGACGTCAGCGTCAGGCTCTGGCCACTCAGCAAGGCGTGGACGCAAGTGGCCAAGGCATTAAAGCGAGCACGATGGAGAACGGAGGCTGAAGTCGTCAGGATCTTGTGCAAGAATCGGGACGTCTGCATGGGCTCCTCGGCATATTGTTGGTTTGGCGATTAACAACATGCCTGCCCATGCAGACTTTTTTCAATCCTAATATATTGATTTTCTTATTCTATTCGTGGGGATGCCTCAGGGTCTGACCCCGGTGGCGCCGGCGAAGACAGGTATCTTGGCAGGCGTTCCTCGTCATCAATGACACGCACCATCGTCGGCGGAACTCGCGACCAACGCCAGAACACGACATTGATGTCATGCTCCATGGCGCCCTTGGCCTGCGAGGGAACACGGATACCGGCGACATTCATCTCGAGCAACTGCTGGGCGATCTCCCAAGCAATGACCGGCTGGCGGCGTTGCTTCTTGTCAAGCCAGGCCTCATGCAACCAATCCTCCGAGTTCAGGCGCACTCGATCGCGAACCACTGGATCGCACAAGTCGAGGATCGGGCCGCAGTCGACCTGGTAAGTGCACAGTGTCAACGGCTGGGTTTTGAAGGGGAAGCCTTGCTGTGCCTCCAGCCAGGCCGTCTCGAAACGCTCAGAGGTATAGAGGGCGGGCTGCCCGACTCGATTCCAGCGACCACCGTTGCGTGCTGCGCCCTCCCCTGACTCCGGCGCGTGTTGCCATCGAGGGTTGTGCCCACGATAAACCAGCCCCTGGTACCGAAAACCCAAGTCCAGCAGGCTCACGCATAGCCTCCCTCGGCGATATGCGACAGATAGGCTCGGACATCGTCCGCTCGGCCGCGGCTTACCAGTTCTTCCGCCGTCAGATCACCCAACGGAGCGAGTGGGTATGTCCGATACCAGGACCAAGCTGCACTGATGGACCCTGCCCAAGGCTCGATGCGCTTTAGAATCTCCATCGCCTGGCGGAGTCGCTGTTGCGTTGAGACCGCATGGAGACGGTCCTTGCGGATGATGGCGCTATGGCTCAGGCCAATCGCGTGGGCGAACTCGCGCTTGGTGATATGTAGCTCATTCAATAAGGCGTCAGTCGAAATGTAGCCTTGCGAATCCATGGTGTCACGGATATCGACATCCATCACTGTCACCTATATTGGCAGATATATGCGTCAGTATAGAAGACGGCGCGCCACGGTGAAAGGGAAAAGGGCGGCACACAGCCAAGGGGTCCGACCCCGTTGGAACTAACGCCCGTCCGGCGGCATGCATCAACGCCGAAGCCCGGCACATGGCCGGGCTTCGCGGTGTTGCTAAGTGTTATTGAGGGTCAGACCCTTAAGGGGATTTATGGGGACAGGTCTTGCCATCGAACAGTTGCTACCTAATGCTGGATGGCAAAACCTGACCCATTTTCCCATCGACTGGCATTCATCGTCGCGATTATCTAGACTAGATCATGTTAGTCTAGTTTTTATGATTCAGGAATCCTGCATGGATACGATCAATATTCACGAAGCCAAGACCCATCTCTCCCGCCTGCTGGCCCGTGCAGCCCAGGGCGAGACCGTACTGATCGCCAAGGCGGGCCAGCCTATCGCCAAACTTACGCCCATCGACGCCCCACCGGTCGGCAAGAAACACCGCTTGGGGTTCCTGGCAGGCGCCTTCGAGATTCCTGACGACTTCGACACCATGGGCGGCGACACCATCGCCGACGAGTTCGTAGGCGAGCCCAACGCATGATCCTGCTGCTGGATACCCATCTGCTGCTCTGGGCGGCCTCGCAGCCGGAGCGACTGTCGGATGTGGTCCGCGAGAAACTGCTCGATGAAAACAACGACCTCTGGTTCAGTGCCGCCAGCCTCTGGGAAGTGACCATCAAGGCTGGCCTGGGTCGCCCCGACTTCAGCGTGGATCCTTACTTACTAAGACGCGGCCTGGTCGACAATGGCTATACCGAACTGGCCATCAGCAGCCAACACGCTCTTGCCGTGCGCCATCTGCCACCTATCCACCGTGATCCCTTCGACCGCCTGTTGATTGCCCAGGCGGAAACCGAAGGCATCCTGCTGCTAACGTCCGACGCCACGGTAGCGAGCTACCCCGGTCCCGTTGAGCTCGTTTAGACCCCTGAATTCAAGATGACTTAGACTTGATTATGTCTAAGTTCGATTAAGGGTCTGACCCCAAGCGTGAGATCCGCCTGGCGGTGTCACCGAGGCAAGGGGTCGGACACCTCATTTCCCTTCGACGGGGGTATGTCTAAGGGAAATGAAGGGTCTGACCCCGTAGCTCCGGCCATCATCTCCCCCAGCACCGGGCAGGTCTTTTCGATCTCGGCCTAAGTTTTTTTAAGGGTCAGACCCTAGTGGGGGCTTGGGGCAGCCGCCCCACGGAATAGTAGGTAAAGCCCTTCTTCGCCATGCGGGCGGGTTCAAACATATTGCGGCCGTCGAAGATCGTGGGCTGGGTGAGCTGGCCTTTGATCAGCTCGAAGTCAGGGGCGCGGAAGCTCTGCCACTCGGTGACGACCACCAGGGCATCGGCGCCCTTCAGGGCTCCCTCCTTGGTGCCGCACAGGGTCAGCGCGTCGTGGTGGCCGTAGAGGCGCTGGGTCTCCTCCATGGCCTCGGGGTCGTAGGCCTGCACCTTAGCGCCGGCGTTCCATAGCGCTTCCATCAGCACCCGGCTGGGCGCCTCGCGCATGTCGTCGGTGTTAGGCTTGAAAGACAGCCCCCACACGGCGATGGTCTTGCCGGCCAGTTCAACGCCGAAGTGGTCGCGGATCTTGGCGCAAAGGGTGGTCTTCTGGTCGGCGTTGCGCGCTTCTACGGCCTTGAGCACCTTGGCGTCGAAGTCGATGCCCTCGGCGGTGCGCACCAGCGCCTGCACGTCCTTGGGAAAACACGACCCGCCGTAGCCCACCCCGGGGTAGATGAAGCGGTAGCCGATCCGCGGGTCGGAGCCGATGCCCTGGCGCACCGCTTCGATGTCCGCCCCCAGGCGCTCGGCCACACGCGCCCGCACCCTGTCCGCCGTGCCCACCGGCACGGTGGACTTGTTCACCAGGATACGGTGGCCCGGCATGTGCTCGGCGATGGTCTGGGACACCCTCAGCACGTACTGCAGATCGGCACTGCCGTCTTCATCCGGCGGCGTGCCCACGGCGATAAACTGGATATCACCGTGGGCCACGGCCATGGCCGCATCGGTGGTGAAACGCAACCGACCGGACGCGGTGTTCTCCTTCACCAGGCTCTCCAGGCCCAGTTCAAAGATCGGGATGATGCCCTGCTTGAGCTTCTCGATCTTCTCAGCGTCCACGTCCACGCAGACCACCTGATGGCCCACCTCGGCCAGAATCGCACGAGTACGGGGTCTGGTCTTGCAATAATGCAATAGTGCAACTATATTCAGTTGCTAAAAGGAGCCGGCATGTCAAAAACGGAAAAGCTCATTGCCAAGCTACTGAACGAGCGCGCCGCCTTCACCTGGCAAGAGCTGGAAACGCTATTGCAACGGCTCGGCTATCGACAACTGGACGGCCAAGGCTCACGCATCAAGTTCCACAATGGCGATCCCCAGGCCATGATCAACCTGCACAAGCCGCATCCGGGCAACGAGCTCAAGGCCTACGCCAAGCGCCAAGTCATCGAGCAGCTACGCTCAGTAGGGCTGATTTAATGGAAAAACTCTTGAAGCACCGGGGCTACTACGGCTCTCTCGAAGCCAGTACCGAAGACAACTGCCTGTTCGGCAAGCTACAGTTCATTCGCGCTCTGGTCAGCTACGAAGGCGAGACGGTGGCAGAGCTGGAAGCCGCGTTTCGCGATGCCGTCGATGACTACCTCGCCACCTGCGAGCAGCTCGGCGAGGCGCCCGAGACTCCTTGCAAGGGCTCCTTCAACGTGCGCATCGGCCACGACCTGCACCTGGCCGCCGCCGTTGCAGCCTCGCAGCACGGCATCTCGCTCAACGACCTCACCCGCCAGGCGTTGAACGACTACCTGCAACAGCACTCTTGAGTGCCGAGGTGCTGGCACCACCCAAAGCGACGACATGCGCTGCCCCATTACCATCGAGGCGATTGTTGAATTGCTGAGAAGCCGCAGATGCGGTCGGGCTTCTGGCAGTCGGCCACCCGCCCGCACCCTGTCCGCCGTGCCCACCGGCACGGTGGACTTGTTCACCAGGATACGGTGGGCCGACATGTGCTCGGCGATGGTCTCGGCCACCCGGAGCACGTCCTGCAGATCGGCACTGCCGTCTTCATCCGGCGGCGAAGCCACCGAGGCTAGGGGTCGGACACCTCATTTCCCTTCGACGGGGGTATGTCTAAGGGAAATGAAGGGTCCGACCCCGTTGGAACTTGCCACCGTCGGCCCTGCCGGCTAGGGCTCCCAAAGCCAGCTCCTTGACGGGATGCTGGCAGCTGCGGCTCAGGGGGATCTCGTGGTGTGTCAGGCCGTGGTCGCGAATCTGTTGAACGGACTCTTCAGCGGCCGTGGCCACATGCACCTCATGGCCTTCCTGCAAGACGGGCGGGGCGTCACTTCACTGCTTCGATGAGTTTGATTTCCTGCTTCAGCATCTCATTGACAAGCTGAGCAACATCCACGCCCTTCGCACGCGCCCTCTCCTGGAGGTAGGCCTGCACCTCGTCGTCGAGGTAGACAGGCAGGTTGAGCTTGGCATTCTCGCGGAAAAATTTTCCGCGCTCACCGCCAGTAAAATCGTACTCTTCCTTCATCACATTGCCTCGTATTGACGTCTTTCGCGCTTGGTGGCCGACCGAGCCGAGATAATCCGGATACTAGAAGAACAAACGTCGGTCTCATGGTAAGTATGGACCACAACCAGCAACGCGCCGTTCTCAGCCTGACCAAGAGTCAACCAGCGCTCCTCGCCCTCGCTGTGGTCTTTATCCGCAATCGACATCATCAACGGATCATGGAACACCGTAGCCGCCAAATCAAAACTGACGCCGTGCTTGTGCCGGTTGCCAATCGCCTTGGCAACGTCCCATTCGAAGTTGAACTGGAACATCGCTCCTTTAACCTCAATTCCTGCCTAAGTACGGGACTATAGCGAGATTTCTTCTACGGGGTCAGGCTCTTAAAGGTAACTGCAGGGGTCACACCCTTAAGTAGACTTAGGCGAGCCTTTGCCTAAGCATACTTAAGGGTGTGACCCCGGGGTGAAGTGGCCCGGACGAGAAGCTACAGCCTCAGATCAACGCTTTCCTTGGGCAGCAGGTACTTCAGGACGTAAAGTAGGGCTCTGCCCGCGATTCGACGCTTCGGCGAATGGCGGCGAAGCCGCCCGGCGGTGCCACCAAGGCAAGGGGTCGGACACCTCATTTTCCTTCGACGGGGGTATGTCTAAGGGAAATGCAGGGTCCGACCCCGTTGGAAAACGCCAACCCGGCGGCATGCATCAACGCCGAAGCCCGGCACATGGCCGGGCTTCGCGGTGTTGCAAAGTATTCTTGAGGGTCAGACCCTTAAGGAGAATTAGATGCCTAAGGGGATTTAAGGGTCTGACCCTCATGCGGCGGCGGCGCTTAGGCCGTGCGGAAGTGGTGGATATACCAGGGCATGGCCTCAGTGATGCCGTCGACGATGGTGTGGCTGGGGGCGTAGCCGAGCAGGCGGCTGGCCTTGCCGATGTCCGCCTGGGAGTGGCGCACGTCGCCGGGGCGGAAGTCGCGGTAGGTCGGGTCCTGCGCGTAGCGTACCCCCTGCTCGGCGAGGGCTTCGCGCAGGTACTCGAACAGCTGGTTCAGGGTGGTGCGCCCGCTCACCGCCACGTTGAAGACCTCCCCCTGGGCCGCGTCGTCCGCGGTGGCCGCCAGCAGGTTGGCCTGCACCGCGTTGGCGATATAACAGAAGTCGCGGCTGGTCTCGCCGTCGCCGTTGATGAACAGCGTCTCGTCGGTGAGCATGGCCCCGGCCCACTTGGGAATCACCGCCGCATAGGCGCCGTTGGGGTTCTGGCGCCTGCCGAATACGTTGAAGTAGCGCAGCCCGGTGGCCTTGAAGCCGTAGGTGCCGGCGAACACCTCGGCATACATCTCGTTGACCACCTTGGTCACCGCATAGGGCGACAGCGGCCGACCGATGCGCTCCTCCACCTTGGGCAGCGCGGGATGGTCGCCGTAGGTGGAGCTCGACGCCGCATAGACGAAGCTCGTCACCCCGGCATCCTTGGCGGCCACCAGCATGTTGAGCTGCCCGCCGATGTTGGCCGCGTTGGTAGCGATCGGGTCGGCGATGGAGCGTGGCACCGAGCCCAGCGCCGCCTGGTGCAGCACGTGGTCCACCGGCTGGCCGTTCAGCGTCATCGCCGCCCGGCAGGTGGCCGGGTCGCAGATGTCGCCCTCGATAAACGAAAAGCGCGCCCACTGCTCCGGAGTGACCAGGGTGCGCACCTCATCCAGGTTGGCCTGAAAGCCGGTGGCGAAGTTGTCCAGGCCCACCACCCGCTGGTCCAGGCGCAGCAGGGTTTCCAGCAGATTGCTGCCGATAAAGCCGGCGCAGCCGGTCACCAGCCAGGTGCGCGGTGCGGCTGCCAGCTCGGCCAGTAGGGTTTGATAACGACTCATGACGCTCCTTAATTGCAGGGGTCCGACACTTAAGCAGGCTCGACGGGGTCAGACCCTTAAATGGACTTAGACGTGGGTATGTCTAAGTCCATTTAAGGGTCTGACCCCAAGCGACTCACCCCGGTGAAGGGCCCGGGAGGCAAGCTACAGCCTCAGGTCAACGCTTTCCTTGGGCAGCAGGTACTTCAGGTCGTAGAGCACGTGCTCGGGCTTGCCCCAGGCGCGGATGCCCTCCGCCCCCAGCTCGCGGAACTCGCGGTGGGCCACGGCGAGCACGATGGCGTCGTTGAGGCGCCGCCCGGCGAGGATCATCTCGGGGTGGTAGCCCACCACCTGGCCCAGCATCTCGCTCGCCTTGATCAAGGGAGTGAGATCCGGTAGGCAACCCATACACAGATATCTCATCGCAAAGCACGGTATATCGCCATATTTCGAAGTTTTATTAATACTCGACTCGGTGGCGATGATTCTAAGAGGGAACCGCTCAGCCCTTAGTGATTCGCTTAACCTGGTATGCCGCCCGCTGGATCGTCTTCTCGGCTTCCTTCCAAGGCAGTCGTCTACCGCGCTGCTTCATCCTGGCTAGCGCGGCCAACGCCTGCTCCTGTGTCAACAAGCCAAACTCGATCACCTCGGCAATAATCCACAGGGTTCCGCGTACCTCAGCCCCCTCTTGGGCAGCCAGCAAGCGAAGGTTGCGATCACCGGTGATCAGGGGACAGGATTCCTGCTTGGCCAGTGCCAAGGCGAGCCGATCATTGAACCCTGGCTCATCGCCGTACTGGTTGCCAAGGCTCTCTGCATAGCCGACATACTCCCCGCTCACGACCAGCGTGACTAAGCCCATGTCGAGCAAGTGCGGGCTACCCGCCTCGATCTCCTCCTCAAAGAGAACATCGGGCATGGCGAATTGATATGGAAGCGCGAAGAGCGTTTCCAGTATCTCACCCGCTTCCAGATCGATAATGATATTGGCATCACTGATTAGCAGCAGCATCCAGCGGCTCCGTCCAGAGCGGCTCCATCCAACGTTGGCGACAGAACTGCATGCGTGGGATGCCGAGTAGCTCAGCGGCCTTGGCCTCCGAGATCAACTGTTCTGCCAGAGCACGATACACCAGCTGCTCGAACAGCTGTGGCACTTCTGGTGCCAGTGGGTCGCCCGGCTCGCCGCGGTTCCACCCGCGGGAGGAGAACAGCTTCATCAGCGACTGGAAGTAGGCGTGTGGAATAATCTCGCACTGCAGGGCACGAATCGCCCAGCCCCGCATGGATAGGCCATATTCGTGCTTGAGCCGATACAGCTCACGAGGCTCCAGGCGATGGCGCCCTTCACCAATCTCATGAATAACCGCCGATTGAGGGGCCAGAAACGCACCGGCAAAGCGGTCGCAAGCCTTTTCCTCGTCGATCGACGCCTCCAAACGCCCAGTCAGCAGCACATGAGCCAACTCGTGCGCGAGCGTGAAGCGTTGGCGATCTCCCGGCCAACAGGATGACACCGCAATTACCGGATACTGCTGGCCGCCTGCGGCCACCGCCGTGGCCGTCATGCCGGAAAATGCCTTATGCTCGACCTCGACCACAAGAATGAGCAACCCAAGCGTTTCCAGCGTATCGGTCAGGTCGCCGATCGGATTCAGGCCCAGCGTCCACTCACGGCGCACGCCATCCGCAACCGCCTCGAGCTCAACGAGCTCCGAGATCTTCCCGGGGACGCAGTCCGGTACTATGAAACGAGAAATGGGGGATTCAGGAAAGGCATTCAGCAGCGCTATACGCTTCTCGACCATTTCCGCCACACGAATCTGCACCGCTTCTTCCCGCTTCACGCCAAAGGCGCTGGTCTTGCGGAACTCCACATCGGTCAGCTGCACCGTCTGCTTGCGAAAGAAATACTCCGTGCGTACCCCACACGCCTTGGCAATTTTCAGCAGCTTCGCAGAGTCAGGGGTCACCATGCCCTTCTCATACTTTTGAATCGCTGCCTTGGAAACGCCAAGCTGCTGGCCCAACGCCTCAAGCGTCAGGCCTGCGGCCAGGCGCGCCTGGTGAATACGTTGTCCCAACATCGCGCCCCTCCGGTTTACTTATCGGGTAATTCTATATGAAAAGTAAACCCATGTGTGGGGAAACTGTCAGGGGTCAGACACTTAAGCAGGCTCGACGGGGTCAGACCCTTAAATGGACTTAGACGTGGGTATGTCTAAGTCCATTTAAGGGACTGACCCCAAGCGACTCACCCCGGTGAAGGGGCCGGAAGGGAAGCTACAGCCTCAGGTCAACGCTTTTCTTGGGCAGCAGGTACTTGAGATCGTAGAGCACATGCTCGGGCTTGCCCCAGGCGCGGATGCCTTGCGCTCCCAGCTCGCGGAACTCGCGGTGGGCCACGGCGAGGATGATGGCGTCGTAGGTGCCGGGCTGGGGCTCATCCACCGGGCAAATGCCGTACTCCGCCTCGGCCTCGGCCTTGTTGACCTGGGGGTCATACACATCCACGGCGATGTTGTAGTCGGCGAGCTCCTTGAGGATATCCACCACCCGGGTGTTGCGCAGGTCCGGGCAGTTCTCCTTGAAGGTCAGGCCCATCACCAGCACCTTCGCGCCTTCCACCTGGATGCGCCGCTTGATCATCTGCTTGATCAGCTGGCCGGCCACGTAGGCGCCCATGCCGTCGTTGAGGCGCCGCCCGGCGAGGATCATCTCCGGGTGGTAGCCCACCACCTGGCCCAGCGTCTCGCTGGCCTTGATCAAGGGGGTGAGATTCGGGCAGTCACCGGCACCTCCACCAACGCCACGCTATGGCCTTAGAGAGCACGCTACAGAATTATACTTAACACCTGGCCCCTGATGAGATCAGTGCTACTCTGCCATCACATGCCACTCGCAACATGTTCATCAGCCACATGACCAACGTCACTGCTCAGCAAGCTGAAGAGCACCCCATCACCACGCGGGCCATTGCGTTTGCCAGGAAGCAAAAGAAGCGGATTGCCAAACGCATTGCCGACAAGCACCTTTACCCCCCCGAGAAATACCCAGTATCGGTGTTCATGGCGGGCTCACCCGGTGCCGGCAAGACAGAGGCCTCAAAGGAACTCATCGCCGTCCTCAGTGAAAATGGCCAAGACATCCTGCGCATCGACCCTGATGAGCTTAGAGATGAGTTCGAGGATTACCATGGCGGCAATGCCAGGCTGTTTCAGCCGGCCGTCTCTATTCTGGTAGAAAAGCTCCTGGACGTGGCCCTGAAGCAGCATCAGAGCTTTCTTCTGGATGGCACCTTCACCAACCTTGTCAAGGCCCGGGAGAACGTAGCTCGCTCGCTTGGCAAGTCCAGGCTCGTGCAGATTCTTTATGTCTACCAGGATCCCTTACTTGCTTGGGAGTTTGTAGAAGCCCGCGAAGCCTTGGAGGGTCGAAGAATTCCAGTGGAAAGCTTTTTAGAACAGTATTTTGCAGCAAGAGATGTGGCCAACCGTATCAAGCAGGAGTTCGGCGAATTGGTGATGGTCGACCTGCTGATCAAGAACCATGACGGCTCACATCGCGAGTACGTACAGAACGTGGAACAAATTGACACTCACATTGCCGAGGCATATTCTCGAAAGTCTCTTTTGCAAAAGCTCGCCGAAAGGACGAGGAAGCGGACATGATGACCAAAGATGAAAAGACCGACGGCAGCCCCCTATCCGCATTCATCCGCTACGCCAGCCCCGAACGCAAGCGTGATGTTTATCGCCAGGTGATCGACCGAGCCAACCAGCGCCAACAGGAAGTGCTGGAAAAGGTAGCCCACAAGTCCTCCTGACGACCCGCCTACGCCGACAAGAACCCGCCCAAAATGGCGGGTTTTTCATTTGTGCGCCAGGCATGGCGCGCAGCGCCTGACTGGCGCTGTTCCCGAGGGTGGTGCCTCGGGATGACTTGGGGGTGAAAGTCCCCTGCACGCCCGGCAAGGGGAAGTGCTAGCCGACGGCAAGGGTGTCTCCCGCGAGGGGGAATCTGAAGGCAGCCCGAGGCAAAACGCTGGCCTGACGAACAGGAAGCGGATACGAGGCGGCATGGCGGGGTGAGATGGCAAAAGTCATCAAAGCCCGGTACTTGCACGGAACGCCATGACGTAAATCCGACAGGCATAAGCGGGAAGGTCGCGCGTCTTACCCTGGGAGGTCCGGTGGTCTGCCACAGTGCTACCGGCGTCGAGAGGCGACGGGATGGGCCACCAGACGTCAGCAGAGGCCATAGTAAGTGCCGATTCACCCCGGCACCAAGGGCCGAACATGAAGAACCGCGAGTAGGCGATGACGTCTCGAGGATCGATCATGAAGACAGAAACAGGCGCTGATACCGTCATCCACCCAGAGGGGCAGGGGCAGTACCCCGAGTCCCGGCCGGTGGGCGTCGAGACGGTCCCGGCGTCGTCATCGTGGACGAAAGCGGAGCCAATCCTGCTCATGGAGGCCGTGGTGGATAAAGCCAACATGGCGCAGGCTTACCGTAAGGTAGTCGCCAACAAGGGCGCGCCGGGTGCCGACGGCATGACGGTGCACCAGTTAGCCGACCACCTGAAGGCGCACTGGCCAACGCTGCGCGAGCGGCTGTTGGCCGGTGAGTACCACCCCAGCCCGATCCGAGCCGTCGAGATTCCCAAGCCCAAGGGCGGGACGCGGCAGCTCGGTATTCCCACGGTCAGCGACCGGCTGATCCAGCAGGCGCTGCTCCAGGTGCTTACGCCGATCTTTGATCCGGGCTTCTCCGAATCGAGCTACGGTTACCGCCCCGGGCGTAGCGCCCAGCAGGCCGTCTCGGCCATGAAGGAGCACGTCGCTGCCGGCCACCGCTGGGTGGTCGACCTCGACCTGGAAGCCTTCTTCGACCGAGTGAACCACGACCTGCTGATGGCACGGGTCGCGCGCCGCGTCCGCGACAAGCGGGTGCTACGCCTGATCCGACGCTATCTGGAAGCCGGCATGTTCCAGCATGGCCTGACCGCGCCAAGAAGGCAGGGTACGCCCCAGGGTGGACCGCTGAGTCCGCTGCTGGCGAATATCCTGCTGGATGATGTGGACAAGGAGCTGGAACGTCGCGGCCACCGCTTCTGCCGCTACGCCGACGACCTACAGGTGTATGTCAGGAGTCGGCGAGCGGGCGAGCGCGTCATGGCCAGCCTGAGTGATTATCTCGAGAAGTCACTCAGGCTCACGGTCAATCGCGCCAAGAGTGCGGTGGACCGGCCCTGGCACCGGGGGTATCTGGGCTACACGCTGACCCGGCACAAGCTGCCACGGTTGACGCTTGCCAAGGCCAGTTTGCAGCGCCTGATGCAGCGTGTCCGTGAGATCCTCAAGCGCGGCAGAGGGCGTAATATCCAGCGAGTGATCGAAGAGTTGGTCCCGGTCCTGCGGGGCTGGGCCAACTACTTCTCCCTCGTCGATGTGAAGCGCCCACTGGAAGCACTGGATCAATGGATACGCCGCCGACTGCGCTGCCTGATCTGGCGACAGTGGAAGCGCCCGAGAACCCGGCGCCGGAAGCTTCTAGCGCTGGGACTGGATGAGACTATCGGGCGTGGAAGTCAGCGGGGAATGGGCGAGGCCCCTGGTGGAATGCCGGTGCTTCGCACATGAACCAGGCCCTGCCGAATAAGTGGTTCGATCAGCGGGGCCTGATCTCGGTACTCGATACGGTAAGATGGCTTAGTCGTTCATCATGAACCGCCGTATACGGAACCGTACGTACGGTGGTGTGGGAGGGCGCCGGGGGTGACCCCGGCCCCTACCCGATTCATCAAAAATTGCAGGGGTCCGACACTTAAGCAGGCTCGACGGGGTCAGACCCTTCAGCAGACTTAGGCGCGCCCTTTGCCTAAGTCCGCTGAAGGGTCTGACCCCGGTGAAGGGGCCGGGAAGGGATGCTACAACCTCAGATCAACGCTTTCCTTGGGCAGCAGGTACTTCAGGTCGAAGAGCTGGGCTCTGCCCGCGATTCGACGCTTCGGCGAATGGCGGCGAAGCCGCCCAGCGGTGCCACCGAGGCAAGGGATCGGACCCTTAAGGGGATTTAAGGGTCCGACCCCGTTGGAACTACGGCGGCATGCATCAACGACGAAGCCCGGCAAATGGCCGGGCTTCGCGGTGTTGCAAAGTGTTCTTGAGGGTCAGACCCTTAAGGGGAATTAGCCCCTAGCGGGGGGCTTGTGGCAACCGCCCCACCGAATAGTAGGTAAAGCCCTTCTTCGCCATGCGGGAGGGTTCAAACATATTGCGGCCGTCAAAGATCGTGGGCTGGGTGAGCTGGCCCTTGATCAGCTCGAAGTCCGGGGCGCGGAAGCTCTGCCACTCGGTGACGATCACCAGGGCGTCGGCGCCCTTCAGGGCGGCTTCCTTGGTGCCGCACAGGGTCAGCGCGTCGCGGTGGCCGTAGAGGCGCTGGGTCTCTTCCATGGCCTCCGGGTCATAGGCCTGCACCCGGGCGCCGGCGTTCCACAGCGCTTCCATCAGCACCCGGCTGGGCGCCTCGCGCATGTCGTCGGTGTTGGGCTTGAAGGCCAGGCCCCACAGGGCGAAGGTCTTGCCGGCCAGCTCGCCGCCGAAGTGGTCGCGGAGCTTGGCAAACAGGGTGGTCTTCTGCTCGGCGTTGCGCGCTTCAACGGCCTTGAGCACCTTGGCGTCGAAGTCGATGCCCTCGGCGGTGCGTACCAGCGCCTGCACGTCCTTGGGAAAGCACGAGCCGCCGTAGCCGGTACCGGGGTAGATGAAGTTGAAGCCGATGCGCGGGTCGGAGCCGATGCCGCGGCGCACGTCCTCGATATCGGCGCCGAGCCGTTCCGCTAAGTTGGCCAGTTCGTTCATCAGGCTGATCCGGGTGGCCAGCATGACGTTGGCGGCGTACTTGGTCAGCTCCGCGGAACGCACGTCCATCACGATGATCTTCTCGTGTTGGCGGCCGAAGGGGGCGTAGAGCTCGCGCATCACCTCCACGCTATGGGCGTTCTCGGTGCCGATGATGATGCGGTCGGGCTTCTGGCAGTCGGCCACGGCGCTGCCCTCCTTCAGAAACTCCGGGTTGGAGACCACATCGAAGGTAAGCGTCGCGCCCTCTTCTCCAGCCCCAGCCCCAGCCCTGGCCCGCGCCGCCAGCCCCTCGGCCACCCGCGCCCGCACTCTGTCCGCGGTGCCCACCGGCACGGTGGACTTGTTCACCAGGATGCGGTGGGCCGGCATGTGCTCGGCGATGGTCTCGGCCACCCTGAGCACGTACTGCAGATCGGCACTGCCGTCTTCATTCGGCGGCGTGCCTACGGCGATGAACTGGATATCACCATGGGCCACGGCCATGGCCGCATCGGTGGTAAAACGCAGCCGACCGGACGCGGTGTTCTCCTTCACCAGGCTCTCCAGGCCCGGTTCAAAGATCGGGATGAGGCCCTGCTTGAGCTTCTCGATCTTCTCGGCGTCCACGTCCACGCAGACCACCTGATGGCCCACCTCGGCCAGAATCGTGCCCTGCACCAGGCCCACATAGCCCGTCCCGAAAACTGTTACCTTCATCTACCACTCCATGGGAAATTTGATCGCAACCGGCACTCCGCAAAGGCTACACCACAGGGGTCAGACACTTAAGGGGACTTAGGCAGGGGTTTCGCCTAAGCCCCCTTAAGGGTCTGACCCCGGGGCAGCGCCACCACCCCTTGGCAGCGAAACGCAAGCAGCAGCCCAGGGTTTTCCTTGTAGCTTGCTCCTTGAAGCTTGTCCCTATACCCCGTAGAACTCCCGATACCAGGCGACGAAGTTCGCCACCCCCTCCTTCACCGGCGTGGCGGGCTTGTAGCCCACGGCCTTCTCAAGCTCGGTGCTGTCGGCGTAGGTATCCGGCACGTCACCCGGCTGCAGCGGCAGCAGCTCCTTGATGGCCTCTTTGCCCAGCGCTTCCTCGATCGCCTCGATATAGGCGGAGAGCTTCACCGGGTCGTTGTTGCCGATATTGAAGATTCGATACGGCGCGTTGCTGGTCGCCGGGTCGGGATGGTCGCTGTCCCAGTCGGGGTTGGGCGCGGCGATATCGTCGCTGGCGCGGATCACCCCTTCCACGATGTCGTCGATGTAGGTGAAGTCGCGGGTGTGGTTGCCGTGGTTGAACACCGGGATCGACTCGCCGGCCAGGGTCTTCTTGGTGAACAGGAACAGCGCCATATCCGGCCGGCCCCAGGGGCCGTAGACGGTGAAGAAGCGCAGCCCGGTCGTCGGCAGCCGATACAAGTGGCTGTAGCTGTGGGCCATCAGCTCGTTGGCCTTCTTGGTGGCGGCGTAGAACTGCAGCGGGTGGTTGACGCTCTCATGCTCGGAGAACGGCATCTTGGTGTTGGCGCCATAGACGCTGCTGGTGCTGGCGTAGGTCAGATGCTCGACCCGGTGGTGCCGGCACGCCTCCAGGATGTTGGTGAAGGCGACGATATTGCTCTGCACATAGGCGTGGGGGTTCTCAAGCGAGTAGCGCACCCCCGCCTGGGCGGCCAGATGGATCACCCGTTCCGGCCGGTGCGCCGCGAACGCCGCGTTGACCGCCGCCAGGTCGGCCAGGTCCTCACGCACGAACACATACTCGCTGCCGGTACGCGCCGCCGTCTCCTCCAGAATCTTGAGACGCGCCTCCTTGATGGCCGGGTCGTAGTAGTCGTTGACCACGTCGAAGCCGACCACGCTATCGCCACGCTCCAACAGGCGCTTGGCGGTATGGAAACCGATAAAGCCGGCGTTGCCGGTGACGAGCACTTTCATAGCAGTCCTTTTGGTAAGAAGTTCGAGGGCGAGAAGCTAGCCCCGCGGTCAGTCTCCCGATGCCAGAGCCTACTGGTGTGAGCTGGGCTCTGCCCGACGAATGGCAGTGTTGCCATGATCTGTGACTACTGGTGGGAGCTGGGCTATGCCCGACGAATGGCCGCGAAGCCGCCCAGCGGTGCCACCGAGGCAAGGGGTCGGACACCTCATTTCCCTTCGACGGGGGTATGTCTAAGGGAAATGAAGGGTCTGACCCCGTTAGCTCTACTCACAAGCCCTACAAAGTCGCGGAACATGCTAGCTTGGTTCCGCTCAATGCCAAGCCTCAAACCCAAGCCACCATTGACCCTGTGCCTATCCCTCGCTAGCATCCGGCGGTTAACGAGACACGCGAGTTTGCCCATGAACGCCACCCTACCCTACCTCTTTCGCGGCGAGATCCCGACACCCAAGCGCCAGCCGAAGCGCCCCGGCCAAAGCTGGCCTCGGCTGCCGCTGCCGCGGCTGATGTCCTGGGCACCCTGGGTACTGCTGGGAGTAGTGGTCTATGGGGTGATGCTGTGGCCAATCGAGCGCCTGGCGCCACCGGCACTTCCCACCCACCTGCTCGCCCTGGTGGGAGTGATCACCGCGGCCGCCTGCCTGGAGATCGGCAGCTGGCTATTGAATGGCAAGCGTCCGCTAGCGCTGATGCTCCCCATGGCGCTGGGCGGCCTGATCGCCATGCTTATCGCCCTGCTCTAATACTAGGCCGTGTGTTTGTTGCTCTGCGCCTGCTGGCCATGGCGCTGCGTGATCGAGGACTTCTGAAACACGGCCATCTGCATGGCGGCGGCCAACAGCACGATGATGCCGGTCGGTCCGGCGAAGCGCAGCGGCATGGCGAACAGGCTCAGCACCATCACCGTGACGAAGCAGCCGAGGATACCCAGCCCCCACACCGCTTGCCAATGGCGCCGCAGGGTGGCCCATAGCAGCGCCCCCAACGGCAGCGCGGCCACGGTCACGAACCCCAGCAAACCCACGGCGCCGGTGGCGGTGGCGGTGGTGGCCAGCAGCGAATAGTAGCCGCCATAGCTGACCAGCGGCCTGGCTTCTGCGGCGGGCATCACCTGCCCGGTGCCTACCAGCCACTGGGTGCTGAAGACCTGCCAGGCCTGCTGCCAGAGGGCCAGACGATCCACCATGCCGGCGTGCAGCACACGTGCCTGTTCGGTCTCGCCGTTGAGCATCAGGCCGAAGGCCTGCAGCGGCTCCACGAGACGCTGTACCAGCGGCAGGGTGTGGGGAAGCAGCCATTCGTGGCTCAACACCCCCAGCACCGGCACCGTCAGCAGCGCTGCCAAGCCAAGCCGGCCCAGCCGATGCCCCTGATGCTTGCCGAGCATTGGCGTGGCCAGCACGTAGATGGCCACCCCGCACCCTGCCGCCAGCCACGCCGTGGTATAGCCGGTGCCCATCAGCACGATCACGCTCGGCACCGCCAGCAGCGTGGCCAGCGTGACCTGAGCCGCCGGCCGCCAGCCGGTACCCAGGCGCTGCAGGCCTCCCAGCAGCACGGCCAGTACCACCACCAGCCCCACACTGGCCATGAAACCTATCTGCGCGGGCTCCCCCCAGGCCCAGGGGTTGGCGAACTGGCCATGCTCAAGGTGCGACCAGTCGGCACTCAGCGTGAAGGCCACACCGCCGCCCACCAGCACGGTGGCAATCAGCCAGTGCCAGTGCAGCCGACACTGCACCAGCCACCACGCCAACGGCAGGCTGGCCAGCCCCGTTACGGCCAGCAGCCGCCACCACAGCGGCTCCTCGACAAGCGCCGCCGGCCCGCCACCGACCCAGGCGCGCACCACCAGGTAGAGGCTCAGCCCCAGGCTCAGCCAGAACAGCTTGAGGCGCCTCACCTCCCGCCAGAACAGCGGAAAGGCCAGTGCCGTAGCGATCACCACCAGGCTGCCCCCCAGCAGCACCAGCCAGCCACTCAATCCTAGGCTGAAGGCCATCAGGTAGAGCCCGATCAGTGCCGCCTGGCGCCGGCCGCCCCCCACCCGCGGGAGTTGACGAAACCGCACCAACCCCGAATCGGCCCGCACGGCGCCTTGCCCCAGGGTGGCCCTGTGCAAGCGGCGCAGCGCCTTGCTGGTCTGCCAGGCGCATGTCACGAACAGCCCATGCACCGCGAACAGCAGCACCAGGCCCAGCAGCAGCAGCACATCCGGCACCCCGGCCAGCGAGAACACCACGCCCACGGCGCCCAGCGCGGCCACCAGCAGCATCAGCAGCACGGTGGTCTGCCCCGGAGTGAAGCCGGCCCGCAGGAAGATATGGTGCAAGTGGTCGCGGTCCGCCGAGAAAGGGCTGCGCCCCTTGCGCAGACGACGCACCATCAGGCTCAGGGTATCCATCACCGGCAGCGCCAGCAGCCAGGCATAGGCCACAGGGCTGACCACCGCGTTCTCGCTCTGGGAGAGCGCCACCACGAACCAGGCAATCGCGAAGCCCAGCGCCATGCTGCCGGCATCGCCCATGAACACGCTGGCGCTGCGACGCCAGGGGTGGCGCAGGTTGAAGAGCAGAAAGCCCACCACCGAGGCCGCCAGCGTCACGATCACCGCCAGCAGCGTCAGCTGGCTCTGCAACGCCGCCACGACCCCCAGCCAGCCCAGCACGCTCAGCGCGCTGCCGCCGGCCAGGCCATCGACCCCGTCCATCATGTTGATGGCGTTGATCAACCCGGCCACCGCCACCACGGTCACCGGTGCGGCCAGCCAGCCCAGGTGCACCGCCCCCGCCAACGGGAACTGCCCCAGGTAGTCCAGCGACAGCTGACCCCCGATCACCAGCAGCAGCGCCACCGCCAGCTGCACGCCCAGCTTCACGGTGCTGCGCATGTCGCGGGCATCGTCGATCACCCCGCAGGCCACCAGCGCCACCAGCCCCAGGTAGAGCGGCCACAGCTCGCCGACCGGCAGCGGCTGCAACGGCTGCACCAGAAGAAAACCGGCGAACACGCCCAGCCCCCCGGTCAGCGGCACGGTGCCCTGGTGCTGCTTGCGGCCACCGGGAATATCGGCCAGGCCCCAGGCAATGGCCGGCTGGCGCAACAGCAGGATAGCCAGCGCCGAGAGGGCCAGGGCGAGCACGGGAAGAAAGGGAAGCGTGCTCATCGCGGTGTATCGTCCTTGGTGACGTGATCGATCGTTCAAGAAGCAGCGTGACCGTTGACGACGGCCGAAACACACACTGCCGCAGTGCAGCGTGCCACGTCAGATCCTGCCTGTCTGTAGGAGATCGCTGACAACGCACCACGCCTTGCCTTGAAAGGGGTCTGACCCTTAAATGGACTTAGGCGCGCCCTTTGCCTAACTCAATTTAAGGGTCTGAGACCAGGATGGTGAGAAGCTGGATGGTCGGTGGCAGGACATCGGCCATGGGAAGGAATTCACGTCCGCTGTTCCTTGAACGCATCGGTAGGCACGCCGAAGCGGTGGGAAATGCCGCAGATTTGGCGCCAATTCAGAGAGCGCTTGCCGGAAAGGATGGCGGAGACAACAGGCTGAGCCCCGACTTCGGGCAGGTCGCTCTGGCTGATGGCATGCTCCGTCATGAGATAGCGCAGTACCTCGGCACCCGATGTATCGGGCATGGCACGGTGCTCCTCATCGTAGGCCTCGAGCGCACATCGCCCAGGCGCGCGGCCAGACTCGCCAAGGGATGCTCTTCATCGTCACCCACTGTGTCGAGCAGTTCATCCAGGGCCTCAACCTTGGCATCGTAGTCGGCCTCGTCCACGGGCTCGGCGAGCAGAGGGGCAATGTGGACCCAGTGCCTGGCAACTTCGTTAAGCATGGCGTTCATGAGTCATTCCTTCCATTTACCCTTGTCGTACTCACTGTGATCGAGGATGTCGCGGATGAAGACCTTCTTCCTTCGATAGTGGACAACCGCGATCAGACGGAGCTTGTTCCCGCCGATGTCAAAGACATGGTGCGAGCCGACTTTGTCTGTCGCGGGGAAAATGCCTTTCATCGCCGCAAAATCCTTAGGCTCACATGACCTCATGAGCCGATAGCAGATTGCTATAGATAGCAACTTGCTATTTCCGCCCGCCAGCAGCCGTGATGCCACCGCACCTAGGCTCGACGGGGTCAGACCCTTAAATGGACTTAGACGTGGTTATGTCTAAGTCCATTTAAGGGTCTGACCCCAAGCGACTAAGGAGCCGGAAGGGATGCTACAGCCTCAGGTCAACGCTTTCCTTGGGCAACACATACTTCAGATCATACAGCACGTGCTTGGGCTTGCCCCAGCCGCGGATGCCCTCCACACCCAGCTCGCGGAACTCGCGGTGGGCCACGGCGAGGATCATGGCGTCGTAGGCGTTGGCGTCGGGGCGCTCCACCGGGCGGATGCCGTACTCCTGCTCGGCCTCGTCCTTGTTGACCTGGGGATCATAGACATCCACCGCCACGTTGTAGTCGGCCAGCTCGCGGATGATGTCCACCACCCGGGTGTTGCGCAGGTCCGGGCAGTTCTCCTTGAAGGCGAGGCCCATGACCAGCACCCGCGCGCCACGCACATGGATGCGCCGCTTGATCATCTGCTTGATCAGCTGGCTGGCCACGTAGGCGCCCATGCTGTCGTTGATGCGCCGCCCGGCGAGGATCATCTCCGGGTGGTAGCCCACCTGCTCGGCCTTGTGGGTCAGGTAGTAGGGGTCCACGCCGATGCAGTGCCCGCCCACCAGGCCGGGGCGGAACGGCAGGAAGTTCCACTTGGTGCCGGCGGCCTCCAGCACCTCCTCGGTATCGATCCCCAGGCGGTTGAAGATCACCGCCAACTCGTTGATCAGGGCGATGTTGATATCGCGCTGGGTGTTCTCGATCACCTTGGCGGCCTCGGCCACGGCGATGGCGCTGGCCTTGTGGGTGCCGGCGGTGATCACCCGGCCGTAGAGCGCATCCACGAAATCGGCGATCTCCGGGGTCGAGCCCGAGGTCACCTTGATGATGGTGGTCACGCGGTGTTCCTTGTCGCCCGGGTTGATGCGCTCCGGGCTGTAGCCGGCGAAGAAGTCGCGGTTGTAGGTCAGCCCCGAGACCCGCTCGATCACTGGGATGCAGTCCTCCTCGGTGGCGCCAGGGTAGACGGTGGACTCATAGATCACCACATCGCCCTGGCCGATCACCCGGCCCAGGCTCTCGCTGGCGCGGATCAAGGGCGTCAGATCCGGCCGTCGGCTGGCATCGATGGGCGTAGGCACCGTCACGATATAGACGTTGCACTCGCGCAGCGCCTCGAGATCGCTTGCGAAGCTCAGCTGCGTGGCCTCGGCCAGCAGCGCCGGCTCCACCTCCAGGGTGTGATCAATGCCGTCGCGCAGCTCGCCGATGCGATTGACGTTGATATCGAACCCCACCGTGGGCAGCACCTTGCCGAACTCCACCGCCAGCGGCAGGCCCACATAGCCCCGTAGGGCGCACTTCGCACCCGATGGCCCACGTCATCCAGATCCGAAGCACGTAGATAGTCCTTCAAGGAATCAAGGAATCAAGGAATCAAGTCAGATGAGAGCACGGAGCAGGCTTCCAAGCCAGCAGCCGCCGGGTCAGACCCCGAGCGGCGAGCGCTTCGAGCGAGGGGTCGGACACTTCATTTCCCTTCGACGGGGGTATGTCTAAGGGAAATGAAGGGTCTGACCCCGCTAGCCCAAAGCGGCTACCGAGACGGGAGACACTCCAACGCCGCCTCAATCACAATCCGCTCATCGAACTCTTCCTCGATGCGCTGGCGCGCCGCCGTACCGGCCTGCTGCAGCTGTTCGCTCGGCATCTCGATACACGCCCGCATCCGCTCGGCCAGCGAATCGGCGCTCTTCACCTCACAGAGCCAGCCGGTCACGCCCGGCACGATGGCATGCCGACAGCCCGGCACGTCGGAGACGATGGCCGGCCGGCCCATGGCCGCGGCCTCCAGCACGGTGCGCGGCATGCCCTCGCGGTAGGAGGGCAGCACCAGCACCTGGGCCTGCTCGATAAAGGGCCGAACGTCGCCCTGCTCGCCCAGATAGTCAATCACCCCGGCGGTCTGCCACTCACGCACCTCGTCTTCGGTGATCGCCGTACGGTTGCTGGCCCCATGGGGCCCGATCAGCATGAAGCGCGTCTCGGGGTGCTGGGCCCTCACCTGCTCGGCGGCCTGCACGTATTCGCGCACGCCCTTGTCGCCCAGCAGGCGGGCGATCATCACGAAGGTGAAGGGGCCAGCTTCCGTCCCACCCCCAGGCAGCGGCGAGAAGGCGAAGCGAGTGGTATCCATGCCGGAGCCCGGTAGCACCATGGTGGGCGTGTTCTTGAGCAGGCCGTGGGCCTGGAAGAGGTCGTGGTCCTCCTGGTTCTGGAAGAACACCCGCCGCGCCCCGCGATTAACGAAGCCGTAGAGCGCGCGCACCCGGCGAAACAGCCAGCTGTCGTGCAGGAAGGCCGTACCCAGCCCGGAAACATTGTTGGCATAGGGAATGCCCAGCGCCCGGCAGGCCAGGCCCGAGTAGATATTGGCCTTGACCGTGAAGTTAAACACGAAGGCCGGCTTGAGCCGGCGCAGCGTATTGGCCAGCGCCAGCAGGCTCTTGCCCTCCCCCACCAGGCGGGTGCTCTTGCCCTCCATGGGCAGCGCCATATGCTCGATGCCCAGCTCCTCCACCAGCCGCGCGGCGTAGTCATCTTCCGGCGCCAGGCCGATCACCCGATACCCCGCATCACGCAGAGCCTGAACGGTCCCGCGGCGGAAGTTGTAGAGATACCAGGAGGTGTTGGCCACCAACACCACGACGTCCTTGTCTTGCATCTGATTTCCAGTATGTGAGCCCGATTTATCAGCGATTGCCATGCCACCCCAGCAGCGGGCACGCCCCATCTCCGCGCC
>NZ_JAXHNN010000009.1:0-722235 GCF_034520545.1 Halomonas sp.
ACACAAGGGTTTCAGGAGGTTCCATAAGACTTCAGAAACCGCATGAACAGGGGCCTCCGGGCCCCTTTCTTGTGTCTGCACGTTTCATAGCATTCCTTGACATGCCCCCTTCCAAGGGGGCATAAATGGGGGCACAGCGTCGAAGCCAACAGCCTGATGCCCCCAAATACGCTAGAACCCGCGCCAGCCGAGGCCTAGTTGATAGAATGCCCCCATCCTTGGGGGCATCCGGTACCGCCGGAAGGGGGCATGAGCATTACATCATGTCGAGGTGCCCCCATGAGCCGCCAGACCAACAAGCTCTCTGCCACCGCCGTAAAGATGGCCAAGCCCAAAGACAAGGTCTTCAAGATGACCGACGGTGGCGGCCTCTACCTAGAAGTTTCCCCTACCAGCAGCAAGTACTGGCGGATGAAGTACCGCCATGCCGGCAAGGAGAAGCGCCTGGCCATCGGCGTTTATCCCGAGATCTCGCTGGTGGCCGCCCGTGAAGCCCGCGACGAGGCCAGGCGCCAGCTTGCCCAGGGAATTGACCCCAGCACCGCCAAGCGCATCGCCCGCCAGCAGGGCGAGAAATCCGCTGCCAACACCTTCATGGCCGTAGCCGTCGAGTGGCTGGAGAAAGTTCACCAGCACGATGTCGTGCCCGCTCACTACCAGCGTAACAAGCGCCGTCTCGAGCGCGACGCTTTCCCCATCATCGGCAAGCGGCCCATCTCCGAGATCACACCGCCCGAACTACTCGGCTGCTTGCGCCGCATCGAGGAGCGCGGCCATATCGAGACCGCCCACCGAGTGAAGACGCTGTGTGGCCAGGTCTTCCGCTACGGCATATCCACAGGGCGCGTCGAGCGCGACCCGACTCCGGACCTGCGGGGCGCCCTTCGACCCAGCAAGACCAAGCACTACGCGGCTCTGACTGATCCAAAGGAAGTGGTCGGGCTCCTGCGTGCCATCGACGGCTACGGCGGCCAGCCCACCACCATCGCCGCCTTAAAGCTGGCGCCATTGGTCTTCACCCGCCCCGGCGAGCTTCGCCAGGCCAAGTGGGCCGATATCGACCTGGAAGAAGCCACATGGACCTTTGAAGCGAGCAAGACCGGCCAGCCCCTCATCGTTCCCCTCCCCCACCAGGCGGTGACGATCCTGCGAGATCTGCACGGGCTGACCGGGCGCACCGAGTTTGTTTTCCCCGGCATCCGCAGCAGCAAGCGCCCCATGAGCAACGCCACGATCAAGGCCGCACTGGACCGGATGGGCTTCAAGGGCGAGATGACCGCACACGGTTTCAGGGCCATGGCCCGCACGATCTTGGCCGAGAGACTGAATTACCCCGAGCAGTACATCGAGCAACAGTTGGCGCACGCGGTGAAGGACAGCAACGGTCGCGCCTACAACCGGACCTCACACCTGGAACAGCGCCGAGAGATGCTGCAGTCATGGGCCGACTACCTAGACGCCCTTCGAGATGGTGCTGACGAACGTGGTGCCGATCCACACCGGCACCTGAGCCACGCGGCGAACGCCGCCACCGTTGGCCTCGGTCAGAGCCGATCTGGCCGGATGCATGGCTGACATCCCGCCATGTCCCGCCAGCCTTCCTTCAGCTCACTGGAGTGCGTCGAGGAGTCGACGTAGATGGCTGATGAGGAACTTGGCAATTCGGATCGGGACCCGAGATAACGTCGCACGAGTACACCGACATTGCTGGCGCTATATGGAAAGGGTCATAATGAACTTGTTCAGCGGCTCAACGACGAGGTTGCCAGAGCCTTATACGACGAGGGCAGGCAGTTCTTCTGGAGATGCTGGAGCAGATAGGCGCCTGGAACCTGAAAGCGACAGTGCTCCGATGAGGCACTTGGACACGAGTCCGTTATGCGCTGACAGCTGGTGGGGCGCAGCCTGACTGCCGAGCACGAGGAAGCAAATCTCCATGATGACGAGGCCGAGCTGCGTTACTCCGAGGCATATGTATGCCGTGGCCGTACGGTCGGCAGCCATGAAAGCTGCCAAGCACTGTTCAGCACGACGACGTTGCATGTCTCTAATCGCCGGTCCATGCTCGTGGCCATGACGAGGGCAAAAAAATACAGCAGCAGGGCCGAAAGTGGTGAAACAGACAGCTGCTACCCAGATTTCCTGAAAGACCAGGCCCGTAAGGCGCGTCGGCGATGGAGCTTCAAGAAGTGAACGGGGACGCTAATAGGGATCAGCTGATCCGTCGCCATGAGACGGGCGATAGCCGGGCGATGAAAACGCTGGGGGTCTCGGCGGCGATATAACGTGGAGGGATATTCGAAAAATCAATTGTCGGTGTTAAAGGAGGCACCTTGAAGACTATGCGAAGAAGGGTGAGAACGACTACCAACCGAAATATTTTACGAAATCCGAATAAACTAGGCATGTACAGAATCCTAAAATTCTCCATTTTCCCACGATGCGTCATGACGATCCCCCTAGACACTAGGGCGTGGATTCAATTACCGCGAGGAATCATGGGAGCACGCTGGTTCACAGCCCAGCCCTCATCCGCCGCCCCGAGGTTCTGCGCCGCCGTGGCATCTCGAACTCGACCCCTGCACCGGCTCATCCATGCCGGCGACTCTCCGGCCCCGATCCAGCTTGGCCCCCGCGCCGTCGCGTGGGTCGAGTCGGAGGTCAATGGCTGGATCGGGCAGGCGAATTTATGAGAGCCATCGTGGTGCCCAACTGACCAAGTGGGAGGTGGAGTGATGAGCTATCTACGAACCGCTATCCGGATTCAGAGCCTCTCTCTGGCTTTCGATGTGGCCGCGCGGGAGGTCACCGCTGTGCCGATGGCATGGGCAGGGGCTTTACGTTGTGAGCTTCGGTGACGGAGGGCCCGGTGAGTGCGGCCGGCTTATTACCACCTGACCACGTTCTGGTGCCGTCGCGCGCGCTTGCGCCGCGCTTTGGAGTTGTTCTGGCCACCCCGGGCGTTGGTCCTAGCCTCCGTGAATCGATAGCCGAGGAGTTTGCCTGCAGCCCAGGGCCATGGAGGAAGGTCGGCTGACGCCGGCGGTGCGTGCGGCACTCGCACGAGCTGTTACAGCATGAACGTTGCCGGGTGCGATCCATCCACATCGCCAGAAAACAAACCACCGTCGGAGACTGACTGGAGGTAGAAATGATTGATCAACATCCCACTGGGCCTTTCCAGACCAGCAGTCATGGGCAAGATCCCTGCCTGAATTCTGAAGCCCATCCCTCTATTCCTGATCGCGCCTATCTGGATGGCCAGGGGGATCGGCGGGGCCCCTCTGAGACATGACCGGTGCCACCCTCATCAATCCGCTCTACTTCGTGGATGGGCAGATCAGCCTCGAGCACGCGCGAGGCTGGGGCCGATTCCACCCTGAATAAGGCGTCCCCTCGGTGGGAAAGGGCGTATCCGGCACAGTGTCGCTTATCCGACCAGTTGTCGGCAGCCGGTATCGTGTTGGTGGGGGTGCAGTATTCTGCAGGTGCTGCCGCCCACAAGACGACTGGGCTACCTGTCGTGATCGTCCCCAATCTGCGGGAACCTGCCGCCGGTCGCACAGCGGACTGCGAAAAGCTCTTCCGTCAGGAAGTTCTCGGTGGCCACTTTGGTCGAGGATGACAGCAGGGGGTATCACAATCCTGACATCACCAGCGCTGATTTCCTGCAGCCCACGCGCCGCCGCCATGCCACGCAAAACCCAGGAGCCGGAGCAGATCGAGCGCATCTGCTCCGCGGTCGGGTGCCATGGTCCGGCAACTGAGAGCAGATCAGCCGCCCACCGTCGACCATGACCATCGCCGTGAGGCGGAGGAGCAAGTGATCCATGCAGAACTCGGAAACGAAGACGCCCTCCCTCGCCAGAGGGCAGGCGCCGACACCTAATGCCGCGAATATTCGCTATCGGTTTGCCAGCCATCAAATAGCGGGCTGGCCGAGGGCACACCTTGGATTTGCGTCCGATAGTGCTTCATATTAAAGGTGGAGCCGACACCCGTGAAGAAAGAGAGGGAACCGAGGGGGCACAGGGAAGATGGTCCGGGGGTGAGGTCTGGTGCATGGCAAAACTAGTGCGGTTAGATGACACCTACCTTGCTCCCTCTTAGCGAGTGACTCTCAGAGGACGCTAAGGAACCAGCCGTCACCGCACCTGAGCGAGGAGATCGACGCGCGCCAGGAGGAGCCACTTCCTGCCAAAGGAGAAGCGACCCAGCTTCGCCACCCCGCTACGCCAGCTTCGTGCTGGAGGATGGAAAGCGGCGCCCTGCCGGCCTGTGGTGGCACGGGACCAAGCTGCAGGGCGGCGAGTTGGTCAATGTGGACGTGCGCATTGCCCGACCCCATTCGAGGTGGCCGGCCGGAATCAGGCCGCGATGAGCACGGCGGCAACTTTGGTCGGCAACTGCGCTTCGTCAATGCCGAGGGGCAGACCTGCAAGCGCATCTCGCCCATGCGCCTGCTCAGCGAGGGCGGGACCGATCTGCGCCGGCGAGCTTCTGGACATGGGGCAGACCCAGGCAGCCTGGAGCACCGGGCCGAGCTGGCCGAGTTCATCATGGAGAGCAGCCCGAAGGCTCGCATCGTCGCCGCCACCACCACCGGCTGGCACGACGACGTGCCGCGCCTTCGTGCTGCCCCACCCGGACGCTGAGGCGATCAGGATTACAGCTTCAGTGCCGAGGCGATGCGCGCCAGGCTGCTTCGAGAGCTGCGCGGCAGCTTGGACGGCTGGCAGGCGGGAGGTGGCCGGTCGCGCGCAGGGGCAACCCCATTCCGCTCACCTGCTTGCGCGCTGGCACTCGGCGGGGCCGCTGATCTGGCCGGCGAAGCAGCAGGCGGCAGGTGGACTCGGTCTTCACCCTGCGTGGCGCCTCCGGCGAGGGCAAGACCACCGGGCTGCAAGCGGCGGCCAGCGTCTGGGGAAGCCCGCAGTTCCTTCGACCCTGGAGTGCCACTGGCAACGGTATCGAGGCATTGGCCGCCAGCCAGAACGACACCTGCATGGTGCTCGACGAGCTGAGCCAGGCCAGCCCCTTCGAGGTCGGCGGCATGGTGCTACATGGTGGCCAATGGCGTCGGCAAGCAGCGGGCGGCTGCGCACTGGGAGGTGGTCGGTGACGCTCGACGGCTGGCGGCTGGACTGCTGCTGGTCCAGCGGCGAGCGCGCCCTGGCTTCTCACTTGAGCGAGGCCGGCAAGACGACCAAGGCGGGACAGGATGCGCGACTCCCTCGATATCCCCGCCACCGGGCGCCGCCACGGCGCGTTCGATGATCCGCACGGCATGGCCCAAGCGAGCTTCGCCAACGCGATCAAGACCGCGACGGCGGAGACACCTTCGGCCACGCCGGCATGGCCTTCATGGGCGTGCTTGCTGCGGTGCGGGACTGACCTACCCCGGAATCTACCGTGACCTGATGCCGAGACCCCGCCTTCAGCGCCGAGACCGATGGCGTGGCCAGTCGCGCTGCTGGCGCCTTCGGTCTGCTGGCGACGGCCGGCGAGCTGGCCACCGAGGCGGGTATCACCGGCTGGCAGGAGGGTGAGGCGCTGGAGGCAGTGAGCACCTGCTTCGCGCTGTGGAAGGCCGAGCGCGGCAGTCTGCCACCGGAAGATGCCGCGATCCTCAATGGCGTAAACGAGTTCATCCAGCGCCACGGCGAGGCCCGCTTCGCTCCCGTGCACTTCAGATGGCAGCGACCCCAGGCGTACCAATGACCGCGCCGGGTTCTGGTCTGACGCCCAGGACGGCCGCGTCTTTTACTTCTACAGCGGCGCTTTGCAGGAAGCCGTCAAGGGCTTCGACGTCAGAGCAGTCAGCGCCGCACCTCGACCGCAGCCGGGCTGGCTCTATGGGAGAAGAGGGGGCGGCCAGCGTTCGGTCGACAAGCGCGTTTCAGCGCAACACGCAACGTCTCGATGCCGTTTCGCCCCAGGAGGTAGAGTAACGAGTCTTCGAAACCTAGTGCCGGGGGCGGGAAGCGGAAGCCGTCTACCCCTCCTGCTCCCTCTACTTCATGCTCAGGGGGAACAGAAAAATTCTACGAAAATCAGGCGTGTTCCTCTTGTTCCTGATTTCTCGTGAATATGCCGAGGACAAGGTTCGCCCGTCGACAGAAACAGCTGTCAACGATACTGAGTCAGCCGGCCCACAGTCCCGAGCCCGAAGTCGACATCGAGCCAGCTTTTGGATCATGCTGCGTTTCGATGGCCCCGGTGGGAGAGCTCAGGGACGCTGTTGACGACGAGATCGTCGGAGCGGCCGCATGGCGCCCTCCTGCCGCTGGATAACCAGGCCCGCATCGAAGCTGATCAGGATACTCGACGACCTGCTGACGCAACCTGATGATGGTTACCGGGACGCGATCGCGCTCCTGCAGGAGCACGGTGAAATTCAAGAAGGAATGATGGCTGGGTAGATAGGTCCGACTGGATCGACTGGATAAAGCGGAAGTGTCCTTTAATCCTGATGATGTCATTTTCCTTCGAATGGGGCTCTGGGCCTCCTGGCGCGCTGCAAGCGAGCATGGCCTTGCGCTACGTGATGACTTGGTGGGCGGCCGCGAAAATGAGCCGAAGGTTGTCCGGCAAGGATACTGCCGGACGATGTGCTGCCAGTAAGATGCTGCCCCTGTAAAGAATGAGAGAGTCGAGGTGATGCGCAGTCTCAGGCAGCGCTCCCGCTACGGAAAAGTTTAACCCGATTCAGCCCGCTACCGCTGATAGCTCGCTTTAATAACGAGGCCTGGGGGCGAAGAGTGATGTGGTTTCAAGGTTGTCTTGGCGACATTCATTCCTCCCTCCGGGCTGAAGATCAGCCCTGAAAAGCCATCCGGGAGGATCGCACCATGAGCCCTGATGATGGGACGCTATTGAGCAGGACTATCGCGCCGGCCAACTTTCCATCCGCTCATCTCGCCGCCAGGCACGCGGGCATCCCCGAGTCGACCGTCCGCAGCAAGGCCAAGGCCTGAAGGGCTGGCAACGGGACCTGACCGGGAGGTGAGAGCGGCCACTCAAGCCGAAGTCGTCGCGCACCTCGCGCAGTGGAATCCGGCACGCCGATGACGCCGAGATCATCGACCAGGCGAGCAGCGAGGCCGTAGCCCTGGTCACCGAGCATCGCCATGCGGTGGCCCGTTGGCGGCGAATCGCAGACCGCCTGGCCGGGACCCTGGAGGCCCTGCCCATTCGCGAGGATAACGCTGACCGCTTCGCGCGAAGCCTCAACAGCGGCATTGACGCCCTGGCCAAGGCGATTCGCTCAGGCCAGGCCGACAGTATCGATGACGATAGCGGCCCGAAGAGCTCAAGAGCTTCACGGAGTCGATGGCGGAGGTGGCACCAGACCCTTCGTCCAATGAATCGGAGCGATGATGATGCTTTGCTCGGGAACAGCGACCGATGACCTCGGAAGCCAGGCCGACCGCCCATCGGGTCGACCAGCACATCGGTCCAACTGGCAGCCTTGTCGAAGTCGGTCCGAGAGAAAGCCATCCCTGGCAAGAGCAATCCCTGAAGGCCGAGGATGCCGCGAGCTACAGGACGGCCGTGGCCGAAGACTTCCGGCGACACCCTGACTCGTCAGCCTGGCGCACCGTCCGAGTAGCGCTGCTGTAGGATCGGCCGACATCGCCGGCAGTAGCCTGCGGCGCGATCTTGCCCTCCGGCCGACGACATAGCCGAGCTTGTCGCTGGCGCGCGATGTGACGCGTGGACCTTATTCTGCGGCTCAGGGCACATCACAGGGAGGAGTGGGCCATGGAGCAGAGCATCGATGCGTTTGGCACGGGACTGGGTTCGTTGGCTGGTGGATCATCGGGCTATTGGTGGTGCCTTGGATCGCCGTCATCGCCGCCGCCCACGATCAGCGGGAACTCGATGCTGGGGGCGGCCTTCATCGGGCTCTTCGGCACGCCGCTCGATCGGGCTGCTCTACGTCATCGCGCAACCGGTCAACCAGCCGGTGCTGGACGAGCGCGCCATCCGCAGCGGCAAGCTGCGCCGCTGCTCCAAGTGCATGAGCCCTAAGCATCCGTCGGCAGCCTTGTGTCCGCAGTGCGCAACCGGGGATCACCGTACTGATGCCCCCGTATGCGGTCACACCCACCCCAGGCTACACCCAGCTACCGCCCCCCCGCTGACCAGGCCGGCACCGGCCCCGTCAGGCGCTGAGCAAGCGACTCAGGCTCAAGCCGCATCGATGGCTCACATCCTCCAGCACCAGCCGGACCTGCTCGCTGGTCCGAGCCCCAGCAAGCACTGAGGCCGAGGAAGAGGACGAGCGCGCGGTCTCACGACTCCCCTCGACAGCGATCTACCTCACGGCATGACGGTGGACGAGGAGTACTTCGAGCGTGCCGAGACGGATACCTCGGCTGACCGACGAGTTCCGCCGCAAGATGGAACAGCGCCGCGACTAGCGAGATCGCCACAGCCCGTGGTGCCCGAAAGGCAGACTCGGTGATGAGCGGCGGGGTGCTCCTTGCCCCTCACTCGCGCTTCGCCGCGCATGATGGTCTGTCATCCATCCTCGTCGGCGCCAGACAGGCGGGGACGCATCGTGAACACGGAGAGTCACTCTCAGCTGGCGGCCTTCATCTGGTCCGTGGCGGATCTGCTGCGCGGCGATTTCAAGCAGTCCCAGTACGGCCGCATCATCCTGCCCTTCACCCTGCTGCGGCGCCTGGAGTGCGTGCTGGAGCCGACCAAGGCCGCGGTGCTCGACGCCGCCCAAGCCCACCAGGCCAAGCCCGAGGCGGTGCGCGAGAAGCTGCTGCTGCGCGCCGCCGACCAGCCCTTCTTCAACGCCTCGCCGCTGACGCTCGGCACGCTCTCGGACACCCAGACCGCCGACGACCTGATGAGCTACGTGCAGTCGTTCAGCCAGGACGCCCGGGAGATCTTCGAGCACTTCGAGTTCGAGGGCTTCGTCCAGCAGCTCGGCGCCGGCAACCTGCTCTACCAGGTGGTGCAGCGCTTCGCGTCCATCGACATGAGCCCGCAGCGGCTCACCAACTACGGCATGGGCCTGGTGTTCGAGGAGCTGATCCGCAAGTTCGCCGAGAGCTCCAACGAGACGGCCGGGGAGCACTTCACCCCGCGCGACATCGTCCACCTGACCACCTCGCTGGTGCTCACCGGCCAGGACGACAAGCTGCGCCCCCATGGCATCGTCACCGTCTACGACCCCACCGCGGGCACCGGCGGCTTCCTCTCCGAGAGCGACGAGTACATCCAGCAGGTCAGCCGCGACGTCACCGTCTCGCTGCACGGCCAGGAGCTCAACCCCGAGTCCTACGCCATCTGCAAGGCCGACATGCTGATCAAGGGCCAGGGCGTGGACCAGGTGAAGCTCGGCAACACCCTCTCCGACGACCAGCTGCCCGGTAACCACTTCGACTTCATGCTCTCCAATCCGCCCTTCGGCGTGGAGTGGAAGAAGGTGCAGAAGGCAATCACCGACGAGCACAACCACAAGGGCTATGACGGCCGCTTCGGCCCCGGCCTGCCGCGGGTCTCCGACGGCTCGCTGCTGTTCCTGATGCACCTGGTGAGCAAGATGCGCCCGCGCCAGGAGGGCGGCTCGCGCATCGGCATCATCCTCAACGGCTCGCCGCTGTTCACCGGCGGCGCCGGCAGCGGGGAGTCCGAGATCCGCCGCTACCTGCTGCAGCACGACCTGGTGGAGGCCATCGTCGGCCTGCCCACCGATCTGTTCTACAACACCGGCATCGCCACCTACGTGTGGATCCTCTCCAACCACAAGCCCGCCGAGCGCCGCGGCCAGGTGCAGCTGATCAACGCCACCGGCCGGGCCAGCAAGATGCGCAAGTCGCTGGGCAGCAAGCGCCAGTTCGTCGCCGACCGCGACATCGAGGAGATCGTGCGCCTCTACGGCGCCTGCCAGGAGAGCGAGGAGAGCAAGACTCTTCCCGGTGGAGGCCTTCGGCTACCGGCGCATCACCGTGGAGCGCCCGCTGCGCCTCAACTTCCAGGCCAGCCCCGAGCGCCTGGCCAAGCTCGATGACGAGAAGCCGCTCCAGAAGCTCGCTGAGGCCGAGCGCGAGGCGATCAAGGCCGCCTGCGCCACCCTGGACCCGGCAAAGCTCTATACCAACCGCGACGCCTTTACCAAGGCGCTGAAGGCCGCACTCAAGTCGGCAGGCATCAAGGTCGGCGCCCCGGTGCAGAAGGCCATTCTCAACGCGCTATCCGAGCGCGACCCCGAGGCCGACATCTGCCTCGACAAGAACCGCAACCCCGAGCCCGACACCGGCCTGCGCGACAACGAGAACGTGCCGCTGGACGAATCGGTGTTCGACTACTTCGAGCGCGAGGTGAAGCCCCACGTTCCCGACGCCTGGATCGACGAGGACAAGCGCGACCCGCTGGACGGCCGCATCGGCATCGTCGGCTTCGAGATCCCCTTCAACCGGCACTTCTACCAGTTCACCCCGCCGCGCCCGCTGGAGGAGATCGACGCCGACCTCAAGGCCTGCACCGACCGGATCAAGCAGATGATCGAGGAGCTGTCGGCATGAGACATGCGCTGCCGTTTTGTTGATGGAGCGTGAACTCCAGAGGTATTTTTGATTGATTAAAATCTGCCCATCGGCACCGTCAACAGCATCAGGAAGCAAGCCGGGCTGAAGTAGCCCTGCGCGCAGGGCTTCACCTCGGCAGGAGAGAGAACAATGCAATATCCCATCGCCATCGAATGGGGTGACGAACACACCGCCACCGGCATCCTGTTCCCGGATATTCCCGGAGCCATCACCGCCGGCGACACCGTCGAGCAGGCGTACGAGATGGCTGTCGAGGTCGCACACATCCAGTTGGAAGAGCGCGCTGCCGCTGGGGAGGCGATTCCCATGCCCGGCGATATCGCCGAGCACCGCCAGAACCCCGATTTCGCCGGCTGGGGCTGGGGGCTGGTCGAGATCGATATCACCCCCTATCTGGGCAAGACGGAGAAGGTCAACGTCACCCTGCCTGGCCGCGTGCGTGAAGCAGATCGATCAATACGTGACCCTACACGGCATCAAGAGCCGCTCGGCCTTCCTGACCCGAGCGGCCCTGCATGAGCTGGAGCGCAACGCCGAATGAGCTTTCCGAAATACCCCGAATACAAGGACTCCGGCGTCGAGTGGCTGGGGGAGGTGCCGGTGCACTGGCAGATCGTACCCCTGAAGTAGTTGCGACTTACAATGACGAGGTATTGCCGGAGAGCACGCCTGACGACTACCTCATCAAGTATGTCGAGATTTCAGATGTGGATGAGCAGCTCGGCATCACCGGCTGGTCCGAACATTCTCATGCATCAGGCGACCACGAGGTACGCGTCGAGTCCGAAGGATGGAGTTGTCACTGACTCAACGGTGGCAACTATCTGCGCGCTACTGCTCCGGTGGTAGAGCCACCTTGGATGTTGCTGGAAGTATCCACAGGGATTTTGCGATGTCAGCTGGCATGCACCAGTCGGCGATTACTGCCATTACTCGCATTGTCTGGGATATCACGCTTTCAGTGTCTGAGTCGAGTTCATGCATCAAGCTATCAATCGATCTGCGAGTTGGCGTTAGCTATCGAGCGATCAATGCGTGAGCATCTGGCAGTGTGCCTGCTCGCCAGTCCCTCCATGGAAAGAGCAGCAAACCATTGCGTCCTTCCTCGACCACGAAACCGCCCGCATCGACGCCTTGGTGGAGGAGCAGCAGCGCCTGATCGAGCTGCTCAAGGAGAAGCGCCAGGCGGTGATCTCCCATGCCGTCACCAAGGGGCTGGACCCCGATGTGCCGATGAAGGACTCCGGGGTGGAGTGGCTGGGCGAGGTGCCGGCGCATTGGGATGTAGTTGCCGGCTATCGTACGATATCCGCTATGGAGATGCAAGACGGGACTCTGGCATAGTGGACTGATATACCTGTGCAGATGTCCATACTTCTGAGTATTCCGATGTTCATGATGGGGGCTGATCAATGCACAGGGTCTGCCACTTATCGATCTTCGATCAAGTGATAAGTCAGACGGCAACGCTTTCAGCTCTCGGAAGACGGACTTGGTCATTAGTGAAGGTGGCAGCTATGTCGGGCGCTCTGCCATCTGGCGTGGTGAGCTGAGTGAGGTTGCATGACCAATAAAGCACTTATCAGGCTCCGGCCTCAGACTCCACACTGTGAATACAGAGATTATTCGTGCTTCTTTATCCGCTGATGCAGATGTCGACGCTCAAAGGTTGTATCTGTTGCAAGGCTGATCCGACGATCAACTATTGATCATCTCACAGCTGAGCAAGTCAGATGCCAAGGTTGCCTGTTGCCTCCTCTGGGTGAGCAGAAGGAAATAGCACGCTATTTGGAAAATGTCAGTATCAAACTGGAGCGTCTGACTGAAGAGGCTCAAGCGGCAATGATGCTCGCTGCAGGAGCGCCGCTCCGCCCTGATCTCCGCCGCCGTCACCGGCAAGATCGACGTCCGCGGCTGGCAACCGCCGGCAGGCTCATCAGTTTCCACTGAAACCAGCCAAGCGGAAGTGGTATGACCGAACTTTCACCGGATACGCAGGAAATGCTCGATAGCCTTCGTGCTGCCGTGACTGAAGAATTGGAGCGCAAACAGCGTATGGGACACTATGCCGTGTTCTGGCAGGACGGGAAGCCCGTCTTCATCGGTGAGGATGCACCGCACTATCCTGATGATACTGATAGCCAACCGCGCTGACGGAGCTTTCCCATGTGCGGCCGCTTCGCCCTCTACAGCGACTTCCCCAGCCTGGCAGCCTCCCTCAAGCTGCCGCTGGTCGAGGGCGAGCTGACGCCGCGCTATAACGTTGCGCCGGGCACCTGGATTGCGGCAGTACGTCGGCATGACGACAGCGGCCAGTTGAGCCTGGATGCGCTGTGGTGGGGCTATCGTCCCCACTGGGCCGATGACAAGGCCCCGCAGCCGATCAACGCCACCGTCGAGAAGGTCGCTACCTCTAATTACTTCCGCGGCGCCTTCGCCCACCATCGGTGCCTGGTGCCGGCAAGCGGCTGGTACGAATGGCAAACCGTCGATGGCCACAAGCAGCCTCACTACTTGACCCGCCGCGACGGCGAGCCGCTGTGGTTCGCCGGCATCTGGACGGAGCGGCCAGACGGCCAGCCCGGCTGCGCGATCCTCACCGAACCTGCTCGTGGTGTGGCGAAGGAAATCCACCCGCGCATGCCGCTGATACTGGACCAGCAGAGCCTCGAGCCCTGGCTCGATCCAGATCTGACCGAACGCGAGACGATTCGCCAATGCGTTCATCATCTGGACCACGAGCAACTTACCCACTGGCCGGTGAGCCCTCGGGTCAATAAGCCGGTGGAGGATGATCCGGCGTTGGTCAGAGGCTGTGTAAGGTTGGCGGTGGCTTTTGTGCGCTTGTCACCGACGGCGTAGGCTAAGGGAAACAAAGACCGATTCGCAGGGGATCGTATGGCGGACAGCAGGGAAGCCCGCTTCCAGCAGGACATCATCGAGGCCATGACGGCCCACGGCTGGAAGGCCGGCCCGGCCGAGCGGCTATGACCGCGCCTCGGCGCTCTACACCGAGGATCTGCTCGGCTATGTGCGCGAGGCCTGGCCGGAGCGCTGGGAGAAGTTCTGCAAGGCCAATCCCCAGGCGCCCGAGCAGGTGTTCGTGCAGAAGGTCGGTCCGCGAGCTGGAGCAAGCGCGGCACGCTGGAAGTGCTGCGCCACGGCTTCAAGGTGCCGGGTGTGAAGTTCGACCTCTGCAGCTTCCAGCCCGACCACGGCATGAACCCGGAGGCCCTGGCGCGCTACCGCGCCAACCGCCTGCGGGTGGTGCCGGAGGTGTCCTACTCGCCCCATGCGCGGCGCGGGGAGTACAACCCGCGTCTGGACCTGGTGCTGTTCGTCAACGGCATCCCCACCGCCACGCTGGAGCTCAAGAGCGCGTTCAAGCAGTCGGTGGAGAACGCCAAGCGCCAGTACCGCCACGACCGCCCGACCGAAGGATCCCATCACCCGCAAGCCCGAGCCGCTGCTGACCTTCCGGCGCGGCGCGCTGGTCCACTTCGCCGTGAGCCAGCAGGAGGTGGCGATGACCACCCGGCTGGCCGGCAAGGAGACCACCTTCCTGCCCTTCAACCAGGGCACCGAGGACGGCGGCGCCGGCAATCCCCCGCCCCCGGACGAGCAGAACTACGCCACCGCCTACCTGTGGGAAGAGGTCTTCGCCCCGGACGCCTGGCTGAAGGTGCTCGGCCGCTTCCTGCACCTGGAGAAGACGACCAGCGAGGACTTCCACGGCCGGCGCACCACCAAGGAGACGCTGATCTTCCCGCGCTACCACCAGTGGGACGTGGTCAACCGCCTGGTGCAGGCCACCGCGCGCCGAAGGGGCCGGGGCAGCGCTACCTGGTCCAGCACAGCGCCGGCTCGGGCAAGTCCAACTCCATCGCCTGGGTGGCCCACCAGCTCGCCATCGCTCTACGCCGACGACGGCGGCCAAGCTGTTCAACTCGGTGATCGTGGTCACCGACCGCACCGTGCTCGACAGCCAGCTCCAGGACACCATCTACCAGTTCGAGCACGCCCACGGCGTGGTGCGGCCCATCACCCGCGACATCGGCAACCAGAGCAAGTCGGAACAGCTCGCCGAGGCGCTGGCCAGCAACACCCGCATCATCATCGTCACCATCCAGACCTTCCCGGCGCTGTTCGATGCCCTGGACAAGCGCCCGGAGCTGGCCCGTGGCCGCTACGCGGTGATCGCCGACGAGGCGCACTCCTCGCAGACCGGCAGCTCGGCCAGCAAGCTCAAGGCGCACTCGCTGCGGCGGTCGAGGCCAGATGCCACGAGGGCGAGGAGAGTCGAGCGCGCGAGGAGCTGCTGGACGCGGCGTGTGGACGCCGCCGGCCGCACGCCCACCGAGCGCATCAGCTACTACGCCTTCACCGCCACGCCCAAGGGCAAGACCCTGGAGCTGTTCGGCCGGCCGCCGGATCCCGATCTACCGGCCGGCGCCGACAACCTGCCCGAGCCCTTCCACCTCTACTCCATGCGCCAGGCCATCGAGGAGGGCTTCATCCTCGACGTGCTGCAGAACTACGTCACCTACAACACCGCCTGGAAGCTGGCCCACCCGGACGGCGAGGACCAGGAGGTGGATGCCGCGCAAGGCCTCGGCGCACGCTCGCCCGCTGGGTGCGCCTGCACCCCTACAACATCAGCCAGAAGGTGGAGGTCATCGTCGAGCACTTCCGCAAGAACGTGCGCCACCTGCTGGACGGCCAGGCCAAGGCCATGGTGGTGACCAGCAGCCGCCAGGAGGCGGTGCGCTACGCAGCTGGCCATGCGCGCAATACGTCGAGCAGCAGGGCTACGACGACGTCCACCCCCTGGTGGCCTTCTCCGGCAGCGTGCCGCCGGACGAGGTGATCCCCGAGGAGGTCACCGAGCACAGCGCCCTGCTCAACCCCGGCCTCAAGGGCCGCGACATGGCCGAGGCGTTCGACACCGACGAGTACAACGTGATGATCGTCGCCAACAAGTTCCAGACCGGCTTCGACCAGCCCAAGCTCTGCGCCATGTACGTGGACAAGAAGCTCCAGGGCGTGGACTGCGTGCAGACCCTCTCGCGGCTCAATCGAGTCTTTCCCGGCAAGCAGACCTTCATCCTCGATTTCTTCAACGACCCCGAGGAGGTCCTCGCCGCCTTCGCACCCTACTACCGCAGGGCCGAGCTGGCCGACGTCTCCGACCCCAACGTCGTCTTTGATCTTCAGCGCAGCCTGGATGCCAGCGGTATCTACCACTGGCAAGAGGTGGAAGCCTTCGCCACGGCCTTCTTCGACCCCAAGGTCCCGGCGTCGAGCCTCAGCTATTACTGCCGCCCCGCCCAGGACCGCTTCAAGCACCGCTACCAGTCGATCCTCGAACAGATCCGGACCTGGCAGGAAGAACGGCGCCAGGCCGAGCGCAACGGCGACAACAAGGGCATCAAGCGCGCCGACCAGGAGCTCAAGGACGCCGGCACCACCCGCGACGAGCTCGACCTCTTTCGCAAGAACCTGCAGAGCTTCGTGCGTACCTACGAGTTCCTCAGCCAGATCGTGACCTTCGACGACCGCGAGCTGGAGCAGCTGTGCGTCTTCGCCCGCCACCTCCACCCGCTGCTGCGCATCGACCGGCTTATGGAAGAAGACCCCATCGACGTCAGCGAGCTCGACCTCACCCACTACCGTCTCACCAAGCGCGCCGAGCATCGCCTGCAGCTTGAGCAGCAAACCGGCGACTACGGCCTCAAACCAGTCAGCGAGGTGGGTTCCGGCAAACCCCATGACCCCGAGAAGCAGCGCCTCGCCGAAATCATCGACAAGCTCAACGACCTCTACGGCGCCGAGGTCAGCGACGACGACAAGCTGCACTTCGCCAACGGCATCGCCGACCGCATCGAACGCGACGAGGCAGTGATGGCCCAGGTACGCAACCACAACGAAGACCAGGTGATGCATGGCCTCTTTCCGAAGCGAGTCACCGACGCCGTGCTCGACGCCATGAACGACCACGAGAAGCTCTCCATGCCTTTGCTGGAGGATGAGGAGACAGGACGGCAGTTTGCGCTGTTGATACTGAAGCTAATGACAGAGAGGACCGGGGGAGATGTGAAGCCAAGTACGTGATTTTTCCGCCTACGGGGTAATGAGGGTCTGTCCCCGATTATTGTATTGTGCGATTATTGGTGCTTAGGCTCGAATAATTTTTCTAGATATCTGGGTTTGAAATTTGGAAAAGCAGCGTGGGATGTCCCTAATATTAGCTTTTGAAACTGAGCAGCTCAGGGAAATATGCCGCAGTGAGGTAGTTGCCTATAGGCTGCTGCCACTACCTGTGGTAAAGATGTTGCTCCGTAGGATTGCTGATATTAGGGCAGCAACCTGCATTCTAAGAATCCCGGTAGGAAACCCAACTCAGGTTGACGGAAAACCTCCAGGAAAAGTATATATTGATCTTTGCGACGGTTACTATTTGAATATTGTAGCGCAGCCCACCATAAAATTCCTTTAGATGAGCATGGGAATGTGGCATGGGATGATGTTTCAAGAATAAAGCTTCTTGATATTGGAGGCCGCTATGAATAATTCACATGCTTTCCAGCCTAACTGGGCTTCACCTCCTGGAGAAACAATTCAGGAGATAATGTCAGAAAAGAAGATTACTGTTTCTGATTTTTCTGAAAAGGCTGGCATTGGTATAAAGTTTGTAAATTCTTTGCTTTTAGGCAATGAGAAGATTACGGGCGCGTTAGCGGACAGGCTAGCTGATATCTTCGGAGCTGATAGCGACTTTTGGCTCAATAGAGAAGCTCAATACCGCGAAGATATTGAGAGAATATTCAAGGCATTGAGTGAAGAAGAGGAGAGTTGGCTAAATAAGTTTCCTGTAAAAAGCATGCAAAAACTTGGATGGCTTCCAGAGGAAAAAGTTCAGGCAAAGAAGTTTTTGCATTGTCTAGATTATTTTAACATTGACAATATTGAACAATGGAGGGATCTTCAGGAAGCCCATTACGGGAATATAATGTTCAGAACATCCAACATTTGAACAAGAGGACGGAGCAGTAGCTGCATGGCTTCGGCAAGGAGAAATACTTGCAAGCCGTATTGACTGCAAGCCGTTTAGCAAAGCTATTCTTCACGATAGCATAAAGGATATTCGAGCTTTAACAAATAAAAAAGATCCTGAAATTTTTGTTCCTGAACTAAGAGAAATATGTTCGAAAAGTGGTGTAGCTATTGTAGTGGCAAAAACTCCAAGATGGCTGTAGAGCTAGTGGAGCAACTAAAAAGTTTAGTGGCAATAAAGCTTTGCTGATGCTTAGTTTTAGATATCTCTCAGATGATCACTTTTGGTTTACTGTTTTTCATGAGATTGGACACTTATTGTTACATGACATTGCTGACGTGCATATTGAAGGCATGGACGATGAGGATGATGTCCAAGAGCAAGAGGCTGACTTTTTTCGAATGATGTCTTGATTCCTCCTGAATATAAAGAAGCTTTCTTTAATCTTAGGAACGATTATAGAAGCGTTATAAAATTCTCTAAAAAAATTGGAGTTGCTCCAGGTATTGTTGTTGGTCAAATGCAGCATCGCGAGATGATTGAAAAGAATCATCTGAATAAACTTAAAGTTTCGTTATTCTTGGAGAGATATTTTGTCTACCCTCTAAATTTAATGTATCTGCCCGGAGTCTTTTGCCAGTTGCAAAGAGAGTCCTCCAGAACTTGCATTCCAACTTGGAGGATCTCATCTATTTCAGTAAGCCTTTGTTCAAGGAGATCATTATTGATGTTAGCTGATGTTGTACCTCCAAAAAGTAGTTTGGCTCCGCTTAGCGGACCTGTAGCTTCCTTCAAGTAAGCCTGGTCGGCAATGATGTTTGCAATTCCAACTTTAGAAATCATTGTCAAGTAATCGAATTTTGCGGTTCGACCGAAGCGATTAACGACATCCATAGAATGATAAAGCTTATTAAATGCTAAGCGCGGGTCTCCTCCTGCATCAGTTATTGTATCGTCAAATAAATCGTAATGAGATCCATGTTCTGTTACCCAGTCTACATAACTCTCTATCACAGCACCGGTCCACCCCCGCTTTGCTGGAGTTAAAGATTCGTATTTCCTATGATTTCCAAACTTTCTTCCGCCGCTTTTTAATATCTTTTGGTTGTGAGCAATCCAATTTGAGAGCGCGAGAGGATTTTTTGAAACTGTTTGCCAATCCCAAAGACCGTTTCCTAAGCATCCATAAATATCCTTAATTAACAGCCAATCTGTACCAAGTGCTTTGCCAAAGTGAATTGATAAAAAAATTAACCAAGACGCTTCTTCATTATTTCCATGCTGCTGATACCATACAGCTGCCCGAATAGGGTCGAAAGCTGTATCATTTGGATTAGTTCTGTTTCTACTTACTTGGCGTGACCTAACCGTAGAGACATACTCAATGCGCCTAATGCTGTCTACCATTTGAGCTACTAAGGCATCTTTATTTTCAGGAGGTTGAATGCCGGGCATTAGCATGCCTTGTTGTTCTAAGGTAGTCAATCTGGAGTTAATCTCGTTTTCAAGCGTTACCCTATTCATTCTAAAAGACTTCCTCTGCATTTTTAGTTATCCATGATTGTATCTGTGCCCTGACTTGCGCTGTTACACCAAAGCTGCTCTGAATGTTGTGGTTATAGCCAAGAACTTTTATTTTGCGGTCCATTGGTATTCCCGATATTTTACTCAACTCTCCTTCATAGGCAATACCAGAAACGCCATGGCCACCTGTTTCTCGGCAATATCCACTCTTCTTTAGGATAAGAGTGGAGGTTAATATCCGTCATTTTGGAAAATGTTTCAACAACCGTCCTTCCGTTAAGAATAACAATCTTTATTGGAGAATTCTTAATGGTTTCACCTAAAAATATTTTTGAGGCTTTTAGTAGTTCAGCTTTTTGTCGTGATGAAAGGTCCGCCCATTTTTTCTCAGTCGCATACGGTATTAGGTCTGATAATGACAAGCATGGAATAAAGGACTATAAAAAGAAAAGCTTGTATTTCCTATAATCTTATCTAAGGCTTTAAACCAACCATCATAAGGATTGTTAAAAAATATCTCTGTGCATGAGGTATATATGCTATATAGATGTTCTTTTGTAACATGAATCCCAGCTTTGAATTTTCAACGAGTTAAGAGTATGAAATCGTCTTTCACTACCAGCTAACTCAACATTATTAGGTAGAAACAAACTCTCTATTGCTAGGGTTTAGCCCGACAGTTGCAATCTCTGCTTTGCTAGGATCGCCAAAATAAGGTATTGGACTTGCCCACTCAATGATTTCGAGATTTGACCTCAATAAAGGAATCAAAGTTTCAACCATTTTATTTAGGGTCGATAATTGAAAGTCATTAAATTTTGATTCAGTCTTAGAGGAAGGCATAGCTTTCATCCTTATTTTTGATGTATCTGAGTCGCTTGTCTAAGTAATGGTTGTATATATTATATTTAAGAGACGATTTGATTATTTTTAACTCATAAATATTGTTATGATTATGGCTGTGCCAATAGAACTGAAGAAGTTTACCTATGTCCGACCAATACGGGGAGCTCGAAGTAATTTGCAACATCTACTTGATTCCCGTGGCGTACGTTAGTTTCAAATCTTATCAGGTTCCTTATGTTTGTTTCAATGTTGGCTGTAGGCATAATAGGCATTTCTTCTAAATCTTGCCAGCCTTCTCTCATAAAACGCATAGCGGCTTCAATGTCACACTCATATAAATGCATACTTGTCACATAATGATTATAAACACCTAATTTTAAGCCAAGCCTTCGAGCAACTATCTGTTCGGATCATATGAAGAAAATGTCATGAGGAAGACCTCTGTACATATCATTTGAGCGCATACAAGTGAATAAGTGGAGTTTTTCATCCCTGATCATGAACTGGAGCGTACATGTGCAGGGTACATCCTTGTGAGTTTTTTTTTATATCTTTGCCTGAAAAGATTTGGACAACAGCTTTCCTACTACTTGGGTTTTGTTTGAGTATTTTTATTATGTTTTCGATTTGGCTTTTTTGGGACCAAATAGTCTAGGTCCATAGCCACCATAAATGGTTTTTCCATCATCTGAAAAATGATGATAGTCTTTTAAATAATACTGTATTTGCTTAAGGTTATTTGATCCACTTAAATACCAAATTAATTCGCCAAGACAACTGAATATAGTACCCTTTCCCTCTGTCATACTAACCCTGGAGCGGGGGTTGTTGAGTCTTATTAGCACTGATTGCTTCTCGTAATTAGGTCCTTTTGTCGAATTAACATAATCCCATTTCCTCGTGGAAAATTTTCCGTAGAGTCGCATCAAAATGTCATCTAAAGACTGTTCTTCTAAGTACATGTCTTGCTTCCCCCTAGCGTAGCTTATTAAAAACCTAGTTTAAGCTGGGCTTGAGTGTGGTTATTTTTTTTATTTTGCTCTTCTTTCAATCTTTTTGCACAATATATAATTTGTTTTTTTGACCCTATTTTAGCGCCTTTGGCAAGAGCAATGCTTCTTGTCTTTAATGTGATATCATAATGAGGGTATGAGGCTGATGGTTGGAACCATTTTCTTTTTAACCCAATGTCGTCAGCAAACGCATGGAGTTCCATCTAAGTTGTCTGCTACTAAATGACACCAAATTTTGTTCGCCCAAATAATTCTTGCGTTATCTACATATATGGCCATTTTGTCTCTTGCTTATTGGGAGTTCTTTATGAATATCGATAGTTGTTTCATGATACTTTATACGCTGTTAAAAATCTAGGGTTTGATTTCAGTGCAACAAGTTGTTTTTGGTTTTGTTTGTTAGAAAATTGGGCCGTACCCCAATATCGCTCCGATATCGAAAAGGCAAGCTGTAGCTCGAAGACAAGCGCGGCCATGTGGTCAAACGGGAAATCGGGGTACCCGAGTTCGACACTTCCAGGCCGATTTTGACCGGAAATCGGTACCTGCGGTCTGAGAATTCAGCCACTTAGCCAATTTCGGCCGAATTCTTGTAGTGACACGTTTTTCTCTTGGATCCTTGCCAGCAGTGACATTGGGGGTCTATGGTGATGACATGTTCGTCAAAGTCACCAAATCCGGCCCGCGTCGCTATGTGAAGCTCGTCGAATCCTTCCGCGACGAGGCCGGCAAGTCGCGCCAACGCGTGATCGCGACGCTGGGTCGCCTCGAGGCCGTCACTGCCGGGGAATCCAGCGCGCTGATCAACGGCTTGCTGCGCGTCTCCGGCCAGCCGACGCTCGACGAAGGCACCGGCGAGACCGACTTCGCGCCGGCGCGCTCGGTGGGTGACACCTGGCTGCTGACCTCGCTCTGGAAAGAGCTCGGATTGGATGACGCCTTCCGCCGCGTGCTGCGCACCAAGCGGCAGTTCGATGCCGAGCGGCTGCTGCGGGTCATGGTGTTCAACCGTCTCTGCGATCCGGAATCCAAGCTCGGTGTGCTGCGCTGGCTGGAGGATGTGCTGGTGCCCGATGTCGACACGGCCTCGATCAGCCATCAGCAGCTGCTGCGCACCATGGATACCCTGTCGGAGTGCAGTGAAACCCTTAATGACGTGCTGGCTCAGCAACTCAAGCCGCTGATCGATCAAGAGCTGTCGATCGTCTTCTACGACCTCACCACGATCCGAGCCGAAGGCCAGACGTCACTCGAGGGTGATGTCCGCCATTACGGCCCGTCGAAGGAGGGCGGGATCGCCCGCCAGTTCATGTTGGGTGTCGTGCAGACGGCAGAAGGGCTGCCCATTCATCACGAGGTATTCGATGGCAACATGGCGGAAACCAAGACACTGTTGCCGACCATCGAGACCGTGACAAAGCGCTTCAAGGTGCGGCGTGTGGTGCTGGTCGCCGACCGTGGCCTGCTCTCCCTGGACAACCTGGAAGCCCTGTCCGCCGTGCGTATCGAGGGTCGTCCCCTGGAATTCATCCTGGCGGTGCCCGGCCGACGTTACGGCGAATTCGATGACCTGCTGAAGACGTTTCATCAGACGCATTGTCAGGACGCCGATCACGAAGCCTACGGCGAGATGGCCTGGCAGGGGCATCGCCTGATCGTGGCGCACCGCCCGGACGTCGCCAAGGCGCAGACAACCGCGCGCGATCAGAAGATCGAGGCGCTACAGGCCGATGCGCGGCAGTGGTTCGAGAAGCTGGACAACCAGGATGCCGGACGTCGCTATCGCGGCAGAAAGCTCTCCGATCCCGGCGTGACGGCCAGGTTCTACAAGGCCGTCACCGACGCTCACCTCGGCCATATTCTCAAGGTCGACCTGACCGCTGAGACGTTCAACTACGTGCTCGATCAACGGGCGCTGGATCGCGCCAGGATGATGGATGGCAAGCTGCTGCTGGTCACCAACATGGCCGACCATGCGCCTGAGCAGATCGTCGAACGCTACCGGGCGCTGGCAGACATCGAGCGTGGCTTCCGGGTGCTGAAGAGTGATATCGAGATCGCGCCGGTCTACCACCGGTTGCCGGAGCGTATCCGCGCCCATGCGCTGATCTGCTTCCTGGCCTTGGTGCTTTACCGCGTACTGCGGATGCGGCTGAAAGCCAGTGATCACACGCTTTCGCCGACGCGGGCACTGGAAATTGCCCGCAAGATCCAGTTCCACCAGGTCCTGCTTCACCGTCGCGAGACGGCGAGCGGCCTGACCAAATTGAAGCCTGAACAACGCGACCTTTTCGAGGCGATTGGCCTGCCGGCACCTGCCGCATCACGCTTGTAGTGCCAATTTTGAAAAGGCGTTTCCAGGTTAATCAATAGTTTACGCTTCTATCTGTCGAACTCGGGGGGGTACGTCCCCGATTTCCTTGCTAGTCGCACTTAGGCACTGAAGTCGGGCTTCATGTCTCATCCGCAACATGCCGATGACCGAGTTTTTCTCCCCACAGCATGCCGATGGGTACGGCGTTGCAGCCTGGCACTTTCAGCTTCACGCAGTGGCGGCCGGTGTAGATTAGCATGCCGCCCTGGAATTGCTTGCCGGCCTGGTCGGCGAGGCGAGCGAGACCGGCGGCGTCCTTGGCCTGAACGCTCGCGGAGCGTTTGACTTCGACGCCTCATATTTCCTCGTAATAATCGGGACGTACCCCGATTTCCTTGTCTGTCGCCCTCAGGGGCTCTGGCGGTCGGGCTTCAAGGCTCAGTCACAACATGCGCCTTGGACAGCAGCAGGAGGATGGCGGAGCCGGTAAGCAAGAAGCGCCCCGGCGAGCGGTCTCGGTCCTCCACCGACTTGATCGCCAGTAATAACTCGGGTGCGCGTTGGTCCTCGTCCAGGGTGACGCGCTCAGGCAGGTTTTCGATGAAACCAATCTCGGTCTTTTTCTGTGACCTGCATCACACATCGAAGTCATCGAGCGCTTCTTCGGCTTGCTGCGTAAGTAGGTGAGGGAAGGCTCGCTTCACGGCGTTCGTAGTGGGTAGCTCCTTGAGTTCATGGTGGAGGAGGGTGGCGACCAGTCGTGCCTGGGCTTCATCACGGTGGCGTTTCAGGGCGTCGCGGTCGGGTTGCTGGCTGACGTGCCACTTGTGCAATACGAAGGCTCTGGGATCTATCGTGGTCAAGCGCAGTGGCATGCCGCGCTCGTCGAATACCACGGCCTCGAAAAGTGGCGAGGCCAAGGCCCACTTGAGCGAATCGATCCCCACGGGCTTCAGATCGCCGGCGTCAAGGTGGCGTTCGAACTCACTGACCGCCATGGGCGAAGTCACCTGGGTGATCAGATCGATCATATAGCCCTTGGCGTTGGCGGCGCGAAACTCGAAGGGGCCCGGAGTCATGGGTTTAAAGCTGCGATCACTCGCCTGAATGATGGATAGCAGTGTTTTCCCCTCGAGAGCGGTAACGATGCGAAGGCCCTGGCGAGCATCCATCAACACGTCCATGTCCGCCGTGGCCAGGTGTTGGGGCTCGATCATCACGCCGGCACGGGCTTCAAAGGCGTAGAGCGCGCTGGTACCGATGATGCGAAAGGGGATGCCGTGCCGTTGTAGGGCGCGGATCACCCTCGCTCCGGGAGTCGGGAAGCGGTTCAGCCGGTTTGCGCGTACATAGGCGGCATGCAAGAGCAGCTGTTCCTTCAAGCTCGCATCGCGGGTCTTGAACTCGGCCTTACCGGCATCGAATGTCTGCTTGATACGCTCCGTTTCTTCCGAGCGGGGCCCGATCGAGTGGTTCTTGCCGCCGGTGTAGCAGCGGTAGAGGTAGTCGCGGCCCTTGATCCGCTTCCAGTGCATCGATCCCTCCACTTGCCGTGCCTGGGCGCGATGTTGCTCCAGCGCCTCGAATAGCTGGATGGCGTTGACAGCCACACGGGACTGTTCGGGCTGTAGGCGAAGGTAAGACATGGAAGCGTCGCGTTAACAAATATAGAATGCAGTATCGGATAAAATTTGTTAACACGCCAGGGTCGTGCGTTGTGGCGGTGAATGATTCCGTCCAATTGCTGGCTATTGCAGCGTCCAATTGTGGGTTACTTCGAATTATCACCCGTTACAGCGATTTGAGATATTCCAGCACCGCGCGACGCTCCTGTTCGCTCAGGTCGTCGCCGAAGTCATGGCCGCCGTTGTCGTAGCCAGGTAGCGTGGTGTCGTAGATATTGACTCGCTCGGCCGAGTCGGCGGCGGCATCCTTGCCGGACTCCAGCACCTCGTGTCGCCAGCCCATCGCCTCCGCGTCATGCTCGCGCGTCTCGGCATGGCGCCAGTAGCGGGGGCGCAGCCGGCTGTCGAGCAGTGCTGCGAGGCTCGGCACCGAGCCGTTGTGCAGATAGGGCGCCACCGCCCAGATCCCGTCCAGGGGAGGGGCAATATATCCTTCCGCCGGCGCGGCCCGCACGGTGCCGCCATGTGGCGAGCGGTCTACCCATTTGTAGAAGCGGTCGAGGCTGCCATCGGTCATGGTCGCGGCATAGAGCGGATCGGTCCCGATTTTGTCGAGTGGGATGACGCGATTGGGATAGCTGGGGGCTTCGCCATAGGTGCCATGGCAGCTAGCGCAATTCGCCTCGAATACAGGCCGCCCCTCGGCAGCGAGCGCCTCGTCGATTTCCCCCGGAAAGGCGGGAGGCGAGAGGCTTTCGAGATAGGCGCGTATGTCCGGGGCGTAGGCATCGATCTCGTCCAGTTCCTCGACTGTATCGGCGCACAGGAGTGAGGCGAACAGCATGTAGCGCGAATGATCGCCACGGCCGATGGTGGTGTAGAACATGGCGTTCTTCTTGCTCATCCACCACCAGGGCGGGGTGCGAAGCGGCACCGGCGTCTCGGGCGGCGGTTCCAGCAGCGGGGTGTCAGACCAGGCCATGGTGTCGGGGTCGCGATGCGCCATCAGCGCCCAACTGAGGTTGGTGGCCGGATTCATGCCGATGGTGTCGGTCTGTATATAGGGTGCGATGCCCTCGATCCGGTCGGCCCAGTGCTGCCAGGCGGCGGTCTGTGCCGGGCCGCGCACATAGCGGCCCACCTGGTTGACCAGGCTGCGCGCATCGACTGTGAAATCGGCGAATGGATTGCCCAGCCCGACCACTACCTCGTCGCCGATGGGTGCCGCATGGCAGACCAGGCAGTTATTGGAAATGATCTCGATGCCGTCGGCATTGACATGGGCGGTGAGGGAATAGGGCAGCTCGGCATTACGGCCTTCACGACCGGGCAGCAGGTCGGATGAATCGGTTTCGGGCGCCAGACGACTCCAGGCCTCTTGAGGCATGCCGCAGCTGACATAGGGTTCATTGACCAGTGCATGGTAACCCGCTTCAGGATCGCCCGGACGCTGCTCGGTCGCCGGAACCTCCCCGGTGGGCGAGCGATGTCGCTGCGGATCGGCGCCGAATTGGGAAGGCAGAAATCCGCCCAGCCAGGCAACCGCCAACCCCACGACAGCCAGGGTGACGACGGTGCCGCCGATCACGATCCGCTTTTTCATGGCGCTCTTCCCATCATCAGTTTCCGTATCCCGTCAGCTGCAAGGTCCCCAGCCCGGAGACCGGCCGGTCGCCACGTTCTCCTTGCGCTCGTACCAGCCCCGACCAGACACTCACCATGAAGTCATGCTCCTGCGCATCCATGACCGGCGTTATGGTGAGTTGCAGATCTCCAAGCCGCAGTTGCCAGTCCACGGGCCAGGTGGCCTGTGCTCCTTGCCAGCGGCGCGACAGTTCCAGTTGTGCTGTGTCGTCGTCGTAGGCGACGGCGGTGCCTTCCGCATCGATCAGGAGCGCCTCTACCGTCGGCGTGCCCGTCCCGTCGAGGCGGCGCGAGCGGAAGACCGAAAGCTCAGATCCGTCATCGAGCTGCACTTGCAGCCGGTCCGATGCCACGGGCGTGCCGCCGGGGATCGGCAGCTCGCCCCACAGATGCTCGAACCATACGGTACCGGAAACCGACCGCCGGTACTCCTTCTTCTCGACGCTGCCCTCGGCGCGCAGCCGGCTGAACGCATAGCCGCGAAAGGGTAGGGCGTCACCGTCGACCCGAAGGGGCTCCTTTTCGGGTGTCAGGTTCAGTTCGACCCGGATATCACCAATGTCTGTGTTCAGGGTCCACTGATCGGCATCCGCCCGGTCCGGAAAGTCGAGCGACCAGTTCTCAATGCGAAGCTCTCCGAGGTTTTCCTCAAACCCGGCAAGACCCGCCATGCCGCGAGCGAACCTCTCCTCGGCGACGATGGTTTCGTCAGCTGCCTCGACCAGCACGACGTGGCCACGGTAGAGTTCGCGCGCCTCCCAGGGCGAAGTTGGCGGCGGGGCATCGGGTCCGGCGAGACCGATGCGAAAAAGCAGGAACTGGACGCCGACGGGTTGGCCATCTTCATCTGCCAGGTGCGCCGACACTTGCCATAGCTCCGTGCTGGCTTCGGCGTGTACGCCATGATCCGCCGGAAGCGTGAGTTCCCACGGACCCGCCAGACGGTCGAATTCTTCTACCGCAATGTCCGCAGCAGCCGAGACCCAGTCGGATTCCTGCAATGGCGCAGATGGGGTCGGCTCGGTACTCTGCGGTGCAGCCAGAAAGTACGATATGGCAATGGCGGCGATCGCTGTCACCACCGCGACCACGCTCCAGCTGCGCCGTGTCATCATCTTCGTTCTCTCTTTGTTCTTCCGATTTCCTCGTGATTCCCCCTAAAGGGAAAGCTGGTGGCGGAAGGAGGCACTGAGGTCGTTCCATCCCCATCCGATGGTCTGCCCCCTGTTCACTGACGAAGTTGCCATCTTTGCAACGTTCCTTGCGCGATCCAGGATCGCGGGGGTATTAGTCCGTTCAGGCCAGGTCGAAGAGCAGGATCTCCGAGGCCTTCACACCGACCGCCTCGATGGTCTCCCCCGGCTGGAAGGCGACGGCATCGCCGGCTGAGAGCCGCTGCCCGTTGATCTCCGCCTCGCCACGTACCACCTGCAGCCAGGCGTGGCGCACCGCAGGCGTAGGCGCTCGCTCGCCGGCATCGAACAGGCCGGCGTAGAGGTTGACGTCCTGGTTCACGCTCACTGAGCCGTCGCGCCCCTCCTGGGACACCACCAGCCGCCACTGCCCCTGGCGCTGCTCGGCGGGAAAGGCTTTCTGCTCGTAGTCGGGGGCGATGCCTCGCTCTTTCGGCTCGATCCAGATCTGCAGGAAGTGCAGCTCACGGTCGGGGGCGTTGTTGAACTCGCTGTGCCGCACGCCGGTACCGGCCGACATGCGTTGCACATCGCCAGGGCGCATGACCGCGCCGTTGCCCATGCTGTCGCGGTGGGCCATCTCGCCTTCCAGCACGTAGGAGAGGATCTCCATGTCCCGGTGGGGGTGGGTGCCGAAGCCTTGGCCGCCCTGAACGCGATCCTCGTTGATCACCCGCAGCTTGCGAAAGCCCATGTGATTGGGGTCGAAGTAGTCGGCAAACGAAAAGGTATGTCGAGACTTCAGCCAGCCGTGATCGGCGTAGCCGCGCTCGTTGGCGTGACGAATGATCATCGAAGTTTCCTCCATGGGGATGCCGGCATGGGAGTGATGGCAAGGTGAGTGCGATCTCATCGCCGTTGTTGCCCATGGTCAGGCCACTGGTGAAATGCACGCTGAAGATTGCCATCAGCATGGCGGTGCTTTCAAGGTATGCCACCTTCTCGGCACCTTCTTACGGAGTGACCCGGCACTGGCGCTGGAAAATGATCCATGGAGCGCACCCCGGGAAATGCTGCTATCGTCAAGCTTGGTCGTGTTGGCAGCCAGGCTCGATGACGTTTCTCTTTACGCCTATGCCCCTAGCGTTGCGAACTCCCGTCACCCGTCTTCATGGGAATCGCTTGAACGATGGTTAAGTCACAGTCCAGTACCCTGATTCGTTGCCCGGTGCCCGATGTGTTCGGCTTCGTGGTGACCAATTTTGTCCGCAACTATCCGCGCTGGTCGCCCGAGGTCCAGAAGCTGACGCCCCTGAGCAGCGGGCCGCTTGCCGTTGGTTGGACAGCCCGGCAGGTGCGAATCGATCAAGGGCGCCGCTCCGAGGCCGATTTCAGGGTTATCGCTCTCGAGCCAGAGCGCCGCGTGTGTTTCAGGGGTATCAAGGATCCGTTCGAGATCAACTATTTCTTCGAACCGCAGCAGGGGCATACGCGGCTGACCTTCAGCTTCGAACTGGCGAAGCTGAACTTTGCCATGCGCCCGTTCGAAAAGCTCATTCGCGTGGCGGTCAAGGACGCTACGGAGCGCGTTGTGCGCGACCTGCGCGTTCTGGCCGAGCGGGAGCTCGGTCAGAAGCCGACGGACTAACTCGTTTACCCAGCGCCCTGGGTTGGAGACACCATGCTATTCATTCCCGAAAAAGATACCGGCATCATTCCGCATGTCCTGACGCAGATCCTGGATACCTGCGTGAACGGCGTGACCCTCTCCGACCCGGACCAGCCGGACTCTCCCATCGTCTACGCCAACAGCATCTTCGAGCAGCTGACGGGCTACAGCCAGGAGGAAATCCTGGGGCGCAACTGCCGCTTCCTGCAGGGCGAGGATCGCGACCAGCCGGCGCTCGATGAGATTCGCGCTGCCCTTAAGGTGCATGAGCCCGTGGAGGTGACGCTGCGCAACTACCGCAAGGACGGCACGCTTTTTCACAACCGCTTGTCGATTCAGCCGCTGCGTGATGCCTCGGGCAAACTGATTTACTATCTCGGCGTGCAGTATGACGTCAGCGAACTCGTCAACGCCCGCATCGAGATCGCGCGTCTTGAAAACATGCTGAACGCGTCGTCAGAGGAGTGACCGATCTCCGATCGAGGTGCCCCTTTCGTTCGTGATATCCGTGGGTCGAGCCAGCCTCGTCCTCAAGGGTGGCATGGAAGCGCTTTTCTTATCGTCTCCCGTTCTCTCATGCGATGAATAAATCGATACTTTCAAGGCGCTGTGTGGTGATTACCGGCGCCAGCAGCGGCATCTGTCGCTGGACGCCATCCGTATCTGCTGGCGATCATGCGCTACGCGCACCCTTCACATAGGAGGCAGCATGCCGCTCTATACCAACATCGAAGATCTGCGACGTCACTACGTGAGACGCACGCCGAAGATGTTTTACGACTACGCCGAATCCGGCAGCTGGACGGAGCAGACGTTTCGCGAAAACAGCAGTGACTTCCAGCACATCCATCTCAAGCAGCGCGTGGCGGTGGATATGGCCGGGCGCACCACGCAAAGCCGGATGATCGGGGAGGACGTGGCCATGCCGGTGGCGCTGGCACCGGTCGGGTTGACGGGGATGCAGTCTGCCGACGGTGAGATCAAGGCGGCGCGAGCGGCCGAGGCATTCGGTGTACCGTTCACGCTCTCGACCATGTCGATCTGCTCGATCGAAGACGTGGCTGCGCACACCTCCAAGCCCTTCTGGTTTCAGGTCTACACCCTCAAGGATGACGACTTCATGCGTCGTCTGTTCGAGCGTGCCAAGGCGGCCAAGTGTTCCGCGATTGTTGTCACGGTCGACCTGCAGGTGCTTGGCCAACGCCATAAAGACATCAAAAACGGGCTATCGGCCCCGCCCAAGCTGACGGCGCGCTCGATCGCCAACATGGCCACCAAGGTGCCCTGGGGTCTGGAGATGCTGGGTACCAAGCGCCGCTCCTTCGGCAATATCGTCGGCCATGCCCAAGGGGTGACCGATCCGTCGTCGCTCTCCACCTGGACGGCAGAAGCGTTCGATGTATCGCTGAATTGGGAGCGTATCGCCCAGTTCAAGAAGTGGTGGGGTGGGAAGATGATCGTGAAAGGCATCATGACGCCGGAAGATGCTCGGCGAGCCGTCGAGGTCGGCGTCGATGCGATCATCGTCTCCAATCACGGGGGACGCCAGCTGGATGGTGCCGTCAGCTCCATTCGCATGCTGCCATCCATTATCGAGGCGGTAGGGGATGAGGTGGAGGTGCACTTCGATTCGGGCATTCGCTCCGGTCAGGATGCACTGAAGGCGCTGGCGCTTGGGGCCAAGGGAACCTATATCGGCAGGGCGTTCACCTATGGTCTGGGGGCGGCGGGCGAAGCAGGTGTGACCAGGGCACTCGAGATCATCCACAAGGAGCTGGATGTCAGCATGGCGCTGTGTGGTGAGACAGACGTCAAGAACCTCGGGGAGCACAATCTCTATGTGCCCAAGGGATTCGGGGATCCGACCGTCAAGCTCTAATAGCTAGCGACAGGGCTGTACAGTCGCTGCCATTCAATACTTTTCATCCCGTTTCGGGAGTTCCCATGGATATTCCTTCATTTCCCACACGCGCCGGCTTCCTGGCCGGCTGGCTCTTACTGCTGGCTGCTGCGGGTCCCGCCATCGCCGATAGCGCTTCCCCGGTGCTGACCGTGACGGAAGGCATGGAGTCCCGCGAGCTCACCCTCGAACAGATCGAGGAACCGGGCCTTCATGAGGTAAATATGCGCCATCCAGAAGGCCCCGAGGGCACCTTCGCGGGGGTCTGGCTGGATGACTTCCTCGCCGCCCAGGGCCTCGAGGAGGCGCGGCGCGTCAGGTTCCTCGCCTTGGATGGTTACACGACCTTCCTTACACCGGCCCAGCGGCAGGAGAAGCGCTACTTGCTGGCCACGCGGCTCGATGGGGAGCCCCTCAGTGAAGATGTGCTGGGGCCCTTGATGCTGATCGTGCCCGAGGACGCCGCCGGCGCGATGGAGGGTAACGTGTCGATCACGCGCTGGATCTGGGCGATCCGGGAAATCAGCGCCCGATGAACGCTTCTAGCCGGGGCCTGGGGATGCGTCTGGTCGTGGCATTCAGCCTGATCGCTACGCTTTGTGCCCTGGCATTCGGCTACTACGTCTCCGAGGCACGTCGGCATGTGGGGGCCGACTACACGGCGCTGGTCACCGACGTGGTAAGGGCTCAGCAGGATCCCGCTGCATTACGCATGGCCCTGGAAAGCCTGATCGACCATCCGGAGCGGATGCATCTGGGACAGGTCCATGATGTCTTGTGGCGGATTCCTCGCCGTGTCGAGAGTGTCCAACGGCAGCTTCGCCGCAGCGAGATCGTGCCGGCCAGTTATAGCCAGCTGTTCGAGGAGTTGGCTTATGTGGAGTCGCGGCTGCCCGCCTTGGAGGCGGCCGTCGATCGCGCTTCCGAGGAGGGGTTCGACGAGGCGGATGGCGAGGCCATCCTGGTGCTGGGCTTGGAGATCGAGGAGGGCCTGGCCTGGGCCTACAGCGAACTGAACGAGCAGCTCCACCAGGCGTCCGCCGAACAGCGCCTGTTGATGGAGCGGCTGACCCTTGCCGTGGCGTTGCTGCTCTTGCTGCTCCTGCTGGCGGTCGGCGCGGTGATGCTGATGCTGCTTCATCTGGATCGTCAGCGGGAGACCATGCGCCTGCAGAGCCGGACCGACGAGCTGACCAGCCTCAGCAACCGCCGCTGGCTGCGGGAAATGGCTGAGCAGGCGTTCGAGTGGCGTCGACGCCACGGTACGCCCCTGAGCCTGATGCTGCTGGATCTGGATCACTTCAAGCGCATCAACGACGACTTCGGCCACCCGCTTGGCGACACGGTGCTTTTGGGCTTTTCCCGTACCCTGGAACGGCATGTGCGGCGTGTCGACACCGTAGCGCGAATGGGAGGCGAGGAATTCGCAATCCTGATGCCCGACAGCGATCTGGCGGGAGCACAGATCCTGGCAGAGCGGATCCTGCGGGCGACTCGAGCGATGCCGTTACCCGGGCCGGCGGCCGACCGCCGGCTGACGGTTGAGCATCGGAGTGGTCGAGGCAGAGGATGAGACGGGCTTCGATCGGCTCTACAGTCGTGCTGATCAACTGCTCTACTTGGCCAAGGAGAGCGGACGTGACCGGGTCGTGACCGAACGCGAGCACGCGGCGGCGGCCTCTTACGTCGGCGGTGCGGACCGCCATGATGGTATGGACATCGTCCAGGAGCCTCGGGCGGGAGATTGATGACGATGTCGCAGAACCGCGGGATGTGCTGAGTAACGTCTATCTCGTGGGAAACACCCGGCGGCCTCGGCCCGGCAAGGTACGAGGCCGCCGTCGTGGTGTCAGGCCTGCAGGCGCTGGGCCACGGCGTCGAGGAAACCTTGCATGTCGACGATGGTTTCCGCTGCGGGGTCGGTGGTCTTGCCCTTGAGATCGCCGGTGATGACGCCGTCGGCAACGGTATCGATCAGCGCGGCCTTGAGGCGTGTGGCGTAATCGATCAGGGCCGCGTTGTTCTCCCGCTCGCCGAGGGTTTCCAGGGCATTGGCCACGGCGAAGATCAGCGCCGAGGAGTTGAAATGCGCCTCCTTGCCGTCGCTCTCCAGGTACTTCAGGTAGAGGTCGTGGGCGGTGCCGTGGGGTGCCTCGAAGAGCATGGTGCCGCTCTTGCTCTCGATGATCGAGCTGGCGGTGGCCAGGCTGCCGCCGAGCGCCGCGGAGATATCCGAGAAGATGTCGCCATCGAGGTTCTGCGCCGGGTAGAGGGCGTTGCGCGGCGGATCGGTGATCATCTTGATGAGCTGGCTGGAGGGCCGCATGATCATGAACGATGGCGGCGGGGTATCGGCCTGGGCGAGCTCCTTGCGCACATCGGTGATCACGGTGCTGAACACCTCGTCGTAGTTCATGTACTCGCGCTTGAGGCCAAAGTAGACCTCCTTGTCCTTGCGCGACGCGTCACGGAACACCTGGGTGATCCAATCCTTGATGGCCTCATGATCGTTGGACATCAGCAGGATGGGGTCGCCTCGCTTGACGTGGCGCGCATGCTTCTCTTCGCCGTCGACGATCACCTTGAGGATGCCGTCCTCCATGGCGGGGGCGTTGTAGCTGCCGTACTGATCGCCGCCGCCGGCACTCATCCGCGACAGTGAGACGTGCGCCTTGCGGGTGGGGATGCCATGTTGCTTGAGCTGCTCGACCAGCTTGTAGAGCTTGCGACCGGTGGTGTTGTCGGGCACGCCCCACAGCGCCCGCTCTGGCGGATTGGCGACGATGCGTGCAGCCTGGGCGTCGATCAGCTCGTAGTGGTAGCTGAGCCCCAGCGCCTCGACCTGTGCTCGATAGTCGCTCTCGTAGATGTCCTCAATGGCGGCGCGCATCACGCCGTCGTAGCCGGCGATCACGGTGTCCTTGAGGCCCAGGTAGATGTTGCGCTTTTCGTCGATGGCGCGCTGGAAGAAGCGGTGTGCCCAGGCCTTGATCTCGTCGATTTCGTTGGTGGCGAGCAGCCAGGGGTCACCCTTCTTGACCTCGCGGCGGTGCAGCTCCACCGGGTCACCGCTGGCGCCGACGAACATCAGCTTGACGATGCCGGTAGCACGGGAGAGCTCGTTGAAGCTGTCCTTGCTGCCGCCGACCTCCATGGTGTCGACCTCGATATCGCGGCCGATCCATTCCGGCTTGATGAACTGCAGGTTGCGGAACTGGATGTCTTCGCGGGTGATGTTGCCGCCTATGCCCTTGCGGATGGCGCCGTTGGGCGACTTGGTGGCCAGCGGATGCAGGGTGGTGCCATCGAGCTCGGGATGGGCGGACAGCAGCTCACCCAACTGGGTGCGGTTGACCGTCATTCCCGCATTCTTCACACCCACGCCATAGCGCTTGAGCGCCTCGATGGCATCGATCACCGCCTGGCCGTTGGTGACCAGGCGGTTCTCCGCTGTCAGGTCGACCTCCACCAGCTTGATGTCCAGTGGAGAGATCACGAAGGTGTCGAGGATTCGCTCGAAGGCCACCTGCGCCATCTCGTCGCCGTGCAGGATGACCAGGGGGGCTGTCACGTTGATCTTGCTGCTCATCACTTTTCCCTTGTTGAGACGATGAAAACCGCTGCAATGATGAATGTGCATAGGGTACGCCTGCCGCCAACCGTTCGCCAGGCGGTCAGGGCATGGGTCAATGCCCCTCGGGGTCGGTGGCCCAGCGCTCGTCCGGGTGAACCTCGTTGGCGGGCAGTACCGGGTCGTAGCCCTCGTCGCGCAGTGCGGCGATCACCTCGCGTGTATGGTCGCTGCCCAGCGTCTCGAGAGTGGCCTCGACCTCGGTGGCGCGCAGCGAGAGGTCGGTGAAGGTGCGCTGGTGGGCGATCTGGATGACGTTGGCCCGCTGTTCGGCGAGCAGGCGGGTAAGTTCGGCCAGCGACCCCGGCACGTCGGAGATGCCGACCCGCACCCGCACGATACGCCCGGTACGTACCAGGCCGCGCTGGATCACCGAGGAGAGCGCCAGCATGTCGATGTTACCGCCGCACAGCACCAGCCCCACCTTGCGGCCGCGGTAGCGCGCCGGGTCGGTGAGCAGGGCGGCGAGGCCCGCGGCGCCGGCGCCCTCGGCAACGCTCTTCTCGATCTCCAGCAGCAGCAGGATGGCGCGTTCGATCTCGGGCTCGTCCACCAGCACGATGTCGCTGACCAGTTCACGCACGATCTCCTGGGTCAGTGCGCCGGGCTGCTTCACGGCGATGCCCTCAGCCAGGCTTGCCAGGCCGCAGTGGATCGGTTCGTTGGCCAGCGCCTGCTGCATGGCCGGGAAGCGGCAGGTCTGCACGCCGATCACCTCGATATCGGGCTTCAGCGCCTTGGCGGCCACGGCGTTGCCGCTGATCAGCCCGCCGCCGCCGATGGGGATCACCAGGCAGTCGAGGTCAGGGACATCTTCGAGCATCTCCGGGGCGATGGTGCCCTGGCCGGCGATGATCCGTTCGTCGTCGTAGGGGTGCACGAAGACCAGATGGCGCTCCTCGGCCAGGCGCCGGGCGTAGGCCCCGGCCTCGTCGACCCCGTTGCCCTCCAGGTGCACCTCGGCCCCGAAGTTGCGGGTGTTGCGGACCTTGAGGTTGGGGGTGTGGCGGGGCATGACGATAGTGGCTTGGATGCCTAGCCGGGTGGCGTGATAGGCCACCGCCTGGGCGTGGTTGCCCGCCGACATGGCGATCACTCCCCGGGCACGCTCCTCGGGGCTGAGCGAAAGCAGGTGGTTGAGGGCGCCGCGCTCCTTGAAGGAGGCGGTGAACTGGTGGTTCTCGAACTTGATGTAGACCTCGCAGCCGGTGAGCTGCGAGAGGGTGGTGGAGTGCAGGCAGGCGGTGCGCTCCACGTTCCCCTGGAGTCGCGCGGCGGCCTGTCGGACGTCGTCGAGGGTCACGCTCATGGGAGGGTCGTCTCCGTTTTCGAGATGGTGTCGGGCATCAGGTGTCTGCCGGGTGTGGCAGGCGCGCTGCCAGGGCGAACACGTGGGGATCGTCCACGCCGAGTTCGCGCAGGGCCTGGGCCAGGTTGACCAGGTAGTCGCGGTTGGGGCCGCTGGGGCCGTGGGCCACGGCGATCTGCTCGGCGATGGCGTCGAGCGGGGCGTCACCGAGGAAGGCGGCGTTGTCCTTGGTGGCGAGGTACACCAGCCCCTCGGCGCTCAAAGGCGGAGCAGCGTCGTCGAAGTGCAGCCGGGTCACCTCGCGCAGGTAGCCGTTCTTCTCGCGTACGTCGAGCGGGCCGAGCACCTCGGGGGTGATGCGATAGGCCATGCCGTGGCAGGTAGCGCCGGGCGCGCGCACCAGGGTGACCACGCGACCCGGCGCCTCGGGGGTGCCGCGGTGGTCGTGGGAGCCCTGCCAGAAGCGGCGCACCCAGCCATGGATAGACGCCGGGCGGCGCTCGAGGAAGGGAAAGTCGGCCTTCCAGATCAGTGAGCCGTAGCCGAACAGCCAGATCTCGTCGTGGCCGTCGAAGTGGGTCATCTGCCGGTTGCGGTGGGTCGTGTCGAGGGTCATCCCTGAATGATGCGTCGCTCGGCGATGAATGTCGACGCAGCCGCCATCGACGTCCGCCGGGCCGGCGGGTATCTTGGCGGCTTCTCGGCCGGTACCGGCCGCAACATGCATCGTGCAGAGGCGGGAAAGATGGATAACGTCGTGATGTGGTTGGCCACCGGCTTGGGGACGGGACTCTCGCCCTGGGCGTCGGGCACCGTGGGCTCCCTGCTGGGCCTGCCGCTGGCGTGGTGGCTGCTGGGGCGCACTCGGCGAGCGCAAGTGGCTGTGACGCTGGTGCTGCTGCTCGCCGCGGTACCGGTGTGCCATCTGGCCGAGCAGTCACTGGGCGCCAAGGATGACGGACGCATCGTGCTCGACGAGATCGTCGCCTTCCCGGTGGCGGTACTGGGCCAGACGGCGGCACGTCAGCCCTGGGTCATGGCCTCCGCCTTCGTGGTCTACCGGCTCTTCGACGCCACCAAGCCGCCGCCCATCCACCTGGCCGAGCTCGTACCCGGCGGTGCCGGTATCGTCCTGGATGATGTGCTGGCCGCACTCGTCTCCTGGCTGGTGGTGGCCGGTGGCCTCATCCTGTGGCGGCGGCGTCAGGCGTCCTGATCGCGGGGCGGGAAGGTGACGTCGTAGCCGCGGGCATCGAGCTGGCGGATGTCGCTGGGCCTTCCCTGGTCGTCGAGTTCCACCAGGCCGATGCCGCTGCCATTCCAGAGTCGTTCGCCGGCCTTGGCGCGATCCGGGTCGCGCGGGGTGATTTCCATCCGCCGGCGCTTGGTGAACCAGTTGAGCGGCGAACGCGGCGCATAGAGCCAGCGGTTGGCGCGGTCGAACCAGTCGAGCAGGGTGTCGGGGAAGGCGTTCTTGATGCCGCTGGAGGTGATCTGCCAGAGCCTGGGACCCTCGCGACGGTGACGAATGCGGATGTCGTAGGCGAAGGAGTAGTGCACGTCGCCGGAGAGGATCACGTAGTGCCCCGGGGTGCGGGAATGGCGGAAGATGTTGAGCATCACGCTGGCCGCCCCGCGATGGGCCATCCAGTTCTCGGCATCCACCATCAGCGGCTTGCCGGCCAGGGTGAAGAGCTTCTGGATGACCTCGATCAGCTTGACGCCGAACATCGGGGCCGGCGAGACGATCACCACCGAGGGAGCATCGAGAATATGTTGTTGCAGCTCCGAGAGGGCCTCCCAGTCCATCAGGCCGGAGGGGCGTTTCGGGCTGCGCTCGCTGCGCCAGCGTCGGGTGCGAGTGTCCAGTACCACCAGCTTCGGCTCGCCCTCGACCTCCACTTCCCAGCCCTGGAAGCGCAGCAGCCGTTCGATGACGGCGTCCTGCTCCTCGGCGGGCAGCCAGCCCTCTTGATTGTTGGCCAACTCCAGCAGCGTGGCGGCCTCGGCCAGGGGCTCGGCCAGGCGGTCCGGGTCGTTGCCCCAGCCCTGGCAGAGCAGATAGGCGAGCAGGGCGTTGCCGATGATCCGCTTGGAGAAGGGATGCCCGTAGGCGGTGCGCTCCCACTCGGCGGTGAGGTTCCAGTCATCGGTGATGTCGTGATCATCGAAGATCATCAGTGAAGGCAGATGGGCCAGCAGCCGGGCTCCATCGGGAAGTCCCTCGACGAAGCGCTCGATGACCGCCTGTTCGCGTTGGAAGAGCGTCGTCTTTTCTTCGTCCAATGTCGGCTGAGTGACCTCGATCAGTCGCCAGGGCACCGGCGACCAGACCAGCAGATACATGGCGATCACCTCGGCGAAGCTCATCAGGTGGTTGTGGGCATTGGCCGAGGTGAAGACCGGCTTGCGCACGCCGCCGAAGAAGCGTTCGCGTAGATCGGCACTGCTCTCGACGTCCGGCAGCAGCGCCTCGCGGCGATAGTAGGTCGCCTCGCTGCCATAGAGCCCCTGGCTATCGGCCACGGTGGCGCCTTCGAGTGACTCGTCGAACAGGCCCAGGCGCTGGATCAGCGCGTGGATGGCGACCAGCAGGGGGCCGGCGACGTCATCGGCATAGATCTGGTCGCCGGTCATTAGCAGCCAGGCGGGCCAGGCCTCGGGTGCTTCTCGGCGCTCGGCCAGCCAGGCATCGGCGCGCACCAGGCCATCGGGGCCGTCGTAATGGGGGCGGCGGCAGGAGCCGTGTAGCAAGCGCCGATGATCGGAGGCTAGGACGAAGCAGGGATGCGTTGCGCCTTCGTGCAGCAGGTGAGGCGCCCAGTCGGCGATGCTGCCGCCGCTCCCGCTGCCGCTGCCGCTCTCTTCCGGGGCGATCTTCAGGTCATAGTCGATGCGCACGCCGCGAGGCAGTGGCTTGCCGAGGGCCACGTCGATCAGGTGCAGCCAGGCATGCCGGCCCAGCGGCAGGCGCTGCAGCCGGCGCGCGTTGAGGGTCAGGCGACGCGGTGGTTGTCCGGTCGGGTGCAGCATCAGGCTGAGGTCGAGGGGTCGCGAGCCCACCAGCCAGATCACCAGGCGCTCTGCGCTCAGGCGCCGCAGGATGGGACCGGCGAGGACCTCGGGCAGGGGAGCGGTATCTCGGGACATGGCAATCCTTTGCGTCGTTGATGCCGTTGCGCTCGACGGCACTGGTCGTGTTCAGGCCAACAGACTAGGCTGGCTGCGGTTTCGTTCCACATTGACCTTATCCCCTGATGGAGACTTCGACCATGACCGTGATGATACTCGGCCTGCTGATCTTTCTCGGTATGCACTCGGTGCGCATCGTCGCCGACGATTGGCGAGCCACCCAGATTCAGCGAATGGGCGAGCTGCCCTGGAAGGCGGCCTATTCGGTGGTTTCTATCATCGGCCTGGCGCTGGCGATCTGGGGCTATGGCCAGATGCGGCTGGACCCCGTGCTTGTCTGGCAGCCGCCGGTGGGCCTGCGCCATGTCGTCTCGTTGCTGATGATTCCTGCCTTCATCCTGCTGGTGGCAGCCTACGTGCCGGGCAACCACCTCAAGGCCAAGCTTGGCCATCCGATGATTCTGGCGGTGAAGCTCTGGGCCTTCTCCCACCTGCTGGCCAACGGCCGGCTGGGCGATATCGTCTTCTTCGGGGCCTTCCTGCTGTGGGCGGTGTTCGACTTCCGCGCGGCTCGTCGTCGTCCGCGGCCGGATACCGCCGCCCCGGGCATGGTCGGCACCGTCGCGACCGTGGTCATCGGCCTGGTGGCCTACTATCTCTTCGCCTTCCACCTGCACATGTGGGTCACCGGCGTGCCGGTGATGTGATCGACTACATCAAGATGGAGCACAACAGCTGCCGGTTCGACTCAATCCTGGGCTACCCGATGCCAAGGGAGATTGAATCGGCAGCTGCGCCTTGGAAATATGTTCGCTCTGACTTGGCCAGACTATGGTCTAGGTTGTGGGTAACTATTTCTAGAAAAGGAGTGTCACACTTATGATTATTGAGGCGATTCAAAACCTCATCGACACTTGGTTGGGACTCGGTACTTGGCTGGCCCTTGTCGTCGCCTGCGTGGCTTGGGTGGTTTACGATCTGCGCACCCGCAACAGCCACATTGCCTCCATGATGCAATGGGTCTGGACGTTGACCGTACTCTACTCTGGCCCCATTGGTGTACTGATCTACCGCTACTCTGGACGCAAACAGATTCCGACGGACAGTTTGTCCCGGAAGGGCTTCCGCTCCGTGGCGCACTGCTATTCCGGCTGCGGTATCGGTGAGATCCTGGGCGTGATTATCTCGGTCGGCCTGTTTGCCATGGGAAATTTCTGGGCTGCCATCATCACTTTCATACTGGCCTACATCTTCGGCTTTGCCCTGAACATCGGTCCCATGATGCAGAACGGCATGCCATTCAAGGAGGCATTCAAGGGTGCGTTCGTAGCTGAAACCATCAGCATTGTCGTGATGGAATCGGTGGCTATAACCACCGACCTGTATCTTGGCGGAAAATCCACCATGGGTGATGCGTTATTCTGGTCTTCGCTCTATGTGTCCCTCTCGCTCGGCCTTTTTGCCGCCTGGCCTGCCAACGTGCTGTTGATCAAATATGGCCTGAAAGGTGGTATGGGTGATCCGAGAAACGAAGAGCAGTCAGCGCACTGTCACTGATATCTCAGTGCTGTCGCTGGCCTGGCTGGCCGGTGGGCTGCTCGTGGCGCCTCTCGTCGGCTGACGGGGCAATCGGCGCAGAGAGACCGCGCGAAGGGTGACAGCTGCGTTATGCTGGGGGCCTGGCAAGGGAGGGCTCATGGCTCACGATCACGACCATTCACATCAAGCCGGGCACGACAGCCAGCGTCGGCTATTCTGGGCGATCTTGCTCACCGGTGGCTTCATGGTTGCCGAGGTGGTGGGCGGCATCATATCCGGCTCGCTGGCACTGCTGGCCGATGCCGGCCACATGCTCACCGACACCGCCGCCTTGGGGTTAGCCTGGTTCGCCGCCTGGATCAGCCGACGCCCGGCAGATGAGAAGCGCAGTTACGGCTACCACCGGGTGCAGACTCTCGCTGCCTTCGTCAACGGCCTGACGCTGATCGCCATCGTGGTGTGGATCGGCATCGAGGCAATTCGCCGTTTCATGTCACCGATGGAGGTGATGGGCATTCCCATGCTGACCATCGCCTTGCTGGGGCTGGTGATCAACGTGGTGGTGTTCGCGATCCTCCATGGCGGAGATCGCGATAATCTCAATATCCGCGGGGCCGCCCTGCATGTGCTGGGTGACCTGCTTGGCTCGGTGGCAGCCATCGTTGCGGCCCTGGTGATACTTGCCACCGGCTGGACGCCCATCGACCCGCTGCTCTCGTTGCTGGTGGCGGCGTTGATCCTGAGGAGCGCCTGGAAGCTGACCCGGGAGTCCGGCCACATCCTGCTGGAAGGTGCCCCGGAGGGCCTGGACGCCGCGACGCTGCGCTGGGAGATACCCGAACAGCTCGAGGCCGTCTGCAACGTGCATCACGTGCATGTGTGGTCACTGACGCCGGGCCGCCATCTGGTCTCGCTGCATGCGGCCATCGATGAGAGCGAGGATCGCGAGGCCGCGCTGCTGGCGATTCGCACCCTGCTGGCGGAGCGCTACGGTCTGGATCATGCCACCATCCAGCTTGAGAGCCAGGGCTGTTGTGCCGATGAACCCGAGGAAGACGCGGGCCGCCAGGGCTGAAGCATGACGGCTGTTCAGCCCGTCGAGCTAAACAGCCCCACCACGCTGACCAGGATGAGGACTCCACCGAGTACCCGGAAGTAGAGGTTCGTTTGGCTGGCGAGCATGTGCTGGTGGGCGCGCTCGCCCAGCAGGTGGCCGATCAGGGCGCAGGGCAGCAGCCACAGCTGGTGGATGAGCTGCAGGTCGACGCCGGCGATCACGAAGGAGACCATCTTGATCAGTACCAGGATGAACCACAGCACGAAGAGCGTATCGCGCAGCTGGTGGACGGCCACGTGGGTGGCAAAGACCGCGACGATCAGCGGGGCACCGATCAGCGAGGTGCCGCTGACGTAGCCGCCCAGTGCCAGCAACAGCGCATCTACCCATCGGTTGCGGCTGCGAAAGGGCTTGTCGAGCACATAGCCGATCGCATAGACCATCACGATCACGAAGATGATGTTGGTCAGGACGTTGCCCGGCAGGGTCAGCAGGCCGACAACCCCGATCAGCTTGGGGATGATCATCACCTTCATCGACTTGAGCAGATAGCCCCAGTCGATATTGCTCTCGGTCGGCGCCTGGCCGCCGTTTATGGCCACTAGCTGTCGGTGGCCGCGCCAGGCGATCCAGCTGGAAAAGATCAACAACTGTATGGCGATGATCGGCAGGAAGACCAGCGGCTCGTCGAGCACCAACAGCAGAAATGGCAGCGACAGCACGGCGCCGCCAAAGCCAAGGCTGGTGCGCACGAAGCCGCTCCATACGAAGATCAGCCCGATCAGCACAAGCTGGTGAATCTCGAGATCGGCCATCAGGGCACTCCTTTCCCGTGTCTAAATGATGTCATGGCGCCAGTGCTCCCCAGACGCCGGTGAGTACTTCCAGCGCCTCGGCGATCACCGCCTCTTCGCCACGGTCGCGTCGCCAGACGAAGCTGAGCGCGCAGGGTAGGCGCATGCCTTCGGCGACCACCAGGCCGCGCTCCTGGCGCTCCGCCATGGCCAGGGCGTCGCGGGCCAGGCTGAGGCCCACGCCGGCTCGCACCAGGTCGAGCATGCAGGCTTCCTGATCTACCTGGGCCACACCATTGGGACCGATGCCCAACGGGTCGAGCACGCCGTGCAGCAGGCGGTGATGGGCGGAGTTCTCGGGCGTGGTAATCCACGGCAGGCTGGCCAGACGGGGCCAGTCGGCGCCGGCCAGGCGGCTGCCCCAGCCGGCCGGGGCGATCACGTGGTAGTGAAAGTGTGTGAGCTCATGGTGGGCGACCTCTGGGATGCCCGGCCCCTCGCCGGGCGGTGCTAAAAAGAAGCCGACATCCAGCTCACCGCGACGCACCCACTCCAGTACGCTGCCGCTCATGCCGTGGTGCAGTTCGGTTTCGAGTTGCGGGGCGCGCTCCACCAGGCGGCGCAGGAAGGCCCCCAGGCGGATGAACTCCGGGTCGACGATGGTACCGATCTTGAGTCGGCCATGCAGCGTGCTGTGCAAGGCACGGGCGCTCTGCTCGAAGGCGGCCATGGCCGCCAGCGCCTTCTCGGCGGCGGGCAGCAGCGCGCGACCATCGGCGGTGAGCTCCAGCCCCTGGGGGCGGCGCTGGAACAACGTGAGGCCAAGGCTTGCCTGAAACTGCTTGAGCTTCAGGCTCACCGCGGGCTGGGTCAGGTGCAGTCGTTCGGCGGCGCGGGAGACGCTGCCTTCCCGGGCCACGGTGACGAAGGCACGCAGGGTCTGGAGGTCCTGCATGGTGTCGCTTCCTCGACATGGAGTGATATCAGCTGAACTTATACGCTGGTTTTGAATTACTCAATTGAACCTGGCGTTGAAGGGGCTAACCTTGGCACCAATGGGGTCAATTCTGTGACTCCCCATCCCCGAAAACGGACGTCCATCCCCGATTCCGACAACGACGAGACGAGGCCGCCATGAGCACAGCCAGTATCCAGCATTATATCAATGGGCAAATGTCAGCCGGTGAATCCGGCCAGCACCAGGCCGTGACCAACCCGGCCACCGGTCAGGTGACCGGCCAGGTGGCGCTGGCCTCCCAGTCCGATGTAGCCACCGCCGTGGCCGCCGCCGAGGCGGCCTTTCCGGCCTGGGCGGATACCCCGCCGATCCGCCGCGCCCGGGTGATGTTCAAGTTCCTCCAACTGCTCAATGAGCACAAGGATGAGCTGGCCCGCGCCATCACTCTGGAGCATGGCAAGGTGTTCAGCGATGCCCAGGGCGAGGTGGCGCGCGGCATCGACATCGTCGAGTTTGCCTGCGGCATCCCGCAGCTGCTCAAGGGCGACTATACCGAGCAGGTCGGCACCGGCATCGACAACTGGACCCTGCGTCAGCCGCTTGGCGTGGTCGCTGGGGTCACGCCGTTCAACTTCCCGGTGATGGTGCCGATGTGGATGTTCCCCCTGGCCATCGCTGCCGGCAACACCTTCATCCTCAAGCCAAGCCCGCTGGACCCCAGTGCCTCGCTGCTGATGGCCGACCTGCTCGCCCGTGCCGGGCTGCCGGACGGCGTCTTCAACGTGGTGCAGGGCGACAAGGACTCGGTGGAGGCGTTGCTCGACCATCCCGACGTCAAGGCCCTCTCCTTCGTCGGCTCAACGCCGATCGCCAACCTGATTTACGAGCGGGGTGCTCGCCACGGCAAGCGTATCCAGGCGCTGGGCGGCGCCAAGAATCACATGGTGGTGATGCCCGATGCCGACCTCGACAAGGCCGAGGATGCGCTGATCGGCGCCGCCTATGGAAGTGCCGGGGAGCGCTGCATGGCGATCAGCGTGGCGGTAATGGTGGGTGACGTGGCCGACGAACTCGTCCCGCGCCTGGCCGAGCGTGCCCGCGCGCTCAAGGTCAAGAACGGCCTGGAGCAGGATGCCGAGATGGGCCCCATCGTCACCGCCCAGGCCCACCAGCGCATCACCGGCTACATCGAGAAGGGCGTGAGCGAGGGCGCCGAGCTGGTCGTCGATGGCCGCGACTTCGATACCGCCGCGACCGGTGAGGATTGCAGCGAGGGTTTCTGGATGGGAGGCTCGCTGTTCGACCATGTCACACCGGAGATGACCATCTACAAGGAAGAGATCTTCGGCCCGGTGCTGGTCTGCGTTCGGGTGCCCGATATCGCCACCGCCATTCGGCTGATCAATGATCACGAGTACGGCAACGGCGTCAGCTGCTTCACCGAGAGCGGCAGCGTGGCTCGCGAGTTTGGTCGCCGCATACAGGTGGGCATGGTCGGCATCAACGTGCCGATCCCTGTGCCCATGGCCTGGCACGGCTTCGGCGGCTGGAAGCGCTCACTGTTCGGCGACACCCACGCTTACGGCGAGGAGGGCGTGCGCTTCTACACCAAGCAGAAGTCGATCATGCAGCGCTGGTCGGATTCGATCAACGCCGGCTCCGAGTTCGCCATGCCTACCCACAAGTAAGTCCGGCCACCCAATGCCCAGGCGAGAGGCGCCGGTTTCTCCTCTCGCCGATTGCGAAGTGAGAGCACGCCATGGCTGAACAACTCCAGGCCAAACAAGAATTCGATTACATCATCGTGGGCGCCGGTACGGCCGGCTGCCTGCTCGCCAACCGCCTGAGTGCCGACCCTGCCAACCGGGTGCTGCTGATCGAGGCGGGTGGCCGTGACAACTACCACTGGATCCATATCCCCGTGGGCTACCTCTACTGCATCGACAATCCGCGCACCGACTGGTGCTTTCGCACCGAGGCCGATCCCGGCCTCAATGGGCGTTCGCTGATCTATCCTCGCGGCAAGACCCTGGGCGGCTGTTCCAGCATCAACGGCATGCTGTATATCCGCGGCCAATCGCGCGACTACGACAGCTGGGCCGAGGCCACCGGTGACGACGCCTGGCGCTGGGAGAACTGCCTGCCTGACTTCATGAAGCACGAGGATCATTGTCGTCTGGATACCGGCGGTGACGGCGACGCGGCGCATCGCGATTACCATGGCCATGGTGGCGAGTGGCGGATTGAGAGGCAGCGCCTCAGCTGGCAGGTGCTCGACGACTTCGCCACCGCAGCCGTGGAGGCAGGCATTCCCCGGACCCGCGATTTCAATCGCGGCGACAATGAAGGGGTCGACTACTTCGAGGTCAACCAGCGCGCCGGCTGGCGCTGGAATACTTCCAAGGCCTTCCTGCGTGGGGTCGAGAAACGCGACAACCTCATGCTCTGGCACTCCACCCAGGTGCTGGGGCTCGATGTTCAGCGAGAAGACGAGGCCGGCCAGGGTGATGAGCCGCGCTGCACAGGCGTGCGCGTCGATCGCGGCGGCGAGTCGATGACGGTGCGAGCCAATCGCGAGGTGATTCTCTCTGCCGGCGCCATCGGTTCGCCCCAACTGCTGCAGCTCTCGGGCATCGGTCCGGCCGACTTGTTGCGCGAGCACGATATTGCGGTGATCCATGACCTGCCGGGGGTCGGCGAGAATCTGCAGGACCACCTACAGATCCGCTCGGTCTACAAGGTGAAGGGCGCGAAGACCCTCAATACCATGGCCAACTCGCTGGTGGGCAAGGCGAAGATCGGTCTGGAGTATGTTCTAAAGCGTTCCGGCCCCATGAGCATGGCGCCCTCGCAGCTGTGTGCCTTCACGCGCAGCTCCGACGAGGTCGAACATCCCAATATCGAGTACCACGTCCAGCCGTTGAGTCTTCCCGCCTTCGGTCAGCCGCTGGATGACTTCCCGGCGATCACGGCGAGTGTGTGCAATCTCAATCCGACCAGCCGTGGCACGGTACGCATCAAGAGCGCCGACCCACGCCAGGCGCCGGCCATTGCCACCAATTACCTGAGCACTCCCGAGGATCGCAAGGTCGCGGCGGACTCGCTGCGGGTGACGCGGCGCATCGCCGAGCAGCCGGCCTTCGCGAAGTACTCACCCGAGGAGGTCAAGCCGGGCCTGGAATATCAGAGTGACGATGATCTGGCCCGCCTGGCGGGCGATATCGGTACCACGATCTTCCACCCGGTAGGCACCACGAAGATGGGGCGCGATGACGACCCCATGGCGGTGGTGGATGCGCGCCTGCGTGTGCGCGGGGTGGCGGGTCTGCGCGTGGTGGATGCGGGTGTCATGCCCACCATCACCAGCGGTAATACCAACTCCCCGACGTTGATGATCGCCGAGAAGGCGGCGCGGTGGATTCTCGACGAGGGGTAATACGGAAGTCATTTGTCTCAATTAGTGTTTGACCTGCGCCCGGCATCGGCGCACTATGCGCGCAGTAGGTTAGCAACTGGAACATCGCAAGTGGTCATCGAAAGCTCATAGCGTCGATCTCCCGGTGTAAGTTTCTTGTTTTACCCACTGCAACTCGGGTATTTCCCGGCACTATCTAACGCTATTCGAGGAATTCGAAAATGGCTACTGGCACAGTTAAGTGGTTCAACGACACCAAAGGCTTCGGCTTCATTTCTCCGGACGACAACGGTGACGACCTGTTCGCTCACTTCTCCGAGATCAAGGCCGAAGGCTTCAAGTCCCTGCAAGACGGTCAGAAGGTTTCCTTCGACGTCACCCAGGGCAAGAAAGGCCTCCAGGCTTCCAACATCCAGGTCATCGGCTGAACGTCGACCGACCCTGATGTGACTGCCTCACCGTAGTGTAAGGCAGTGTAGAGAAAGGCCCGCGAAAGCGGGCCTTTCTCGTTATGGGTGTTCGACTTTTATATTCTATTAAATTATAGATAGATTTCTAAAAATAACTTTTTAGAATATCTAGCGGCGGTCACAATGGAGGCCTTTACCTCTTCGCCACCGGATCTGCCCATGCCGCTGGATGCCTGGCTCTCTCTCGTCGTCGTTACCGCCGTCTTCCCGCTGATGGCCTTCTCGCGACTAGGCCCCGATATCGTGCTGCTTGGTGCGGTGATCCTGCTGCTGACGCTGGGAGTGATCAACCCCGGCCAGGCCCTGGCGGGCTTCTCCAGTACGGGCTTGTTCACCGTGGCCTTCATGTACGTGCTGGTCACCAGCATCCGCGAGACCGGCGGCATCGACCTGATCATCCGCCATGTGCTGGGGCGCCCCCGCAGCGAGGCGCGGGCGCTGATGCGCCTGCTATTGCCGGTGGCCTCGTTGAGCGGCCTTATCAACAACACTCCCGTGGTGGCGACCTTTATTCCGGCCGTGCTGAGCTGGAGCCGGCGCGTCGCCATACCGGCGCATCGTTTGCTGATGCCGCTCAGCTTCGCCTCCATCCTCGGCGGCACCATCACCCTGTTCGGCACCAGCACCAATCTGGTCGTGCATGGCCTGCTGATCGATCGTGACCCGGCGTTAACCATGGGGCTGTTCGATATCGCCTGGGTAGGCGTGCCGGTGGCGGTGGTGGGTCTGGCTTACCTGGTTCTGCTGGGACCGCGGCTGCTGCCGGCGCGGCGCGGGGCGGAGGCGGTCTTCGAGAATCCTCGCGAATTCACCATCGAGATGGAGGTGGATGCCGACGGCCCGCTGGTCGACCGCACGGTGGAGGAAGCCGGGCTGCGCCACCTTCAGGAGCTGTTCCTGGTCGAGATCGAACGTGAGGGCAACATCGTCAGCGTGGTGGGACCGGGTGAGAGACTCAAGGGTGGTGACCGACTGGTGTTCGCCGGTACCAGCGAGGGCGCCGTAGAGTTGCAGCAGATCCGCGGCCTGGTGCCGACCCGGCAGGGCGAGTCGAACCTCGAGAAGGACTTCAAGGAGCGCCGCCTGGTGGAGGCGGTGGTCTCCGACCAGTGCCAGTTCATCGGCCGGCGCATTCGCGACGGTCACTTCCGGACCCTTTATGGCGCCGCGGTGCTGGCGGTGTGCCGCGGCGGCGAGCGGGTCGCTGGCAACCTCGGCCAGATCCGTCTGCAGCCCGCCGATGTGCTGCTGCTGGAGGCGCGCCCGCCCTTTATCGAACGTCATCGCCAGTCACGCGATTTCCTGCTGATCAGCAAGGTCAACGGATCGGCACGCCCGGTCCACGAGAAGGCCTGGCTGGCCTGGGCCATCCTGGCCGGCGTGGTGCTGCTGGCCACTCTGGGCGTGACCAGCATGATGAATGCCGCCATGCTGGGCGCGGCCCTGGCGCTGGCCACCGGCTGTTGCACGGTGGGAGCGGCCAAGCGGGGACTGGACACCCAGGTGCTGCTGACCATCGCCGCCTCCTTCGGCCTCGGCGCGGCGCTGGAAAGCTCGGGGGCGGCAGCCATCCTGGCCGATATGGCCCTGGGGCTGGCCGACGGCAGCCCCTGGCTGCTGCTGGGCGCGGTTTACGTGTTGGTGACCCTGCTGACGTCACTGGTGACCAACAACGCCGCCGCGGTGATCACCTTTCCGGTGGTCATGGCCAGCGCAGAGAATCTCGGCGTGAGTCCGATGCCCTACGTGGTTGCGGTGATGTTTGCCGCCTCGGCCAGCTTCCTGACACCCATCGGTTACCAGACCAACCTCATGGTCTTCGGTCCCGGTGGCTATCGCTTCGCCGACTTCCTGCGCCTCGGCGGGCTCTTGAACCTGCTGACCGCCGTGGTGGCCCTGGCCCTGATCCCGCTGATTTGGCCCTTCTGACGTCGCGCCTCGCCGTCCGCTGGCTATTGCGGTAGGGTGTCGCTTTTTGATCGAGCATGGAGACCTGATCATGAGCCAACCCGATGAATTGATCATCGAGCCGAGAAGCGGCAAGCCCGCTGATGCCTGTGTCATCATCCTTCACGGCCTGGGCGCCGACGGGCACGACTTCGAACCGCTGGTGCCGGCGCTGCCCCTGCCCGACGACGCCGGGGTGCGCTTCATTCTGCCCCATGCGCCCCGTCTCCCGGTGACCCTCAACGGCGGGATGGTCATGCCGGCCTGGTACGACATCAAGGAGATGAGTCTCGACCGTCAGATCGACGTGCCACAGCTGATGGCCTCCGCCGAGCGTATCCAGGCCTTGATGCGGGAACAGATCGCTGAAGGCATCGACAGTCGTCGCATCATCCTGGCGGGCTTCTCCCAGGGTGGCGCAGTGGCCTACCAGGCGGCCCTTTCCTTCGAGTCGCCGTTGGCCGGGCTGCTGGCTCTCTCCACCTACTTCGCCACGCCCGATAGCATCGAGCTTTCCGAGGCCAATCGTGGTCTGCCCATCGAGGTGCATCACGGTAGCTTCGACCCCGTGGTCCCCGAGTCGCTGGGCAAGGCCGGCTTCGAGAAGGTCGAATCGCTCGGCTATCCGGCACGCTATCGCCGCTATCCCATGGCTCACGCGCTCTGCCCGCAGCAGATCAGTGACATCGGCCGTTGGCTCGCCGAGCGACTCGCCCGCTGAGCGTTTTCGTCCGAGTCATTATGGCGGATGCTTCGTGACGGCGACCCAGTCCTCTCCCGATGGGTACCTGGCGTTGATCAACCTCGGGCTCTGGCTGGCGGCCTCAAGCTTCGGCGAAGGTCGTCTCGACAGTTCCGCGGACGCGGGGCAGGATGTCAGGCCATTATTTTGCATGCCGTCAGGATCCAGACCATGAGCACTTCCCCTTTCACCAACCTGCCCGACGCGCGGGGCTATTTCGGCCGTTTCGGTGGTCAACTGATTCCCCCGGCGCTCAAGGCGGTGATGGATGAGATCGACGCCGCCTACGAGGAGATCCGCGTCCGCGAGGACTTTCGTAGCGAACTGGCCAACCTGTTCGCCGATTACGTGGGTCGTCCGAGCCCGATCTTCCATGCCCGGCGGCTCTCCACAAAGCTGGGCGGCGCCCAGATCCACCTCAAGCGCGAGGACTTGAACCATACCGGCGCCCACAAGATCAACCACTGCCTGGGCGAGGCGCTGCTGGCCAAGTTCATGGGCAAGACCAAGGTGATCGCCGAGACCGGCGCCGGCCAGCATGGCGTGGCGCTGGCCACCGCCTGCGCTCTGGTGGGCATCCCTTGCGAGATCCATATGGGCCAGGTGGACATCGAGAAGGAGCATCCCAACGTCACCAAGATGAAGATCCTGGGTGCCACCCTGATCCCTGTAACCCGTGGCACGGCGACCCTCAAGGACGCCGTGGACAGCGCCTTCGAGGAGTACCTCAAGGATCCGCAGCACTATATCTATGCCATCGGCTCGGTGGTGGGGCCGCATCCCTTCCCGAAGATGGTTCGCGACTTCCAGGCGATCATCGGCCGCGAGGCCCGTGGTCAGTTCCTCGAGCGCCATGGCCGCTTGCCGCATCACGTTACCGCTTGCGTGGGCGGGGGCTCGAACGCCATCGGCATGTTCACCGCTTTCCTCGAAGATGACGACGTGCACCTGGTGGGGGTGGAGCCCGCTGGGGAGGGACTCGATACTCAGCGCCACTCCGCCACCCTGACCCTGGGCAGCCCCGGCGAGATCCATGGCATGGCCTGTTACGTGCTGGAGGACGCGGCGGGCCAGCCCATGCCGGTGCACTCCATCGCTTCGGGACTCGATTATCCGGGGGTCGGGCCCCAGCACAGTTACCTCAAGGAGTTGGGCCGAGTCGACTATCAGAGCGCCGATGACGACGAGTGCCTGGAGGCCTTCCTGACCCTGTCGCGGGTCGAGGGGATCATCCCGGCGCTGGAGAGCGCCCACGCAGTGGCCTGGGCCATGCGCGTGGCGCCGACCCTGCCGGCCGGCGAGCATATTCTGGTTAACCTTTCCGGGCGTGGCGACAAGGACGCCGACTATGTGGCGGATCGGTTGAAGCTCTAGTCATGAGAAGACAGTGTCGTTTTGCATGTGCTGCCTGCCATCCTGGGGTAGGGTGTGAGAGATAGGAGGAAGGAGTCTCCTTTTCGAAACCGATGGGTAACTCCCAGGGTGGGGCATGGCACGAATCAGGGACATGTGGCAGACATGGAGAACGCAAAGGGTGGGGCGGGGGTCGTTGGCAGAAGCGCTGCTCGATGACTTCCCGGGTGTCGCTCTGCTCACCGATATTTACGGTGTCATCCTGCGCGTCAATCCCGGTTGCGAGCTGTATATCGGCCATCCCGCCGAGGCCCTGATCGGTCGCCGCATCACCTTCCTCGACGTTGACCCGTTGCATGGCGACATCAGCCATGCCCTGGCTCACTGTGTCGCACGTCGCCGGCCCTGGCAGGGCATGCTGCTGTGTCGCCGGTTCGATGGACGGCTGATTCACCAGGATGGTGTCTTCCAACCCCTTGCCGCTGACGCGAGCGAGCCGTTGCGGCTGCTGGTGACCCTCCATGACGTCACCGAGTTGCGTCAACGAGCCCTGCACGACCACACCCTGCTGGAGCGCCTGCAGGGAACTCTCTCGCGGCTTCCCGGCGTGGTCTTCCAGCTTCGCCAGGATGCCCGGGGCAGGCTCGACTTCCTCTACTTCAGCGACGGGCTGCGAGCGCTAGCCGGCTTGTCCGCTGGCTCGGTGATGCACCGCGCCGACGCGCTGCTGGAGCGGGTCTATAGCGAGGACCGGAAGGCCCTGGCTGCCTCCCTGGCGCAGTCGGCGGTGAGCCTGGAACCCTGGGAGCTGGAGTTCCGTCTCGACACCCCTGAGGGTTTCCGCTGGCTCGAGGGGCGGGCGAGCCCTACTCGCCGTGGCGATGGCATTACCCTCTGGGATGGACTCCTGCTGTGCATCACCTCGCGCAAGCAGGAAGAGCAACGCACCCAGCACCTGGTCAGCACCGACATGCTTACCGGGTTGTTCAATCGCCGGGCCTTCTTCGATTTCGGCGAAGCCGTCCGCGCCCGTGCCGCCCGCCAGGGCCGCTCGGTGCCCCTGGCGATGCTCGACCTCGACCACTTCAAGCGTATCAATGACACCCATGGTCATGCGGTCGGTGACCTGGTTCTGCAGACCTTCGCCATGACCTGTCGTGACTGCCTGCGCCCCTACGATATCTTCGCCCGCCTCGGCGGTGAGGAGTTTGTCGTCATGCTGGTGGACACCTTGCCCGAGGATGCCTGGAGCGTGCTCGACCGCCTGCGTGCCGAGGTGGAGGCGATCGAGCTCGAGGTGGCAGACACCACGCTGCGCATCACGGTGAGCCTGGGGCTGGCGGTGCTGCCGCCGGAGGGCAGCCTGGACCTGGCGCTATCCCAGGCCGACCAGGCGCTCTACCGGGCCAAGCATGAGGGGCGCAATCGACTGGTCGGACCTCTGGACTTTCCCGGGATCGACGAGGGTGAACGCCAATGAAGGGCCGAGTGGCTGGAGAATTGCTGCCGATGTCGGCAGGATAGGGACTATCCACAACGCTACACGAGGAGCATTGCCATGTCCCTGTCGGAAGATTTTCGCTTGCCGGTTGCCTGTCCGAGCTGCGGCAGCCACCTGATGCGGGTTTCACAGGTGAAAAATCCCGATGACGAGGTGCACTGTGCCTCCTGCCATCGCTACATTTGCCTGTGGCATGAGGCCCAGACGATATTGAAGAAAGGGCCCGGCAGCGAGAGCGAGGCGCTGCTCGAAAAGGCGGTCAACCGCGGTAACCGCTGAGTCGACGGTGTCGCTGTCGGGGGAGCTCTTTCCGGCCAGCCTGCTGGTGATCCTGGCGGCGGCTTGTCTCCTGGACCGTCACCTGCTGCGTGCCTGCCTGGCTTTCATAGCCTTCGCGTTACTGATGTCGCTGGCCTGGTGGTGGCTCGATGCACCCTTGCTGGCGCTTGTCGAGGCTGTGCTGGGCGCGCTGCTCACCGGTTTCGCTCTGTTCCACGGGCTGGGCCGTCCGGGTTCCCCGTCCTCCCTTCCTCTGCGTGACCAGCAACGTCGCCCCCGCCACCAGGCCCCGGTTCGCTGGCTAGCCGCCTTCGTCTGGCTGACCCTGGCTGGGGTGGCGGTATGGGGAATTTCGGGAGATGGCGAGCTCGTCGCTTCGGACGAAGCGACGCGACGCCCGCTGTTGGCCACGGGGTTGGTGATCATGGCCCTGGGTCTGTGGGCCTTCGCTTATCACCTGCACCTGCTGCGTCGCCTGCTAGCCTTCAACGTCCTGGGTTCAGGGGTCTTCCTGCTGCTTGCCGGCCTGGCAGGCCCCGGGGGCGAGGTTCAGGGACTGATCCTGGTGGGGTTGGTGGTGGCCCTGATCGGTTCGGTACTAGGTGCAGCGCTCCTGCGTCGTCTATACGCCCTGGACGGTCGTGTGACGCTTGGCGCTGAAGCGGCGGACTAGACACGATGAGTGTGTTATCGGACGTCCCTCTGTCCGCGGAGGCCGCGGTGCTGTGGTTGGCGCTTCTGGCTCCGTCGCTGCTGGGTCTGCTGGCGTGGCGTTTTCCTCCGCAGCGCATGCTGTCGGTGTTGCTGGCCAGCACCCCCTTGCCGCTGGCGACTTTCTGGCTGCTGCATCGCGTCGCTGAGGGGGGCGAGTTCGAGGGCGTCTGGTCACTGGGTGAGTCGTTGCTCCACTGGCGCCTGAACGGCCTGGCGGGCTTGCTGCTGCTGTTGACTCAGCTGCTGTTGTTGGCCAGCGCGACCTATGCGGTCGGGCACCGGCGGGCCCTCGCAGTGGCCGAGCGAACTTTCGCCGGCTTCTGGCCACTGTTGGGCGGGCTAGCCACGGCGCTCGGCGTCATCTGGGTAGCCGCCGACCTGCTGACTCTCTATGCGGCACTGGAGCTGATGGGGCTGTGCGCCGTGGGCATGATGCTGCTGCCCGGCAAGCAGGAGGCCCTGGTAGCGGGCATGCGCTATCTGCTTTACGCCCTGGTGGGCTCGCTGGCCTGGTTGCTGGGCGTGGCACTGCTGCTGGGGGTCTCGGGACGGTTGGACCTGTCCGGGCTGGCGGCCACCACCCAGCCGGGTCCGGTAACCAGCATCGCCATGGCGCTGTTGGCCGCCGGCCTGCTGCTCAAGGCGGCAATCTTCCCGCTGCACGGCTGGCTGGCGCCGGTGCACGCCAGTGCCTGGACCCCGGTGAGCGCTCTGCATGGCGCCCTGGTGGTCAAGGCATCCTTCTTCATCCTGATGCAGCTGTGGCAGCGGCTGGTGCCGGAAGCCGTGGCCGCGGCCTGGCTGTTCGGGCTCCTTGGCAGCATGGCGGTACTCTGGGGCGGGCTGCAGGCCTGGCGGGCCAATACGCTCAAGCAGGTGGTGGCGTGGTCCACTGTGGGTCAGCTGGGTTACCTGATGCTGGCCTTCCCGCTGCTGGCCGCCACCTCGGCGGCGGTGGCGACCCTGGCGTGGCAGGCCACCTGGCTGCAGCTGGCTGCGCATGCCCTGGCCAAGGCCGCGATGTTCATGGCGGCCGGCAACCTGGTGCTGGCCGCCGGCGAGAGCCGCCTCGCGGGCCTGGCGGGAACCAGCCGTCAGCTGCCGTTTCCGCTGATGACTTTCGGCATTGCCGCGGTGACCCTGATGGGGCTTCCGCCCAGCGCTGGTTTCACCGCCAAATGGTTGCTGTTGCAGGCGGCTATCCTCTCCGGGCAGTGGCTGTGGGTCGCCGTGCTGGTGGCCGGTACTCTGCTCACCGTCGCCTATGTCTTCAGGGTCTACCGCTGCGCCTTCGTCGAGGACGCAACCCGCCATGAGCTCCGGCCGTTGCCCGTGGGCATGAACTTCATCGCCCTGCTGTTGGCGCTGGGCGCCCTGGGGCTGGGGCTCGGCGCCGAGTGGCCGCTGGCGCTGATCCGCGCGGGAGGCATGCCATGAGCGGTGGACTGCTTCTGCTGGCGACCCTGTGCACGTCGCTGTTCACTGCGTTGCTGATCTTCCTGCTGCCCGAGCGGGCTTTCCGGGCGCGTACCGGCCTCAACCTCGGTGCGGCCCTGGTCAAGCTGAGCCTGGTGGTCTGGATGGTCTGGGGGCTCAGCCGCGGCCATGAGTACACTCTCGAGTTCCCGGTCCTCGAGGGACTGGCTTTCGTGTTACGCGCCGACGCCCTAGGGATCATGTTCGCGGGGCTCTCCTCGCTGCTCTGGCTGTTCACCACTGTCTACGCCATCGGCTACCTGGAGGACTCCCCCAACCGCAAGCGATTTTTCGGTTTCTTCAGTCTCTGCGTAGCCAGCACCCTGGGCATCAGCCTGGCCGGCAATCTCTTTACCTTCCTGATCTTCTACGAGCTGCTGACCCTCTCCACCTATCCCCTGGTGGTGCATCGGGGCACCTCGAAGGCGCTGGCCGCAGGCGGGGTCTACCTGCGCTTCACCCTGACCGCCGGACTGGTGCTGATGGTCGGGATGATCGCCCTGCACGTCCTGGTTGGGGACATCCGCTTCGGTGAGCGGGAGATTCTCGCGGGGCTCGATCCCGACCGCCGCCCACTTCTGGTGGGCCTCTTCTGGGTGCTGATCGCCGGTTTCGGCGTCAAGGCGGCCCTGGTGCCGCTGCACGGCTGGCTGCCGCGGGCCATGGTGGCGCCGGCGCCGGTCAGCGCTCTGCTGCACGCCGTGGCGGTGGTCAAGGCCGGTGCCTTCGGCATCGTACGGCTGGTCTACGATATCTACGGTATTGAACTGAGTGCCGAGCTCGGACTGCTGACCGGCCTGGTGGCCGTGGCCTCGGTGACCATCCTCTATGGTTCGCTGCGTGCCCTGGCCCAGCAGGAACTCAAGCCGCGACTGGCCTACTCAACGGTAAGCCAGGTCGCCTATGTCGTGCTGGGCATCGGCCTGTTCGGCCCGCTGGGTACCATCGCCGCATTTTCTCATCTGCTGCACCAGGGCCTGATGAAGGTCACGCTGTTCTTCTGCGCCGGTAACTACGCCGAAGAGCTTGGTATACACCGCATCGACGATCTCGACGGCGCCGGACGGCGCATGCCGCTGACCAGCCTGGCCTTCACGGTGGGGGCGCTGGGCATGATCGGTCTGCCGCCGGTGGCAGGGTTTTTCAGCAAGTGGTACCTGGGCACCGGAGCGATCCAGGCCGGCATGCCTTGGGTGATCGCCGTGCTGGTAGCCAGTAGCCTGCTCAATGCCGGCTATTTCCTGCCGATTCTCGGTCGGCTGTGGTTTCGTCCCGGACCCGATCACGGTGTGGGAGAGTGGCCCGAGGAACGCCGTCTGGGCCGGCTGGAGACGCATGCTTGGCTGCTGGTGCCGGCGGTGGCTACGGCGCTGTTCAGCCTGATGGCCGGCATGCTGGCGGGCATGCCCTTCAGTCCGCTGGAGTGGGCGACCCGGGTGGTCAACACGGAGTACCTGCCGTGAGCGATGCGCTCCTGGTCCTGCTGCTGCCGGCCATGCTGATCTGGCCGCTGCTGCTGATGTTGCGGGTGCCGCTTATGGCGGCTCTGGCCGATCGCGGACAGCCGCGATTTCCGCTGGATGGGCTCTGGTGCACCGCACCACTGCCTGCTCTGGTGCTGGCCCTGGGCGTCGACGAGGGGGCGATGGCCCTCGACTGGTGGCTGTTCGGCGGGTTCTGGTTGCTGGATGGTATGCGGGGCACGCTGCTGGTCTTCACGGCATTGCTTTGGCTGCTGGCAGGGGCCTATTCCCGGGGGTATATGGCTGGCGAGCAGGCCAGGGCGGTGGCCGGCGACGGAGCGGCCGAGGCTCGGCTAATGCACTTCGCCCTGTTCTGGCCGTTGACGCTCTGCGGTAACCTGCTGCTGCTCGTCGCCGAGGACATCGCCAGTTTCTATATGGGTTTCGCGGTGATGACCTTCTCGGCCTACGGCCTGGTGGTCCACTCGCAGACCCGGGACGCCCGCATGGGTGGCCTGGCCTACCTGGTGATGGCGGTACTGGGCGAGGGCCTGATCCTCGCCGGACTGCTGTGGGGAGCAGGTAGCGCCGGCACCACCACGTTGAGCGGTCTGCGCGAGGGCATGCTCGAAGCACCGAATGGTGTCTGGGTAGGCCTGTTGCTGTGGCTTGGCTTCGGGGTCAAGGCAGGAGTGGTCGGGCTGCACATCTGGTTGCCACTGGCCCACCCGGTGGCGCCGACGCCGGCAAGCGCGGTGCTCAGTGGAACCATGATCAAGGCGGGCCTGGTCGGCTGGCTCACCACCCTGCCGTTGGGCGAGACGGCAGCCGGCGAGGGCTTCGCCTGGTTGGGGGGGACCATGCTGGTGACCGGCCTGGTGGCCGCCATCGGGGCGGCCCTCTACGGGGTCTGCCAGCGCCATCCCAAGGCGGTACTGGCCTACTCCAGTGTCAGCCAGATGGGCATGATCACCGCCCTGGTGGCCATGGGCCTGGTCGCTCCGACACTCTGGCCGGCGTTGTCGGCGGCGGTGGTGGTGTATGCCGCCCATCACGGCCTGACCAAGGGGGCGCTGTTCCTGGGAGTGGGTATCGGCGAGCGTCCGCCACGCCTGCCGGCCTGGCTGCTCTGGATTCTGCTGGCGTTGCCGGCGCTATCGCTCACCGGCGCCCTGGCGTCGGGCCTGGCCGGCAAGTGGGCCTTCAAGGCGCTGCTCTACGAGGGGGGGTATACGGCGGTGGTGACCTGGCTGAGCCTGGCGGCGGTGGGCACCACGGCGCTGATGGCCCGTACCCTGTGGTGCCAGTGGCAGGTCGAGCATCAGGCGCGCAAGGAGGGTCTCGAGCCGTTGGTGTCGGCGATGCCGCTGGCCTGGCTGGCGGCCCTGTTGGCTTCACTGACCCTGCCCTGGTGGTTGGGTGGTGAGTTCGTATCCCGTGGCTTGCCACCGTTGGCCGAGCTCCCGGGACTGCTGTGGCCGCTGGCCATGGGGCTGGCGGCTTCTGTCGTGGTGTGGGCGGTGGCGCGTCGTCGCCCGCTGCATCTTGCCCGGCGGCTGCCGCCTGGGGATCTCTGGTGGTTACTGGTCAGCGGCTGGCGTCGATTCCTCGTGCAGGGGCAGGGGAGTCTTTTCCGGCTTTCCAGCGCGCAGCAAGCCTGGGTGGCCTGGTGGGTGGCACGCGAACGCGACGTCGTTCGGGTGCTGGACAGGATGACGCGTGCCGAGGGGTGGCTGCGCCACCATGCGGCGGTGCTGATGATGGGCGTGGCCGTGGGGTTGGCCCTGCTGATGCTGTTCGGCACGGCCTGAACTGTCCCGGCCTGACCCGCCGGTACGGGCAACGGTTCAGGCCGGGGCGAGGGCGGTCAAAGGGTCAGAGCAGCTCCTCGCCGGCCAGAGCCAGGCGCGAGCGCTCCACGCTCTTGAGGGTCACATGGCCGGCGTGGGGCCAGTCGCGGAAGTGCTGGACCACCGCCGCCATGCCGCAGGTGTTGGCAGTCAGGTACGGCGTGTCGATCTGGCCGACGTTGCCCAGGCAGACGATCTTGGTGTTGCGCCCGGCCCGGGTGATCAAGGACTTGAGCTGCTTGGGAGTGAAGTTCTGCGCCTCGTCGATGATCAGGAAGGTGTCGTTCAAGGTGCGCCCGCGCATGAAGCCGGGGGCGCGGATCTGCACCCGTGAGCCGAGCAGCTGGCGGGTAGCGTCCTGGTTCCAGGTGCTGCTGCCGTCGTGCTCGTCGCGCAGCAGGTTGTCCATGTTGTCGTGGAAGGCCCCCATCCAGGGCGACATCTTCTCCTCCTCGGTGCCCGGCAGGAAGCCGATGTCCTCGCTCATCGTGATGGGGGCCCGGGTGAAGACGATGCGCTCGAAGCGCTTGACGTCCAGGGTCTGCTGGAAGGCCGCGGCGAGGGTCATGAAGGTCTTGCCGGTGCCCGCGCTGCCGGCGATGGTCACCAGGTCGATGTCGTCGTCCATCAGCAGGTTGAGGGTGAAGTTCTGCCGGCTGTCGTGGGCGTGGACTCCCCAGACGCTGGTGCCGTGGCGGTAGTTGGTGAGCAGCTCGAGGTGGGCGTGCTTGGGGCCCGACTCGCGCACGATGGCCTCGAAGCTGGCGCCGTTGTCGCTGTCGGAGACCAGCATGCCGAGGTGCCACTCGCGGGGGATGTCGCCGGCCAAGCGGTAGACGACCCTGTGATCCCGGCGCTCGACCTTGACGTCCACCGCCAGGCTGTCCCAGAGTCCGCTGCCGTCATGGCCGGCATCGGGATAGATGCGGGCGCCGTCGATCATGGCATCGCTGTCGTCGAAGGCGCGATCGGTGAGGTAGTCCTCCACCGGCACCCCCAGCGCGGCCGCCTTGACCCGCAGGTTGATGTCCTTGGTGACCAGTATCACCGAGGCGTCCGGGCGTTCATCGCGCAGCCGACAAGTCTCGGCCAGCAGGCGGTTGTCGGGGCTCTCTTCCAGCGGATCCAGCGGTTTCAAGTCGGTGTAACAAAGCAGGCGCAGGCAGCCCTCGGGGCCGGTGAGTCGGGGAATGGGAATGCCGTCGCGGATCTGGTCGATATCAACGTTGGCGGTGAGGTCGGACAGGGTGCGGCTGACCTGGCGGGCGGTGCGGGCGATCTCGCGGATGCCGTTCTTGTGCTTGTCGAGCTCCTCGAGCACGGTCATGGGGATGACCACCTCGTGCTCGTCGAACTGGTAGAGGGCGGCGGGATCGTGAATCAGGACATTGGTGTCCAGCACGTAGAGCCGGGTGGCCTTCTTGTCGATGCGTACCATCGGCGCAGTTCTCCTAGTCGTCATAGTGTCGACACTGCCGGCGCATGATGTCAGCGACGTGACATAGGCTCCCACGGTGTCGTCCCGCTCAGTACGACGCTCACCTCCTCATTTTCGTTGGCGCTACGGGTTGGATGCCTCCCGGAGGATATGGTGCCCTCCTGGCTGGAGCATGGTTGGTGCCTCGAATGTTGACGCTATCGAGTGAGCGCTAGCTGGACAGTTTTTCGAGGATGGTTTCGGCGCTGCTCTTGTCCACCACGCCTTTCTCGGTATCGACGCCGAGGTATTCCACCACGCCATCGAAGGCGATCAAGGCGTAGCGGTGGCTACGGATACCCATGCCACCTGCCGTGGCATCCTTGTCCATGCCGATGGCACGTGTGAATTCGGCGTTGCCGTCGGCAAGCATGGTGATCGCCTGGGCATTCTGGTCCCTCTGCCAGGCTTCCATCACGAAGGCATCGTTAACCGAGATGCAGGCGAGGGCATCGGCCCCCTTGGCGAGGATGTCATCGGCACGCACCACGAAGCCCGGCATATGGGTGTTGGAGCAGCCAGGCGTAAAGGCGCCGGGCACGGCGAACAGCACCACGCGCTTGTCGGCGAAGAATTCACCGGTAGAAAGGTCCTGTGGCCCATCGGGGCCATTGGTCTTGAGGGTGATGTCCGGAATCCTGTCGCCGACGGAAAGTGTCATGGGATAGTCCTTTGGTTGGATGTAATCGTATTGGTGTGTCGAGCAGTGGTTCATTCTCGCGGAGGCGTGGGGCGAATCAGGATCTCGTTGACATCCACGTGCTCCGGCTGCCCCAGGGCATAGGTCACCGCATTGGCGATGTCACGGTCTTCCAGAGCGTGCTCCGGGGGCTCATCGAAGAACGGGGTGTTGACCATGCCAGGTTCGATCAAGGTGACCCGGATACCGCTGCCCCGCAGCTCCTCGCGCAGGTTGTAGCCGATCCCGCTCACCGCCCACTTGGTGGCGCCGTACATGGAGCCGGGAATGGTGGCACGGCCGGCGGCCGACCCGGTCAGCAGCACATGGCCACGGCTGCGACGCAGTGCCGGTAGGGTGGCCTGCAGGGTCAGGCCGACGCCGTAGATGTTGGTCAGGATCATCTCGCGCCAGGCCTCGTGATCGGCGCCACTGAAGCCTCCCGGCGAGCCGCCGCGCCCCGCATTGGCGAAGACAGCATCGATGCGGCCGAAGCGTTCCATGGCCTGCTCGACCATGGCCTGCTGGTCATCCATGGCGGTGACGTCACAGCCGATGGCGAGCACGTTCTCCGGGCCCAGTTCCTCGGCCAGGGATTTCAGCTTCTCCCGGGAGCGGGCGGCCAGCACCAGCTTGTAGCCCTCCCGCGAGGCGGCCCGGGCCGTGGCTGCCCCTATGCCGCTCGACGCTCCGGTAATCAGTAATACTTGACGCTGCATCGCCCCCTCCTGTGCCAGTGACCTTGATGGTCTTTCAGCATGGCCCAGTCCGCGACGTGGCCGCAATGCGAGTGCTCAACGCAACACCACTGTCTCCGGTGACGAGGATTTCCCGTCACGATATTGCGATATTGCCTCGGGTATCACCATGGCAGGACATGGGTCATTTCAGAGCGAGTTGCGGCTCTTCCCGGTCGCAGGCGAGGAAGGCGGAGTTCTCCAGCCATTCCGCATCGGGATAGTAGGCGAAGACATAGTGCTCCTCCTTGATGCTGTCGATCAGGGGGTAGGTCACCTCCTTGCGTACCGCCGGGCAGCCATGGCTGCGACCCAGGCGTCCGGTACGCTCGATGAAAGATTCGCTGACATAATCGGCACCGTGGATCACGATGGCACGTTGATAGGCGAGGTCGTTGACTCCCTTCTCGAGCCCTTCGAGGCGCAACGAGTAGCCATTTCTGCCATAGTAGCTGTTCATGGTGCGAAAGAGCCCCAGGCTGGACTGGTGGCTCTCGGGTGTATTGGAAAAGGTTTCGGCCATGGCATTACCCGAGCCCTGGCCATGAGAGACCAGTTCCTCGAACAGCAGCTCTTCCTGCTCCATGTCGAAGACCCAGAGGCGCGGTTCTGTGGAGGGCAGCGAGAAATCGATGACCGCCAGGCGTTCGGCATCGGGGTCAGCACAGGAGAGTGCGCGGGCCGCCAGGCGCAGGACTCGCGGATCGGCGTCTGGCGCCAGACGCGTCAGGGTCTGGTCGAGAGGAGCCTGGCTAAGCGTATCGGCGGAGTAGACCTGGGCCAGGAAGTCGTAGCTGGCCAGGGCGGCCGGCGAGCCCAGCAGCAGCGCGCTGCAAAGAGCGCTGCCGTGGAGCCATCGATTGAGCAAGGATGTCGGCATTCGGGAAACCTGTGGTGTGGCATGCTGGCCCGGTCGTCGCCCATTTCCGGACGGCGGGACGATAACGCGGAAGTGGGGGTCGGCTTCCCTGCGGCCCCAGGTCGGGACCATTATGACCAAGGAAAACACGATGACCAGACCCCATTCTCAACGCAGGAGTCAGTATCCATGCCCTCAGTCAAAGGAATGAAGCCGCTGCTTTTCGTGGTGGTGATGGTGCTCTCGCTGAGCGCATGGGCCGACGAGAAAGCGGTATCGCCGTTGAAGGCAGCGCTCGTCGAGCAGTCGGCCGACAGGGACGAGGCATTGGAAACCTTCTATGTCGAGCGCAACTGGCGTCCGGCCTGGCAGGATTCGGCAACGGTCACCGCCTTCGCCGAGGCCCTGCATTCCTTGGAGGGGGACGGGCTGAGGCCATCGGACTACCGGGCGGATGCGCTGTCGGCGGCGCATCGACGCGCCTACGACAATGGCGAGGCTGATCCCCAGCAACTGGCCGACTTCGAGCTGCGCACCAGCCATGTCCTGCTCACTGCCCTGCGCCATCTGCAAAGGGGAAAGGTCGATCCGCAGCGTCTCGATACCGACTGGGAAGTGCCCGTCGAGCCTCTGTCGCTGAATCTGGGGTCTCTCTCGCGCGACGTGGATGCCCGTCGCTTCGAAGAGGCCTTCGCCGAGGTGCGCCCCTCCTATCCTCCCTATGAGCGCCTGCGCGGTGGCCTGGCCCGCTATCAAGATATCGAGGAGCAGGGCGGCTGGCCGACATTGCCGCCGCGGGAGGATCTGTTGCGGCCCGGAGATGTCCACGAACATGTCGCTCTTCTGCGCGAACGGTTGGCGGTGATCGGCGAACCCGGTGTGGTGGCGGCGGATACCTCGATCCTTCCCGATGCCAAGCTGGTGGCACCCGATCCCTTCACCTATGACGAGACCCTGGCAGAGGCGGTCGAACGCTTCCAGGAGCGTCACCTGCTCCAGGTCGACGGCATCGTCGGGCCGAGTACGCTGGCAGCGCTCAACGTGCCGGTAGGTGAGCGCATCGACCAGATCCGCATCAACCTGGAGCGGACTCGCTGGTTGCTGCACGGTCTTCCTGAGACCTTCGTACTGGTGGACATTGCCGGCTACCAGGTCAGTTACTACCGCCCCGACGGCGATATCTGGCGATCGAGAATCGTGGTGGGGCAACCCTATCGGCGCACGCCCTCGTTGCGCTCGGAGATCACCCACCTGACCGTCAATCCCACTTGGACGATTCCCCCAACCATCCGTCGCGAGGACGTGCTGCCGAAAATCCGTCGCGATCTGGGGTATCTGGAACGCAACAACATTCGCGTGTTGAGCCCCTCTGGCCGTGAGCTCGATCCCCGGTCGATCGACTGGCAAAATCCCGGCAACGTGATGCTGCGCCAGGGTGCCGGGCCGGATAATCCCCTGGGTCGGGTGGTGATTCGCTTCCCCAACGACCATCTGGTCTATCTCCACGATACCCCGGCCCAGCAGCTCTTCTCACGACAGCAGCGGGCCATCAGCTCTGGCTGTATTCGCGTGGAGAACGTCATGACACTTGTTCAGCTGCTACTAGATGATACCGGTACCCGCCGTGATATCCGCGCCCTGGTTGCCAAGGGGGAAACAGGCAATGTGCCGCTGGAAAGTCATGTGCCGGTGATCCTTCACTATTGGACCGCGCATGTTAGCGAGGAGGGCGAGCTTTCCTTCCGCCCCGATATCTATGACCGCGACCACGAGCTCCTGGAAGCACTGGATCGCCCCCTGACCTTGTAGCAAAGCTGCACACCTCCTGACGGCTGACGGCGCCCTTGCGGGCTTAGGGCTAGCGGTAGCCCCTGGCCTGCAGGCGGAATAGCCGTGCGTACCGGCCGTTGGCGGCCATCAGGCTCTCATGGTCACCCTGCTCGAGGATCTCGCCACCGTCGATCACCAGGATCCAGTCGGCGGCACGCACCGTCGAGAAGCGGTGCGAGATCAGGATGGTCATGCGATCGCGGCTGTGCTCGCGGAAGTCGGCATAGACGGCCGCCTCGGCGGCGGCATCCATGGCCGCCGTGGGTTCGTCGAGCACCAGGATATCGGCGCCCTCGCGCATGTAGGCTCGCGATAGGGCAATCTTCTGCCACTGGCCGCCGGAGAGCTCCTGGCCGCCCTTGAACCAGCGCCCCAGTTGGGTGTGGTAGCCGCCGGGCATCTCGGCGATGAACTCATCGGCCAGGCCGCGACGGGCGGCCTCCTGCCAGCGGTCCTCGTCGGTGAAGGCCGCGACGTCTCCAGCGCCGAGGTTCTCGCCCACCTTCATCTGGTAGCGTACGAAGTCCTGGAAGATCACCCCGATGCGTCGGCGCAGCGCCTGGACTTCCCAGTCGCGCAGATCACTGCCGTCGAGCAGGATGCGCCCCTCGGTGGGCTCGTAGAGCCGGGTCAGCAGCTTGATCAGCGTGGTCTTGCCCGAGCCGTTGGCGCCTACCAAGGCGAGGCTCCCTCCCGGGCGCAAGTGCAGCGTGATGCCGGACAGGGCCGGAGATTCGGCGCCGGGATAGGTGAAGCCCACGCCGTCGAAGCGGATGCCGTCGCCGGGACGCGCCCCCATGGTCAGGGTGCCGCGCTCGGCGGGCACCGGCTGCTCCAGATACTCGTAGAGATTTGAAAGGTAGAGATTGTCCTCGTACATGCCGCCGATGGCCGTGAGGCTTGCCGAGAGTGCGGCCTGGCCTTGCTTGAAGACCATCAGGTACATGGTCATCTCGCCCAGGGTCAGTCTACCGGTGACGGTCTCTGCCACCACCCAGGCGTAGGCAGCGTAGAAGGCCAGGGTGCCCATCAGGCCGAGCAGGAAGCCCCAGGTCTCGCGCCTTAGCGTCAGTCGACGATCCTCCTTGTATAGGGTCTCGAAGATGTTCCGGTAGCGATCCAGCAGCAGCGGCTCCAGGCCGAACAGCTTGACCTCCTTGATGCTGTCCTCGCGGGCTAGCACCGTTTCCAGGTACATCTGCATGCGAGTATGGGGTGAGCGCCAGCGGAACAGCCGAAAGGCATCGCCGGAGAACTTGGCCTCGGAGATGAACACCGGCAGGGCGCCGATCACCAGCACGAGTAGCGCCCATGGCGAGAACTGCACCAGCAGCACCCCGAAACTCGCCAGTGAGATGGCGTTCTGGGCCAGGCTGAAGGTCTTGTTGACCAGGCCCAGCGGCCGAACCGAGGCTTCACGGCGGGCCCGGGTCAGCTTGTCGTAGAACTCGGAGTCCTCGAACTGCTCGAGCGAGAGGGTGCCGGCCTTCTCGAGAATCATCACGTTGACCTTCTGGCCAAGCAGGGCGCGCAGCAGCGACTGCTGGGCCGATAGGCCGCGCTGGGCCAGGGCGATGGTGGCGATCACCCCTGCCTCGGCCAGCACGTAGCGCAGCACGCCCCACCAGTCGACCTCTCCGGTGGCTTCGTGGTGCTCCATCGCCGCGACCACGGAATCGACGATCAACTGACCGATCCAGGCCGCTACCGCCGGCATTACCCCGGCGACCAGGGTGCAGAGCGCGAGGCCCAGTGTCAGGGGGCGGGAGGTCTGCCAGACCAGTGCCAGAGCACGGTGGCTGTAGCGAAAGACGCCTAGGAAGCTGGCCAGGCGGCTTTCGGGCGGCTCGGCCGGCCGGGGGTGGGCATGGGGTGAGGACACGCCGGGTCTCCAATCCTTGGGGCTGCCAGTTTACCCCGGGGCAGCCGCCCCCGCAGTAGCTGACCACGGTGGGATTGGCTCCCCCTCAACGACCGTACCCCGCTCGAGAGCGGGGTACGGTCGTTGCGGTGCAGAGCGAGGTGCGGCGGGGCTTAGCCTTCGTCGTCGGTAGTTTCCAACGTGCCGGTGCTGGCAACCACGGTGCCGGACTCGCCGCTCTGCAGGGCGGCCAGCACGGGTGCTGACTGGCGCTTGAAGGCCACCAGCCGCTCGCCCCGGAGGCTCTGGTTTTCGGGCAAGGCCACCTTCATGGCGTTCACCTGGCTGTTATTGACCAGGACCTCGTAATGCAGGTGAGGGCCGGTACTACGCCCGGTGTTACCGGACAGCGCAATGCGCTCGCCCATGGCGACGCGCTGACCGTTGCTGACCAGAGGCTTGGAAAGGTGCAGATAGCGGGTCTTGTAGCCGTTGTCGTGGCGAATTACCACGTAGCGGCCTGCCGCCGGATGGTTGCCGACTTTTTCTACGCGGCCGTTGGCGGGTGTCTGCACGGCGGTGCCGATCGGCATGGCGAAATCGGTGCCCTTGTGGGGGCTGATGCGGCCGGTAACCGGGTGCTTGCGGCGCGGGTTGTAGTGCGAGCTCAGCCGGTAGCGTCCCTCGAAGGGGTAGCGGTTGAAGGCTGGGTCGAGGCTTTCGCCGTCCGGGGTGTAAAAGCTGTTGTCATCCGGGTTGCGCACCAGGGTGAGGTCCATGCGCTCGCCATCGTATTGAACCGCCAGCACTCGCGGGTCGAGGCTTTGGCCATCGATGATGTCGGATTCCACCAGTACCTGAAAACGATCGCCACGACGGGTGTCGCGGCGAAAGTCGAGTTTCTTTTCCAGGACCCGGGAGAGTTCCGATATCTCGGCATTGGTCAGGCCGGTGGCCCTGGCCGAGCGTGCGAAGCTGCCGCTGATGCTGCCGGCGAAGAGACGCTGGGTCGACTCGCCGGCGCGCTCGATGGTGGCGACCTCGAAACCCTCTTCCTGGCGCTCGATCAGGTAACCGTCGCGGACGTTCTTCATCAGGCGCAGGGCGAGCAGTCGCCCCTTCTCGTCGAGCTGGTACTCGAAGCGACTGCCCTTTCGCCAGTGGGTCAGGGCCCTGGGTTCTGGCAGTCGCTTCAGCAGCTTCATCACCTCGCTGTACCCCATGCCAAGGTTGTTCTGCGCCATCACGGCGAAGGTATCGCCCGCTTTTACCTCGTAGGTTTGCCACTCTGGCACATAGGGCTCGCTGGCGGCGATCTCTTGCTCCAGCCGTATCGGCCCCTCGTCGAACAGGGTGAGCTCTTCCTCGGAGACATCTTGGTAGGAGGTGGCATCGGCTACCAGGCTGCCATCGTGATCAAGCATGCCGCTACCGATGGTCCCGATGACCACGGCCATGTGCAGGGCGCCATCATCGAGACTGGAAGCGTTGTCCGTCGGCACCTCGGTGAGGCTTTCTGGATTGAGGCTGAAGGCGTTATTCGTTAGCATCTTCGGCCGGTTTTCGCGAGCCTCGGAACGCTGTGAGGGTAGCGCGAGGGTCTCGGGAATGCCGGACTCGGCATGGCTGCTGGCCTTCGCCGAAGTGACGAGATTGATATCGACGATTTCCGAGGCGGTCAGCTCGGACAGCGGAACATGTCCCCGTGTGGCGTCGAGGGCCTTGCTGGCCATCTCGATGGCGTCGGCCACCGGCGTCCGCTCCGTGTGAAGCGAAGGCAGGCCGGGGCTGGCATCGGTATCGAGGGGAACGAGGACGGTGTCGAGCGTCTGGCTATCACGCTGGACATCTTCGAGGGTGGTGACGATTTTTTGTGCGCCCAGCACGGTGACCATGGTGGCAACGGGTAACAACAACAACTTGTGTGTGCGGGGCAGCGAATGGAGGATTCGCATCATGGGTAACGGGCCGTAACAGATGAAAAGGAAATTAAAATAATGGCTTCAGAACCATACCCCATGGCGCAGGGGATGCCTAGTCTGTACGGACATACAGGAATCTCCCGCAGTAACGGCCCATCAGTAAGAGGATGTTGTCGGTGCAGGAATGCGAACGCTGTTTGTTAAGTTTCCATTGGATATGATTGGCCGAGGAGTTTCAACCCCGGCCCGCGTTACTGCCGTTCAGTTGGTGAGGGTGCCGTCACGGTAGTCGCTAAGCGCCTGCTCCAGCTCTTCGCGAACGTTCATCACGAAGGGGCCGTAATGGGCAGAAAGGGGTCAATCCCACCGCCGAAATCATGGATGCGCTGGATGTTGACGCCGTCTCCATCCTGGCTCGGCTGGCTGGTTATCAGGCGGTCTACCTGGCGGGTAGTAGGGGCGAGTGTCATGTGGCGTTTCCAATCTCTGCGAGGTTTTGTCTGGCATTCTAGGCCGGATTTTTCGAAGATTAAGCGCAAGGTTTCGCTCTCTAGATTCGAGGAATTCGAAATGTCCCGTGTCACCCTGGCCCAATGGCAGATGCTGGCGGCCGTGGTCGACCATGGCGGCTTCGCCCGTGCCGCCGAGGCGATCCACAAGAGCCCCTCGACCCTGAACCACGCCGTGCACAAGCTCGAGGAACAGCTTGGGGTGGCGGTGATGGAGCCGGTGGGCCGGCAGGTACGTCTCACCGAGGCCGGAGAGCTGCTGCTGCGCCGTGCACGGCAGCTGCTCGAGAATGCCGCCTCGCTGGAGGATGTGGCCGGACGCCTGGCCGAGGGGCTCGAGGCGGAGGTCGTACTGGCCGTTGACCAGATATTCCCTCCCGATGTCCTGGCCAAGGCCCTGGAAGCCTTCTCGTCGGCCTATCCTTATGTGCGCGTGCAACTGCACGAAACGGTGCTTAACGGCGGTATCGAGATGCTCTACGACGGCAGTGCCGACTTGGTAGTCTCGGGCATCTCGGCACAGGGCTTCCTGGGTGAGCCACTGGTCAGGGTGCACTTCCTCGCCGTGGCCCACCCCGCGCATCCGCTCCATCGCCTGGGTCGTCCACTCGACCTGCGTGACCTGGAGCAGCACCGTCAGCTGGTGGTGCGCGACTCAGCCCTGCACCAGTCCATGGACGCCGGCTGGCTCAAGGCCGAGCAGCGCTGGACAATGAGCCACCTGCAGACTTCCATCGATATGCTCGAGCGCGGCCTTGGCTTTGCCTGGATTCCCGAGACCCGCCTTCGCCAGGCCCTGGCCGAGAGGCGCCTCGAACCGCTGCCGCTGGCCGCGGGCGGCAGCCGCGAGTATCCGGTGCAGCTGATCCATCGCGACCGGGATCGGGCCGGTCCGGCGACTCATGCTCTGGCCGAGGCCCTCAAGGTCGCGGCGAGTACCTGCCCGCCGGCAGAATCATTCGAGGCCATCGAATGATGGGGCGCAAAACCTGCGCTTGAGCGTCGAAGTTTTCGCCTTATGCTAGTGGCATTACCAATTACGAGCACTCGCTCACCGGCATGAAGGATGAATCCATGGGACTTTTGATCGACGGCATCTGGCACGACCAGTGGTATGACACCGACAAGCACGGTGGTGAATTCGTGCGTGAATCCGCCAAGTTGCGCGACTGGATTACGCCGGATGGGCGCCCGGGGCCCGAAGGCCAGCCGGGCTTGCCCGCCGAACAAAACCGCTATCACCTTTATGTATCACTGGCCTGTCCCTGGGCACATCGCATTCTCATCATGCGCCGACTCAAGGGGCTCGAATCGGTCATCGGTGTCTCCCATGTCAGCCCGCTGATGCTCGACAAGGGCTGGACCTATCGCCAGGACGAGGGCTCGAGCGGAGACCCGGTCAACGGTGTGGACTTCCACCACCAGCTCTATACCCTGACCGACCCCCACTACACCGGGCGCGTCACCGTGCCGGCGCTCTGGGACAAGTCCTCGGGGCGGATCGTCAATAACGAGTCCGCGGACCTTCTGAAGATGCTGAACGGCGCCTTCGACGAGCTGACCGGCAACCGCTTGGACCTCTATCCCGCGGACCTGCGCGAGACCATCGATGCGGTCAATGCCGATGTCTACGACCACATCAATAATGGCGTCTACAAGTCCGGTTTCGCGACCGAGCAGTCGGTCTACGAGAAGCATGTGCTAGCGCTGTTCGAGGCGCTCGATCGCATGGAGGCGCGCCTGGCGGAGAACCGCTACCTGGCCGGCGAGTGGTTCACCGAGGCCGATATCCGGCTGTTCACCACCCTGATCCGCTTCGACGCCGTCTATCATGGCCACTTCAAGTGCAACCTGCGGCGCATCGAGGACTACCCGAACCTCGCGAACTACGTCCGTGAGCTCTACCAGTGGCCGGGTATCGCAGAGACGGTCGACTTCGACCACATCAAGCGCCACTACTACGCCAGCCACGCCACCATCAACCCGACCGGCATCGTGCCCTACGGCCCGCTGCTCGGCCTCGACCGGCCCCACGACCGCGAACGGCTGCCGGGCAAGGGGATCCGCGAGAAGGGGTAAGCGCCCAACCTGTCCAGTGGCGCCGCATCCTTGTGGGAGCGCTGCTGGCAGCGCGATCCGCCGCGAAGCGGCGGCCTTAGGAGCGGGGCTTCTTTGCCAGCCATCTATCCAAGGCATTGGCGAATTCGCGGCGGTCGCTGTCGGAGTAGCCGCTGGGGCCGCCGGTGTGCTCGCCGCTGGCACGCAGGGTTTCCATGAAGTCCCGCATCTGGACACGCGCGCGGATATTGTTGGCGTCCAGTGCCTCGCCGCGGGTTGTCATCACCCTGGCGCCGCGCTCGATGGCCTCCAGGGCCAGGGGCAGGTCCGAGGTGATCAAGAGATCGCCCGACTGGATGCGCTCGACGATCTCGTTGTCGGCGGCATCGAAGCCTTGGCTCACTGCCAGGCCCTTGACCCATCGAGAGGGCGGCAACGGCACCGCGTGGTTGGCCACGAACCAGGTCGGTGTGGCGGTACGTTCGGCGGCGCGCACGATGATATCGCGCGCCACCCTGGGGCAGGCATCGGCATCGACCCACAGATTCGGCATGTAACACTCCCGACGGGGTAGGAGCCTCGAAAAAGGCTGGTCAGTGACAGTCGACGATGGTAGCATGCGCACTCCTCGCATGTGTTGACCCCACCATCATGACGACGCCACGCTGCCTCAGGCAGGTGGGCGCCGAAACGCCGGGCTCAGTGACGCAAGAACTGACCCACACGCGTTCGAATTGTGTAGATGGAGCGCCACCAAGATCACGCCACCCGGGCGAGATCGGCGCAAACGGTCGCCACAGCGGTTCACGGGCCATCCCCGATGGCGTGAACCGAATGCAAGGTGCGACCGGCGTCCCCGACTCCGATTTGCTTATCTGATGATCCGTAGTACGGACAGCAGATGCTTGAGCGTGTTGCACGCGTCAGGGACGCCATTGAATTTTTGCCGACTTCGTCGGCTTACCAAGGTGTGATTAATGACCTCGACTTCTGTCGCCTCGCCGAGCTTCGGCGATCTGGCCCTGCTGCCTGACGTTCTCTCTGCCGTAGAATCCCAGGGCTACGAGACCCCGTCACCGATCCAGGCGCAGACCATCCCTGCGCTGCTGGAAGGCCGTGACATGTTGGGCCAGGCCCAGACCGGCACCGGCAAGACCGCTGCCTTCGCACTGCCGCTGCTGTCTCGTCTCGACTTGAGTCGCCGCGAGCCCCAGGTGCTGGTAATGGCACCGACCCGCGAGCTGGCCCAGCAGGTGGCTGTCTCCTTCAGCAAGTACGGCCAGAACCTCAAGGGCCTGGAAGTCGCCACCCTGTGCGGCGGCCAGGAGTACCGCGAGCAGCTCTCCGCGCTGCGTCGTGGCGCCCAGGTGGTGGTGGGCACACCAGGCCGTGTCATCGATCACCTGGATCGCGGCAGCCTCAAGCTCGACGGCCTTTCTGCCCTGGTGCTCGACGAAGCCGACGAAATGCTGCGCATGGGCTTCATCGACGACGTCAAGCGCGTAGTGGCCGATACCCCGAAGAATGCCCAGCGGGTCTTCTTCTCCGCCACCCTGCCGACCGAGATCGAGCGTATCGTCAATCGCTACCTGGTCGATCCGGTCAAGGTGGCCATCGCGTCCCAGGTGGGCACCGCCGCCAGCATCGAACAGCGCATGGTGCGTGTCGACGGCGGCGCCAAGCAGGAGGCGCTGGCGCGCATTCTAGAGGTCGAACCGGTCGACGGGGCCATCGTCTTCGTGCGTACCCGGGCCGCCTGTACCACCCTGATGGAGCAACTCTCCGCCCGCGGCATGAACGTTGCCAGCCTCTCCGGTGACCTGGACCAGAGCCTGCGCGAGCGCACCATTACGCGCCTCAAGCGTGGCAAGGTCGACATCCTGATCGCCACCGACGTGGCTGCTCGCGGTCTTGACGTGTCACGCCTGACTCACATCATCAACTACGATCTGCCGCAGGATGCCGAGGCCTACACCCACCGCATTGGCCGCACCGGCCGTGCCGGGCGTACCGGCATCGCGATCACCTTCGTCGGCTTCCGCGAGGGCCGCAAGGCGGGTTGGCTCGAGCAGGCCACCGGTCAGAAGATGACCGAGATGGCCGTGCCCGATGAGGCTGCCATTCGTGCCCACCGCGACGAGATGTTCCATCAGCGCGTTGTCGCCGCCCTGACCGCTGGTGCCGACGAGCAGCGCGCTCTGGTCGAGCGGATGGTCGAAGAGGGACACGATCCCATCGAGCTGGCCTGTGCTTTCGCGCGCATGGCGCGTGCCGACGAGGCGCCCATCGGTCGAGTTCAGGCACCGCGTGCCGAGCGCACCAATGATCGCGCGCCGCGTGACGCCAAGCCGACGAAGCGTCGTGACAGCGCGCCGCGCGAGGGCATGACCCGCTATCGCGTCGCCGTGGGTCACCAGGATGGCGTCAAGCCCGGCCAACTGGTCGGCGCACTCGCCAACGAGGGTGGCATCGAGGGGAGCCGTATCGGCCGGATCGACATCCGTACCGCCTTCTCGGTGGTCGAGCTGCCGAGTTCGCTGCCGGAGAGCATCCTGACCAAGATGGCCCGCGCCCGTGTCGCCGGTCGTCCGCTGGAGATCAGCGAAGACAAGGGCGCACCCGAGCGTGCCCCGCGTCGTCGCCAGGACGGTGACGCGCCGATTCCCCGTCGTACCATCGCATGATCCCGGCCGGGCGAGAGCCCGGCCACGTAACGAAAGGCCCCCGCATCACAAGGTGCGGGGGCCTTTTGTGTTCAGCGATGCATCCGGTCTCTGCCTGACTTCAGGCAGCAGATGGTGGAGAGCCGGCGCTCTATTTTCGTTGCAGCCGCTCGCCCAGTGCCGCCATGAATGCCGCGCTCATCTCGAGCTGTTCGATGTCGATATACTCGTCGGGCTGGTGGGCTTGGCTGATGCTACCCGGGCCGCAGATCACCGTGGGTAGTCCTTCGCGCTGGAACTGGCCGGCCTCGGTGGCATAGGCCACGGCGCCGGCAGGGCGCTCGTCGAGCAGGTCACGACACAGTGCCAGCACCTCGGCGTTGTTGTCGTCGGCCAGTGCCGGCACCGTGGTGTTGAGTGCCTCGGTCACGATGGCGGCGTCCGACGCGCGTTGGCGCATCTCGGCTTCCAGCTCGGCCGCGGTACCGTTCACCCGGGCGAGCAGTTCCTCGAAGCGGTCGCCGGGCAGGTGACGGATTTCCCACTCGAAGGTGCACTCCCGCGCCATGATGTTGATGGCCGTGCCGCCCTGGATCTTGCCGACATGCAGGCTCGAGTGCACCACGTTGAAGGCCTCGTCGATACGTCCCTCGGCGCGTAGCTCGGCCATCACGTCCTCTATCCGCGTCACCAGGCGGGCCGCCACGTGGATTGCCGAGACACCCTGGTTGACCTGGCTGGAGTGGGCGGCGCGGCCGGTCACGATGGTACGCAGGTTGGTGGCGCCCTTGTGGGCCACCACCGGGTGCATCAGGGTCGGCTCCCCGACGATCACCGCCGCGGGGCGAGGGTGGTCGGCCAGCAGCCGCTCGATCATGCGCGGCGCGCCAATACAGCCGACTTCCTCGTCATAGGAGAAGGCCAGGAAGATCGGCCGGGTGAGCTCAAGCCTCACCCAGTCGGGCACCTGGGCCAGGGCGCAGGCGATGAAGCCCTTCATGTCGCAGGTGCCGCGCCCGTAGAGCCGGCCATCGCCGCCGTCGACCAGGGTGAAGGGGTCGGTGGACCAGGGCTGGCCATCCACCGGCACCACGTCGGTATGGCCGGAGAGCACCACGCCGCCCTCGACACGTCGGGGCCGATGCGTGCCAGCAGATTGGCCTTGCGGCCGTCATCGCTCTCGACCCGCCAATGCTCGACGTCGTGTTCGACGAGCCAGCTCTCGACCCATTCGATCAAGGCGAGGTTGGAATCCCGCGAGACGGTGGCGAAGCCCACCAGGCGGTCGAGTATCTCGGCGGCGGTCATGATCAGGCTCCCGGGTAGCAGTTTCGACCCAGACTAACATGCCTGATCATGCCGGCCTCTCTTCTTGCTGGACCCTCACCCTCCGTGATGATCACATTGTCAGCCGGTACCCCTCGGCGTTCAAGCGTTCGGCCAGAGCCGCAATATGGGCGGGGCCCACCTCGCAGCAGCCACCGACGAGCGTTGCCCCCTGCTCGATCCAGCCCAGTGCGTGCTCGGCGTAAGCGGCGGGCCCCAGATCGGTGCGCGACTCCAGCGAATCCACCGTGCCACCCGGCTGAAGGGGAGCCACGGAGGTAAAGCCGTTGGCGTATCCGCCGAATGGCACGTCGAGTCCGGCAAGCTCGACCATGGCGGTCGTGATGGCCTCTGGCACCGAACAGTTGACCAGCACTCGCTCGGCGCCGGCGGCCACCACCTCTCGGGCGGCTGCGGCCAGCCATTCACCGGAACGCAGCCGCCTACCATCGCCGTCGTCCACCGTGAAAGACACCCATACCGGGCGCTGGCTCTCCACTGCGGCGAAGGTCGCGGCACGCGCCTCGCGGGCCAGCGACATGGTCTCGCACAGGAACAGATCGACGCCATCTGCCTGGAGCTCCACCATGCGGCGGTAGTCAAAGAGGCAAGTGGCGTCGTCCGGCACGCTGTCAGGGTGATAACTCGCGACCAGTGGAGGAAGGCAGCCAGCAATGCGCACATCCTGTCCGCTCTCCTCGCGCGCACGATGGGCGGCGCCCAGGGCAGCGGCATGCAGCGGCTCGAACAAGCTGGGTTCGCCGTCTCGCGCCAGGCGCAGCGGTGTTGCACTGTAGGTGTTGAGCGTAATGACGCGGGCGCCAGCCTCGATGAAATCGCGGTGGGCAGCGGTGACCAGATCGGGCTCGTCGAGCATGACCTGGGCGGACCATAGTGGCGATACCGGCTGGTTGCTGCGTTTCCTGAGCTCCTGGCCCATCCCGCCGTCAAGCAGCACGATGTCACGGTTTTCAGTGCTCATCAGATGACTATCCTTTGTTCCGTCGTTGTCTTGCCAGCGTGACGTCTTCCGCTGTCGGGTCAACCCCAGTCGCGATGCACGGCGGTCACCACTAAGGAGAAACCAGGCGGGTTGTCCTACGCTTGGCACCATATGTTCTGGTTGGGAGTGAATCCGTGCGGCAGCTGTTCTTGATGCGTCATGCCAAGGCGAAACGCGGCGACAAGGAAATGGCCGATCACGACCGGCCACTTCGCAAGCGAGGAAGACGCCAGGCAGCTGCCATGGCTGACGCTCTCTCGCGCTGTAAGGCCCTGGAGGGCGAGATACACGTCAGTGGTGCGGTGCGTACGCGTCAGACACTCGACGAGATAGCCAGGCGGCTTCCCGAGCTCTCCTTGATCGAGCGAGCCTTCTTCGACGAGGCACTTTATACCTTTGAGGCTGAGGCACTGCTTGCCTGGCTGCATGGGTTGCCCGAAGCAACCGACAGGGTGCTGATGATCGGCCACAACCCGGCCCTGCTGGAACTGGCCCGCTGGCTCTGCCCAGAGGCCCCCAGCGAGCTCCCCATCGGCAGCCTGCTGCACCTTTCCCTGCCGGATGCGCCCTGGCAGGCACTGGAACACCATGCCGCCGAGAACGTCTTCAGCCTGACGCCGGAGCAGGCCAACCATGCACTCTTCAAGCGCGCTGCCCCGGAGGCTCCGAAGCTGGGCAAGGCCGGCTTGAAACGACGCATACGCGAGCGGCTTGCATACCAGTACCGGATGGTGCGCGCGCTGGAGCCAGGAGTGATAGCAGGTATCGATCCCGAGTTCCTGCATCAGTACCGCGTCAACCTGCGCCGCAGTCGTGCGATCGGCGAGTCCGTGCGGGCTGCCAACAGGGTGCCCGGCTTGAAGAAGCGCTTGAAGCACCTCAAGCGCCGCGCCCAGGCCACCAGCGATCTGCGTGACCTGGATGTCTTTCTGGAAAGCCTGAGCGAGGCGCCGCCGCCGCTGATATCTCGCTCCCTGCATGCCCTCGAGCGCTGGTTGCTGACTCGCCGAGACGAGGAGCATGCGGCGCTGTGCCAACAGCTGAGCGACCCCGGCTATGTCGAGGAGATGCAGGACTGGCATGGCTTTATCTCCTCCAAAGGCTTTCATAAGGCCCTGCGCAAACTCTCATCGAAGCGCATCGAGACAGTGCTGGCCGAGCGCATCGCCAGTCATGATCAGGGTCTGGCATCGCTCTCTGCCGACAGCTTTGATAAGGCCTTCCACGAGCTGCGCAAGATTGTGAAGCGGATTCGCTATCTGGCCGAGTTGGAACCGAGGCGACAGAAGCCCTTTCTCAAAGGTTTGAAACATCGCCAGCGATTGCTCGGTAATTTACAGGACCTCTGCACACGCCAGGCCTGGATCGAGGCCTTTGCCACGAGCTCTCACAATGCCCCCAGACGCCAACAGGAGTGTGACGACTGGCGTTCGGCCCTGGAAGGGCAGAAGCAGGTCATGCGGGAGGAGGTGATGACCCTGTCACCGCTTACAGACGTTTACCGGGAATCGCTCAAGCACTGACCAGCCAGTCAGGCATGACCGATATCAAGAATCGGTCATGCCAGAACGAAATCGCTGACGTACCCCCATTATCCATAGCCGAGGCCTGCTGATGGCTAGATCGTGGCTGTCGCCTACTTGTCAAGCCATGTAATACGAATGTTTCTCCATTCCGTTTTAGCCTATGCTGAGGGTAGTGGTTTGAGATACATTCCGGCCTGAATTCCGTCCATTACGGTAAAGCGATGATCTGGGACAGCACGAACTCCAATCAGGACGGTGGTGGTGTGGCACGGGATGCAGCCTTCAACACCCTGATCCTTCGTACCGCAATGGCATTCATCAACCTGCCGTTGGAAGAGATGGATGGTGCCATCAGCCAAGCGCTGGCCGATATTGGGTCCTTTTTTGGTGCGGACCGGGTCTATGTGTTCACCTACGATTTTTCGTTGAATCAGACACGCAACACCCACGAGTGGTGTGCGCCCGGTATCAGTCCCCAGATAGATCAGTTGCAGGCCGTTGATCTAGATGAAATTGTGCCATTCTGGGAGCCGCATTACCGTGGCGAGCCAGTTCTGGTACCGGATGTCGCGGCACTGGAACCCGGCTCGCTAAAAGATATTCTGTCCATGCAGCATATTAAAAGTCTTTTGAGTATTCCTCTCATGAACGGTGAGGAGTGCATCGGTTTTGTGGGATTCGATGCGGTTAAAGAGCCGATAACCTACGGTTATTACGAAGTAGAAATGCTCAAATTATTCGCTGTTTTGTTGGTTAATATGCAGCTTCGAAAGTCAACAGACGATGCGCTGCAGAAAAAATCAACGGAACTAGCGAACATTAACAAGCAGCTACAGATGCTCGCCCATTATGACACCATCACCCGCTTGCCTAACCGTATTCTTTTAGCAGATCGTCTTCAGCTTAGCATGCGTCAAGTCGAACGACGCCGACTCATGATTGCTATTGTCTACCTGGACATGGACGGTTTCAAGGCCATTAACGATCAACACGGTCATGACGTAGGCGATCAGATGCTTGCCGGGCTAGCCGGCCAGATGCAGCTAAAACTACGTGAGGGTGACACTCTGGCACGCCTGGGTGGAGATGAGTTTGTGGCAGTGCTGATTGATCTGCCGGATACAGGCGCCGTCGATCCAATAATTTCCCGATTGTTGGAAGCCGCTGGCAGTCCTATTGACGTCAATCAGCTTCAGTTGCAGGTGTCCGCCAGTGCCGGCGTGACCTTTTATCCTCAGTCGCAGCCTATTGATGCGGATCAGCTGCTTCGCCAGGCAGACCAGGCCATGTATCAGGCTAAAATGGCAGGGCGTAACCAATACCGCCTATTTGATACTGCACGGGAAAAGGTTCTCAAAGCTCAACAAGACCTGATTAACGAAGTGCGCAATGCGTTAAAAAATGATCAATTTCGGCTCTACTATCAGCCCAAGGTCAACATGAGAACCGGCGAGGTCATTGGCGCAGAAGCGCTGATTCGCTGGCAGCACCCGAAACATGGCCTATTGTTGCCAGGATATTTTCTTCCTTGTCTACAAGACGACCGGCTGTCCATTGAACTGGATGACTGGGTATTGGCACAAGCCGTCAATCAGGTAGAACAATGGCAGCAAGCGGGGTTGTCATTGACAATTGGCGTCAATCTTTCTGCCATGCAGATACAGCAAGCTGATTTTATTGATAAGCTGCGTCCCCGACTGAGTCAGTGCAAAGCCGGCAGTATTGAATTGGAAATCGTTGAAAGCAGCGCCTTGGGCGATATACAGCACGTGTCCGATATCATTACCACCTGTGATGAACTCGGTGCTCGCGTAGCACTGGATGACTTCGGCACGGGATATTCGTCTCTCACCTATCTCCGTAGACTCCCTGCGCAAGTGCTAAAGATCGATCGTAGCTTTGTGAGTGACATGCTGGGAAATGACGATGACCTTGCCATGTTGAGGGCAATTATCGGCTTGGCAAGTGCATTTCGATGCGAGGTGGTTGCCGAGGGTGTCGAGACCACGGAACAGGGTGAGTGTCTTCTGGATCTCGGGTGTGACATGGCGCAAGGCTTTGGAATTGCCCGGCCCATGACCGCTGAGTCCATAATCCCCTGGATCGACTCCTGGCAACCCGCCCCAAGCTGGTTAGCCAGGAATCGATAGTGTAGGTGTGGTCCGTCATCGACAAGTCGGCCATCGAGGCGCAACTGCGCTGATGCCGGCGCTTGGATTCGATCCGTGTTGGCAGGGGACGTCCCGCCTCACTCTCGCTCACTTCGCGTCGAGCGCAGCAGTACCCGGTCCATGCCGCGGGTGGTCAGCACACGCTTGAGCGCTGCAAATAGATGGGTGGGCAGCGTCACGGCGTAGCGAGGCCGTGGGCGTGGGTGCTCCAGGGCGTGGATGAGCTTGGCCACCACGGCCTCGGGGCCCAGAGTGAAAGGCGCCTTGCCCTCCTGGCTGGCCAGGCGTTCTTCCACCTTGCGGTAGGTGTCGGCATGGGCGCTGTGGGCGGTATCGATATTGGCCTGAAACGCCCGGTAGGCGTTCTCGCGGAAGCGGCTGGAGATGGGGCCTGGCTGGATCAGGCTGACGTGTATGCCACTGCCCTTTAGCTCCTGGCGCAGGGTGTCGGTAAGGCCCTCGAGGGCGAACTTGGAGCAGACATAGGCGCCGCGGTAGGGCAGGGCGGCGAACCCCAGTACCGAGCTGTTCTGCACGATGCGCCCATGCCCCTGGGCGCGCATCATCGGCAGCACCCGGGTGGTGAGCTCATGAGTGCCTAGCAGGTTGGTCTCGAGCTGTTGGCGCAGCACCTCGCGGCTGAGGTCCTCCACCGCGCCGGGTTGACCGTAGGCGCCGTTGTTGAATAGCGCCGTCAGTCGTCCACCGGTGCGCTCCTTTACCGTTGCTACAGCGGCCTCGATGGAGGCGCTGTCGGCCAGATCCAGCGCCAGCGCCTCGAGCCCCTCCTCTTGCAGCCGGGCGACGTCGGCCTCGGCTCGCGCCGTGGCGAAGACCCGCCAGCCTCGCGCTACCATGGCATGGGCCGCAGCATGGCCGATACCGCTGGAGCAGCCGGTGATCAGCAGGCTCGGTGATGACGTCGCGTCGGCATCCGTCATTGTCGTCTCCTCTGTTCCGTGAAGGGCCTGGGTTGGCTGGCGTATCCGACGATAGGGCTTGGGGGGAGATTCAGCAACGATGGGCAAAGGCCTTGCTCGCTGAACTTTCAGGCAACGTTTAGGCTTGGCGTAACGGACTCGGGAGACTGAACATGAATCGGCAAGCGAGATCCCGACTGGCCGAAGAGACGCTGGCGATCCTAGAGGCGGGGTGGTATAGCCTCGACGACGGTAGGCACGTGGATATCAATAATGCCCTGCGATGCTGTTTGGCAGGCATTCGGTCATACACTCCGGACGATCTCTTTCGTCTGCGGGAGCGTGTCCTGTCACGGGAAACTCCCTCGAGAAAAACCGACATCGAGGTGGTCAACCAGAGTACGCTTGCCGCTGCGGCCGAGCTGAGCCGGAGTCTGCCGGATCGCCCCATCGGCGTGCTCAACTTCGCCTCGGCGAAAAAGCCGGGCGGCGGCTTCCTCGGTGGGAGCCAGGCGCAGGAGGAGAGCCTGGCCCGCAGTTCGGGACTCTACCCGAGCCTCTGCCAGTGCTCCGAGTACTACCGCCACCATCGGTCTATGTCGTCGCCGCTATACTCCCATCGGGCGATCTACTCACCGAACTGCCCGGTGTTTCGCGACGATGCCGGGGATCTGCTGGCGGCGCCCTACCGGGTGGCGTTCATCACCTGTCCCGCGCCGAATGCCGGTGCCGTTCGTGCTCATCGGCCATCGGAGGTCGATGCCATCCTGCCGGTGTTTCGCGAACGCGCCAGCCTGATTCTGGGACTCGCCCTTCATCATCACTTGGAGGATCTGGTGCTCGGGGCCTGGGGGTGCGGAGTATTCCGCAACGAGTCCGCAGACGTTGCCGAGGCCTTCGCCGACGCGCTGGGCCGTGGCGGTCCTTTCCACGAGCGATTCCGGTCCATTTGTTTCGCCGTGCTCGACGCGTCTCGCGAGCAGGCCACCTATCGGGCCTTCGCCGAGGCCTTCGGCGTGCCGGGCCCTTGAGTAGTGACCTTGCCTTCGTGCATGACCGGCGGCGTCCCCGTTACTTGACCGTGATCTTGTTGTCGACCGTCTCCACCATGTCATGCTCACGCGCAATGGCTTCTGCCCGCTTACGCTGTTCTGACGTTTCGACGAAACCGCCCAGGATGACTCGGCCGCTTTCCAACTCCACGTCGATGGCCGCCCCGGCCAGGTCCGGTGCCTCGAGGAGGCGGGCCTTGATCTGCACCGCCTCCAGCGAATCCTGTTGCGCGGCCCTGGCCGATTCATTGACCGGGGCATCGGCACAGCCGACGAGAAGCCCTGCCATGAGAACGCCCGATATCATCAGGGTGCCGATCAAGTGGTATTGACGCTTCATTCGATGTCCCCCTCATCGATCGCCTCGCGAGACCGGCTGATCAGCCCCTGGCAATAGTCCGTGCCGATGCCTGTACCCACACCGACCAGAGGCAAGAGGGCGGCGATGGGGCCGGCCAAGGCTCCGAGAGCAACGCTGGCACCTGAGCGGAGCGCGATGCTTTGGCCATGCACCCCTGTGTCGATGTTATCGAAGGTGCCTCCCAGGTGAAGGGGAGACCGTCCGACAAAGAGGCTGGGGTCCTTGGGATGGGGAATGATGCTGATATCCAGGCGTTCGGTATTGAGATCGACCTGACCGCCGATGGTGAAGGTGGTGTCGTCGGTGTCCACCAGGAAGGTATCTAGCTCGGTGATCCCATCTCTCACCTGGAGATCGGCGTAGGCACAATCGATTGGAATGGCCTCGCGGCCACGCAACCAACTCAGGAAGGTTTGCCCGGCGTCGAGCCCGGCCATTTCCACGAGCAACGCCTCCATCCTTCCGCCTGTCATCAGCAGCACCACGCCGCCGTCGGCGGATGCCAGAAGCTCGTCGATAGAGGCCCCTTCCACCCAGAGCTTGCCGCGCCCGCCGATGGTGCCGACACTCTCGTCGGCCAGGTTCAAGTGGCGCAAGGCATCCTTGAGATCCACACCCTGTACCTCTACCTGCATGGTGCCGCTGGGCGGTCGGGTGCCGGCATCCAGGTCGAGGATAAGATCGACGCTGCCTTCGCCAATCCCGAAGCCGACAGGGTCGAACTGGCCGCGCCCATCCTCGAGTCGAAAATCGATGACCACGTTGCTCAAGGGAAAATTCCCTGCACGCACGGACTGTCCTCGAAAGCTCACTTCCGCCGAGACGGCATGCCAAGCATCGCCGATGATCGGATCGTCGGGCAGGATGAAGCGGTCGTCAGGGGCACCAGATTCGGCCGGATCCGGTGTTGCTCCGGCGAGGACGCCCAGGTCTTCGATATCCAGATCACGCGAGGTCAGCTCCCCGGTCAGGCGAGGCGGTGTGGCGCTTCCGTCGAGTGCCAGCCATCCATCGAGGTCGCTGCTACCCACCGTCCCTTCCATCTGGGTGAGGCTCAAGCGCTGGTTGTCCAGTTCCAGATTTCCCGATACCGAATAGGCGGGAAGCTCCGGCAAGGGTACGCCGAGCAAGCGGTTCAGCCGTTGCGGGTTCGGCCCCTCCAGAGCGAGCTCGAGATCCAAACCCTCCAGTGCCAGCGGTCGAAGCAGGGTGCCTTGCAGCTGGAGCCGGGTGTCGACGACCTCCGCCTCGAGATCCACCGCATAGGGGCGGCTCGGATCTCGGGCATCGAGCAGCGGATCGCTTCGTAGCGAAAGCGAGGCCGGGGCACCATCGTAGCGGCCGTCGCCTTCGAGCTGAAACGTCTGCTCGCCTTCACCGAGACCTTGGGTTTCCAGCGCTAACGTCAATTCGGTGCCGGCTTGCGGGTCGTTGAAGCGAAGCTCCGAGGGCTCGATCATCAACTGGCCGATAAACGGCAACAGCAGATCATCACGCCTCTCGGCGGCGAGCGTTTCACGCATTTCCAGATGCAGGTTTCCGGACAACCTGCCCAGCCGGTCCTCGATCGGTGTGAAGGTATCGGTGAGCTGGGAAAGTGCAATCTGGTCAAGATTCACATTCAGCCGCCCGGACGCCGGTTGCGTGTTTGCGTCCAGGGCCAGGCTGCCGACCAGTGAACCGCCGCCAATACGAAACTGCAGGGGATCCGCCTGCAAGCGGCCGTCTTCCAGGTTGGCATTCAGCACCGGATTCCCCAGTTCAAGCCCGTTGGCCAACACCAAGGCCTGGGCTTCCAGGTTGAATTGCCCATCGACGCCTCTCAACGGCGCCAGCAGGGAGCCCTCCTGGTCCTCTTCGTTCGCGTCACTGTTGGCGGGTATGAAGCGGGCAAGATCGATACGTCCGGCCTCGAGGTCGACATTCACCACAGGGCGCTCTGTGTTGTGGAACTCGACACTGCCGGCGATAGGCGTCGAGGCTATCTCGCCTTCAAGCCCACTGGCGGACCATTGCGCGTCGTCGCGGCTCAAGTTGCCGGCGAGACGAAATTCGGGCAAGGGAGGCAGCACCGGGCCGATCCAGGTCTCCAGGGCTTGACCATCGTCGGCCTCCAGCACCACATCGCCATCAAGGGTGCGTGGCTGCAACAGAGAGTCCAAGCGGGTATCGACTCGGGCATACAAGCCGCCGGAGGTGGCCTCGGCCTCGAGCCGGTAGTCGTTTTTCAGGAAGCCCTCTTCCAGATTGACCAGTTCGGTCAGCGGGCCACCTCTGATCTCCATCTCAATCGGTTTATCGGTAAGGGTGCCGTTCAAGGCGAGCATCAGCTCGGGCGCTCCCTTTGTTGCGGTCGCGAGTGTCGCCTCGAGATCGCTACCGGCCTCCTCGTTGCGATACGACATTCGGCCGTTGGCGATGCGCAGATTGGCCAGCAGGGTCTCGCTTTCGAAGGTCGGGCGTTGCTCGAGGGGCAAAAGTTCGAGAGCGAATTCGGCATCGAGCACGGCTGCAGACCCCAGCGGGATATCCAGCGCGGCCGGGCTCAGATCCTGGAGGTTGACTTGCGCCTTTGCCGCCACGGTTTCCGGGCGGCTCGTCAGGCGGGCATTGGCCTCGACCTGGCTACCGGCGATGGCGAAGGTGGCGGACTCGAGGGTGAGCGTGTGCTCGGCAAGCGTGATCCGTGACTGAAGGTCTTCGACGAGCCCCTGTTCCAGCGTCAGGCGCTCCACGGATAGCGCCAGTTCGCCCCGCAGTTCCGGCAGTACGGGCACCGAAATGGCCGTGGTGTCTTCTCCGGATGCCGGCAGGGCCGCGCGCAAGGCGGCGACATCGAGTTGCGGGGCGTGCAGCCGACCGTTGAGCGTCGGGACATCGCCGCCGGTATCCAGGCTCAGCTCGCCGGTCACGCTGCTGTCGGCCAGGTCGGTCGCGATGTCGTTGAATCGCCATTCGCTGCCTTGGCGCTCCAGGCGCGCGGCGATATCAAGGCGCTCCAGGTCGATCGGGGGCAGGTCCCCCCATTGCAGCCAGTCGGCGAGCCCCTGGACGCTGAGCTCACCGTCCACCTGAAATCGCTCGAATGCCGGCGCCTCCGGCGCCTTGAAGGCTGCCGAGAGCCGGCTTTCGCCGGCGTTCACGGAGAGCTCGCCGGCAAATGAGTGGGCCTCATCCATGAAAGCCGCGAAGGGATCGGTTTCCGCCTCCAGTTCGAAACGTTGCTCCTGGAAGGTCAAGGCTGCCTGGGCGTGCAGGGTCTCGTCATCCGCCTGCACCTCCAGAGACGACAGGGTCAGCTCATACGGGGTGTCGCGCTCGGCGGGGAGGTAGTTGATGTCGGCATCGGAGAGGGAAAGATGGCGAATGCGGACAGGCGAGGTGGCCTCTTTTTCATTGGCAGGTTGGGCCTCTGACGATGGCTGATCTTGTCGATCGTCAAACACCCAGTTGCTGGGGGCATCGACACGTTGTTCCAGGTTCAGGGTCATGCCGTCGATTTCGATGCCATCCAGCACGATCTCCCCGCGAATCAGTTCGCCGAGCGATGGTGAGACACTGAGCCGCTGGGCCGTGAACATCCGAGGCGACGCGGCCCAGAGTGGATTGTCGAGTTCGACATCGTGAAGTGATAACCGTGGGCGGGGGAAGAAGTCTACCGTTACGGTGCCTTGAATGGCTGCCGAGCGTCCGGTTGTGGCCTCGATTTGCTCGGTGATGAACGGCTTGAGGAAGTTCCAGGGCATCAGCGCTACGGCAGCGGCCACAAGTGCCACGAGGATGAGCGGGACAAGCCACCACCAACGCAGGTAACGGGAAGAAGTATGTGCCATGTGTCTGCCGTCCTGTGTCGTTGGCCTTGAGTGTACCAGCGCATTGCGCGAACGAGAGGTCTTAAACGCTGACCAGTCGCGCTCGGCTGACGGCGGCTACAGCGAGACCAGGCTGGAGAGCGCCTGGCGCAACGCCACCAATCAGGAGATCGCCGCCAGCATCGTCGGCCATATCCGCCGTGCCGCTCTGGGTGAGGCGCTGGTGCCCTTCGAGCAGCGGGTGCGCGACGCCATGCAGCGCGATGGCGCCGCAGGCGCCCGGACAGGAGCACGCCATCGACATGTCGCCGCGACATGTTTAAAAAATCCGGTTTTTTCGACACGTCCTCGGGATATGTCGATGGCATCGACATGATGGCCGTCATGAAGAGGCGTGAAGTTAAAATAGCGGCAGGCCTTATTTTAATTTCAGGCTTAAATTAAAATAACGAGCGACGCTATTTTACCCAAGGCCGCTTTCGAGCGGTGATGTGGAGCTCCCATGGAACGCGGACTCACAGGCCATTATGTGGACAGCATCGCCGGGGGTGTGCGCTGCCAGGCGTTTGTCCCCGATCCGCTGCCGCCTCGGCCGCCCCTGGCGCTGGATGGCAAGCTGCAGGGCCGCATCAATCAGGCGATGCTGGCATTGGGGCGCCTGGACGCCATCAGCACCCTGCTGCCAGACGCCTCGCTCTTCCTCTACAGTTATGTCCGCAAGGAAGCAGTCATGTCGTCACAGATCGAGGGCACCCAGTCCTCGCTCAGTGACCTGATGCTCTACGAGATGGAGGGCATGCCAGGGGTGCCCATGGGCGATGTGCAGGAAGTCTCCTGCTATGTGAAGGCGCTGATGCTGGGCGTGCAACGCATCCGCGAGGGCTTTCCCATCAGCCATCGCGTGGCGATGGAGATGCACACGGCGCTGATGACCTCCGGGCGTGGCATCAGCCGCGGGCCGGGAGAGTTTCGCAGCAGCCAGGTGTGGCTGGGTGGGCATCGCCCCGATGAGGCGGTCTTCGTGCCGCCTCCGCCTCACTACCTCGCCGATTGCTGGTCGGCGCTGGAGCGTTTCTTCAATGATATTCCCGAGGCCACCGATCCGCTGATCAAGGCCGCCCTGACCCATGTGCAGTTCGAGACGATCCACCCCTTCCTGGACGGCAATGGCCGCCTGGGGCGCCTGCTGATTCCGCTGATCCTGGTCGAGTCGGGCATCCTCAATGAGCCCCTGCTCTACCTCTCGGTATTCTTCAATAAGCATCGCCAGGTGTACTACGAACGCTTGCAACAGGTGCGGGTCACCGGCGACTGGGAGGCCTGGCTGCTGTTCTTCGTGGACGCCGTGGCCGAGACCGCCAATCAGGCGGTCGCCACGGCTCGGCGCCTCAACCAGCTGCGCGAGCAGGATAGGGCGCGTCTCGGTGAGCTGGGTCGCCAGGCCGGGTCGGCGGGGTTGCTGCTGGATGCGCTCTTCCAGCAACCCATCGCCAATATCGCTCACCTCTGCGAACGCACGGGGCTGACGCCGGCCACCGTCGGCCGGTTGTTGACGGCCCTCGAGGAGACGCTCGGCATCGTCCACGAGCTGACCGGGCAGAAGCGCAACCGGATATACGCCTACCGGGCCTATATCGACATTCTCAATCAGGACACCCCATGACCCAGAACGAATGAGCTTTTCGATCTCGACGCCACGGCCCAGGCCTTCCGTCCTTTTGCTCCGCAGTAAGTTGCCTGCCGTGCAGCGGATCAATGACGCCGATCATGCGCCGAGAATCAAGAATGAATAGCCGGGAGGCTCCATGAAGCCCTTTTCCATCCTGCTGATCCGCTTGCTGGGCCTCTATCTCTTTCTTGAGACCCTGTTCTCGGTGGTGCCGGCGTTGGCGCTGCTGGGATCCAACGCCGCAGAGCCCGAGGTCGGCAAATTGCTGCTGATGTATCTGGCGACAGTTGCTGTGCCCATGCTCGGCGGCGTATTGCTCTGGTGCTTCGCCGGCCGACTGGCGGACAGGCTGCATGGCAGTAGGGAAGCAGATGGCGAGTCAGGTGCTCGCATCAGAGACGACGATCTGGTGCGCGCAGGGACCTTCCTGATTGGTGTCACTCTGGTGGTGCGCCATGTCGGTGTACTGGTGGCGGCCTACTCGGGCGTGGGTGTCATCGCCTACGATGCCCTGGTGGTTGTCGTGGCCGGTCTCGGCATGATGCTGGGTGGAGGCGCTCTCGCCGCACTCTACCGCAGGGTCAAGTACTTGGGGATGGCCCGGTAGGGCGGCCATGCTGAAGTCCGCCAACTGGATCAAATGCCTGTCATCAGGAAGTCGACGGCGGCCATGATCTCGTCGCGATAGGAGCCTAGATCATGCACGGCTTTGCCGAGGCGCTTCCTTTCCATACCGGCGAGTTCCTGTGTCATGGCGATATAGCGCTCGCCGTCGATCTCGAGGCTGGGATTTAGTTGGGAAATCCGCAGGCTTTCGGCCATGTCGGCAGGGCAGAGCGGCATGACCACGGTCGTGCGCAGCTCGCCGAGCAGGTCGCTCTGTATATCGAGAAGGTAGGGGTAGCGTTCACGCGAGGCCGGGTTGCGGTTCGCGTAAGCATGGAACTGCGCCATCAGAACGTCCGCTCGCCATCACCGAAGGTGCCGTTCTCTTCGACGAACTGGTTGTAGGCACGAATGGCGTCGATGTTCTCCCGTTGCCACTGTTCGCGCTGCTCAGCACGTACCTTTTCCGTCAGCGCGCTTTCGAAAGTGGCAGAGAGGTTGATGCCCAGGCGCCGTGCCTTTTGGAGCAAGTCGCTGTTGATGCTGACGTTGGTGGCCTTCTTCGGAGCCTGAGTGTCATAGGGCTGGCTCATGTCAATGACCTCACAGTGGGCATGTGCATAGCGTATGCGCACTGACCTTGTCCGGCAAGTGCGGTTCACCGCGAATGCCAACCGGAGCATTCCCATTCTGAATGGGTTCATCGCGAGCTCTCCAGACCACTCCCTTCCTCGAGCTGTGCAATGGATTCGAGAAGGCGGCGGGCGTTCTTCGCCGAGCGCAACAGCAGATGGGTTTCTGCAGGGCTTCACCGTCTTTCTGCGACGTCAGGGTGGCGTGCCGATCATCCGTTCCAGTGCCCTGTTGAAGGCCTCCGGCTTGGCCATGTGCAGGAAGTGGTCGCTATCTTCCATGATCACGGCCCTGAACGCGGGCTGCAGTTGCCGGTTGGCCTCGAGGTCGGTGGGCCACAGATCGGCGTTGATCGCCACCACCTGGATTGTCAACTCCTCGAAATGCTGCGCCGCTTCACCCTCGGCATGCCGCGTCAGCATGTCCTCCATGGCGCTGATGGCCACCTCCGGCGGTGCGGCTGCCATGTCATGCATGACCCAGTCGCGCAGCTCAAGACCGGTGCTATCGTTGAACATCGTCGCCACGAACTGGCGCGCGGCCAGCGCAAAGTCGTGTTGGAAAGATTCCAGCATCCCGTCGCGCTGCTCCTGGCTGATCGCGGAGGCCAGGTGGTGGAAGGTATCGACACCCACGATGCCGATGACGCGTTCCGGCATCAGGTGTGCCGCTTCCACACTGACTGGCCCGCCCATGGAGTGCCCGACGAGGATCGCCCGCTCCACTTCCAGGTCGTCCAGCACCGCCTTCACGTCCTCCCCGAAGGACGGCATGGTGTAGGTGTCACGGCCCAGCCCGGAGTGGCCGTGTCCCGCAAGGTCGAGCGTGATCACTCGGTGATGCTGCGAAAAGAAAGGGAGCTGCCCGCGCCAGTACCGCCCATCGCTGCTCCAGCCATGGATGAAGACGAGCGTAGGTTCGCCACTCCCCTGCACCTCGTAGGCAATCGGCACACCGTCCGCCGAGTCGGTCATTCGTGGCCAATTGCCCTCGGCTGCCAGCGCCTGATGGGAAAACACCAAGAGTAGAACCAGTCCCAAGTAACGCACGCCGTGCAACGCCAGTCCCCTCATGCCGCTCTCCTTGAGTGTTCCGTGCTTCCTGCAGGATAGACGAGCGAGAAAACGGATAGCCACGTTCCAGGGTGGAGACGTCTGTGCCATATCGCCAGTGGGCCGAGTAGGCCCTTCCTTGTGCAGAGCGGTGACCTACTACCCACCTCATAGATTTCGGGGATCATGAAACGTCATGAATATCCCCTGAAAGGGGGGTGGTCTGTGGCGCTGGCGAATCGAACAGGGCATCGTGATGGGGCGACCGAGCTGCTTCTTTACCGGGACTGAACGCGATGGCCATGACCTGACGGTTTCTATCGCCCGGCAAGCGGTATTTGTCGGAACCGGTTCACTGTGCCTGCCAAAGTGAGTTACCCGTAGACGGGATAAGCCGGTATTCCTCTTGATGCCTGCAGCCTGGCGATCGATGCGAAGAGGAGCGTGTGGGAGATGCATCACCTTCTGCTGTTGGCAGTGCTGCTGTTCCTGCCGGTGCCCATGGCCATGGCCATGGCCGATGAGGATGGATGGGTCTTTGTCATGACTGATGGGCAGTACGTCCTGACGCCGGCCTGTGTCGAGCGGGTCGATCACGCCGGCGACGAGAATGACCTGGTGCATCTGCGCTTCGATATGCCCCAAACGCCGGACTGTTTCCACGCCTTCAATGGACTTCTCGCCTCCCACCTGGGTGAGCGCCTTACGGTCACCTTCCGCAGCAAGACGCTGCTGGAGGCGGACATTCACACCCTGCTGGGCCCGGATCGCATCGTGCTGGTGTTGCGACACGCGCACGTGGCGGTCGACGCCATCCGCTATCTCAGCAGTGCACCGACCCGTGAAGCGCCATGAGTGGCCGTTTACGGTTCTTCCGTCGCCTTGCTGGGGTGCTTATTGGCACTCTGGCGGCGTTGGCACTGCTGGTATGGCTGGGGCGGTGGTGGCTGTCACCGGCGCCCGTATCCGGGCAACTGGTCGAGTATCACAGTGAAACGCCTGTGGCCGATGCTGTCATCACCGTGAGCCGTTATGGCTGGGGCCGCAGTGAGCATGATGGCCAGCTGATCTGGGACAAGCGCTACAAGACCACCGCGACCACCGATGCCGAGGGGCGCTTTCGCTTGCCGATGCCCGGCCCCGTGTGGCTGCTGGGCCGTAGCAGCGGTCGGCTCATGGCCGAGGCGGAGGGCTTCCAGCGGCTCGATGCGGGCTACGTGATAGCCGGCGCAGACGTGACCCTACAGACGGTGGCCGATCGCGACGAACGCCTGCCGGGCGGTAACGCCTATCTGGGCTGGGATGAAGATGGCCAGCCCTTCGGCTGGTCGTTCATCGACAACGCCCCGACTCGCGAGCTCGCGCTTGCCGATCTCTATCCCCTCGAGCTACATCGAGAGCCTCTCAGTGTCACCCTGGTCGTAGCCGCTGGAGGAGGGCTCCACTTTGTGTCGGCCGAGGATCAGGGTATCACCCACGACTCCTGGGACTATCTGCTGCGCTACCTGGATGCCTCGCCGGCGCCGCCCTCGGCGCCGTGGCTGACGCTGGATGACGCCCCCGGCACGATATTCCTGCGCACTCCGCAAGATCGATACGCCAAGCTGGCCTGGGAGCCTGGGGCGGTAATGGCTATGACCGGCTCGGTACCAGGGCTGGACGCCACCAGCGAACGGCTGTTCTCGCTGCGCTTCGTCTATCGTCCCACCCCGGGGCGGGAGTTGCCGTATCAACCTCCGCTGTTGCCTGTGGAATCCGTGCGCGCCGCCCTGCAGGCCCAACTCCCTGAGGAGGGCGAGCCCCTCACTGGGGCGCGTGTCTACCGTCTGGTGGTGACCGATGCCGAGGGCAGGGAACTGGAGCGTCAGCAGTTCGAACTGATACCTGGCGTTCCTGCGGATCTGCCAAGCTGTGCCGATGACGCTCCGCTGGTGTGGCGCTTCGAATCGGTGCGCCTGGACTACGACCAGGAGGGCCTACCGCGCCTGCAATTGACGATGGATAGCGAGACATTCGTTCACCACTCGGGCCCGAGGCTGGTCGGCCCGCGCGACGCTACTGTCTTCGAGGTGATGGCCTTCGATACCGCCTATCGGCGGCATGAACTCGAGGTCGGGCTGCGCGAGCTCAACAGCGAGGCAGGATCGAGCGGTTGCGAATGAGGACAGCGTGTTGACCATCGACTTGTCGTTGGAGTGACTGGCCGAAGCTCAGGTAAGGCCTTGGCCACCTTAGACCATGGACGTAGGTAAATCATCACAACCTCTTGTAAGCCTTTGCCCACTGGTGCACAGCCTACTTAGCTGCCAGGCTGTTCAGTCACAGAATGTAGCCGGCAGCGATGGGGTGTGAACAACAGCCGGTATATCGCACAGGGACGAGACGATGATCCTAAGAGAAAAGGACGCCTATGCCGGTGCCGATGAGCGAGGCTACTATGGCCACAAGCAGGAACAGGATGTGGCCTTTCACCTACGCCGGTCCTTCGGCGACAGCGAGCAGATCCGCATCATCCATGACCTGGTGATTGAGCACGGCGGCGAGCGCGCTCAGATCGACCATCTGGTGATCCATCCCTACGGCTTCATCATCATCGAGTCCAAGAGCATCGTCGGCGAGGTGCAGGTCAACGCCGAGGGCGAGTGGTCGCGCAGCTACAGGGGCAACTGGGCGGGCATTCCATCCCCGATCCGCCAGGCGGAACTTCAGCAGGATCTTCTGAAGGCGCTACTGCGTGACAATGTGGAGCAGTTGCTTGGCAAGCTTCTGGGTATCCAGACGCAGGTCGGACACCGCGAATGGCGCACGCTATGCGCCATTTCGAGTACCGCTATCTTGCATCGCGACAAGATGCCAAAAGGCGTGGCCAACAAGGTCATGAAGACGGAATTTGTAGCCAAGAAAGTTCGAGAGGTTGTGGGTAACATCTTTACGGAGTACCTCAAGGGCAAGCCGCGATTCACCCTGCAAGAGATGGAAAATCTCGGCAATTTCCTTCTCGTACATACCGCACCTCTGCAGGCTGGCTCGGAGACGGTGGCGCAGGAAAAAAAGGCTAAGCAGACCCCTTACGCCGCTCCCGTTAGTGAACCCGCGCCGTTGAGCTACGCGGCTACCCCTGAGCTAGATACTGCCAATCCATCGGCAGACAACGCAGCCCCGGCCAGCAGCCTGCTGACGTGCAAGCAGTGTGGTGAAGCCGACCATCTGACCGGCATGTACGGCCAGTACGGTTACTACGTTAAGTGCGGCAGCTGCAAGACCAATACCTCCATGAAGCAGACTTGCCCCGCCTGCGGCTGGAAGAGCGTCAAGATCTCAAAGGATGGCCCGAGCTACACGGCCAATTGCCAAAAGTGCGATCATCAGTATCTGGTCTATCGGGAGGGCGAGGAGAGGGCGTAATGGCAGAAACAACCCTACAATGGCTTGCCGCCGCTGCCACCCGGCGAGGAGCTCGAGACGCCGGCTGTGCTCAAGGCCTGCATTCCAGCTCGGGCAGCACTGGCGGAGCTGAAGCAGGCGGGTGAATTGCTGCCCAATCAGGGCCTGCTCATCAACCTGCTACCCCTACTGGAAGCCCGCGACAGTTCCGAGATCGAGAACATCGTTACCACCACCGACAGGCTCTTCCAGTTCGCCCAGGAGGATACCCACGCTGATCCAGCCACCAAGGAAGCGCTTCGCTATCGCACCGCGCTGAGCCTTGGCTATCACGAACTGGCACGGCGGCCTCTGTGTACCAATATGGCAGTGGATGCCTGCAGCACCATCAAGGGCGTCGAGATGGAGATCCGCCGTGTGCCGGGCACCACCTTGGCCAACCAGGCTTCCGGCGAAGTCATCTATAACCCACCCATGGGGGAGCCGGCGCTGCGTGATCTGCTGGCCAATTGGGAGCGCTACCTGCACGAGGAAGATGGCGTCGACCCCCTGATCAAGATGGCAGTGGCCCACTATCAGTTCGAGTCGATCCACCCCTTTACTGACGGCAACGGGCGCACGGGTAGGGTGCTGAACATTCTCTACCTGATCGAAAAACGGCTGCTGTCGTTGCCGATCCTCTACCTCAGTCGGTATATCGTGATCCATAAGCCCGACTACTACCGCTTGCTGCTGACCGTCACACGCGCGGACCAGTGGCAGGCGTGGCTGCTCTACATGCTCAAGGCGGTGGAGACCACGGCCCGCTGGACCACCGACAAGATCGCGGCGACGCGCACGCTGATCGAAGACACGACACGCTATATTCAGCAGTTGTGTGAAATTGGCGTGCTCAGGGAAATTCGCGCCGGGCGCGAAAAGCTGTTCGTGCATTCCAAGCTGGTTAGCCTGATGACCGAAGACAGCAACGAGGTTGCGCCTTACCCAACAGCATGATGCGGCTCGTTAAAATAAAGCAGCTATGCCTGGCACGATGCACTCGAGGAGCAGAAGCGGGCATTGCGCGAGCAGGTTATCTCACTGGCGCTACTGGGCACTTGACCTTGCAGCGTGTTGTTCCGGGTTGAACTGCGGCACACGGCCCCCACCTTTTCTTGTGTACCACAATTTTCCTATCCCGGAGTTGAGATGACATCCACCGTACTGATTACCGGCGCCAACCGTGGCGTCGGCCTGGCCCTGGCTCGCCACTATCATGCCGCCGGCTGGGCAGTTATCGGCGTCTGTCGTAGCGGTGGCGAGGAGGTCGTTGAGCTGCGTGAGGTGGCGGAGACACTGATCGAAGGGATCGACGTGACTCGTCCCGAGGATATCGAACACCTGCGCAGCGAGCTGGCGGGGCGCCGCATGGAGCTGCTGGTCAACAATGCCGGCATGCTCAGGAACGAGAGCTTGGGCGAGATTGATTTCGACTCCATTCGTGAGCAGATGGAGATTAACGCTTATGCGCCGTTGGGTGTCACCGAGGCGCTGTTGGGCAACCTGAGCGAGGGCGCCAAGGTCGCCAATATCACCAGCCGAATGGGTTCCATCGCCGACAACGATTCCGGCGGGCGCTACGGCTACCGCGCCTCCAAGGCGGCTCTCAATGCCTTCGGCAAGTCGCTGGCAATGGATCTCAAGCCCCGCGGCATCGCCGTGGCCCAGATTCACCCCGGCTATGTGAAGACCCGCATGGTCAACTTCGGTGGCCTGATCAGCGCCGAGGAGGCTGCTGCCGGCATCGCCCAGCGCATCGACGAGCTCACCCTGCGCACCAGCGGCGGTTTCTGGCACAGCAACGGCGAGGAACTGCCTTGGTGAGGCGAGCGCTGTCCCCGCTGCTCATTGGGTTAGCTACTCAGCTTAGTGACAAGGCCAACTGGCTAGGTATACCGAAGCCGATCCGTAAGGGGGTTCTCCAGGGACGCTGCTACGTTGGTATCTTGACCTCGGATTCAGGCTAAGCTGTGAGCATGCTACTGGCCTTGCTATGGAAGAACACTCGTCATGGCGAATCGCATACCTCGAGCGGCGATTTTTCGGATTTCGGTATTGCTGGCGGTGGTGCTGATTTTCACGGTCGCGTGGGAATACACTGGGAATGTGGGTAGCCGAACAGTGAAGGGGACCGTTATCAAGGTGGAGCCGGTGTTCGGTGGGCGTGGAAGTGATAATCGTAAGTTCACCGTCCGGTATAAGGCAGAGGGTCAGCAGTACACTCTGAACGCCACGCGTGGACTAGTAGATAGGTTGATGAAGTTTTCCAACCTGGATCTCGGCAGCACTGTCCCGGTGGCGGTGTCTCGCGATAATCCGGCGCGGGCAACGCTGGATAGTTTCAATTCGCGCTATCCGATCTCTCTCACTTTCGGCACTCTCGCCGTTATTTTCTATAGTGTCATCGGCTATATGGCGATGAGAAAACAGCGGTGAGATCAGGTGTTCCGCTGATCGCTGATGTTGTAGCCCGCTTCTTGTTAAAAGCCGATAGCTTGAGGTAGGGAAAAGCGGTTCCACCTGGATCTGCACCGGGATGCGTTCGTGCATCTCCTGCACATGGGAGATCACCCCCACCCGGCGCCCAAGCGCTTGAAGGCCTTCCAGGGCTTCCATGGCCAGCGCCAGGGATTGCGGGTCGAGGCTGCCGAAGCCTTCGTCGATGAACAGCGATTCGATCACCAGTTCTCCCGAGGCCATGGAGGCTAGCCCCAGGGCGAGGGCCAGTTCGTCATCGATACCCCCTACCAATGGCCGAGCTGGGCGGCACTGCGCAAGCGCGACGGTAGCGAGTCACACAACTGCTCTGCCTACTCCGGCAGGGTGATACCGCTCCCGCCCATCTCCGCCGGGACATCCTTCTGCTTCGGAAGGCCGTCACGCACAGGCAGCACGGTCTCCTGATAATGGACATGCACCTCCGGTCGGAAGTCGAGGCCGGGTATTACGGCGGCATAGACATCCGTGAGCCCCATGGAGGGGTGCTCGGTCAGGATGTGTCCGCCGCATGTCTTGCACCATTTGCGGTAACTCTCGGGGGTCTTGTTGTAGGTGGCGATGTTCTCGGCACCGCTGACAATGGAGACTGCCTCCGGCTTCCACAGGGTGAAGGCATTAATCGGCCCGGCTGACCAGTGGCGACAGAACTCGCAGTGGCAGTAGCCCATCGCTTCCGGCTCTCCCTTGACGGCAAGTTGAACCGCGCCACAGAAGCAGCTTCCCTGATGGGTCTTTTCTTCGCTCATGACATGGCTCCCGTGTGAGGCCCCGGCCGGCATGGTCAGGGCTGGCGATGTTATTCATTGAACTCGACCGGGCGCTGGGCTCGAGCATTCACTTGCAGTGTGAAGATGTCGGGACGCGAATAGTGACCGACGATGTCGAGGCTGCGCCTGGCGGCGGCTACCTGACGCGTATCGATATCGGCCAGCAGCAGGCCGGTCTCCTGATGTAATGGCCCGGCCACGATATCACCGGTGGGGGAGATGACGACAGAATCTCCCTGGTTGATCCATTCGTCCTTGTCGGGATAGAGCCGCTCGATTTCCGGGAAGTCCGCGGGAAGATCCTTCCTGTGCAACACGACGCCAGCACCGAGGACCCAGCAGCCGCCTTCTCGAGCGATATGCTGGAGGCTGCGAATCCACTTCTCGCCACTGTCGTAGGTCGGTGCAATGTAGATGTCGATGCCCTGGGCGTAGAGAGCATAGCGGGCCAGCGGCATGAAGTTCTCCCAGCACATCAGCGCCCCCACCCGGCCCACCGGGGTGTCGATGACCTTGAGCCCGCGGGCATCGCCGAAGCCCCACACCATGCGCTCCGGGTTGGTGGGCATCAGCTTGCGATGGCAGTTCTGCACTCGACCCTCGGGGCCGATGGTCAGCACGGCGCTGTAGAGGGTTGCGCGGCTGGCATCCTCGTCACGCGCCTCTATCCCGCAGACGATGGTCACCTGCATCTCCCTTGCCACCTCGAGCAGAGGGTTCAACTGCGCGGATTCGAGCTGCACGGCGTTGTCCAGAAGGCGTCCGTGCAACTGCTCCGACAACCCCCAGTCGCCACCTGGCTTCAGCCGCCAGATCCAGGCGGGATAGCCCGGAATGTAAGTTTCCGAGAAGACCACGAGCTCGGCTCCCTGGTCGGCCGCCTTCTTTACCTGCTCTACCGCCCTCTCGATCGTCCTTTCCCGATCGAGAAAGACCGGGGGTTCTTGAACGATAGCAATCTTGGTCATGACGCTCTCCTTTCAAGCAATTATTTGCTTGTTTGAAGCTTAGGCGGGGACTAGTGTTGACCCAATCGCGATAAATCGACACCGGACAGGCAAAAATGCACAGGCCTGGGGGAGGGGAGTCTCATGCACTGGGATGACCTGCGGATATTTCTTGCCGTCGCCCGCGAGGGTTCCATCAGCGGCGCTGCCAAGCGGCTGAATGTGCAGCATTCGACGGTTTCGCGTCGCCTCCTGGTACTGGAGAAGAGCCTCGGGACCCGGCTGCTGAACAGGAAGAAATCAGGCTACGCGTTGACCTCGGCCGGCGAGGAACTCAAGCACTCCGCCACCCGAATAGAAATGGAGATTCTCGATTTCGAAGGGACCATGGGCAACCAGGATTGCCTGCTCGCGGGTGAGCTTCATGTCTCGGCCATCAACAACATGGCCTCGACGGTACTCATGCCGATGTTCGCGAGTTTCAGCCTCAAAAACCCGCATATTCAGTTGCATATCGAAGTCTCAAACAAGTATGTCAGTCTCGCCGAACGGCAGGCCGATATCGCCATCCGCCTGACCAACGATCCCGTCGAAACCCTGATCGGTGCCCGGCTGACCACCATCGCCTCTACCGTCTATGGCGGCAGCGGTTACCTTCAACATCTTCGCGGCTCCGATGAACAGCCCCGGTGGCTGGGCGTGGAGTGTTGCGGCTTCCATCATGCATGGACACACAAGGCTTGCCCCGACCACCGCTATAGCTTCTTCGTCGACGACACGCTTCTCACCGTCGCCGCCCTGGAGCAAGGCCTGGGGTTGGCCTACCTGCCTTGTTTCATGGGCGACAGCAATGCCGACCTCGAGCGCTTCACTGACCCCGACCCGCAACTCGATCTCGGCCTCTGGCTCCTCTACCATCCCGATCTGAGGCAGACTCGACGCGTCGTTGCCTTCCGCGAACACATGCTGAACCAGATACAAGCGCAGATTCCGCTGTTCGAGGGCCGCCTTCCCCGGCTTGCCGATCGGTCTCTGGTGGGTTGAGGCAATATTGCTACGATAACGCGTGCGCCGAGAGCTTCTTCCATCGCCTGAAGATCGAGGCAACCCATGGTGAGTGTTTCGAGACCCGGCATGCCCTGCGGCGGCAAGTGTTCGAGTACATCAAGATGTACTAAAACCGGCAACGCCGGCACAGTGCGAGTGGGATGATCAGCCCAGAGGCCTTCGAGGCCCGATTGATCTCTTAGATCGGTGTCCACGATTGTTGGGTAAGATCAGAGTACTTCATTTCTTCGCGGTTACAGGCTGACCAGCTTCGCCCTGCTGGTACCGTTGCCCAGCGGTTCCACCTGGATCTGCACCGGGATGCGTTCGTGCATCTCCTGCACATGGGAGATCACCCCCACCCGGCGCCCAAGCGCTTGAAGGCCGTCCAGGGCTTCCATGGCCAGCGCCAGGGATTGCGGGTCGAGGCTGCCGAAACCTTCGTCGATGAACAGGGACTCGATGGTGAGCTCCCCGGATGCCATGGAGGCAAGCCCCAGGGCGAGGGCCAGCGAGACAAGGAAGGTCTCGCCGCCGGAGAGCGAGTGAACCGAGCGGCGCTCGTCGCCCATATCGAAGTCCTCCACCAGCAGGCCCAACGGGCTGCCGCCGCGTACCAGCCGGTAGCGGCGGCTAAGGCCGGCGAGGTGTACATTGGCATGCTCCAGCAACTGCTCCAGGTTGTAGGCTTGGGCGATGCGCCGGAAGAGCTTGCCGTCAGCGGAGCCGATCAGTTCGCTGATCTGGCCCCAGCGGCGGTATTCGGCCTGGGCGGCTTCCAGCTCGGCCTGGCTGGCCTTGCGGCGCTCGCGTTTACGGTCGTCATCGCTCAGGGCGAAGGCGGCGTTGTCCCGGGCCCGCTGGGCCTCGTCCAGGCGCGGGGCCAGTTCGGTCTGGGCCTCGTCGAGTTCCATCTGGCACCGGCGTATCGCTTCGAGTACGGCGTCACCCAGCAGCGCCTCGTCATGGTCATCCTCGTTTTTCCCCTCGATCAGCCCCTGGTCTCGGCGATGTTGCAGCAGGGCCTCGCGCCGTTCGGTCAGGGTGGCGGCGGCGCGATGGCGGGCCTGGTCGGCCGCCTCGATGCGCTGCTCCTCGTGTCGGGCGTCGTCGTCGGACTGGGCCAATAGCCGCGCCAGGGTGGCATCGGTCAACTTGGGGTGTGCCTGTCGCCAGTCGGCTAGCTCGCGGGCCAGGGTCTCCTGCTCCTGACGCAGCTGTTCGAGTCGCTCGGCTTGGTGCTGGGCCTGCTGGGCGAGGCGCTGGTGCTCTTGCTGGGCTTCGTGCAGCCGTGTCTGGGCGTTGTCTCTCGCCTGGCGGGCGCTCTCCTGGCGAGCGTCGAGCTGCTGCTGCCAGGCGTCCGGTGAGGTGTAGTCTCCGAGCCGGGCGGCGAGTTGACGGGCGAGCTCATCGCGCTCTTTTCGCAGCGGTGGCAACTGCTCGTCCAGCTCGGCCAGTTGTCGATCGATACCGGTCTTCTCGACCTCCAGGCGCACCAGTGTCACCCGGCCCTCCTGCAGGGCCTGCTCCAGCGGAGCCAGCTCGGTCTCCGCCCGGGCCAGCTCATCCAGGCGCTGGCGCTCCTGGCGGCGCCGGGTGTCGCTCTGCTCGCGCTGGGCCTGCAGCCAGCCTTCCCGCTCGGGCGCATCGATGGCGGCGAGTTCCTGCTGCAGGGGGTGTGTCTCGTAGGCCTGGCGGGCCGTATCCCGCTGCCGCTCGGCCGTCTCAAGGTCCTGTTGGTGCCGAGTGAGCGAGGCCTCCACGGCGCGGTACTCGCCCAGCAGTTCATCGCGCTGCTGCTGGGCCGTGTCGCGGGCCTGCCGAGCCTCGTCGAGCTGGCGCGTCTCTTCCGCTTCCTGGGCTTTGATCTGGGCGGCCTCTGGGGTAGCCGGCGGGTGCTGGCGCCAAGGGTGGTCGAGGCCGCCGCACACCGGGCAGGGTTCCTCCTCCTGGAGGGCCTCGCGCAGGCGTACCACGCTTTCGCTGCGCACGGCACGACTGCGCTCGATCAGCGTGGAGACGCTCTCGAGGTGACGCTGGGTGTGATCGAGGCGCTGCCGGGTCTCTTGGCCCTCGGCCAGCAGCCTTTCCCGGCGGGCCTGGTCGTCGCTGACCTGCCTGGCCAACCGGTGCCGCGCCTGCTCCATGCGGTCGAGTTCCTGCCAGCGGCTGGCCAGCTCGCCCAGGGCCAGGTGACGACGGGCGGCCTGGTCGTGGTGCTGTTGGGCGGTCTGGCGGGCGTCGTCGAGGCGAGAGTGAGCCCCCACCCACCGCTTGAGGGTCGCCTGCCAGTCGTCGCGTTGCCGCGCTCGGGCCTGCTGTTGCGCTTCGGCCTTGCGCTGCTCACGGGCAAGCGTATCGGACTGAGCATGCTGTCGGGCGCGGGCCGCCTCCAGGTCGGCAAGCTGCTTCTCTCGGGTGGCCAACTGCTGGGCCTCGTCGCGGGCCTCGCGCAGTTCGGGCTCGGCCCGGCGGCGCGCCTCCGAGGCCTCGCTCAGCGCCTGCTCGGCCTGCGCCCGGGTGCTCTCCGCCGCCTGCTGTTCGGCGCTGGCGGCCTCCCGCGCCTTGAGGGTCTCGGCGTGGCTCGCCTCCAAGGCGGTGATCTCGCCGGGGAGCTCGGTCTGGCGGGTGAGGGCATGGCGCTTCGGGGCGATCAGCCGGCGCCACTCGCGGTCGGCGCGCAGCTCGGCGAGCGCCTGCCAGTCGGTTTCGGCGCTCTGCTGCTGCGTCAGGCCCTGGTGGTAGGCCTCGTGCAGGCGGGCATCGTCGTCGTGCCAGCGCCGCTTCGCCTGGAGCGACTCCGCCTGGGCCTGCAGGTCAGTGAGCGCTTGCTGGGTGGCCTTGGCGGCGCGCTCCAGCTCGGCACGGGTCTCGGGCTCGGCGGGCCGGTCGTCGGCGAGCTTGGCTTCCAGGGCGTCCACGGCCCTCTTCGCCTCGCTGGTGCGGCGATAGGCGGCCATGGAGATCGCCGAATACTCGGCGGTTCCGGTGAGGCGCTCCAGCAGATCGCTGCGTTCGTTGTCGTCGGCCTGAAGGAAGGCGGCGAACTCACTCTGGGCGAGCAGCACGGCACGGGTGAACTGGTCGAAGGTCAGCCCCAGGCGCTCCGGCAGCAGGCGGTCGAACTCCCTCTTCTGGGTGGTGAGCAGGCGGTCGTCCTCGAGATCGCGCAGCGATTGCTCGGTCGCCTGCAGCTTGCCGCCGACCTTTTCCCTGGCGCGGCGTACCGCCCAGCGGGCGCGGTAGCGGCGACCGTCGCGGCCCAGGAAGTCCACCTCGGCGTAGCCGGCGGCGGTACCACGGCGCAGCAGGGTGCGCGGGTCGCTGGTGGTCAGGGTGGAGTCCGCGGTGTCGTCGATCTGGCTGTCGCGGGCCGGCGCCTGGCGGAGCCGTGGCGTGCCGCCATAGAGTGCCAGGCAGAGGGCGTCGAGCAGGGTGCTCTTGCCGGCGCCGGTGGGACCGGTGATGGCGAAGAGGCCGCACTCCTTCAATGGGGCTGTGGTGAAGTCGAGTTCCAGAGGGCCGGGCAGTGAAGCTAGGTTCTCCAGGCGCAGGGCGAGGATCCTCATGGGCGGGGCTCCTTGTCACCTGCCACGCCGGCGTCGTGGTCGTCGGTGTCGAGCACCTCCTGTTGCAGGCGGTCGAAGTCGGCGAGCACGTCCTCGGTTGGTGGTTCGCCCCAGCGTGACTCCCAAGTGAGGGCGAAGAGCTTGCGCGGGCCGAGACTCTCCAGGTCGATCCGTGCCGGAGCCGCTTCACCCTCGATACTGGGCAGACGGCGCTCCAGGCGTAGCAGGCGAAGTGCCTTGCCCTCGAGGGCGGCTTCTACTCGGGCGCGCAGGTCGGGGATCGGGGCGTCGAGCTCGACGCGCACCTCCAGCCAAGGCCATCGCTCTCTGGGTTGTGCCGGCTCTTCTTCGAGCGCCTCGAGCTCGGTCAGCACCTCCTCCAGCGGAGCGGGGCCGATGCGATGCATGGCCACCGGGCGCGGTACGGGGATCGACTCGGTCGCGGTCAGCGCCTCGCCGTCGAGGGTCACCGCCACCACCTGGTGAGGGTAGCTGACCTCGCTGAAGTCCAGCGGCAATGGGCTGCCGCTATAGCGGATGCGTGCCTCGCCGACCTGCTGCGCGCGATGCAGGTGACCCAACGCCACGTAGGCGATCTCCGGCGGGAAGAGGGCGGCCGAGATCGACTCCTCACCGCCGATCACGATGGGCCGCTCGCTGGCCTCGGAGACGGCCGCGCCATGCAGGTGGGCGTGGCTCATTGCCACCAGCGCCTGGCCGGGCCCGCGCCGCTCGCGGGCGGCATCGAACAATTGCCTGTGCACCTGGCTGATGCCGCTGACATAGTCGTTGGTCGCCTCTTCGTCGGTCGCCTCGCTTGCCAGTGCCGCGCCGGTGACCTCGGCGGGGCGCAGGAAGGGCAGCGCTAGGCACCAGGCGCGGGTCTTGCCTTGATCGTCGGTGAGCGGCACCAGCAGGCGCTCGGCGTCGAGGGTGCCGTCATCCAGCCAGCGCACTCGTCCCAGGGCGTGGGTGCGCAGCCGGCGCATCAGCGGGGCGGGCAGTTCGATGCGGTTGCCGCTGTCGTGGTTGCCGGCGATCAGCACGATGTCGAGCATGGGCAAGCGTTCGTGGGCGCCGACGATGAAGTCGTAGAGCAGTTCCTGGGCGCGAAGCGAAGGATTGACCACGTCGAAGATATCGCCGGCCACCAGCAGGGCGTCGGCCTGGCGCTCGACCAGGGTGTCGAGCAGCCAGGCGAGGAAGGCGCGATGCTCGGCATGGCGCTCCTGGCCATGGAAACTCTGGCCCAGATGCCAATCGGCGGTATGGATCAGTTTCATGTATCTCCCTTCCTGCTTGCGTCCCGAAGGCGATAGTCTACGCCACTCACGACCGGCTGTTCAGGAGCCCCGATGCCCAATCCCCCTTCGCACGACTGGAATCTCACGCCGAGTGAGGCCATCACCCTGCAGAAGCGCCTGGCGTCCCAGGTGGAGCGCGAGGACCGCTTCGATCCGGTGCGGCATATCGCCGGGGTGGATATCGGCTTTGAGCAGAAGGGTGCGATCACTCGCGCGGCGGTGGTGGTGCTGGCCTGGCCACCGGGTGTGTCAGGCGAGTTCGAGCCGGCAACCCTTGAGATAGTGGAGCAGGTGGTGCATCGCGAGCCGACGCGCATGCCCTATGTGCCGGGGCTGCTGTCGTTTCGCGAGGTGCCGGCGGCGTTAGGGGCCTTCGATAAACTGACGGTGAAGCCTCAGCTGGTGATGGTGGATGGCCAGGGCATCGCCCATCCGCGGCGGATTGGCGTGGCCAGCCACCTGGGGCTGTGGCTCGACCTGCCCACCATCGGCGTGGCCAAGTCGCGGCTGTGTGGCCGCCATGGTGAGCCCGGGCCGGCGCGGGGCGACTGGACGCCGCTGGTGGACGGCCGGGAGGACGAGCTGATCGGCGCGGTGCTGCGATCACGCCAGGGAGTGAAGCCGATCTTCGTCTCGCCGGGGCATCGCGTGTCGCTGTCCACTGCCTTGGACTGGGTCACGGCCTGCCTGGGGCACACCAAGCTCCCGGAGCCGACCCGACTGGCCGATCGCCTGGCCTCGCGGCGGGGGCGATAGGGTAGGGTGGTCGCCTGGGCTATACTGCCGCTTCCTTTCTATCCGCTCCCTTACCCTGACCGAGGCGACCATGACCGCATCCCCCGATCCCCTTGTTGCCACCCGTGCCTGGGTGGAGACCTTCGTGGTCGCCCGCGACGTCTGTCCCTTCGCCGGCCGCGAGGTGGCTCGCGACACCATTCGCTATGTTGCGATACCGGCCCACGATCGCGAGGCGGCACTGCTGGCTCTCTTCGATGAGTGTCGCCACCTGGACGAGACCCCCAGGGTGGAGACCACCCTGCTGGTGCTCACCGAGGGGCTCGAGGACTTCGACGATTATCTGGATCTGCTGGCTATCGCCGAGGCGCTGCTGGCCGAACAGGGATATGAGGGCATCTATCAGCTGGCGAGTTTCCATCCGGATTATGTCTTTGCGGATGCCGAGCCGGAGGATCCCGCCAACTTCACCAACCGTTCGCCGTTTCCTATGTGGCACCTGCTGCGCGAGGCGGGGCTGGAACGGGCCTTGGACCACCACCCGGACCCGGCGGGCATTCCCGAGCGCAATATCGCGGTGATGCGCGAGCTGGGCCAGGCCACCCTGGCGCGTGAACTTGCCGCGCTGAAGGGATCCTGAGCTGCCCATTGTCAGTGCCAGCCTCCTTGTATAGGCCAGCCTCCTTGTATAGGGAGGAGTGCATCCCCATGGTGTATGGTGAAGAGGCAATGCGTTACCCCTGAAAACGAGAAGGAGTCGACATGAGCATCAATAAATCTGGCAGTGCTGTCTGGCAAGGCGGTCTCAAGGATGGCAAGGGGACAGTGTCCACCCAGAGCGGCGTTCTCCAGGACGTTTCCTACAGCTTCGCCAAGCGTTTCGAGGGCGAGTCAGGTTCCAACCCGGAGGAGCTGCTCGGCGCCGCGCATGCGAGCTGCTACTCCATGGCCCTGTCGATGATCCTGGGGGAGGCCGGCCTGACTGCCGAGCGTATCGCCACCGAGGCGAAGGTGTCTCTGGATGAAGTCGAGGGCGGTTTCGCCATTTCCGCCGTTCATCTCGAGACCGTGGCGAAGATCCCGGGTGCCGATGAGGCGGCCTTCCAGGATGCGGCCAACAAGGCCAAGGAAGGGTGCCCTGTCTCCAAGTTGTTCAACGCCGAGATCACCCTGCAGGCCAAGCTCGAAAGCTGAAACTGGCCCCCGGCCGTGTAGCCGGGTGTCAGGCAGCATAAACACCGGAGCCACCCTGGGGTGGCTCCGGTGTCTTTTCTGGGGTATTGCTCTTTTCCCTAGGGGCTGCTCTCGTCCCTAAGATGAGGGCGATGACATCCCGCGCCGGGCGGCCTTTACCAGAGCGCGGATCAGGCGTTGCTGGGGGCGGTTGAATACCAGCCACTCGGGGTGCCACTGCACTCCGATCAGAAATTCATGGTCGCGGGACTCGATGCCCTGCACCAGACCGTCGCGGTCTCGGGCAACGATCTCGATGCCCTTTCCCGTCTTTTGCACCGCCTGATGGTGCAGGCTGTTGATGCGACACCAGCTCACCTTGAGGATGCGATGCAGTTGGGTGTCGGCGATGATGTCCACCGTCTTGCGCGGCAGTACCGTGCGCCGTCGCTTGAGTCCTTCATGGGTGGTGTAGATGTCCGGGTCCAGGGTGCCGCCCTGGTAGACGTTGATCAACTGAGCGCCACGGCAGATGCCCAGCACCGGCTTGCCCAGCGGAATGAAGCGCTCCAGCAGCTCGAGCTCGAGTTCGTCGCGCTGCGGGTCGAGGCGGACGTCCAGGCCTATCTCGCCGCCGTAGAGGTGGGCCTGGATGTCGTCGCCGCCGCCGATGATCAGGCCATCGAGTGCCTCGGGGAAGGGGCGCATGGGCGACAACCGCCGCGGCCGGCCACCGTGCCGCCAGATGGCAAACCAGTCGAACCACCAGGCGATCCGGCTCTTGGCATCGGAGGTGGTGATGCCGATCAGGGGACGCGTCGCGAGGCTCATTGGCGAGACACCCAACGGCGCAGCCGAGTCAGCCAGCGGCGCGGTGCCGAGGGCCGATGACGGGCGAGAAACTGTTCACTGCGCTCGGCCAGCGTCGCCGGCGTGGTGGCCAGACGCTCCACCTCCAGCCAGCGATTCCACTCGGCGACCGCCCCCCAGCCCGGTTCGGAAAGCTGGGCATTGGGCAGACGGTAGTGGAAGGTCGGGCGCGCCTTGACCAGCTTGTTGCGCAGTAGCTCGTGGGGATGGTCTGGGCGTAGATGGGAGAACAGCGGCAACATGTCCAGTTCGCGATTGCGTGTCGGGTTGTCGGCCAGGTAGTCGTCGATCAGGGTGTCCACGTCCGGGGCGTAATCCGGGTCGAGCACTCTGAGGGCATAGGCCCGCGGAAACGGATTGGCATGCGGCAGCACTTCCCGGGTGATGTCTACGTGAATCTGCTCGCGCAGCCAGGCGGCGGTCAGCATGTAGGCGCGCAGGTAGGCCAGCACGCTCCCTGCCTCGAGGCTCGGTACTTCGGGGTTGAGATGCAGGCCGAAGCCGTAGAGGATGCTGGCATCGGTGCCCTTGGCGCCCCGGTGGCGCAGCGCTTCGAACATGGCGTCGAGGTCTTCCAACTCGTCCCAGGGCACCGGGGGGCAGACGATCTCGGTGGGCACCAAGCCGGTGACCACATCGCCGATCAGTTCCCGGGTCCGGGTATGGAAATCCAGGCGCATGCGTTCCCATTCGCTGTCGCCAATGGCATCGGCACTCATGATGGTCTCGTCCGGATGAGCGTACTGCGTGTCCAGCTCGATCCCGAACTCACCCCAGCGGGTGTCGGTTACCTTGAGGCGATGGGGGCTGCGCACCTCTACCTTGCCGCCGAACAACTCGCGCACGAGCTCTGCTGTTTCCTTGGGTGGCAGGCCAGCGAACTCGATCTCGACGCCGACGCAACGGGTCTTGCCGTCTGCATTGCGGGGTTCAGGTGGCGATTGGGGCGTCATGACGGCATCCTGTAAGGCACATAGGCGGCATCCTACCATACTGCCTCGGGAATCATGATGCGGCCCGGGCCGCTGCCCGTCCGCTAGAGAGGCGAAATTCAAGGGAAACGAAATGCCAGGGAGTAGAAAGAGTGCCTGAAGCGAAACGCCCGTTCGTTGTCGTTCGCGGCCTGCTGACGGGGCTGCTGCTGTTGATGCTGTTGACGACGGTGGCTTCCGCCCAGTCGCCGTCCCTGTCTAGCCTGACACCGGGGAGCGGCAACGAGTCGGCATCCCACGACCCCCAGGCCTTCCAGGCTTCCCTGGAAGAGGTGATCACCACTCTCGAGGATGCCGAGCAGCGCCAGGCACTGCTTGAGAACCTGCGTCAGTTGCAGCAGGCCCATGGTCCTGCCGCCGAGGAGGCGGGTGTCGTGCGTCCTCAGGGTTTGCTCGGTGCCCTGGCAGAGACCATAAGCGAGCTCGGTGACCAGGCCGAGGATGGCCAACTGCCATTGGCTGAGTGGCAGCGTCAGCTGAAACAGGGGTGGTCCGACCTGGCTGCCCTGATGGTCCAGACCGGTAATGCGGAGCTGCTGCGCTTCGTCATCGAGTTAACCGTGTTGCTGGTGATCTGGGTCGGGCTGCTGGTGATACTGATCGCCCTGGGACGACTGCTGGCCAGGCGCCGGGGCTGGCCCCTGGACCTGCCCCGGGACCCTCCTGCCGGGCTGCTGGTGGTCCATTTCCTGCGCCGCATGCTGCCCTGGGCGCTGGCATTCCTGCTGGTGCTGGGTATCGCCCAGCTGGTACCGGAGAGCTCGGGGCGCACCGCGACCCTGGTCATCGCCTATGTGACCCTCTGCGGGCGGACCCTCTCGGTGGTGGTGGAGACGGTGATCTCGGTGTTCACCAACGGCCACCGCTTCATCGCCGTGCAGATCCTGCAGCAGCAGAGCCTGAGGCCGCTCTTTGTCATCGGGGCGCTGATCGCGCTAGGCGATGCCTTCAATTCAGCCCGGCTGACGGAAATCATCGGCGACGACCTGGCAAGCCTGATGTCGGTGCTGGCCAATGTGCTGGCGGCGCTGATCAGCGGGCGCTTTATCCTGCGCTTCAAGCGTCCGATCAAGCATATGATCCGCAATCGCCCTTATACACTGCGGCGCGACAGAGGCAGCTCCTCCGAAGTGGTGCGGCTGGTGGGCGGCCTTTGGCATGTACCGGCGCTGCTGCTGGTGGGGGGCTCGTTGCTGGCGATCTTCATCACCGGGGGCGACGTGGGCACGGCATTGGCCCGTTCCATTATCTCGGCGTCGCTACTGGTGCTGACACTTGTGGTCACCGGTCTGATCCGTCGGCATGGTGAGCGGCGTTCCAAGGTGCGTCGGCAGAGCGAATATCGCAAGCGCCTGGAACGTTTCGGCTATGCGCTGGCTCATGTGCTCGCCTGGATCGCCTTTGCCGAGCTCTCGCTCCAGGTATGGGGGGCCTCGCTGATCGGCATCGGTCAGCAGGGGGTAGCCAGCGTGCGTATCGGCCAAGCCCTGCTGGCCATCGGCTTTACCGTACTGCTGGCCTGGTTGATCTGGATCTTCGCCGATACCGCCATCCAGCGCGCCCTGACCAGCCCGGCGCGTGCTCGGGGGCGCCGGGTCAATCTGGCCCGCGCGCAGACCATCACGCCCATGATCCGCAACATCATCTTCGCCACCATCGTGATCGTCGCTTCCATCGTCGGGCTGGCCAACCTGGGGGTGAACGTCACACCGCTGCTGGCCGGTGCCGGGGTGATCGGTCTGGCCGTCGGTTTCGGCGCCCAGACCCTGGTCCAGGATTTGATCACCGGCATCTTCATCCTCATCGAGGATTCGCTGGCCGTGGATGACTTCGTCAAGATCAACAGCCATATGGGTACCGTCGAGGGTCTGACCCTGCGCACCGTGCGCCTGCGCGACCTGGATGCCGTCGTCCATATCATCACCTTCAGTCGCATCGAATCCATCCACAACATGTCGCGCCAGTTCGGCATCGCCCTGATGCGGGCCCGCATTCCCTTCGATATGAAAATCGACGATGCCACCACCCTGATGCAGGAGACCGCCATGGCGCTGCGCAAGGATCCGATGATGCGCCACCACATCTGGTCGCCGCTGGAGATGCAGGGCATCGACAGCTTCGAGGACGGCTGCGCCATCCTGCGCATGCGCTTTCGCACGGCGCCGGAGATGCAGTGGGACGTGGCACGGGCCTTCAACCTGCTGCTCAAGCAGCGCATGGAGACGCAGTCCGTCGACCTCGGCGTGCCACGGCTGAGTGTGAGCATGGAAGGACAAGGCGGAGGCCGCCTGGACGGGACCGGTGAGGGCGCCGAGGCGCGCGATGCCAGCGGTCGGGAGCCCGGCGAGGCCGGGGTTGCTGACCCTGCCGGTGATACCAGTGCCCGGGGCAGCTCCCCGGATCCCGCCTAGTCCAGATGGCGACTCACTCGATCACGGTCGAGCGCCGGGACAGCCTGCATCTCAAGGTCTCCCGCGTGCTTCGCGAGGAGACCTCCCACCGTCTGGATGTGTTCCTCTTCGTGCCCGCCGAGCTTGGTCTGAATCCTCATTTGCTCTCGGAGGAGGCGTTCTATCACGGCGCTATCCATGTCAAGCGGACCTACTACAGCGACCGCCACCGGCTACCGCTAGTGATGAGCCGCCTGGCGGGCAAGCGCCTCGACGCCGACCAGTATCGCCTGGGGTTGAGCCTCTACGCCTACCAGTACGTGGTGGCACTGGAGCGCTCCACTCAGTCTCTGCTGGAGCTCTCGCGTCGGGTGCGGAAGGTGGAGAAGCGCGGCGACGACAGTGCCAAGAAGGCTCCGGCGCCCGCCCAGAGCACCACGGCGCAGGATGACGAGCTGGTCGACCGGCTGCGTACCCGGCTCGAGGAGACCGCCGACCTGGCCCTGGGCATTCTCGGCCGCCTGCGCCGACAGGAGCCGGAGGACGAGAGCCTGCATCGCTACTATGCCAACATCGATAACTACCTTTCCTGGCTCACCGAGCAGAACCTGCTGGCGCTGGTCGCCCAGCTGCCGCGGGGCAACGACTACCGGGCGATCCGCGAGCGCCTGCTGGCAATCTGCCGTGTCGAGATCGAGCATCGCCGCGCCCGGGAGTACAACTCCGAGCGGGTCACCCGTGACCCGACCCGGATGTCCAACAAGATGCGCCTGCTGCGGCGGCTGATCGAGTATCCTGTGACCCTCAAGCAGCGCAGCCAGGAGCTCGGCGGCGGCGAGCAGAAGGCGGTGAAGGCCTTCGCCACGGCGGTGGTGATGGTCTTCGTCTCACTGGGCCTGCTGCAGGCTCGGGCGGCCTTGGGCGACATCACCGCGCTCTTCGTGCTGACCCTGGCGGTGATCTATGCGCTGCGTGAGGTGTTCAAGGACGACCTGCGCATCACTTTATGGCGCTGGCTGCGCAGCGGTCGTCCCAAGTGGCGGCGCCGCTACCTCGACCCCACCAGCAATGCCGTCCTGGGGCGCCAGCTCGAGTGGTTCGACTACCAGCGCTACGCCCGGCTCGACGAGGAGATCCGCCGGGTGCGCAAGCGCAACCTGGCCCAGCGCGAGGAGGTGGTGCTGCATTACCGCTCCAGCTCGCGCATGTCGCCGACCCGCTTCCTCAGCGGCTATGACCGCACCCGCGAGACCCTGACCCTGGACCTCTCTTCGCTGGCACGGCTGATGGACAAGGGCAGCCACGATGTTTACCGGCTCGAGGAGAAGGGGCAAGTAGCTCGCGAACCGGTGGAAAAACGCCACCTGATCAACCTGGTGATCCGCGAGGTGGAGGGCGACGGCGCGCCGCTGCTGCAGCGCTGGAAGATCGTCATGAGCCGCTCGCGCATTGTCGATGTGGAGCTGGTCCACGAGGAGGGTCCGGGGCACGAGGCCAAGCCGGGGGACTGAGCCGCTGCACACTGAGGCCGGATCCATCCCTTCGTCAGCCCTCTTCATGAATCAATCAGGGGATTGTCTTTTATGGGCCGTCCATAGCAGAGGTATGGCCGTTTTCTTTACATACGCCGACCGCCCCTCCAGGAGGCCCTGGAGGGGCGTTTTGATCGCTGTCAGGCGGCTACTTCCTTCTTGTCCTCAATCTCCAGCTCGAGATGGAAGTGAGCCGGCCCCGTCAGGTTGACCAGGGCGTCCAGACTGAACTTGTTGATGCGGCCGTTCAGCAGGTCGTTTAGGCGAGGCTGGGTGATGCCCAGGCGGTGCGCGGCCTCTTTCTGAGTGATGCCCCATTCCCGGAAACGGCCGGCGATCTTCGCCATGAGCTCGGAGCGCAGACGCATGTTCAGCGCCTCCTCGGGAGTGTCCTCGATGGCATCCCACACGCTGTCGTAATACTCGATGGCCATGATGTTACCTCACTTGGTGGCCGGGCTCAGGGCAGCTCCTTGTATCGCTGCTTACCCAGGTCGATGTCTTTCTTGGCGGTCTTCTGGGTCTTCTTCTGGAAGCAGTGGAGCACGAATACCGCGTCGCCCCGATTGGCCACGTAGAAGACCCGAAAAGCACCATAAACCTGATCGGAAAATACCCCATTTCCTCCTTCAAAGGTGTTTGCTGTTGCCATTGTGGGCGCGCCTTGCTTGATCGCTGACCGGAGGCCGCGAAGGGCGCGTTACAGCGTCTCCGCCAGGAGCATGGCGAGTCGCTTGTGGTGCAGGGCATCGGCGGTTGCGTCATAGGAAGGGGCGTCCTTGGCGGTGAAGCCGTGGGCCGCTCCCTTGTAGAGCTCCGTGGTGAAGTGCACGCCGGCCTGGGCCAGCGCCTCGTCCATGCGGGCGATCTGCTCGGGAGGCAGCAGCGCATCCTGGTCGGCATGGCCGAAATAGACCCGCGCCTCGATGGTATCGACCCCATGCACGGGACTGTCGGGGTCGTCGGCCTGCGCCAGGCCAGCCGAGTGAAAGCCGGCCGCGGCGGCCACGCGGCCGGGGTGTTGGGCCGCCATGCGCAGTGCGAAGGCGCCGGTCATGCAGTAGCCGACCACACCCACCTTGCCGTGTGCGAACTCGGCTTCGCTATCGAGGCATTCCAGCAGGGCGGCGAAGTCTCGGCGCTGTGCCTCGGGTGTCAGGTGGGCGGCATACGCGAGCAGGGTCGGCCGCACGTCCGGGTCACGAAAGGACTTGCCCTCCGGTACCACGGTGCCCGCTGCGTCGCGATAGTAGAGGTTGGGCATCAGCACGGCGTAGCCGTTGTCCGCGATCCGCTGGGCCTTCTCGAGATAGCAGGGGCGCAGGCCGCCGATATCGGTGAACAGCACCACCGGCGGTAGCGGGCCGGCGGCGTCATCGGGCGAGACGATATGGGCGTCGATGGTGCCGTCGGCGGCGGGAATGTCGATGTCGCGAAACATGAGCAGGCTCCAGAAATACCATGGTGAATGATGACAGCGTAGCGGCTGCCACTACTCTTGCAGGGCCTCGGGACTCAGGTTCTCGGGCCCGAAGGCGTCCGGCAGCAGCGCCTCCATGTCGTACTCCTTGAGCAGCCGGCCCTCGGCATCCACCACCCGGATGCGGGTCTCGGGGGTGGCAAACTCGCAGATGCGCTGGCGGCAGTCGCCGCAGGGCGTGCACAGGTGCCGGCCGGGGCCGATCACCCAGACCTCGCGCAGCTGACGTTCGCCGGCGCTGGCCATGGCGGTGATGGCCGAGGCTTCGGCGCAGATCCCCTTGTAATGGGCCACCTCCACGTTGGCGCCGGCGTAGCGAGTGCCGCTCTCGCTGATCACCAGGGCGCCCACCGGGTGGCGGGAGTAGGGCGCATAGGCGCGGTCGCGCACTGTCAGCAGCGCCGCGATGATGGTGGGATCGGTGGCATCGTTCATGGCATTACCTCCCGGGCGGCATCATCGCGAAGCACGCTTTCCAGAGCTATCTCCATCATCTCGTTGAATGTGTTCTGGCGCTCTTGGCTTCCCAGTGAATCGCCCTTGAGAATATGGTCCGAGACGGTGCAGATGGTGGCGGCTCGGGCGCCGAACTCGGCGGCCACCCCATAGAGGCCGGCAGCCTCCATCTCCACGCCGACGATGCCGTAGCGCCTGAGCAGCTCGGCGGTCTCGGGTCGCGGGTCGTAGAACAGATCCGCCGAGAAGAGGTTGCCGATCCTCGTCATCACGCCGAGGTCATCGGCGGCATCGGCCAGGGCACGGGTCAGGGCGAAGTCGGCGATAGCAGCGAAGTCCATGCCGCCGAACCGCGTCCGATTGACCCCCGAATCGGTGCAGGCGCCAAGGCCGATGACCACGTCACGCAACGCCATGTCGTCGCGAACCGCACCGCAGGAGCCGACGCGAATCAGCGTCCTGACGTCGTATTCGGTGATCAACTCCTTGGCATAGATGGAGACCGAGGGGATGCCCATGCCGTGGCCCATCACAGAGATCTCGCGGCCCTTGTAGGTGCCGGTATAGCCGGACATGCTGCGCACCGTGTTGACCTGACGGACCTCGTCGAAAAAGGTCTCGGCGATGTACTTTGCGCGCAGTGGGTCGCCGGGCATCAGCACGGTATCGGCGAAGTCGCCGCGCTCGGCATTGATATGGGGCGTGGCCATCAATAGTCCCCGGATGTCGCGTTGCCTCCGTCGTCGGCACGCAGGGTTTCCAGCAGGTTGCCGAGCAGCCCCGAGGCGCCGAAGCGCATGTGGGCGGGCGTGATCCATGCGACGCCCATCAGGCGCTCGGCGAGCTGCAGGTAGGCCAGGGCGTCTTCGACGGTGCGCACGCCGCCGGCGGCCTTGAAGCCTACGTCGCGGCCGCTGTCTCGTATGGCGGTGAGCAGGATCTCTGACGCTTCCAGAGTGGCATTGATCGCTACCTTGCCGGTGGATGTCTTGAGGAAGTCGGCGCCGCCCTCCAGGGCCAGCTCACTGGCGCGGCGGATCAGGGCCGGATCCTTCAGCTCGCCGGTTTCCAGGATCACCTTGAGCAGGGCATCGCCGGCGGCCTGCTTGCACGCCGCGACCAGTTCTCGGCCGGTTTCCTCATCGCCGGCCATCAGGGCGCGCCAGGGGAAGACCACGTCCACCTCATCGGCGCCAGAGGCCGCTGCAGCGCGGGTCTCCCGGGCGGCCGCCATGATGTCGTCGCCGCCGTGGGGGAAGTTGGTGACGGTGGCCACCTTGACGATGCCCTCGAGGCCATGAGCCTTCAGCGCACGGCGTGCGGTTACCACGAAGGCTGGGTAGATGCAGACCGCCGCCGGGGTGCCGGCGGGCGTCTTGGCACTCTGGCAGAGCGCCTCGATGGTGGCGTCGCTGTCGTCGTCGTTGAGGCTGGTGAGGTCCATCAGCGCCAGGGCCTGGCGCGCGGCTTGCTGTAGTTCGGTCATGGAGTCGTCCTGTAAGCGGGGTTGTCGGAGCCGCGGCAGTCGCCGCGGCGCGTGCCGGTATCGTCAGCCATCCTCCTCAACCACCTTTCTCAGCCACCTTTCTCAGCCAACCAGGGCGAGAAAGAAGTCGACGGTCGAGGTCGACATCCGGTTGGAGAGGGTGCCGGCCGGCACCGAGGCCAGCCCGCCACACAGTACTGCGAACAGCTGCGAGGGGGGCATGCGGGCAATGAAGGGGCGTACCACCAGTGGTGCTTCGACCTGGCCGACGGCGTCCGAGAAGGTCTTGAGCACCACCTGGCTGAAGGGCACATACAGCACGAAGTCACCGACCGGCCTGGATGGCGAAGGCGCCGACGACGCTCCGCATGCGGATAGCGCGCCGATTGTAGGAAAAGACGAGGGCGATGACCATGGGGTTTACTTTAAGGAGGTCGACGAGGTCATCACCGACGGCAAGATCGAGGCACTGCTCCAGGAAGTGGGCAGGCCCGCACCGGATGCCCGGCCTGACGCGAGCCGCAGAAAACTGTCCGGAATCAAGGCAGAGCGGGCAAAGAGTTGCTAACTTGTAAGGCACGAGACACACAATTTTGTCAGTTTATTGTCCGGAGACCGCATCCCATGCAAGCTGCAGACGTCATGACCACCAACGTGATCACCGTTACCTCTGACACTGAAGTCAGCGAGATCGCCAGCCTGCTGGTAGAGCATGGCATCAGTGCCGTGCCGGTGATCGATGCCGACGACAAGGTACTCGGTATCGTCAGCGAGGGAGATCTGATGCGCCGAGTCGAGAATGACTCGGATCAGCACAAATCCTGGTGGCTGAAGCTCTTCGGTGGAGGCAGCAACGCCGTGGATTACGTCAAGAGCCATGGCCGCAAGGCCAGTGAGATCATGACGCCGACCCCGCTCACCATCAACGAGGACGAGCCGCTACACCGTATCGCCTCGCTGCTCGAGAAGCGTCGTATAAAGCGTGTGCCGGTGGTGAGAGACGGCAAACTGGTGGGCATCGTCAGCCGCTCCAACGTGCTTCGCGGCTTCTCGGTGAACCGCCAGCCGACCGCTGGCGGTGATGACCGCGATATCCGTGATGCCATCCTCAAGGAGGTGGACGACAACACCGGGGTGATGGTCGACCGGCTCAACGTCATCGTGGCCGACGGCAAAGTACAGCTGTGGGGGCTGGTGGACAGCAAGGAGCAGCGACAGGCCGTGCAGGTCGCGGCGGAGAACATTGCCGGTGTAACGGAGGTGGAGAACAATCTGGGATTCATGCCACGGGGCATGGGCGGTTACTGAGGCCTCCCGGCCTTGAAGCATACCGACGCGTACTACAGCAAGCGGGGCGGCCAGATGGCCGCCCCGCTGTCATGAGAGGCACTATCTCCTCGCCTTGAGGAGGGCGCGCCACGACGGTCTATTCGTCGGCGCCCTGCACCTTGGCCAGGGCCGTTTCCAGGCTCTCCAGAGTCCGCTCCGGATGGTGGAGCTTGTCGAGGCCGAACAGGCCGATGCGGAAGGCGCGATAGTCCTCGCCCTCGTCACACATCAAGGGGACCCCCGCAGCCACCTGGACGCCGGCGGCAAGAAACTTGCCGACGATGCCTTCGTCCTCGGTGTAGCAGACCACCACGCCAGGCGCCTCGAACCCCGGTGCTGCCACGCTGCGGAAACCGTGCTCGCCGAGCATGCCGCGCACCCGTCGCCCGACCTCCCACTGCTCGTCACGCACCTTGTCGAAGCCGTACTGCCGGGTCTCGCGCATCACGTCGCGCAGCTGGCGCAGGCCGTCGGTGGGCAGGGTGGCGTGATAGGCGTGGCCACCGGCCTCGTAGGTTTCCATGATCGACAGCCACTTCTTGAGATCGCATGCGAAGCTGGTGCTGGTGGTCTCCTCGATGATTTCTCGCGCCTGGCGAGATAGCATCACCATCCCGCAGCAGGGGCTGGCGCTCCAGCCCTTTTGTGGAGCACTGACCAGCACGTCGATACCGATGTCCTGCATGTCGACCCAAAGGGTGCCGGAGGCGATGCAGTCGAGCACGAAGAGCCCGCCCTGCTCATGAATGGCGTCAGCGATCTGGCGCAGGTAGTCGTCCGGCAGCAGCATGCCCGAGGCGGTTTCCACATGGGGGGCGAACACGATATCGGCCTGCTGGTCATGGATCGACTCGACCACCTCCTCGATGGAGGGCGGAGCGAAGGGCGAGGTCGGGTCCTCCTCGTCGAGTCGACGCGCCTTGAGCACGTTGACCTCGGCGGGAATCTTGCCCATCTCGAGGATTTGGCTCCAGCGATAGCTGAACCAGCCGTTGCGGATCACCAGACAGGTGCGATCATTGGCGAACTGGCGCGCCACGGCCTCCATGCCGAAGGTCCCGCTGCCGGGGACGATCACCGTCGAATGCGCGTTGTAAACCTCCTTCAGGGTAGAGGAGACGTCACGCATCACATCTTGAAAGCTCTTCGACATGTGGTTCAGTGCGCGATCAGTGTAGACCACCGAATACTCGAGCAGTCCATCGGGGTCGACATCGGGTAGCAAGCCGGCCATTTTGTTCTCCGTGTTGGTGTTCAGGGCCTTTTGCGTTCAGGCCGTTCGTGTCCAGAGGATATTCCGATTCCCTTCGTCGGGCCAGCGTGGGGCGTTTCAGGGGTGGCAGTAGTAAAGTCGCGCCGGGAGCACGTTGAGCGGCTCGAAATCGCACTCCACCTTGGAAAAGACGCGGCGCAGGTCGGGCAATACTTTGGAGGAGAACTGGTAGATCAGCATGGAGCCTTTTGGCGAGAGCGCTTCCAGGCTACGCATGAGGATGGACTCGCGGGTCATTGCCGGCATGGTGCTGAACGGGATGCCGGCCAGCACGTAGTCGGCCGCGGGCAGGCCCAAGCGGTCCAGTTCGGCCTGGATCGTCTCGGCGGAGCCCTTGACGACTTGCAGTCGAGGGTCGGGGAGCGACTGCTCGAGACAATCGACGAAGTCCTGGTTGGTCTCGAGCACTACCAGGGTCGATTCCGGAGGCATGCGGCGCAGGAGTTCCTTGGTGATGGTTCCGACCCCGGGCCCGTACTCGACGACGACCCGCGCTTGCTGCCAATCGACCCGGTCGAGTAGGCGCTTGACCAGAAAAGAGGAGCTGGGAATGATCGATCCCAGCATCTGGGGGTGTTTGAAGAAATTTCGCGCGAACAGCGACAATTGTGAGTGTTGCGCGGGTCCAACAGCGCCTTTCGGTCGGTCATGTGCCGTCATGGGTAGTCTCCTGTATTTGGACGGAATATGCCTCGACTCTAGGCCAGTGGGAGCGAGCGGGAAAGCCAGTGTGTTGATTTCACCCTCGATGACGTCGATTTGCGGCGGTACTCAACCACGCTGGGCGGCCTGGATCGCGGTCAGGGCGATGGTATAGATGATGTCATCGACCAGGGCGCCGCGGGACAGATCGTTCACCGGTTTGTTGAGGCCCTGCAGCATGGGGCCGACGCTTACCACGCCGGCGCTGCGCTGGACCGCCTTGTAGGTAGTGTTGCCGGTGTTGAGATCGGGGAAGACGAAGACCGTGGCACGCCCTGCCACCGGGGAATCGGGCGCTTTCTGGCGGCCAACGCTCTCGATGGCGGCGGCGTCGTACTGCAGCGGACCGTCGATGCACAGCGAGGGCTCGCGCTCTCGGGCGATGCGCGTGGCCTGGCGTACCTTGTCCACGTCGGCGCCGCTGCCGGACTCTCCGGTGGAGTAGCTGATCATGGCCACTCGAGGTTCGATGCCGAAGGCCGCGGCGGAGCGAGCGCTCTGGATGGCGATCTCGGCCAGGGCCTCGGCGTCCGGATCCGGGTTCACTGCACAATCGCCATAGACCACCACTTGCTCGGGCAGCAGCATGAAGAAGATCGACGATACCAGTCGATAGTTCGGCGCCGTCTTGATCAGCTGGAAGGCCGGGCGCACGGTATTGGCAGTGGTGTGGATCGCTCCGGAGACGAGACCGTCCACCTCGTCCTTGGCCAGCATCATGGTGCCGAGCACCACGTTATCCTGCAGCTGATCCTTGGCGGTCAGCGTGTTGAGCTTGTCGGGGCGACGCTCGACCATCGGTTGCACATAGTCCCGTCGGATGTCGGCGGGATCGAGGATCTCGAGGTCCTCGGGCAGCACGATGCCGCGCTGGCGGGCGACTTCCTCGACTTCTTCGCGCCTTGCAAGCAGCACGCAGCGGGCGATGCCGCGCTGCTGGCAGATCACGGCGGCCTCTACGGTGCGCGGCTCGCTGCCCTCGGGTAGCACGATGCGCTTGCTCGCCTGCTGGGCCAGCTTGACCAGTTGATGGCGGAAGGCAGCCGGGGAGAGTCGGCTCGGATAGCCGCGGCTGAGGCTCTCCTTGAGCCACTGTAGATCGAGGTGGCCGGCGACGAAGCGTGTTACCTGCTCGGCCCGCTCCGGATCATCGATGGGAATGTCGTTGGCCATGCGATCGAGACGCTGGGCCGTGGCGAAGCTGTCGGAGTCTACCGCCATTACCGGCAGTCCGCTGCGCAGCGCGGGCCGGCAGAAATCGATCATGGCGTCATCCGGCAATTCGCCGTGGGACAGCAGAATACCCGCTAGCGGCACGCCGTTCATGGTCGAGAGCGCCGCGGCCAGCAGGATGTCGTCACGATCTCCGGGGGTGACCAGCAGGCGGCCGGGACGGAACACGTGCAGGGCATGGGAGGCGCTGCGCGCGCACAGGCTGGTGCCCAGCACACGGCGGCTGGCGGCCTCGCCTTCGTGCAGGAAGCGAGCCTCCAAGGCCCGGGCGACGTCCAGCACACGTGGCGCGGAGAGGGTCGCATGCCAGGGCACGGCGCCAATCAGATGGAAGCGTTCGCTGCCCAAGGCGGGCAAGTAGCGGCGCAGGCTGGCGACCAGCTGCTCGTCACGCTGGGCGGTGAGCTCGGGGGCCGCCAGGGAGCTGGAAGTCTCGCCGTCCGGCAGCGGGCGCAGCCGCATCAGGATACAACCCAGGGTACGCGACGAATCGGCGCCATCGAAGGCCTGCGCATGCATGTCGAGCCGTTCCGCCAGGCCCTGGGGATCGCTCAGGTCGCCGTCGGCGACCAGGATGGTGCGCGCGTTGAGGGCATGGGCCAGCTGGGCATTGAGCTGTGTCGCGTAGCTGCTGTGCTGGCTGGGCGCCAACCCTTCGATCACCACCAGCTCGGGGGCCTTGCCAGCGTCCGGGGAAGCGACCCGAGCATGGCGCTCAACGGCCTCCTCCATCAACTCGTCGGTGCGATCTTCACGCAGCAGGCGCTCAAGCCGTGCCTGGTTGAGCGGTGCCGGGGTTTCCAGGCCCAAGGTGCTGGTCGCCAGGGCACAGGAGCGATCCGGCCCGTTGCCATTGAGTTCATCCTGTCGGAACGGCTTGAGAAAGCCAGCCTTGAGCCCGAGGGTATCCAGCGCACGGATCAGGCCGAGGCAGGCCGAGGTCAGGCCTATGCCACTGTCGGTGGGTACCAGCAGCAGGTTGCGTGGCTCGGAACGATGGTCAAGCGGGGTCATGGTGGCTCTCTCGCAGCAGCTGGCGGGTTTTCTCGGCGATACGCCCTCCTTCTACCGGGTCGTACATCGACACCCTTGGATGGTTTGATGTTGACTTTAGTCTAACATGGCACCGCCGCCGTTGGTCACATACTCGAGCGGCAGCCATGATGATCGGCAGCGCCGTTGCTCGGCCGATCCGCCACACCCTGCACGGAAGCCGTGACATGTCGAACCTCGATACCGCTTCAGCGGCGCCCGCTCCCTTCCCCAGGCCTCTGGCGCTGCTGCTGATGTGCGGCATGGCGACGCTTTTCGCCTCCAACCATGTGGCCGCCCGGGTCGCCTTCGACGCGGGTACTGGATTGCTGCTGGCGATCCTGGTTCGCTCCGGCGTGGCACTGGCGATTCTTGCCTGCCTGGTGGTGATACAGCGAAAGCCCTTGTCGCTGCCGGCGGGCACGCGCCCCTGGCAGCTGCTGGTGGGCCTGCTGGTGGCGGTGCAGAGCCTTTGCCTCTATTCGGCGGTGGCGCGCATCCCGGTGGTGGTAGCGCTGCTGCTGATGAACACTCTGCCGATCCAGCTGGCGCTGCTCAGTTGGGCACTGGGCGGCCCCCGGCCTACTGCACGGGCCGCCCTGATCATGGGCGTCATTCTGGTCGGCCTGGTGGTGGTGCTGGACGTGCCATCCTGGATCGGCGAGCCAGAGGCCATGGGGTCCGAGTGGCTTGCCGGGGTGGGGTTCGGCCTGGCCGCCGCCGCGGCGTTTGCCTGCGCACTGTGGATCACCGAGCATCGACTCGCCAAGGTGGGCAGTACGCTGCGCACCCTGCTGACCATGCTCACGGTATTGGTGAGCATGCTGGTGGCCGGCGGTCTGGGGCTGGTGCCGGGCGGTCTGGCATTGCCGCACTCGCTGCATGGCTGGATGGGGCTCGCGGCCCTGGGGCTGTTCTATGGGGTGGCCTTCTCGACGTTGTTCATCTGCGTGCCCCGCCTGGACATGGCCCGCAATGCGCCGGCCATGAATATGGAGCCGGTGGCGGCTCTGGTGCTGGGCTATGTGGTGCTGGGACAGGCCCTCTCGCCGGTGCAGCTGGTGGGCGGCGGCATTGTGGTGGCGGGGATCGTGGTGCTGGGGCTGTCAAAGCGAGCGTAATGGGCACAAGCGAAGCGGGCTGGCGGGAACATGTTGCACCTTGGTCTAGGTTGTACCAGAATGAACCTTGCAAAAGGAAACACTGTTTCCTAACTAGGAGGACCACCATGAAGACCTTCACGATTTCCGCCGTATCCGCTGCGTTGCTGCTGGCTGGGGCTGCCGCTCATGCCCAGGGCAGCCCGATGAACTATCAGCCGAGCCCCTATCTCGGTGGCGATGTGCTGTTCTGGGAGATCGATCCCGACGCCGGCAACGACTTCAACAGCACCGGCCTGCGCCTGCGCGGCGGCGTGGCGTTCAACGACTATTTTGGCCTCGAGGGGCATCTCGGCACCGGCGGTTCCGACGGCCCGGCCGAACTGGACTACCTGGCCGGCGCCTATGCCAAGGGTACCGTGCCGATCGCCCCGGAATTCCGCCTCTATGGCTTGGCGGGTTTCAGCGAGGTGGACTTCGACGCCGATACCGAGAGCGGCTTCTCCTACGGCGCCGGCGCCGAGTTTGACGTGGCGCCGAACCTCGCCGTGGGGGCCGATTACATGCGCTACCTGGACGAGTCGAACTACACGTTCGATGCCGCTAGCATCGGGGCGACCTTCCGCTTCTGATGTTCCTGCAATGACCAGCATCAAGGCTCGAAACGCGCCCCGTCGGAAAACCGGCGGGGCGCGCTGCGTTTTCGATACGTCGGTCGATGTCTAGTCGGTGCGGTCCAGCCCCATCTGCCAGAAATCGATCTCCAGGCGCGTGGCGTCTCGAAATACCGTGCAGAGCTCTGCGAAGCGTGCCGGGGTGACGTCGGCCAGGCGGGCGTCGATCCATTCGAGTTCGGCACGCATGGCGGCCTGGAAATCGTCGCTCTCGTACATGGCGATCCAGGCGTCGTAGGGATTGGCCTCGCCGCGCACGGTGGAGGGCTGGGCATTCAGCCAGTTGGCGATCTCGCCGTAGCCCACCACACAGGGAGCCAGGGCCACGTGCAGGTCAAGCAAGTCGCCGCGGCTGCCGACATCCAGTACATATCGGGTATAGGCGAGAGTGGCGCGTGCCTCGGGCAGGGCGGCCAGGTCGGCCTCGGAGATGCCCCATTCCTGGCAGTAGCCTACGTGGAGGCCGAGCTCGAGATCGACGATGGCCTTGAGTCCCTCATGGGCTTGGCGCAGGTCGGCTAGGCTGCGGCTCTTGTAGGCGGCCAGCGCAAAGGCGCGGGCGAAGTGGATCAGGAACAGATAGTCCTGCTTCAGGTAGTGACGAAAGGCGTTCTCGTCGAGGGTGCCATAGCCCAGGCCGCGCACGAAGTCATGCTCGATATAGGCGCGCCAGTCGTCCTGGCAGGTAGCGGTGAGGTCGGTAAAGCGGTAGCCCATTTCGACTCCGGAGGTTGGTTTCGATCCGGTAGTCGGGCGTTCAGGAGAGAGGGATGGGTCGATTGTCGGGCGTTTCGCCCTGCTGGCCCATCGCCTGATTTCCTACGCCGGTACGAGCCGGATCAGGTTCAACGGGATCAGCGCTTCGTTCGTCGTCGAACGTACGCCATCTCAGCCGGATTCACCGGCACCCCGTCAAGCGATAGAGCGAGTCTAGCAGGCTGGCCATTACTTGCCAGCCCAGTTGTCGTCACGATTTGGCTATTGCCTGATCGCTTCCAGTTCGAGGATCAGTTCCACCTCGTCGCCGACCATGCCGTTGTCGACTCCGTAGGTCATCCCCCACTCGCTGCGGGCGATGGTGGTGCGTGCCGATAGTCCCAGGGTGTGCTGTCCGTGGCCAAAGGGGTACGCGTCGGCCTTGTTGAGTGTGACCTCCAGGGTTACGGGGCGGCTCTCGCCGAGCAGGCTAAGCTCGCCTTCCAGCGTGCCTTCGCTGTTGCTGTGTGCTTCGAAACCGGTGACCTCAAAGACGATCGTCGAGTAGCGGCCAGCGTCAAGGAAGTCATTGCTGCGTAGATGGTTATCACGCTCTTCATGGTTGGTGAAGACGCTGTCGGTACTGATCTCGACTGTCCCCGAGTGCAGCTGTCGCGTCTGCTCGTCGTAGACGAATTCGCCCCGGCCTTCCAGAAACATGCCGAGCGTGTCCGCGTAACCGACGTGTTCAGTGAGGAAGCCGATGGAAAAGTGCTCGGGATCGATTTCGTAGGTGCGTGGCTCGGCAACGGCCGATGGTATCGAGAGGACACCCAGGGTCAGGACGAGCCCAGCGGCGATCGTCAAGGAGGGGTGTCGGGTATGATGGAGAAGCGAGGGCATGAGAGTGTCCTTATTCGATTCATGAGTGGCTGCCGGTCCGACAGCCCTTTGGCCGTTTTGCCGTGGCATGCCGGTAAAGCCAGCAGATATCGACCATGAAAGACCCGGTCAGGCCGACCAGGGCGCTACCCGCCAGCCAGCTCGCGGCCGTGGAGCCGGCAGTGGGCAGCAGGGCGATCATCAAGGCGGCGACTTGCCAGACGCAGACTGCCTTGCGTCGACGACTCTCCGGCAAGGCGGCGGTCAGCCAGGTCAGCTTGAGTCCGGCCATGACGAAAGCGTAGCGCATGGCACCGATGGCCAACACCCAGGGGCCTGCCTTGCCAAGCAGCAGCATTGCCAGGCATAGCACCAGAATCAGCCAGGCATCGAGCTCCATGTCGAAGCGCGCGCCGAAATCGCTCTGCGTGGACGTGCGGCGTGCCACCCAGCCATCGACGCCGTCCAGCATCAGCGCCAGCAGGACCAGGGCGACAAGTGGGGTCGCGTATCGGGCCAGCAGCCCGGGGTCGGCCAGGGCGCCCGTCAGCAATGCAATCAGTAGCCCCCGCACTAGAGTGATGCGATTGGCCCAGCCGAGATGTCGCCAGTGAGAAGGCGCGAAGACCATGATGAGGCCGGCCATCCCCAGGTAAGTGATCACTGCCAGCAGGGGCACCCAAGGGCTCGCCTCTGTCCATGACCACATCAGGGCCGTCGAGGCCAGCAGGCAGAGGGCGCCCAGGAACAGGTCGCGGAAAATCGGGATGGCTCGCCTCCTGGTAGGGTCGGTGTCTGATTGACAATATTGTATTGTGCACCTCAATATTGTTGTATCAATATTGTAGAAGAATATGCATACAGCCAATAGCCTCGCGCAAATGGGTGTCTTGCGATGATGTCGCTTGTCGCGTCGTGACGGCCCGTTGAGCCCATTGACGTTTCTACCACGGATCATGCCATGCCATATGCAAGCGCTACTGCCTTCTGGACCCTGGCACCGGGTCAGGGTGCCCTGCGAGAGGAGCCGATGCCCACGCCTGGCCCCGCCGAGGTGGCCATCAGAACCCTGTTCAGTGGCATCAGCCGCGGTACTGAATCGCTGGTCTTCGAGGGCCGGGTGCCGGAGAGCGAGTGGCAACGCATGCGGGCCCCCTTTCAGCAGGGTGACTTCCCCGGTCCGGTCAAGTACGGCTACGTCAGTGTCGGCATCGTCGTGGCCGGCGAGTCCTCGCTGCTGGGACGCGAGGTGTTCAGCCTGTTCCCTCACCAGGACCGCTACGTGGTGCCAATTGACGCCGTGACGCCGTTACCCGAAGGCCTGCCCGCGGCTCGTGCCGTGTTGGCAGCCAATATGGAAACGGCCATCAACGGGGTCTGGGATGCCGCCCCCGGGGTGGGAGACCGAGTCACCGTGATCGGCGCCGGGGTGGTGGGCACCCTGGTCGCCTGGCTCTGCGCGGCGATTCCCGGCACCCGAGTGTGCCTGGTTGACGTGTCGCCGGGCCGAGCCGAGCTCGCTGAGGCACTGGGTATCGATTTCTGCCTGGCCGAGCAGGCGCCCGCCGACAATGACCTGGTGGTTCACGCCAGCGGCAATCCCGATGGGCTGCGTTCGAGCCTGACCCTGGCCGGTGACGAGGCCCGGGTGATCGAGATGAGCTGGTACGGCGACCAGGACGTGAGTCTGCCGCTGGGGGAAGCCTTTCACTCCCGGCGGTTGCGCCTGGTCGGCAGCCAGGTCGGTCGCTTGCCCGTCGAACGCACTCCGCGCTGGAATCATCGCCGTCGCCTGGCGCTGGCGCTGGATCTTCTGCGTGAGCCGTGTCTCGACATGCTGATCAGCGGCGAGAGCGATTTCCAGGAACTGCCCGCCCTGATGCCTCGGCTGGCCGCCGCCTCCGGCGACGTGCTCTGCCATCGAATACGCTATCCGACCCATTCCTGATACGAGTCTCTTGCCTTATGTATCGTCTGAACGTTCGTGACCATTTCATGATCGCCCACAGTTTCCGCGGCGATATCTTTGGGCCCGCTCAGCGCATGCACGGTGCGACCTACGTGGTCGATGTGACCTTACAGCGTCGAGAGCTCGACGAGGACGGCCTGGTCGTGGACATAGGCATGGCCGGCGAGGCCCTCAAGACCGTGCTCGCCGAGTTCAATTTCCAGAATCTCGATGACGTGGAGGAGTTCCAGGGCCGTAATACCACCACCGAGTTCATGGCACGAGTGATTTTCGAGCGACTCGCTACGGCCATTCAGCTCGGTCACCTCGGTGAGGCCGCCTTGGGGCTCGATTCCCTTTGCGTGACCCTGCATGAATCGCATGTCGCCTGGGCCAGCTACGAGGGTGAGCTTTGATGTCGCGGGACGCGATGCCCGACCTTACCCTGATCGTCGCCGGTGATCCCGACCAGCGGACTGGCGGTTATGTGTACGACGCCCGCATGGTGGCGGAACTGCGCAGGCAGGAGTGGCGGGTCGAGGTGATTGGGCTCGAGGGGCGTTTTCCGTTGGCGGATCAGACGGCCCGCCACAGCCTGTCACAGGCCCTGGCGACGTTGCCCGACAACGCCCGCGTGGTCATCGATGGTCTGGCCATGGGCGGCCTGCCGGATGAAGTCGAACGACATGCCGAGCGTCTGCAGATCATCGCGCTCGTCCACCACCCCCTGGCCGACGAGACCGGCCTCGATGTCGCTCATCAGCAACGTTTTCGCGACAGCGAGACTCGTGCGCTGGCCGCGGCCCGCCGGGTGGTCGTCACAAGCCACCACACCGCACGTGCCTTGCGAGATTACGGCGTGCCGGAGGATCGACTCCGTGTGGCCGAGCCCGGCGTTGACAAGGCCGCCTTGGCCAGCGGTGCCCTGGATCATGGGGATTCGACACGACCCTGGTGGCTGTTGTGTGTCGCGACCCTGACGCCTCGCAAGGGGCTGGGTGTGCTGGTCGAGGCGCTGGCTGGCCTAACCGACCGGCCCTGGGTATGCGAGGTTGTCGGCAGTCATGATCGTGACGCCGAGCATGCGGCCGCCCTGATGGCCGAGACACGACGCCTGGGCCTTGCCGAGCGGCTGGGTTTCGTGGGCGAGCGGAATGCCGATGAGTTGGCCGCAGCCTACCGTCAGGCCGATCTCTTCGTGTTGCCCTCCTTCTACGAGGGCTACGGTATGGTCGTGACCGAGGCGCTGTCCCGGGGGCTGCCGGTGATCACCACCACCGGCGGGGCACTGGCCGACACTCTGCCGCCCGAGGCAGGCATCGCCGTGCCCCCCGGAGATGCCGACGCTTTGCGCGAGGCGCTGTCGAGCTGGATGGACGATGCCGATGTCAGGAGCCGCCTGCGCCGCGGCGCCAGCCGGGCCAGGCAGGGGCTGGCCGATTGGCAGCAGGCAGGGCAAGGCTTCGTGGCCGCTCTGGCCGCCATTCCCGAGGCGCCGATAGGCGCCGCAGCTTGCCCGGATAGGGGACTGCCGACATGAGTGCTTCCATCCCCCAGGATGTGTTCTCGGCAGAGTGGCTGGCGTTGCGTGAAGAGCTGGATGCCCGGTCGCGTAGCCACCGCCTGACCGGGCTTGCCGTGGACTGGCTTGACAAGCGCTCCGCCGGCGCCCCGTATGGCATCGTCGATCTGGGCTGTGGCAGCGGCAGCAACCTTGGCTTTCTGGCCTCACGCCTGCCGGGTCCCCAGCGCTGGCGACTGGTTGATCACGATGCCCAACTGCTGGTTCATGCACGACGGCGAGGTGCCCTGCTGCGTGACAGGGCGGGGTCCCGTGTCGCACTGGAGACCCATTGTCGCAGCCTGAGCCCGATGGATCGGGAGCTTCTCGCCGATGCCGATCTGGTAGTGGCCTCGGCGCTCTTCGACCTGATGTCTCGGTCCTGGGTGGAGTCGCTGGTGGCCGCCTGTGCTGGCCATGGCCAGGCCCTGCTGCTGACCCTCAGCGTGGACGGTGACTGGGCCTTCCTGGATCGCCACGGCGCGCGCGTCGAGGAGAGTGAAGACATCGCGGTGCGCACGCTCTTCCAGACCCATCAGCATCGCGACAAGGGCCTGGGGCCTGCGCTGGGCGGTGAAGGGCCCGCGGTGCTGGCCAGCATCCTGCTTGCCGCCGGTTTTTGGGTGGAGAGCGATGCCACGCCCTGGCACCTGACGGCCGGGGACGCCACCCAGCGAGGCCTGGCAGAAGCCCTGGTCACCGGCTGGCACGACGCAGCCATCGAAGAGACGCCGACTCAAGCCGCTCGCCTCGGCGCCTGGCGCGACCGGCGCCTGGCTGACATCGATGCCGGGGAGCTGGGCGTGACGGTGGGGCATCGTGATCTCTTCGCCTGGCCGGCGGAGCGAGGATAATCATGTTTCAGGCTCGATCCTCCCGTCTGTGGCGACCCCTGGCCAGCCTGTCGCTGCTGGGCGGACTCTGGGTCTGGCTCGAGCCGGGGGAGGTGCTCGACGCGGTCGGTCCCCTGGCCCTGGGCTGGATACTGCTGGCCCTGGCCTTGACGCTGCCACAGATGCTGCTTTCCGCCTGGCGCTGGCGGCTGACGGCGTCTCGGCTCGAGCTTTCGATGAGCTGGGGGCGTGCGCTACGGGAATACTACCTGGCCATGTTCCTCAACCAGGTGCTGCCGGGTGGGGTGGCTGGAGATGCCGCCCGGGCCTGGCGGCATTCCCGTGCCAGCGGTCGGCGCGGCAGCGCCTGGCGGGCGGTGATCATCGAACGCGCCTCCGGACAGCTCGCCCTGCTGCTGCTGACGTTACTCGTTATCGCCCTGTCACCGCTGTGGCAGGGGCTGATCGGTGAGGCGATGGCGAGTCTGTCCTCGAAGGGCTGGCTGATCGGCGCAGTGCTGCTGGTCGTGATCGGTGTGCCGATCACCCGCCAACTAGTGCGCCAGCCGCCAGCGGCACTGGCCGGGCTGGGAGAAGACCTGCGGCGTAGCCTGCTGGCGTCCTCGGTCTGGCCACGACAGCTCCTCGGGTCCCTGCTGGTGGTCTTGAGCTATGCCCTGGTGTTCGTCTGCGCGGCTCGGGCGATCGGTGTCACGCTTCCCCTCGGCACCCTGCTGTCGCTGGTGCCTCCGGTCCTGATCGCGATGTTGATCCCGCTTTCATTGGCTGGCTGGGGCCTGCGCGAGGGCGCGGCGGCACTGGTCTGGGGGCTGGCCGGGCTGGCGCCGGCCGAGGGGGTGGCAGTCTCGATGGCCTATGGCCTGCTGGTGCTGCTGGCGAGCTTACCCGGGGCGCTGTTCATGCCGGGTCTGGTGCGCCGCGTCGCGGCGGCACCCTCGGACTCGGGGCAGTCGGGTCCTGAGGGATCAGGTCCGGGTGAGGTCCAGGTCGAAGAGGGTGTCGTCGCCGCAGCGGAAGGTTCGTGCGACGGGGCGACGCGCCTGATCCAGGGTGGCAATGGGCGTCATGGCCAATCCCGGCCGGCCGGATCCGATCAGCAGCGGTGCCACCAGCAGGTGCAGGCGATCGAGCACGCCGGCCTCCAGGAATCTCGACACCGTGATGCCGCCGCCCTCGATCAGTACACGCTGCAGCCCCCGGGCGGCAAGCACATCGAGCACGGTCGCGGGGGTGAAGCCGCTGGTTCCCGCCGGCAGCCGCAGACGGGTGACATGGTCGGCCGTCGGCTGGGCGATATCGACCTGCTCGCCGACCAGGTGCAGGCAGGGTGCCTGAGCCTCGCCCAGCAAACGGCTCGTCGTCGGCACCCGGCCCCGCGGGTCCAGGATCACCCGCACCGGCTGGCGCCCGCTGACATGGCGTACCGTGAGCAGGGGATCGTCCTCGCTGGCGGTGCCGGCGCCAACCACCACGGCGTCCACCAGCGCTCTCAGCCGGTGCAGATGCGTCCGGCTCTCGAGGCCGTTGATGTAGTGGGAATGTCCGCTCTCGGTGGCAATCCGGCCATCGAGGCTCTGGCCAAGCTGGGCCAGGGCCAGTCGGCCGGGATGCATCGCCAGCGGGGTGAGGTTGTCGAGCAGTTCCCGGGCCTCATCATTGGCAGGAATGTCCGACGTCCAGCCGCTGGCCATCAGGCGCAGCGGGCCCTCCCTGTATACCGATGCCTGGCTGCGGGTCACGCTCTCTCGGGCTCCACAGAGGGCCCGCCAGGCCATCGTTTGGTCAAGAGTATCGAGGGTCGGGGGCATGAGGGCTCCAGGCCTGGGCAAAGCAAACATCATGCGCAGTCCGCCTCGGCGGAGCAAGGCGTGCCAGGAGGGCACCATGCATCAGGTTGAACGGGCCATCTTCGATCTTCGACGTGGGCTACCGGTGGTGATCATCGACGGTGACACTCGCGTGCTGGTCCAGGCCATCGAGGGAGCGGGTGAGGACACGGTGTCATGCTTGGCCGGTCACGCGGGTAACACGCCCTCGCTGGTCCTGAGTCGCCACCGCCTGGCGGCGCTGGGTGAGCCAGACGTCCGCCGCTTGGCCCGACTCCCTTTGGCGGAGGGCGCCGATCGCCAGCGGCTCGTCGACCTGGCCTTCGGCTTCACGCCGGAGGTGACGGCAGGGCGAGGCGAACTGGCCACATGGCGTCGCTCGCTGGAGCCGGCCCAGCCGGTCGACCGGGCGGCCCTGGCACTGATGCGCCGGGCGTTATTGATTCCGGCAGCGCTGGTGGCCCGGGTCAGCGAGGCGCAGCGGCCCGTCGTGGACGCCCGGCTGGAGGATGGCTCCTGGCTTGCGGTCCGGGCGGATCAGGCCGAGCAATGCCTGGAGGGGGGAATGGGCCTGCTCAAGCGCGTCAGCGAGGCGCGGATACCCCTGGCGGATGCCTTCGACTGTCGCTTCATCCTGTTTCGCGAACCCGACGGCCTGCGTGAGCACGTGGCCGTGGTGATCGGCGAGCCCGGTAACGGCGATGCGGCGGTGCCACTGCGCCTGCATTCGGCCTGCCTGACCGGCGACCTCTTCGCCAGCCTGCGCTGTGACTGTGGCGAGCAGCTACGTAATGCCGTGGCCGATATCCAGGCACTGGGCGGCGGCGTGCTGCTCTACCTGGCCCAGGAGGGGCGAGGCATCGGGCTGGCCAACAAGCTGCGGGCCTATACCCTCCAGGACAGCGGCCTGGACACCCTGGATGCCGACCAGGTATTGGGGTTCGGTGAGGATGAGCGACACTATGGCGTGGCAGTGGACATCCTGGATGCTTTGGGTATTCGTCGCGTGCAGCTGCTCACCAACAATCCGGGCAAGGTCTCGGCCCTGGCCGAGGGCGGTATCGAGGTGGTCGAACGCCAGGCGCTCTACGGCAGCCTCAATGATCACAACCGCCGCTATCTCAGCGCCAAATCGGAACGCGCCGGCCATCTGCTCGATGCGGTGCTCAACGGTGAACAGGACTCGAGCGCCGGGCCTTGAGGGGGGCGCGCTATCGGCCGAGGATGTCGCCGATCTCCCTGCGCTGGGTCTCTTGCAGGATGCAGGCGATGCGCTTGCCGTAGTGCGTGACCAGACGCTCGCCTAGCTCGGCCGTACCAAGGTTAGCATTGCCCACGACTCCCCCAGGGTGCAGATCCTCCGCCAGCCAGGCGAAGGCGGCTTCTCCCTCCGGGCCCAGCAGCAGTCCTTCCTCGGCCATGGCTTCCCCCCGCGAGCGCGGGTGATCCAACTGGTCGAGGCGCACCTTGTGCGGGGCAACATGGCGCATCATGGCGGTTTCTAGCGCGCCCCCGTGCAGCCCATGGCGCAGCTCTTCGGCGGGCATACCGCCGTCGGGCAGGGGTGGCATTCGGGTGTAGTGGATCTTGACCACCAACATGCCGTTCCGGCGGCGCAGACGCAGAGCGGCCAGGTCCATCACCGCCTTGTTGCCGCCGTGGCTGTTGATCAGCACCAACCGCTGTAGGCCGGCCCGCGCCACGGCGTCGCCATTGGCCTCCAGGGTGGCAATGGCCAGTTCCGGTGACAGGCTGAGGGTCCCGGGAAAGCTCAGGTGTTCATCGCTGGCGCCCACCACCATGGGCGGCAGGATTACCAAGGGGAAGGGCTCGGGCAGGTGGGTCAGCGCTTCCTCCAGCAGCCCCTCGCCGATGTCGAGATCGGTGGAAAGAGGCAGATGGGTGCCGTGCTGCTCGATGGCACCGACGACCATCACCGCCACGGTCTCGCTCGGCAGGGACGATAGCTCTCGGCTGGTGAGATCCTGCCAGCGGGGACAGGCGGTCGGATCACTCATTGGCTAGCGTGCTCCATGTCGTATTCATCATCGATATGCCGTGCATAGATGTCGCCCGAAGCCAGGCCGTCGGCGCCTGCGGCCAGCCAGTCGCGCGTGGCCGAAGGTGTTCGCCACGTCGTCCACGCGAACCGTCGACCCTCTCCGGCGATGACGTTGAAGCGATAGTCGCCCAACTCGGCCAATCGCACTACGCAGCGGTCGGCCACGTCCAGGGCGCCGGCGACGAACTCCACCGAGACCCCGGCGATGGGCCGGGTCAGTCCGGCCAGCACCTCGGCCTCGAAGCCCTCCACGTCGATCTTGCAGAAGCGCGGCAGCCCGTGGTCGCGGATCAGCGCATCGAGGGTGGTGACGGGAACGCGCAGGCGGCCTTCCCAGCGTACCTTGCGAAAACCGGGGTTGCGTTCGCCGATGCCCTGGCGCCACTCATGGGCCAGGGTGGAAACCGTGGGTGTCGCCTCGCTCACTGCCAATTCGGCCTCGCCGGGCTCGGCCCCCGCGGCGCAGGGCAGCAAAGTGACGCCCTGGCGAAGGCCTACCAGGCGCTCGAGCCAGGTGAAGAGGGCCGGCTGGGGCTCCAGCGCGACCACCCGGGCGCCGAGCCCGTGAAAGGCGGCGGTGCGATCGCCCAGATGAGCGCCGATGTCGAAGGCCAGGTCGCCGGGCCCGATGAAGTCGGCATAGAGCCGCTGCAGTCCTCGCTGGCGCCCCGGGCGCCAGTAGATCACCAGCGATCGCGCCAGCCCCAGGCCGCGTGACAATCGACGGGTCGCGGCGACCAGACGGGGAAGCTTGAGGGAGACGCCGGTGTGTTTCATTCGGGTTTCGCCTTGAGGTGTCGGCCGGTCCGAGGGGAGGGTGAGGTGGAGGCCCTTCGCGGGGCGAGCGCTGGGTCATTCGACATCGGTGCTTTCCGGGGTGGCCAGCGGGAAAACGACTGCATCGGCATGTCGCCGGGCGATTCTGGCGGCGGTGGCTTCAGGCGATTTCCAGATGCGCTCGGCGAGGCCGACGCCCGCCGTTGCAGTACCGCGCTGGGTATCGTCTCCGCGGGGACTCTCAGTAAGCCGGCGCGGTAGAGCCTGCGGCCATGGGTTAGGCTGCTGGTCATCTTGATCAGTGGCGCCGCCATCAGCAGGCCCAGCCAGACCGGGGAGAGCCACCAGAAGAACATCGGGGCGAACAGGTAGGTTGTCCCGGCCCACGCCGCGCCGATCAGGGTCGCGAGCCAGGAATGGCGCAACGCCTTCCCCCAGGGCACCGATCGTCCTTCGCGGACCTGGGCGTCCCAGCTCACCTTGCGGCCACCGAGAACGCTCAGGATGAACCCGCTGTGGAGCAGCATCATGACCGGTGCGATCAGGATGGCGATGACGATCTCCAGCAGGGTGCTCGCCAGCAAGGGTGCCCTGCCTCCGAAGGCGGCGGGTCGCTGAATGAACGCCAGCAGGAATCCCAGCACCTTCGGCAGCAGCAGTATGACCGCCGTGCTGATGAGCAGGGGCATGACCAGCTCGGGCGTGGTAACGGGCCAGTCGGGAAAAAGCTGGAAACCGGCACGGAAGAAGTCATGTCGCCCCTGAGCCCGGCCGATGGCGTCCACGGTGCTGATTACCAGCATCAGCCCCCACAGCAGGGAGGTCAGGTAGGCCAGTGCGCCGAACAGGAAATGCAGGCGATTCATGGGGTGCAGGCCGGCGGCAGCGAGCAGCCGCAGATGCTGCAGGTTGCCCTGGATCCAGCGCCGGTCGCGCTTGGCGAATTCGAGGATATTGCTGGGCACTTCCTCGTGGCTTTCGTCCAGACGTGGGTCCAGTTGGACCTCCCAGCCGGCTCGGCGCATCAGTGCCGCCTCGACGAAGTCGTGGCTGAGTATGTCGCCGCCCAGCGGCGGCTTGCCGGAAAGCTCCGGCAGGCCGCAACAGGCCATGAAGGCCCGGGTGCGCAGAATGGCGTTGTGTCCCCAGAAGTTCGCGGCATGGCCTTGCCAGAAACAGTGGCCGGTGGCGAGCAGGGGGCTGTGAAGCGCGGCGGCGAACTGCGTGAAGCGCCCGAACACGCTTGCCGAGCGGACCGGGATGGGTACCGTCTGGATCAGACCGATGCCAGGGTTGGCCTGCATGGCACCGACCAGCGACACCAGTGTCCTGCCCCCCATGAGACTGTCCGCATCCAGCACGACCAGGTAGTCGTAGCGGTTGCCCCAGCGGCGACAGAACTCCGCCAGATTGCCCGCCTTGCGGCCCTGATTGTTGTCGCGGCGACGATAGTGAACCACCAGCCGAGGCGCCAGCCGCCGTTGTAGGCCGGCGATGGCGGCCACCTCGCGGCGGGCGATCTCGTCGTCCCGGGTATCGCTGAGCACGAACACCTCGAACCCTCGGGAGTGGGGCTGTTCGAGAAGCGAGCGACAGGTACTCTCCAATCCCGCCGCGACACGCTCGGGGTCTTCGTTGTAGATGGGCATCACCAGTGCCGTGCGATGCTCGCCTGGATCGGGTGCCGACGGCGGGGTAGCCAGGCGTTCCAGGCTCAGGGGATCGCGGCGAGTCAGCTGCAGCACGAAGCCGATGATGGCCGTCCAGAAGGCGATGGTGATCCAGCCAAAGGTGATCACGAACAGGCACAGCACGATACCCTGAAGCGCCGTGATGCCGTTGACACGCAGGATCTCGAACATGGCCCAGCTACCCAGTAGGGTCGTGGTCAGCACCAGCAGGGCGACGCCTGCCTGTCGTGCGGCCAGCCATGGCACCCGAGTCGAACGATCAGCGCAGTTCATCGGGATTCCAGACATAGTTCCAGGTTTCGCTGATGGGCGCGTCGCGCAGCGTCAGCTTGAGACGCATGTCCATGGGCGTCTCCCCCTCGGGTTGTATCCGGAAGGAGGCGCGCCAGGTCTCGCCGTCGGGAAGGCGTTGTACCTGGATCTCCCGGGCCTCGCCGCTCGAGACCACGAGCTCGGCCTCGACCGGGTGACTGGCGTCCAGGCTCGAGAGCTCACCCCCTCGGAAGTCGATCACGAACTGGCGACGGCTGCGTGGCGGTGGGTCGCTCTGGCCCGGCACGGCCCCCCAACCCTGTCGGGTGCGCACGATGCTGGCGAGGGTCTGCTCGGGACGCTGGGCATCGAAGGTGGAAAGTCGGTAGCGATAGGTACGTGAATCGCCGGCTTCCAGTGAATGGTTGGGGACCCAGTAAGCGACGATGTTGTCGTTGGTCTCCGATTCGCTGGGTATCTCGACCAGCTCCACGCTGCCCGGCCCCCAGTCGTCCAGCGGCGCGATCCAGTGGCTGGGGCGCCGCTCGTAGCGTGACTCCATGTCCAGGTAGCGGTCGAAGTCACGGTCGCGCTGGGCAAGGCCGAAGCCAGTCGGGTTCGTGTCCTGCAGGCGGGTGACTCGCAGTTTGCGGGGGTTGTTCAGCGGGCGCCAGATCCACTCCCCCGCATGGGTCTGCATCAGCAGGCCCTGGGAATCATGTACCTGTGGCCGGAAGTCGTCGGCAGGGTAGGGGCTGACGTCGCCGTGCATGAACATGCTGGTCAGCGGGGCGATGCCCAGCTTCGCCACATCGCGGCGGGCGAACAGGCGGGCTTCTATTTCCATATCGATCTGCTCGCCGGGGTGCACCCGGAAATGGTAAGCCCCGGCCAGCGAGGGGCTTTCCAGCAGTGCGACGATATCGATATGGGTCGCTTGCGATTCGGGCTGTAACAGCCAGAACGCCGTGAATGCCGGGAACTCCTCGCCCCTGGAGGAGGCCGTATCGATGGCCAGCCCACGAGCCGAGAGGCCATAGCCCTGATCGCGGCCTACCAGGCGGAAGTAGCTGGCGCCCTGGAAGACCAGGAACTCGTCGTGGTAGTCCTCGCGATTGAGGGGATAGTGGAGGCGAAAGCCCGCGTACCCCGCGCCACTCAGGTCCTCGTCCTGCAGCGGTGCGGCGGCACCATCGTAGCGAAAGAAGGATGACTGGAAGGGCAGTTGCCGCTGCTCGCCGTTCTCGATCAGACGCAGGCGCACCGGCCGCTCGAACAGGAAGCCGGTGTGGAAGAGCTGCACCGAGAACAGCGCCTCGTCTCGCCACAGGGCCATTTCCGGGCGAAAGCGGATCGAGCGGTAGGCATCGTAATCGATATCACGCAACGCGGCGGGAAGGTCACTGGCCCGCTCCTCGAAGGGCGATGCCGCGAGTTGGCGAGCGCGTTCAGTGACGTCATCGAAGACGCCGGCCAGGTCCGGCGCAGGGGCGGCCCAGGTAGCAGGCGTGATTACCGCGATGAACAGGCTGATGGCCAGCCACCATAATGAGGACACGAGCGGGGACACGAGTGGGTACACGGGTTGATCCTCCTTGAACGATGTCTCCCGACGAGATGATTACAAGGTCGACAGCAGGTTGCCAGGACGCATCTGTACAAACATTATACACTGATTGGTTTCTGGTCCATTCAACCCGGTGAATGCCCATGTCGTTACCCTCTCCAGTACGCTGGTTATTGAGCCTGGTGCTGCTCAATGGCGTGCTGCTGGCACCAGTATGGCTGTTGCATGGCGAGCTGGCCCCCCGCTGGATTGCCCTGGAGGCCCTGCTGCTGGCGGGATTGCTGGCGCTGCTGCCGTCGGCCGGGCGAATTGCCGGTCTGCGTTGGCTGCTGGCGGGGCTGATCATGGCGTTCCTGCTGGTCGGTCTGGGGGAGGTGGCTACCCATCTGGCGTTCGGGCGCTCCTTGAACCTCTATCTCGACCTTCCCCTGCTGCTTTCCGTCTTTCACCTGCTGGAAGGCAATCTGGGCGTCACGCTGGCCGTCCTGGTCGCCCTGGGTGTTACGGTCCTGCTGGTCTTCATGGTCTGGCAGTTGGCCAAGATGTTCGGGAGCCTGCAGGGCAGGGCACGCCGTGCTCCGTCAGTCACCGTCGCCCTGGTGGTGCTGGCAGCGAGCGGCGTGTTGATCGCGGCCGAGCTCCAGAGGGACCGGCTGCTTCCGGTGGCGCGTACGCCCTTGCTGGATACCCTGCTTTTCCAGGGGCAACAACTGGTCGAGACGCGCCGCGCCCACCGTGACTTTGCCGAGCGGATGGCAGCGACGCCCGTCGAGGTCACCGCCTTGCCGGGGCTTGCCGACCGCGATGTGGTGCTGATCTTCGTGGAGTCCTACGGCATATCGGCGCTGTTCGATGACCGCTACGCCGAGGTACTGGGCCCGCGCCTCGATGACATGGCCGAGCGCCTCGACGCCGCTGACCTGTCGGTGGCATCCGGTCTGCTCGATTCGCCGATCCGCGGCGGCCAGTCATGGCTGGCCCATGCCACCACCCTGAGTGGCTTGCGGATCGACAATTCGCTCTGGTACCGCTTGATGCTGGACAGCGAGCGCACCACGCTGGTGGATGATTTCCGCGCCACCGGTCATCGCACCCTCACGGTGATGCCGGCCATCACCATGGCCTGGCCGGAGGGGCGCGCCTACGGCTTCGACGAGATCCATGCAGCCGAGGATATCGACTATGCCGGACCACCCCTGAACTGGGTCACCATGCCCGACCAGTACACCCTGCACCATTTCGAGCAGCGCATTCGACAGCCGATCGAGTCGCCGTTGTTCGCCCAGATTGCGCTGATCAGCAGCCACGCCCCCTGGACCCCGATCCTGCCGGTGCTCGATGACTGGAGCGCGGTAGGCGACGGCAGTGTCTTTGCGCGCTGGGAAGACGCCGGCGAGACTCCCGAGCAACTCTGGCAGGACCTGGAACGCGTGCGCGATCACTACGCCAGGTCACTGGACTATGCTCTGGGGGCCAGCATCCGTTGGGCCGAGGACTTCGTGGACGACCAGACCCTGGTGATTCTACTGGGGGATCACCAGGCGGCGCCCCTGATCACCGGAGGCAACGCCAGCGGCGCGGTCCCGGTCCATGTGATCAGCGGCGACGCCAGCCTGCTCGAGCCCTTCCTGGCGCGGGGCTTCGTGCCCGGCACCCGGCCGCCACGCCCCGAGCGCTACCCCGATGGCGAGCTGCCAGGCCAGGAGGTGCTGCGCGGCTGGCTCCATGAGGCTTTCGGCGCTGATGAAGCGCCGGGTGCCTCTCTCACGATTCCCTGACCGAGGGCTGGATGGCCCGGGAGGCAAGATGCCACGACCTACTCCGAGGACAGCGCGAACCCTATCGGCAGCCCTGCTGTTCTGCCTTGCCGGGCTGATGGCCGTTTCCATGGCCAAGGCCTGGGAGCTGGACCGGGACGCGAGTCGAATCGAACTGATCGGCACCGCCGACGGCCGCGAAGCGGTGACCCGTGTCGAGGACTTCGAGGTCGACCTTGAGGGAGACCTGGACCAGCCTGGCGAGGGGCAGCTGGTGCTGACCCTTCGATCGGACAGCATCACCGGCGGCAACGATATCGTCGATGGCATGCTGCATGGACACAACTGGTTCGATGTCGAGACCTACCCCGAGATCGTCTTTCGCAGTAGCGACATCCAGGCACCGGCCGAGGGCGAACTGCGCATCGAGGGCGAACTCGAGCTGCGCGGCGAGACCTACCCCCTGAAGGTGCCGGCGAGCTGGACGCGGCAGGGCGAGCAGGTCAATGTCTACGGCCGCCTGACCCTGGACCGTACCGATTTCGACATGGGACGCGGTGCCTGGCGCACCGAGGGCACGGTGAAGCATGAGGTCCATGTCGACTTCTCCCTCGTGCTGCTGGCGCCCTCGCGTCCCTGAGTCCTGAAGGCGATCTGCCCCTGGCGGATCGCCATGGATGGGAGTGACCGGAGCGCTCAGTATATTCGGAAACGCTTGAAGTCGGGGTGCCCTTCGGCCTCCTCCGGGGTCTTGCGGTAGCGCTTGTACTCCCACTGGTACTGGGCCGGGTCCAGGGCAATGGCGGATTCCACGCTGGCATTGACGCCGCTGGCCGAGGTGGTCTCGTCAGGCTCGTAGACCCGTGCGTCGGCGGCCAGGAAATGGATGGCGAAGCCCCTGCCGGGCAGCCGCAGCGCTACGCCGGTGACGACCCTTGCCTGGGTGCGGGCCACCAGCTTGGGCAGCAGAGTAGCGGTGTAGGCGAGCCGGCCAAAGAAGGGCGAGAAGACGCCGCTACCCCAGTCGGGCTCCTGGTCGGGCAGGATGCCCACGGCCTCTGAGCGCTTGAGCGCCTTGAGCAGGGCGGCCACGCCGCGCGGGTTGGTGGGCACCAGGATTCCTCCCCGGCGCTCGCGACCCTGGCGGATGATCGGGTCGAGTGGAGCGAGCTTGGGAGGCTCATACATCGCGGTGAAGGGGAAGTGGCCGGAGAGCCAGAAGTTGAGTACCTCCCAGTTGCCGAAGTGAGGAGCCAGCACGATGATGCCGCGCCCCTCGGCCCGGGCTTCGTCGAGCAGCTCGCGGCCGTGGACCTCGAGGACTGAGGCCTCGACCCGCTCCGGCTCACCCATCCAGGCGAAGCCCAGCTCGAGCATGGTGGCGGCGGAGTGGGTCAGGCTCTGCCGGGCCAGCTGGCTGCACTCGGACGGGCTGCTGGAAGGGTAGACCTCGACCAGGTTGGCCCGGGTGATCTGGCGTTCCCGGCGGCTCAGCCGCTCCACCAGCGGGCCGATCAGGCGGGCCAGCCGCCACAGGGTGGAGAGGCGACGGCCGGCGAGGCTGCGCCACAGGAGAGCGATGGCATGGGCCTGAAAGGCGCTTGAGCGGGGCTCACCTTCGGTCATCAATCAGACCCACCAGGTGTCCACGTTCTCCGGTGCGCGGTGCTCGTTCAGTGTCTTGAGCCCCTTCACGCAGCGGATCACCAGCCAGACCACTGCGGCCAGCCAGGTGATAAAGCCGATGAATACCAGGGTCAGCAGGCCGGAAATACCGAAATAGAGCAGGGCGATCCAGAAGGTGCGGATCTGGTAGCGATAGTGCTCGTCGAGCCACGCCGGCCCGTTGCCGCGGTACACATAGGCGATCACCACGCCGACCAGGGACGTGAGACCACCGGTGACCATCCCCGCGAGGTGCAACACGTAGACCACGATGGGTATGGTCGTGTCGGGGGCGGTGCCCCGTTCGGTGATGGCTCGGTCGTCGTCTTGCGGCAGCTGGTCATTCATGGCATCTCCCTGAAGATCGATTGACTGACGGCAATCATACCGGTCGAGGCCGACAATGCCACCGGGGGTCAATGGGTCTGGGTTTTCACGGGGCGGCTGATCTCCAGCAGATTGCCGTCCGGGTCGCGCAAGTAGAGCGAAGTGATTTCGCCGGTGGCCCCCTGTCGGGCCACCGGGCCGAGCTCTACCTCGACATCCAGCGCCTCCAGGTGGCGCTGGACCTCATCGAGCGGCAGCAGGCTTCGTAGGCAGAGGTCCAGGCTGCCGGGAGTGGGCGTGGCGGCCCGGGGCGTCACATCGGTGGCGGTCCAGTGCAGACGCAGGGCGATGTCGCCCAGCATCAGGTCAACGCGCTCCCGGTCGCGGTAGCGCACTTCCAGTCCCAGCACCCGTGAGTAGAAGTCCACGGCACGGGAAATGTCGGTCACGGTGATGACCAGATGGTCCAGACCTGACAGCATTCGGGGCTCCTTGCGGGGTTCTGTCGACAGCAGGGGGATCCTGGAGGAAATCATCCAGTCACAAAGGATACGATGATGCTGACCTGTCCGCTATGTGCGTCCACCGACACCGGACACTTTCACCGTGACGGTCGGCGCGATTATCACCGCTGCCGGCAATGTTCGCTGGTGTTCGTGCCCCCCGAACAGCGGCTTGGGCCCGAAGAGGAGAGAGCGGTCTACGACCAGCACGAGAACTCACCGGACGATCCCGGTTATCGCCGCTTTCTGTCACGGCTCTTCGATCCCTTGCGCGATCGACTTCCACCTGGTGCACGAGGGCTCGACTTCGGATCCGGCCCCGGGCCGACCCTGTCGGTGATGTTCGAGGAGGCGGGACATCCCATGGCGATCTATGATCCGTTCTACGCACTCGATACGAGCGTGCTGGAACGCAGCTATGATTTCATCACCGCCACCGAAGTGGTCGAGCACCTCTTCGCCCCCGGCCGGGAGCTGGCGCAGCTGGTCGATAGGCTCCCGTCCGGGGGGTGGCTGGGGCTGATGACCAAACGTGTCACCGACCAGGCGGCCTTCGCGCGTTGGCACTACATCCTCGATCCTACCCATGTGGCTTTCTTCAGCGAGGCGACCTTCGTGTGGTTGGCCGACCGCCTGGACATGCGGGTCGAGTTCCCCGCGGCGGACGTGGCTCTGCTGCAGCGGCGATAAAACGATTGACTCGCCGCCGGCCGGGAGTATGATTCGCGCGCCCGGAATCGCTCCTCGGCCCGCCATGCAGGCGCTATCCTGCACTTTGCGGCATCATTTTTTCTCGTTTCCATCTGCTGTTGTGAGGCCCTTCATTATGTCGCGGCAACTGCTGGCCATGGCCCTGGCTCCCCTGCTGGGGCTCTTTATCTTGGGAATCGGCAACGGCTTTTTGGCCACGGTGATCACCCTGCGCCTGGACGCCGCCGGTGAATCGGCAGTGGTGATCGGCTGGGTCTCCTCGGCGTACTTCATCGGCCTGGCGCTGGGCGCCATGCTCAACGATCGTCTGCTGCTGCGCATCGGTCATATCCGCGCCTACGGCAGCTTCGCCTCGCTGGTGGCGGTGACCGTGCTGTTGCAGGGACTGGTGGCCGAGCCCTGGGCATGGTTCACGCTGCGCCTGATTGGCGGCTGGGCCACAGTGGGCGTCTACCTGGTGATCGAGAGCTGGCTGCTGGCCTCCGGTGATGCCAGGGTGCGCGGACGCCTTCTGGCGCTCTACATGATTTCGCTCTATGCCGCCGGCGTGCTTGGCCAACTGCTGCTGGGCGTCACCGAGGCCATGGGTGGGCCGGCGTCGTTCATGGTGATCGCCATGCTGGCCTCGCTCTCGGTGTTGCCCATGGCGATGATCCCGCGGGTTTCGCCACTGATCGAGAAGGCCGAGCCGCTTTCGCCGCTGCGCCTGATCACCCTGACTCCCACTGGGGTGGTGGGAAGCTTCGGCTCGGGACTGATGGTGGCGGCCGTCTACTCCCTGCTGCCGCTTTACCTGCAGCGCACCGGCCTCACGGTTGACCGGATCGGTCAGATGATGGCGGTGGTGGTACTCGGTGCCATGTTGCTGCAATACCCGGTGGGACGCTGGTCGGACCGCCACGACAGGCAGCTGGTGCTGATCCTGATCGGAGCCTTCTGCACGGTGATCTCTGCGGCGGTGCTGTGGTTGCCGCTGAACGCGTGGGTCCTGGCCGGGCTGCTGTTCCTGCTGGGCGGTGGTGTCTTCTCCCTCTACCCGGTAGCGGTGGGCCACGCCGCCGACCGTGCGCCGGCCGGCGCCCTGGTGCGCATGAGCCAGGGCCTTTTGCTGATCAACGCTATCGGCTCCGCAATCAGCCCGCCGCTGGTCTCCCCGGTAATGAGTCTGATGGGCGATGCCGGCCTATTCTGGGCCTTCGGCGCCATGGGGGGCATCCTGGTGGCCTTCTTCTGCTGGCGGCGCAGCGTGCGTCCGGCACCGGTGCCGGTGGCGCCGTTTTCTCCCAGCACGCCGATGTCCTCGGTGGGGGCCGAGCTGGCGGTCACCGAGGAGCAGGTCCAGGGTGCCATCGAGCACGAGCACGTCGAGGACCTTTCCAGGGCCGTTCCCGAGGTGGAGGTGGCCGAGCCGCTGGTCGGCCCGCCGCCGCCCAACGAGTCGCATATCGCCTATTTCGATGAGCCTGAAGGCGAAGACGACAAGCCGGACGCCGATAGCAGCGTCTCCCGGGGCTGAGCGATAGCAGCGTCTCCCGGGGCTGAGACGTCGGCGGGCTTCGGCGCTCCCTGCCAGGATAATGCGCTTGCTGCACATCGGTTAAGACCTTGGGATAATGGTCGGTGAAAAGTAGTGAATCTACTATCGCCGTTATCATTTTTCCCGAGGTGCACCCATGACCCCCTATGTCGCCCCCGTTCGTGACGTCCGCTTCGTGCTGGAGGAGATGCTCGAGCACGGCTCACTTGCTCTGCCTGCCTTCGAGGAGGCCAGCCCCGATCTGGTCGAGGCCGTGCTGGAAGAAGCCGCCAGGCTGGCGGGCGAGGTCTGGGCGCCGCTAAATGCCAGCGGTGACCACCAGGGCTGTCGGCTCGAGGACGGTCGGGTAACGCTTCCCGCCGGGTTTGTCGATGCCTACCAGGCCTATGCCGAGGGCGGCTGGAACGGCATCGGCGTCCCCGAGTCGATGGGCGGCCAGGGCTTGCCCGAAGTGGTGGCCAGCGCCGTTCAGGAAATGCTCCACGGCGCCAACATGGCGCTGGCGCTGTGCCCGATGCTCACCGCCGGGGCCATCGAGGCCCTGGCTCACCACGGCAGCGAAGAACAGCAGGCCGTCTACCTGCCGAAGCTGGTGGAGGGCGCTTGGACCGGTACCATGAACCTCACCGAGCCTCAGGCCGGTTCGGATCTCTCCAAGGTGCGCACTCGGGCCGTGCCCCAGGAAGACGGCAGCTACCGGCTCTTCGGCCAGAAGATCTACATCACCTGGGGCGATCACGACGCCGCCGAGAACATCATCCACCTGGTGCTGGCGCGCAAGCCCGATGCCCCCGAGGGCAACAAGGGGATCTCGCTGTTCCTGGTGCCGAAGTACTTAGTGAATGAGCCCTTGGTCGAATCCGACGGCGCGTTGGGGGCGCGCAACGACGTCACCTGCGCCTCCATCGAGCACAAGCTGGGCATCCATGGCTCGCCCACCTGCACCCTTAGCTTCGGCGAGACCGACGGCGCCATCGGCTACCTGGTGGGTGAGGAGGGCCGCGGCCTTAATCACATGTTCACCATGATGAACGAGGCGCGCCACAAGGTGGGGATCCAGGGCATCGGCGTGGCCGAGCGGGCCTGCCAGCAGGCCTTCGCCTACGCCCTGGACCGTACCCAGGGGCGCAGCCCGCGCTCCGGCCGCAATGACTGCACGATCAGTGACCACCTCGACGTGCGGCGCATGCTGCTCTCCATGCGCGCCCGTACCGACGCCCTGCGCGCGCTGGCCCTCTACTGTGCCGCCCAGCTCGATATTGCCCGACATGGCGACAGCGAGGACAGCCGCAAGACGGCTCAGGCGCGTGTCGACGTGCTGATTCCGGTGGTCAAGGCCTTTTCCACCGATCAGGCTGTGGAGATCGCCTCGCTGGGCATCCAGGTCCATGGCGGCATGGGGTTCATCGAGGAGGCCGGCGCCGCTCAGCTGCTGCGCGACGCACGCATTGCCCCCATCTATGAGGGCACCAACGGCATCCAGGCGCTGGACCTGGCCGGCCGCAAGCTGCAGCGCGACGGTGGTGCGGCGCTCGAGAGCCTGATCGAAGAAGTCGAAATCACCGCCGCAGCGCTCAAGAAGAGCGGTGAGCTCGCCGAACTCGGTGAGAGCCTGGGCGGTGGAGCCGTTGATCTGCGTGCCGCCATGACCAGAGTGCTGGAGGCGGGCGCCGACGCCGAGCAGGGCGCCGATGCCGTCCAGGCCTATGCCACCCCCTTCCTCAGCCTTGCTGGCCACGTGCTGTGTGCCTGGCAGATGGGCCAGGCCGCGCTGGTGGCCAATGCTGCCCAGGGCGCCGGCAGCGATGAGCCTTTCTATCAGGCCAAGCGCCAGAGCGCCGACTACGCTATCCGTCAGTGGTTGCCGGTGGGCCGCGCCCAGCGCGCGGTGATCGAGGCCGGCATGGAGAGCCTCGCCGGCTTCGATGCCGCCGTCCAGTAAGCACATCGGCCCGCCAACGGCCCCGCGCCGCTGGCGGCCTTTTCGCACAACAATATGTAACGCCACTTCACGGAGCCAGCCATGAGCCAGAGCATCTTCGAACAGGGCCTGCCCAAGACCCCCGCCAACTTTGTGGCGCTCTCGCCGCTGACCTTCATCGAGCGCACCGCCTCGGTCTATCCGGACTACCCGGCGGTGGTCCACGGCGAGGTCCGTCGCGACTGGGGCACCACCTGGGAGCGCTGCCGGCGGCTCGCCTCGGCGCTGGAGAAGCGCGGCATCCAGTCCGGCGAGACGGTGGCGGCGATGCTGCCCAATGTGCCGGCGATGTTCGAGGCCCACTTCGGCGTGCCGCTGGCTGGCTGTGTGCTCAACACCCTGAACATCCGCCTGGATGCCGAGGCCATCGCCTACATGCTCGAACACGGCGAGGCCAGGGCGATCCTGGTCGACCCCGAGTTTGCGGACGTGATCGAGGAGGCGGTGAGCAAGCTCGAGCGCAAGCCGCTGATCATCGACGTGGCGGACGAGCAGTTCATGGCCGACGGTCGCGCCATTGGCGAGCTGGAGTACGAGGCACTGCTCGCCGAGGGCGACCCGAGCTATCCCTACCGCCTGCCCGAGGACGAGTGGCAGGCGATCTCGCTCAACTACACCTCCGGCACCACCGGCAAGCCCAAGGGCGTGGTCTACCATCACCGCGGGGCCTACCTGAATGCTGTCAGCAACATTCTGGTGTGGGCGATGCCCCACCATCCGGTCTATCTGTGGACCCTGCCGATGTTCCACTGCAACGGCTGGTGCTTCCCCTGGACCATTGCCGCCGCTGCCGGCACCAACATCTGTCTGCGCAAGGTCGAGGCGAAGAAGGTCATGGACCTGATCGCCGACGAGCAGGTGAGTCACTTCAGCGGCGCGCCCATCGTGCTCAACGGCCTGGTCAACCTGCCCGCTGAGGACAAGCGCGATTTCGACCATCCGGTGAAGGTCACCACCGCCGGTGCGGCACCGCCCGCCTCGGTGATCGCCGGTGTGGAAAAACTCGGCATCGACGTGACCCACGTCTACGGCCTCACCGAGGTCTACGGTCCGGTGACCTCCTGCGCCTGGCGCGAAGCGTGGAACGAGCTGCCCATCGAGGAGCGGGCCCGGATCAAGTCTCGCCAGGGTGTGCGCTATCACATGCTGGAAGCGCTCTGCGTGGCCGATCCCAATACCCTGGAGCCGGTGCCGAAGGATGGCGAGACCATCGGCGAGATCCTGATGCGCGGCAACAACGTGATGAAGGGCTACCTGAAGAACGAGGCGGCCACCGAGCAGGCCCTGGAAGGCGGCTGGTACCATACCGGCGACCTCGCCGTGTGGCATGCCGACGGCTACATCGAGATCAAGGATCGTTCCAAGGACATCATCATCTCCGGCGGCGAGAACATCTCCACCATCGAGGTGGAGGATGCCATCTACGGCCATCCCGCCGTGGAGGAGGCCGCAGTAGTGGCCAAGCCCGACGAGAAGTGGGGGGAGGTTCCCTGTGCCTTCGTCAAGCTCAAGGTGGGGTACGACGAGGTCACCGAGCAGCAGATCATCGACCACTGCCGCCAGCATCTCGCGCGCTTCAAGGCGCCGAAGGCGGTGATCTTCACCGAGCTGCCCAAGACCTCCACCGGCAAGATTCAGAAGTTCGTGCTGCGCGACGAAGCCCGCAACCAGTAATTTTTAGAACACCAAGGAGAGTGTAAATGAGCCAACAACCGATCGGCGTGGTTGGCGCCGGCACCATGGGCCAGGGCATCGCCCAGGTCCTGGTCACCAGCGGCTTCGACATCAAGCTCTACGACGTGGCCGACGAGCAGCTTGAGCGTGCCCGGGCGGCCATCGACAAGGGCCTGGGCAAGCTGGTCACCAAGGAGAAGCTCACCGATTCCGACAAGGACGCCGCCCTGGCGCGCCTGGATACAACGACCGCGCTGGACGCCCTGCGTGACTGCGAGGTGATCATCGAGGCCGCCCCAGAGCAGCCGGCGCTCAAGGAGAAGCTGTTCCGCGACCTGAGCCGCCTAAGCCACGAGGCCATTCTCGCCTCCAATACCTCATCGCTGTCGCTGACTCGCCTCGCCGCCGTCTGCGAGCGCCCCGAGCGGGTGGTGGGCATGCACTTCTTCAACCCGGTGCCGGTGCTCAAGCTGGTCGAGGTGATTCGCGCCGAGCAGACTTCCGACGCTACCGTGTCGCGCATCGAGAAGCTGGCCGCCGACCTCGGCAAGACCGCGGTGCCGGTGGGCGACTCGCCCGGCTTCGCGGTCAATCGCCTGCTGGTGCCAATGATCAACGAGGCGGCCTTCCTGGTACAGGAGGGTGCCGCCACCCCGGAAGCGGTGGATGAGGCCATGAAGCTGGGCGCCGGTCACCCCATGGGCCCGCTGGCCCTGGGTGATTTGATCGGCCTGGACGTCTGCCTGGCGATCATGGAGGTGCTGCAGGATGGCTTCGGCGACCCGAAGTATCGCCCCTGCCCGCTGCTCAAGCGTATGGTCGATGCCGGCTACCTGGGCAGGAAGAGTGGCCGCGGCTTCCACGTCTATAGCTGATTTACTCGAGAACAGGGTTATCGCAGTTATTCATAGCGAGGCTTGTCGTCGGTATAGCTCCGAGCGGTCTTGCTATCTGCGATAATCTTGACCCGACAAAAGAGGGGATTGCCGCCCAACCAAGCGTTCGCTAGGGTTGGGCGGTCTACCTTCAAGAACACCATCAGGAGCCCCCAATGAGCGAATCCCCGATCGAGGTTGTAGAAAACGCCGGCTTTGTTCGCCTGACCATCAGCCGTCCCAAGGCGCTCAATGCCTTGAACAGCGACGTGCTGGTCGAGCTTGAGCGCGTGCTGGCCGAGCTCGAGACCCGCGATGACCTGCGTGCCGTGCTGATCACCGGCGCCGGCGAGAAGGCCTTCGTGGCCGGTGCCGACATCGCCGAGATGCGCGACAAGACACCGGCGGAGGCGCGCGACTTCGCCAGGCAGGCGCTGGATACCTTCAAGCGTCTGGAAACCCTGCCGGTTCCCACCGTGGCGCTGGTCAACGGCTTCTGCCTGGGTGGCGGCTGCGAGCTGGCGCTGGCCTGCGACTGGGCAGTGGCCAGCGACAACGCCGTCTTCGGCCAGCCGGAAGTGCTGCTCGGCGTGATTCCCGGCTTCGGCGGCACCCAGCGCCTGCCGCGTCGCATTGGCCCGGCCATGGCCATCGACCTGTGCACCACAGGCCGCAAAATCGATGCCAACGAGGCGCTGCGTATCGGCCTGGTCAACCGGGTCATGCCCCAGGCCGAGCTCGAAGCCTATGCGGATGAGCTCACCAAGCAGATCGGCGGTAACGGCCCCCAATCGGTGCGTGCCGCCAAGCAGGCGATCCACGACGGCATGGACCAGGACCTGGACAGCGCACTGGCGCTGGAGAACGCCCTGTTCGCGTTCTGCTTCGCCGGTGGCGAACAGACCGAGGGCATGAGCGCCTTCGTCGAGAAGCGCAAGCCCAACTTCTGATTCTGCTCTGTCTGAACGGCAACGGCCGTGGCGGAAACGCCACGGCCGTTGTCATGAGCAGCAGTTACGTGTTTTTCCCGGTGCGGATCAGCGTAGCGGTCTGACACCTTGCCCGGAGAGTTCCGGGAAGTCGTCATGCATCGTGAGCGGTTCGATGTTGCCGCGGGTGGCCAGGAATTCCGGACGCCGTGACGGGGCTGCATAGGGCTCTTCCAGGATGTTGTCCACGCTGTTGTAGACGAAGAACAGGTTGGAGCGCGGCCAGGGAGACATGTTCTCGTTCGAGGCGTGCAGGGTGTTGCACTCGAACAGCATCAGCGAGCCTGCCGGTCCTTTCGGCGCCTGGATGCCACCGCGCTCGGCCAGCCTGGCCAGCGCCTGCTGGTCGGGCACGCCTAGCTTCTGGGCCTTGAGAGACTCCTGCCAGTTCGCCTCGGGCGTCTCGCCCATGCAGGGCACGAACTCGTGGTGGGAGCCGGGAATCAGCATCAGCGGCCCGTTGAACTCGCTGTTGTCGGTCAGCATCAGCGAGGCGCTTACCGCCCGCATGCGTGGCATGCCATCCTCGGCGTGCCAGGTTTCGAAATCCGAATGCCAGTCGAAGCCGCTGCCCTGGAAGCCGAACTTGTCGTTGATGCGCGACTGGTGGATATAGACCTCGCTGCCCAGCAGCTGCCGGACCATTCCCAGGATGCGCGGGTCGCGGGTCAGACGATCGAAGTGTTTCGAGAGCTGGTGCATGCCGAACACCGAACGGATGGCGCCGCTGTTCGGGTCTCGGATGACCTGCTCGGAGCGCATCAACGCCTCGTCGTTGGCCATCTCCTTGAGCTCCTCGAAGAACGGCTCGATGCGATCGCGCGAGAAGAAACCGTCGAACCACAGGAAGCCGTCTCGCTCGTAACGCGAGAGGGCCACCTCATCCAGCGGGCCCTCCCAGCGACGCTGGTTGCGGGCGTGTATCACCGGGTCCTTGCGGGGGATTGGTGCGCGGTATTCGGTCAGACGACTGGGATAGGGATCGAAATGATCGGCCATGGAAAACCTCTTGGTGATGTCAGTAATAGCGTATTCCGGATCTCCTTGAAAAACAGGGCCCGTATTAACGGCTTTACCCGCTGAATGGTCAGCGAGAAAGATGTTCGGTATCTACTCAACTCACCTTATGTCTGGTCGGGGCCGGGTAAGTTCAACCCTTGCCGTCGCTCCGCGGCAGCATGATGGGGCAGGAAGGGGTCATTCCGATGGCTGCGCCAGCGTTTGACGAAGCTGCTCCACCCGCGCCTCCATGGGTGAAACATGGCTGCCGTGCCAGTAGAGCTGGCCGCAGCCCTCGCACTGCAGGAAGTCCTCCACGTAGCGTCTCGTCAGGGGCTCGAGCCGATCGATGATGTCCGCCTTGTCGACGGGGATGAGTCTCCCGTTGCACTGTGTGCAGCGAGTGAAGGGAGCGAAGGCCGGGGCAAGGTCGAACTCGCTGCACACTTCCTCGACCTGTTGCCAGGGCGCGTCGGCGCGCACGTAATGGGCGAGACGGATGCGCTTGCGCTTCAGCAGGTTTCGGTCGCGGGTAAGCAGGATGCGCCCTTGCTCCTCGGCCCGGGCGGCCAGCTCGGCGTCGCCGATGTCGTTGTGGTAGTGGCAATCGAAACCCAACATGCGCAAATAGCGGGCGAGGCGGCCCAGCTGGGCATCCAGCAGGAAGCGCGGGCACGATGGCGGGCGGGGACGTAGATGGCGGGCCTCCGATGGGGCAGTGGTCCAGGGGTAGACCTTCACGTGCTCACCGCCGGCCAGAATGTGGTCGAAGTCCACCGAGGCGCCGTCGACCAGAATGACGTCCACCTCGGTATGCGGTATGCCCAGCGACTCGATCACGTCCTTGATGGCCGCCCGGCGCGACACATCACGGCGGATGTTCCCGTCGCGTGACGCCGGCGGCAGGAAGTCGTTCAAGCGGTCATGGAATCGAAAATCAGCGCTGGCCATGGCGTACCTCGAAGACCCTCTGTCGCACTTGCCTTGTTCGATTCTACGCTATCCATTGATCGTGCCGAACCGGTAGGCCGGCATCTTGTGCCGGACCATTGTCGACGAGAAGGATGACAATCGGGCCTGCACCTCTTGCCGGCCGAGCGACTACGCTATTCAGTAGTGATCGGCGCGAAGCGCCGTTGGATGGGCCGAGACGCCCCGGCGGGGGCGGCGCTGAGAGCGGGAGGCTATCCCATGACTGACCGTCCCCTGATTCTGCTGCATGGCTGGAACGACGAAGGTAGCTCCTTCGAGCGGCTGGCCGGACACCTCCACCGTCGCCTGGGTGCGGAGCGAATCCAGCTTGTCGCCATCGGTGATTACCTCTCCAAGGACGACGCCCTGCGCTTCGATGACCTGGTGGCCGCCCTGGATCGCGCCTGGACGGAACGTGGCCTGCCGCGCGACGCCGCCAGCGTGGACGTTATCGTCCACTCCACCGGCGGCCTGGTGATTCGCGACTGGCTGGCGCGCCACTTTTCCCCCGACGCCGCCCCGGTCAAGCATCTGGTGATGCTGGCCCCGGCCAACTTCGGCTCGCCGCTGGCCCACCTCGGCCGTTCGATGCTGGGGCGGGTCGCCAACGGCTTCTTCAGCCGTCAGGCCGGCCAGGCGGCGTTGGAGACCGGAGCCGGCATCCTGCGTGGCCTGGAGCTTGCCAGCCCCTACAGCTGGGAGCTGGCCATGCGTGATCGCTTCGGCGAAGACGATGGCATGTACGCCCCGGGGCGCGTTCTGTGCACCGTGCTGTGCGGCAACAGTGGCTATGGCGGCATCCGGGCGGTAGCCAACGAGGATGGCGGCGACGGCACGGTGCGTCTCTCCACTGCCAACCTGAACTGTGCACGGGTGCGCATCGCCTTCCGCGAGACGCTCCGGCAGGAAGGCGGCGAGGAAATCCGGGTCACCGTGCCGGAGGTGGTCGAGTACCGGCCCTCCATCGGGCGCACCGCCTTTCGAATCCTCGACGGCCTGCACCATTCGGCGATCAAGCTCGACGACGCCTACAGCCAGTTGAGCCAGGCAAGGCTTGGAGCGCTGGATCTGATCGAGCGTGCTCTGGGCATCGAGGACGCTGACTTCGACGACTTCTGCGACGAGTGCGAGCAGGCCAATCGGCAGCTGACCCGTCAACCCGGAGGGCGCAGCGGCAAACCCGGCTTCCAGAATACCGTGGTGCGGGTGCACGACCAGTTCGACGTGCCCGTCGAGGATTATCTGATCGAGTTCTACGATCCTCGCGCCAACCGGTCGGACGGCGGCCGCCTGGCCCGCACCATCCATGAAGAGGCGATCCGCAAGGTGCATGCCTACCAGGCGGATCCCTCGCTGCGCAGCCTCTATATCGACACTGCGCAGCTGTATAACGCCGTCGCTCGTGCCGGCACCCAGTTGGGCATGTCGATCACCGCCGAGCCCATGCTCGAGGAGGACGAACAGGCGGCCCATCATACCCCGGTAGGCTTTCGCACCCTGGCCGACGAGGACATCGACGACCTCCAGCTGGACGACACCCAGCTGACGGAGTTCTTCCAGCCCCATCGCACCCTGTTGGTGGATATCTGCCTGCACCGTTCCCAGGCCGCCAATGTCTTCCGGCTGAATGAGCACCGGGCAGGCGCCTAGGCGCTGTCGGATTTGCCGTCGGCCCTTGATGCCGCGCGCTTGAGGCGCAGCATGCGGGTGGCGATGGCGGTGCCGACCAGGGTGATCGCCATGCCGGCCAGTATCTGCAGGCTGAGACGCTCGCCGAGCAGCAGGTAGCCCCACACCAGGGCGCTGACCGGCACCAGGAAGGTCACCGTGGAGGTGGCCGTGGCGCCGGCACTGGCGATCAGCCCGAAGTAGAGCAGGAAGGCCACCGTGGTGCTGAGCACCGCCAGCGCCAGGCCATTGGCCCAGGCCAGGCCGCTGATCGGCTCCGCGGGCCATAGCAGCAGCCCTGGAACGAGCAGGATCAGCGCCGACATGCTGGTGCTTCCGGCGGCCAGCACCCGCACCGGCAGGTGAGCAAGGCGGGTCTTCGAGTAGTTGCCGGCCACCCCATAGCAGAAGGTCGCCCCCAGTACGGCGAGAATGAACCAGCCGTCGCCGCCCAGGGCGAAATCCAGCCGATCGGCCGAGAGCACATAGACCCCGAACAAAGCCATGGCCAGCCCAAGATACTGCTGACGCTGAATGGGCGTGGCGAAGAACAGCGCCCCCAGCAGTGCCGTGAAGATCGGTGTGGTGGCATTGATCAGCGAGGTGAAGCCCGCCTCCAGGCGAGTGGTGGCCAACGCCAGCAGCGAGAAGGGCAGCACATGGTTGATCAAGCCCAACACGAAGAGCCTGCCGGCATTCTCCCGCACCAGCCTGAGGTAGCGAACGCTGAGCAGCAACGGCACCAGCAGCGCCGCACCCACCCCCATGCGTACCAGCACCAGCGGCACGGGGCCGAACTCGGGTGATGCCACCCGCATGAAGATGAACGACAGGCCCCACAGCGAGGAGAGCAGCAGCAGACGCAGGGTATCGGCGGGTGACATTCCGGTTCCTTGGATAGCGAGGGCGCGATCGGGTGAACCCGAAGGTTACGGTGGCTAAGGAACCATGGGAAGCCGAGACGTCACGGGGGCGCGGAATACGGCACGCAGGATGTTGACGCGTATCAAGGGCAGGCCTGATTAGCAATGATCGTCAGCCCGGTTTGCCCTCATGACGACAAAAGCTATACTGTATATGTATATAGCTTTCAGGCGGAGGATGACGTCATGGCCATGAACCCCATCCAGTTTCAGCCCGGCCTGTCGATGCCCGAGTTTTTCGAGCGCTATGGGACCGAAGCGCAGTGTACGGCGGCGTTGGAGCAGACGCGCTGGCCGGACGGCTTTCGCTGCCCGCGCTGCGAGGGCACATCCTATTCCCGGGTGCGCCGGCACCACCATACGCTGTTCCAGTGCCGCGCCTGTCGCCACCAGACCTCGCTGATCGCCGGCACCCTGATGCAGGGCACCAAGCTGCCGTTGACCACCTGGTTCCTGGCGATCCACCTCATCAGCCAGGCCAAGACCGGGCTGTCGTCGCTCGCCCTCAAGCGTGACCTCGGGGTGAGTTACCCGACGGCCTGGCTCATCCACCACAAGGTGATGGAGGCGATGGCGGAGCGCGAGGCGCGCTACGTCCTCGAGGGTCCGGTCCAGGTCGACGATGCCTACCTGGGCGGAGAGCACCGTGGCGGCAAGGCCGGACGCGGATCGGAGAACAAGGTGCCTTTCGTGGCCGCCGTCTCGCTCAACGACGCGGGCCATCCGCGCTTCGTCAGGCTCACCCCCGTGGCGGCCTTCAGCCGTGAGGCGATTGCCGAGTGGGCCAAGACGACGCTGCGGCCTGGCAGCACGGTATACTCCGATGGCCTGGCCTGCTTCGGTGCCGTCACCAGCGCAGGATGTACGCATCAGCCCACCGTCGTTGCGGGACGCAAACCCCAGGACATGCCCGAGTTTCACTGGATCAATACGGTGCTCGGTAATCTCAAGACCAGCCTCTCAGGGGCGTACCATGCCTTCGGCTTCCAGAAATATGCGGCGCGCTATCTGGCCGCGTTCAGCTATCGCTTCAACCGCCGCTTCGACCTCAGGGTGCTGCCGACACGGCTGCTCATCGCCGCAGTACGCTGCAAGCCGCGGCCCCAGCGGGTGATTCGGTCGGCTGAGCTTCATTGCTAATCAGGAGGGCAGGCCTGATTAGCAATGATCGTCAGCCCGGTTTGCCCTCATGACGACAAAAGCTATACTGTATATGTATATAGCTTTCAGGCGGAGGATGACGTCATGGCCATGAACCCCATCCAGTTTCAGCCCGGCCTGTCGATGCCCGAGTTTTTCGAGCGCTATGGGACCGAAGCGCAGTGTACGGCGGCGTTGGAGCAGACGCGCTGGCCGGACGGCTTTCGCTGCCCGCGCTGCGAGGGCACATCCTATTCCCGGGTGCGCCGGCACCACCATACGCTGTTCCAGTGCCGCGCCTGTCGCCACCAGACCTCGCTGATCGCCGGCACCCTGATGCAGGGCACCAAGCTGCCGTTGACCACCTGGTTCCTGGCGATCCACCTCATCAGCCAGGCCAAGACCGGGCTGTCGTCGCTCGCCCTCAAGCGTGACCTCGGGGTGAGTTACCCGACGGCCTGGCTCATCCACCACAAGGTGATGGAGGCGATGGCGGAGCGCGAGGCGCGCTACGTCCTCGAGGGTCCGGTCCAGGTCGACGATGCCTACCTGGGCGGAGAGCACCGTGGCGGCAAGGCCGGACGCGGATCGGAGAACAAGGTGCCTTTCGTGGCCGCCGTCTCGCTCAACGACGCGGGCCATCCGCGCTTCGTCAGGCTCACCCCCGTGGCGGCCTTCAGCCGTGAGGCGATTGCCGAGTGGGCCAAGACGACGCTGCGGCCTGGCAGCACGGTATACTCCGATGGCCTGGCCTGCTTCGGTGCCGTCACCAGCGCAGGATGTACGCATCAGCCCACCGTCGTTGCGGGACGCAAACCCCAGGACATGCCCGAGTTTCACTGGATCAATACCGGTGCTCGGTAATCTCAAGACCAGCCTCTCAGGGGCGTACCATGCCTTCGGCTTCCAATATGCGGCGCGCTATCTGGCCGCGTTCAGCTATCGCTTCAACCGCCGCTTCGACCTCAGGGTGCTGCCGACACGGCTGCTCATCGCCGCAGTACGCTGCAAGCCGCGGCCCCAGCGGGTGATTCGGTCGGCTGAGCTTCATTGCTAATCAGGTATCCTCAAGGGCGAGTACCCGGTGGAGAAGGGCCTGATCGTGGGGCACGAGCCGGTCGGGGTGATCGAGAAGCTCGGCGCCAACGTGCAGGGTTATCAGGAAGGGCAGCGGGTGATCGCCGGCGCCATCTGCCCGAGCTTCACCTCCTACGCCTGCCAGGATGGCTGCAGTGCACAGGATGGCGGCCACCATGCCCACGGCTACAAGCCCATGGGCGGCTGGCGCTTCGGCAACACCATCGACGGCGCTCAGGCCGAGTACCTGTGCGTGCCCGATGCCCAGGCCAACCTCTCGCCGGTACCCGATGGCCTCACCGATGACCAGGTGCTGATGTGCCCGGACATCATGTCCACCGGTTTCGCCGGGGCCGAATCCGCCAATATCAAGATCGGCGACAGCGTGGCGATATTCGCCCAGGGGCCCATCGGGCTTTGCGCCACCGCCGGCGCCCGGCTGCGCGGCGCGGGGCTGATCATCGCCGTGGATGGCGTCGACGAGCGCCTGGAGATGGCCAAAAAGATGGGCGCCGACGTCACGTGATCGACTTCCGCAAGGTGCGATCCTGGTCGACGAGATCTTGCAAGCATCACCGGCGGGCGCGGCGTGGATGCCTCCATCGAGGCGCTGGGGCTGCAGCAGACGTTCGAGCAGGCGCTGCGCGTGATCAAGCCCGGCGGTACCCTGTCGAGCCTTGGCGTCTACTCCGAGAACCTCACCATTCCGCTGGACGCCTTCTGTGCAGGCCTGGGCGACCACCGTATCGTCACCTCGCTGTGCCCCGGCGGCAAGGAGCGCATGCGCCGGCTGATGCAGATCATCGACAGCGGTCGCATCGACCTCGGCCCCATGGTCACCCACCGCTACCCGCTGGAGAAGATAGTCGACGCCTACGATCTTTTCTCTCACCAGCGCGATGGCGTGCTCAAGGTTGCGCTAGAGGTATCGTGACCGCCAGAATCATCTTCCAACGCCGCGATGGGCACGCCGGTTCCAGTATTGCGGTGGTTATTGCTGTTATCGGCGGTCTTTTCTGGTTTGCCGTGGTGGTGTAAGCGAGCACTTATGAGGTGGAGGTGAAAAGGCCAAAGCTGTCTCCGAACGGGTAGTCAATCACGCGGAACTCGACAAGTAGAAAACGGCCATAATCATGATAAATGAATTGAATCTAAAGACAGTATCAACGCTGGTTGCTGTCTGCGCGCTGGCTTTCGGAATTGTCAAGTTTGTGCGTGTACAGGAGATCGAAGCGGCGAAACCCTATCTGGAGAGGAAGTTGGCGTGGTGTGAGGAGGCAGTTGAAACGGCTTCCAAGATTGCCAATAGCGGAAATGGCTCTCAAGCTGACGAAAGACGGTTCTTGGAGCTATACTGGGGCGTCATGGGGATGGTTGAGAAAGACGAGATTACGAAAGCAATGATTGCTTTCGGGGAAGAGCTTGAGTCGGGGGAAAAATTGAAAAGCAAGGCGCTCGGAATAGCGCATGCCTGCAGAACGGAACTTGCAAATGATTGGTCCTCGAGTTGGGCGCGCTAGATTGCCAGCGTCAGGGCTCAGGAATACTTCACTCGAGGTGGAGCCGCTTCATTAGCTCGGCTTGATATTTTATTCATATAAGAAAGCCTTTGATATCCGCTCTTTGCTGAACCCTGTTCTTCGCCGCGGCGAGGACTCACGGATCAGCGCAAAGCAGGTTGTGGACGAAGGGGATGGCAACCGCGCGAGTTCTGGTACACTCGCTTCATTAACGCAGTAGACGGAGACACGATGGAAACGGAATTGAGCGAATTCGAGCAGCAGATGCGTCGCGAGATCAACAGCTTCATGGATAACGAGGAGGAGACACGGCGCAAGGCGGCTTCCTCAACCACGCCCCCCGAATGGCCTGGAGAAGCCGGTGACCAGGCGAAGCCCAGGGAACAGCGCAGCAAGCCGGGCGGAGCGCCGAAGACGGGCCATCTGGTGAAGCTGGCGGTACGCACCAAGCAGCTCGAGATGGATAGCGTCTTCGAACACGTATCCTCCAGCATCTCGAAGATCGAAGCCCAGCTCGAGGCCGAGAAGGCCGCCCGCGAGGCAGGCTTTCCCATCATCGGCTATGTCATCGAGACCCAGCGACTGTAAGCGCCTACTGGTAGGCCGCAAGGCAAGCCCTGTCCCTTAGCTGCCAGTAGCGGCCATCATGGAGGGAATCGCCAATGAGCGAGGTCATCCGGGAATCGACCCTCACCTGCCCCGAATGCGGGCACACCAGGACCGAGACGATGCCCACCGACGCCTGCCAGCACTTCTATGAATGCGAAGCGTGCCATCAGCTACTCAGGCCCAAGCCCGGGGATTGCTGCGTGTTCTGCTCCTATGGCAGCGTGCCCTGCCCGCCTATCCAGCAGGGGCAGGGGTGTGGCTGAGGTCACCTGCGCCGGCGACAGGAGAACCCCTTGAAGATCACCCGGCTCAATATCTACCCGGTGAAGTCGTTGGGCGGCATCACGCTCGACCACGCCAAGCTGGGCGTTCGCGGCCTGGCCCATGACCGCCAATGGATGGTGGTCGACGATATCGGCCGCTTCGTTACCCAGCGCCAGTTGCCCCACATGGCGCGGATCGTCGTGAACCTCGACGACGAGGCCCTGATGCTGTCGCATCCCGGGACGGCGCCCCTGCGTATCCCGCTTCAACGCGACGACCAGCCCCGGCTGCCGGTCTATGTCTGGGACGACCAGTGCCAGGCACTGGACGAGGGGGAGGAGGCCGCCGCCTGGCTCGGCACCGTGCTGGGCGACTACAAGGGCAGCGGGCTGCGGCTGGTGCGTTTCGCCCCGGACCAGCGTCGTAACGTCGAGCCCCACTTCCTGGCGCCCGGCGAGCAGGCTCACACGGCCTTCGCCGATGGCTATCCTTTCCTGGTGGTCTCCGAGGCCTCGCTGGCCGAGGTCAACCGGGTGCTCGAGACCAAGGGGCTGGCCCCGGTGCCCATGGCGCGCTTCCGGCCCAGCATCGTGGTGGACGCCGCCGAGCCCTTCGCCGAAAACGGCTGGGGCGAGCTTTCCCTCCACGAGGGCGCGGTCCGGCTGGGCCTGCGCAAGCCCTGTCAGCGCTGCAAGATCACCACCGTCGACCAGGCGACCGGCGAGATCGCCGTGCCCGGCGAGCCGCTGGGCACTCTGGTGCAGATGAACACCCGCCTGGCACCTGGCGGCTACTTCGGCCAGAACGCCATCCTGCTGGCGGGCGAGGGCCACACGATCGCCGTCGGCGAGGCGCTGGCGCCGAGTTCACCCACGATCACCCCGAGGGCAGACGCACACGGCCTGCCGTAAAGCAGGCCATCTTCTCATGACAGCTGCGGCTTGGTTTCGAGACCTCTCGACCACCTGAAGCCAGCCAGCCATTTGCATCAGAATCCTACGACCTTTTTATCAGGCTCCGGTGATACAACCCGAAGGAATCTTTGCTAACGTGAAGTGAATCGATGTTCGCAGGGATGCCGACACTCATATCCCGCAACAGCCAGGATGGCAGCCCTTGCGCGCCTTCTGTGCGGTAGCGTGCCTCGAGACCGGGGACGTAGGCCCACACGCGTCAGTTCGCGGCCGATGGGTTGTTTGTGTCTATATATTGGTCGAAGGGCAGCTTTCGACCGAGGCTGTGTGAAAACGTTTGTGGAATTCCAATGCGGTCAAAAAATGATCAAAAATCGTGCTCTCTCGTCAATTCTGGAGCAGTTTCATGGCGAAACCTCTCCAGATTTTGCGTACGAACGCCATCTTCAGGACGGCTCAGGAGTTTTCACACAACCTGGACCCAAAGCGGACATGCCGACAAAGGTAGCAGGCGCGTTCATTGGAAATATGCAGCATGCAAGGTGATTGGTGTTATGCTACCGAACTTTATTTAATTCCTATAAATTTCAATAGAATGATAGTTGGCTGAGCGCGCAGCATAACATTGTTAAACGCGCGTTCTCGTTCAAGTGGAATATCGAGCATGCTACATAATACAACTGATAGCGATACAACACGGAGAACAGCATGACGATAGCCGACTGGCTAATGATAACAGCAGTGTTTCTTGGTCCTGTTGTGGCAGTACGACTAACTCGCTACCTTGATAACCAAAAGGAAATCAGGGAGAGAAAGGTCAATATCTTCAAAACGTTGATGGCCACACGAGCATATACGGTTTCGTGGGCGCATGTGGAAGCGCTTAATAGAATTGCTAGAGTTCGATAAGAACCACAAAAAGGAAAGGGATGTCATTGATGCTTGGAAGGAGTACCTCGACCTACTCAACAATTCCACGATCCCTATAGATCAGTGGGGAGTAAAGCGCGTAGACCTCCTTGTTGAGCTTCTTCATAAGATGGCACGCGTTTTAAACTATGATTTCGATAAAACCCACATCAAAAATTCGTCTTATTCGCCTCGTGCGCACGGAGAAACAGAAGATGAGCAGGCAGCACTGAGACGAGGACTAATAGAAGTGCTTGGCGGCAATCGACCATTGCCAATGTTCATCACAAATTTCCCACAAGATGAAAATCGCTAACAAAGCCAATCACGGCGACAGCTTTTTCGTTGCGGCTTCGCCTCCACTACAAAGCCACGCGTGCTGGCGGCGTTAACCCCTCACAAGGAACAAGATGAGTAGCATCTACGAAGATCGAGTTAAAGAGATTCTCGCGAATTCGAGCGATGATGGGAAAGTTAGATCCAGAGAATCGACCTCTCTCGAATTCAAAGAAAGCTTTGGTTTCAAAAGTTTGGCTAAATATCTCAAGACAATTTGTGCCTTTGCCAATACGCAAGGCGGGGTGCTTGTTTTTGGTGTTACTGATAGCCCGAGAACTTTGAAAGGAATTGATAAGGATAAATTTGATCAGATTAAAATAGAGCAGCTATCCACGTACCTTTCGGAGTACTTCAGTCCAGAAATTCACTGGGATATCGGAATCGTCGATTTTAAAAGAAAGCACTACGGATTTATCGCAATTGAAGAAGCGGGTGATAAGCCAGTAATATGTAAGAAAAACTCCGGTGATATCCTAAAAGATGGAGATATTTACTATCGGTATCGAGGAACAAGTAAGCGAATCGAGTTTCCCGAGTTGAAGCGGATGCAGATTGAAATCCGAGAAAAAGAAAGAAAGCTATGGATGGAGCATATAGAAAAAATATCGCGAATTGGACCAAAAAATGTAGCGCTGCTTGATCTTTATAGCGGTAAAATGGAATCCTCTAATATAGCGAACAACTTTGTTATAGATGAAGAGCTATTGGCCAGCTTGAAAAATGAGGTCTCTTTTGTTCAAGAGGGACATTTTAAGGAAAAAGAGGGAGCCCCTACGCTCAAGCTAGTAGGGAATCTTGCGCCAGTCGATACTGTGGTGGTTCCTAATCTTGATCCAAACAAAGATTATCCGTTTTTGGTTAAGCATCTGGCAGATGAGCTGCAGATTCGACCCTATGATGCCCAGGTTCTTGTCTGGAAGCTGGGCCTAAAAAGCAGCAAAAGATATTCAATCGAAGTTAACGCTGGTGCTTCAACTATATTTAAGTATTCCAAGTATGCGCTAACAGCTATACGTGACGAGCTGGCAAAACACGACGATAAGAAAGAATATCTAGCTAATGCGAGCAAAGAATATCAATCACGCAAGAAGGGTTAACAAACCGTTGCGCCGGACAAGCCGGTGAACGCGGCGTTATGAGCTAATATGACTTCTGGAAAAGATGCAAATCCCGAATTACGAGAGCTCATCTATGAGGCAATGCCATTTATCGATGAGTTGCTGGCTGAGAGCGAAATAGCGATACACAAGCGCTTCATGTTGGCTGGAGAAATTTTTGTTGACCACTTTGTGGAAAAGTCAACATTCGATAGCAAAGAAGAATTGTTAAGAAGCGAGGCGTATAGAGTTGTCTTTCTTCCTATATTCAATGATTGGTATTGGGATAAATATGGGGAACTAGCAAAGGGACCTGGTGGCGATATATATTGCGGGTTGGTCTTGGCATATAACACACCTGTAAAGATACTAATCCCAGCAACGACATCTCGTGTAGTAGAGCCTGGAAAGCTAGCAAAGCTTACTTTTCCGGATAGTCTCGAAGACTACGAGTCAATTGAAGAGATGCTCCAGACTAAATTTGACTTAGAGAAGATGCCAGAACCTGAGAAGTCAGAATTCAAACGGCGCTCTGAGAGAGTTGTAGGTTTAATACGCTCTATTAATATTGATATAAATATGGCTAGTAGTTTGCCTCCAGAGGCTGAGAAGCTTTCTAAAGGTATTTGGAGTCACATGGAAAAAGCAGCAAACGATATTTTGACTTTAACTCCAGAGAGAGCTTCGATTGCGTGCTGGGACATTCACCTAGCGGTAGAAAAAACATTAAAAGTTCTAATTAATGAAAAAACAGGGAGGCTTGAATACGGCCATAATCTAAAAAATCTTTCCGACAAGTTGTCAGAAGTTGAGCCAGATATAAATGAGCACATGTTTAGGAATTTACCTAGTGACAAAGATGCGATAAAGCTTCGGTATGCCGAATTGATCAGATCAATTACTGATGCTGCTAGCTATTATAACGAAAGTTTGGAGATAATTTCAATAGTTGCAAGCAAGCTAGAGCATAAGCTTGGGATTAAGAATGCTTCGATAATACTTAAGCCGGCGCCTTGGGCTCGGTAACTCATAACAAGAAAAAGCAGGCAGACGCATAAATGCGCCTCTGTCTTTGGTATCATATATCAGGAAAATCTAAATGGCCGCTTGTGGCCGATAGCGGTGGTGCGTCATATTGTCGTTTTCTTTACGCTTGATAGCCGCCCCACCAGGAGGTCCCGAAGGGGCGGCTTTGTGTAAAGAAATTGCGTAAAACTTTCTGTGTAAATTAAAGGTGGGTATGCCCCCACATCTCCTTCCCTCTCACAAGCTTCTTATTCCTCGCTTTCGTCACACTGCTTTTTGGTAACCACTCTTTAGTTTATTAATGATTTTTTTAATTTAACCCCTATAACTTAGATTGTCCCTAATTTAGGGTGTGTGTAACTAATAGAAAAGAGAAACTCTCTTACAGGCTACGGGGCACGCGTAGATCAACGATGTGGTGCTACAGTGCACTCTCCTACCCCTCCCCATAATCATGTTGGAGACACACCATGGCCTTACTTAACCTAGAAATTAGCATCGAGAGCATCAATTTCTTGTATATTTTTTTAGCATTCTTTCTAGTACCTAGAAGTAGAAGATAGCATATCAACAGCTTTCTCAAATCTAGTCCCTCTAGAAGAGATGAATCGCGCTTCTTCTGGGTCAACTCCTGACTTGACCAGTTCTACCTCTTTCTTCAAAACATCAATATGTTCCAAGATTGCATCTACTCCACCTTCACCATAATTTATATCCTTCCTGTTGGCGCCTACCCTGCTTTGTTCTATTTGCATCTCTCTAAGCTCGATATATTTCTGGAAATACTTTCTCTTTAATTCTTCATTCTTGTTTCTTTCTGGTTGCCGGTGATACCAATCTATCCAGCTCTCTATTTTTGATATCTTTGACTCAAACTCGCTGTCGCTATACTTGGGTACTTCTAGTCCTTTTGCTTTGCCATAAACCAAAAAGGCTATTATCAATGCGAAAAATGCCAAAACGCTTATTGAAAAATATTCCATATTATATCCCCAAATTAATTATTGAGAGTAATGTTTTATTATAGACTATTGGGTGGTATAAATCAGCCAGCGGATCTTGACATACTTACTCTTCTTATAGCACTATGTAAAGAAAACCAAGGTTTTTTATCGGTCCGGTGGGGTAGCAACCAGGGTAAGCTACCATGCTCAGGTCCGCTTCTGGCCGATTGCTGTCCTTCACCCGCGCTGAAACCTGCGTTCCTTCGATAATGCATGTTGGAACCTTGCCCCACGATCATGGGGCTGTTCGTCAACTCTTCGAGATGAATACTCCAACACACAGGGCCCGCGATTTCTCGCGGGCCCTGTGTGTTGGGGTGGCGTGAGCGTCCTATTCGGTGCCAACTACATGATGGTGCTTCTTCAGGCGGATCGTCACTCGAAGATATCCGGCCAGTGCTCATCGGCGGCCTCGATGTTGCCGGGAATGTCGCGCTCCCAGCGCCACTGGAAGAAGCTGCTATAGTTCAGGTAGAGCTTGTCGTCGACGATTTTCCACGCCTCGGGGACGGTCGAGGCGGCTTCACCGCGGGCCGCCGCCCAGGCGCACCAGCCACCGTACTCCGGAGCGTAGGCTTCGGGATCGGCCTCGAAGCGGTCGCGATGCTCGGCCGAGGCGAACTGCCAGGTGGCCTCGCGCCACTCCAGTTGATAGTCGGGCGAGCCCGCCACCGGCCGGCCCTCGGTGAAGTAGGCCACCGGGTCTGTGCCGCCGATGGCCAGGCCGTCGCGCGTGAAGATGCGCCCGTCGGCCGTTGCCCCCAGCGACCAGGCCAGACCGGCCACCAGAACGGCGGCCCTCCACCCATGCGTGCGTTTCATGATCTTCCTCCTCTCGACCCTAGGGTCACAGGGCTTTGTCGGGCCATGGCCCCCGGCCTTACGTGACCTTGCACAGCGAGGAGATCGTCCATCCGCTCAAGGAGGTCGACGCCGAGGCCCAGGCCTGGTGCGCCACCATCGACCAAGACGTGGAGATCCTGCGCCCCGTGCTCGAGACCTGCTTCGGCGCTTGGCTACACTGGGGGCGTATTCGCCGCCAGGAGGTCCTCCATGAGCATCGAGCTGAAGCGTGCCTTCGAGGCACCGAGTCGAGACGATGGCTATCGGGTGCTGGTCGATCGCCTCTGGCCCCGCGGGGTGGCGAAGGCCGATGCGCGAATCGACGAGTGGCGCAAGGAGGTTGCGCCCAGCGACGAGCTGCGCAAGGCGTTCCATGACGGGGCCCTCGGCTGGGGCGAGTTTCGTCGGCGCTACCTGGCCGAGCTCAAGGCGCATCGCGAGACGCTGAGAGACCTGGCCGACCGGGCCGCCTGCGAGACCGTCACCCTGGTCTTCGCCGCCAAAGACGAGCGCCATAACAATGCTGTGGTGCTCAGGCAGTACCTGGCGATGCTGGGCAGATGAGCCGCATGGCCTTTCTCGGGGGCTGACGTGGCCGTGTCCTGGCCGCCCGGGGAGGCTGTGCTAGCTTCAAGAGGAATGGCAGCATCTCTGCCGTCCACTCCTCGAGGTGGCTCATCATGCTGTTCATCACTAACCGGTTCCCCACCCAGAGCATTCGCACCCGGGCGAATCGCCCCTTCGACTTCGATCTCAAGAACAACGCCGCCAGCAACTCGGTCTACTACTGCGAGGAAGTCGCGGCGGGGCAGTACCAGGAGCTCGGCAGCACAGCGTTCCTGCGGCGTCTGAAGGAGTCCGATGTTCACCAGGTGGTCATCTACATCCATGGCTTCTCCAACCTGCCGACGGATGTCTTCTCGGCGGCGCGGGAGTTCCAGGAACTCTGCGACGCCAGCCAGCCCGGCGAGGTGCTGGTGGTGCCCCTGGTCTGGCCCTGTGACAACGACATGGGCATCGTCAAGGACTACTGGGATGACCAGGAGTCGGCGGACCTGAGTGCCTTCTCCTTCGCCCGTGTGCTGCAGCGCTTTCTGGAGTGGCGCGAGACCGATCAGTTCGAGGTGGACCCGACCCCCTGCCTCAAGCGCATCAACGTGCTGGCCCACTCCATGGGCAACCGGGTGCTGCGCGAGACGATGCGCGTATGGCGCAAGTACTCTCTGCCGGGTGGGGTGCCGATGCTGTTCCGCAATACCTTCCTGATCGCCGCCGATATCGTCAACGAGTCGCTGGAGGAGGGGCACAGCGGCGAGCTGATCGTCCATTCCTCACGCAACGTCACGGTCTACTTCGCCTCGGATGACCTGGCGCTGCGCGCCAGCAAGGCCTCGAACCTGAAGAACCGCATCGCTTCCCGGCGCCTCGGCCACTCCGGACCGGAGGACATGAGCCGAGTGGCACGCAACGTCTTCGCCGTCGACTGCGACGACGTCAATACCCGCTATGACTACCCCAAGGGGCACTCCTACTTCCGTTCCGGCGAGGTGTTTGGTGAGCCCGGCGTGGTGTTCCTTCACCTGTTCGCCGCCCTGCACAGCGGGCGCGTCTTCCCCGAGGACGAGACGCGCCGCATGACCATCCTGCGTGACTGAGACGCCTGGCGTCAGAGCTTGGCCGCCTGCACGTGCATCCAGTCGAAGTTACGGTGGCGGCCCAGGCTGACCCAGCCTTCCTCCTCCCAGAAGCGCCACCAGTCTTCATACTCGGGCTTGGCCAGCCGCGCGCGATCGCGGCCCCACTTGAGCCGGTTGCGGGCCGGATCCCAGTCGATGGCGACGCCCCAGGCGTGGGTCGACCAGCTGCTGCCGCCACGTTTGCGGCGCTTGTTGTAGCAGCCGCCGTAAAGGTGCAGCCCCAGCTCGCGCAGCCGCTCGTCCCCGTAGTGGTCATGGACCCGTTCGAGCACACGCGCAAGGCTCTCGGCGACCCGCTCATGACAGCCGATACCGGAGGGACGTGTGCTCGGGTCCCAGGCCAGTGCCAGCGGCCAGGGGCAGGGCACGACCACCAGCGGTGGCCTGCGGCTTGGTGAGCCCAGCGTCTGCTCGAGTTCGGCCTCGCGACACCAGTCGTTGGGGTTCTCGTCCAGCGGCTGCTGATCACGCCACAGAGGCGGTCTCTTGCCGGTCTCCAGCAGGGTATCCAGCACCTCATGGGCGTAGTCGGTCTGCGGCCCCCACAGGCCATCGATGGTGCCCACTTCGATGCGCTTCTCGAGGCAGGCAAGCTGCAGACAGGCAACGGCACGACGTCGTTCGCTCCAGGCCTCGCTGCCCAATGGCAGCTTGTCGGCATGCCGCTCCAAGGCGGCGTCCACAGCGGCATGCGTCTTGGGGCCTCGAAGGCCATCGATGGCACCGGTGTAGTCACCGCTGTCGGCGAGGTATTGCTGTAAGGTGCGAATGGCTGTCTTGTTCATGTTGTAGCCTCCCCAGGACAGATTTCGGCGTGGCGGCCCCTATGGCCGAGCACATGTTGGCAGTGTAGGAAGGGATGCTGGGCGCTGCCTCAGGGCGGGAGCGGGGCGGCTGATGTCCTTGGCGTTCAGTGATACTGTTCCTTCACTAGAATGAAGTCGCGTTCGGGTGGGGCCCATGCCGCCCGAACCCACAGGGAACAGCAACGGAGCGGGCCTTGGCTCAACTGGAACATATCCAGGCGCTGGAGAAGCGCCTGTGGAGCGCCGCGGACAACCTGCGCGCCAACTCGAACTACGCCAGCAACGAATACTTCCTGCCGGTGATGGGCCTGGTCTTCCTGCGCCACGCCTACAGCCGCTACCTGGCGGTGAAGGACGACATCCAGGCCAGCCTGCCTTCGCGGGGTGGCAAGACCCGCGAGATCACCAAGGAGGACTTCTCCCAGCGTAGCGCCATCTATCTGCGCCCCGAGGCGCAGTTCGACCACCTGGTGGCCTTGCCGGACAGTGCCGATCGCGCCCGCGCCATCATCGAGGCGATGGAGGCCATCGAGAGCGACTACGCCTCGCTCAAGGGCGTGCTGCCCAAGAGCGAATACCAGGAGCTCGACAACGAGGTGCTCGGCCAGCTGCTGCGTACCCTCAACCCCGACGAACTCAAGCGGGTCAAGGGCGACATCTTCGGGCGCATCTACGAATACTTCCTGACCCAGTTCGCCGACCAGGGCGCCCACGACGGAGGCGAGTTCTTCACCCCGGTGTCGCTGGTCTCGCTGATCGCCCATGTGCTCGATCCCGAGCGCGGCACCGTGCTGGATCCGGCCTGCGGCTCCGGTGGCATGTTCGTGCAGAGTGCGCGCACCGTGGAGGAGCACGGCGACATTCCCAGCGAGCGGCTGACCTTCCGCGGCCTGGAGAAGAACGCCACCACCGTGCGCCTGGCCAGGATGAACCTGGCGGTGCACGGCCTGGAGGGCGACATCCAGCGTGCCATCACCTACTACGAGGACCCTCATGAGATGGTCGGCAAGGCCGACTACGTGATGGCCAACCCGCCGTTTAACGTCGATGAGATCGATGCCCCGAAGATCAAGGCCGACCCACGCCTGCCTTTTGGCCTGCCCGGGGTGAACAAGAAGGGCAAGGTCTCCAACGGCAACTACGTGTGGATCAGCTACTTCTACAGCTACCTGAATGAGCGGGGCAGGGCGGGCTTCGTGATGTCCTCCCAGGCCTCCAGCGCCGGGCGCGACGAGGCCCGGCTACGCCAGGCGCTGGTGGAGACCGGCGACGTCGACGCCATGATCGGCATTCGCGGCAACTTCTTCTACACCCGCAGCGTGCCCTGCGAGCTGTGGTTCCTGAACCGCGCCAAGCCGGCCGAGCACCGCGACAAGGTGTTGATGATCGACGCCCGGCAGGTCTATCGTCAGGTGACGCGCAAGATCTACGATTTCAGCCCCGAGCAGCAACTCAACCTGCAAGCCATCGTCTGGCTCTACCGCGGCGAGACCGCTCGCTACCTGGCGCTCGTGGAGGACTACGGCCGGCGCACCCTGGCCGAGGCCGCCGGCTGCTTCGAGCGGCAGAACGAGGAGGGCAACGCCGACGCACCCCTGGCGGATTTCGATAAGGCTCTGGATGAACTGGCCGAGAATGCCACGCCTTTCCTCGAGAGCCTCAATGACGCCTCGCCCTCGCTGGCGCCGCTAAAGGAAGCCCGGCAAGAGCTGGCCCAGGCGCGCCGTGGCTTCGCTGACGACGTGGCGGCTTTTCGCCGAGCGCTTTCGGCGGAGCAGGGCGAGTGGCAGGGTCAGGCTCCTTCCAACGGCGCCCTCAAGCAGGCCATCGATCGCCAGGCGCCCCTGGCCGAGGCCAGTCGCGACCTGGTGAGGCAGACCGACCTGCTCTACAAGCTGGCCAGCCGGGTACTCGACACCTGCGAGCAGGAGTTGGCCGCCAAGAAGAGTCGGCTGTGGCCCAGCCGCGAGATCAACCGCACCCGCAAGGCTGCCGACGCCGCGCGACACGAAGTGGTCGATCAGCTCAGGGCGGTGCGCTACTTCTGGAAGCAGGCCCACTGGCTTACCGAGCGCTTCCCGGAGGCCAAGCTTCGCGACGTGGAGGGCCTGGTCAAGCTGGTGAGCATCGAGGAGATAGCCGCCAACGACTGGAGCCTGACCCCCGGCCGCTACGTCGGCTTCGCCCCGGAAGAGGAAGACGAGGACTTCGACTTCGAGGAGACCCTGCGCGGGATACATGTAGAACTCGCCGACCTCGATGCCGAGGCAAGCAAGTTAGCCGCGAAGATCCGCCACAACTTCGAGGAGCTGGGAGTATGACTCATCTCACAGCAACTCTTGATGAGGTTTGCGAGTTCATAGTTGATTGCCTCCATGCGACCGCGCCGACGCAGGAGGCAGGTTATCCGCTGATCAGGACGCCAAATATTGGTAAGGGAAGGCTTAGTCTAGAAAAAGTATATCGTGTGTCTGATGAAACATATCAAAAATGGACGCGAAGAGCCGTCCCTGAGCCTGGAGACCTGGTGCTCGCTCGTGAAGCGCCGGCAGGGAATATTGCTTTGGTCCAGCCGGGCCAGGAGGTGTGCTTAGGTCAGAGGACTGTGCATTTACGTCCAGATAAGAAAAAAGTGGATCCTGCATTTCTGTGCTATTACCTGCTATCCCCGTCGCAGCAAGCCGCATTGTTGGCGGGAGAAACGGGTGCAACTGCCAAGCATGTAAATATGAAAGACATCCGTCGGTTACCTCTAGTTAACCTTCCACACCTTGATATCCAAGTGAAGGTGGGAGAGATGCTGGCGGGCTATGATGATCTTATAGAAAACAATCAGCGTCGCATTCATCTTCTTGAGGAATCAGCCCGGCTGCTCTATAAGGAGTGGTTTGTTCATTTGCGTTTTCCCGGCCATGAGCACGTCAATATTACCAGTGGCGTGCCGGAGGGGTGGTCCAGGAAAAGGCTGGGTGATATTGCCCTACTTAACTACGGTAAGGCGCTGAAAAAAGGCGCTAGACGTCCTGGCCCTTACCCGGTTTTTGGTTCAAGTGGAGTTGTGGGCGAGCATGATAAAGCCTTCGTGAAAGGTCCTGCCATCATAATTGGAAGAAAGGGAAATGTGGGTAGCGTTTACTGGAGCCAAAAGGATTTCTATCCTATTGATACAGTATATTTTGTCTCGTCTGAGCAGTCTTCAGTATTCCTGTATCATACGCTAAAAAACACTCAGTTCATTAGTACGGATGTGGCAGTGCCGGGTTTGAATAGAAACCTGGCGCACAGCCTGGAATTCCTGGTGCCTAATGATAGTGTATTCCGGATTTTTGAAGGATATGCTCAGGATATTCAAGCTCAAATTGCGAAGCTTTGTGCATATAATGAACGCCTTGCCAAGGCCCGCGACCTGCTGCTACCCAAGCTGATGAGCGGAGAGCTGGCCGCATGAATCGCCGGGCCCTGAACGACTTGCTTGCGCTTGGGGAAGGCTTTACCACCGAGTTCAAGAAGGCCGGCACATTCTTCGGCTTCGGGCGCCACCGCGGAAGTTACCGCGGATGTCGCCGCGCAAGTGACCCCGGAAGTGACCCCGGAAGCCGAGGACCAAGATGGGACCAAGACGGGACCATGTTTGGCACCAAGTCGGCTCTATGTTGGCACCAAGTTGCGGAGCTTGCGAAATAGTCCGAAGATCAAGGGGTAACGTCGCTGGTCGAGGTTTCCAGCACCACCTCCAAGACATGACCCGGCGCGTAACGACAAGGATGCGTGATGAGCCCGAGCCCCTACAGCGAAGACGCCCTGGTTCAGCAGACCACCGCCGACTATCTCGAGCAGCGGCTGGGCTGGCGCTCGGTGCTGGCCTGGAACCAGGAGGACTTCGGGCCGGATAGCCTGCTGGGGCGGGGCTCCGACCGTGAGGTGGTGCTGACCCGTACATTGCGCGAGCGTCTCGCTTTATTGAACCCAGGGCTACCGGACGAGGCCTATGACGATGCGGTACGCCAGGTGTTCGGCTCACCGGTGGCCCAGTCCCTGGCGGCCACCAACCGCGATAAGTACGCCCAGGTCCGCGACGGGGTCTGGGTCACATTCCGTGATGCCAAGGGCGAACGCTGCCGCGAGCGCTTGCGCCTGATCGACTTCGACGAGCCGGACAACAATGACTTCCTCTGTGTGCGTGAACTGTGGATACAGGGCGAACTCTACCGCCGCCGGGCCGACATCATCGGCTTCGTCAATGGCTTGCCTCTGCTGTTCATGGAGTGCAAGAACATCGGCAAGAACCTTCGCGCCGCCTTCGAGCAGAACTTCTCCAGCTACAAGAGCGAAATCCCGCACCTCTTTCACCACAACGCCCTGGTCGTGTTCGCCAACGGCGAGAAGGCCAAGCTGGGGTCATTGACCAGCCGTTGGGAGCACTTCACCGATTGGAAGCGCCTGGCCGAGGAGGACGCCGGCTCGGTGGACATGGAAACCCTGCTCAAGGGCGTCTGCGAGCGACGCAACTTCCTGGATATCGTCGAGAACTACATCCTCTTCGACGATTCCACCGGCGAGCCCAAGAAGATCATCGCCCGCAACCACCAGTTCCTGGGCGTCAACCGGGCCATCCAGGCGGTGCGCGAGCGTCGCGATCGCCAGGGCAAGTTGGGGGTGTTCTGGCACACTCAGGGCTCCGGCAAGAGCTACTCCATGGTGATGTTCACCCGCAAGGTGCACCGCAAACTGGGCGGCAATTTCACCTTCGTGGTGCTCACCGACCGCGAGGATCTCGACACCCAGATCTACAAGACCTACGCCGGCTGTGGCTTGGTGGACAACGACCGCGAGCCCTGCCGGGCCGGAAGTGGCGATCACCTCGAGACGCTGCTTGGCCAGCACAAGGCCTACGTGTTCTCGCTGATCCAGAAGTTCCGGCCTGACATGCCGCCCAACGAGCGTGACGACATCATCGTCATCTCCGACGAGGCCCATCGCACCCAGTACGGCAGCCTGGCGTTGAACATGCGCAATGCGCTGCCTCGCGCCAGCGTGATCGGTTTTACCGGCACGCCGCTGTTCAAGGACGACGAGATTACCCGGCGGATGTTCGGCGATTACGTCTCTACCTACGATTTCCAGCGCGCAGTGGAGGACCAAGCCACAGTGCCACTCTACTACGATGCGCGGGGCGACAAGCTCGGCGTGGCTATCGGCGACATCAACGAGCGCATCGCCGAGCGCCTCGAGGAGTTCGAGACCGAGGATGTGGATGTTGAGCAGCGCCTGGAGCGTGACCTCAAGCGTGACTACCACATCATCACCGCCGGCAAGCGGCTGGACCGGGTGGCGCGGGACTTCGTCGAGCACTATGCCAACGCCTGGGAGACCGGTAAGGCGATGCTGGTGTGCATCGACAAGATTACTTGTGTGCGTATGCACAGGCTGATCGGCTTCTACTGGGATGAAAAGATCCACGAGCTGGAGACGTCGCTGGCCAAGAGCAGCGACGAGCAGGAGGAGTTGTTTCGGGCGCGACAATTGGCCTGGATGCGTGAGACGCGCGCGGCGGTGGTGGTCAGCGAAGAGCAAGGCGAGGAGGAGAAATTCCGCCGCTGGGACCTGGATATCACGCCCCATCGGCGGCTGATGAAGGAGGGCATGGCGCTGCCCGAGTCGATGCGTGAGCTGCCGCAGTTCCGGCACATGCAACGTATGGCCCTGGACGACGCCTTCAAGGCCGAGCAGCATCCTTTTCGTATCGCTATCGTCTGCGCCATGTGGCTGACCGGCTTCGATGTACCGAGCCTCGCCACCCTGTATCTGGACAAGCCGCTCAAGGCCCACACCCTGATGCAGACCATCGCCCGTGCCAACCGGGTCAGCGAGGGCAAGAACAACGGCTTGATCGTCGATTACTGCGGGATACTGCGCCACCTGCGCAAGGCGCTGGCCACCTTCGCCGGCACCACCGGAGACGGCGATCCAGGCGATGGCCGCGATCCCGCCCGCCCGGAAGAGGAGCTGCTGGCAGATCTCGACGAGGCCCTGGCCATGGTCAAGGCCTTTCTGGTTGAGCGTGACGCCTCCCTGGAGGCGGTACAGACCACCGACGGCTTCGCGCGCAACGCTGCCATCGTGACCTGCAAGGAGGCGGCCAACCAGAGCGACGAGACTCGCAAGCGCTTCGAGGTGATGTGCCGCGAGGTGTTCAAGAAGTTCAAGGCCTGCCTGAACGTCAAAGGCGTCAACGCCCGTCGTGCCGATCGCGACGCCATCGATATCGTCTACAAGAGCCTGCAGCAGGATCGTGAGCAAGCAGATATTTCGCATATCATCCGCGAGCTTCACGGCGTGGTCGACGAGGCCATCGAGATCCGCGAGTCGAAAGCCCAAGGACAGGAGACCGGTGTCTACGATATCAGCGCCATCGACTTCGAGCGCCTGAAGAAGGAGTTCGAGAGCAGCAAGAAGCAGCGTTCGCTGCTGCAGGAGCTAAGCCAGGTGGTTGAGCAGAGGCTCCAGCGTCTACTGATGCAGAACCCGCTGCGTACCGATTTCCAGAATCACTACGAGAAGCTGGTGGCCGACTACAACCGCGAGAAGGACCGCGCCACCGTCGAGCAGACCTTCGATGGATTGCTGGACGCGCTTTCTGAGCTTGACGAGGAAGCCGCCCGGGCCAAGCGGGAAGGGCTGGACGAGGAGGCGCTGGCGATCTTCGACCTGCTGCGCAAGCCGGACCTGAGCGGCGCCGAGATCCGCCGCATCAAGCGGGTATCGGTGGAGCTGCTGGAGAATCTCAAGGCCAGGATCACCGAGATCGACCATTGGCAGGAGCGTGAGTCCAGCCGCGATGCCGTGCAGATCGTGATCCGCGATTTCCTGTGGGACGATCGCACCGGCCTGCCGGTGGACCACTACAGCGAGGATGAGGTGCTGGAGAAGACGAGTGAAGTCTTCCGGCACGTGATGCGCGCCTATCCTCGGGTGCCATCCCCCGTCTACACCAGTATGGGCATGCAGTAGTTTCAGGCCCCATCGGGCAGCGTCTTTACCAGCCCCAGTGCCACGCACAGCCGCACCAGTTCGGCGAGGTTTCCCGCCCCCAGGGCCTTCATGGCGCGCAGCCGGTAGATCTCCACCGTCTTGGCGCTTATATCCAGGTGCTCGGCGATCTGGCGGCTGGTCATCCCCTCTGCAACATGGACCAGGATCCGCTGCTCCTTGGGGCGCAGGGCTGCGTAGCGGGCCTGCAGTTCGCCCAGGCGCTGCTTGGCCTGCCGGCGGCGCTGGTGCTCGGCGAGCGCCTGCTGGACGGAGTCGATCAGCTGCTGGGGGTTGCAGGGCTTCTCGATGAAATCGAAGGCGCCGCTCTTCAATGCCGAGACGGCCATGGGCACGTCGCCGTGGCCGGTCATGAAGATCACCGGCGTCTCGTCGCCCAGTTCGATCAGCCGTTGCTGAACCTGCAGGCCGGAGAGGCCCGGCATGCGTACGTCGAGCAGGATGGCGTCATGGCTGCCTGAGTCGGCGGCGAGGAAGGCCTCGCCATCGGCGTAGGCACAGGTGGTCAGGCCCACGGAGTCGAGCAGCCAGGTCAGCGAGTCGCGAAGTGCCTGGTCGTCGTCGACGATGGCAACGCGGGAAGAGGGGGGCTCGGTCACGGGCGCCTCGAGGTGTAGCCGATCTGGGGCCAGGGTGGATTCTGCCCGCAGTGTAGCGGCAAAGGCGGCACTGCCGGAACCGCCCCTGGCCCCTGGTTCGGCTAGCCTGCTCGCCCTCGGCTAGAGCGTCTTGAGGTACTCGATCAGGGCATCGCGATCTTCCGCCGGCAGCTCGGTGCCGTATTCGTGGCCGGCATTGCTGTTGCCGGGTTCGCGGGTGTCGTAGCGGAAGCCGTGCCGCTCGGCGTCCTCGCCTTCGTGGATGAAGCCGAGGCGCTCGGGGTGATAGACATCGTAGCCGCGATGGAACACCTGGGGGCGCTCCTCAGCAGGGCGCAGCAGGTCCTCCACGGTGGGCACCGAGCCGTTGTGCAGGTAGGGTGCGCGCAGCCAGATGCCGGTCAGCGGCTTGGCCACGTAGCCATCGGTCTTGACGAAGGCATCGAAGTCCCAGGGGTAGTCCTCGGCGTAGGCGTTGTAGCGCTCGGCGGCCTCGGCGGTCCACATCGCCAGGCGGTGGCTGTCGGTGCCCACCTCAGGCTGCGGTATCACCGTGCCGGTGCGCGCCCCTTGGGGGCCGTGGCAGCTGGCGCAGGTCTCCTCGAACAGCACCTCGCCCCGCGCGGCCATCTGGTTGTCCCGAGTGCCGAAGGGGTAGGGCGGCGGTGCCAGCTCGCGCAGGTAGGCCTCCAGTTCGCCCAGCGCCTCCACCGGCAGGGAGTCGGGACGGGCGCCATCGCCGATGGCGCCGCTGAGTACCACTTCGGTGAGCGAGTCGTTGAGCCCGTCCCAGTGCAGGGCGTAGCCCTCCTGCTCATCCATCGCCCAGAGCGGCATGATGTCGGAGTTGCCGATGGTGTCATCCTCGGCGGGGTCCAGGGCCAGCAGGTCGGGGTGGAATTTCACCGGGTTGAAGGGATCGATGCGCCCCGGTCCCCAGCGGGGCCGGTCTTCGGTCCAGGTGAAGCGTTCGGCCTGTTCCAGCAGCCCGTCGCGGGTGCGCGGGATGATCAGGAAGCGGTATAGCAGGCGATCGAGCCAGGAGAGCTCGGTCTCCTCGCGAATGGCCGCCAGCAGATTGTCGGCGGTGAACTCCGGGTCTGCGGCGGCGTCGCCCAGGAAGCGCAGGTAGGCCTGGGGATCGAAGGTCTGATGGGGGCCGGCGGGCACGATCCGGCGCTCGCCGTCCGCTGCCGTGCGGTAGGTGGCGGTGTGGCAGGCCGCGCAGTTGATGCCGACGCGCGGGAAGCCGATGGTCTTCAGCGAGAAGCCTACCGGGGTGGGTTGGCCTTCTTCCCAGGCCACGCCCAGAGCGGCGTAGCTCTCGTCTTCACCATCGCCCGGCAGGTGCTGCGAGAAGAGTTCCGGCAGCACGCGCCAGACCCAGTAGGGCAGGCCTTCCTCCGGCTCGGTACCGATAGAGCCGTAATGATAGAAGGCCTCTATGCCCTCGAACTGCTGGGGTTCCTCACGGAACAGCTTGTACCAGCCGATCGCCGCCACCGCGGCGCCCACGATCAGCAACACGGCCAGCCAGGCGAGCCAGCGACGAGACTTGGCGTGGGTGTGATCCTTGTGAGCCATGACCGCTTCCTCCCGAATGAGCCGAAGACACCGCTCAGCGTCGGCCGAGCGCCAGCAGCAGCGCGCCCTGGGTGACCCCGAAGAACAGGTCGAACAGGGTAAGCAGCAGAAACTGTGGATACAGCAGCGTGAAGAACACGACCCCGGCGAAGCGCGACAGCACCGTCAGCACGGCGATTATCCGATATCGCCCGGGATCCAGGGCGGCCGGCAGGTAGAACACGCTGAGCAGGATCAGCAGCCAGCCGGCGAAGGCGGGCCACACCGTCTCGGCTACTGGTGCTCCGCCCAGCAGGGCGATCACCGCATTGGGGACGAAGACCGCGGGTATCGCCAGGGCCAGGTTGGCTACCACGCCCAGCAGTACCATCAAGCGGAACCCCGTCGCGTAGCCACTCTTAGCCAAGCGAGCCAAGCGTCCTCCTTGTGCCCCGGGAAGTGGGGCGGGACATCATGCGCAGTGAATCCGCAGACACCTCCTTGAAACTTCTCCCTGAGGATAGTGAAGTTCTGGAGGGAGGTGAGACCCTGTGCTAAAGGTTAGTAGTCAGGTGAAAGATTAGTTGTCAAGTGCACTATGGTCACGTTCATCCTCAGGAAGTGAAGTCTTCAGTCTTCGCGTCGGTCATGGATGGTGGGCCACAGCGCGCCGGTTCCTTTGGCATCGAGTCCAGGGAGGAGCTTCATGTTCGGTCAACGCGGCAGCGGTCTGCTCGGTCGGCTCTTTCGGCGCATCAACCGGCGCCGCCAGTGGTATCAGTTTCCCTTCCTCATCGCCCTGGTGAACCTCGTTGCCCTGCGAGGGAACCTGCGCTGGCACAATCTCTACGACACCGAGCGCGAGCGCCCGCCCGACCCCGACAAGGGCGATTTCGACGTGCGCGGCTGTCGCACCGCCGACGGCAGCTACAATGACCTGGCGGCCCCCTGCATGGGCAAGGCCTATACCCGTTTCGGGCGCAACGTGCCCATTGCCGAGACGTTCCCCGAGACCGGCGAGGCATTGATGACGCCGAGCCCGCGGGTGGTGAGCCGCCGACTGATGACCCGCGAGACCTTCACTCCGGCTACTACGCTGAACGTTCTGGTGCCCGCCTGGCTGCAGTTCATGGTCCACGACTGGTTCAGTCATGGCGGCAACGACACCGAGGCGACGCCCTACGAGATTCCCCTCGACGAGGACGACGACTGGCCCTGGGAGCGCATGACGGTGCTGCGTTCGCGCCGCGACTCGACGCGCGGTCCCGCCGACGAGGGCTTCCCCGAGACATTCCTCAACACCGAGACCCAGTGGTGGGACGGCTCGCAGATCTATGGCAGCAGCCTCAAGCGCCAGCGCCTGGTGCGCAGCGACCCGGAGAGCGGCGAGCTGCTGCCAGACGGCAAGCTCTACCTGCGCCCCGACGGCCACCTGCCCCGCGACGAGCACGGCATCGAGCTGGCGGGGGTCAACGGCAACTGGTGGGTGGGGTTGTCGCTGATGCACACCCTCTTCGCCCGGGAACACAACGCCATCGTCGATCGACTGCGCATCGATCATCCGGATCGCGACGGTGAATGGCTGTTCCAGAAGGCACGCCTGATCAACACGGCCTTGATCGCCAAGATCCATACCGTGGAGTGGACGCCGGCCCTGCTCGATACCCCGGAGCTGCGCCTGGGCATGCGTGCCAACTGGTGGGGCATTCTCGACGAGCACTTCTACCGCAGCCGGGGCCGGGTCAGCGACAGTGAACTCTTCAGCGGTATCGTCGGCTCGCCGGTGGATCACCACGCGGCGCCCTATGCCATCACCGAGGAGTTCAGCGCCGTCTACCGCATGCATCCGCTGGTGCCCGACGACTTCGACTTCCGTCGCCTGGCCGACGACGGCCCGCTCAAGGCGTGTGGCCTGACCGAGGTGGCAGGCTCACAGACCCACTCGCTCTACGACGAGGTGTCGCTGGCCGACGCGCTCTATTCGCTGGGCACCAGCCACCCCGGGGCGCTGGTGCTGCACAATTTCCCGAGTCACCTGCAGCAGCATGCCAAGCAGGCGCCCCATGAGCGCACCATCGATCTGGCCTCCATCGACGTGCTGCGCGACCGCGAGCGCGGCGTTCCGCGCTACTGTCGCTTCCGCCGGCTGATCGACATGCCGGCCCCGGCGAGCTTCGCCGAGCTCACCGACAATCCCGAGTGGCAGCGCGAGCTCGAGGCCGTCTACGGCGACGTGGAGCAGGTCGACCTGCTCACCGGCTGCCTCGCCGAGACACCGCCGCCCGGCTTCGCCTTCAGCGATACCGCCTTTCGGATCTTCATATTGATGGCCTCGCGGCGCCTCAAGAGCGACCGCTTCTTCACCGACGATTACACCCCCGAGGTATATACGCGGGCGGGCATGCAGTGGATCGACGACAACGGTCTGCGCACGGTGATCGGCCGCCACTTTCCCGAGCTGGTGCCGCGGATGGAAGGGGTGCGCAACGTCTTCTTCCCCTGGTCTCGTGAAGCCAGACCGCGTGAATAGGGAGGCACCATGGCCAGGCGCCTGAACATTCCCGGTCTCGTCAATCTGCTGGAGGTGAGCGATGCTAGCGAGATCCGCCAGCTGGATGCCGAGCCGAATATCGATCGCCATCTGGCGCCTGCCGGCGGGCTGATCAATCGCCTGCGTCTGGCGCGTCTGCGCCAGGCGTTCGTGTTCGATGGCGAGCCGCTGCCTGCCCTGCTGGCCCGCGAGACACAGGGCCGCGAATCGCGCCACGCCGAGCTGGGCCGCCGCCTCGATGAGCGCGCCGAGGCAGCGGCATGGCGCCAGGATCCGGACTTCAAGACTCTTGTGGAGGCGGTGGCCGGCCAGGCCGAGGCCGAAGCGCTGGGACCCGCCGCCCAGGGGCTCCTTGGGCGGCTGTTCCACGACGATTACCACGCCGACCGGGAAAGCTATACGGCGGCCCGGCTGCTTAACGCCTATCCGCGCATCAACGTCCTGCGTGCCCTCGGCCAACGGGTCACCGGGCGCCTGGGTCGTGCCCGGCGATTGCTGGCCGAGCGCGCACGGGGCGAGCCGCTGGCGTTGCATGCGACCGGCATCGCCGTGCACAACCTGGTGGCGTCGCTGGCAGCTATGCGCGAGCTGGCCGCTTCGCCCCAGGCCCACGGGCTCTCCCTGCCAGCGGTAATGGGCCGCACTCTCTCGGCCCCGGAGACGTTGGTGCGCCGGGTGAGGACGCCGCTGTCGACGCCCTGCGCGCCGCGACGGCTGGAACCCAATGATCTTGTGGTACTGCGCCTGGCGGAAGCCGCCCGCGGCAGCGGTGATCGCGATCTGGCCTTCATGCGTCAGAGTTGGGCGCGCTGCCCGGCCCAGGGCTTCATCCTGACGCTGTTGACGGCGGTCTGGGAGCAGGCCATGGAAGTTCGGCAAGGAGGGCGAGGCGCATGAGTGAGGACGTGATCTTCACGCCACTGAAGTGGCGCAACATCGAGATCAAGAACCGCCTGCTGCGTTCGAACATCTCCGGGCGCTTCGACAACGAGGACGGCAGCCTGACCCAGACCCGCATCAACTGGGAGTGCCGTTTCGCTCGAGGCGGGGTGGGGGCGATTCTCTCCTCTTTCGTGCCGGTACAGATGGAGGGGCGCATCGTCGCCGGCTACGCGACCATCCACCACGATGATTTCATCCCCCTCTGGCAGCGCCTCGGCGAGGCGGTGCATCGCTTCGACTGCAAGTACATCCTGCAGCTAAGTCACTCCGGCCGGCAGATGGACATGCCGGGGGTGCACAACCAGCATCGGCGGGCGCCCAGCGCCACCGGCCACAAGGAATCGCTGCACGGCTTCCTGTGTCGCGCGATGACCGGCCACGAGGTCGAGCGCACCGTCGAGGCCTTCGCCCGCGGCGCCTGGCGCGCCCGGGAGGCGGGGCTCGACGGTGTGGAGCTGCACGCCGCCAACGGCTATCTCTTTACCCAGTTCCTGAGCTCGGCGATCAACGACCGAAGCGACCGTTACGGTGGCTCGCTGATGAACCGGGCGCGCTTCCTGCTGGAGGTGATCGAGGCGATCCGCGACCGGGTGGGGCCGGATTTCCACCTGCAGGTGAAGATCAGCGCCGTTGACCACAACGACGTGTTGCCCTGGGAGGGCAAGGGCAACAGCCTGGCGGACACCGTGCAGGTGTGCCGGTGGGCCGAAGCCACCGGCGCCGATGCCCTGCATGTCTCGCTGGGAAGTCTCTTTCCCCATCCCCTGAACCCGCCCGGCGACTTCCCTTTCGAGACCATCGTCAGTACTTATGACGCCATGCTTTCCGCCGGCGTCGACACCTTCCGCAACTACTTGCTGTTCCGCTACCCGGCGCTGCGTTGGATCTTCAGCTGGCTGTGGTTCCGCCACCGGCGCGGCCGCGAGGTGGAGGGCATCGGCCTTGACGAGGCACGCGCAATCCGTGCGGCGGTGAACATCCCGGTGATCAGCACCGGCGGCTTCCAGCGCGCCTCCCTGGTGCGCGAGGCCATCACCTCGGGTGCCTGCGATGCGGTCTCCAGCGCCCGGGCGCTGATTGCCAACCCTGACATGCCGCGTCAGTGGCAGGCCGGTCACGACACGCCGGAGAACCCCTGCACCTTCTGCAATAAGTGCTTGCTCAATGCGCCCAAGAATCCCCTGGGTTGCTACGAGCTCGAGCGCTTCGGCGGTGACCACGAGCGCATGCTCGAGACCCTGATGGCCATCTACGAGACCCGGCCCGAGCTGCAGTTGCCGCCGGCACCACCGTCTCGAGAAATGCAAGCGCATACCCCGTGAGGCCGCCATGAAACGCCAGGAGCCCCCCGTCACCGCTGTGCAGCACGAGACCCGCCGTCGTCGTCGGCGGCGCCTGCCGTTGACCTTGCTGGCGCTGGCCGTGGTGGTGGCTGGCGCGCTGGTCGTGGCGATCAGCGTACCTACCCTGTGGCGTTACAGCGGTGAGTCGGTGCGCCAATACGCCGATCCCGAGGCGCACTTCCGCCATGGCTCCATCGGCAGTGAGCCGGAAAGCGGCCTGCCGGTGCGGCTGTGGCGGGTGCTGCCTGAGCTGTTCCCCGAGGTGCTCGCCGAAAAGGGCTACGCAGCCTTCGGCTTCCTCTACGCCTCGGGTGACAGCCTGGCGGCCGGGGACCTGCCCATCGGCGTGGGCACTCGCGAGGTGCGCGGCGTGGAGCTGGGGTGGCTTAACTGTGCGGCATGCCATACCGGCACGGTGCGCGAGTTTCCCGGGTCGCAACCGCGGCTTATCTCGGGCATGCCCTCCAACAATCTGGATCTCAACGGCTTCATCGCCTTCCTGCTGGAGATCGCCGATGACCCGCGGCTGGCCCCAGACAGCGTGCTCGCCGCCATGGAGCAGCAGGGCCAGGAGTTGGGCTGGGTCGAGCGCCTGGTGTGGCGGTACGCAGTTTTGCCCCGGGTACGAGAGGGGCTGCTGGAGACCCGGGCACGGCTAGCGCCGCTGCTGGCGGAGCAGCCGGCCTGGGGGCCGGGGCGGGTCGATACCTTCAATCCCTACAAGCTGATCCAGTTCGACATGACCCTCGCCGACCTGGCGGAGGATGAGCGGATTGGTACCGCGGACTTTCCGTCGATCTTCCTGCAGCGTCCCCGCCAGGGCATGAACCTCCACTGGGACGGCAACAATGCCTCGCTGCAGGAGCGTAACCTGAGCGCTGCCCTGGGCGCCGGTGTCACCGAGGAGAGCGTCGACCACGCTGCCATCGAACGGGTCGCCGACTGGCTGCTCGACCTCGAGCCGCCGCCGAGCCCCCATGCCCCCGAGGACGAGAGCATCGCAGCCGGCAAGGCGCTCTACATGCGCCACTGCGCCGACTGCCACGGCTACCAGGAGGGCGAGCGCTACGTCTTCGAGGGCGAGCGGCTCGGCGAGGTGGTGCCTAACGAGTCTCTCGGCGTCGACCCGGCGCGCCTGGACAGCTATACTCAGACACTGCGCCTCTATCAGCTCACACTGTTTGCCGATGACGAGCGTTACCGCTTCCGCCACTTCCGCAAGACCGACGGCTACGCCAATCAGCCCCTCGACGGACTCTGGCTGCGCGCGCCTTACCTCCACAATGGTTCGGTGCCGACCCTGCACGACCTGTTGCTTCTTCCGGAAGAGCGTCCCACGGCCTTCATACGCGGCCTGGACGTGCTGGATGGCGACAAGGGCGGCTTCGTGGCCCCTGCCTGCACCCCGGGGGAGTCCCTTGACGCGGGCTTCTGCTTCGACACCCGCCTGCCCGGCAACGGCAACCAGGGCCATGACTACGGCACAGGGCTGACCGCGGAGGAGCGGGCGGCCCTGCTCGACTATCTATTGACCTTCTGACGCTGGCCTTTCCAGCGCCGACGCCTCTGGCCAGGGAGTACCGACATGCAGACCTCACAGGATACTTTCCGGACCTTTCGACGGGTGATGCTCGCAGGCATCGCACTCAACGTGCTGCTCGGCCTGTGGCTGTGGTGGTGGCCCGAGAGCTTCCTCGGGATCATCCGCGCCGACCTGGCGGCGCCCCTGACCTGGCCCCGCTATGCCGGCCTGGCCATGCTGGCGATGGGGCTACTCTACCTGCCGGCCGCCCTGTCGCCGTTGCATAACCGTCTGGTGGCGCTGCTGTCGATCCTGTTCCGGGGAGTCTTCGCCCTGTTTTTCCTGTTTGCCTCGGGGCTGTTGTGGCTGCCGGCGCTCTACGAGGCGGTTCTGGCCGTGCTGCAGGGGGTGACCTTCTGGCGAGGGTGGCGAGCGGACCTGATGGCCAAGCCTTAGGCTTTACCCGAAAACAGGCCATGTCCGGCCAGCCAAGACAAGGGGCCCGCGATCGTTTGCGGGCCCTTGCTAAGTGTGGCTATCGGGAGTGATGGAGGATATTGCGGCGTCAGTCAGCAGCCGCCTCATTGCGGAAGTGCTCCCAGGCATGGTGGTAGAGCACGCCGGCATAGCCGTTGCGCTGCATGACCTTGAGGATCTTCGCCGGGTCGCTGCCTTCCAAGGCCTTGTGCAGTTTTTCCCGCTGTTCGTCGTCCAGCTCTTCATACCAGTGGTAGGGCTCGCCCTGCGCATTACCGTCCTCGGCCTTGCGCATCAGGTCGAGCTCGATGCGTCCGCCATGGCGATACAGGATGTCATAGCCCTCCTGCAGTTGGTCCGACGGCACATCGCTCGGCTTCTCGAGGCCTTCCAGTACGTTGTAGTAGTAATAGCTCAGCGGTTGCATAAGGCTCCTCCAGCGGTATGCCGTGGCTCGTTCGTCCTTGAGTACTCTCCTTTCGTCCATCATGACCGAGACGGGGCGCCGAGCTCAATGGCCAATGGGCGCGGGAGTGGTCAGCCCGGGTTCGGCCAGCACTCTAGCGGCAAAGGTGGCGCCGCCGGCACCGTCGTCAGGCAGTAGCCGTAGATCTCCGCCCATGGCCTCCATCAGCGAGTGGCTGATGGCCAGGCCCATCCCCAGGCCATCAGGTTTTCCGGAGTGGAAGGGGGCGAAGATCTGCTCGGCCTGGTCAATCGGCATGCCGGGGCCTCGGTCGTGCACCGTCAGGGTTACCTCGCGACGCCCGCTGCGCCGGGTGTGGATCGTCACCCGATCGGCGCCGGGGTAATCGCGGCTTGCCTCCAGGGCGTTGAGCAGCAGGTTGACCAGCACCTGCTCCAGGGCTACCGGGTCGGCGAGTACTCGGGGCAGGGCGTCCTGCGGCTCATGCGTCAGCGTCACGCCGGCCTGCTGATATTGCCACTCGCAGAGCCGGCAGGCGGCGTCGACCACCTCGTGCAGCGCCACCGGCCGGGAGCGCGTCTGCCCCTTGCGCACGAAGCCACGGATATGGCGTAGCCTTTCCCCGAGACGCGTCACCTGCTCCTGGATTCGCTCCAGCGGCAGGCGCAACGCCTCGGCCGGCTGTCCGGCGTCGAGCTTGAGCAGGGCGCCGCTGGCGTAGTTGGCGATGGTGCCCAGCGGCTGGTTCAGCTCATGGGCGATGTTGGAGGCGAGCTCCCCGGTCGTGGCCAGACGGTTGGCGTGGGCGATCTGTTCCTGATGGCGGCGCTCCTGGGCCTCGGCGGCCTTGCGCAGGCCGATATCGTGATTGAGAAGGGAGAGGTGGTCGGGCTCTGCGCCGGGCCCGGAGTGGGCCATCACCACGCTGAGCACCGGCACGGGCCCGCGTGAGCCACGCATCTCGAGTTCGCCGCTCCAGGAGCCGTAGCGCGCCACGGCGGGCAGCACGATCTCGCGCAGTACTGCCAGGGAGTTCGCTGTGTAGGCCCGTTCCAGGGGCGCCTGGCGGCCTTCCCGGGGCAGGCGCAGCAGCCGTCGGGCGGCCTCGTTGGACGAGAAGATTCGCTCCTCGCCATCGATGAACAGCACGTAGTCGGTGGTCGATTCCACCACCCGGGCCAGGCGTTCGCGGTTGGCCTCGACCCGGATGCGCCGGCTCACGTCGCGGGAGACACAGAGAATGTCGAGCAGCTCACCGGTGGCCGGGTCGCGGCGGGTGCGGCTGGTGGTCTCGAACCAGACGTAGTGGCCATCCCTGGCCCGGAAGCGGTAGGTCTGCTGATAGAAGCCATCGTGGTAGTAGACTCGCGGCGACTTGTTGAGCAGATCACTGAGGTCCATGGGGTGGAAGAGGTCGTAGGCGGAGACGCCGATCAGCTCTTCGGGCTCATAGCCGAGCAGGTCCCGGGCGGCCTGAGAGGCGTACAGGAAAGTGCCGTCCTGGGCGTGGCGTGAGATCAGGTCGGTGGTGTTGTCGGCGAGCCAGCGGTAGTGGCATTTCTCCGCCTCGAGGGCCGCGTTATCGGCTTCCAGGCGCGCATTGCGAGCTTCGAGCTCCGCCAGCCGGGCCTCGAGCCCAGCCTGGCGTTGCGTCGGGTCGTGCGTCTTGCCGTCTGCCATCAGCGGGCCGGGTCCACGAGACCACCCAGCGAGGCGTTGCGTCGGAACCAGCCGGCGATGCTGGTACGCGGCAGGCGGGTGGGCAGCACCTCGTGGGGTACCCTTTCGGAGAGAAAACAGGCAAAGGTGCCGGCCTCGGGGCGTACCCGGGCTAGTTCGCGCTCGGGGTTATCGGTGTCGTAGATCACCATCTCGCCACCGCCCTCGGCGGGCCAGTCGGGGTTGAGGTAACCCACGGTGGAAACCACCCGGTTGGCACGGCCGCGGAAGCTGTCGAGATGCCGACGGTAGAAGGCGCCGGGCGGATAGTGGGCGAAGTGGGCCTCGTATTCGAATAGCCCCAGGAACAGTGCCTGATTGAGCGCTTGTTGCAGCACACCCATGGCCTCCAGATAGCGACGCTGAGCCCGGCTCTCGCGGTCCAGCCAGCGGATGGCGTCGCCGCGGATGTCTTGGCGCAGGGCATGTGCCTGACCGCGACCGATGCCGGCGTTCTCGAGGGTGTCGTGGTCGGCCATGGCGATCACTTCATGGTAGAGCTCGGCGCACAGCTCGGTGGGGATGAACCCCTCACCGATGTACCAGCCCTGGTTCACCAGGGCATCGACCAGCTCGGCGAGCCGTTCGCGGGGCAGGGCGGTTTCTTGGGGCGAAGTAGTCGTCATCATGGGCTGGAGATTCGGCGCTCGGGCCGAAAGAGCAGCTCGCCAGGCGGGCGCTCGTAGAGGTTGATCGGCATGGCGAAGCCCTCGGCGAGCAGTTCCACCAGCATCATCGCCGAGAGTCCCCAGATCACGTGGCCATCGGTATGGTAGCTGGGCACGTAGTAGTCGCGGCCATCCACTCGTATCACGTCGGTGTGGGTGCGCTGGTCCTCGAGGAAGTGCGAGAGCGGTACCTCGAAGATGACATCGAGCTCATTCGGGTCGGGGATGAGTGGCAGGTCGGGCGGGATCAGCCCTACCCAAGGGGTCACTCGCAAGCCGTGCAGCGAGACCACGTCCGACAGCCGGCCGAGCAATTCCACGCGCTCCGGTGGCAGGGCGATCTCCTCCATGGACTCGCGCAGCGCAGTGGCCAGCAGGTCGGCATCCTGAGGTTCGCGCTTGCCGCCGGGGAAGGCGACCTGGCCGCGATGAGTGTTGAGGTGGTCGGCACGGCGAGTGAACAGCAGCGTCGGCTCGGGGCGGTCGACGATGGGCAGCAGAACCGCGGCCTCGGGCAGGTTCAGGCCGCCCCGGCGTGGCCGATGTGCTTGCAGGCGTTCACGAAGGTTCTCTAACATGGGGTTTCCATCGGGTTTGATTCCTTCTACTCGGCCGCCATGAGCGGCGTCAAGCCCTCATCGGGTGGACGCCATGCGGTCCGCCAGCCTGCCAGGGAGCGCCATGAACTTCTGCAGTCACTGTGGCCATACCGTGCGCTTCGCGATTCCCGACGGGGACGACCGGCCACGTTTCTTCTGCGACGAATGCGGCACCATCCATTACCAGAATCCGCGGATTGTCGCCGGTACCCTCCCGGTGAGCGGCAGCAAAGTTCTGCTTTGCCGCCGCGCCATTGCCCCGCGCAAGGGCTACTGGACCCTGCCGGCGGGCTTCATGGAGAACGCCGAGACCACCGTGGAGGCTGCCGCCCGCGAAACCCGCGAAGAGGCTTGTGCCGAGGTCGAGATCCATAACCTCTATACCCTGATCAACCTGCCGCACATCGACCAGGTCTACATGATCTTCCGCGCGGACCTCGACGGCGGCTTCGCGGCGGGGCCCGAAAGTCTCGAGGTGGCGCTGTTCGAGGAGCACGAGATTCCCTGGGATGAACTCGCCTTTCCGACCATCGAGCGCACCCTGCGCCACTTTTACGACGACCGGCGGGATGCCGCCTTCCCGCTGCATGTCAGCGACATCACCGCCGAGGATCGCGAGCGCTACTTTGGCAGTGCCTGACCCGGGTGGCGCATGATCGGGCTGATTCAGTCCCGATCGATGGTGAAGGGGGACCAGGTCTGGCGTGTCGGCATCACCTCCAGCCGGTTGATGTTGATATGATCCGGCAGCGTCGCCACGTGGAAGATCTGTTCGGCGATATCCTCGGCTTGTAGCGGCGTGGTGCCGCTGTAGAGGGCATCCGAGGCGGCCTGGTCGCCCTTGGTGCGCACCAGGGTGAACTCGGTCTCGGCCATCCCCGGCGCGATGTCGGTGACCCTGACCCCCGTGCCCTTCAGGTCGCAGCGCAGGTTGTAGCTGAACTGCTCGACGAAGGCCTTGGTGGCGCCATAGACGTGGCCTCCAGGGTAGGGCCAACTGCCGGCCACCGAACCGATGTTGATGATGCTCGCCCCGGCACCGGTGGCGATCAGCCGCGCCAGCATGGCATGGGTGACGTTGACCAGCCCGGTGATGTTGGTGTCGATCATGGTGTGCCAGTCGGCGAGGTCCACCTCTTGTGCCGGCTTGGGCGCCAGTGCCAGGCCCGCATTGTTGACCAGGCAGGTGACCTCGCGAAACTCGGCGGGCAGTTCCTCGACCGCACGCGCCACCGCCTCGGCGTCCCGCACGTCGAGGGTGAGGGTCAGTACTCGAACCTTGTCGCCTAGTGCCTGTTCGAGCGCCTCCAGGCGTTCGGTGCGGCGGCCGGTGAGGATCAGCGACCAGCCAGCGGCGGCGAAGCGGTGTGCGGCGGCGCGCCCGAAGCCGGAAGTGGCACCGGTGATCATGGCGATGGGCATGGGAACTCCTCCTCGAAAAATGGTGTCTCGAACCCCGCATCATAAGCCGGGAGGCAAGGTGTCTCCAGTCGTTGGGGGTGATGGGGAAGAGCTCACGCCTGGCATCGGCCGACGCTCAAAGGCTCTCCAGCCGCCAGACGTCGTAGGCCGGCTCCTCGTAAGGATGGGCGAGCTTCAGGGCGGCCACGGCCGTGTAGATCAGGTCATCCTCACAGACCAGTTCCACCTTGAGCTCTTCTACCTGCTCCAGGTCGCCGATCTGGCCGATGTGCGGGTTGGCGCCTGCCAGCGGGCGGAACTGTCCGGTGCCCCGAGTCTGGAAGCAGCACGCCTCGTAGTCGCCGATGCGCCCGGCGCCGGTGGCGAAGACCGCTTCCTTGACGGTTTCGGCGTCCGCCACGGGCACGAAGAAGGCCAGCTTGTACATGTTTGCGACTCCTCTCTGCATGAACCTTTTCCCGTTGTGCCATATCGCGTCGATGACGTCAGCCCCGTTGTCACCCGACATTCGAGAAAAGGAGGCCGGCACCTGTTGTGGGGGCGATGGGAAAAATAATCCTTGTGCAATATCTATACAGATACTATTTTCTGTATAGGTTGTGGTCGAAGACGGCCACCAACCTGAAGCTACGAAACCCACCGGCCGCGCCGCGTCCGGGGTCAGCCCAAGAGGAAGAGTGCCCCATGAAGACCTATACCACTCCCGTTTCACAGTTCATCGGCGCTGGCATGCTGGGCCTGATGCTCGCCGGCAGCATCCAGGCCGATGACCATGGCATGAAGAAGGACATTGTCGACACCGCGGCGGGTGCGGGTCAGTTCGAGACCCTGGTGGCCGCAGTCGAGGCGGCCGGCCTGGTCGAGACCCTCAAGGGCGAAGGCCCCTTCACGGTCTTCGCCCCGACCGACGAGGCCTTCGGCGCGCTGCCGGAAGGCACCGTGGAATCCCTGCTCGAGCCGGAGAATCAGGAGCAGCTGCAGGCGATCCTTACCTACCACGTGGTCCCCGGCAATATCATGGCCGAGGACGCCATGGCCGCCGACAGCGCCACCACCGTGCAGGGCCAGGACATCACCATCACCACCATGGACGGCAGCGTGATGATCAATGATGCCACCGTCGTCCAGGCCGACATCGAGGCCAGCAACGGCGTCATCCATGTGATCGATAGCGTGCTGATGCCCGAGTGATTCCTGCCTCCTCGGAGGGTCATTCTTCTGTTCCTTGCGTGATTATCCCCTTTTGGCTGCCTCCGGGCGGCCTTTTTTGCGCCACCGTTTTGACAGCCCCGAGCGGACTGGCGACCCTCATGGGATCGAATAAAGGAGCATTGCCACATGTCGATTGACGAGAGCCTCGCCGCCCTGCTGTCGGACGCCGGGCTGACGCCGCGGGGTGAGCCGCAGCCCCTGGGGGGCGGCGATATAGCCGCGGTCTACCGCTTGTCGACCGACCAGGGCGAGGTGGTGGTCAAGCATGACGATCCTGAGCGGCTGGCCGGCGAGGCCGATGGCCTGCGGGCGTTGCGTGAGGCCGGCAGCGGGCTGGTCGTGCCCGAGGTGCTTGGTGAGGCAGGAGGCTGGCTGGTGATGGAGGCATTGGCGTCGGGGCGCGCCCCCGATGACGAAGCGAGTCTCGGCGAGGGGCTGCGCCGGCTCCACGCGCTGACCGGCGAGAGCCATGGCTGGCCGCGGGACAATGCCTGCGGGCGCACGCCTCAGCCCAATGCTCCGCTGCCCGACGGCCGCGCTTTCCAGCGTGATCGCCGTCTGCTGCCCCTGGTTGATGCCTGCCAGGCGCGAGGCTTGATGGATGGCCGGCTGCGCCAGCGTATCGAGGCGATCGCCCATGGCCTGGAGTCCTGGCTGCCGGACCCTCCGGCGAGCCTGATACATGGCGATCTGTGGTCGGGCAATGTGCTTTTCACCCCGAGTGGGCCAGCGATCATCGACCCGGCCGTCTATCGCCACTATCCGGAGGTGGATCTCGCCATGCTGACGCTGTTCGGTTCGCCGGGAGCGGCCTTCTTCGAGGCCTACTGGAACGGCGGCACCCCGACCGACTGGCCGCGACGCGAGACGCTCTTCCAGCTCTATCCCTTGCTCAACCACCTGCTGCTATTCGGTGGCGGCTATCGCGGGGCGGTCGAGCAGGTGGTATCGCGACTGGAAACCGCCTGATCAGGGTGAGGGCCGCTCCATCCTCTCCAGGGTCCAGTCGACCAGCTCGCGGGTGAGCTGGTCGGCGGCACGACCGAAGGCCTCCACCACGGCGTCGAGGCTGGCGTCGTTGCTCTTCACCACCGCTTCGATGCGTCGGCTGGCCAAGACCGCGCGACTGGCCTCGTCGAGTAACTGGACCTCGAGGCGCACCACCACCTCGGGTACGCCATCGCGATAGCGGCTGTGGAAGGCCTCCAGGTGGCTGGCCAGGGTGGCGTTGCTGCGTGCCCGACTGGCGTCGTCCACCACAGCAGCTAGGCGTCCGTCGCGGCGGAAGGCCGTGACCAGGTAGTCGCGCAGCAGTTGGGGAATGTCATCGCGCCAGCGGGCCCCGGCATAGGCCTGGAACTCCCCGGGGGAGGGCATGACTAGCAGGCGCGGACCATCCAGCGGCGAGCCGGCGCTGGGCGTATCGACCCTCAGGGTCAGCTCACGGGGGGCTTCGGAGGACGCCGAGAGAGAAGGGTCGGGCAGCGTGAAGAGGCGTATCGGTTCTTGCTCTGGGAGCAGGCTGCAGCCCGCGAACAGCACACTCAGCAGCATGGCTAGCAGTGGCATGACATGTCGTGGCGCGTGGAACGGGCTCATGGGGTGAACTCCTGAATGTTGTCACGCCCCAGCAGGGCATCGGCCGGATTTTCCTCGATGCGTCGTACTAGCCGGTTCAGGGCGCGCAGGGCAGCGTGTAGTTCGCGCATGGCCGGGTCCAGCTCACCCACGCCCTGCAGGCCCCGCGCCAGGGAGCCTTCGTGGCTGGCGGTCAGGCGGTCCAGCCGGGCGGTGGTAGATTCCAGCGATTGCATCGCCTGTCGGGCACTCTGCAGGGTCGCACGACCCTCGTCGTCCAGCAGTCCGTTGGCCGTCTCGCCTAGGCGGCTGAAGCTCTGAAGGGATGCCTCGAGCTGCTCGCTGGCCTGACCGAAACGGGCCATGGATTCGCCGAGCACAGCGCGCTGATCGACCAGTGTCTCGGATAGGGTCTCCAGGTTGCTCAGGCTTCGCGTCAGGCTTTCGGCGTTTTCCTCGGAGAGCAGCCGGTTGGCACTGGTCAGCAAGCGATCCACCTGGGCGAAGAGCTCCTCACTGTTGTTGAGCAGCGAGCTCAGCGGGGAGGGTTCGGCCTGGATCAGCGGAGGATCGTCACGACTGCCGGTCAAGTGTTTGCTCTCGGGGGAGCCGCCGGAGAGCTGGATGTTCATGGTGCCCGTGATGTTGGCCAGCGCCAGGCTGGCGCGGGTGTCCTGCTTGATCGGGACGTCACTGTAGACGCGCACCAGCGCCCGCACCTGGCGCGGGTCCCGGGGATCGAGGCGCAGCCTGACGACATCACCCACTTCGATGCCGCTGTACTGAACCGCATTGCCCTCTGAAAGCCCGCTGACGGCGCGGTTGAAGCGGATCTCGTACCAGGCATAGTCGCGGTCGACGCTGGACTTGCCGAGCCACAGGGCGAACAGCAGGGCACTGCCCAGGGTGATCACCGTGAACAGCCCGATCAGCACATGGTGGGCGCGGGGTTCCATCGTCAGGGGTCCTCCACCGGGTTGGCCGCCTGCTGGGCGGCGCGGCCTCGCGGGCCATGGAAATAGTCGTGGATCCAGTCATCGTCGGTGGCCGCGACGACCTCGAGGCGATCGGCAACCAGTACACGCTTGCGCGACAGCACGGCCACCCGGTCGCAGGCGGTATACAGGGTGTCCAGGTCGTGGGTGACCAGGAAGACGCTCAGGCCCAGGGCGTCACGCAGGGTGAGAATCAGACGATCGAAGGCCGCCGCGCCGATCGGGTCCAGTCCTGCCGTGGGTTCGTCCAAGAACAGTGCCTCGGGGTCCAGTGCCAGGGCGCGGGCCAGGGCGGCTCGCTTGATCATGCCACCGGAGAGCTCGGCGGGATACTTGAGCGAGGCCTCTCCGGGCAGGCCGGCCAGGGCCAGCTTGACTCGGGCCAGGGCTTCGGCATCGGCCCGGGCGAGCCCGGCATGCTCGATCAGCGGAAGGGCGACGTTCTCCTGCAGGCTCAACGAGGTGAAGAGCGCACCACGCTGGAAGAGCACGCCGAAGCGGCGCTCCAGCCGGGAGCGGGCCTGGGCGGAGAGGCTTTGGAGGTCCTCGCCGAACACCTCTATATGCCCGGCGCTGGGTCGCAGCAGGCCGACGATGCTGCGCAGCAGGACCGACTTGCCGGTGCCCGATCCACCGACTACGCCGAGGATTTCGCCTGGCCACAGGTCAAGGTCCAGGTCCTCGTGTACTACATTCTGGCCGAAGCGATTCTTCAGGCCGCGAACCCGGATCAGGGGCGCTTCGCCCATCGATGCCTGTGCCGCGCTCACCAGCCCATCTCCATGCAGAACAGCGCGGCGATCGCATCCAGCAGGATCACCACGAAGATCGACTGCACCACGCTGGAGGTGGTGTGCTCGCCCACCGACTGGGCGCTGCCGGTGACCTTGAAGCCCTCCAGGCAGCCGATCACCGCGACCAGGAAGGCGAACACCGGTGCTTTGCCGATGCCCACCAGGAAGTGCTGGACGGCGATATCGCGTTCGAGGATCGCCAGGAACTGGGCCGTGGAGATGTCCAGGGCCAGTAGACACACCAGGGCGCCGCCCAGAATGCCGCTCAGCATCCCCACGAAGGTGAGGATCGGCAGGGTCAGCATCATCGCCAGCACCCGCGGTAGCACCAGCAGCTCGATGGGGTCGAGGCCCAGGGTGCGCACGGCGTCGAGCTCCTCGTTGGCCTTCATCGCACCGAGCTGTGCCGTGAAGGCGCTGGCGGTGCGGCCGGCGAGCAGGATGGCGGCGAGCAGCACCCCGAACTCGCGCAGGAAGGCGAAGGCGACCAGGTTGACGGTGTAGATGGTGGCACCGAAGTCGCGCAGTACTGTGGCGCCGAGGAAGGCCACCACGGCGCCCACCAGGAAGGTCAGCAGGGCGACGATGGGCAGGGCGTTGAGGCCCGTCTGATGCAGCTGGGCCACCACCGAGGTGAGGCGCCAGCGGCCCGGCCGCCAAGCGGTGGCGGCGAAGGTGGCGAGCACCTGGCCGATGAAGCCGAGCAGCTGGCGCTGCTGCTGCCACAGCCCCTCGACGATCTGGCCGGTCCTCGCCAGGGCATCCCGCAGCGGTCGGGCGGGGCGCGCCGTGGGTGGCTGGTTGTCGGCCATGGCCTCGCCCAGAGTGCGCAGCAGGGCACGACGCGTCGCCGGCAGGTCGGGGGCCCAGTCGTCGATCGCGGCGAGTGGCCTGGCGCCCACCAGCTCCATCAGCAGCACGGCACCGGCGGTATCCAGCGCGGCGAGCCGCGCAAGATCGATACCCTGGTGAGACGGCGCACGGGACCGTGCCAGACGCTCGACCTGGCGCTTGAGGGTCGTATAGTGCTCCAGGGTCCAGTCGCCGCCGATGGTCAGGCGGCCGTCCTGCTGGTCGATGTGGCCCGGCTCGGTCATGGGCAATGGTGTCTCGAAGGAGTCATGGTTGCCGATGGTATCAGCATGCGCGCCGTTACATTAGCTCAACCTTTGCCGAGCTCTTTCAGCCAGTGCAGGCCGCACTGCCACCAGTTCGGCGACCCGCCGGCGCCGCCAGGTAAGATGCGGGGGCGGGTCTGGCCGAGGAAGTCGGCGACGGGACGGACCTGACTGTCTCTGTCGAGCATGGGGGCGTGTCCGCAGCCGGGCACCTCGAGGCTGGTCAGGTTGGGCTGGGCCTCGGCCATGCGGGTCACGCTTTCGGCCTGGAGTAGCGGTGAGTCCTCGCCGCGAACGACCATCAACGGGCAGCGGATTGCCGCCCAGTCGGCCCAGGTGTCACGCGGGGTGTCGTGGACGAATTGCTCGCTGATGCGCGGATCGTAGTGGTAGGTCCAGCTGCCGTCCGGTAGCCGCCGGGCACTGTCCAGGGCGAGGCGCCGCCAGGCATCGTCGCCCTCGATGCCGAAGCCGGTGTAGTGGCGCCTGAGTTCGGCCTCGAGTTCGCTGAAGCGGTGGAACCGATGGGGCACACCGAAGTAGCTGGCCAGGCTCGCCAGGCCCTCGGGGTCGAGCTCCGGGCCCACGTCGTTGAGCACCAGCCGCTCGATGCGTGACGCCGTCTCGGGCTCGGCAGCCATCAGCATGCCAATCAGCCCGCCCATGGAGGTCCCGACCCAAGGCACCTGCTCGAGCTCGAAGTGGTCGAGCACCGCGACTGCTATTTTCATGTAGTGGGCGTAGAGATAGTCCTGGGCGGGGAAGAGCGACCAGCTGGAGAGGCCGCGGCCCGGTGTGTCCGGGGCCAGGACCCGCCAGCCGGGGCCAAGCACCCGGGCGAAGTCGGCGAAATCCCCACCGTGACGGGCCAAGCCATGCCAGGCGATGACGGTGCGCGGGGCCTCGGGGTGCCAGATGCGCACGGCGATCTCAAGTTCCTTCACCCTGAGGAGTTCCAGAGCGTCCATGGGTGTTCTCCCTCATTGGGCTATGTTGCATAGCAGCATAGCGGAATTTCCCGGAGCTTTCGGCAAGGATTTCTGTTCTGCCGAAAGCATGGCAGTGGATTCGCCACTGAAACATGCGACAATGTATGTAAATCTGACCGACCAGAAACCGAGGATGACCCGATGACCCGTCACCGCTCCCTTCGTCATGCCCTGCTGCCGGCAATGATCGCATCGGCTTTCGCCGCACCCCTGCAGGCGGCCGATCTGTTGACCATCACCCGAGACGCCCTGGAGAACAATGCCGAACTGGCCTCGACCCGCTCACAGACCAGTAGCGTCGAGGCGGGGCGAGACGTGCAGCGCGCTGACCTGCTGCCCCAGGTCAATGCTTCGGCCAATGTATCGCACAATCGTCAGTATGAATCCCAGACAGGCGGGTTCTCGGCAGGAAGCCCGGGGGGCGACGACAACTACAACAGCGCCGGCCTAACGCTGGAAGCCACCCAGGCACTTTTCGACGCGCGCAATTCGCGTGAAGTCGAGCAGGCCGAGCGCCAGATCGATCAGCAGACCTATCAGTTGGCCGCCACCGAGCAGCAGGTGCTGATCGACGTCTCATCGGCCTATTTCGAGATCCTGCGGGCTTACGAGGTGCTGGAGGCGCGGCGCGCCCAGGAGCGCGCTATCGGTCGCCAGTTGGAGCAGGCCCGCGAGCAGTTCGAGGTGGGGCTGATCGCCATCACCGAGGTTGAAGAGGCCCAGGCCCGTTTCGATCAGTCGCGCGCCGAGCGCATCGCCGCCGATAGTGATCTGCAGGTGCGTTTCGAGGTCCTGGAGCGCCTGACCGGCCAGCGCTACGAGAGTATCGATGCCCTCGGCAAAGAGCTGCCCGTCCAACCGCCGACCCCGGCCGACCGCAACTATTGGGTCGAGTTGGCCATGGCCAACAACCCTTTGGTGCTGGCCAGCGAGGCTGGTGTCGCGGTCTCGCGCACCAGTGTCGCGATCGCCCGTGCTCAGCGCCTGCCGACACTCAACGCCTTCGCCAACTATAGCTATGCCGAAGACGACCGCGATGCCGTGGAGGGCCACAACTCCGCCAGCCAAGTCGGCTTACGCGCCAGCCTGCCGCTCTATACTGGCGGGCGGACCCAGGCGAGCATTCGTCAGAACACCTATCGGCTCGAAGCCAGCCAGTATGATTTCGAGGACCAGCGCCGCGATACCATGCAGCAGGTTCGCTCGTTCTATACCCAGGTCAGCAACGATGTCTCGACGGTGGAGGCCCGGGCCCAGGCTATCGTCTCCAACCAGAGTGCGCTGGATGCCACGCGGGCGGGCTATGAAGTGGGAACCCGCAACATCGTCGACGTGCTCAATGCCGAGCAGAACCTCTACAACGCCGTCGCCGACTACGCCAGCGCTCGCTACGACTATGTGCTCGATCTCCTCAGACTGCGTCGGCAGTCGGGGACCCTGAACGTGCAGGCCATCGAACAGGTCAACGCTTGGCTGGATGGCGGCAGTGTCTCCTTCACTCTGCCGGAAGAAAGCGCCCCCTATGACGAGGCCATGGAGATCGGCGAGCCGCCTCAGCCCTTGCGCTGATACTGGTCGATGATCCGCCTTCCCCATTCAAAACTTGCAGCACTGGACATGGATTGACAGGACCTGAACTATGCGCATTGCTTCCCGCTTTCTGATCGTCATCATATTCCTCGGCGTGGTGCTTGGAGGCATCTTTGGCTACAAGTTTTACCAGTTCGGCCAGATGCAAGAGCAGATGTCCCAGCCCCAGCCGCCTACTCAGATATCAGCCACCAAGGTCAGTACCGAAAGCTGGACGCCTGCTTTCAAGGCAGTAGGCAGTATTGAAGCCGTGAACGGTATCGAGGTGGCGAATGAAGTTCCCGGTGTCGTCGAGGAGATCAATTTCGACTCCGGCGATACGGTCGCACAGGGTGATGTACTCGTTCGCCTGGACGCGGAAACTGATGAAGCCGCCCTGCGCACTCGTCGGGCCGAAGCCCAGTTGGCGGAACAGGAGTTCCAGCGGATAGCCAATCTGCTTCCCAAGCGTGCCGTGTCCCAGTCCCAGTACGACGAAGCCAAGGCCAACCTTGACGCGGCCAGGGCCCGGGTGAATGAAGCGGAGGCGCAACTGAGCAAGAAAATCATCCGAGCGCCGTTCGACGGCACTCTGGGTATCCGCATGGTGGATCAGGGCGAATATGTTCCTACAGGCACCCCGATTGTTGAAATCAACATGCTGGATCCGATTTACGTCGACTACACCCTGTCTGAAAAGGATCTGCCAAATGTGGCGACGGGCTACTCGGTGGTGGTGACTGTTGCGGCGATTCCGGAACAAACCTTTGAAGGCAACGTCAGCGCCATTAACACGTCGGTGAACCCCGAAACCCGCACCGTTCGTATCCGCGCCACTCTGGACAACCCCGAAAACCGCCTTCGCCCGGGTATGTTCGCGACGATTCAGACGCGTCAACCAGAGGATGATCGCGTCGTGACGGTGCCGCGCACGGCCATTTCCTACAACACCTACGGCGATTTCGTGTTTGTGGTTGAAGAAAACGACAACGGTGCTCTGGTGGTTAACCGCCGCAGCATCACTACTGGTGAAACCCGCGATACCCGGGCGGCGGTGCTGTCTGGCTTGAAGGCGGGTGAAACCGTGGTCGCCAAGGGGCTGCTTCGTCTGCGCGCCGGCCAGAAGGTCGAGATACAGGAAGACGAGCAACCGCAGGAGGCATCTGAGTAATGCGATTCACCGACATTTTTATCCGCCGGCCGGTCCTCGCGACGGTGGTGAGCTTGCTCATACTCCTGCTGGGCGCACGGGCGGCCATGGAAATGGAAATCCGCCAGTATCCCAAGCTGGAAAGCACCACGGTAACCGTTACCACGGCTTATCCGGGTGCCAGCTCGGACCTGATTAAGGGCTTCATCACCATCCCCCTGCAGCAGGCCATCGCCGAAGCCAGCGGTATCGATTATCTGACCTCCACCAGCACCCAGGGCGCCTCTACCATCCAGGCTAAGATGGAGCTGAACTACGATGCCAACGCGGCGCTCGCGGAAATCCAGGCCAAGGTGGCCAGTCAGCGTAACGTGCTGCCGGCCGAAGCTCAGGATCCGGTCATCACCTCCACCACTGGCGACTCCACCGCGTTGATGTATATCGCATTCTATAGTGAGGAGTTGGCGGTTCCGCAGATTACCGATTATCTCACTCGGGTGGTGCAACCCAAGCTCCAGGCGTTGGCGGGCGTTGGTAAGGCGGAGCTTCTGGGAAGACCCTTTGCCTTGCGGGTATGGCTGAATCCCGAACGCCTGGCAGCCGTGGACATGACGCCTCAGGAAGTGATTGCCAAGCTGCGCGCCAACAACTATCAGGCGGCGGTCGGCAATACCAAGGGTACCTACACAGAAATCAGCATGACCAGCGACACGGATGTTGCCGACCCGGACAAGTTCCGCAACCTCGTGGTCAAGCAGTTTGAAGGCTCTCAGATTCGTCTGCAGGATATCGCCCGGGTCGAACTGGGTTCCCAGACCTACGACCAGTTGGCCTTGTATAAGGGCCAGCCGGCGACTTACGTCGCCATTGAACTGGCGCCGGGCGCCAATCCGTTGACCGTGGCGGGGCTGGTGAAAGCGGAACTGCCAGAAATCAAAAGCCAGCTGCCGTCTGGCTTGGATGCACGGCTGGCTTACGATGCTTCGGACTTTATCGAAGATTCCATCAACGAGGTGATCAAGACGCTACTGGAAGCCCTGGTCATCGTACTGATCGTGGTGTTCCTGTGCCTGGGGTCCGTGCGGGCGGCGGTTGTGCCCTCGGTGGCTGTGCCACTGTCCCTGATTGGTGGCGCCTTCGTCATGTTGCTGTTCGGTTTCTCGCTGAACCTGCTGACGTTGCTGTCCATGGTGTTGGCCATTGGCCTGGTGGTGGATGATGCCATCATCGTGGTGGAGAACGTCCACCGGCACATCGAAAAGGGTGAGTCCCGTTTTGAGGCTGCGATCAACGGCGCCAGGGAGATGGCCGTGCCCATCATCGCCATGACGACCACGCTGGTGGCGGTGTATGCGCCGATCGGTTTCATGGGCGGGCTCGTCGGTTCCTTGTTCACTGAATTTGCCTTTACCCTGGCCGGTGCCGTGGTGATTTCGGGTATTGTCGCCCTGACCCTGTCGCCCATGTTGTCGGGCAAGGTGCTCAAGCCTCATGGCAATCCCGGTCGGTTCGAGCAGCTGGTGGAGCGCACGTTCAATGGTCTTGCTAGTGGCTACAAGTCAGCCCTCAGCTCGCTGATGCAGACCAAATCTGTGGTGGTGTTCTTTGCGGTGGTGGTGCTGGGCTCTATCTATTTCATGGTGACGATGAGTCAGAGCGAGCTGGCGCCAACGGAAGATCAGGGCATCCTGTTCTACCAAGGGACGGGGCCGCAGACGTCGACCCTCAATTACCTTCAAGAGCACGGCGACGAGATCCAGAATCGGATGTCAACGGTGCCGGGCTATGAAGAAGACTTCATGATCATCGGCATTACCAGCCCAAACGCGGTGTTCGGTGGTTTCAAGATGGCACCCTGGAGTGAAAGGGAGATTTCTCAGTTTGAGGTTCAGCCCAAGCTGGACGCCGAGTTGAGCAAGGTCACCGGCCTGCAAACGGCGGTGTTCCCCCCTCCGGCGTTGCCGGGCTCGGGCGGCGGCCTGCCGTTTCAGTTGGTGGTTTCCACGGGTAACAGTTACGAGCAGTTGAATCAGGTGGCCGATGAATTGCTCGGCGAGGCCATGGGCAGCGGTAACTTCATGTTCCTGCAGAAGTCCATCAACTTTGACAAGCCCCTCACTCGCATCAACGTAGACCGGGATCGGGTCGCGGACCTGGGTCTGTCCATGCAGGACATAGGCCAGGCCCTGGCGAGCATGCTCGGTGGCGGCTACATCAACCGCTTCAATATGGAAGGCCGGTCGTATCAGGTCATTCCACAGGTTGATCAACAGTTTCGCCTGGACGAACAGAAGCTGAATGACTATCAGATCCGCACTGACACTGGTGATCTGGTGCCGCTGGGCAGCGTGGTGAGCTTCACCCATGAGGTTGAACCGTCCAGCCGGACCCAGTTCAACCAGCAGAATTCCCTCACGCTGCAGGGGGTTGTCAAACCAGGCGTCGCCATGGGGACCGCCATGGAGTACATGGAGCAAACCGCAGACGAGGTGTTCCCCCAGGGCTTCAGCTATGACTACACCGGCCAGACCCGGCAGCAGGCGACCCAGGGTAACGCCCTGATGGTGACCTTCTTCCTGTCGCTTCTTGTAATCTACCTGGTGTTGGCGGCGCAGTTCGAAAGCTGGCGCGACCCGTTCATCATTCTGGTCTCGGTGCCCATGTCGGTAGCCGGTGCCATGGCGTTCATCGTGCTTGGTTTCGCCACCATGAACATCTATACCCAGGTGGGACTGATCACGCTGATCGGGGTGGTCTCGAAGAACGGGATCCTGATCGTCGAGTTCGCCAATCAGTTGCAGAAGGATCGCGGATTGAACAAGGTGGATGCCGTGATTGAAGCCGCTGCCATCCGGCTACGACCCATCATCATGACCTCTCTGGCGCTGATCTTTGCAATGGTGCCGTTGCTGATTGCCATCGGCCCTGGGGCGGAAAGCCGCTTTGCCATTGGCCTGACCATCAGCACCGGGCTGGGCATTGGCACGCTGTTCACCATTTTCGTGTTGCCAGCGTTCTATATCCTGCTGGGGCGTGAGCACCAAGGTTCAACGACCGATGGATAAGGCCAAGCACTGTCCATGCACGCGGTACGGTATGGGCATGCCAGGACGTTGCGTATCATCGAGTAGAGGACTCTGCCAGTGGAACATCGCGACCTCACCCGGCGGGTGGGGCGCGCATCAGTTCCAGCTGAGTGTCCAGCAGCACCGTGCCGCGCTCGAGGATCGAGAAGCGTTCGTGGTTGCGCAGCCAGTCGTGGAAGAGTCCGCCGAGCATCGCCTGCAGGAGTTCACCGGCTAACGTCGGGTCTAGCCCTTGGCGCAGGTGGCCCAGGCGGGCCGCACAAACGCAATAGTCCACCAGCGCACCACAGGCCTCCTCGGCCATCTCGTTCTGCATGGCCAGCGGATCGATGTCGCCGAAGACCTCGCAGTGATGGATGAGAATGGCATGCACGCGCCGATAGCGGGGCTGCTCGAGGCGCTCGAAGCCTTTCAAGCAGGCCAGGCGGATCGCCTCGAGGGGGCGCTCGACGAGGCTCGGGTCGCCGATCTCTTCTACCAGCTCCTGGAAGGGCATGCGTACACGTTGCAGCATGGCCTGGAAGAGGTCGGCCTTGTTGCGGAAGTGCCAGTAGAGGGCGCCGCGTGTCATATCAGCGTGTCGAGCGATCTGTTCCAGGGAGGTGCGGGCCACGCCCTTCTCGAGGAACACCTCCTCGGCGGCGTCCAGCAGGGCCTCCCGGGTAACGGCGGCCTCGGCCTTGGTGCGTCTGGCCATGAAGTTGGGCTCTCCAGCGTTCTGGTCGGTGGACCTATTCTACCCGAGCCGCCTCGCCTTTTACATACACCAATGTATGGATAATAGCGTGCGTATACATCGGTCGTGCTCGTCTTCGGCGCGGCAGTGGCGTATAAGGTAGCCACGAAAAACACTGTTCTGTCACGCAAGGAGAGCCCATGGCCCGTGCCCCTTTCGAACTCGCCGGCACCCGCGTGGCGGCAGGCTCGCGTACCCAGATCGACGTGCCAGTGGCGCGTCTCTACACCCACGCTCCGCTCTACATCCCCGTCGAGGTTGTGCACGGCCGCCAGTCGGGCCCGGTGATGCTGGTCTGCGGCGGGATCCATGGCGACGAGATCAATGGCGTGGAGATCGTGCGCCGGTTGCTGCGCTCCAAGCAGCTCCAGGGGCTGCGCGGAACTCTGATCGCCTCACCGATCGTCAACGTCTTCGGCTTCGTGCAGCACAGCCGCTACCTGCCGGATCGACGTGACCTCAACCGCTGCTTCCCGGGCAGCGAATCGGGCTCGCTGGGCGGCCGGGTGGCGGCGCTGTTCCGCGAGCAGATCGTCGATCACGCCACGCACATCATTGACCTGCATACCGGCGCCATTCATCGCACCAACCTGCCGCAGATCCGGGCTCAGCTGACAGCCGGGGGCGAGACCGAGCGCATGGCCAACGCCTTCGGGGCGCCGGTGATTCTCAACGCCGAACTGCGCGAGGGCAGCCTGCGCCACTATGCACAGAATCGCGGTATACCGGTGCTCACCTACGAGGCTGGCGAGGCGCTGCGCTTCGACCAGTGGGCGATCACTCCGGGGGTGCGCGGTGTGCTGCGTGTGATGCGCCGGCTGGGCATGCTGACCGGAGAGCATCGCCGCCGGCAGGTGCCGGCCGCGGAGGTTGCCAATGGCTCGAGCTGGGCTCGGGCACCTATCGACGGCATCCTGCGCCCCCAGGTGCGACTCGGGGCTCGGGTGGCAGAGGGCGAGCTGCTGGGGCGCGTGGCGGACCCCTTCGGAAACGCCGAGGGCGAGGTGCGCTCCATGGCCGATGGCATCGTGATCGGCATGAGCCGATTGCCATTGGCCAACGAGGGAGAGGCACTGTTTCATATCGCCCGCTTCGATGCCATCGAGGAGGCCGAAAGCGCCATCGAGGACTTCCACTCCAGCCTCGAGCCACCGCCCGACGCGCTTTACTGAATCGCGTTACAAATACAGACGGCGCCGGGAGATCGGCGCCGTCTGGGTTTCGGTTGCCACCGGCCTCAGGCCACGGCGGCGGTCTCGCGCTCGGGCACCAGGCTCAGGGCATCGTCGAAGACACGCAGGCAGGCGCCGTCGAGATGACCGTTCTCGGAAAGGTGACGGCGGAAGCGACGCCCGCCTGGCTGGCCCTGAAAGAGCCCTAGCAGGTGGCGGGTGATATGGTTCAGCTTAGCGCCTTCTTCCAACCGACGTGCGATGTAGGGGCGGAACGCCCGCGCTGCCGCATGGCGGCTCTGTGCCGGGCCGGGTAAGCCGTAGATGGCTTCGTCGATGCCGGCCAGCAGCCAGGGGTTCTGGTAGGCCTCGCGGCCGACCATCACGCTGTCCACCAGTTTCAGTTGTTCCCGGCAGGCGTCGAGTGTCTTCAGGCCGCCGTTGATGCCGATATGCAGCTCGGGGTGGCTCGCCTTGAGGCGGTGCACCCGTGGGTAGTTGAGCGGAGGCACGTCGCGGTTCTCCTTGGGGGAGAGCCCCTCGAGCCATGCCTTGCGGGCATGCACGATGAAGGTGTCGCAGCCGGCGTCGGCCACGGTGGTGATGAAACGCTCGAGGTCTGCATCCTCGTCCTGGTCGTCGATGCCGATGCGGCACTTGACCGTGACCGGGATCGACACCGCCTCACGCATGGCGCGCACCGCGGCGGCGACCTTCTCCGGATGGCCCATCAGGCAGGCGCCGATCAGGTTGTTCTGCACCCGATCGCTCGGGCAGCCGACGTTGAGATTGACCTCGTCGTAGCCCCAATCTTCGGCGATGGCCGCACATTCGGCGAGCTCATCGGCATCGCTGCCACCCAACTGCAGGGCAAGCGGATGCTCGACCGCCTCATGGCCGAGGAATCGACTGCGCGGGCTGCCATACAGGATGGCGCCGGTGGTCACCATCTCGGTATAGAGCAGGGCGTAGCGGGTCAGGGTCCGGGCGAATGCGCGATAGTCGCGGGTCGTCCAGTCCATCATAGGGGCCACGGAAAAGGTACGGTCGAGCTGGGACATCGGCATCACGGAGTATCGTTCGGAAAGGCGGTTATTCTACCAGCCCTGGTCAATTTCTGGCCAATGGTGACAGGGGGTACTTCCGCGAGCCTTGGAGTCCGTAGCTGGCGACGGAAAAACCGACACGCAGAAACACCAAGGCCCGCATCAGCGGGCCTTGATACTCGACGTCTTGCGACGCGATAGGTCTGTCTGATCGGCGATCAGATGACTTCGATGTTCGAAGCCTGCAGGCCTTTTTTACCCTGGACTACATCGAAGGAGACCTGCTGGCCGTCCTGAAGGGACTTGAAGCCGTCTGCCTTGATTTCGGAGAAGTGGGCAAAGAGGTCATCGCCACCATCGGTCGGGGTGATGAAGCCGAAGCCTTTTGCGTCGTTGAACCACTTAACTGTGCCAGTAGACATATTCTGTTTCCTTTCGCGCTGTGTGCGCTTGTTACAAATTACCGGGTGATGCCCCGAGTGCTAGTGGGTCAAACAAGGGGATATAACCAGACAACCGAAAGGATTCGACTACTACTGACAATATGCATCTTGCTTACCAACTGCCGATACAATGCCACGTATAGCGGCGGGCGTCAATGCCTTGTGTGGCGTCTCGTCCATCCCGATATGTCGAATGGGGAAGACTTCGCCGTATGTGGCATCCCTCGTCCATACTGGCGGACACCCATCCTCGAAAGGAGCAGAACATGAGCGGCGAACTCACCGAACAACAGATGGAACTGCTGACCCGCGTAATGCAGCACGGCGGGGTGCTGGCCTCGCCCTTTGGCCACCCGGGTGAAGACAGCCTGCTGGAGCAGGTATTGGAGGATATCGACGACCTCGAGGCCAGGGGGCTGATCAGCGTCGATTGGACAAGGGGTAGCGACGAGCCGGAGCGCATTACCCTGACGCCGGCGGGTTATGAGGCCCTGGACATCACTTGAGCATGCGGCTCGGGGCCTTGGCACGCATGTGGGACACGTGCTCGCGTGCTTGGGGCTATCCCGAAGAAGAGAGACAGGCAGCTTGACTTCCATCAGCATGGGTCAAGGCGCGATATGACAGGTTGTATAAAGAGGGCAGTGTCCTTTCGGTATTGACGATTTTGACAGGAGGCAACGTCATGACAGAACGGAAGCAGCAGCTGGAAGCGTTGCGCGACGAGCTGATCGAGCGGTTTGAGCGCTACAAGGCGCACAAGGAGCAGCGTGGTGGCCCGTTGGACAAGGACATTGAGGATCAGTCCATCGAGCTGCAGAACGATGAGGTGATCGAGGCCCTTCAGCAGGAGGCAGAGGATGAGCTTCGTCAGGTCATGCATGCGCTCAAGCGTGTCGACGACGGCGAGGGCGATCTCTGCGAAGCGTGCGGTGAGGCCATCGATACTCGCCGACTGGAGGCGGTGCCCTATACCACGGTCTGTCGCGACTGTGCTGAGCTGGGCTGAGCGGGCGCCGCATGGCCGGGAATGATGGTAGTCTGGCCTCTCATCGACTGGGCAGGAGGCGTGCATGACGGTGTGGTATCGAGCAATGGGGGTGGGTCTGCTGCTGGTGTGGCTGTCCGGCTGCGGCGGCAGTGAGGAGGAGGCGGGCTCCGAGCCTGCCGAGTCTACCACCACGGCCGAGACCCGCGAGCCGTCTCCGGAACCCTCCCCCGAAGCACCCGAGGTGCCACCCTTCGACCAGCCGGTGATGATCGATCTCTCGTCCAGCCTTGGCACCGATCGGCGCCTGACGGTGAAGGGTGAGACCAATCTGCCCGAGGCGACCCGCTTGCAGGTCCTGGTGGAACGCGAGCTCAGCGGGATGCGTTGGCGCGAGCGCGTATCGGTGGAGGAGGGCGGCTTCATGGCTGGCCCCTTCGGGCCCGGCAGCGGGCTACCGGATGGGGGTTATCGCGTTATGGTCGATGTGCAAGAGGGCAGCGTGCAGCCTCCAACGGTGCGCGATCGGCTGGGCGAGCAGAACGAGCACCTTAGCGGGCCCCTGGTGCAGGAGTCAGGTCATGGCCTGGGGCAAGTGGCCAGATACAGCCAGCGTTTCCTGGTGGGCAACGATGCGCGCCGCACCGCCGATAAAGTGGAGGTGCTGAAGGTGGAGTGACGCCTCAAAGCGGCTGGAGACGCCAGTGGGCTACCAGCTTGCCGACCAGGCGGCAGGCCGGAGACCAGGGCATGGCCTCGTCGCTATTTTTGCGGTGGAACACCAGCTCTCCGGTATTGGCCTGGTCGACCCGGCGGATGGCTAGGGTGCCGTCGTCGTCGATTAGGTAGAGCCCCGGCTGGCGGAAAATTTCGCTGGGGGCGATGGCGACCAGGTCTCCCTCGGCGAGGAAGTCGAAGTGTTCTCCCGGCGCGGGGGTGACCAGATGGCAGTCGCCGTCCCAGCGTTGGCCAGGTACCAGCTCGATCGGCAAATCGATACCCTTCTGCCTGCCATCGTGCCAGGGCAGCGGCGGGTGGCTATGCAGGAAGAGGGGTGTGGCCTGGGTGCCCGTCTCCTCGAGCAGGCGCGACAGCGGGCAATTCAGGGCCTGGGCCAACGCTACCAGCCTCTCGTGGCCAATCTGCCTGATGGCACCGGATTCCCAGTAGGAAATGGTTACATCGGAGACACCGACCCTGCGTGCCAGGGCCGCCTTGTTGAGCTTGGCCTCTAGCCGAAGTTCCTTGATTCGTGGGCCGAGGGAATCCATCTAAGCATCCTGTGGGTCATTGAGTCGGATGATCATCTGTGATCGATTTTCATGGTGCAAGGGCCGGTATCAACGATAATTCTGCCTAGATTTCTTCGAGGGGGCGTGTGTCGCCAAGGCTCACCACTCCACGGATTCACCGGCCCAGTCGAGAAAGATCCCGCTCTGTTCGGGGCCGCAGTCTTCCAGAACCGTCAGCAGCTGTTCGGCAACGAATGCGGCGGTGAATAGCTTGTCCGCCGGCACCCGCGCCTGGAAGGGGCGCGAGAGTTCGGTATCGGTGGTGCCGGGATGCAGGCAGGCGATGCTGGCCTGGGGATTGAGGCGGCGTAGCTCAACGGCTGCGGTCTTCATTAGCATGTTGTGGGCGGCCTTGCTGGCTCGGTAGGCGTACCAGCCGCCCATCCGGTTGTCGCCGATGGAGCCGACCCGCGCCGAGAGGCTCGCTATCAGTGCCGGATGGCGCCCCTTGAGGTTGGGCTGCAGGGCCTTGAGCAGCAGCGCTGGCGTGATCGCATTGACGTGGTAGAGCCGGCTCATGGCCTCGGCGTCCAGGTCATCGAACTTCTTCTCCGGGCCGATGCCGAACCGCTCGTCGTGCAGCATGCCGATGGCGTTGAACACCAGGTGGAGCGGGGTGGCATCGAGTGCCTCTTCCAGGGCCGCGAGGCCATTCGGCTCGGTGACGTCCAGGGTGAGAGATTCGAAGCGAGGGTCCGAGTGAGAGCGGCCGGACCGGCTGACGCCGATCACGCGACTGGGGCGGTCGCTATCCAGCAGGGCATCGATGACGGCGCTGCCGATGCCGCCATTCGCAGCGGTGACCAGGGCCGTGAAGTCGTCGGGGAGTCGCGAGAGCATGTGAGGCCTCGTGCAGGGAATTCGGGCTCTAGCATGGACCATTAAGCGGGGTAATGATTCCCGCCACGGCTGCCCGGTGTCGACCAGGTGCGTATAATGCCGTTCATTCGCCCTCCCGGCAGGGCACGCCCCACACCACCGACAGGACCAAGGACGACATGACCGTACGAACTCGTATCGCGCCGTCACCCACCGGCGATCCCCATGTGGGCACCGCCTATATCGCCCTGTTCAACCTCTGTTTTGCACGTCAGCATGGTGGCCAGTTCATCCTGCGCATCGAGGACACCGACCGGGTGCGCTCGACCGCCGAATCCGAGCAGATGATCCTCGACTCGCTGCGCTGGCTGGGCCTGGAGTGGGACGAGGGCCCCGATGTGGGAGGACCCCATGGCCCTTATCGCCAGAGTGAGCGCGGCGACATCTATGGAGAATATGCTCGGCAGCTGATCGAGGCTGGCCATGCCTTCAAGTGCTACCGCACCAGTGAGGAGCTCGACGAGTTGCGCGAGGCGCGCAAGGCTGCCGGCATGCACCTGGCCCTCAAGCCTTCCGACCTCGCCCTGCCTGCCGAGGAGCAGGGGCGCCGCGAGAAGGAGGGCTGGCCTTTCGTGGTGCGCATGAAGGTTCCCGCCACCGGCAGCTGCGTGATCGATGACATGCTGCGAGGCGTGATCGAGGTCGACTGGGCCCAGGTGGATGCCCAGATCCTGCTCAAGTCCGATGGCATGCCGACCTATCATCTGGCCAACGTGGTGGATGACCATCTGATGGGCATCACTCACGTGCTGCGTGGCGAGGAGTGGATCAACTCGGCGCCCAAGCACCAGCTGCTCTATGAGTACCTCGGCTGGGAGATGCCTCAGCTCTGCCACATGCCACTGCTGCGCAACCCCGACAAGTCCAAGCTTTCCAAGCGCAAGAACCCCACCTCAATCAACTACTACCGGCGCATGGGCTATCTGCCCCAGGCGGTGATCAACTACCTGGGACGCATGGGCTGGTCGATGCCCGACGAGCGCGAGAAGTTCAGCCTCGACGAGATGATGAGCCACTTCGATGTCCAGCGCGTGTCGCTCGGCGGGCCGGTATTCGACCTGGAGAAGCTGACCTGGCTCAACGGTGTCTACATCCGTGAGGAGCTCGACGACAAGGCCTTCCTCAAGGCGCTAATGGAGTGGGCCTTCAACGAGGAGTACGTCAGTCGAATCCTGCCTCAGGTGCGTCCCCGGGTGGAAACGCTCTCCCAGGTGGTGCCCCTGGCCGGTCATTTCTTCTCGGGGCTACCGGCCATCGATGAGGAGAGTTTCGACGAGGTCAAGCTTTCCCGCGAGGAACTGCTCAAGCTGCTGCAGTTCCTGGTGTGGCGCTTCGAGGGCGTCCCGGCCTGGCACAAGGAGACGCTACTGGAAGAGGTCAAGACGCTGTCTGGCCATTTCGATTTGAAGATGAAGGCCTTCCTGGCCCCGGTGTTCATCGCCATCACTGGCTCCAGCTCGAGCACCTCGGTGATGGATGCCATGGCGATCCTGGGCTCCGACATGACGCGGGCGCGCCTGCGCCATGCCATCGAGGTGCTTGGCGGCGTCTCCAAGAAGCAGGCCAAGCGTTTCGAAAAAGAGTATCGAGATCTCTCGTGATTTCCTGTTGACGAAGGCGGGGCTAATCAGTAACCTGCGCCCCGTCTTCGAGAGATTGGGGCCTTAGCTCAGCTGGGAGAGCGCGACACTGGCAGTGTCGAGGTCAGCGGTTCGATCCCGCTAGGCTCCACCAACATCTCACATAGAGGATATTGCGTCCCATTCGTCTAGTGGTCCAGGACACCGCCCTTTCACGGCGGTAACAGGGGTTCGAACCCCCTATGGGACGCCACCTTTCCCTGCATTACTCCTCTCATTTCTTCTGATCAGCCGGCCATTTCGCTTGCCTGGCGTTTCGTCGTGTCCAGGCGGCCTGCTGCTTCGGACTGCCATTTTGGTCGATATTGGCTTGACATCTCCCTTGACTTGTCCACTTTCACGCTTCCTTAGGGTCGACCTGTGCATAGTGCTGCCCAAAACCCGCATGGTTACCGGCTTTCTGTTTTAACTCTTTTATTTCAATGACTTGCAATAGGTTAAAAATTGATCAATCTAAGCCGGTTCCGCTGTTCATGGCGATTACGCGACCTTTTCGAGAGGTTTTGAACAGGTTTATCCACAGATTGTGTGGAAAACGGTCGGCGCCGTTGGCGCATGCCTCTCTGTCATGAAGTCAAGCCGAATGAGTGAAGATTCTGGTCCTCTGGTATTAGTAACCTGCTTCTGGATCGCTGGCTGTAGGCACCATAAGCGACAGCGCTCTGCAGGATGCGTCCACGGCTTATCCCGCCTTGCTCAAGGGCCGAGGTCGTGCAAGGAGCTCTACGCGCTTAAGCACCCCTTGACGTCTGTCGTGGCCCCACAAACACGAAGGGCCGCCCTCTCGGGCGGCCCTTCTGGTGGTGCGGCGTGAGTGCTGCTGTGGACGCTCAGGTGGTCGGGTAGTCGCGCTGGGCATGGCCGGTGTATAGCTGACGCGGACGACCGATCTTGTATGGCTCGCTGATCATCTCGTGCCAGTGGGAGATCCAGCCGATGGTCCGCGACACGGCGAAGATCACCGTGAACATGTTCTTCGGGATGCCCATGGCCTTGAGAATGATGCCGGAGTAGAAGTCGACGTTCGGGTAGAGCTTGCGCTCGATGAAGTAGTCGTCCTCCAGAGCGATCTGCTCCAGGCGCTTGGCGATCTTCAGCTGCGGGTCGTCGGCCAGGCCCAGCTCGGCCAGCACCTCGTCGCAGGTCTCCTTCATTACCTTGGCGCGTGGATCGAAGTTGCGGTAGACGCGGTGGCCGAAGCCCATCAGCTTGAAGGGGTCGTCCTTGTCCTTGGCCTTGTCGATGAAGCGCTGGATGTTCTCTTCGGATTCGTCGCCGATCTCGTCGAGCATGTTCAGCACTGCCTCGTTGGCGCCGCCGTGGGCCGGGCCCCAGAGAGCTGCGATGCCGGCGCTGATGCAGGCAAATGGGTTGGCGCCGGTGGAGCCTGCCAGGCGTACCGTGGAGGTGGAGGCGTTCTGCTCGTGGTCCGCGTGCAACATGAAGATGCGGTCCATGGCCTTGGCATAGACCGGGTTGATCTCGTACTTCTCGCACGGGTTGCTGAACATCATGTAGAGGAAGTTCTCTGCATAGCTCAGGTCATTGCGCGGATAGTTGAACGGCTGGCCGATGTTGTACTTGTAGGACATCGCGGCGATGGTCGGCATCTTGGCGATCAGGCGGATGGCGCTGATCTCCCGATCCTCTTGCACGTTGATGTTGAGATGATCGTGGTAGAAAGCCGCCAGGCCACCGACGACGCCACAGAGGATCGACATCGGGTGAGCGTCGCGGCGAAAGCCCTTGAAGAAGTTGTTGATCTGGTCGTGGACCATGGTGTGGTTGGTGATGCGCGCCTTGAATGCCTCATACTGAGTATCATCCGGTAGGTCGCCGAACATCAGCAGGTAGCAAAGCTCGACGAAGTCGGATTCCTTCGCCAGCTGGTCGATCGGGTAGCCGCGATGCAACAGCACCCCCTTGCCGCCGTCGATATAGGTGATCGCCGATTGGCATGAGGAGGTTGCCATGAAACCAGGGTCGTAGGTGAAGAGGCCTTCGGCACCGAGGCCGCGTACGTCGATGACGTCGGGGCCCAGGGTGCCAGAGTAGATCGGTAGGTCGATCGGATTCTCCAGACCGTCTACCGTCAATGTCGCTTTCCTGTCAGCCATACTGGCCTCCTCTAGAGTCATGGTGGGACGATTAAGTTGTCTGTCCGCTGATGGTGCCGGCGAAAAGGTTCGCCCACTATAGAAGTGTGTCAGCGATTGTCAATTCCACCATTGCGTGCCTATCATTGTACTGTAGCGTGTTAAGTGTATAGTTTCTGTAAAGAAAATGGTGCTTTGCACCATAGCGGGGCGGCGAGGCTCGGGTCAACGCCGGTGGATCTCTTGATAGGCGCCGTCAGCGCCGAGAAATCGGCCTTCCACCATGGTCGAGTACGCTCCGCGTCCATTTGTCATGGCAGGGGTATGTCCCTATAATATTAGCGCGCGACTGGCAGGAACCGGTGGTCGTGTCCAACTCGGCCACGATCGAGTCCCTTCCCGAAACCACCGCCCGCTCGGGCCTTGTCCGACAACCGAACAGCGGGCCAAGAGAGTGTGTAGAGCCGTGAATAGCAAACGACCCGTAAATCTGGATCTGTCCACGATACAGTTTCCTCTCCCCGCCCTGACGTCGATCGCTCATCGCATCTCCGGCGTCATCCTCTTCATTGGCCTGATCTTCGCCTTCTGGGCGCTCGATACGTCGCTCTCTTCACCAGCCGGTTTTGCGGCCGTGAGCGACGCCCTGGCCCACAACTTCCTGGCCAAGCTGGTCGCCTGGGGGCTGCTGTCCGCCCTGGCCTTCCACTTCGTGGCCGGCATCAAGCACCTGCTGATGGACATGGATATCGGCGTGACCCTCGAGGGGGGCGTCAAGAAGGCACAGATCACCGTGGTGGTGAGCGTGGTCCTGATCATTCTGGCTGGAGTCTGGGTATGGTAACCAATATCACGAATCTCGGGCGCAGCGGTCTCTCCGACTGGCTACTTCAGCGCGTTTCGGCCGTCGTCCTGGCGCTCTACACCCTCTTCATCGTCGGTTTCTTGCTGTTTAGCCCTGGCCTGGACTACGCGGCCTGGAGCGGTCTCTTTTCCCAGACCTGGATGCGCATCTTCTCGCTGCTGGCCTTCTTGTCGCTGGCCGCCCACGCCTGGATTGGGCTGTGGACCGTGACCACCGACTACCTCAAGTCGACCGGCGTGCGCCTCGCCGTCCAGCTCATCATCATCCTGGCCATCTTCGTGTTCCTGGTCTGGGGCATCACCGTTCTGTGGGGAGCCTGATTCATGTCCACCATGCGTAGCCTGTCTTTTGACGCCATCATCATCGGCGGGGGCGGTGCCGGCCTGCGGGCCGCACTCGAGCTGGCCAAGTCCGGCAAGAAGACCGCGGTGCTGTCCAAGGTCTTTCCAACCCGCTCGCATACTGTCTCCGCCCAGGGTGGTATCACCTGTGCCATCGCTTCTGCGGATCCTGACGACGACTGGCGCTGGCACATGTACGACACCGTCAAGGGCGGTGACTACATCGCCGACCAGGACGCCTCCGAGTACATGTGTTCCGAGGGCCCCAAGGCGGTGTTCGAGCTCGAGCACATGGGCCTGCCGTTTTCCCGTTTCGATAACGGACGCATCTACCAGCGTCCATTCGGTGGCCAGTCCAAGGACTTCGGCAAGGGCGGTCAGGCGGCACGTACCTGTGCGGCCGCCGACCGGACCGGCCACGCTCTGCTGCACACGCTTTATCAGAACAACTTGAAGAACAACACCACCTTCCTTAATGAGTGGTACGCCGTCGATCTGGTCAAGAACGCCAACGGTGACGTGGTGGGCTGCATCGCCATGGACATCGAGAGCGGCGAAGTGGTGCACGTGAAGTCCAAGGCCACCGTCATGGCCACCGGCGGGGCGGGGCGTATCTTTGCCTCCACCACCAATGCCCTGATCAACACGGGTGATGGCATCGGCATGGCGCTGCGTGCCGGCTTCCCGATGCAGGACATGGAAATGTGGCAGTTCCACCCGACCGGCATCTACGGCGCCGGCACCCTGGTGACCGAGGGCTGCCGCGGCGAGGGCGGCTACCTGGTCAACAAGGACGGCGAGCGCTTCATGGAACGTTACGCGCCCAACGCCAAGGATCTTGCCGGTCGTGACGTTGTGGCGCGCTCCATGGTCATGGAGATCCTCGAGGGCCGCGGCTGCGGCGAGAAGGGCGACCACGTCTTCCTCAAGCTGGATCACTTGGGTGAGGATGTCCTTGGCAAGCGCCTGCCCGGCATCGTCGAGCTCTCCAAGACTTTTGCCCATGTGGACCCGGCCAAGGAGCCGATCCCGGTCGTCCCGACCTGTCACTACATGATGGGCGGGATCCCGACCAACGTGCACGGCCAGGCGATCATGCAGGACGCCGATGGTAACGATCAGATCGTGGGTGGCCTGTTCGCCTGCGGCGAGGCGGCCTGCGTGTCGGTCCACGGCGCCAACCGCCTGGGCGGCAACTCGCTGCTCGACCTGGTGGTGTTCGGCCGCGCGGCCGGCATGTTCATCGAAGGCGCGCTCAACGAGGGTATCGAGTACCTCGACGCCTCCGAGTCCGATATTGCGTCCGCCATGAAGCGCATCACGCGCTGGAACGAGTCCGACAGCGGCGAGACCGTGCCCGATCTCAAGCGCGACCTGCAGGACATCATGCAGACCTCCTTCGGCGTGTTCCGCGAAGAGAAGAACATGCAGGAGGGCGTAAAGCGCCTCGAGGCACTGCGCGAGCGCATCGCCAACGCCTACCTGCCGGACAAGTCCAATACCTTCAACACCGCGCGTGTCGAGGCACTGGAGCTGGATAACCTGATGGAAGTGGCCGAGGCCACCGCCATTGCCGCCCTGGAACGCAAGGAGAGCCGTGGTGCCCACTCTCGCTATGACTTCCCGGACCGCGACGACGTCAACTGGCTGAAGCACTCGCTCTACTTCCCGGCCGAGAAGCGACTGGGCAAGCGCGATGTGAACTTCGCACCCAAGATCGTCGACATGTTCGAGCCGAAAGTCCGCACCTACTGATTCAGCCAATACGAGGGGAGTCACGATGTCCAAGCTTCAGGTATCTCTATACCGCTACAACCCGGAAACCGACTCCGCGCCCTACATGCAGGAGTTTCAGGTCGATACCCAGGGTCGCGACCTGATGGTGCTCGACGTCCTGCACCTGGCCAAGGAGCAGGACAATGGCCTGGCCTATCGGCGCAGCTGCCGCGAGGGTGTGTGCGGTTCCGACGGTATGAACATGAACGGCAAGAACGGCCTGGCCTGCATCACTCCGCTATCCGAAGTGGTGAAGGGCAACAAGCTGACTCTGCGGCCGCTGCCGGGCCTGCCGGTCATTCGCGACCTCGTGGTCGACATGGGGCTGTTCTACCAGCAGTACGAGCGCATTCAGCCGTACCTGCAGAACGATGAGCCGGCGCCGGCCATCGAGCGCCTGCAGTCACCGGAAGAGCGCGACAAGCTTGATGGCCTCTACGAGTGCATCCTGTGTGCCTGCTGTTCCACTGCCTGCCCATCGTTCTGGTGGAACCCGGACAAGTTCGTCGGCCCGGCCGGCCTGCTGCAGTCCTACCGGTTCCTGGCGGATTCCCGTGACACGGCGACTCGTGACCGCCTGACAGATCTCGAGGACCCGTTCTCCGTATTCCGCTGCCGCGGGATCATGAACTGCGTCGCGGTCTGCCCCAAGGGACTCAACCCGACGCGGGCGATCGGCAAGATCCGTGAGATGCTGCTGGCAGATGCCACTTAAATCGTGGCGTCCAGCTTGTTATCATGTCTATCGCTCTTGGGCTGCGACAAGAAGTCGCAGCCGAGGCCGGTGCGGAGCATGATGAGTGGAGCCGGTGCCCTGGGTACCGGCTCTTGACCATGGAATTCATGATGCCCTCGCTCCGGCAGGGCACCAGCGATGTCGATGCGGGCGTGTCGACGCCGATACCACCCCATCAGTGCAGGGTGACCAAGAGATGCAACAAGGCATAATGGAGTTGATGTGGCGCTCCTCCCACGTGAGTGGCGGCAATGCCCACTATGTGGAAGCGCTCTACGAACAGTACCTCGATGATCCCTCCGCCGTTCCCGACGAATGGCGCCAGTATTTTGACCAGTTGCCGCGACCCGAGGGTGGGGCCAGGCACGATGTTCCGCTTGAACCGATCCGCGAGCAGTTCTATCAGTTGGGCCGCCAACGGCGCACCGCCCAGGCCACTGCAGCCAGTGACGAGAATAAGAAGCAGGTCAAGGTTCTCCAGCTGATCAACGCGTATCGCTTCCGCGGCCATCAGAAGGCCGACATCGACCCGCTTGGCCTGCGCAACCCTAAACCCATTCCCGATCTCGACCTCTCCTTCCACCAGCTCTCGAAGGCCGACCTGGATACCGAGTTCCAGACCGGCTCCTTCTTCCTGGGTGTGGACAAGGCACCGCTCAAGGTAATCGTCAACGCCCTGGAGCAGACCTACTGCCGCTCCATCGGCTGCGAGATCATGCATATCGTCGACACCGAGGAGAAACGCTGGCTTCAGCAGCGTTTCGAATCGGTATGTTCGGCGCCCAATTTCAGCCCCGAGGTGCGCAAGCATGTGCTGGAGCGTCTGACCGCCGCCGAGGGGCTGGAGAGCTACCTGGCTTCCAAGTATCCGGGGACCAAGCGCTTCGGCCTCGAGGGCGGCGAAGCCTTTATCCCTATGATGGATGAGCTGATCCAGCGTGCCGGTGGCTATGGCACCAAGGAAGTGGTGATCGGCATGGCCCACCGCGGGCGTCTTAACCTGCTGGTCAATATTCTTGGCAAGAATCCCTCGGAACTGATTGACGAGTTCGACGGCAAGAAGGTCATCGAGCGCGGCTCGGGTGACGTCAAGTACCACCAGGGTTTCAGTTCCAACGTCATGACGCCGGGCGGGGAGGTGCACCTGGCAATGTCGTTCAACCCTTCCCATCTGGAGATTGTTGCGCCGGTGGTCGAGGGGTCGGTGCGGGCCCGCCAGGACCGCCGCGACGACCCGATCGGCAACAAGGTGCTGCCGATCAACGTCCATGGTGACGCCGCTTTCGCCGGACAGGGCGTGGTCATGGAGACCTTCCAGATGTCCCAGACTCGTGCCTACAAGACCGGGGGCACGGTGCACATCGTCATCAACAACCAGGTGGGCTTTACCACCTCGCATCCTCAGGACTCGCGCTCCACCGAGTACTGCACCGATATCGCCAAGATGGTCCAGGCGCCCATCTTTCACGTCAACGGCGACGATCCGGATGCTGTGCTGCACGTTACCCAGGTCGCTATCGACTATCGTCATCAGTTCAATCGTGACGTGGTCATCGACCTGGTCTGCTACCGCCGCCGTGGCCATAACGAGGCCGATGAGCCCTCCGGCACTCAGCCGATGATGTACAGCAAGATCAAGGATCATCCCTCCTCGCGGGCACTCTACATCAAGCGGCTGGTCGGCGAGGGGCTGCTCACCGATGACGACACCAAGGCCATGATGGAAAAGTACCGGGATGACCTGATGGCCGGTAATCACGTGGCCAACGCCCTGGTGCAGAAGCCCAACAAGTCGCTGTTCGTCGACTGGACCCCCTATCTGGGCCATGAGTGGACCGGCCATGCCGATACCACCGTCGACATGAAGCTGCTTCAGCGTCTTGCCGGGAAGATGTGCGAGGTCCCCGATGGGGTCGAGGTGCAGCGCCAGGTGGCCAAGATCTACGATGATCGTCGCAAGATGCAGGCCGGTGGCCTGGCCGCCAATTGGGGCTTCGCCGAGACCCTGGCCTACGCCACGCTTCTCAACGAGGGCCACCCGGTACGCATCACCGGTCAGGATGTCGGCCGTGGCACCTTCTCTCACCGCCATGCAGTAGTGCACAACCAGAAGGACGGCAAGGCCTACGTGCCGCTTCAGCACATGGCTGACGGCCAGCCGCGCTTCACCATCCACGACTCCTTCCTCTCGGAAGAAGCGGTGCTGGCTTTCGAATACGGCTACTCGACGACTGCTCCCAATGATCTGGTGGTATGGGAGGCCCAGTTCGGTGACTTCTTCAACGGCGCGCAGGTAGTGGTCGACCAGTTCATCTCCTCTGGCGAGACCAAGTGGGAGCGCCTGTGTGGACTGGTCATGCTGTTGCCCCACGGCTACGAAGGGCAGGGCCCCGAGCACTCCTCGGCGCGTCTCGAGCGTTTCCTGCAGATGTGTGCCGAGCACAACATGCAGGTTTGCGTGCCGACGACCCCGGCACAGATTTTCCATCTGCTGCGTCGTCAGGTGATCCGCCCGCTGAGAAAGCCACTGGTGGTGATGACGCCCAAGAGCCTGCTGCGCCACAAGTCAGCGATCTCAAGCCTCGAGGAACTGGCCAATGGCCGCTTCCAGATGGTGCTGCCCGATCAAGGCAAGCTCGAGGCCGGGAAGGTCGAACGCATCATCCTCTGCGCCGGCAAGGTCTACTACGACTTGGCCAACTGGCGCGAGGAGAACGCCCGCGAAGACACGGCGATCCTGCGCATGGAGCAGCTCTATCCCTTCCCCAAGGAGGAGCTGTTCGAGGCTATCGAGGACTACACCAACGTCACCGATGTGGTGTGGTGCCAGGAGGAGCCGCTCAACCAGGGCGCCTGGTATTCGAGTCAGCACCACATGCGGGCCGTGGCCGACATGCTGCGTGACGGCCTGGGCGGCAAACTCAAGTTTGCCGGTCGTCCGGCTTCCGCGGCACCCGCGGCGGGCTACATGTCCGTGCACGTCGAACAGCAGCGCCAGCTGGTGGAAGACGCCTTCAATCTTTGAGGCGCCCACCGGAACGAGAGAGAACAGAAAAGGGAAACGACATGGCTACCGATATCAAGGCACCCACCTTTCCGGAATCCGTTGCCGAGGGCAGCGTGGCGGCCTGGCACAAGAAGCCCGGCGACAGCGTCGAGCGTGACGAGCTGATCGTCGAGATCGAGACCGACAAGGTGGTGCTCGAGGTCGTGGCTCCTGAGGCCGGCACTCTCAACGAGGTGCTGGTGGAAGAGGGCGACACCGTGGAGTCCGAGCAGGTGCTGGGCAAGATCGGCGAGGGCAAGGCCAAGGGCTCCGACGAGCAGGACGCCAAAAAATCCGCCGCCAAGGCCGAGAAGGAGAGCGGCGCCAAGGCTGAGAAGGCAGACGCCGCCGAGACCAAGCCGGCGGCCGGCGGCAAGAGCCATGAGGTCAAGGCCCCGACCTTCCCCGAGTCGATCCAGGAAGGCACCGTGGCCAGCTGGAACAAGCAGGTCGGCGACGCCGTGAAGCGCGATGAGGTGCTGGCCGAGATCGAGACCGACAAGGTCGTGCTCGAGGTTGTAGCTCCCGCGGACGGCGCGCTCTCCGAGATCAAGGCCGAGGAAGGTAGCCAGGTGACCTCCGAGCAGGTGCTGGCGATCTTTACCGAGGGCGCCGGCGGTGATGCTGCCCCGGCGGTCGGTGAGGGCAAGCCTGCGGCTTCCGCCGATGATGGCGAAAGCGATGAGAAGGTGGGCGACAAGATCCTTGCCCCGGCGGCGCGCAAGCTGGTCGCCGAGCATGACCTCGACGTCAACGCCATCGAGGGCACTGGCAAGGGGGGGCGCATCCTCAAGGAGGACGTGCTGCGGGCAGCGAAGGAAGGCTCCGCGAAGAAGTCGGCCAAGCCGTCTGGCGGCGCCAAGGCCGCCGCGGCCCCCGCTCCGGCCGTGGAGGGCGAGCGCCCGGAGAAGCGCGTGCCGATGAGCCGGCTGCGCCAGACCATCGCCAAACGGCTGGTGCAGGCTCAGCAGACCGCCGCCATGCTCACCACCTACAATGAGGTCGACATGGGTGCGGTGATGGACCTACGTACCCAGTACAAGGACACCTTCCTCAAGTCCCACGACGTCAAGCTCGGCTTCATGGGCTTCTTCGTCAAGGCGGCCTCCGAGGCCCTCAAGCGTTTCCCGGACGTCAATGCCTCTATCGACGGTACCGACATCGTCTACCACGGTTACCAGGACATCGGCGTCGCCGTCTCCACCAACCGCGGCCTGGTGGTTCCGGTGCTGCGTGATACCGACAGCATGAAAATCGCCGATGTCGAGAAGAGCATCGTCGACTTCGGCAAGCGGGCCCGTGACGGCAAGCTTGGCATCGACGAGATGCAGGGCGGTACTTTCACCATCACCAACGGCGGTATCTTCGGCTCGCTGATGTCCACGCCGATCATCAACCCGCCGCAGACTGCCATCCTGGGCATGCACAAGATCCAGGAGCGCCCCATGGCGGTGAACGGGAAGGTCGAGATCCGTCCGATGATGTACCTGGCGGTTTCCTACGACCACCGCATGATCGATGGCAAGGATGCGGTTCAGTTCCTGGTAACCATCAAGGAACTGCTCGAGGATCCGGCGCGCCTGCTGCTGGATATCTGAGCCACGGGACCCACTTCGCTCTTCAGCGACAAGTAACGAAGGAGCCAACATGGCTGACAAGTTTGATGTGATCGTGATCGGTGCGGGCCCTGGGGGCTACGTTTCCGCTATTCGTGCCGCCCAGATGGGGTTGAATGCCGCTGTCGTCGAGAAATGGATCAGCAAGGATGGCAAGCCCGTCTTCGGTGGTACCTGCCTGAACGTGGGCTGTATTCCGTCCAAGGCGTTGCTCGAGGCCTCGCACAAGTTCGTCGAGGCCAAGCACGACTTCGACGACATTGGCATCCAGGCGGGCGACGTCAGCATGGACGTCAAGAAGATGATGGCCCGCAAGGAAAAGATCGTGAACAACTTGACCGGCGGTGTTGCCGGCCTGTTGAAGGCTAATGGCGTCACGGCTATCCAGGGCACCGGCAAGGTGGTCTCCTCCAAGCAGGTCGAGGTGACCGACCAGGACGGCAAGGCGTCCACCTATGAGACCGACAACATCGTCGTCGCGGCTGGCTCCGTGCCGGTCGAGATCCCGCCGACGCCGCTGAAGGAAGGCATGGTGGTCGATTCCACCGGTGCCCTGGAATTCCAGGAGACGCCCAAGCGTCTGGGCGTGATCGGTGCCGGCATCATCGGTCTCGAGCTCGGCAGTGTGTGGAGCCGCCTGGGTAGTGAGGTCACCGTCCTCGAGGCCATGGACGACTTCCTGCCGATGGTCGATGGCGCTATCGCCAAGGAGACCCAGAAACTGCTCAAGAAGCAGGGCCTGGACATCAGGCTGGGAGCTAGGGTCACCGGCTCCGAGGTCAAGGGCGAGGAGGTGGTCGTCAAGTACACCGACGCCAAGGGCGAACAGGAGATGACCTTCGACAAGCTGATCGTCTGCGTCGGTCGCAAGCCCTATACCACGGGCGTGATTGCCGAAGGCGTGGGCGTCGAGACCGACGAGCGCGGCTTCATTCATGTCGACGACCAGTGCCGCACCAGCGTGCCGAGCGTCTATGCCATCGGCGACTGTGTGCGCGGTCCGATGCTGGCCCACAAGGCCTCGGAAGAGGGTGTGATGGTCGCCGACATCATCGCCGGCCACAAGGCCGAGATGAACTACGACGCCATTCCCAACGTCATCTATACCTTCCCGGAAGTGGCCTGGGTCGGCATGACCGAGCAGGAGGCCAAGTCCAAGGGTATCGAGGTCAAGACGGGCACCTTCCCGTTCGCCGCAAGCGGCCGCGCCATGGCCAACAACGCTACCGAAGGCCAGGCCAAGATCATCGCCGACGCCGAGACCGACCGCGTGCTGGGCATGCATATCGTCGGTCAGCATGCCGGCGAGATGATCGCCCAGGGCGTGATCGCCCTGGAGTTCGGCTCCAGCGCCGAGGACCTGGCCCTGACCTGCTACGCTCACCCGACCATGTCGGAAGCGGTGCACGAGGCCGCTCTTGCAGTGGAAGGCCATGCCATCCACATGGCCAATCGCAAGAAGAAAAAGTAAGGACAAGAAGCGCCACCTGTAGGTGGTGCATCGCTTCCGGCCAAGTATCGGAGGCGAACGGTGGTGACACGGCAACCGCTACCCAGTGGTCGCGCGCCGGGTCACCGTTCGAGTCACATGCAACCAATGGCATGAATCGATGAACCTTCACGAATATCAGAGCAAGCAGCTGTTTGCCGACTATGGCCTGCCGGTCTCCAAGGGCTTCGCCGTCGACACTCCCGAAGAGGCGGCGGAAGCCTGCAAGAAGATCGGTGGCGACAAGTGGGTGGTCAAGGCCCAGGTCCACGCCGGTGGGCGCGGCAAGGCCGGTGGCGTCAAGCTGATCAAGAGCCCGGAGGAGGCCCAGGCCTTCGCCGAGTCCTGGCTGGGCAAGAACCTGGTGACCTTCCAGACCGACGAGAAGGGTCAGCCGGTCACCAAGATTCTGGTCGAGACCTGCAGCGACATCGCCAATGAGCTGTACCTTGGCGCGGTGGTCGATCGCGGCACCCGTCGTGTGGTCTTCATGGCCTCCACCGAAGGTGGTGTGGAGATCGAGAAGGTCGCCGAGGAGACGCCTGAGAAGATCCTCAAGGCCGAGATCGACCCCCTGGTCGGCGCGCAGCCCTACCAGGCGCGCGAGCTGGCGTTCGCCCTGGGTCTCTCTGGCAACCAGGTCAAGCAGTTCACCAAGATCTTCCTGGGTCTGTCCAAGCTCTTCCATGACAAGGACCTGGCGCTGCTCGAGATCAACCCCCTGGTGATCACCGACGAAGGCAATCTCCATTGCCTCGACGCCAAGATCAATCTGGACGGCAACGCTCTCCATCGCCATCCGGACCTGCAGGCGATGCGCGACCCGTCCCAGGAAGACGAGCGCGAATCCGAGGCGGCTGCCTGGGAGCTCAACTACGTGGCCCTGGAAGGCAACATCGGCTGCATGGTCAACGGCGCCGGGCTGGCGATGGGCACCATGGACATCATCAAGCTCAACGGCGGTCAGCCGGCCAACTTCCTCGATGTGGGCGGTGGTGCCACCAAGGAGCGCGTGGCCGAGGCCTTCAAGCTCATCCTTTCCGACGATTCCGTGAAGGCCGTGCTGGTCAACATCTTTGGCGGCATCGTGCGTTGCGACATGATCGCCGAGGGCATCATCGGTGCCGTCGAGCAGGTCGGTGTCAACGTGCCTGTGGTGGTGCGTCTGGAAGGTAACAACGCCGAGCTGGGTGCCGAGAAGCTGGCGTCCAGCGGTCTGAACATCATCGCTGCTACCAGCCTGACCGACGCGGCTCAGCAGGTTGTCAAGGCAGCGGAGGGCAAGTAATGAGCATCCTGATCGACAAGAACACCAAGGTCATCTGCCAGGGCTTCACCGGCGGCCAGGGGACCTTCCACTCCGAGCAGGCGATCGCCTACGGCACCCAGATGGTCGGCGGCGTGACACCGGGCAAGGGCGGCCAGGAGCACCTGGGCCTGCCGGTGTTCAACACCGTCAAGGAGGCAGTGGAGAAGACCGGTGCCGAGGCCAGCGTCATCTACGTGCCGGCGGCGTTTTGCAAGGACTCCATCCTCGAGGCGGCCAATGGCGGTATCAAGCTGATCGTGTGCATCACCGAGGGCATCCCGACGCTGGACATGCTCGACGTCAAGGTGAAGTGTGACGAGCTGGGCGTCCGGCTGATCGGCCCCAACTGCCCTGGCGTGATCACCCCCGGCGAAACCAAGATCGGCATCATGCCGGGTCACATCCACAAGCCGGGCAAGGTTGGTATCGTGTCGCGTTCCGGCACCCTGACCTATGAAGCCGTCAAGCAGACCACCGACCACGGCTTCGGCCAGTCCACCTGCGTGGGCATCGGCGGTGATCCGATCCCCGGCTCCAACTTCATCGACATCCTCGAGCAGTTCGAGAAGGACCCGGCGACCGAGGCGATCGTGATGATCGGCGAGATCGGCGGCACCGCCGAGGAAGAGGCCGCGGCCTACATCAAGGCCAACGTCTCCAAGCCGGTGGTTTCCTACATCGCCGGCGTTACTGCGCCTCCCGGTAAGCGCATGGGCCACGCCGGGGCGATCATCGCCGGCGGCAAGGGCACTGCGGACGAGAAGTTCGCTGCCCTGGAAGCCGCCGGGGTGAAGACCGTGCGTTCTTTGGCCGAGATCGGCGATGCCCTCAAGGCAGCGACCGGCTGGTAAGCGAAACGCTTACAGCGGGCTAGCCACGATGGAGCGGGCACCTTCGGGTGCCCGTATCTGCTCCACCCGTTGCATCACGCCATCCTGCTTTCCGTAAATTTCAGCAGTTCGTTCGTGAAGCCGTCCTTTCGTAAGCTCAGAGCGCGCCGGCAGTGCCGGCGGGCTGCTTGGCTATCCTGTGCCAGCAGCGCGGCAATCGCCTGCCGGCGATGATGCTCTGCCGCCGCCTCGATGCGCAGCAGTTCGCCAAGTGCCATGCCACAGCGGCGGCAGTCGGCTCCGTCGCGGTAGCGGGCATTGCAATTAGGGCATCGGTCCATCAGCTCTCCAGATAGAAGATCAGGTCCGAGAGGTCTTCCATCGCCTGCGCCAGTGCTTTTTCGTCCTGCTGCTGCATGGCGTCACGAATGGCTTCGATACCGTCGACGAGATCTTCGGCGTCCTCCGACAAGGCCTCTTCCATCAGCCGTTCGGCCTTGTCGATCAGGGCGTTGGCTTGGACATGCGTGCGCCGCTCGGTGTCTTCGGCGGACGATAGCGTCTCGCCTTCGATCAGTGCGCCAAGGCGCTGGCGTGCCTCACCCAGCTCCTCCTGGGCGAAGCGTGAGGTGGCGTTATCGATGGTGATACGCTTCTCGAGCCCGGTACTCTTCTCCTGCGCGGTGACCTCAAGAATCCCGTTAAGGTCCAGCGCGAAGGTCGTCACGATGATATTGCCGGCCGGGACGTCGCTAAGCCCTTCCACGCGAAACTCACCGATCTTGATGTTATCGAGGGCATCCGGCGCTTCGCCCTGATAGACGTTGACCTCGATGGCGGTCTGGCCGTCCATCACGGTGGCGAAGGCCTCGCTTTTCGTCACGGGGATCGGCGAGTTTTTGCGGATCAGTGGCACATAGGTATAGGGATACATCACGCCATCCAGTTGATCCAGCGCACTGGTGCCGAAGGTGTAAGGGGTAATGTCCACCAGGATGCGCGCGGCTGGCATGCCGGCCAAGGTGGCGGCCTGGGTGGCGGCCCCGCTGGCCACGCAGAGATCGGGGTCGAGGTCGCTGCGCGGCGTACGGCGCAGGGTGTCCGCGAGTCGTCGCTGGACCAAGGGCGTGCGTGTCGCGCCGCCTACCAGCAGGACCTCGTCCATATCGGAGACCGTCAGGTCGGCCCCTTCCAGGGCGATATGCACGGCGTCCAGGGTCTCCTCGATCAGTGGCGAAATCAGGGCGTCGTAGTCGTCACGGGAGAGCTCCAGCGAGAGGTGAACCGGTTGGCCGTCTCGTTCGCACAGGTACTCCTCTTCGATACGCGCGTAAGGCGCATCGCTCAGAGTAATCTTGGCGGCTTCGGCCGCTCGGGACAGGCGCGCCATCGCGGCACCATCGTCGTTGATGTCGAAGCCGTGCTCGTCGCGGATCCGCTCGACCAGTTGGCGCAGGATCAGCGCATCGAAATCATCTCCGCCGAGGTGGTTATTGCCGTGGCTGGCTAATACCTGATTGACGTCATCGGCCAGGCGCACGACCGAGACGTCGAACGTCCCCCCGCCAAGGTCATAGACCAGTACATTACGTGCCTGACTCTCCGAGGACTCATAGGCCAGCACGGCGGCCGTGGGCTCATTGATGATCCGCTGGATATCCAGCCCCGCCAGCAGGCCGGCATCGCGGGTAGCCTGGCGCTGGGCATCGGAGAAGTAGGCGGGAACGGTGATCACGGCTTGATCGACCGTAGTCCCCAGGGATTGCTCGGCGGCGCTCTTGAGGCGCTTGAGGATCAGAGCCGAGATCTCCTGCGGCGTATAGTCCTGCTTGCCCAGAGGAATCTTGATATCTTCGCCCATGCGCCGCTTGATCGAGCGAATCGTGGCTTCGGGCCTCAGCGCATACTGGTTGCGAGCCGCCTGACCTACCAGTAGATCGCCGCTGTCGGACAGACCGACCACGGAAGGCAACAGGCGGCTGTCGTCGATCTCGAGCACCCGGACGATGCCATCCACGACCACCGCGACTTCGGAGTTGGTGGTTCCTAGATCGATGCCAATTGCGACGTTTTCCACTTACCTCTCCTCGGAGTGTTTGTTGACGACCACCTCGGCCGAGCGCAGTAATCGGGTGTCGTGCCAATAGCCGCTGCGCCGCTCACCGAGCACGATGCCATCCGGCTGCTGCGGTTCTCGCGCTACATCGACCGCCTGCATGGTGTGCGGATCGAAGGGTTGGCCAAGGGTCTCGATGGGATGTACCGACTGGCGCTTGAGCAGGGTATCCAGGCGCCCCAGGTTCATCTTCATCCCTTGGGCCATGCCGTCGATGAATCGCTGGCTGCCATCGCGGCGGGCCAGCCAGCCAGGGCGGTGATCATGTGCTTGCCGATAGCCGGCGTGCATACGGTCACGCAACTCGAGCATCTCGACCAGCAGGTCGCGCTGCTCCGCCGCCTCCTGGGCCTGCTGTTGCTCTGCCTGGCGATCGAGCTGTGCCTGTAAACGCTGTTTCTCCCCTTCCAGGGCGTCGAAGAGCTCCCGAAACTGGTCGAGGGCCGCCTTGACCTGCCGTGACTCCAGCTTGACCTCATTCTTGAGCGCTTCAAGCGCCGTGAAGAGCGAGAACAGGTCGGGCGCCTCGGCGGCGGCGTCGGGTTGTGTCGCGCCATCGGCTTCTCGCGACTCGACGCTGTCGAGGTAGTCGCGAAAGCGCGACAGCAGGTGTTCCTGTGTTGTGCTATCCATCACGCGAAGTCCTGCGTGTCAGCAAGAGGCCGGCCCGGCAGGGCCGACGCAGAGGGGGAAAGGCTCGTCATTGTTAGGGCTCTCCGTTCAGCAGGTCGTGCCACTGTCGGAGCGAGGGGCGTCCAGGCCGCTCCCGCGGTGCGGCGCGCTCGAGAATATCGTCCAGCGCCGGCGGGTCAGTGTCGAACAGCTCGTGGGCCAGGCGTTGCCGCCGCGTGGCGATGCGGCCATAGGCCGTTTGAATGGCCTGGAACATGTTCGCATCCCGCTCCGGCGGAAAGCGTCTGAGCGCCTGGCGGTAGGCGGCGGCGATGGTGGCGTCGTCGGCTTGGTCGTCGACGCCCAGCAATAGATAGGGGTCTCTCATGAGCGCGCTCACCTCAGTCGATCGGATTGTCTAGTATCATGTTCATCAGCAACTGGGCCACGCCTCGCTTACCTAGCTCACTCTCTATCCGCCGCAGCATCTTGCGGGTCTTTCGATCTATCTGCAGGGCGTCGCAGACGGCATCCACGCCGTGTTGCTCAAGGTCCCGCAGCATCTGGTCAACGTCGACAGGCGCATTGTCGGGGTCGTGATCCTCCTCCTCCGGCGGGATTAGTTCGGCCAGCTGCCTATTGAAGAAATCCATGGGAGAGGCTTGTTGGATCAGTGACCGAAGACGTTGATGAACGCGCATGTCTCCAGCTTCCCTGGCCCGCTCGGCGGCGATTTCCAGCCGGTCAAGCTCGTCATCGGTAGCGAGCCAATGCCGGGTTGGATAGCGGCCGACAAATTCGTGCAGGATAAAGACCGGGGCCTTGCGCCACTGCTTGAGCGCAGAGCGAGCGAATGCCAGCTGGATATCATGCCATTCAAGACGCTGCCAGAGTTCGCAGGCCTGCTCCATCGCAGTGATAGTCAAGGGTAGCTTGGCCGCCTTCTTCAAGGCCGAGGCGAAGTGGCGGTGAAGGTCCTGCAGCCGGCGCGACGAGCCCAGGGGGAGGTCTTTCAGCTGCGCCATCAAGCGCTGTAGATCCTCGGGGTCGTGAACCTTGGGCTTTTCCAACGTCAGCTGACGCTGAATCTCGTGTAGCGTCAGGCCCGTCAGCAGCGCTTCATGTACGATCAGCAGCTGCGCGCTGGCACTTTGCTGTTGTTCCTGGTGGATCTCTTGGATGCGCTCAACCCCACGCTCTGGCTCGGCACGATACTCGCACAGGGCGTCCAGAATTCGGCGGCGCAGCAGGAAGTCGCCTGACCTGTCCCAGTAGGCGGCGTGGCGCAGCTCACCCTGGGCCAAGTCGGTGCGTGCGGCGCTTATCTGCTTGACGGCATGGGCCAGGTGCGCCTTGACCAGCCGGTCACGCGCGCCGCGATTGATGGGGTCATACTGCAGGATGCGACCGGCCAGCCCGGCCGCTTTCTTGAAGGCGCCGCTAGCCAGGGCCGTGTCCAGCGCGGCCGTCAACACTTTGATATCATGCGGCCAGTGTTCCAAGGCGGCATTCTCGAGGCGGCGAGCCTCCTTCAGCAGCTTGCCGCGCAGGTAATAGTCGTGCAGGCGCAGGTAGGTGGCCACGTCATCCGGGTCGTACTCCAGGCTGCGCTCCAGCTGTTGTGCCGCTGCGTGATCCAGGCGATCCGGATCCTGGCTGGGGGTGGCATCCAGACAGTGAAAGCGCTGGTCGACCCGTCGCAATGTCAGGGCCGCGCGCAGGGCATCGTCGCTGCCGGGTGACAGCGTCCTCTCTCTTTCGAGGGCCTCTACAAAGCTTTCCCAGGCGTCGTGTATCTCCCAGGGGTCGGCATCCTGGGTCTCATGGCACCAGGCATACAGGCGTCGCTGCAGGTATGCCGACGGCAGTTTTGGGCACCATTTGGCGAGATGCTGTATCCCCTCGCGGATGTCGTGGCAGGCTAGGCGCATCGCCTGATCCTGCACCCATGCCTCGCCGAGTGACTGGCGAAGCTGAAACAGCGCATCGATCCGCTGCTTGATCGAGGGCGCAGGCCCCAATCGCTTGAGTCGGGCATACAGTGCCTGGCGCTCTTGCCCCCAGCCACACAGCGTCATCGCGAAGCGTCGTGCGCTGTCGCTGAGCCTGCCTAGGGCCTCGAACTGGCGCGATTCCGGCAGCAAGGCGGTCACCACGGCGTGGCGCACCGCCACGAAAGGGGTGTCGGTGGGCACCTTGTCGAGCAGGGCGGTAGCGGCGTGCGGGTCAGTTTCCAGTTGCTGCAAAACCTTGATCAGCTGGACAAGGTCGCGATAGGGCGAGCGGAACGGAATCCCCGCCAAGGCAGACTCCACACCATCATCATCGCCGTCTACGTAGGCCTGAAGCGCCTGTTGTAGCTGGTCGCCGTGTTGACGAACGGGGTCATCCGGTGCCAGTGCCTCGGCCAACTGCGTATCGCCCGCCAGGTAATGAGCGCCGATCTTGCCGGCCAGGTGGCGCTGCTGTGCCGGGGATTGCCCTTGCAGGGTGCGGGTAGCCTCGAGGGCGTCGACGGTCTGGCCGAGTCGCAGCAAGGCGTCGATTTGGTCGGGCGTCACCTGGGCCACGTCGGCACCCAGGCGTTGACGGTTCTGCCAGATGACCAAGGCTTCCTTGTGCATGCCCTTCGCGGCCAGCGCCGTCGCCCGTCCGGCATAGGCCTGAGCTAGCCCGTGTCGCCACTCCAGGCAGGATTGCTGCTTCAGCAGGGCCTTGAAGTGTTCGATGGCCTGCCGGTAGCGCCCTTGCTCCAGGGCTTGCTGCGCCTCATGAGCGCGCTGCTCACTGGTCATCTCCTTGGATTGAGACTGGCGCTTGCCGCGCTGGGCTGCTTTGCGACGCTTTTTCGCCATGAGTTCCGTGCCTATCGAGTCGCGTTTGTCTGGACGTCAGGGCGGTCGATGTCAACGCCCCTTCGCGCGTTTGCACGCGGGTGAAAAAGGGAGAGGGACACTATACGGATTCCCTCGATCGACGCCAATTGGGAGCCGGGCAGGTGCGCTTCGGGTGTTGCTGATCAAAGCCTGCAGCGAGATCCGCAAGCCGGGTTCGGCTAGTCTGTGGAGACATTCCCCCACGCCGGAGCATCGCCATGTCCAAGGTTCCCGCCGCCTATCAAGCCACCCGGGGGTCAATCCTCGACGTAGACCGCGACTTCTATGCGCGCTTGGCCGAGCCGGGCGGGCGCACCCGTGTCGAGGCGCTCACCGTGCCGATCCGCGAGGGGTTGGCGTGGCGGGTGCCTGCCGGGCATGTGCTGCGGTTGTCGACCCTCGAAGGCCCTCAGGTCGGTGACTTGAACCTTTGGAGCTTGCATAACCCGCGTGAGCGCTTCTGGGCGTCGCGGACGCGTCAGCTGCAGCGGGCCCATGTGTCGACCTTCGATCGCCTCTGGTCGACGCTGCCCTATCTTCGGCCCATGGCGACGATCATCGCCGATACCCTGGGCGGCTATGGTGTGGACGAAGAGGGCGGGCGAGTGCATGACCTGCTGGGGACCCGCTGTGATCCCTACGTCAACAAGCTCTTGACCGGTGAGGACTTCGATCATCACTGCCACTCCAACCTGGTGCGAGCGGTGGCACCCTTCGGCCTCACCGAGTTCGACGTGCATGACGTGCTCAACGTCTTCCAGTGCACCGGTCTCAACGACGATGACCAGTACTTCATGAAGGCTTGCCCGGCGAGGGAGGGCGATCATATCGAGTTCTTTGCCGAGATCGATCTCCTGTGCGCGCTCTCGTGCTGTCCGGGTGGCGATCTATCGTTCGACCTCTGGGGCCCCGACGCCCGCGATCCTCTTGAAACTTGCCATCCCATCGGCGTCGAGGTCTTCCAGCCAGCACCGGAGCTGCTGGCTGGCTGGGAATCACCCGAGTATGCGCCTTACCGGGGTGGGCATGGGCTGCGCGGTCCCGCCATCGACTGGGCGGCGGAGAAGCGCCGGCGGTTATGATGCCCGGTTTATATGCAGACCTGCGATGCTACTGAGAAGCATGGCTGGGAGATCTGTTTGGTGCCGTTAGAAGCCGGCTTCCTTTTGGTGACGGATAGCCAATACGACCAAGGTATTGCCATCGATGCGATACCGGGCGATATAGCCGCTTTCACCGAATTCAATCAGCAGTTCCCGGTATTTCTCGGGCAGATCGTCTATCGGACGACCGATGTGTGGCAATTCTCCGAGTTTCTGGACACCTTGGATGATGGCGTTAGCAGCACGCTCGGACGCTGATGGGTTATTAGGCCGTACAAACTCCCGCAACCGCGCCAGATCTCGAATCGCTGAGCGCGAGAAGATTACTTGTGGCATATCGGCGCAGGTAGCTCTTCATCCGTTCCCCAGCTGGCCAGCCACTGCCTTACTTCGTCGGCGGTAACGTGCATGCCGGTAGCCTGGTAATCCTCCCAGGCCTTGAGTGTGTCTCGTTTGAACGCTTCTCGCCTCTCTTCCCGTTCAACATACTGCTCGATGGCCTCGCGCATGAGCCAATGTGCCGAGCGTTGGCGAGTATCGGCCAGTTGCTGAACCCGTCCTTTCAGGTCGTCGTCTAGTTTGATCGATGTAGGTGTCGCCATGCCGGCCTCCGTGGATAGAGGTAATACCTGTTGCTACTCTAAGCCGTTCCAGCCTGGCTGTCGAGACTGACGCGGTATGCCTCGACTTCAGGTCGCTAACCGTCTGCCAGCCACGCCCATTTCGAGATTCCAGCACAGGAATGCCATCATCGGCACCGGGTACCAGTAGGCTCGTCCGCAGATTCGGCCGGACGGCCATGTGACAATTGTGCGACAGCCGTAACGCAAGACGGCGACCCGAGAGTCGCCGTCCTGTGCTGCCTGTCGTTGCCGCTGGCTCAATCTACCGGGCGGCCCACCAGCGAGCGGGTCTCCTCGCGGGCTTCGGTCAGCGCCACATGGATGACGTCGCCGAGCTTGAAGCGCTCTTCGCCCTCGATCTGGATGCGCCCCTCCTTGTCATCGATCGCTACCTTGTTGCGGTCACTGTGCATCAGCGGAGCAGGGATGAAGGCTGTGGCGCCGTTGGCGGTCAGGCGCACTCGCATGCCGCCACGGTTGACGTTGACGATCTCGGCCTCGAAGGTCTGCTGTGCCTCGGCAGCGGGGGTCAGGTAGCGCACGTAGAGCCAGTCCTTGACGTCGCGCTCGGCCATGCGGTTCAGCCGGCGGCGTTCGGTGAGCTGCTCGGTGAGCTGCTGGCTGGCTTCGGCCGGGGCCTGCTCGCCCTTGAGGACACGCTTGATCAAACGGTGGTTGACCATGTCGCCGTACTTGCGGATCGGCGAGGTCCAGGTGGCGTAGGCGGTCAGCCCCAGGCCGAAGTGCGGACCGGGCTGTGCGGACATGCTGGTGAAGCCCTGGAAGCGGCGCAGGCGGGCATCCAGCCAGGCGTCGTCGCGGCCCTCGAGCTCGCGCTTGAGCTCGGTGTAGCGGGGCAGCTCGGTAAGCTGCTCGCGCTCCACCTGAATGTCCTGGCCGGCCAGGAATTCCTGGGCCGCCTCGGCCTTCTCCGGCTCGAAGGCGCGGTGGACGTTGAAGATGCCGTGGCCGACGTGCTCGGCGAGCAGGTGCGCGCAGCAGGCGTTGGCGGCGATCATCGACTCCTCGATCATGCGGTTGGCGATGCGCCGATGTTCGGTGCGTATGTCCAGCACGTTACCGGCCTCGTCCAGGTCGAAGACGAAGTCGGGACGGTCCTTGAAGACCAGGGCGTGGGCCGCACGCCAGGCGCTGCGCGCCTCGGTCATCGCCTCTAGGGCCTTGAGCTGCTCGCCGATTTCTTCGGCCGGCGCCCAGTCACCCTTACCCTCTAGCCAGTCGGAGACCCAGTCGTAGGCGAGCTTGGCATGGGAGCGCGCGGTGGCGGCGAAGAAGCGGTAGTCGCCGAGACTGCCATCGGCGCCGACCTCGAGAGTGCAGGCCAGTACCGGGCGATCCTTGCCCTCCCACAGTGAGCAGAGGTCATCGGCCAGCTGCTCGGGCAGCATGGTGACGTTCTGGCCCGGCAGGTAGACGGTGAAGGCGCGGGTGCGGGCCTCCAGGTCTGCGGCATGTCCCTCCTCTACATAGGCGGTGGGATCCGCGATGGCCACGGTCAGCGACCAGCCACCATCCTCGCGGGAGCGGATGCGCAGGGCATCATCCATGTCGCGGGTCTTCTCGCCATCGATGGTGAAGAAGGGCTCGGCGGTCAGGTCTTCGCGCTCGAGGCCCTCGTCGAGTAACGGCCAGTCGTCACCGGCGTCCGGGCACTCCTGCTCCAGTGCATGGCGGGCCAGGGTCACGCGCCATGGCACGGCTGGGTCGTCGGTCTTGGCCACCAGCTCGTCGATCTGGGTGAAGAAGGCGCGATCGTCGGGCTTGAGGGGGTGGCGCACCAGGCGAGCCACGACCCAGTCGCCGTCGGCTATGCTGTCCTCGTCCAGGCTGCGCTTGATGCGCGCCTTGAGCACATTCTTCATTACCGGGTGGTCGGGCACCACGGCGAGACGTCCCTCGCGCTTCTGGACGCGCGCGATGAAGCGCTCCATGCCGGTCTCGAGCAGTTTCTCCGGCTCCACGGATTTCTTGTCGCCCTCCTCGTGGACGACGGCCTCGACGCGGTCGCCATGCAGCACCAGTTTCATGGCGGGGGGCGGCACGAAATAGGACTCACCGTCGTCGGTCTCGAGAAAGCCGAAGCCTCTGTCGGTGGCCTTGATCACGCCCTCGACGCGAGGGGTGTTCGAGCGGATCTGTTGCTTGAGTTGGGCAAGCGCCGAGTTGTTCTGCAGCATGGTCACGATCGGTTGGCGGGTAAGAGGGTTACTATACGGATTCGTGACCCCGGCGCCAAACGTTGTGCCGAGAAGGCGGCCCGTAGGCATCTCAGTGCACGGTAATCACGGTGCAGTCGGCGGTGTGGCTGACCTTGTGGGAGACGCTGCCCACGACCAGTCCCTTGAGATCGCTCAGGCCTCGGCTGCCCATGACGATAGCATCGATCTCGCAGCGGCGGGCCTCGCTGACGATGGTTCGGGCCGGATCACCCTGGCGGATCATCGTCTCTACGTTGGTGGCACCGAGTTCTCGGGCTGCTTCCTCGGCGCGATCCACGACCTGCTTGCCGGCCGCCTCGCGCTCCTCTCGCGAGGCCTCGACGGCGATGGCGCCGATGCCCCAGACCAGGGTGGTCTCGTGGGCGAGCTCCTCCGGAATGTGCAGCAGGTGCAGGATCGCGTTTTCCTGCCGGGCCAGCTGGCAGGCCACGGAGAGCGCCTTCTTGGCAGTTTCGGATCCGTCGACGGGAACCAGAATGGAATGGTACATGGTGGGCCTCCTTCAGAGATGAGGGCGTGGGTACCTACCGAGGAGCCTAGTGATTCGCTCTGGCTTTGTCATGATCCTGATCAAGGATGGCGCGTCTTCGCCTTTTCTTCGGCGGCCTCCAGGCGGCGCAGTTGCTGCCAGAGGTCGCGGCGCAAGTCGGCCATGCGGGGTGCCTCACCTGCGGCGAAATCCAGCGGCCGGGCCAGGCGTTGAGTGCGCAGTCCCAGGCGCGCGCCCAGCAGGCCGACGCCGAGGCCCTGGGCGGCTCGGGTCGAGAGCTTGCCGGCCAGATCCATCGACAGCATCTGCATGCTCGCCTCGCTGGCGATCTCGCTGGCCCCGGCGAACGCCATCTGGTAGAGCACGCTGCGCAGCAGCCGCAGACGGGCCGCATAGCCCAGTTCCAGTCCATAGAGCCGGCACAGGCGATCGACCATCGCCAGATGGCGCCAGGCGACCAGCGCCATGTCGACCAGGGTCAGGGGGCTCACCGCCACCATCACCGCCGTCTCGCCGGACATCCGCGAGATCAGCCGGCGAGCCTCCCGATCGCGAGGGGCGAGCAGGTGATGGGTGAGCAGCGCCCGGGTGTCACGCCCGTCGTGGTGCGGCTCATGGGCAGCCAGGAAGGACTGCCAGTGGGGATGGTCCTCGTCCAGGTCGAGGTCGCGGCGCAGCTGGCCGGCAAGCGATAGTGCCTGGCTCGGGGTGGCCTCGGGCAGGGCAGCGAGGCGTTCGCGCAATCGGGCGTGGCGGGTCAGACGGCGCAGGCGCCAGAGTTCGCGCAGCAGGGCCGAACCGCCGAGCCCCAGGGCCAGCAGCAGCAGCAGACTCCAGCCGCCGGCCAGCCAGTCGCCGCCGAGGCTCGCGGCCTGCAGGGTTCGTCCGGCCTCCAACACCCCCATGCCCAGGGTACCGCCAAGCAGGATGAGCAGCCCCCAGCGGCGGCGGCGCGGGCGCATCAGGCCATGCTCAAGTGCCTGTTCGCCGGGGGTCGTATCGGCCTGTGGGTCGGCGAGGGGCTGGCTCGAGTGCCCGGCAGCGTAGTGTTGTCCGGGGCGGGGGTCCTGGGCCTCGGCGTCTCCGGGGGACGTGTCGTCAAGAATAAAGCGCTCGCCCGGGCGCGGTTCCTGTTCGCGGGAAGAGGTCATGACAGCTTGTCTCCGATCAGCCACTCCAGGGCGGCGTCCATGCGGATATGGGGCAGCGGTGCCCCATTGTCGCGGGGCAGGGGGCGAAAGACCGTGAAGTCGAAGCCTTGGCGGGACCAGAAGTCCGCCCCCGGGAGCCGGTCGGGGACCTCGCCGGGAAACAGCAGCAGCGACTCGCCGGCCAGGGTGGTGCCGCGCAGGGCCGGGGAGCGTCGCCCCTGCTGATTCACCTCGCGGCTCTCGGTGGCACGGATCGCTGCTAGTGACAGGGCGCGAACCGGCACGTCGGCGAAGCGCAGGTCCTTCAACGGCTCGGCGAGCAGGGCCTCGAGCAGGGCGACCAGGCGACCGTGCTGCTCGGGGGTGACATGATCGGCCTTGGTGGCGGCGATGGCCAGGCGGTCGATGCGTGGGGCGAACAGCCGCGTCAGCAGGCTGCGCTTGCCGTAGTCGAAGCTCTGCATCAGGGCCGACAGGGCGCAGGAGAGATCCTCGAAGCGCTCGGGGCCGGCGTTGAGAGCCCCTAGCACGTCGACCAGCACGATCTGGCGATCGAAGCGACGGAAGTGCTCGCGATAGAAGGGCTTGACGATGTGCTGCTGGTAGTGGCGAAAACGTCGGGCGAGGGTGGCGTAGAGGCTCTCGGACGGCAGGGCGGCAAGCTCGGCTCGGTCGCCCTCGGTGATCCCCGGCAGGGGAAAGAACTGCAGCACCGGTGCCCCCTCGAGCTCTCCCGGCAGCAGGAAGCGTCCCGGCTGCAAGTCGGCGAAGCCGGCTTCTCGCGCGGCCCGCAGTCCCTTTGCGTACAGCTCAGCGATCTCAGCCAGACGCGCCTCGTCGACTTCCTCGGCCGGGTCGAGGTCGGCCACCGCCTGGTGCCAGTCGGCGAACAGGGCGGCACGCTCGCCGTCAGCGTCATGCCTCTGGGTCCGGCTCCAGCTCAGGTAGTCATGGTCCAGCAGCGGCAGGTCGAGCAGCCACTCCCCGGGGTAGTCGAACAGGTCCAGGGTCAGCTGGCGTGTCTCACCACCAAGCAGGCCCGGCCTGGCCGGCCGGTAGCGGATCGCCAGGCGCAGCTCGCTGATGCCGCGGGTCGGCTCGGGCCAGCGGGGTGGCTGGTTGTCCAGCGCCAGCATCGCCTGGTCGTAGGGGAAGCGCGGCACGCCGAGGTCCTGCTGCTGGACCCGCCGGGCACCGAGCAGCCGCCCCTCGCGAGCGGCCGGCAGCAGGTCAAGCCGTGCCTCAAGCCCGGCATGGCGTAGCTGGTTGACCAATGAGGTGATAAAGGCCGTCTTGCCCGAGCGCGACAGGCCGGTCACCGCCAGGCGCAGCTGGCGGTCGCGGCCGCGCTCGAGCAGGTCTTGGAGTTCACGGGACAGGGGGCGCATGGGGCATCCTTGCGGGGACGTAAGCTGAGCTAATGTGCGGGTCGAGCACGCGACTGACAAGGCGCAGGGTCATGAAGCGGCGCTGCTCCTAGCGTGGTAAGGCACTCACCGGCACGGGTTCGACCAGTCCGAGGAGTTGTACCAGCACCGGGGACGCGGCGATCAGGAACCCCAGTACCGCCAGGCTGCCGCCCAGTAGGCGACGCTCAGGGCGGCGGGCCAGGGTCAGACCGCCAATGCAGACCAGCAGGCCGAGAATATTGAAGACGTAACCCGACATCTGCAGCAGGGCGTAAGGTATCATGGAGCTTCCTTCGGTGGTGGACAGGGGGCATGAGGCGGCTAACCTCTGATGGTATCAGCTCCAGCCCGGGACGATGAGGAGGCCATCATGGAAGAGCGGCACCCGCAGGCGGTGATCGATTTCTGGTTCAAGGAACTCACTCCCGCCCAGTGGTTTTGCAAGGATCCGGCACTGGATGCCGAAATCGCGCGGCGTTTCGGTGACTGGCATGAGGCCGCGGGACGCGGCGAGCTCTGGCAGTGGCGGGTGTGTGCCCGCGGCCGTCTGGCCGAGGTGATCGTGCTCGACCAGTTTTCACGCAATATCCATCGGGGGACATCCCATGCCTTTGCCTGGGATCCGATGGCCCTGGTGCTGGCCCAGGAGGCGGTCGCCCAGCGAGCGGACAGGCTGCTGGAGGTGCCGTGGCGCGCCTTCCTGTTCATGCCCTACATGCACAGCGAATCGTTGGCGATCCATGATGAGGCGATGCGCCTGTTCGCCCAGCCGGGGCTTGAGGAGAACCTGCGCCACGAGCAGCGTCACCGTGAGGTGATCGAGCGCTTCGGCCGCTACCCCCATCGCAATGCCGCACTGGGACGGGACTCCACTCGCGAGGAGCGGGCCTTTCTAGCGCAGCCCGGTTCCTCCTTCTGAGGCTTTTCTCTTGGCGCCTGGTCTCTCGGCGTCTGGCAAGGCACCATCGTGGTGCTCACAACCCCTTCACTTCTTCACCAATGAAAAGGAACGTATAGCATGGGAATCATTGCCTGGTTGATCATCGGTGGCCTGGCGGGCTGGATCGCCGGCCATATCATGCGCGGCGGCGGCTTCGGCATTCTCGGCAATATCGGTGTCGGCGTCGTGGGGGCCGTCATCGGCGGCTTCCTGTTCAGCCTGCTGGGATTGCAGTCAGGTGGCTTTGTCGGCTCGCTGGTCACCGCCATCGTTGGGGCCGTCGTTTTGCTGTGGGTGATTGCCAAGGTCAAGAAGGCCTGAGGCAAGAGTCCGATCTAACCGCGAAATGCCCGCCCAGTTGACGACAGCCCGGGCGGTTTAGCGTGTGGCCTCAGCCCTGGGGAGTTGGCAGGATGCGCCGGTAGCGATCCAGACAGCCGTCCAGCCAGGCGCCGTTCGGCCTGCCCTCGGGAGGCGAGGTGGGTACCTTGACGGTCAATAGGAAGAGGCCGTGGCGCTCGGCATCGCCTTCGGGCAGGCAGTGGCCGAGCTGTCGAGCGAGGTCGGACGGCAGAGTGCCTGGACGCCGCCAGGCAAGCCGCAGGGCTTGCTGGTCGAGCAGGTACTGAAAGCGCGCCGCGTCCTTGAGCACCGCCATGCCGCCTTGCGCGAGCCCCTGGGAGAGGCTCTCCAGCTTGCGGTAGCCCGGAGCGCCGGCGGCCCGACAAGCGTGGGCTCCCTCCACGAAGCAACGTTCTCGCTCGTCGGGGTCCTCCGGCCAGCGGCCTCCGCGACTCCGCCCGGGGGTGGCCACGTAGGGCAGCACCACCGAGACGGCAGGGGTCCCGTCGGGCATCGAGGCCCGTCGGCTGTCGATTACCCCGTGGCCCATCTGGCGTCGTAGCCAGCGGTAGTCACATGCCTGCTGAATCCGGGCCTGGGCATCGCTTATCGTGTGATGAGCGCCCTGCAGGGAACGCAGTAGGGAGAGGGTGCGAAGGATCATGATGCCATTCCGATATGCGAACGGGAGAGCGAAGGACCGAGTTGCCAGGCGAGGACCATAGCAGGGAATCGGCCTCATGGCGTCAACGGCTCCGGGTCGCCAACGCGAACCGCCCGGCTGAAGACAGCCGGGCGGTGGGTCCTGCATCGTCTTCCGGTCGAGCCCTATCAGGCGGTGGCTGCGCTCTTGTTGCCCACCAGCTCCTTGAGGGACTCCTCAATGATGGCGAGCCCTTCCTCGAGGATCTCATCCTCGATGGTGACCGGCATCAGGAAGCGGATGGTGTTGCCGTACAGGCCGCAGGAGAGCAGGATCAGCCCCTTCTCGCGGGCCTTCTTGCACAGTGCGCCGGCCAGGTCGGCGTCCGGGGTGTGGTTGGCCTTGTCGGAGACCAGGTCGACGGCCGCCATGGCCCCCATGTTGCGGCCATTGTCGACGCAGTTGAACGCCTGCTGCCACTGCTCGAAGCGCTTGGCCAGCTTGTCGCCGAGCGCCTGGCTCTTCTCGAGGATGTTCTCCTGCTCGAAGACCTCCAGTACGGCCAGGGTGGCGGCGCAGGAGACCGGGCTGCCGGTGTAGGTGCCGCCCAGGGAGTTGGCGCCGGAGGCGTCCATGTGCTTGTCGGTGCCCACGACGGCAGAGATCGGCATGCCGTCGGCCATGCTCTTGGCCATGGTGATGATGTCCGGCTCGACGCCGCTGTGCTCGATGGCGAACAGCTTGCCGGTACGCCCGAAGCCGGACTGTACCTCATCGATGATCATCAGCATGCCGTGCTCGTCGCAGATCTCGCGGATCGCCTTGAGGAAGCTGGGCGGTGCCGGATAGAAGCCGCCTTCACCGAGGATCGGCTCGAGCACGATCGCGGCGGTATCCTTGGGGTTGGCATCGGTCTTGAGCGCCATCTTTAGGCCGCGCAGGGCCTCGTCCTCGCTGACCCCGTGGTAGGGCACCGGGTAGGGGGCACGAAAGACGTTACCCGGCATGGAGCCGAAGTCGGTGGCGTAGGGCGCGACCTTGCCGTTCATGGCCATGGTCATGAAGGTTCGGCCGTGGTAGCCGCCGTCGAAACAGATCACGTTGTTCTTGCCGGTGGCGGCACGGGCGACCTTGACGGCGTTCTCCAGCGCCTCGGCCCCGGAGTTGGCCAGCATCACCTTGGCGTGGCCGCGCACCGGGGTGACCTGGCTGAGCTTCTCGGCCACCTTCACATAGCCTTCATAGGGCATCACGGTCTGGCAGGTGTGCATCACCTTGTCGAGCTGATCCTTGACCGCCTGGACCACCTTGGGATGGCGGTGACCGATGTTTAGCACGCCGATGCCGCCGGCAAAATCGATGAGGCGATTGCCGTCGGCGTCCCACACCAGGGCGTTCTCGGCGCGGTCGGCAAACTGAGTGGCCGGGCTCGCGGCGCCACTGGCGACGTAGCGCTGCTTGAGTTCATTGAGCTGTGCATTGTTCATGGATCTTGCCTCCTTGTTGAGACGTTGCGGGCGATCAGAGGCCGCCAACACAGACGTATTTTAGTTCAGTGTACTCATCCAGGCCGTGGCGCGACCCTTCGCGTCCCAGCCCTGACTCCTTGACGCCACCGAAGGGCGCCAGCTCGGTAGAGAGAATGCCTTCGTTCACCGCCACCATGCCATATTCCAGCCCCTCCATGACATGCCAGATACGGCGATAGTCACGGGCATAGAAGTAGGCGGCGAGGCCGAATTCGGTGGCGTTGGCCATGGCGATGGCCTCTTCCTCGGTCTCGAAGCGGAATACCGGCGCCAGGGGGCCGAATGTCTCCTCGGTGGAGACCTTCATCCTGGGGGTCACATCGGCAATGATCGTCGGCTGGAAGAAGGTGCCACCCAGCGCATGGGGCTTGCCGCCGCAGACCAGCCTGCCACCCTTTTCCAGGGCATCGGCGATATGCGATTCGACCTTCTCCACGGCGGCCTGGTTGATCAAGGGGCCCTGGACCACGCCCTCGTCGAGGCCGTTGCCGACCTCGAGCTGGGCGACGCGGGTGGCCAGCTTCTCGAGGAAGGCCTCGTAGACACCGGCCTGAACCAGCAGGCGGTTGGTGCAGACGCAGGTCTGGCCAGAGTTGCGGTACTTGGAGGCCACCGCCCCTTCGACGGCGGCATCCAGATCGGCATCATCGAAGACGATGAAGGGCGCGTTGCCACCCAACTCCATGGAGGCCTTCTTGACGGTGCCGGCGCATTGAGTCAGTAGCTTCTTGCCCACGGGGGTGGAACCGGTGAAGGAGATCTTGCGCACCTGCGGATCGGTGGTCAGCACCTCGCCGATCTCGGCCGGACGGGAGGCGGTGACGACGTTGATCACCCCGGCAGGGAAGCCGACCTCCTCGGCGAGCTTCACCAGGGCCAGGGCAGTGAGCGGGGTGGCTTCGGCGGGCTTGATCACCACCGGACAGCCGGCGGCCAGGGCCGGGGCGCACTTGCGGGTGATCATCGCCAGCGGAAAATTCCAGGGGGTGATAGCCGCCACCACGCCGATCGGCTCGCGGAACACCAGGATGCGCTTGTCCACGCCGTGGCTGGGCAGAGTCTCCCCGGCGACGCGCTTGGCCTCCTCGGCGTAGTACTCCACGAAGGAGGCCCCGTAGGCTACCTCGCCGCGGGACTCGGCCAGCGGTTTGCCCTGTTCCAGGGTCATCAGTCGCGCCAGGGCTTCCTGGTTAGCCATGATGGCGTCGAACCAGGCACGCAGTAGACCGGCGCGCTCCTTGGCGGTGCGGCGGCGCCAGGCCGGCCAGGCCTCTGCCGCGGCGGCTACTGCCTCGCGGGCATCCTCGGCACCGAGGTCGGGGACCTCGGCCAGGACCTCGCCGTTAGCGGGATTGGTCACGGCGAAGCGGCGCGTGTCATCGCGCCATTGGCCGGCCACATAGGCCTTGTCGATCAGCAGCTGGGGGTCCGCGGACATGGGGATTCCTCGTCGGGGTTGATCATCTTGTTGGACGAGTGTGCATTATTTAAAACAAGCCGCCAAGCCCCGGTTTCACTCGTTTTTCTCGGCCCGGGGCCACTCGGCCATCGGCGCCGGCAATGCTTTCCGCTACACTATGTCGCCGACTTGCTGCGGTACGCCGCACGGCATATTCCAGTTTCGTTTTTTATCGCGAGGTGAGCCTTGGTCGATCCCTTGAACGCCTGGTGGGCCCAGCAACTGGTGCTGTGTGACTGGGCCTTCACGCCTGATCCCCTGACGGTGCCGGCCGAGGCGGCCGAAGAGCGGCTGGTGGCCCTCGGCGTGGCCGACCGCGGTGAACTGGGCTGGTGCCTGCTGGAGGCCCTGGGAACCGGTGGTTCCAGCGTCGATCCGGCCAGGCTGCTGGCCGGCCTGGAGATCCTCGCCTTGGGTGGTGCCGCGGGTTGGGTCGGGGAAGCGCGCGCACGGGCCTGGGCCCAGCGGTTGGCCGAGGAGATCAGCGCCCACCATGCGAGCCTCGATGCCTGGCTGCAGGCGTTGCTGCATGCTCGCAGCGCCGATGGTTGGGTGCGCGGCGACGACGGCTTCCTCGATGCCTGCGAGGCCCTCTCGGTCCTGGAGCACGACGGGGACGGCATGACCTGGGACATGCTGCAGGAGTGGCTGGCCACTCATGCGACGCTGCTCGAGCTCTGGCCGGCGGCGCCCGAGGATCAGGTCTGGCGACTGCGCGCCGCCTTCTCGCCGGTCATCGAGTTGCCCGCCGGCCCCCATGATTGGCAAGGACTCGAGGTCTGGCTGGAGGAGGCCTGGCAGATCCGTAACCGCGAGGACCTGGTACACAGCCTGCTGTGGCTGGCCACCCAGGGCGACCGTCAGGCCTGGGACCTGGATGCCGGAAGGCTGCTCGAAGCGGATGCCGCGATGCGCCGGCAATGGTGTGAGGCCCTGGCGGGGGGCGAGCGGGACTATGGCCGGGTGCTACAGGGTTTCCTCGATCAGGGTGAACCATTGGAGTGGGCTGCCTGGGATTGGCTGCGGCTGATCGATCTGGCCTGGGCAGGTGCCTGCCTAGGCTGGCTCGAGGCGGGAGAGGCCCGAGACTTCGCCGGCCACGGGGCCGATCTGGCGATGCGCCGCTACAGTGACTGGACCGCCCTGGCACGGGCTTACCAGCGTGGCCGGAGTCTCTTCGAGGGTCGCAACCTGTTGCCTTCCCTCGAGGCGGACTGGTTACTGCTGTTGCACTCGCCGGTGAGCCCTTGGCGCCCGGCCCTGCAGGGGCTGATTCCGGAGGAGCTTCTCGAAGCCTCGCGCATCGCTATGCGGGCCTGGCGTGGCGATCCCCGCCACTGGGTCCTGGCGCTGGCCGCAGTTCGCGAGCCCGAGTTCGCCGCCCGCCAGGGCCCACTGATGGAGCTGCCGGCCACACGTCGCGAGGAGGCGCGTGGCTATCTGGTCGAGACCCTCGACCTGCATGCCGACGAGGGTGTCGAGGCGCTGTCCCGTTACTGGCTGCCGGCTCAAGCCCACCACCTCAACCAGCTGGCGGCGGATGCCGCCCATGGTGCCCTGCCGCCGGCCGAGACTCCCTTCGGTCACCCGGTAGCGGACGAGCTGGCAAGCCGCGATGCCCTCAAGCAAGCAAGCCGTCATGCCGCCACCATCCATATGGCAGAGAAGTTCGCCTTCCATCTGCAGATGGCCATGGACAGCGGGGACTTCGACGCAACCCGCCTGGCCGGTCTGGCTGAGGCCCTGCAGGGCTCGCTGTGCCGCTTCTATCCCGATGCCCGTCGCCTGCTGCAGGCCTGGGCCCACTGGGAAAGCCTGTTGCCCGAACCCGAACAGCCACCGATGGTCGCCGAGATCCGCTGGCATCTGGAGGACCCTGGCAGCCTCTTCCATTGGCTCGACTGGCGCAGCGGGGCATGGCGCGAGCCGGGACCGCGGCCGACGCTTGCCCACTTTACCGCCATGGCGCTGGTCGGGCCGCTCAACAGTCCGGCCTGGAGCCTGCCGCAGCCGGAGAGCGAGCGTGAATGCGCGGCTATCCACGACTGGGTAGATGGGCATTATGCCCTTCACGGAGAGGCGGAGCTGGGCGAGTTCCTCGAGTATCTGATAGAGGTCGGCGATCGCCAGGAGTACCAGATCAACTACGCGCCCTACACACTCAACCACGGACGGCTGGCCTCCGAGATCGCTACCCTCCAGAGCGGCGAGTGCAGCGAGGAGGAGGGTGCTCACCTGCTGCGCCTGCAGCGAGTCAGGGACAATGAGGACGGCTGCAACGAGGTCGACATGGCGGCCTGGGACATCGCCCAGGCCGTGGATCTGGCCATTGCCGGCCGTCAGCTGGGATGGCTCGGCGAGGAGGCGTTCCTCGAACTGCTGGAGCGAGCCCATGTTCTGGCCGGTGAGCACTACGCAGGCTGGGAGGAATATGCCCGCGGCCTGTATGCCGGCTTCTCGTTCTTCATGGGCGAGACCCCGGAACGCGAGAGCTTCCTGGCGGGTTTCCGCCAGGCGCTGGCAGCCTGGCTTTCAGGGGCGCCGCCACTGGCGGGAGTTTGGGCCAGCATCGACTTTCCCGGGGCGCGACCTCGCCACTGGGCGCCACTGCACATCGACACGCTGCCAGGCGACAGCCGCACCCTCCACTGAGGGCTCGCCTTGATAACTAACGAGGTCTATAGTCAATTTTATTATGATATGGCTCTTTCTGTCGGGAGCCTTCACCAGCAGCGAGCCGTTGACAGGCCGCTCTGGCAGTGACACCGGGCTCTTCCGGCAGCACTGCCACAGCGACAAGATCCGGGGACCGAGGGACGCAGGGCGTCTGCGGCACGGGTGCGGCTCAGGGAATGAGGGCGTCGCAGGATGCTGGACAAACGCGTGTGTCGCACCACCGTCGTGGGGGTGACCCTGACACTGTTGGCGGGTTGTGCTGCGTCGAGCGGCATCGAGGAAGATTCCATCGGCGAATATTTTGCTCGGGATTTGCCGGGGATTTCCGCCGACCCGATGATGTCACCCGTGGACAATCCCATCCTGGAGGCCCGAGGTCTGCACAATCCGCCGCCGACACTGATCCGTCGGGCTCTGCTGGCCCAGCATGAGCGTTGGTCTGGTACGCCTTACCGGCTGGGGGGCAGTACCTTCCGTGGGGTCGACTGCTCGGCTCTGGTGCAGAATGTCTTCAACGACACCTTCCGCTTCGACCTGCCGCGCACTACCGAGGAGCAGGTGCACGCCGGCCTGCAGGTTGATCCGGATGCCCTGCGTCCCGGCGACCTGGTGTTCTTCCGTCCTCCCGGGGTCTACCGCCATGTGGGCATCTATGTAGGCAACGGACGCTTTCTGCACGCCTCCACTTCACAGGGCGTGATGATCTCCAACCTCGACAACCGTTACTGGCAGCGCCACTTCTGGCAGGCGAGGCGGACCCTGGAGCCGACCCAACTGGCCCAGCGACTAGGCGACTCTGGCGAGGGTTGAGCCTATATCCCTATTCAGCCGCTGCTGCCGGCAGTGGCGCTTGCCTCGTCTCCCCATACCTCCTCGAGCCGCTCGACGCGGCCACAGGCCGACTTGTAGAAGCGATAGCGAACCGGGTTTTCGTTATAGTAATTCTGGTGGTACGCCTCGGCCGGGTAGAAGGCCTCGAAATCGTTGATCTCGGTGGCGATGGGCTGGTCGAAGCGTTCGGCAACGGTTTCCTTGCTGGCTTCGGCCAGTGCGCGCTGGTCCGCGCCCATGGGGAAGATGGCGCTGCGGTATGAGGCGCCCGCGTCGCAGAACTGGCGGTCCACGGCGAAGGGGTCGATGTTGCGCCAGAACACATGCAAGAGGGTCTCGTAGTCCACTTGGTCGGGGTCATAGTCGACCTTGACCACTTCGGCATGGCCGGTGCCGCCGGCCGTGACCTGCTCGTAGATCGGGTCCTCGGTGTGACCGCCGCTGTAGCCGGAGGTGGTGGCCTCTACTCCCTCGACCTTGTCGTAGGCTTCCTCGATGCACCAGAAGCAGCCGCCGGCGAAGACGGCGCTGGCGGTCTCTTCATCGGCCTGGGCAGTACCAGCGAAAGCGATCGCGGCCGGCAGGGCAAGCAGCGCGAGATGGCGTAGGGTGTGGTGGGAAAGCGGGGTCATGGGGTGGCTCCATCGGTCAGGTTGATAAATTAGAGACTATTTCCGGACAAGGGTTCCGTACAACTCCTGTTCAATATTATTGTCGCTGTAATGGACTTCGCTTCATCACGACATAAAGGTGTTCTCGTTCCTTCTGGCCACCCTTTGACGTTTCACCACCGGAGCCTCCCTTGACTCGAAGACGCCTGATACTCGCGGCCGTGATCGCCCTACTGATTGTGGCCTACTTCCTCAGTGGGGCCCATGAGGTCCTGACCCTAGCCAATCTGCAGGCCGAGCAGGACCGCTTCCAGGCCTGGCTGGCCGCCGAACCGTTGACCGTCGCCGGGGGCTTCTTCCTCGCCTACGTGGCGATTACGGCGGTCTCCCTGCCTGGAGCCACCCTGTTGACGCTGCTTGGCGGGGCGCTGTTCGGCTTCGGCTGGGGACTGCTGCTGATCTCCTTTGCCAGCGCCCTCGGGGCCACGCTGGCCGCGCTGATCGCCCGCACTCTGGCACGCGCTCCACTGGAGCGGCGTTTTGCCAAGCAACTCGCCCGTATCAATGCCGGCATCGAGCGGGAAGGGGCCTTCTACCTCTTCACCTTGCGACTAATCCCGCTCTTTCCTTTCTTCGTCATCAACCTGGTGATGGGTCTGACGCGCATGCGGCTGTCGACTTTCTACTGGGTCAGTCAGGTCGGCATGCTGCCAGGCACGGCGGTCTATGTGAACGCGGGGCGCGAACTTGGTGATCTGGAATCGCTCTCCGGGGTCCTCTCCCCGGGATTGATCGGCTCCTTCGTGCTGGTCGGCCTCTTTCCTTGGTTGGCTCGTGCGCTGGTGGCCATCGGCAAGCGGCGACAGTTGGCCCGTCGTTTCGACCGCCCTCGCCATTTCGACCAGGACATCGTGGTGATCGGTGCAGGATCGGCCGGGTTGGTCGCCAGCTACATCGCCTCGGCGGTGAGGGCTCGGGTAGCCCTCGTGGAACGCCACCGCCTGGGGGGGGACTGCCTCAACACCGGCTGTGTCCCCTCCAAGGCACTGATCCGCGCCGCGCGAACCGCCAATGAGATCCGCGAGGCCCCGCGCTATGGTGTGAGCGCGGGGGAGCCCGAGGTGGACTTTGCCGCCGTGATGGGCCACGTCCATCATGCCATTGAAAAGGTTGAGCCTCACGACAGCCGCGAGCGCTACGAAGGGCTGGGGGTCGAGGTGATCGCCGGGGATGCGGTCCTCGAAGATCCTTGGCGAGTGCGCATCCGCGAGGCCTCGGGCGAGCGGGTGCTGACCACGCGCCATGTGATCATCGCCAGCGGCGCGCGGCCACGCATGCCGTCGTTGCCCGGCCTGGAGAATATCGAAGTACTGACTTCCGACAACCTCTGGCGACTCGAGACCCTACCCGAGCGCCTCGTGGTGCTGGGCGGCGGCCCCATCGGCTGCGAGCTGGGCCAGAGCTTCGCTAGGCTTGGCAGCCGGGTGGCGCTTGTGGAGATGGGCGCCCAGCTGCTGCCGCGCGAAGACCGGGATGTGGCCAGTGAGGTAGAGACCCGGCTGGGCGAGGAAGGCCTGGCGTTGCATCTTGCTACCAAGGCACTGCGCGTGGTCGCAGAGGAGGGCGGTGGCTATGCTTTGGAGATCGAGCGGAACGATGCCCAGGGAGAAGCGGTGCGCGAGCGGCTGCCCTTCACCCACCTGCTGGTGGCGGTGGGGCGTCAGGCCAACGTCGAGGGACTGGGCCTAGAGGCGCTGGGGGTCGAGACAAGTCCTGACGGAACCCTGGCCGTGAATGAATCCCTGCAGAGTGTATTGCCCAATGTCTGGGCCTGCGGTGACGTTGCGGGCCCTTATCAGCTGACTCATGCTGGCGCCCACCAGGCCTGGCATGCCACGGTGAATGCGCTGTTCGGCGAGCTCAAGCGGTTCCGGGTGAGCTATCGTGCCCTGCCGGCGGTCACCTTTACCGACCCCGAGGTCGCGCGAGTCGGGCTCAACGAGCGGGAAGCCCTCGAGGCGGGTACCGAGGTCGAGGTCACGCGCTATGCCTTGAGCGAGCTGGATCGCGCCATTGCCGAGGGCAGTACCCGTGGCTTCGTGAAGGTGCTGACCGTGCCCGGGCGTGACCGCATCCTCGGCGCCACCATCGTCGGCCAGGGGGCGGGGGAGATGCTCGCCGAGTTCACCCTGGCGATGACGCGCGGCATCGGGCTCAACAAGCTGCTGGGGACCATCCACCCCTATCCGACCCGCAGTGAGGCCGTCAAGGCCACGGCCGGGGTCTGGAAGAATGCCCACAAGCCAGAGCGTCTACTGAGCTGGCTGGCGCGTTACTTCGCCTGGCGGCGGGGTAACGAGGAGAGCGACGCGACAAGGAAATAACACGCTACATCGTGTGGATCGTTCGCCCTGAACGACGAAGGGGCAGCCCTCGGCTGCCCCTTCGTGATACCGGATTCACCTGCCGGCGTCCGGTACGGTCGACACGCGCGTTCAGTGCTCGTGGCCACCCTCGCCGTGCACGTGGCCGTGCTCGACTTCTTCCTCGCTAGCCTCGCGGACTTCGGCGATTTCCACGTCGAAGTTCAGCGGCTGACCGGCGAGCGGATGGTTGCCGTCGACAGTGACGGTATCGCCCTCGACCTGGGTCACGGTGACCATCAGCGGTCCACCTTCGGTCTGGGCCTGGAATTGCATGCCCGGCTCGACGTTCTCGACGCCCTGGAAGGCATCGCGCGGCACTTCCTGCACGAGCTGAGCCTGAACCTCGCCATAGCCCTCTTCCGGGGAAACCTTGGCCTGGAGCTTGTCGCCGGTGCCGCGACCTTCAAGCTGCTTCTCGAGGCCCGGAATGATGTTGCCGGCGCCGTGGAGGTAGGTCAGCGGCTCGCGGCCTTCCGAGCTGTCCAGCACCTCACCTTCGTCGTTGGTCAGGGTGTAATGGAACGCGACAACGGAGTTTTGCCCAATTTGCATTGATGAACCTTTCGGTGAGTGCATGTAGCCAGTAATGGTAACGCGGCAGTCAAGCGGCTGTCAGGGGCATGGAGGAAATTCAGGATGTGATGGCCGAGCCTGAGTCACATTCACGCATTGAGGGGCCTGCGACCGGGGACTTTCGTACAGTTGCGTGGCCTGACGGCCAGAGATACCCTTGCGTGATATCATCTTTCCGCGTCAATTCCATCGACCCCTCCATGGAGAGTGCCATGACCCTTTTCCTGATCTGGCTGATCGCCTTCGCCGTGCTACTGTTTCTCTTCGTCAAGCGCTGGGAGGCCTCTGTCAGCAGTATCCTCGACGCGCTGCTGCCCGCCGTGCTGCGTAGCGAGGATGATCGCTGGATATGGTGCCCGGCCCTGGCAGTGCTCGGTGCCACTTTCATCGTGCGCCCCGTCGACATGCTGGTCACCCTGATCGTGATTGGCCTGGTGGCACTGATCGGCACCAAGCTGGCCGGCTGGGCCAAGAACAAGGTCGACATGCACTGACAGCACTGAATGATCACGCACTTTAATTATCCTGATTACTCATGTTGATCAGCCACCATCCCGCCAGCCTGGTCTACATTGGGGTTATATCCAGTAGAGGAGGCGACGTCATGGCACGCAATCCGATCCAGTTTCAGGCCGGCCTGTCACTGCCGGCGTTTCTCGAGCAGTACGGCACGGAAGAACAGTGCCAGGCGGCTCTCTTCCAGCATCGCTGGCCCGAGGGGTTCGTGTGCCCCGACTGTGGCAACACCACGGGCTGCCGGCTGTCGCGGGGTCTCTACCAGTGTCATCGCTGCCATCATCAGACCTCGCTCACCGCCGGCACCATCTTCCATGCCACCCATCTGCCGCTCACCACCTGGTTCCTGGCCATGTATCTGCTGACTCAGCGCAAGAACGGCATCTCGGCCTTGCAGTTGTCCCGCGAGCTCGGGGTCAGCTACAACACCGCCTGGAAGCTCAAGCACAAGGTCCTGCAGGTCATGATGGAGCGTAACCAGGGCGAGACGCTGAGCGGACGCATCGAGATCGATGATGCCTACCTGGGCGGCGAGCGGCCGGGAAAGCGAGGACGCGGTGCCGAACACAAGTTCCCCTTCGTCGCCGCGGTGCAGACCGATGACGAGGGTCATCCTCAGCGTATTCAGCTACGTCGCGTCAGCGGTTTCACTCACGACGAGATACAGCGCTATGCCCAGTTGGCCATCGCGCCCGGCAGCCAAGTGTTCAGCGATGGCCTGGGTTGCTTCCGAGCCTTCGCGTCACCGGTCTACACCCACGAGCGCATCATTACCGGCAGTGGCCGGGCCAGCGTCCAGATCCCGGCGTTTCTCTGGGTCAACACTGTGCTGGGCAACGTCAAGAACGCCATTACCGGCACCTACCATGCGATCCGCGGGCAGCATGCGCCGCGCTACCTGGCCGAGTTCGAGTACCGCTTCAATCGGCGCTATGACCTCAAGGCCATGATTCCGCGCTTTCTCACGGTGGCGGCGAGAACCCCGCCGATGCCATATCGGTTCCTGAAGATAGCTGAGCCTTATGCGTAATCAGGTTAATTATTGAGGTGAACCGGTTATGTCTAACGTCATGACCGGGACGAGAAAGGCCCGCGGAATGTTCCGCGGGCCTTTCTCATTGATCGCCAATGTGGATGGCTGCTCGCTCCTTGTTCAGAACGAGGCCTGCCCCACCCTCAGTAAGGGGCCACGCTGACGTTTCTGCCACTGCCGATCAGGCGAACGCGCTGACCCACCTGGAAGTTCTGGTCCGCCTTCTGCACCACGACCACGTTCTGGCCATTGTCCTGGCGGATCTCTATTTCCCAGGCGGTGATGCGGTTGGTCGCTTCCTCGACCTTGGTGCCGGCCACGGCGCCGCCGATGGCGCCGGCCACAGTGGCCAGCTGACGTCCGCTGCCGCCACCCACCTGGTTACCGAGGATGCCGCCGATCACGGCACCGCCCCCGGAGCCAAGCAGGCCTCCGGCGCGGCTATCGGCCTGAATCTGCACTTGGCGCAGTGCGGTGATGGTGCCGAAGGTCACGGTCTGGGCCGACTTGGCCTGGTTACCGCTGTAGACGTTGCCCGAATAGGGGGCGGTGTTGGCACAGCCGGCCAGGGTCAGGATGCTGATGGCCAGAACGGGTAGAAGGCGTTTCATGCAGAATCTCCTTGATGTCCGTGACGAACACTCGGTCGGGGGATCTTTACAGGTCAATGGAAAGTGTTTTCTATCGATCCTATCCATTGCGAACCGGCTTGGCCAGTACGCTGGGTTCTCTGCTCATGAGTGTAGCGTCATAGGGCGAGTAACAATATGAAAAAAGGGAGGCCAATCGGCCTCCCCAAGGGGTCCAGTCGTTACCGCCAACAACCTTAGCCGAACTGGTTCATGGTGTTGTCCTTCCCGCCGGCCTTGAGTGCCGCTTCGCCGTGGAAGAACTCCTTGTGGTCATCGCCGATGTTGGAACCAGCCATGTCCTGGTGCTTGACGGTGGCGATACCCTCGCGGATCTCCTTGCGCTGCACGCCGGCCACATAGGCCAGCATTCCCTCATCACCGAAGTAACCCTTGGCCAGGTTGTCCGTGGACAGTGCCGCGGTATGGTAGGTCGGCAGGGTGATCAGGTGGTGGAAGATGCCGGCCTCGCGGGCGCCGTCGCGCTGGAAGTTGCGCGTCCACTCGTCGGCCAGCTGACCCAGTTCAGTGTCGTCGTACTCGGCATTCATGAGATCGGAGCGGTCGTAGGCAGAGACGTCCTTGCCTTCCTTCTCCCAGGCATCGAACACCTGTTGGCGGAAGTTCAGGGTCCAGTTGAAGGAGGGCGAGTTGTTGTAGACCAGCTTGGCATCCGGGCAGACTTCGCGAATGCGGTTGACCATGCCGGCGATCTGGCCGACGTGGGGTTTTTCGGTCTCGATCCACAGCAGGTCGGCACCGTTCTGGAGGCTGGTGATGCAGTCCAGCACCACGCGATCCTCACCGGTGCCAGGCTTGAACTCGTAGAGACCGGACGCCAGGCGCTTGGGCTTGACCAGCTTGCCGTTCTGCTTGATCACCACGTCGCCGTTGTTGATGTCTTCGGCCTTCTCGATCTTGTCGCCGTCCAAGTAGCTGTTGTACTGGTCGCCGAGGTCGCCCGGCTCGTTGGTCACGGCGATCTTCTGGGTCAGGCCGGCGCCCAGGGAGTCGGTGCGGGCGACGATCACGCCGTCCTCCACACCCAGCTCCAGGAAGGCGTAGCGCACGGCGTTGATCTTGGCGATGAAGTCCTCGTGAGGCACCGTGACCTTGCCGGCCTGGTGGCCGCACTGCTTTTCGTCGGAGACCTGGTTCTCGATCTGGATGCAGCAGGCGCCGGCCTCGATCATCTTCTTGGCCAACAGGTAGGTAGCTTCGGCGTTACCGAACCCGGCGTCGATATCGGCGATGATCGGCACGATATGCGTCTCGAAACTGTCGATCTTGGCCACCGCCTCGTCGGCTTTCGCCTGATCACCGGCCTTCTTGGCCTCGTCGAGGTCACGGAACAGATGGTTGAGTTCCCATGCATCGGCTTGACGCAGGAAGGTGTAGAGCTCCTCGATCAGGCCAGGCACGGTGGTCTTCTCGTGCATGGACTGGTCAGGCAGGGGGCCGAACTCGGAGCGCAGGGCGGCGACCATCCAGCCGGAGAGATAGAGGTAGGAGCGCTTGGTGGTGCCGAAGTGCTTCTTGATGGAGATCATCTTCTGCTGACCGATGAAGCCGTGCCAGCAACCCAGCGACTGGGTGTACTGGGCGGTATCGGCGTCGTAGGCCGCCATGTCCTCGCGCATGATCCCAGCGGTGTATCGAGCGATATCCAGACCGGTCTGAAAGCGGTTCTGAATGCGCATGCGGGCGGCATGCTCGGGGTTGATGTTGTCCCACTTGCCCTGCTGGGCTTCGCGCAGTTGAGCCAGAGCCTTGAGTTCGTCTTTGAATGTCGTCATGGGGCCATCCTTCGGGTCAGGAGTGGAATCGTGTGGACACGATGTCGAAAAATATCGGTGTCGTGGCTGCTGGAATCGCCTGCTGCACCACTCGGCAATATTTTATGCTGCATCTGCGAAATATCGTCAGGGTCGGCCAGATGTCCTGGATTGTCTCTAAGCCCTTAGTCGAACTCTGGAGGAGGTCGTGCCAGCTGGTGTCCCTGAACCTTCGTTCTGCTGGCAAACAACTGTTTTACTTTCACCTTGGATGCCACTATGGCCCGGTATGGTGGGCGTTAGCAATTGACCCTTGGGGGGAGAGGGCGTTGTAACTCGACTACAGAGAGGGTCGGGACGAGACTTTTCCTGTAGTAGGGTTTCTGTGAAAACGTCGTGAAACCAGACTCATCCGTCCAGGGCAAGATGCATATTGCGGTGCGGAATTCCGGCGTCGAGGAACTCGTCGCCATAGGCCACGAATCCCAGGGGCTCGTAGAAGGCTAGGGCGTGGGTCTGGGCGGCGAGCTCCACCCGGGCATGGCCGTCACGACGGGCGGCTTCGATGGCGGCACGCATCAGCGCCACGCCGATCCCCAGGCCACGGGCTTCGGCAAGCACGGCTACCCGACCGATATGGGCGTCGGGCAGTAGCCGGGCGGTGCCCAGGGGGATGCCGTCGTGCAGGGCCAGGAAGTGGCGACAGTCGGGGTCGCGGCCGTCCCACTCCTCCTCTTGCGGGACTTGCTGCTCCTCGATAAAGACCAGCCGGCGTATCTCGCCGGCGACCTCGCCCAGCTCGTCCCAACTGCCCTCACGCATTTCCAATCTGATGCCTGGCATTTGTTGACTCCTGAAACAATCCTGACACTCTTCCCTCTTCCCTCTTCCCTCTTCCCTCTTCCCTTCTTCAGCCGTGCGATCAGCGACGGCAGGGCGTGCGCGCTGTCGCTTGCCGGCTCGGCTGGATCTTCCCTTCCCTCACTCTTCGAATTCTCCGGCCCAGCCGAGGCTGCCGATATCGAGCAGGCGGGCGAGCAGTACGTCGGCGCCGGACAGCGCGAGCAGGCTCTCGTCCAGCGGGGTATCCGTGGCCAAGGCGCGGGCCAGCGGAAGAGCGCAGTTCAGCCCGTCGCCATCGGCGAAGAGGGTGGCGCGGTCGTCGTCCAGGGCCCGCCACGCGAAACGCGAACCGGGGCTGCGTATCAGCTCCTCGCCCTCCTGCAGGGCGGCGACAAGCTCCTCAACCTCGGTCGGGGTCTCGGTTGGGACTAGTTGGTCGACGTACTTGGGTTGGGTCATCACGCGGCCGAACCATTGGGCCAGCTGGGCCGGGTCGTCCAGGGTGTCCAGAATCAGGTGACGCATGCGTGCCAAGGCGGCGTCATCGAGTTCGGCGGGGTCTTCGGGGGGTGCCATGCCGGCATCGGCATAGCGCTTCGATGCCGGCAGCTGTTCACCGAGATAGTCGGCATAGGAGGTGATCGCCTCATCAGCGGAGGGAGCGCGGAAGCCAACGGAGAGCGTCAGGCAGTCGTCGGACTGGCTGATGCCATGGTGAGCCCAGGCGGGCGGCAGGTAGAGCATGTCGCCCGGCTCGAGAATCCAGTCGTCGCCCGCTTGCACTTCGAAGCGCTCGAGGATGCGCAGGTCGATGCCGTCGAGGATCGGAGCGTCGTCGGCGACCTTGCCGCCCAGCTGCCAGCGGCGCTGACCACTGCCCTGGAGCAGGAAGACATCGTATTGGTCGACATGGGGACCGACGCTGCCACCCGGCGGGGCATAGCTGATCATGATGTCGTCGAGCCGCCAGCGGGGCAGGAAGTTGAAGGCTTCGAGCAGTTCGGCCACCTCCGGCACGTAGTGGTCCACGGCCTGCACCAGCAAAGTCCAGTCGTGCTCGGGCAGTTCGGTGAATACGGCCTCGTCGAAGGGACCGTGGCGGACCTGCCAGGGACCGCCTGAGCCGTGTTGCTCCACCAGGCGGGCCTCGACCCCCTCCTCGCAGGCGAGCCCGGCCAGCTCGTCCGGGTCCAGTGGGCACTGAAAGTGAGGAAAGGCGCCGCGAATCAGCAGCGGCTTCTGCTGCCAGACGTCGCGCAGGAACTCGGTGGCGGACAGGCCGCCCAGCATGGGCAGCGGAGCATCGGAGCTCATAGGTTCCTCGCTTGTTCCTCGGCGTTGCCGATATAAGTTGCCGGGCTCAGCGCCTTCAGTTCTTTCTTTACTGCCTCAGGCAGCTCGAGGGTATCGATGAAGGCGGCAAAGCCGGTCTGGTCGATGCGCTTGCCGCGGGTCAGCTCCTTGAGCTTCTCGTAGGGCTTCTCGATGCCGTAGCGGCGCATCACCGTCTGAATCGGCTCGGCGAGCACCTCCCAACTGGCGTTGAGGTCCTCGGCGATACGCGCCGGGTTGGCTTCGAGCTTGCCAATGCCCTTGAGCGAGGCCTCATAGGCGATCAGACCGTAGGCCAGGCCGACACCCAGGTTGCGCAGCACCGTGGAGTCGGTGAGGTCGCGCTGCCAGCGCGAGATCGGCAGCTTCTGGGCCAGGTGACCGAGGATGGCGTTGGACAGCCCCAGGTTGCCCTCGGAGTTCTCGAAGTCGATGGGATTGACCTTGTGGGGCATGGTCGAGGAGCCGATCTCGCCCTCGATAGTCCTCTGCTTGAAGTAGCCCAGCGAGATATAGCCCCAGATGTCGCGATCGAAGTCGATGAGGATGGTGTTGAAGCGGCATACCGCGTCGAACAGTTCGGCGACGTAGTCGTGAGGCTCGATCTGAGTGGTATAGGGGTTGAAGGTCAGCCCCAGGCCTTCGACGAAATTACGGGCGTTGGCTTCCCAGTCCACCTCCGGGTAGGTGGCGAGATGCGCATTGTAGTTGCCCACCGCGCCGTTGATCTTTCCCAGTATCTCAACGCGCTCGATCTGGGCGAGCTGACGGCGCAGGCGATAGGCGACGTTGGCCATCTCCTTGCCCAGGGTGGTCGGGCTTGCCGTCTGGCCATGGGTACGGGAGAGCATCGCCTGGGCGGCATGCTCATGGGCAAGCCGGGCGATCTCGTCGGCCACCCGGTGCATCACCGGCAGCAGGCTCTTCAGGCCGTCGGTCAGCATCACCCCGTGGGAGAGGTTGTTGATGTCCTCGCTGGTGCAGGCGAAGTGCACGAACTCGGTCACAGCGTGCAGCTCCGGCTGGTCGGCGATCTTCTCCTTGATGAAGTACTCCACCGCCTTGACGTCGTGATTGGTGGTGCGTTCGATGGTCTTGATGCGTTCGGCGTCCTCCACGGAGAAGTTCTGCATCAGGGCCTCGAGGAAGGCGGCAGCCTCGGCGGAGAGCTTCGGTACCTCGATGATCTGCGGATGCTCGGCGAGACGCTGGAGCCAACGGATCTCGACGATGACTCGGGCGCGGATCAGGCCGAACTCGCTGAAGTGCTCGCGCAGGGGCTCGGCCTTGCTGGCATAGCGGCCATCGACCGGGGAGAGGGCGGTCAGGGCGGAGAAGGGCAGGGAAGCGGCTTGCATTATCGGGTTCCGGTCTATGGAGAAGGGAGATGGAAGGGGCTCAGCCCAACTGGTCCAGGGTCTTCTTCAGGTCACCGCGCTGGAAGACCAGTTTCCAGCGCCGGCCCCCCTGCTGGTGCCAGAGCAGAGCAAAACGTATGCCGGCGAGCAGGATCGCGCGTACGCGCTCGGGCATCATGCGACTCTGCAGCAGAGACGGGTCGCCCTGGACCACGATGCGGGTCTTGAGGGTCGATAGGGTTTCCTGATAGGCCTCGCCGAGGCTGGCAATGACGTTCTCATGAGTCTCGCCGAAGTGCTCGGCCTGGCCCTGGATACGGGCCAGGCGTGTGCCGAGATCATCCAGCATGGCATCGTTGCCGCGCAGCTTGTTCATCAGCATCAGCAGCGAGAAGCCGTAGCGCAGCACCACCGGGTTGGCCTGCTGTCGGCCGACAACGCCCTCGAGCACCTCGAGGCCGCGGCGCAGGTTGTTGGGATGGCCGCCGTAGATCGCCTCGAAGCTCTCGGGGTTGGTGTCCAGGGTGGCGCGAATCAGGGTTTCCCAGGCGCGCGACTCGACCTGGCCGGTGCGGGCGAGCTCATCGACCAGGCTGGCGGCCTGGAAGACCCCGGCGAGAGCCAGGGTCTGGCGGGCCGTCGGGGTGTCCGGGGCGCGGTGGATCGGGGTCGAGGCGGTCATGAAGCAGACTCCGTGGCGTTCCATGTCTCGCGGATCACCCCGCCGCCGAGGCATATCTCGTCGTCGTAGAGGACCAGCGACTGACCGGGGGTGACGGCGCGCTGAGGTTCATCGAAGCGGACCGCCACGCTGCCGTCGGCAATGACGCGCATCTCGCAGGGCACGTCGGCCTGACGGTAGCGGGTCTTGGCGGTATAGCGCCCCGCGTCGGCCGGTGGCGTGCCGGCCACCCAGTCCATGGCCTCGGTGGCCAGCGAATCGGTATAGAGCAGCGGGTGATGCTTGCCCTGCACGGCCACGAGCACATTGCGCTCGAGGACCTTGTCGGCGACGTACCAGGGGGCGTCGGGATGGTCGGCGAGCCCGCCGATGCCAAGCCCCTGACGCTGGCCGAGGGTGTAGTACATCAGCCCCATGTGCTCGCCGATCACCTCGCCTTCAGGGGTCTCGATCACGCCGGGCTGGGCGGGAAGGTACTGCTTGAGGAAGTCGCGGAAGCGGCGTTCACCTATAAAGCAGATCCCCGTCGAGTCCTTCTTGCGTGCAGTCACCAGGTCGTGGCGCTCGGCGATGGCGCGCACCTCGGGCTTTTCCAGTTCGCCCACCGGAAAGAGGGTGCGGGCGATGGCGGCCTCGGGCACGGCATGCAGGAAGTAGCTCTGGTCCTTGTTGGGATCGAGCCCCTTGAGCAATCTTGGGCGGACCTCTTCGCTGATGCCTTGGCGGACCAGCCCTTCACGGACATAGTGGCCGGTGGCGATCTTCTCGGCACCCAGCATCTCGGCGTACTCCAGGAACACCTTGAACTTGATCTCGCGGTTGCAGAGGATGTCCGGGTTCGGCGTGCGCCCCGCCTGGTATTCGGCGAGAAAGTGTTCGAAGACGTTGTCCCAGTACTCGGCGGCGAAATTGGCGGTGTGCAACCGGATCCCGAGCTTTTCGCACACGGCCTCGGCATCGGCCAGGTCGGCCTTGGCGGTGCAGTACTCGGTGCCGTCGTCTTCGTCCCAGTTCTTCATGAACAGGCCCTCGACGTCGTAGCCCTGCTCCAGCAGCAGAAGGGCGGACACGGAGGAGTCGACGCCGCCGGACATGCCGACGATCACCTTGCCTAGGGTGGCGGTCATGGGCGCTCTCGAATCGGGTGTGGCTTAAATTGGCGGGGATTATACCTGATCCGAGCCCCTGGCGCCGAGGGCTAGGCTGGATTACCGGTTGGGATTATCTGTTGGGGTCAGACCCTTAAATGGACTTAGACGTGGGTATGTCTAAGTCCATTTAAGGGTCTGACCCCGGTGGCCGAGCCCGGTGGCCGTAGGCGCTTACCGCTCGTGAATCACATCCATGGGGTAGAAGCGGCTTGCCAGGGCGTCGCGGACACGCCTCAGCACCAGTGGGCTGCGCAGGCGGTCTTCCCGGTCAAGCGCCTCAAGCTCCTCCAGGGTCAGCCAGTGCACGGCGAGAATGGCCGGGTCCAGCTCATTGCCCAGATGGGCCAGCGCCATGCCGAAGAAGCCGTGGCTGTGGAAGGTCAGGCCATCCGGGGTGTGGTAGACATACATGCCCAGGTAGTCGGTGATGCCGACCTGCCAGGCGGTCTCCTCGCGGAGCTCACGCAGTGCGGCCTCGCGGATGCGTTCGTTGGGCTCCAGGTGGCCGGCGGGCTGGTTGAAGAGGGTTTCGGCACTGTCGCGGTCTTCCTCGACCGTCAGGAAGCGCCCGGCCCGTTCCACCACGGTGGCCACACTGATATAGGGCTGCCAGCGGCTCATCGTCGGCCTCCTGTTTTGTCTCGGGCCCGGCGAGCGCCTATCGGCGGTCTGCGCGGGGCGTGAAGGGTCTCCCGTCGCCACTGTCCGGGGGCCAGGCCATCCAGGCGCCAGGGGCCGATGGCCACCCGCACCAGCCTCAGGGTGGGATGACCGACATGGGCGGTCATCCGGCGGACCTGTCGATTGCGGCCCTCGGTGATGGTCAGCTCCAGCCAGCTGGTACGCGGGTGGCGTCTCGTGTCCAGGGGCGGGTCACGCTCGGGCAGGCCGCTCGACGTCAGGCGCCGTACCTTGGCGGGTCGTGTCCTGCCTTCCTTGAGAGCGACGCCGTCGCGCAGAGCCTGCAGGGCGGCGTCACTGGGCTCACCCTCTACCTGGACCCGGTAGGTCTTGGGCTGTTTGTGGCGGGGGTCGCTGATGCGATGGATCAGTTCGCCGTCGTCACTGAGCAGCAGCAGCCCCTCGGAGTCATGGTCCAGCCGACCCGCCGGGTAGATGCCGGGCACGTCGATGACGTCGGCCAGGGTCGCGCGGCGCTCCCCGTCTGCGGCCTTTCGGTCGGTGAACTGGGAGAGCATGCGATAGGGCTTGTGCAGCAGGTAAAGGTTCATCGTATCCTTCCACTATACCGAGTACCTGACGCCAATCAACGCCCGAGGCCATAACGCAACGACTCCCCTCCGCCAAGAGGCGGACGGGAGCCGGAAGGGCCGCCCGCAGAGGGCGGCAGGTCGCCTCGGGCGATACGTCAGTCCTGGGCGACCAGTGCCAGGGCGTCGTTCAGGGTCTTGCTGGGACGCATGACGGCACGCGTCCGCTCGGGGTCTGCATGGTAGTACCCCCCGATGTCCACCGGGTGCCCCTGCACGCCGTTCAGCTCTTCGAGAATGATCGCCTCGTTGGCCGTCAACGTCTCGGCCAGGCGTGTGAAGAGTTTCTTGAGTTCGGCATCCTCGTCCTGGGCAGCCAGGGCCTGGGCCCAATAGAGAGCGAGGTAGAAGTGGCTGCCGCGGTTGTCCAGCTCTCCCGCCTTGCGGGAGGGCGACTTGTTGTGCTCCAGGAACTCGCCGGTGGCCTTGTCCAGCGCCTCGGCCAGCAGGGTCGCGCGGGGGTTGTCGAACTGCTTGGCGAGATGCTCCAGGGAGGCCCCCATGGCGAGGAACTCGCCGAGGCTGTCCCAGCGCAGGTGGTTTTCCTCGAGGAGCTGCTGCACGTGCTTGGGCGCCGAGCCGCCGGCCCCGGTCTCGAACATGCCGCCACCGGCCATCAGCGGCACGATGGAGAGCATCTTGGCGCTGGTGCCCAGCTCCAGGATCGGAAACAGGTCGGTGAGGTAGTCGCGCAGGATGTTGCCGGTCACCGAGATGGTGTCGAGGCCGCGAACGACGCGCTCGAGGGTGTAGCGCATGGCCCGGACCTGGGACATGATCTGGATGTCGAGCCCGTCGGTGTCGTGCTCCTTGAGGTAGGTCCTGACCTTCTTGATCAGTTCATTTTCGTGCGGGCGGTAGGGGTCGAGCCAGAACACGGCCGGCATGCCGGAGTCGCGGCAGCGCTCTACCGCCAGCTTCACCCAGTCGCGGATCGGCGCATCCTTGACCTGGCACATCCGCCAAATATCGCCTTCCTCGACGGTCTGGGAGAGCAGCACCTCGCCGGTTTCCAGGTCGGTGATGTTGGCGACACCGTCCTCCGGGGCCTCGAAGGTCTTGTCGTGGGAGCCATACTCCTCGGCCTTCTGGGCCATCAGGCCGACGTTGGGTACGGTGCCCATGGTGGCGGGGTCGAAGGCGCCATTCCATTTGCAGAAATTGATCATCTCCTGGTAGATGCGCGCGAAGGTCGATTCCGGCATTACCGCCTTGACGTCCTTGAGGCGGCCGTCGGCACCGTACATCTTGCCGCCGGCACGAATCATGGCGGGCATCGAGGCGTCCACGATCACATCGCTGGGCGAGTGGAAGTTGGTGATGCCGCGCGCCGAGTCCACCATGGCCAGTTCCGGCCGCTGGTCGTGGCAGGCGTGCAGGTCGCGGATGACCTCCTCGCGCTGGGTCTCGGGCAGGGTGTCGATCTTTTCGTACAGGTTCGCCATGCCGTTGTTGACATCGACCCCCAGCTCATCGAACAGCGCGCCGTGCTTCTCGAAGGCATCCTTGTAGAAGATCTTCACGCAGTGGCCGAACACGATGGGGTGCGAGACCTTCATCATCGTCGCCTTGACGTGCAGGGAGAACATCACGCCGGTCTTGCGCGCATCCTCGATTTCCCGCTCGTAGAACTCGAGCAGCGCCTTCTTGCTCATGAACATGCTGTCGATTATCTCGCTTTGCTGCAGCGAGATCTCGGGCTTGAGCACGTGTGTCTGGCCGCTCTTGGTGATCAGCTCCATCTTCACCTTGCGGGGGTGATCCAGGGTCATCGACTTCTCGCCGTGGTAGAAGTCGCCGCCGTGCATGTGGGAGACGTGGCTGCGCGAGGCCTGGCTCCACTCCCCCATGTGATGCGGGTACTTGCGGGCGTATGCCTTGACGGCCTTGGGCGCACGGCGGTCGGAGTTCCCCTCACGCAGCACCGGGTTGACGGCGCTCCCCTTGACCTTGTTGTAGCGCGCCTGGATGTCTTTCTCTTCGTCGCTCTTCGGCTCGTACGGGTAGTCCGGCAGGGGATAGCCCTGTCCCTGCAGCTCCTTGATGGCCTCATGAAGCTGGGGCATGGACGCGCTGATGTTGGGCAGCTTGATGATGTTGGCTTCCGGCGTCTTGGCCAGGGCGCCCAGTTCGGCCAGGTGATCCTCGACATGCTGGCCTTCTGCCAGATAGTCGGGAAACAGCGAGAGAATCCGTGCTGCCAGGGAGATGTCGCGAGTTTCCACGTCGATACCGGCAGCGTCGGTGAAGGCGTCGATGATCGGTAGCAGCGAGTGGGTCGCCAGCGCAGGCGCTTCGTCGGTAAAGGTATAGATAATCTTCGGCGTGTGGGGCATGGGGCGTGGATCTCCCTGGTCACTGCGGTGGCATGGAATGGGGGTGCCATGCGCGGGCGCCCCTGCGGAGTTGGACATGCCTACCAAGATTGTCGACAAGTGTCCCGCGCAGCTTACCCCCGCTGGGGGGGAGTGGTACACTCCTGGCTCCACTCAATAGACCAAAAGGGGAGTTCGCCATGGGGTTCAACAAGATCGTCGTTCCTGAGAGTGGCCAGAAGATCACCGTTAACGCCGACAACACCCTGAACGTGCCGAACAATCCGGTCATCCCGTACATCGAGGGTGACGGCATCGGTATCGACGTGACACCGGCGATGATGATCGCCATCGATGCCGCCGTGCAGAAGGCCTATAACGGCGAGCGCAAGATCCACTGGATGGAAGTCTACGCCGGCGAAAAGGCCACCCAGATCTATGACGCCGACACCTGGCTGCCGGAAGAAACCCTGGAGGCGGTCAAGGATTACGTCGTTTCCATCAAGGGACCGCTGACCACGCCGGTGGGCGGTGGTATTCGCTCCCTGAACGTCGCCCTGCGTCAGAAACTCGATCTCTATGTCTGCCTGCGTCCGGTTCGCTGGTTCGAGGGCGTGCCGAGCCCGGTCAAGAAGCCGGCCGATGTGGACATGGTCATCTTCCGTGAGAACTCCGAGGACATCTACGCCGGCATCGAGTGGAAGGCCGGCACCCCGGAGGCCGACAAGGTCATCAAGTTCCTGCGCGAGGAGATGGGTGTCCAGAACATCCGCTTCCCCGAGAACTGCGGCATTGGCGTCAAGCCGGTCTCCATCGAGGGCACCAAGCGTCTGGTGCGCCAGGCCCTGCAGTACACCATCGACAACGACCGTGAGTCGCTGACCCTGGTGCATAAGGGCAATATCATGAAGTTCACCGAGGGGTCCTTCAAGGATTGGGGGTATGAACTCGCCAAGGAGGAGTTCGGTGCCGAGCTGCTCGACGGCGGTCCCTGGATGACCATGAAGAACCCCAACAATGGCAAGGAAATCGTCATCAAGGACGTCATCGCCGACGCCATGCTGCAGCAGATCCTGCTGCGTCCGGCCGAGTACGACGTCATCGCTACCCTGAACCTCAACGGCGATTACCTCTCCGACGCGCTGGCGGCGGAAGTGGGCGGCATCGGCATCGCCCCGGGCGCCAACCTCTCCGACGCCATAGGCATGTTCGAAGCTACCCACGGCACGGCGCCGAAGTACGCCGGCCAGGACAAGGTCAACCCGGGCTCGCTGATCCTCTCCGCGGAGATGATGCTGCGCCACATGGGTTGGGTCGAGGCAGCCGACCTGGTGCTCAAGGGCATGGAGAAGGCCATCGCCAAGGGCGAGGTCACCTATGACTTCCATCGCCTGATGGACGATGCCAAGCTTCTCAAGTGCTCCGAGTTCGGTCAGGCCGTCGCCGACAACATGTAAGTCGCGATGCTGGACGCGGGGCCCTCGTCCGCCACCCGGCGGACGGGGGCCTTTTGCGTTGCGGTTTCCGGGTATCTAATAGAGACGGTGAACCCTGCCGGCGTGCTGGCGTCCAATCAAGGTTGAGATGATCGGCGGCATCCGGCTTGTCGAGATGGATAGTGGCCCTTATGTTCAGTAGAGACGATGAATTGGAGCGGCAAGCGGCCATGGTGTCCCCGCTAGGGGGCATGACCCGGCCGCCGGGCCCCGAGGAAGATGACGACAACCTGGCGGTGCAGCATGCCGACCCGGAAGTGGCGCGTCCTCCCATGTTCAAGGTGGTGCTGCACAACGATGACTTCACTCCCATGGAGTTCGTGGTCGAGGTGCTGCAGACCTTCTTCTACATGGATAGCGAGACCGCGGTACAGGTGATGCTGACCGTTCACACCCGGGGTAAGGCCACCTGTGGTGTTTTTACCCGCGATATTGCTGAAACCAAAAGCCATCAAGTCAATCAATATGCAAGAGAGTGTCAGCATCCGCTGCTGTGCGATATCGAGGCGGCGGACTGAGCGGCATGGTCTAAGAGGGACAGCGACGGTCCTGCGTTGAAGGGAGACTTGCAACGGCGCCGTTTGTACCCGATGTTGATGATGCCGGACCATGAATGATCCGACGCAAAGCCCTGGGCGGCGAGAAGGGGACTGCCATGCTGAGTAAAGAACTTGAACTGACCCTGAACACGGCCTTTACCGTGGCCCGCTCCAAGCGCCACGAGTTCATGACCGTGGAGCACCTGCTGCTGGCGCTGCTCGACAATGCTTCTGCGGCAGATGTGCTACGTGCCTGCGGGGCCAACCTCGACAAGCTGCGGTCCGACCTGCAGGATTTCATCAATTCCACGACGCCGCTGATCCCCGAGGACCAGTCGGATCGAGAAACACAGCCGACCCTGGGTTTCCAGCGAGTGCTCCAGCGTGCCGTCTTCCATGTCCAGTCCTCGGGCAAGAGCGAAGTCACCGGTGCCAATGTCCTGGTGGCGATCTTCTCCGAGCAGGAGAGCCAGGCGGTCTACTTCCTCAAGCAGCAGAACGTGGCAAGGGTCGATGCCGTCAACTACATCGCTCACGGCATCTCCAAGGTGGCCGGTCATGGGCAGAGCCAGTCGTCCCCTTCGCCGGAGGCCGAGGAGGCCGAGGAGGGCAGTGCCGAGACCAGCTCCAACCCGCTCACCAGCTATGCCACCAACCTCAATGAGCAGGCGCGGCTGGGCAAGATCGATCCGCTGATTGGCCGCGATCATGAACTCGAGCGTGTGGTGCAGATCCTGGCCCGTCGGCGCAAGAACAATCCGCTGTTGGTCGGCGAGGCCGGTGTTGGCAAGACCGCCATCGCCGAGGGGTTGGCCAAGCGCATCGTCGAGGAGGACGTGCCCGAGGTCATCAGCGATGCGGTGGTCTACTCTCTGGATATGGGCGCCCTGCTGGCCGGTACCAAGTACCGCGGCGACTTCGAGAAGCGCCTCAAGAACCTGTTGGCCGAGCTGCGCAAGCAGACCAATGCCATCCTGTTCATTGACGAGGTTCATACCGTGATTGGTGCCGGCGCGGCTTCCGGCGGTGTGATGGACGCCTCCAACCTGCTCAAGCCGCTGCTCTCATCCGGTGAACTGCGCTGCATCGGCTCCACTACCTTCCAGGAGTATCGCGGCATCTTCGAGAAGGATCGAGCCCTGGCGCGCCGCTTCCAGAAAGTCGACGTCATGGCGCCCTCGGTGGACGACACGACCCGCATCCTCAAGGGGCTGCGCTCGCGCTTCGAGGAGCACCATCAACTCAAGTACACCGACGCAGCCCTGGAGAGTGCGGCCCGGCTGTCGGATCGCTATATCAACGATCGTCACCTGCCCGACAAGGCCATCGACGTGATCGACGAGGCTGGCGCCCATCAGCGGCTGCTGCCGCCGGAGGTGCGCGTCGATACCATCGACGTCGACCAGGTCGAGGCGGTGGTGGCCTCAATCGCACGGATTCCGCCGAAGAGTGTCTCCAGCTCCGACCGCAAGCTGCTGGCCAACATCGATCGCGACCTCAAGATGCTGGTGTTCGGGCAGGACGAGGCCATCGACAGTCTTGCCGCGGCGATCAAGCTGTCGCGAGCGGGGCTCAAGTCGCCGGACAAACCGGTGGGTAGCTTCCTGTTCGCCGGCCCGACCGGGGTGGGCAAGACCGAGGTGGCCAGGCAGTTGTCCCATATCATGGGTATCGAGCTGGTGCGTTTCGACATGTCGGAGTACATGGAACGCCACACCGTGTCGCGGCTGATCGGTGCGCCCCCCGGCTACGTCGGCTATGACCAGGGTGGCCTGTTGACCGAGGCGATCACCAAGCAACCGCATTGCGTGCTGCTGCTCGACGAGATCGAGAAGGCGCATCCCGAGGTCTTCAATCTCCTGCTGCAGGTCATGGATCATGGCCGCCTGACTGACAACAATGGCCGCGAGGCGGATTTCCGTCACGTGATCCTTATCATGACCTCCAACGCCGGGGTCGAGCAGGCCACGCGGCGCTCCATCGGTTTCCAGACCCAGGACCATTCCACGGACGCCATGGAGGTGATACGCAAGACCTTCTCGCCGGAGTTTCGCAACCGCCTGGACGGCATCATCCAGTTCCATGCCCTGCCCACCTCGGTGGTGCGCAACGTGGTGGACAAGTTCCTGGTCGAGCTGCAGGCGCAGCTCGACGAGAAGCGAGTCCAGCTCGACGTGGACGAGGCCGCTCGGGATTGGCTGGCGGAGATGGGCTACGACCCGGATATGGGGGCGCGGCCGATGGCCCGCCTCATCCAGGAGAAGCTCAAGAAGCCGTTGGCCGAGCTGATCCTGTTCGGCGAACTGGCCGAACACGGCGGGGTGGTGCACGTCAGCGTGGAAGAGGGCGAGCTCCAGCTCTCCACGGAGTCGGAACTGGCCGACGCGCCCTGAGAGGGGTGAAGCGCGAAAGGTTCAGGTGGCCACCATCACACAGCGCCCTGTCTACGGACGGGGCGTTGTTCGTTCAGGCCTGATATCGGGGGGATGCTGCCGACGCTCGAGCTGAGTATCGGGCGCTGCGGCGAGCCCAGCCGGTGCTCAGCGAGCGCGGTAGACGATGCGGCCCTTGGACAGGTCGTAAGGGGTCAGTTCGACCTTGACCTTGTCGCCGGTGAGGATGCGGATATAGTGCTTGCGCATCTTGCCCGAGATATGGGCTGTAACCACGTGGCCGTTCTCAAGTTCGACGCGGAACATGGTGTTGGGAAGGGTATCGACGACGACGCCTTCCATTTCGATATGGTCTTCACGTGCCATATAGGCGATTCCTCGCTGATGATGACGAAACAGTGCGGCACGGTCTTTCGGCTTCGCCGCTCGTGCCCACAAGATAGCGCGATATTGTGCCGCATGCCGCTCGTCAAGGCAAAGGAAGCCGCTCACTGAACCCCTTATAGAGCAATCATGCGTCGCCAATGGCGGCCGTCGAGCATTTCCAGGGGCTGGAAGGACTGCTTGTAGTTCATCTTGCGGCACTCGCGAATCCAGTAGCCCAAATAGACATGAGGCAGCCCCTCGTCCAGAGCCCGCTGGATCAGCGAAAGTACGGCGAAGGTGCCCAGTGAGCGCCGGTCCATTTCCGGCGCCGGGTCGAAGAAGGTATAGATGGCCGAGAGGCCGTGCTCGAGCTGGTCGAAGGCAGAGACGGCCAACAGGCGGCCGTCGAGCCGGAATTCCAGCAGCCGGGCGTAGGCTTGATCGAGGGTCAGGAAGGTACGGTACTGTTCGTGACTCGGCGGGTACATGTCACCATCGGCGTGACGGGTACGGACATAGTGGGCATAGAGCGCATAATGCTCGGCATCGAAGAGGGCAGGCCGCACGTGCAGCGTCAGATCGGCATTGCGGTGGATCAGCTTGCGCTGGGTGCGACCTGGCGAGAATTCTGCCACCGGGATTCGCACCGAGATGCAGGCGTTGCAGGCATCGCAGTGGGGACGATAGAGGTGACGGCCGCTGCGACGAAAGCCGAGCAGGGCCAAGGCGTCATAGACCCCTGGACCAGGTGACTCCTGGGGATCGAGGAACAGGGTGGTTGCCTCGCGGCCTTCCAGGTAGCTACAGGCATGGGGCACGGTCAGGAAGAAGCGAAGGTCCCTGACCGGCTGCCGGGGGGCATTGCTGCTCAAGGCTGCCATCTCCTCTGAATCGGTGACCCGGTCATGCAATGGTGTCGATTGCTTCGAAGGACCAGGTCGGTGCCAGCACGTCGTTATCCGCTTTCCTGTGATCACTGCCGGCATGGCCCAGCCACTGTTCAAGATAGCCGATGAACTCGCTCCGGGCGATGTCCCGGGCTCCCAGGCTGGCCAGGTGCCCGGTATGCATCTGGCAGTCGATCAGCCGACCTCCGCCGGCGGCCATCGCCCGGGCAAGCTGCACAAGTGCTACCTTCGAGGCATCCGCCTGCCGCGAGAACATCGACTCGCCGAAGAACACCGGGCCCATGGCCACTCCATACAGGCCGCCCACCAGCTCGCCGGCTTGCCACACTTCCAGTGAGCGGGCCGCGCCAAGACGGTGCAAGTGTACATAGGCTTCACGCATCTCGTCGGTGATCCAGGTCCCGGGTTGACCGTCGCGTGGCGCCGCGCATTCCGTCACTACTTGTTCGAAGGCGGTGTCGGCGGTGACCCGGAAGCCAGCGTTGCGCAGCCGCTTGGCGAGGCTGCGCCGCACCCGAATCTCTTCCGGAAACAGCACCATGCGCGGGTCCGGACTCCACCACAGAATCGGCTGGTCATCGCTGAACCAGGGAAAGATGCCGCGGCGATAGGCGGCGAGCAGCCATTCCGGCGTGAGGGCCCCGCCGGCGGCCAGCAGGCCGTCGGGATCACGCAGGGCAGATGCGACGGGCGGAAAGCCCACAGACCGGTCGGATAGCCAGGGGAGCATGGTTAGCGTCTTCCTCGTTGACGACCCGACCAGTCTGCCGCGAGGCAGGTTGGGGCTCAAGGCATGCGGGCCCCTGTGATGGCGAGCACTTGCTCGGTATGATTGAGCGCAATGAAATCCGGAAGACGCCATGTTGGCGCAAGGGGGATGGCCGCTTGAGTGTCAAGAAGAGGACCACGTCACGTCGGGTGACGGCGGCGAATGCCAGGGAGACGGCGAAGCGCTTCGGGCTGCGGCTGCAGGGATCGGCCCGGGAAGGGGTAGTGATTCTGCTGCTGGCCGCCTGTGTGTTCCTGCTATTGGCGCTCTACAGCTTCCATGGGCAGGACCCGGGCTGGTCGCGCAGCGGCCCCGAAACCGAGGTCGCCAACTGGATGGGGCCTATCGGAGCCTGGCTTGCCGATGTGCTCTACTCGCTGTTCGGCGTCAGCGCCTTGTGGTGGCCCGGCATGCTGGGGTTTGCCGCCTGGTGGCTGATTCGCTCGCGTCAGGTGCGTTTCGAGTGGGATGCCACTGCCCTGGCGGTGCGCTGCGGGGGTCTAGTGTTGCTGCTGCTGGGTTCCACCTCCCTGGGGGCGCTGCACTTCTACCGCCCTGATGGCCCCTTGCCCTATTCCACAGGCGGCATCCTCGGCGAGGGGCTTGTCGGGGCCTTGTTACCCCTGGTGGGCACGGGGGGTACCGGCCTGCTGTCCGTGGCCGCCATGCTCTGTGGCTTTCCCCTTTTCACCGGGCTCTCCTGGCTGACGGTGATGGATGAGTTGGGCCACCGTAGCCTGTTGCTATGGCGCTGGGTGGCCGACCGTTTCGGCCTGGTGCGCGAACGACGTGCCGAGCGGCGTGACCAGGCCCGGGAGAGTAACGCGTCATCGGTCTCCCAGTCAGATGCGTGGGAAGCTGATGACGCCTCGCCTGAGGCTTCTCCCGATGCCAATCCTCGCCCGCGCTGGTGGCAGCGTTCAGGAGGTAGCCGTCGTCGCGCGGCCGAACCGGTGCTGGCCGCCGACGGGGTCTCGCGCCGTGAACCCGGTTTCGGTAACGATGGCGAGACCGATATTCCCTGGGAAGTGCCCGAACGCACGCCCTCGGCCAAGAAGCCCGAGGCGGCCTACACCGCCCAGGCCTCGCGTGAGGCCGTGGAACCGCGGATAACCCTCACAGCGCAGGGGGGGCAGCGCATTTCCGCGCCTTCGCCCCGCGCCGAGGCGATGCCTGCCGACGCCACGATGCCTCAGAGTTCGCGTGAGACGACGCCGGACCCCGATGCCACCGATGCTCCCCCCGCGCCTGACAAGCCACCGCGTACCCGCGGAGATGACACCGACGAGGGAGGGGCGCGCCGTGTCCCGGAAACCGTGCCTGAGCCGGTGTTGCCCGATGATGACGAGGTGATGCCCGCCTGGCAGGGCGCTGCACTGAGAGCCCAGCGTGACGAGGAGAGCCCCGATGGGCCTGCAGAGACGTCTCCCGGCAGCGACCATACCGCTGACGAGGGCGAGCAGGCCGATGCGCCGCCAGCCCGCTCTTCATCGGAGACCTCGCCGGCGACCTCATCGGGGGCGTTCGACGACGACAAGGATGATGGAGGGGACGCGATCGACCAGCGGGGTTCGGGGGTTGCTCCGTCGGAGCCCTCATCGGAAACAGCGCCGCAGGTGGCAACCGCTGAGCAGGGGCGCGAGGCTGCCGACGCACCCGAGGGCCCAGCGCTGTGGACCGTGGAGCACCTGCAGAGCCAGCGCCCGGTGCTCGACGGATTGCCGGAGCCCGATGGTGACCTGCCCAGCCTGCGTCTGCTAACGCCGCCACAGCCCCAGCAGCGCAACTACTCCGAGGAGCAGCTGGCCGATATGGCCGAACTGCTGGAGACGCGTCTGCGCGAGTACGGGGTCAAGGCCGAAGTGGTCGAGACCTGGCCCGGCCCGGTGATCACCCGCTTCGAGATCAAGCCGGCGGCCGGCGTGAAGGTTTCCAAGATCAGCAACCTGGCCAAGGATCTGGCGCGTTCGCTGATGGTCAAGAGCGTGCGGGTGGTCGAGGTGATCCCCGGCCGACCGACCGTGGGTATCGAGATTCCCAATCCACACCGGGCGATGATTCGCCTGCGCGAGGTGATCGACTCCGATCGCTACCAACAGGAGGCCTCGGCGCTGACCCTGGCCTTGGGTCAGGACATCGGCGGCGGCCCGGTGGTCGCCAATCTCGGCAAGATGCCCCACCTGCTGGTGGCCGGCACCACTGGCTCCGGGAAATCGGTTGGCGTCAATGGCATGTTGATCTCCATGCTGCTCAAGGCGACACCCAACGAGCTGCGCATGATCATGGTCGATCCCAAGATGCTGGAGTTGTCCGTCTACGACGGCATCCCGCACTTGCTGGCGCCGGTGGTCACCGACATGAAGGAGGCCGCCAATGCACTGCGCTGGTGCGTGGCCGAGATGGAGCGTCGTTACAAGCTGATGGCGGCCATGGGCGTGCGCAACATCGCCGGCTTCAACGGCAAGCTCGACGAGGCCGAACGGGCCGGTGCCCAGGTGGCCGACCCGCTCTGGGAGCCCCAGCCCTGGGAGATGCACCAGTCACCCCCTGTGCTCGAGAAGCTGCCCTACATTGTGGTGGTGATCGATGAGTTCGCCGACATGTTCATGATTGTCGGCAAGAAGGTTGAGGAGCTGATCGCGCGGCTGGCTCAGAAGGCTCGGGCCGCCGGTATCCATCTGATACTCGCCACTCAGCGTCCCTCCGTGGACGTGGTCACCGGCCTGATCAAGGCCAACATCCCCACCCGCATGGCCTTCCAGGTCTCCTCCAGGGTCGACTCGCGCACCATCCTCGACCAGGGAGGCGCCGAGAACCTGCTGGGCCACGGCGATATGCTCTACCTACCCGCGGGTTCCGGCATGCCCACCCGCGTCCACGGGGCTTTCGTCGACGACGACGAGGTACACCGGGTGGTCGAGGACTGGAAGCGGCGCGGCGAGCCTGAGTATATCGACGAGATTCTCTCCGGCGGCGTCTCCGCCGAGGCACTGGTCGGCCTGGAGGCCGAAGGCGGCGGTGATGACGGCGCCGAGCAGGACGCCCTCTACGATGAGGCGGTGGCCTTCGTCACCGAAAGTCGTCGGGCCTCCATCTCGGCGGTGCAACGCCGCTTCAAGATCGGTTACAACCGGGCCGCGCGACTGGTCGAGTCCATGGAGGTGGCCGGGGTTGTTTCCACCATGGGTACCAACGGCGCGCGTGAGGTACTGGCCCCGCCTCCGGTGGGCGACTGACGCGCTGCAACCTTGCAGCAATGATGGAAGCCCCCGCGGAGATGCAACACGCCGGGGCGCACCGGGTCTGAGTAACATCAAGCCATGATGGATCCGTCCAGGGAGATAGAGACGATGACAGTGAAGAAGATTCTCGCCACGCTGACCATGACCCTCGCCATGCCGATCTCGGCGCTGGCCAGCGAGGGGGCCGAGCGCCTGGCGGATATTCTCGAGCCGCTCGAGACCTACGTGGCTGACTTCGAGCAGCAGATCCTCGATGGCAGCGGCCAGCGCCTGCAGGAGGCCCGCGGCCGCATGTGGCTGTCGCGTCCCGGCAAGTTCCGCTGGGAAGTGGATGCTCCCTACGAGCAACTGGTGGTCTCCGCGGGCGAGGAGGTCACCCTCTACGACCCGGACCTGGAGCAGGCCACGGTACAGGCGCTGGACCAGCGGGTGACCCATACCCCGGCCCTGCTGCTGTCCGGCAGTGCCGACGAGCTGACCGGAAGCTACGACGTCACCCGTGTGCAGCAGGGCAGCAGCGAGACCTTCACCCTGGTACCCAAGGATCCCGATACCCTGTTCGAGGAGTTGCAGATGACCTTTCGCGGCGAAGTGCTGAACCTGCTGCAGATGACCGACAGTACCGGCCAGCGCACCGCCATCGAATTCGACAATGTGCGCATGAACGAGCCGCTGGACGACCGTCATTTTGTCTTCGAGATTCCCGACGGTACCGACGTGATTCGCGACACGCACTAAGGCCTTCGGCCAGCTTCAAGATACAAGGAGCAAGTGACAAGGAACCCCTCCCCCTTCGCTTGCTCCTTTTGGTTTCAAGAGTATCCAGCTCGCCCCTCGCCCCTTGGCGCTACGCGCCGCCATCCGCCTCTTTGTCTAGCTGCTCCCGCCAGGTCATGAGCTGGCCGTAGCGCTTCTCCTGGCCGTATTCCGTGGGCGTGTAGAAGTGCTGTTGGGGAACGGCGGTCGGCCAGCAGTCATGGGCGCTGCCGGCGGGATAGCCATGGGGCTCGTTGTGTGCATAGCGGTAGCCCTGGCCATGTCCCAGGGATTCCATCAGCTTGGTCGGCGCGTTGCGCAGATAGCTTGGCACCTCTAACTGAGGCTGCTCCACCACGAAGGCCTTGGCCTGCTTCCAGGCCTGGTCGATGGCATTGCTCTTGGGCGCCACGGCGAGATGGATGGCGGCGTGGGCGATGGCGCGCTGACCCTCGTAATCACCCAGGCGCAGATACGCGTCCCAGGCGGCCATCACCAGAGGCAGGGCGCGCGGGTCGGCGTTGCCCACATCTTCCGACGCGATGGCCGCGAGACGACGGATCACGTCCAGCGGGTCGCCGCCGCCCTGCAGGAAGCGGGCGATGTAGAGGAGGGCCGCGTCCGTTCGCGAGGAGCGTACCGATTTGTGGATCGCCGAAAGCAGATCGTAGAAGTGGTCGCCATGCTTGTCGAAGGCGCTGGCCTGGTGGCCGAGGACGTCTTCGAGTGCCTGACGAGGCAGGCGCTCGCCGTCGCCCTCGACCACGGTGAAGTCACAGGCAGTCTCCAGCAGGCCCAGGGCGCGGCGGGCATCGCCGGCGGCGGCTCGAGCCAGCAGCGCCAGTACTCCGTCGTCCACTTGGATGTGCCGCGTGCCCAGGCCGCGCGCCTCGTCGCTCAGAGCCCGTTGCATTACCACCACGAGTTCCTCCTCGGAGAGCGATTTCAGTACATGCACTCGCGCACGGGAGAGCAGCGCCGAGTTGACCTCGAAAGAGGGGTTTTCCGTCGTGGCGCCGATCAGTGTCAGAAGCCCCGACTCCACATGGGGCAGCAGGGCGTCCTGCTGGCTCTTGTTGAGGCGGTGGATCTCGTCGAGGAACAGTAGGGTGGGACGTTCGCGGGTCTGCCTGTCGCGGGCCCGATCGACAGCGGCACGGATTTCCTTGACACCGGCCATCACCGCCGAGAGGTGTTCCAGGTGCGCGCCTGACACCTCGGCGAGGATCTCGGCCAGGGTTGTCTTGCCGGTTCCCGGAGGCCCCCAGAGGATCATCGAGCGCACCACGCCGCTTTCGGCCATCCGCGCCAGCGGCTTGCCAGGGCCGACAAGCGCCTGTTGCCCCAAATAGTCTGCGAGCCGGCGCGGACGCATGCGAAAGGCGAGCGGGGCGGAATCATCGGGCGTGTTGCGCTGGAAGAGATCCATTTCTGACTCCTTGGCTCACGCCTGGTAGGGTGGATTTGTCGCAGGCAATAGGACCTTGGGTGACAGGCGGAATTCCTTTTGAGGGGCTAGCCTGAGTCAGACTCGCCTTGCTCGAAGCGTCACGCCTCGCTGAACTCCACTTGCCGCGACGAATCTAATAGGGCAGCCTTCTGCGGAACAATCGCAACAGAAGAGGAGACTTCCGTCATGCCCATGCTGAAGCAGTTGCGCCAGGATCATGCCAACATGGCGCGCATGTTGCACGTCCTGCAGCTCAAGCAGAAGTCCTTGGCTGCCGGCGAGCGTCCCAACTTCCAGCTGGTCCGGGAAGTCGTCGACTATATCCTCGACTACCAGGAAGGCTTCACGCAGCCGCTCGAGAAGGTCTGCACTGAACGCCTCAAGGAGTTGGATCCCTCTAGTGTCGAGGTCACGGAGCGCCTGTCCAAGGATTATCGCGCGCTGCAGTCGCGGCTCAAGCAGCTGTCCAACGACCTCGACATGATCCTGATGGATGCCGTGGTGCCGATGGACCGTTTTGCCGAGGACCTCAAGGCCTATCTCGAAGCCCACCGGGCCTATCTGCGAGACGAGCGTGAGCTGCTGTTCCCGTTGATCCGTGAAAACTTCAACGATCAGGACTTGGAGGCTCTCGCCGCAGCGCTGCCCGAGGGAGCCCAGGCCCAGCTGGAGCGGCTGCAGGAGGCTTACCCCGAGCTCTATGCCGAACTGCGTGATGCCCCCGAGCCGATGACCTGATAGCAGCACCTTCGGTATCAGGATGGCGTTTCGGCTCGGCCCCGAGTCTGGGGTAGAATGGCCTGCATTCTAAGCGGCTAATCCTTCGTCATGTGCCTTCTGTTCCCCTTTTCCATCCGATCGACCTGCCCACGCCACCAGTCCCTGCGGTGCCGGGTGAGAGGCTGATGGCGGGTCCGATCCTGGTCTTCGATTCCGGTGTCGGTGGCCTGTCGGTGGTCCAAGCGCTGCGTCGGCGTCTTCCCGAAGCCGCTCTGGTCTATGCCTGTGATAACGCCATGTTGCCCTATGGCCGGCGCCAGGATGCCTGGCTGGTGGGGCGAATCCGAGCCGTCTGCGAGGCCGCCGTTGCGGCCAGCGGTTGCAGCGTCCTGGTGGTGGCCTGCAATACCGCCAGCACCCTGGCGCTGGATGTTCTGCGCGAGTGCCTGGCGATTCCCGTGGTCGGTACCGTGCCGGCCATCAAGCCGGCGGCCCGGATGAGCCGCACCCGCCATATCGGACTGCTGGCGACCAGTGCCACCGTGTCGCGCCCCTATACCCTGCAGTTGATCGAGGATTTTGCCGCCGACTGCTGGGTGACCCGAGTCGCTGCGGATGTCCTGGTCACCGAGGCCGAGCGTCTGGTCGCCGGTGAGCGTCCCGATCAAGCGACCCTGCGCCAGGCGCTTTCGCCACTGTGGGACGATCCCGAACTGGATACCGTGGTCCTGGGTTGTACCCACTTTCCGCTGCTGGGCCCGTGGCTGACCGAGGCGGCACCGCGTCAGGTGGCCTGGATCGATTCCGGCGAAGCCATCGCTCGCCGGGTAGCCCAGTTGGTGACGGCCCCCGCCCCACGCCAGGGCAGTGAGCCGAGTTTCGTCACCGCACGCGTTGAACGCCTGGGCAGGGGGCTGGCCACCTTCGGCTTTGCCGACCCGAGGCTGCTGCATCCGGCCTGAGCCGGTCTCGCGTGTCGGCATCGCCGCTTTCTCCCTCTACCTTGCCATCTTCCATCTTCCATCTTGCCATCTTCGTTTCAGGAGCCGCCGTGGCCATCCCCGTCGTCGACCCCGCCCGCTATGACCAGCAGCTCGAAGCCAAGCGCGAGCTCATCACCCGCGACTTTGCACGCTTTGCGCCACCGACGCTCGAGGTGTTTCCCTCGCCATCGAGTCACTTTCGTCAGCGCTGCGAATTCCGCCTCTGGCACGAGGGGGATGAGCTCTTCTATGCGATGTTCGAAATGCAGGGGTCCGAAGTCGATCCCGAGGATCCGAAACGCAAGACAGTGGTTCGCCTTGACCACTACCCGGTGGCCAGCCGGCAGATCAACGAGCTCATGCCGCGCCTGCTCGATGCCATCCGCGACAACGACCTGTTGCGCCGCCGGCTGTTCCAGGTCGAGTTCCTCACCACCCTCTCCGGCGAGGCACTGGTTACCCTGATCTACCATCGCCGGCTCGACGAGGCGTGGGAGGCCGAGGCCCGAGCCCTTCAGCAGGCGCTGGGAATCATGATCATTGGCCGCGCTCGCAAGCAGCGACTGGTGCTGGCGCGTGACCATGTCTGGGAGCGCCTCGAGGTGGACGGCGAAGCGCTGGTCTACCAGCAAGTGGAGAACAGCTTCACCCAGCCCAATGCCGAGATCTGTCGCGCCATGCTGGCCTGGGCCCGGGATGTCACCCGCGGCAGCCAGAGCGGCGATCTGGTGGAGCTCTACTGCGGCAACGGCAACTTCACCGTAGCGTTGGCCGACAACTTCCGACGGGTCCTGGCCACCGAGATCTCACGTACCTCGGTGGCCAGTGCTCGAGTCAACCTGGAAGCCAACGGCATCGGCAATGCCGAGGTCGGTCGCATGTCTGCCGAGGAGTTCTCCCAGGCCTTGAAAGGTGAGAAGGGGGGGCGCCGAGTGGCTGAGATGGCCCTCGATGACTATGCCTTCTCAACGGTGCTGGTCGACCCGCCTCGGGCGGGTCTCGATGAAGAGAGCTGCCAACAACTCAGCGAGTATGCGCGTATCGTCTATATTTCATGTAATCCCGAGACCCTGGCCGACAATCTCGAGACGCTGAGCCGCACACACGACATCCGGCGTTTCGCGCTCTTCGACCAGTTTCCCTGGACGCATCACTGTGAATGTGGGGTCCTGCTAGAGCGTCGTGACGCATGCGTCACGGGCTGAGACATGAGCGGCTCGATGTCAAGCGGCGATGCGCAACCGACATGCTCCATGAGCGAAGAGGTATGTGGCTGGGGTGGGCTCGGGAAGTGACGTAAGCTGGAAGGCGATGCGGCCAGGAGGCCGCCACGTCAAGTTTTCCCGGCCGCCTCGGGCGGCCGCAGGTAGCCGAGGTGATGGATGCAACACGTCGCACACGAGGAGACCCGCCAGGATCTGCTCAAGCAACTCGAGGAGCGGCTGCAAGGCCGTCTGGACGAGGGCAAGGCCGCCCAGGTCAGTGACTTCGCCCGCCATTTCTATGCCACGGTACCGCTCGACGACCTGGCCGACCGCCGTCTCGACGACATCTATGGTGCCACCCTCTCCGTGTGGCACTTCCTGCAGCACTTCGACCCGGATGATCCCAAGGTCCGGGTGTTCAACCCCGATTTCGAGCAGCATGGCTGGCAATCCACGCATACTTTCATTGCCGTCCTCCATGAGGATATGCCCTTCCTGGTCGACTCGGTACGTATCGAACTCAACCGTCGCGGCATGACGGTCCATGCCATTCACAATGCCGTGCTGGCGACGGAACGCGACAGTCAGCACCGACTCGAGTGGGTCACCTCGACTCATCAAGACAATGCCCCGCAGGGTCGGGAGTCGCTGATCGCCATCGAGATTGATCGCCACTCGGATCCGACGCTGCTCGAGGAAATAGAGACGAGCCTGCAGGAAGTGCTGGGCGATGTGCGCATTGCCGTGGCCGACTTCGAGCCCATGCGTGAGCAGGCTCGTGCAGCGCTTGCCGAGCTCAAGGCCTCGCGTCCCGAGCAGGTCGATGCCGAGGACCACGAGGAGGCCATCGCCTTCGTCGAATGGTTGTTGCACGATAACTTCACCTTTCTTGGCTATGACGAGTATGTCGTTCACGAGGGCGAGGGACGACAGCGTCTGGACCGCGACGAGAACAGTGTGCTGGGCGTGTTCCGCCTCGACCAGCCGCGCTATCGCGAGCGTATCCGTACCGACCAGGGGATCGAGGGTGACCACTACGTACTGGTGCCTCAGCTGCTGTCTTTCGCTAAGAGCGCCCACCATGCGCGAATTCATCGCCCCACCTACCCCGACTACATCTCGATCGATCGCTATGATGACCAGGGGCGGGTGATCGGTGAACGGCGCTTCCTCGGCCTGTTTACCGCTACCGTTTACAATGAGTCGCCGCGTAACGTGCCGATCCTGCGCCGCAAGCTCAAGACGGTGATGGATAACTCCGGCTTCAATCCCAAGGGCCATAACGGCAAGCACCTGCTGCACATCCTCGAGGTCTATCCCCGCGACGACCTCTTCCAGATCGATACCGACGAGCTGACTCAGACGGCCCTGGGTATCCTCGACATGCGCGAGCGGCGTCGGGTGAGGCTGTTCGTCCGGGAGGACCGTTCCGGCAGGTTCTACTCGTGTCTGGCTTTCGTGCCGCGTGACGTGTTTTCCACGGAATTGCGCCTACGCATCCAGGACCTGCTTTGCGAAGAGCTCGATGCCAACTTCGGCGACTTCAACACCTACCTGTCTGAATCGGTACTGGCCCGCATCCAGTTCATCCTGCGCTTCAAGGGTGATCAGCCAGCGGACTACGACCTGCGCCGCCTGGAAGCCAAGCTGGCGACGCTGGCCCGCAACTGGCGTGACGACCTCCAGGGTGCCGCCATCGAGGGGTTCGGCGAGGAGCAAGCCAATCTGCTGATGGACCGCTTCCGCGATGCCTTCCCCGCCAGCTATCGCGACGACTTCTCGGCGCGTACCGCGGTCTACGACCTGCAGCACATCAGCGAGCTGGATGACGGCAGCCCGTTGGCACTCTCCCTTTACCGGCTTGTCGAGGAGGAAGGTAGCGGGGTCAACCTCAAGCTGTTCCACCGTGACCAGCCCATCCCGCTCTCCGACGTACTGCCCATGATGGAGAACCTCGGGCTGCGGGTGATCGGCGAGCGTCCCTACGAGCTTGAGGCGCGCGATGGCAGTTACTGGATCCACGACTTCGACCTGGAGCACCACACCAGCACAGAGGTCAACCTGCAGGAGATGCGCGATTCCTTTATCGAGGCCTTCCAGCGCATCTGGAACCGGGACGCCGACAACGACCCCTTCAACCGGCTGATCATCGGCGCCAACCTGGACTGGCGCGAGGTTGCAATGCTGCGGGGCTATGCCCGCTACCTGAAGCAGATCCGCTTCGGCGTCTCCCAGAACTACATGGCCAACACCCTCGTCAACCATCCGGAGATCACCCGTGAGCTGGTGACTCTCTTCGAACTGCGCTTCGACCCGGCTGAACGCCCGCCGGAGGGCGAGATAGAGGCATGCACGGCGCGCATCATCCGGCTCCTCGATGATGTCGCCAGCCTCAATGATGATCAGCTGCTGCGCCGCTACATGGAACTGATCCAGGCGACCCAGCGCACCAACTACTACCAGCCGGGGCCTGATGGCCGTCACAAGGATTATATTTCCTATAAGATGCAGCCGTCCCGGGTCACCGGCATGCCCAAGCCGCGACCGGCCTACGAGATCTTCGTCTGCTCCCCGCGAGTGGAGGGGGTGCATCTGCGCGGTGGCAAGGTCGCACGGGGTGGGTTGCGCTGGTCCGACCGCTTCGAGGACTTCCGCACAGAGGTGCTGGGTCTGGTCAAGGCGCAGCAGGTCAAGAACGCGGTGATCGTGCCGGTGGGTGCCAAGGGCGGCTTCGTCTGCAAGCGTCTTCCCGAGGGCGGTGACCGCGACGCCATCCAGAAGGAGGGCATCGCCTGCTACAAGATCTTCATCCGGGCCCTTCTCGATGTCACCGACAACCGCGTGGGCGGCGAGATCGTGCCTCCTGCGGACGTGGTACGCCACGATGATGATGATGCCTACCTGGTGGTGGCCGCCGACAAGGGCACCGCGACCTTTTCCGACATCGCCAACGAGATCTCCCTCGAGTACGGCCACTGGCTGGGCGATGCCTTCGCCTCGGGCGGGGCCAACGGCTATGACCACAAGAAGATGGGCATCACCGCCAAGGGGGCCTGGGAGTCGGTCAAGCGCCACTTCCGCGGCCTGGGGCTGAACACCCAGCAGGACGAGTTCACGGTGCTCGGCATCGGCGACATGGCGGGCGACGTGTTCGGCAACGGCATGCTGCTCTCCGACAGGATCCGCCTGGTGGGGGCCTTCAACCACATGCATATCTTCGTCGATCCGACCCCGGATGCGGCGTCGAGCTTCGCCGAGCGCCAGCGTCTGTTCGACCTGCCGCGCTCGAGCTGGGAAGACTATGATACCGGCCTGATCTCGGAGGGCGGTGGAATCTTCAAGCGCTCGGCCAAGACCATCGCCATCTCCAAGCAGATGAAGACGCTGTTCGGTATCAAGGAGGACAAGCTCGCCCCCAACGAGCTGATCCGCGCCATGCTCAAGTCACGGGTCGACCTGCTGTGGAACGGCGGTATCGGCACCTACGTCAAGGGCAGCGAGGAGACCGACGCCCAGGTGGGAGACAAGGCCAACGATAGCCTGCGTATCGATGGCCGTGAACTGCAGTGCCGGGTCATCGGCGAGGGCGGCAACCTCGGCTTCACCCAGCGCGGGCGCATGGAGGCGGCTGCCCGGGGCGTCCGCGTCACCACCGACTTCATCGACAATGCCGGCGGGGTCAACTGCTCCGACCATGAGGTCAACATCAAGATCCTCATCGACGAGGTGGTCAAGCGCGGCGACATGACCGAAAAGCAGCGCAACAAGCTGCTTGCCGACATGACCGGTGAAGTCTCTGACCTGGTGCTGCTGGACAACTATCGCCAGACCCAGGCGCTGGATCTCGCCGAGCTTCTCTCCCGTCAGGGCATCGGCCCCTTCCGGCGTTTTATCAGCGAACTGGAGGCCGTTGGCCAGATCGACCGCGAGCTGGAGTTCCTGCCCGACGACGAGGTGCTCAAGGAGCGTGCTGCCAACGAGCAGGGCATGCTGCTGCCGGAACTCTCGGTGTTGATCTCCTACGCCAAGAGTGTGCTTAAGGGCGACCTGATCGCCTCGGATTTGCCCGACGACCCGACCATCGTCAAGTTCGTCGAGCGGATCTTCCCCGCGGTGCTCGTCGAGCGCTACAAGGAGGAAATGTATGACCACCGCCTGAAGCGCGAGATCGTTGCCACCCAGGTGGCCAACGATCTGGTCGACCACATGGGCATCGTCTTCGTGCGCCGGCTGATCGATTCTACCGGCGCCGATCGTGCCACCATCGCCCGCTCCTACGTGGTAGCGCGCGACAGCTTCCAGCTGCCTGGCATCTGGGAGCAGGTCGAAGCGCTGGATAACCAGGTGCCGTGCGCGGTGCAGTACAGCGTGATGCTCGACCTGATGCGCATGCTACGCCGTGCCACTCGCTGGTTCCTGCGCAACCGCACCGGCATGAGCACTCGGGATGCCATCGACTTCTTCGCCCCACGTCTGGCACAGCTGCAGGAAAATATCGGCGAGCGCCTGCGTGGCGAGGAGTTCAATGCCTGGGAAGTTCGTCGCAACGAGCTGACGGAGGCCGGTCTGCCGGAGGCCCTGGCCGCGACCGTGGCGGCCGCCGGGAGCCTTTATGCGGCACTCGGCATCATCCAGACGGCACGCCAGACCAACGAGGATCCCCAGCGCGTGGCCGAGGTGTACTACGAGATTGGCGATCGCCTGGAGCTGCCGTGGATGGTCCAGCAGATTACCGACCTCAAGGTGCGCGATAGCTGGCAGGCTCAGGCACGCGAGACCTTCCGCGACGACATCGATCGCCAGCAGCTGGCGCTGACTACCAGCGTGCTGGGCATGGAAGATGGATCGAGCGACTCAACGGAGCGGGTGGAGCAGTGGCTCTCGCTCCACCATGGCATGCACCAGCGCTGGTGCCGCCTGCTTGAGGAAGTGAGCAGCGGCAGTCATGGCGGCTTTCCGCTGTTCACGGTGGCCGTACGCGAGCTTGTCGATCTGGCCGAGAGCAACCGCGAGACCTGATCGGCCGGCGTCTCCATGGCCAAGCAACACGAACCCCCGCCAATGGCGGGGGTTCCTGTTGCTGGGGCGAGTGTTAGGTGTCTGGCGGGGTAACAGTCACAGCAGGAAAAGCGTGGCCAGTCCCAGGAAGGCCATGAACCCCACCACGTCGGTCACCGTGGTCAGTATCACCGATCCCGAAAGGGCAGGATCGATGCCCGAGCGCTTGAGCATCAAGGGAATGACGATGCCGGCGACGCCGGCGGCCAGCATGTTGATCACGAGTGCCGCGGCGATGATCACGCCGATGCCGATGCTGCCGAACCAGAGCACCGCCAGCACGGCCACCACCAGCGACCAGAGTACGCCGTTGAGGGCAGCGATACCGATCTCCTTGCGTAGCAGCCAGCTGCTGTTGGTACGACTGATCTGGCCCAGGGCCAGGCCGCGGATCGCCAGAGTGAGGGTCTGGCTGCCGGCGATGCCGCCCATGCTGGCGACGATGGGCATCAGCACCGCAAGGGCCACGATCTTGTCCAGGGCATCCTCGAAGCGGCCGATCACCCAGGCGGCCAGGAAGGCGGTAATCAGGTTGATCCCTAGCCAGACGGCGCGTCGCTTGGCGCTGGGCATCACCGGGGCGAAGAGGTCCTCCTCCTCGTCCAGGCCGGCCATGTTCATCAACGCCTGTTCGGAATTCTCACGGATCACGTCGACGATGTCGTCGATGACGATGCGCCCGAGCATCAGGCCGGTCTCGTCCACCACCGGCGCGGAGACCAGGTCGTGAGTCTGGAAGAGAGTAGCCACCTCTCGGGAATGCATGGTCACCGGGATGCTGTCCACATCGTCATCCATCAGGTCGGCGACGGCCATCTCGGGATCGTTCGATACCAGGCGGGCCAGCGGCAGCACCCCCAGGAAGAAACCGTTACGGTCTACCACCATCAGCGAATGGGTGTTGTCGGGTACCGACTCCTTCCAGCGCAGGAATCGCCTGACCGTTTCCAGGCTGACGTCGGCGCGCACGGCGATGGTATCGGTGCGCATCAGTCGACCGGCGCTGTCCTCCTCGAACGATAGGGTCTCCTTCAGCCGGTTGCGCTGCAGCTCGTCCATCGAGCGCAGCATGTCCTCGGCTACCTGCTGGGGCAGGTCCTCGAAGATCTCGGCAAGGTCCGTGGTGTCAAGGTTGGACGTGGCAGCAACGATCTCGGCATGGTCCATGTCGTCGAGCAGGGTGCTACGCACCTCGTCATGTACGTGCAGCAGGACCTCACCGTCGACTTCGCCCGGCACCCGTTCCCATAGTTGGATACGCGCCGCCGGCGGCAGAGACTCCAGCAGCAGGGCGATCTCCGCGGGTTCCAGGTCGGCCAGTACATCATCGACGGCATCGAACTGCTCGTCACCCATCGCCCGATGAATGCGCGATAGGCGGTCCTCGAGGGTTTCGGTGGTATCGGCCATATGGGTCTCCCTGGCTTCGGCTGCACGGCCCACTTGGCCGTGATTGCATCGATTTTGACTAGTAGATCACAAAATGGGCCCTGGCTGTCGCCGCGGGTCTCCTCGACCTCGGCTGCCATGCGAGGCGTCGGCGTCGTGTCACAGCCACCGTACTGCTATAATTCCCGCCCCGTGTTCGCCACCCTTGTCCGGAGCCGCCATGTATTCGCTCGCCCGCTCGCTGCTGTTTCGCCTGGACGCCGAGACCGCCCACGGGGTTGCCCTGAAGGGACTCGACCTGGCCAGTCGCCTGGGCCTGGCGGGGCGAGTCGGCGTCGGCCGGGTCGAGGATCCAGTGGAGCTGATGGGGCTGCGCTTTCCCAATCGGGTCGGCCTGGCTGCCGGGCTCGACAAGAACGCCGACCATCTCGATGCCCTGGGTGCGCTGGGCTTCGGCTTCGTCGAGGTGGGCACCGTGACGCCGCGGCCCCAGGAGGGCAATCCGCGGCCACGACTGTTTCGCCTGCCCGAAGCCGGTGCCATCATCAACCGCATGGGCTTCAACAACGCTGGGGTGGATCACTTGGTCGCCCGGGTCCGGACGAGCCGTTACGACGGGGTGATCGGCATCAACATCGGCAAGAATCTCACTACCCCGGTCGAGCAGGCGGTGGACGACTACCTGGCCTGCCTGCGTCAGGTGCATGGTCATGCTCACTACATCACTGTGAACATCTCTTCGCCCAACACGCCGGGGCTTCGAAACCTGCAATTCGGTGAGCACCTGAATGCGCTACTCGGCGCCCTGCGCGAGGAGGGAGACCGGCTCGATCGTGAGACCGATCGCCGCGTGCCCCTTGCGGTGAAGATTGCACCGGACATGAGCTCGGAGGAGGTCGGTCTGGTGGCACGCAGCCTCGATGCCAATGCCATCGACGCGGTGATCGCCACCAACACAACGGTTTCCCGCGAGGCGGTGGCGGGGCTCGAACATGCCGACGAGCAGGGCGGGCTCTCCGGCCGTCCTGTGTTCGAGCCGTCGAACACGGTAATCCGCGAACTGCGTCGCCGGCTCCCCGATATGCCGATCATCGGCGTGGGTGGCATCGACAGCGGCGAGGCGGCGGTTGCCAAGGTGGTGGCAGGTGCCGACCTGGTGCAGCTGTATTCGGGCTTCATCTATCGCGGGCCGGCGTTGGTAGGGGAGTGCGCTCGGGCCCTGCAGGCAGTCACTAAAAAGCCCATGGGGTGACCATGGGCTTGATATGTTCGTCAACACCTCTGACGATGGGTCCCTGACCCGGACTATGTGGAAATCACATCATGGAAGTCACATTACCATGGGGTTCTTGTGAATGCCGGAGACTCCCGTCATGCCGGACCATTGATCCCCACGACCTTCACGCCAACCGCTCATCCAGTACTCGCGTAGATTGATATCCTGACTCGGACAGTCATCGCGGGAACGACCCGAGAGACCCGCCTTGTACCCATGAACATAGGCACGCTGGAAGCGATCACGTTTCTGTCGTTTCATTGGACTACCTCTTGATGAAGGTACCGATGAGTAACCAGTCTTGAGACCGGTTTCATTTTACCCGGGCAACATCGGTCTCTGCAGCAACACCGTGCTGCACGACGACTCGAGGCCCACTGACAGGAACGCATGCGTCTTTTTAGTAGCTACTCTCTCATTGATAGCCCAGGGTGACGCCATTTGTCGACCGATGATTTGTAACAAGGCATTCACCTGTCCGTCACGCCCACACCCCCGGCCAGGTACCACGCCGATGGATATTTCATGACTGAACTGCACTGCCCTGATTCACTGGATTTTCTGGCTACCTGCCCGCGAGGCATCGAGTTGCTGCTGGCCGACGAGCTTGCCGCCCTGGGCGCCGTGCCCGGCAAGACCACGGTGGCCGGGGTTCACCTGCGCGCGAGCCTCGAGAGTGCTTACCGCATCTGCCTGTGGTCGCGCCTGGCCAATCGGCTGGTGCTCTGTCTGGCGCAAGAGGAAGGCATCGAGACCCCCGAGGCGCTGCGTACCGCCGCCGCGGCGATCGACTGGCGACGCCATATCGCCCCGGGGGTGACCCTGGCGGTGGATTTCCATGGCCGCGCCGACGCGATACGCCACACTCGTTTCGGTGCCCAGACCGTCAAGGACGGGGTGGTGGACCGTCTCCACGCCGAGGGACGGACGCGCCCCGACGTCGATACCCGGCAGCCGGATCTTCGCCTCTATGCCCACCTGCACCGTGGGCGGCTGATCCTGGGCGTGGACCTCTCGGGTGACAGCCTCCATCGCCGTGGCTACCGTCGCGACGTCGGACATGCGCCGCTCAAGGAGAATCTGGCCGCCGCCCTGCTGGTGCGCGCCGGCTGGCCGGCGCTGGCTCGCGAGGGTGCGCCGCTGGTCGATCCGCTATGCGGCGCCGGCACCCTGTTGATCGAGGCCGCCATGATGGCTGCCGATATCGCCCCGGGCCTGGCCAGGGAGCGCTTCGGCTTTCACGGCTGGGCGGGCCATGACGAGCACAGCTGGCGTGAACTGCACCGTGAGGCCGAGGCGCGGGCCAGCATCGGGCGCAAGCGCTGTCGCTCGCGGCTAGTTGGCTTTGACGAGAGCCCCCCGGCGCTGGCCGCGGCGAAGGCGAACGCCATGCGTGCCGGCGTGCCGGCGCTGATCGAGCTGGAGGGCGCCTCCCTGGCGGGGCTCGAACGTCCCGCAGGGCTGGCCGACACGCCCCGCGGGCTGGTGATGACCAACCCGCCCTACGGCGAACGCCTCGGCGAGCTTCCCGAACTGGTTCGCCTCTATGCCCAACTCGGCGAACGGGTCAAGATGGCCTTCCCGGGCTGGCTGCTGGCGGTCTTTACCGCCAACCCGGACCTCGGGCATCGCATAGGATTGCGGGCCCGCAAGCAGTACTCGCTGCGCAACGGCCCCCTGGAGGCCAAGCTGCTGCTGATGGCCATTCCCGAGGCCGATGAGTCACGGCCCGAGGAAGGTGCCCCCTCGCGCTCAAATGGAGCGCAGATGTTCGCCAACCGGCTGGAGAAGAACCGCCGGCGGTTGAAGAAGTGGCTCAAGAAAAGCGGCGAGAGCTGCTATCGGCTCTATGACGCCGATATGCCCGAGTATGCCCTGGCCATCGACCTCTACGGCGACCGCGTGCATGTGCAGGAGTATGCCGCACCGAAGTCCATCGATGCCGCCCAGGCCCAGAAGCGACTGTTCGAGGCGTTGGGGGTGATTCCCGACGTGCTGGGCGTTGACCCCGGGAAGGTCGTGGTCAAGCGCCGCGAGCGGCAGAGCGGCAAGGAGCAGTACCGCAAGCAGGCGGCAAGCGGTGAGCGCTTCGAGGTGCACGAGGGGTCGGCACGGCTATGGGTCAATCTGCGTGACTACCTGGATACCGGCCTCTTTCTCGACCATCGCCCGGTGCGGCGCCTGCTCGGCGAGATGGCCGCCGGCAAGCGTTTCCTTAACCTCTTCTGTTACACCGGGGCTGCCACCGTCCAGGCGGCCCTGGGAGCAGGGGAGCAGGGCGGGGCTAGCGAGAGCGTCAGCGTCGACCTCTCCAACACCTACCTGGACTGGGCGCGAGACAACTTCGCCCTCAACCGGCTCGACCCGGCGCGCCACCGGCTGGTGCGTGACGACTGCCTGCGTTGGCTGGAAACCGCCGGCGGTGAGTTCGACCTGATCTTCCTGGACCCGCCGACCTTCTCCAATTCCAAGAAGATGGCCGATACGCTGGACGTCCAGCGCGATCACGGTCGGCTGGTGCGCCTGGCCATGGCGCGCCTGGCGCCAGGGGGAACCCTGGTGTTCTCCAACAACCAGCGGCGCTTCACGCTGGATGAGGACCTCGCCGAGCAGTTCCATGTGAAGGATATCTCCGCGAAGACATTCGATCCTGACTTTCAACGCCGCCCGGACCTGCACCACTGCTTCCTGATCCGCCATCGGGAGGATGCATGAGTCGTCAAAGGAAAGATGCATGATCGAGCTGAGACTCTATACCACACTGGGCTGCCATCTCTGTGAGCAGTTGGAGGCGCTGCTGGCGACCCTGTGCCATGAGCGGTATCGGCTGGAAAAGATCGAGATCAGCGACGACGAGGCCCTGGTCACACGTTACGGGGTGCGTATCCCGGTGCTGGTGGACGAGTTGGGACAAGAGCTGGATCGCGGTATGGACCCCGGCCGCCTGGCCGCCTGGCTGGCGGCACGAGGCTGGCTGGACGAGGCGGCCTGGCGGCAGCTGCAGGAGCAGCTGAGTGGCGAACGGGCGCCGAAGACGGCGAAGGGCGCGACCCTGCGCGGTGGGCGACGTTACCTGGGGTAGGGATTACGGCGAGTCCAGCAGTGAGAGCTGGCTGACGGCATCGCGTCCCTGGGCGCTTTCGTCCTCCGCCTCCAGCACCTTGTCAAAGCCTCTCGACGACAGGATGGTGGCCTCGTCGGCCAGCCACATCATCGCCTGGTCGTGGTCATCGGCCAGGCGATGCTTCAGGCCGCCGAACTGGGTGCCGATCTGCCCCCAGGCACGGCTGAAGATCCAGTCACCGAACATGTCCTGATGGACGTGCACCAGCACATAGTCATGGTCGGTTTCCCAGCGGATAATCACGGCAGCTCCCGAGGTAGAGGGCGCCGCAGTCCTGCGACGCTCAAGTGGTAGTTGGCGGTATTGTAAGGGCTTGGGCACACTGGACAAGCCGTATCACCACCTAGACGGGAGTTCGCCATGAGAATCGTCGTCGATGCCAACGTGCCCGCCGCGCAGACCTGCTTCGGAGAGCTGGGCGAGGTGATTCGCCTGCCGGGGCGCGAGATCGATGCCGCCGCGCTGCGCGAGGCCGACGCCCTGGTGGTTCGCTCTATCACCCGGGTCGACGAAGCCCTGCTGGCTCATGTCGAGCGGCTGCGCTTCGTCGGGACCTGCACCATCGGCACCGACCATGTGGACGAGCAGGCCCTTGTCGAGCGTGATATCGCCTTCGCGAGCGCTCCGGGCTGCAACGCCGAGGCGGTGGTGGACTACGTGCTGGGCAGCCTGGCGACCCTGGCCGAGCGACAGGACTGGCAGTTGACCGAGCGTCGCGTGGGCATCGTCGGCGTGGGCAACGTGGGTGGGCGGCTGCAAGAGCGTCTCTCGGCGATGGGTATCGACTGCCTGGCCTGCGATCCGCCCCGCGTGGAGGCGGAAGGTATCGAGGGAGAAGGGCTGGCCGGTTTCGAGGACCTGGATGCCCTGATCGATGAATGCGATGTGCTCTGCCTGCATACTCCCCTGGTGACCGAGGGGCCCCACCCGACGCACCATCTGCTCGATGCCCGGCGCATCGCGGCCCTGGCGCCGGGCTGCGTGCTGCTCAATGCCGGACGTGGCGATTGCGTGGATGGACAGGCGCTGCGACAGCGGCTGGCGGGGCAGGGCGATGTCACCGCGGTGCTCGATGTCTGGGAGCACGAGCCTGCCATCGACACCGGCCTGGCGGATCTCGCCGCCATCGCCACGCCGCATGTCGCCGGCTACAGCCTGGACGGCAAGTTGCGCGGCACTCACCGGATCTATCGTGCCCTGGCCCGGCATGTCGGCCTGCCGGCGCGCCTGACGCTGGCCGACCTCGCGCCTCCGCCGCCCGTCACACGTCTCGTCCTGGACGCCGGCCTCGGCCCCGAGGAGGCATTGCGCCTGTGCCTGCGTACCGTTCATGACGTGCGGCGTGACCACGACAGCCTGCACCGCGAGGCGTACCGCCAGGGTATGGCGAAAGGCTTCGATGCCTGCAGAGCGGCCTACCCGCTGCGCCGGGAGTTCGCGACCCTCGAGATCGAGCTGAGCGTTGAGAGTCGGAAGCTGGCGCCGTTGTTGAGAGGCGCGGGCTTTCGGGTAACCACCGCCTGACAAAAAAATCGACAGCGGGCCCGCCTATTGGCGGGCCCGCTGTTTAACGGGGCAGGGTTTACTGCCGATAGGCCGCTTCCTTGAGGGCACGGATGCGATCGTCGAGGGGCGGGTGGCTGGCAAAGAACCGCTCCATCAGCGAGCGTGTCTGGCCCTTGGTGATGGCCATGGCGCGCAGGGTGTCCGGCATCTGATCCGGCATTTCGGTCTCGGCCTTGAGGCGAGCCAGGGCGTTGATCATGGATCCGCTGCCGGCGAGCTGGGCGCCGGCGCTGTCGGCGCGATACTCACGGAAGCGCGAGAACCAGGCGACGATCGCCGAGGCGATCAGCCCGAAGACGATCTCGGCGACGATCACTACCGCGAAGTAGCCCAGAAAGCCCAGGCCGCCTTCGCCATCGCGCCGCAGGAAACTGTCGACCAGCTGCGCCACGACGCGGGCGAAGAACATCACGAAGGTGTTGAGCACCCCCTGGATCAACGCCAGGGTAACCATGTCGCCGTTGGCGACGTGGCCGATCTCGTGCGCCAGCACCGCGCGCACCTCCTCGGGGCGCATGCGGTTGAGCAGGCCGGCGGAGACCGCGACCAGGGCGTCGTCCTTGTTCCAGCCGGTGGCGAAGGCGTTGGACTGCTGGGCCGGGAAGATGCCCACCTCCGGCGTCTTGATGCCGGCGTCGCGGGCCAGTTCCGCGACAGTGTCGACCAGCCACTTCTCGGTGTCGTTCGATGGCGTCTCGATCACTACGGTGCCGGTGCTGCGCTTGGCCATCCACTTGGAGATGAACAGCGAGATCATCGAGCCGGCCATGCCGAAGATGAAGCAGAAGATCAGCAGTCCCGTCATGTTCATTCCGTGGGACTGCAGATAGGATTCCAGACCCAGCAGGCGCAGGGTGATGCTGGCCACCACTACCACCGCCAGGTTGGTGCCCAGGAAGAGCAGGATTCGCATCATTGTCGGAAAACTCCGGTCGTCGGGAAGGGGGTGCCGCGTTCAGCGGCGTGTAAAAGCTGTTGCTTAGATACGGTCATGCCCGCCGGGTTTCAAGCGGCGGGCGGAAAGGATATGCGTCGCTCTACTGGCGGTAACGCGACAGGAAACGGGCGAAGCGGTCCAGAGCGTCCTCGAGCTGGTCGGCCCAGGGCAGGGTGACGATGCGCACATGGTCGGGCTCGGGCCAGTTGAAGGCCGTACCCTGCACCAGCAGGATCTTTTCCTGCAGCAGCAGGTCGAGCACCAACTGCTGGTCGTCCTGGATATTGAAGACCTTGGGGTCGAGCCGCGGGAAGGCGTATAGGGCTCCCTTGGGCCGGGTGCAGCTGACCCCGGGGATGGCATTGAGCTTCTCGACGGTGATGTCGCGCTGGGCGAGCAGGCGCCCACCGGGCAGGATCAGGTCGTTGATCGACTGGTAGCCGCCCAGCGCGGTCTGGATGGCATGCTGGGCCGGCACATTGGCGCACAGGCGCATCGAGGCGAGCATGGTTACGCCCTGGATGAAATCGGCCGCGCGTTGTTTGGCGAGGTGACCCGAGAAGATCATCCAGCCGGAGCGAAAGCCGGCGCAGCGGTAGCTCTTTGAGAGCCCGTTCATGGTCACCACCAGCTGGTCCTCGCCGGCCAGTGCCCCGGTAGAGACATGCTCGACCCCGTCGTAGAGAATCTTGTCGTAGATCTCGTCGGAAAACACCACCAGGTGGTGTTCCCGGGCGATCTCCAGCAGCTCGCGCACCACCGCCGGCGGGTAGACGGCTCCGGTGGGGTTGTTGGGATTAATGATCACGATGGCCCGGGTGTGGGCGGTAACCTTGGCTCGGATGTCATCCATGTCCGGCGCCCAGTCGGCCTGCTCGTCGCACAGATAGTGCACGGCATGGCCGCCCGAGAGATTGGCCGCCGCGGTCCACAGTGGGTAGTCGGGGGCCGGGATCAACACCTCGTCGCCGTCGTTGAGCAGCGCCTGCATGGCCATCACGATCAGCTCGGAGACGCCGTTGCCGATGTAGATGTCCTCGATGCCGACGTTGGGTATGTTCTTGCGCTGGCACTCCTGCATGATTGCCTTGCGCGCCGAGTAGAGCCCCTTGGAATCACAATAGCCCTGGGCGGTGGGCAGGTTGCGCATCACGTCCTGGAGGATCTCCTCCGGTGCCTCGAAGCCGAACGGCGCGGGGTTGCCGATGTTCAGCTTGAGTACGCGCTGGCCTTCCTCTTCGAGCCGCTTGGCATGTTCGAGCACCGGGCCGCGGATGTCATAGCAGACATTCTCGAGCTTGTGCGATTTCCTGATTGGGGGAGTGTCCATATCGTTCGGTGTCCAGTTTCCAGGGGTTATCCCCAATGCTTGCGTGTGGTCGGGGCTGACCCGGCGACAGGGCTTTCTTTATCCTCTTCGACCTGTCCCCGGCGCCCCTGAGCCTGTCATGTCAGTTCGTTATTATGCTGCCCATGGAAATTATGCGGCTCCGCCGCGGGCGCCGGCGGAATGTCCGCCGGTGTTTCCAGGGTCAACCGGCCCAGCTTGCCGTCACGCAGCTCGTGGAGCAGCACCTCGGCACCGCGGTGCAAGTCGACCTCGCCCCCGGGGCGCAGGCCGCCGCGCTTGCCAGCAATCTCGGCGAGGATCGCATGGCCATCGAAACCGGCCAGGGCGAGCAGGTCGACCCGTATCGGGCCATCGGCCTCGACGCGCTCGGCCTCAGGGTGGGGAATGTACTCGGGCAGGGCCTTGAGCTTGTAGCGCGCCTTGAGGGCCTCGGGGTAGCGCCTGGCAAGTTCGGCAGCGGCGACCACTGCGACCTCCACGTAGTCGATGGCGGTATCGCGGATGGCACCGCTGGTGGCCAGGCGGTGGGCGCTTGCCTGGTCCTCGATCTTGGGCCACAGCACGCCGGGGGTATCGGTCAACGCCACGCGGCCACCGATGCGTACCCTCTGCTGGCGCTTGGTTACCGCCGGTTCATTGCCGGTCTTGGCGATGGTTCGCCCCGCCAGGCCGTTGATCAGGGTCGATTTGCCGACGTTGGGAATGCCCATGACCATCACCCGCACGTCGCGGTCGGCGCGTACCTGGCCGGCCAGCTCATGGCAAAGCTTGGGGATGCGCTTGAGCTCCCGGGCGTTGGTGGTGGTCACTGCCAGGGCGCGCATGTCGTCCTGAGCGTCGAAGAAACCGACCCACTCGCGGGTTCGCTCGGGGTCTGCGAGGTCGGCCCGCGAGAGAATCTTCAAGACCGGCTTGTGGCGGGTCAGCTCGGCCAGCATGGGGTTGGCGCTGGAGTAGGGCAGGCGGGCGTCCAGCACCTCGATCACCACGTCGATCTCCGGTAGTGCCTCGAGGATCTGCCGGCGCGCCTTGTTCATGTGTCCCGGGTACCAGCCGAGCATCGAGCCTCTCCTGCATGCGCTTGAATGAAAATGGCCGCCCATCATAGCAGATGGGCGGCCGTCTCAGGGGAGGGCGGTCACTAGCAAAGACTACTCCCCGGCGTGGAACTGGATCGCCACCGAATTGATGCAGTAGCGCAGCCCGGTAGTCTCCTGGGGGCCATCGGGGAATACATGGCCCAGATGGGCATCGCAGCGCGCGCAGTTCACTTCGGTGCGCTGCATGCCGTGGCTGGAATCGGTTTGCTCCGTCACGCAGCCCGAGGTGAAGGGACGATCGAAGCTGGGCCAGCCGCAGCCGGCCTCGAACTTGTGCTCGTTCTCGAACAGCGGGGCGTTGCAGCACACGCAGTGATAAATGCCATGCTCATCACTCACGTGGTAGTGGCCGCTGAAGGGCGGCTCGGTGCCTTTCTGGCGGGTGACACGGTACTGCTCGGGCGTCAGCTGCTGCTGCCATTCGGCATCGCTCTTCTGGATCTTGCTGCGCATGGCCTCTCTCCTCGTTCTGGAGCCGGGTGTGGGCCCGGCGCGTTTAGCCCCCATTCTGACATCAACTCGGGCGGGTATTTCCAGTTGCGGGGCAGCATCGGTCACGCGATATCAACGCCGAAAGAGAGAGGCTTGACAGCTTCCCGGGCGCTGGGTAATATTCGCCGCACCTCGACGAGCCGAGACATTGCGTCCCATTCGTCTAGTGGTCCAGGACACCGCCCTTTCACGGCGGTAACAGGGGTTCGAACCCCCTATGGGACGCCACTCGACTCATCAGGTACCGGAGTGCGGGAATAGCTCAGTGGTAGAGCATCGCCTTGCCAAGGCGAGGGTCGCGAGTTCGAATCTCGTTTCCCGCTCCATTTTGGTTTGGGTAACGTTTTGATCAGGCCAAGGCTCGGCTCACGAGCTGGAGCGCCAGCCCGGTCGAATCTCGTTTCCCGCTCCATTTTGGTTTGGGTAGCGTTTTGATCAGGCCAAGGCTCGGCTCGCGAGCTGGAGCGCCAGCCCGGCTGGTGGCAGCCCCGTCAAATATCGTTTCCCGCTCCAAGCTAGAACAGCTAATGCGTCCCATTCGTCTAGTGGTCCAGGACACCGCCCTTTCACGGCGGTAACAGGGGTTCGAACCCCCTATGGGACGCCACTTCCGGTTTTGTCAGTGCGAGTCCTGCGGGAATAGCTCAGTGGTAGAGCATCGCCTTGCCAAGGCGAGGGTCGCGAGTTCGAATCTCGTTTCCCGCTCCAAGCGTAATCAAGCGTATCTCGAGCCAAGGCTCGGGTCACGATCCGATGTGTCGGCCCAGCTGACGGCAGCCCCGTCGAATCTCGTTTCCCGCTCCAAATCGCCCCTCCTTTTGTGTCCCATTCGTCTAGTGGCCTAGGACACCGCCCTTTCACGGCGGTAACAGGGGTTCGAACCCCCTATGGGACGCCACCCTTTCGCATCACCCTCGCACCCCCTCTGCTGTTTTCCCGGGGCCTGTCTCCCGTGGCGGCGACTTGAAGTTATTTCTTGGCATCGCCATCATTCGTGCTCTTCACAGAGACTCCTCCTTTCCACTGGATCGCTCATGGTCGAACCGGCACTCTCCATCCGTGGCCTGACCAAGGTCTACGGCAATGGTTTTCACGCACTGAAGGGCATCGACCTCGACGTCGCCGAGGGCGACTTCTACGCCTTGCTGGGCCCCAACGGCGCCGGCAAGTCGACCACCCTGGGCGTGGTCTGCTCTTTGGTGCAGAAGACCGCGGGCCAGGTATCGATCTTCGGCATCGATATCGACCGGGACTTCGCCCGGGCCAAGTACCATCTCGGCGTGGTGCCCCAGGAATTCAACTTCAACCAGTTCGAGAAGGTCATCGACATCGTGCTGGCTCAGGCCGGCTACTACGGGATGTCGCGTCGCGAGGCACTGCCCCGCGCCGAGGAACTGCTGAGCGACCTGGGCCTGTGGGACAAGCGCAACGGCAGCGCGCGGATGCTTTCCGGCGGGATGAAGCGACGGCTTATGATCGCCCGTGCCCTGATGCATCGGCCCCGACTGCTGATCCTCGACGAGCCCACCGCCGGCGTGGATATCGAGCTGCGCCGCAGCATGTGGGCGTACATGCGCCGCATCAATCGCGACGAGGGCACCACCATCATCCTTACGACCCACTACCTGGAGGAGGCCGAGAGCCTCTGTCGCAACGTGGGGATCATCAACCACGGCGAAATCATCCGTAACACCAGCGTGCGTGACCTGCTCGCCGAGCTCGATACCGAGACCTTCCTGCTCGACCTGGCGCACCCGATCGAGGCCGCACCCGAGGTGGCGGGCTTCGAAGTGAGCCGGGTCGATGCCGCCCAGCTGGCGGTGGTGGTGCACCGCGGCCAGCGCCTCAACGATGTCTTCGAGGCGCTCAGCGCCCAAGGGCTGCAGGTGATGTCGATGCGCAATCGCGCCAACCGGCTTGAGGAGATGTTCGTCTCCATGGTGGAGCAGGGCAACAGCGACAAGGCGGCCGCCGAGGCGGCGGAGGCGCGCGCATGAATCCGACCCAGATCGCCATCGCCCTCTGGACCCTGGTGCACAAGGAGGTCAAGCGCTTCACGCGGATCTGGCCCCAGACCCTGCTGCCGCCGTCGATCACCATGACCATGTACTTCATCATCTTCGGCAACCTGATCGGCTCGCGGATCGGCGAGATGGATGGCTACAGCTACATGGACTTCATCGTCCCGGGGCTGATCATGATGGCGGTGATCACCAACAGCTACTCCAACGTGGCCTCGAGCTTCTTCTCGAACAAGTTCCAGCGCTCCATCGAGGAGATGATGGTCTCGCCGATGCCCAACTGGGTGATCCTCACCGGCTTCGTGCTGGGTGGCATGGCCCGTGGCCTCGGCGTGGGGCTGATCGTCACCCTGGTGTCGCTGTTCTTCACCCGGCTCGAGGTGGCGCACCCGCTGCTGACGGTCTTCGTCGTGGTGCTCACCGCGGCACTGTTCGCCATCGGCGGCTTCATCAACGCCCTGCTGGGCAAGAAGTTCGACGACATCTCTATCGTGCCGACCTTCGTGCTCACGCCGCTGACCTACCTCGGCGGGGTCTTCTATTCCATCTCGCTGCTGCCGGCCTTCTGGCAGGGCGTATCGATGCTCAACCCCATCCTCTACATGGTCAACGTCTTCCGCTACGGTTTCCTGGGTGTCTCGGACATTCCCGTGGGCTGGGCGCTGGCCGCCATCCTGGCCTTCATCACCGTGCTCTTCGGAGTGGCGCTGTGGATGCTGGAGCGCGGCAAGGGCATCAGGAGCTGACATGTCACACCACCGTCCCGATACGCTCGCGCATGCGCCCCTGGGGCGCGAGGCCGCCTACCCGGAGCACTACGATGCCGGGCTGCTCTTCCCCATTCCCCGCGCCACTAACCGGGCGCCGCTGGGCATCGAGGAGGGCGCCTTGCCCTTCGTCGGTGAAGACGAATGGCACGCCTTCGAGGTCTCCTGGCTCAACGAGAAGGGCAAGCCCCTGGTGGCCGTGGCGCGTTTTCGCCTGCCGGCGGACTCGCCGAACCTGATCGAATCGAAGTCCTGGAAGCTCTACCTCAATGGCTTCAACCAGACCCGCTTCGAGAGTCGCGCGCAGGTCATCGATACCCTGATATCCGATCTGTCCCTTGCCGCTGGAGCTGCGGTCTCCGTCGAGCTGTTCGATGTCGACCACGAGGCGCTGGCGCCGCGGCGCCTGCCCGGCGAGTGTATCGACGACCTGGATATCGAGGTTGCGGACTACGCGCCCAGCAACAAGCACCTGCGAGTAGTGGACGAGATCGTCGAGGAGACGCTGTATTCGCATCTGCTCAAGTCCAACTGCCCGGTTACCGGGCAGCCCGACTGGGGCAGCGTGCTGATCCGCTACCGGGGTCCGCGGATCGAGCGCGAGGGACTGTTGCGCTACCTGATCGGCTACCGCCAGCACCAGGACTTCCACGAGCACTGCGTGGAACACATCTTCACGGACCTGATGACTCGGGCCCGCCCTGAACGCCTGCTGGTGCTGGCGCGCTATGTGCGCCGTGGCGGGCTGGACATCAGCCCCTGGCGTGCCACTCCCGGCGAGCACCCGCCCGAACCGCTGCGGCTGGCGCGCCAGTAGTCGCTTGGGTAGAGTGCCGACTGAACCTCAACAGGAGAACAACATGGACGCGATGACGCTGCTGCACGAACGTAGCTCCATGGGCAAGCTGATGGGCCCGGCGCCGAGCCCCGAGCAGCTCGAAGCCATGTATCGGGCGGCACTGCGTGCGCCGGATCACAAGGAGCTGCGCCCCTGGCGCTTCATCGAGTTCTCGGGCGAGGGCCTTTCGCGCCTCGGCGAGCTGTTTGCCGAGGCGGAGTTTCGTGAGGATCCCCATGTCGGCGATGCGGCCCTCGACGCGGCGCGCAAGAAGCCGCTGCGTGCTCCGATGATCATCGCGGTGATCGCCAAGGTGACTCCTGAGATCCCCAAGGTACCCAAGATCGAGCAGGTGATCTCTTCCGGCTGCGCGGCCCACGGCATCCTGCTCGCCGCCCACGCCCAGGGACTCGGCGCCATGTGGCGCAGTGGCAAGTACGCCTTCGATTCCACGGTGCACAAGGGTCTGGGGCTCGCCGAGGATGACGAGATCGTCGCCTTCATCTACCTGGGAACCCCAGGCGGGCGTCATAAGCCGCTACCGGACCATGACATCGACGACTACGTGGAGCGCTGGGACTGAGCGATTGGCGAACCATTTTTTCAGTTGCCTGGCCATACTGGTTGCAGCTCTTCCTTCCATGCGGAGCACCCCTGCCTGGACGTTTGCCATGACCCGTCGCTATCTCCTGACATCCTTCTTAATATTGCTTGCTCTGATCCTCTCGGGTTGCGCCAGCTTGTCGGAGGGCGAATGCCGCACCGCCAGTTGGCAAGAGATCGGACGCATCGATGGCTCGCAGGGCCAGCCGCGCGCTCGGCTCTTCGAGCACGCCAAGGCCTGTGCCGACTTCGGCATCCGGCCTGATGCCGAGGCTTACTACCGAGGCAGGGAGTGGGGGTTGTTTGACTACTGTACCCCGGCCAATGCCTATCGGGAGGGGCGTCGCGGGGCAACCTATCAGGGTGTCTGCCCGGCACTGCTCGAGGGCAACTTCCTGGAGAGCTACCGCCAGGGCCTGGTTATTCACGAGGCGGAGAGCGCGGTGGAGGAAGTCGAGCGCCGGATCCAGCGCGTCGAGCATCGACTGGACGACGAGGAAGTTGCCAACGACAAACGTCAGGCGCTACACCGGGAGCTGAGAAGTCTCTATCGCGATTATCGTTTCCGCCAGCAGGAACTGTTGTACCTCGAGCGGTATCACGGACGCTACGGCCGCCTGCGTTCCCAATAGCACTGACCCCATCATGTCTGGAGCCGAATCATGCGAGAGATCGGTATTCCCCACCCGCGCTTGCCACTGCCCGCCCCCGGCCAGGAGGACGATCCTAACCAGTTCCTTTCCTGGCTCGGTGAAGCGATCCCCATGGTCCCCGCGTTGGGCATCCGCGAGATGAGCCGCGATGGCGACTCCCTGACCTGGGCGCTCTCGCTTATTCCCAGTCTGAACGACAAGGGCACCGGTTTCGGCGGTGCCCTCGCCGGCCAGACCACCCTGCTGGGCTGGTGCTGGACCACCCTATGGCTGCGCCGTCATGGGCTCACCCGCGACGTTGTGGTGGCTGAGGCCACCCAGCGTTTCCTGGCCCCGGTGACCGGTGACTACCGCCTGGTCTGCGTGCCCGCTACCGACGATGCCACCGCACGGCTTGCAGAGCGTCTCGAGCTACACGGGAGGGGCCGTATCGCCCTGGTTCAGCGACTCTGGTGCGGCGATACCCTCTGTCTTGAAGCTCGCGGCGATTATGCCGTGCTGCCCGCCAGTTGAGCCGGCGATGAGGAAAACCGGCTTGCAATCGCGTACTTAAGCCGTTAGCATACGCGCCGTTCTGGAGGAAAAAGCCCTCCGCGCCAACATGGCCTGGATCTGCTTTCGAATCGAGAATCACAATGTGGAGGGGTGTCCGAGTGGTCGAAGGAGCGCGCCTGGAAAGTGCGTAAGCCGAAAGGCTTCGAGGGTTCGAATCCCTCCCCCTCCGCCACAAATTATAGATAAGTCGCTGAATTCAGCGGCTTTTTCTTTGTCTGAATGTTTATAGCCCATACTCCAGCCCATACTTTATTTCTGGCTTCCACTGAACTCTCCAGGAACCCATCGGACAACCGACACTGAAATCATACCCTCAGATTCTGTGCTGGGGCTTTCTGAGTCGCGTATCAATGCTTTTGCTTCTGCAGCACTATCTTGCTTTGCTGTTGCGTGAAGCCCTCGACAGCAGCGGCTTGATTGACGCCCTTGAGGACCATCTTGTCGATCAGCGGGTCCGCCACTCGTAGGCTAGTCAGCTGAGCACTGTGGTGCTGCAGTGTGCCATGGGTTGGATTGATCTCAGCGATACCACCACACTGAGTCGCGATCCGCTCTGGCAGCTGGCTTGCAGCGATACGCGGGGGACGTCGCCGTTGGCGAAGGTCCGGTACTAGCAAGCTACTCTGTCGCGGCTTCTGACCTCTCTGGGGCGCGACGACAACATCGATACCGTGCATGAGGGCCTGCTGCGCTTGGCGATCTGGCGGCTGACCTCGCTCAATGGCGGCGAACGGCCAGAAAGCCTGACGCTGGATATCGACGGCCTGCCGATCGAGGTGTTCGGCCACCAGGGCGGCTCGTCCTACCACGGCCATGTCGGCGCACGGATCTACTCGCCGCTGATTGCCTCGCTGGCCGAGACCGGCGACATGGTCGGCGGCCTGCTGCGCGAGGGCAACGCCGGCCCGGCCGAAAACGCCGACACCTGGATTCCGCACTTGGTACGGCGGCTCAACGAAAGCACTGAGGCCAAGGTCCGCGTGCGCATCGATGCCGGCTTCACCGGCAACGACACGCTGGAGGCCCTGGAAGATCGCGGCATCGAGTACCTGGGCCGGCTGCGCAGCCACACGGGCCTTCAGAAGCTGGCGGCACCGTACCTGAAGCGCCCACCAGGCCGCCCACCTGAGCAGACCCGGGAGTGGTGCCACGACCTTGAGTATCAAGCCGGTTCCTGGCCGACGCCACGCCGCGTGGTGCTGGTGGTACAGGAGCGTCCCGACGACCTGCTGCTGCATGCCTTCTTCCTGGTCACCAACCTCAGCAAGTTCGACTGGCCACCGCAGAAGGTCCTGGCGCTGTACCGCAAGCGCGGTAGCGCCGAATCCCACATGGGCGAGGTGAAATCGGCCCTCGACGTGCACCTCTCCTCGACGGATCGCGGCGACTCCACCGTCCAGGACGTGATGGCCCGCAACGAAGTGGGCCTGCTGCTGAGTCTCTACGCCTACCAGGTGCTGCATGGCCTGCGCTGCTTACTGGAGCAACAGACCCAGCTAGGGTGGAGGTCATGCGCGAGGAGTTGCCCAACTCCACTTGGTAGGTCACCAATCGACACTCTTCTCCAGATCGACCAGAGAGATCCCCGATCCTTCAGGCACTCGGGCATCAGGTCTTTGGTGACACTCGCTATCACCATGGCCTAACGTCAGTGCGACTGCTGTAGGTGATCGCTGACAGTCTTTGGAGGGATATCTGACAGGTTCTCACTGTCTAGGCTGACCCTGCCCCTCACTCCGCTTCGCTGTGTATGATGGATCGCAACAATCATCGTCAGCACCAATACATGGAGGAGCATCGTGAGCACAGAGAGTCACTCTCAGCTGGCGGCCTTTATCTGGTTCGTGTCGGACCTACTGCGCGTTGATTTCAAGTAGTCCCAGTATGGCCGGATCTTCCTGTACTTCACCCTGCTGCGGCGCCTGGAACGCGAGGCACTATGAGCCAGGGACGTAGCATCCGGCTCTTCCTAGTGGACGGCATGCCCAACGGCCTCCCGACCGCCGAGATCATGAACTGGACAGGGCATGTACTCACCGGGCCACGTAGCAAGCTCAGCGAACTGGTTCAGCGCCCTGAGTGTGGCCGCACCGGAATCTATCTCCTCGTCGGCCCTGACCCAGAGAATAGTCTGTGCCCGCTGGTCAACATCGGCGAGAGTGACGACGTCGGCACCCGGCTGAAACAGCACAACCGCCCGGAGGACAACGGCGGCAAGGACTTCTGGGAGAAGGTCTGCCTGGGTACCAGCAAGGACCAGAACCTCACCAAGGCCCGCGTGAAGTACCTTGAGAGCCTGCTGATCCAGAACGCTGGCCAGGTCGGTCGCTGCAAGCTGATCAACCGTACCGCCCACGAGTACATCAACCTGCCCGAGTCGGACCGGGCCGATATGGCGTTCTTCATTGAGCAGATACGCACCGTTTTGCCGGTGCTGGGCCTCGACTTCCTGCGTGAGACTTCGCGCCCCTCGAGTGCTCCTGAATCTGTCCCTGTTGCCGAGCCCGAGGCCTCTCCGAGCTTTAGCCTGGAGATGCCACGGCACGGCATTCGCGCCACGGGACAGGAGTCCGACGGCGAGTTTTACGTCTTCAAGGGCTCACTCGCCCGAGGCAGCTGGGTTGGCACCGAGGGCGGCTATCAGAGTCTCTACAACCAGCTTTGTGAAGATGGGGTGCTGGTGGAATACGACAACAAGACTCGAGTATTTAACGAAGATCAGAGCTTCAGCAGCCCTAGCGCCGCCCCGCCGTTGTCTCCGGCCGCAGCGCCAACGGGCGGACCTCATGGAAGGCGGAAGACAGCGGCCTGACCTATGGTGAATGGCAGGATAGGCAGGTGAGTGCGGCAGCCGAAGAGATCGCGGAAGAGCTCTCTTGATGGGGGGAATCATGTGCGGCCGTTTCGCCCTCTACAGTGACTTCCCCAGCCTGGCAGCATCCCTCAAGCTGCCGCTTGCCGAGGGTGAGCTGACGCCTCGCTATAACGTTGCGCCGGGCACCTGGATCAGTGCGGTGCGCCGGAACGATGAGAGCGGCGAGCTGTGCCTAGACGCGCTATGGTGAGGCTACCGAACCCTGGGTCGACGACAAGGCGCCGCAGCCCACTACCCATGAGGCGCTATGACGGGGAACCCCTGTGGTTTCCCGGTATCCTAAGACCTGATTAGCAATGATCGTCAGCCCGGTTTGCCCTGATGACGACAAAACCATACTGTACATGTATATAGCTTTCAGGCGGAGGATGACGTCATGGCCATGAACCCCATCCAGTTTCAGCCCGGCCTGTCGATGCCCGAGTTTTTCGAGCGCTATGGGACCGAAGCGCAGTGTACGGCGGTGTTGGAGCAGACGCGCTGGCCGGACGGCTTTCGCTGCCCGCGCTGCGAAGGCACGTCCTGTTCCCGGGTGCGCCGGCGGCACCATACGCTATACCAGTGCCGTGCCTGCCGTCACCAGACCTCGCTGATCGCCGGCACCCTGATGCAGGGCACCAAGCTGCCGCTGACCACCTGGTTCCTGGCGATCCACCTCATCAGCCAGGCCAAGACCGGGCTGTCGTCGCTGGCCCTCAAGCGTGACCTCGGGGTGAGCTACCCGACAGCCTGGCTCATCCACCACAAGGTGATGGAGGCGATGGCGGAGCGCGAGGCGCGCTACGTCCTCGACGGTCCGGTCCAGGTCGACGATGCCTACCTGGGCGGCGAACGCCGCGGCGGCAAGGCCGGGCGCGGATCGGAGAACAAGGTGCCTTTCGTGGCCGCCGTCTCGCTCAACGAAGCGGGCCATCCGCGCTACGTCAGGCTCACCCCCGTGGCGGCCTTCAGCCGTGAGGCGATCGCCGAGTGGGCCAAGACGACGCTGCGACCTGGCAGCACGGTCTACTCCGATGGCCTGGCCTGCTTCGGTGCCGTCACCAGCGTCGACTGTACGCATCAGCCCACCGTCATCGCGGGACGCAAACCCCAGGACGTGCCCGAGTTTCACTGGATCAATACCGTCCTCGGTAATCTCAAGACCAGCCTCTCAGGGGCGTACCATGCCTTCGGTTTTCAGAAATATGCGGCGCGCTATCTGGCCGCGTTCAGCTATCGCTTCAACCGCCGCTTCGACCTCAGGGAGCTGCCGACCCGGCTGCTCATCGCCGCGGTACGCTGCAAGCCGCGGCCCCAGCGGGTGATTCGGTCGGCTGAGCTTCATTGCTAATCAGGTCCTAAGAAGAGTCCGCCCATGGCGTCGCCAAGAGGATCACAAACTCACATCGGAGCCATTCAAACGGAGAGATTATGACCCAAGGACGCTTCATTCTGACTTGTTAATAAATGGCGTCCAAAACGCTTTCTGATCATTTGATAAATAATCAGCACTGACCGAAAATTAAAACAATGTCTCGCAATCGTAAGTTAAAAACTTTTATGCATAATTGAAAATATATTGAGGTTTTACATGAATTTAATATCTAGAAGGTCGTGGGTCGGATTGCTTTTTTCTCTTTTGCTCAGCACAAGTCTGCAAGTCAGTTCCGATAGCTTGTCAGAAGGAGCTCACCTTTATAAGGCTGGCCAGTATCAAAAAGCCTTGTCTGCATGGGAGAAAGCTGCAGAAAACGGAAGTGCCGAAGCAAAGTATAACATTGCCAACATGTATTATTTTGGAAAAGGTGTAGAGAAAAATAAGGAGCTGGCTGCATTATGGTATCAGAGAGCGGCGAGTGATGGTCATGCTGCTTCACAGTTTTTTGCCGCCGAACAACTGTATCACGGTGATGGGGTGAGCATGGATCGGAAAAAAGCGGTGAATTATCTTCGGCAGGCCGCAGAAAATGGGTTCACGAAAGCACAAACAAATCTTGCAAATATTTATTTGTCAGGAGTTGGGGTTCCGCAAAACTATTCCGAGGCAGTTAAGTGGTATAAATCTGCTGCTCAGCAAGGTGATGCAGATGCACAATATAATTTAAGCAACATGTATGCTCAAGGGCTAGGCGTCGAGGAAGATTATGTTTTTGCATATGTCCTGGCAAGCCTTTCTGCTGCACAAGGCAATGAAAGTGCAAAATTTAATCGCGAAATAATCGCAAATCTTTTAACCCCGGAGCAGCTGGAGACAGCACAACAGATCGCAGCTTCACTCTATTAATGCTCGGGCCTTCATGAAACTGAAACGCGATGAGTCGATTGCCTCAAAGGAGGCATCATCGTAACGAACCGCAATGGCGATCTTTTTTGGCGCGGGTTCGGCTGAGCAAGTAGGCTAAGTGCCATAAGAACCATGCAGGAGGGAGCAAACATGGCGGACTGCAGGGAAGCGCCGTTCCAGCAGGACATCATCGAGGCCATGACGGCCCACGGCTGGAAGGCCGGCCCGGCCAGCGGCTATGACCGCGCCTCCGCGCTCTACACCGAAGACCTGCTCGGCTAAGTGCGCGAAGCCGTCCGTCAGCACGCCGCCAGGGCAGGGAAGAAGCTGCGTCGTCAGGGAAGCGTCACCAGTGCAGTGATGGTCTTCGCGCGCACCATACCCTTCCAGCTCGACCAGCCCCAGTACCGCAAAATCGTTGTCGTCCCGCTGCTTCGTCCCACCGACGACACCCGCGAGATCGCTCACGCCGCCGGTCTTGGCCTCGAGACCATCTTCGCCAAGGGCTACCGCCACCAGAAGGCCGGCATGATGCTGCACGACCTCACAGCCGATACCAGCCGCCAGCTCTCCCTGGACGAGACGACGAAGAGCGAGGCCGACCGGCAGCGCAGCCGACGTCTGATTGCAACCGTCGACAAGCTCAACCGATAGCTGGGCCGCGACACCGTCAGGCTAGGTTTGCCGAGACAAGGCAACGGTTGGGCGCTACGATGTGAGCGTAGGACACCCAAGTACACGATTCGGTGGGAGGAGCTGGTCAGGGTAAGAGGATGAGGCGCTGGATGGGGGTGATCGATGTAAAGCCAACATTTCGGGAAATGCAGAAGGGGTGCGGATCTTGGATATACAGCCTAATTTTAATCTAAAATTATTTATATTCAGTAGGTTGACGTAATTTTAGCAGGCAATATTTTCCAGCCAACGTGCTGGCATTTTCCACCAATCATAGAACACGCTGTCTAACTACTACGCTTTATTTGGCATTGGCCGTCACGCAAAATTTGCAGTGTGATGCCTGTCATCTACAAATGAGTGTCCAATGATCCGCAGTCCTGTCTATGGCCGCTATTTCGGCACGGCATAAAGCCTTTGTCGGCGCCCGAACCTCGTCTACTTTGCATAGTGTAAGGCGGATACATGAACGAAAATTATGATTTTGAAAAACTGAAGATAAAGAGGCTTTGCTACCAGTGTATCGGTGAACAGTACTTGAAAGACGAGGTGCAACAAAAGGGCCAAAGAGGACGTTGCTCCTACTGCAGTCGTAGCGTTCGGTCCTACACAATTGGGGCCATTGCAGAGCGCGTTGAGACGGCATTCGAACAGCATTTCAGGCGGACCTCAGACCAACCCACGGCCTGGCAGCAGTCTCTGTTGTCGGATCGGGAGTCAAGCTATGACTGGGAGCGCGATGGTGAGCCAGTCATTTGGGCGATCGCAAATGCCGCAGACATTCCGGAGCCTGCGGCAGAGGATATCCAGGTTATATTGGACGACCAGTACGCCGATTTCGATGCCGCAGCGATGGGCGAAGAAAGTGAATTCTGTTCGGAGTCCTACTACGAGGAAAAGGGATCCAGTGATGATGTGTGGCAAGAGGAGTGGCGCGATTTTGAACGTTCATTGAAGACTGAGGCGCGCTTCTTCAGTCGGACCGCAGCAGGGCATCTGGCGTCGGTCTTTGGCGGAATCGATGGAATGTATGCGACCGACGGCAGACCGCTGGTTATTGATGCGGGAGCTCAGACAAATCTGTCCACTATCTACAGAGCGCGCGTCTTTCAGTCTGAAAAAATGTTGCAAGAGGCGATTTGCCGCCCGGACCTTCATATTGGCCCCCCACCAGCAGTTCTAGCGACCGCTGGGCGAATGAATGCACGAGGTATATCAGTCTTCTATGGCGCAACAGATCCAGGGGTGGCGATTGCCGAGGTCAGGCCGCCGGTGGGAAGCCAAGTGGCGGTCGCGCGCTTTGAGATCATCCGTCCCATTCGACTGCTGGATCTCACTGCCCTTAGAGCAGTGGCTGAGGTCGGCAGTATCTTTGATCCCGGGTGGGCCGCTCGACTTGAGCGCGCGACATTCCTGCGCTCCCTAAGCCAGCGTATTGCTAGGCCCGTCATGCCGGACGATGAGGCCTTGGAGTATCTCCCTACACAGGCAATCGCTGATTTTTTGGCAACAGAAAACGATCCTGTGCTCGATGGCATTATTTTTCCATCTGTCCAGGCGACAGGTGACTTTTTGAACGTTGTCCTATTCCACAAGGCAGCGCGAGTTGAAGCGATGGATATCCCAAAGGGAGCTGATATCGAGGCGAGTACAGGCCATATGAGTGAGGACGGCTGGGAAGTGGATTACTTAGTAAGCGAACGTCTTTCGCCCAACAGTTCATCAAAGGAAGAACACGAAGGGGACCAATTGCCCGGTCTAGACGAATTCGTCGTCAGTGCATGGCAAGCTGGCAATATTGATCTCCGAGATGTGACGTTGCGGAACGACCTTGAGAGCGTAAAAGTGCACATCGTGCGTTGGGTTCAATACCAGTGTAATGAGTACGACGTAAAGCGATATCGGTGGAATTAAAGCGATGTCGATTTAATAATCCACTGAATTTCATAAAAAAAACAGCACCTGAGGTGTCCAGGGCTCCAGAGTATTCCCCCATGAACACCTGTGCCGGTGTCCGGTAGCCGAGCCGCTTTCGGGGGCGGTCATTCAGCTTTTTCACCATCCTTCGCACCTCGGCATCGGTGACCTGCCGGGAACGTCCCCATAGCCTCACCTGGCGCCCCGGCGCCGAGAGCAAGCTTGATTGGTTGGTTGGTTGGCTTGGCGCCATTGGCTATGGCGTTGTCGTACTGCCACTTCACCAAGAGTGGTCATGGAAACCTTTGTCTCACTGACAGTGGCCCTCAATCGAAGTGCCTCGCGCACCAGCTCCCCGAAGGACGCTCCCGGGTGGGTGTTCGGATTATAAATGGCACGGACATAGTGGATCTTTTTGTAGGCCGGACGACGAGCCATGAGCTTTTCCTGAGTCGAACGTAGGCATTCTTTGTCCTGAATCCGTGAAGCTCGTGCCGACACTTTCCCTATCACCGCCAGCAAGTATTTTTTGATCACCTGATTCGAAAATTGCGGGGTGATTGAGCGCGATGTCACCGAAAATGCCCGTTCCGAACGGTACAGATAGCCCGGCTTTTCCGGCTTTTTCACCCACCAGGCACGGCCGGTCTGGCGATTGCGCGTCGCTCGGAAGTGCCTGTGGATAAAGTGTCTTCGGACGGCGGTCAACATGGCGAGCCTCGCGGGTAACGTAGGCGGCTTCGCAGGGTGTTCAACACCGTCATGCGCCCGATGTCCTGCCCGAAGTCGAGGATGATTTGCCGCGCCTTGTGAATCACCAGAGCCGCTCGATGCACCAATTCCTGCAACACAGTCCGTATCCTTCGTCGCTTAGCCGGGTGGCGGACCGGGCTCAGCTCACCGGTCATGCCCAGCTGCCCCATCAGGCGCAAGATGTTGTAGGCCAGTTGGGCGAGATGCAGGATCAGGTCGTTGGTGGCGAACTTGCCCGAGGGCAGCCGCTCCAGGTCGAGATCGGTCTTGATCTCGCTGTGGAACTGCTCGTGGGTGGCATGCGCCTGGTAGCGCTTGATCACCGCCTCCGGCGCCTCGTCCAGGCTGGTCCACCAGCCTTCCAGCTCATAGTCCGGTTCGAGTAGCAGTTGACCATCGCGATCGGCGGTGCGCTCCACCAGACGCATCACGCGCTTGACGACGTATTCGACCTTGTTGTCGTCGCGGATCGAGACGGTCTGGGTCCACAGCGCCTGGCGCTTGCCAGGGCGCAGCTCTTGCCAATAGTCAGCCGCTACCGCTAGCCAGGTGTCCTGATCGGCCTTGGCCGAGTCGCGTGGGTTCCATTTGATGAGGTAATCCAGCCGGCGGCCCGCATCGGCAAACGCCTGGCGGTGCCGTTCGATAAGGGCCAGGTGCGCCTGGCTGTCGAAGCCACTGTCCTCGCGCAGCAGGATCGGTTGCTCGGTCAGGTCCTGGGCGCGGGGTAGCACCCGCTCCAGGAAGGCGTTGCTCTCCTTCATGGTGTGCTGCTTGCCGGGGCGCAGCTCCAGGCCCAGGCACCAGCCTTCGTTGCCCAGATAAGCGGCGATCGGGGTGTAGCCATCGACCTTCTGGTAGGTCCGCGAGACGCCTTCCTTCTTCGAGTTGCTGTTGTCCATGACGAAGGTGTCGATATCCAAGCAGACATGGCCCTTCTCGGCGCTGATGGGCACCTCCGCCAGCGACAGCAGCGTGGTGGACCAGGTGGCGGTGCGCGCCTGCAGGTCTTGGGCGGCGAGCTTCTCCATCCGCTGACGCAGCGTCGCGGTGCTCGGCACCTTCTGTAGGGTCAGCAGTTGCTGGAAGGGCTTGTCACGGCGAAAGTTCTCAATAGCGTCATAGTCGCTCATGCCCAAACACAGCAGGCCCAGGTAGCTCTTGATCACGTCGCTGGTACGCATGCCCAGCGTGGTGGGGAAGCGTCCGTCGATGCTGTCGACGCCGGCGATCTCGAGGCACTGCCCGATAATCGACAGCCCGGCATGGCTGGTGAGGGTGCGGCGACTGGCGCGGAACTTGACGTTGGGCATGGAAATGTCCGGGTGAACGGCGACAATCGATATATTGCCATGCGCATCAGGGGGTTAGAAGCGATTTGAGGTGCCGATTTCACGGATTCAGGTTTGTATACGACTAAATAGCCCAGCGTCTAGAAAGAGCACATCATCTAAATCCATTGCGGGTCTAACTCGCCGGTCTAGCCTTGCAGCCCTGCGCCTGTACGGGCGCCCCGAGATCTTCAACAGCGACCAGGGTGCTCAGTTCACGGCCGAGGCGTTTACGGGTGTGCTGAAGCACGAGGGCATCACGATCAGCATGGATGGCCGAGGCCGTGCCTTCGACAACATCTTCGTCGAGCGCCTGTGGCGAACGGTGAAGTACGAGGACGTCTACCTCAAGGGCTATGCGACTCCGGTGGAACTGACGCTCGGGTTGACGGAATACTTCGCGTTCTACAATGACGAGCGCCCTCACCAAGCGCTGGCGAACGAGACACCGGACACAGTCTACCGGGCTCGGCAGGGCGGAGGCGCACTAATCGTGGACAAGTACGGACCGGGGGCGATACCGACCGGTGACTCAGTGGGACCAAGACAGCGCTGTTCAGCTGCGAATGAGGCTCAGGTCATTGCTTAAACTCATGCACTTTCTGTCTTGACGGTGGGGTCCATTTCAATTCTCGAGGTCGAAAGATAGCAGCGTAAACTATTGATTAACCTGAAAACGCCTTTTAAAAATTGTCACTCCAAACGTGATGATGCAGGCCGAAGCCGATGACATGGATGGCAGTCTGCTATGCGAGTGAGGGGTCAGCGTATCTTAGGCAACTCGTCCCAGCGGGTCGTCCAGCGCGGTGTCCGGTTGGCACAGCGCAGATGCCAGGCAGCTCCAGGCGAGGGACGGCCGAAGGTCACGGTGCCACGTCCCATCCGGCCATTGAGGCTATCGAGGGTCGCCATAAGGTGGTCATTACGCTCTCGGTCGGCTCGGCTCTCCGTGGTATCCAGCAGCGAGAGCTGTTGCCGGTTGGCATCCACCAGGTCGACCAGCATCACTCCCGCCTTCATGAAGCGATAGCCTGGTCGGTAGATGGTTTCGAGGGCCTGACTGGCGGCATGCAGGATGTCTCGACTGTCATCGGTGGGCTGCGGCAGTTCCACGATCGCGCTGGGTGAATATTGCGGCAGGTCAGGCCGGTGTCGGTTGGTTTTGAGGAATACGTAGACGGCACGCGCCAGGCTGTCCTGGGCACGCAGCTTCTCGGCACTGCGCTGGGCATACTGACGGATCGCCTGATGGATCTCCTGCCGTTTGTCGGTCAGTCGGCCGAAGGAGCGCGAGGTCATGATCCGCTGACGCGCCTGCCCCGGATCGTTCATCTCGATGCAGGGAATGCCCTTCAGCTCGAGGCAAGTACGTTCCAGGGTCACCGAGAACCGCTCGCGAATCTGCTTGGGGTCCGCCTGGGCCAGGTCCCATGCCGACTGGATGTCCAGCAGCTCAAGGCGCTCCACCAGCCGACGTCCCACACCCCAGACGTCACCCAACGAAATCTGCTTCAGCAACGCCTCGCACTCGGCGCTGCCGGTTCTCAGCATGCAGACGCCGCCAAAAGCGGGCATCTTCTTGGCCGCCCGGTTGGCCAGCTTGGCCAGCGTACGGGTCGGGGCAATGCCCACGCTGACCGGGATATGCGTGAAGCGCCGTACCTTGGTGAACAGTTCCTGCGCATGGCCATGCATCTGATCGACGGTGAAGCTATCGAAACGCACGAACATCTCGTCGATCGAGTAAGGCTCGACCCCGGCAGAGAACTCCTCCAGCACCTGCTGCACCCGTGAGGACATGTCGCCGTAGAGCTCGTAGTTGGACGACAGCAGTTCGATCCGCTGACGCCGCTGCAGTGGACGCAGCTCGAAGGCCGGGGTGCCCATCTCCACGCCCAAGGCCTTCAGCTCGTTGGAACGCGCGATCACGCAGCCATCGTTATTGGACATGACCCCCACGGGCACGCCCTCCAGCCGAGGCTGGAAGGCGCGCTCGCAGCTGACATAGAAGTTGTTGCAGTCGATAAGCCCGATCATGACCCGCTATTCCCTGCTATTCCCTGCTATTCCCCGCTATACCGAATACTCATGCACCACCGCCTTCACCACGCCCCAGGCCTGGCACTCCAGGTCTGCGGCGGGGATGGGGGGATAGGTAGGATTACCCGAGGTCAGGTAGGGCCGGTTGCCCAACAGTTCATAGCGTTTAACCACCAGTTCCCCTTCCACCGAGGCCACCAGAATGTGTCCCGGTCGAGGCTCGATGGCACTGTCGACCACCAGCAGATCGCCTGCGCCGATACCCAGCGCCTCCATGCTGTCACCGGTCACCGTCATTAAGAAGGTCGATGCCGGGCGCTTCACCAGACGTTCGTTGAGATCCAGGGTGCGCCCCTCGTAGTCCTGGGCGGGGCTGGGAAAGCCCGACAGCCCCGCTCGTGTCAGTGGCAAGGGAAAGGGAAGCGGCAGTGACGGCGGCTCCGGGTGAGCCAGGATCAAGGGGTCATGCGGCATGGTGGGCTCCTATCGATACCTGATATATATACAGTAACAGACAAGGCACCATGCCTGCCAAGCCCACAACGCCACGAAGGTAGCAAGCATCCTCAGGATGATGCTGCTAACCTGACTGAGGTACTGAGATAGCAAGGGAGTGCGAAATAGCGGCCAATTATTATCAATCGATGACCCGGATACAGGTACCGGTTGTATATCAGCTCACGACACAAAGCTGACATGCCGGAAATGGCAGCATGCACGTCCAGTCGTGCTAGCCAATTTTCTTATGGGGGTAAAATAGTTTGTGGTCAGATACAGAATCCGAAAAGGACTACCTTAATTTTGGGGAAGTCTCACAGCTCGCAGTCGACATTCTTACAGCGGATGGCATGTTACCGGTCTCCGTTGGCGTTTTCGGTAACTGGGGTGCTGGGAAATCCTCCCTTTTGAAACTGATTGAGCAGGAGCTAGATCAGGATGAGAAGGACTGGATTGTTATCAAGTTCGATGCCTGGCTGTACCAGGGGTATGACGATGCTCGGGCAGCCCTCCTGGAGGTTATCGCAACGGCACTGACCGAAGCCGCGGATGGAAACGCGAGTCTGACCACGAAAACCAAGAAACTCCTTGCCCGAGTCGATGGATTCAGGGCCATGGGGTTGCTGGCTGAGGGCGCAGCCCTGTTCGCCGGCATTCCCACCGGTGGCTTTTTCGCCAGAAGTGTTGGTGCCCTGGGTAATGCCGCTGACGGTATCGAGAATCAGGAAGAGTACGAAAATCTAGGCAATACGGTCAAGGAGGCGAAAGAGCAGGCTGGTGGCCTGTTGAAGCCCGAGACGAACAAAAGCCCGCCTCAGCAGATTGATGCTTTCCGTAAGGAATACGGGGAAATCCTGGAAGAACTTGGTGTGCCGCTAGTGGTGGTTATCGACAACCTTGATCGCTGCCTCCCGACCAACGCCATCCATACGCTTGAAGCCATTCGGCTGTTCCTGTTCTTGACGAATACAGCCTTTATCATAGCGGCCGATGAAGAAATGATCCGTTCCTCGGTGGCCGATTACTTTAAAGGGGCATCAGACCGGCACCAGATAGACTACCTGGATAAACTGATTCAGGTCCCCATCCGAGTGCCCAAGGCTGGCGTGCGGGAAATCCGCTCCTACCTGTTCATGTTGTATGCCATCGACCACCGCCTGCCCGAAAAAATACTCGAAAAGCTCCGGGACGGTTTGGAGAAGGCCTTGCAGCAGTCTTGGAAAGACGATCCAATCACTCGTCAGGATGCCTTGGTGCTGACTGGAGAGTCGGAGGATAGCACCCTAGCCAGGGCGTTTTCCCGGGCAGACCGCATTGCGCCGGTGCTGGCCAACTCCCCTATTATCCACGGCAACCCGCGGATCGTGAAACGGTTGTTAAATGTCGTTAAAATGCGCTCACAGATTGCACGGCGCCGCTCAATGCCTTTGGACGAGGCTATCATCACCAAGCTGGTGATCTTTGAGCGATGCGTTGGTGTGAAGGCAACAGCTGACTTCTACCGTTTGGTGGACGCCGAACAGGGAACGCCCACGCTGCTCAAGCAGCTGGAGGAAGGGGATGGCCAGATACCCGCTGACGCCCCAAAGACATGGACGGATAACCCGACCACTATATCCTTCATTAGCGAGTGGGCTCAACTCGAACCTCGTCTTAGTGGGGTCGACCTAAGGGCCGCGATTTACCTGTCTCGGGAAACCATGCCGATTGGCGCCTATGTGGTGGGGCTGTCCCCTGTAGGGCGGGAAATTCTGGATGTGCTGGTGGATACAAAGAATACCAGCTCGCCGACAGCGGAAAAGCTTTTGAACACCCTTCCTCTGGAAGAGCAAATACCAGTAATGGAAGGAGTTATAAGCCACCTGAGACAGGCTTCCGACTGGTCTCGAAAGCCCAAAGGATTTGCAGGAGCGTGCCTGCTGGCCCGCCATTCGGCCGACGCGGCCAAGATCCTAGTTCGGTATCTGCAAGAGCTGGAGCTGGGCGATAAGCCTCCAGCGTGGATGACTACACTTTTAAAAGAAGAGCAATGGCATAAGGATGCTTAATGGGGACTTCGCAATCGAGTACCGGCCCGGGGAGCGGTTCACCACTGATACCGCCATGGGCGGATGACCAACCACAACAACCACTGCCACAACCACAGACTAGTAGGTTCGCTCCATTTCGAAAATCTTTAGGTAGTGCTGTATCTAGCGGCAACCGAGATGATTTTAGGAAAGCTATTGGCCACTACGCTCGCAAGGCCAGCGGTGGAGGTGGGAGTGCGGCCAGGAGGATGGGGAGTGTTACCCAGGCCGGAGCCGGACTTTTTGGCACTCTGATTGGAGCTACTGCAGGCCCAGGAGAGGCCAGCGTCGATCTTGGCAGTTTGGCTGGCCTCCCATGCGAGCAGGCAATTTCCGCTATTACCCAGGCTCTGACTACAGATGACGGGGATTCGGATAAGATCCGAGCAGCCATGAATCATGCTCTGGTTGAAGCGCTGGATGGCGTGGAGACCTTTGATCCTCAATGCATCACCGACGATGTGATTGTTGATACCATGATTGGGTATTTGTCTGAAAGTATCTTCTTGCAGATGATAATGGACTCAGGCAAGGCCTGGAACAAAGCGGATACCCCCGGCCAAGCGATGCGAGCGGAAACGGAACTCCGTGAACTGGTTAAGGTTGTAGTCGATAAATTTATGGCCCCCAAACTTTCCGGCAATGTGAGAGCCGTTAACCGACAGCAAATGGCTCAAATTGAACGTCAATCCATTATCGATGCATGGAAGGAATGGGAGGCTTACCAGTGACACAATTAATATTCCATCACAACCATCAACATCTCCCACCTGCCAGTGACGACGTATTGCCCGTTCAACTTTATGGATTAATCGGGAAGGGACGAGGTGACATATCAGTAATCGGGAATCCGGTCATCGACAAGATAAAGCGCCTGGGGGTGCAAATCCCTAGCCAGGCTATGGATTTCCTGACGATTGCACTTGCGGTAACTGCCGCAGATACCTTTGTTCGCCGGGCGGATGCTGAAGATGGCTGGACCCGTCGACTTTCCCTCCATCTACCACTCCATGAACCAGCTCGATGGCTGCCACTGACAAAGGATCTGGAGCGAGCACTGCACTTCCTGAGTGGAGATATCTGGAGCTTCAATTTCCAAAAAGGTGGATACCCACCTCCTGAACCTTATTGCTGGCCTGATCGACACAGACGTATTTCACTCAAAGGATTAGATTGTGTATGTCTGTTCTCCGGTGGCATGGATTCGGCGATTGGAGCGATTGATCTACTGGCGCAAGGGCGTGCCCCATTGTTGGTGAGCCACTGCTATAAAGGTGATAAGAAACATCAGGACCAAGTTGCTAAAGTGCTCGAGGGGCATTATTCCCGTTTTGAGATCAACGCAGATCCACACCTGTATACAAGAAAAACAGACATCACAATGCGGACGAGAAGTCTTAATTTCCTTGCGTTTGCAGCTGTCGGCGCCTGTGCTGTACGCGCTGTATCCCAACAAGAGAATATCGACCTATTCGTGCCCGAGAATGGTTTTATCTCGTTGAATGCCCCATTGACTCCCAGACGCACCGGTACGCTGAGTACGCGAACCACTCATCCACACTTTATCAAAAGTATCCAAGGGATTCTTGATGCGGCGGATATCCCTTGCAGAATCATTAATCCTTACCAGTTTAAAACCAAAGGGCAGATGGCTGCTGAGTGCAAAAACAGACAGTTGCTAGAGGATGTTGTAGATAGTACGGTGTCCTGCAGCCATTGGAAACGAAAAAAAATGCAGTGTGGTATATGCGTTCCCTGCGTCATTCGCAGAGCTGCGCTTCATGCAGGAAGAATTAGTGATACCAGCTCATATAGGTTTGAAACCGTAGCTGATGTGTTAAATAAGACTGACCGTAGGGATGACATTCAGGCTTTGCGCATTGCGGTTACACAGAAAGCAACGCGGAACCCAGGGCCATGGATAGCAGATAGCGGCCCACTTCCCGTTGCGACATTCGAAGATTTTCAGAAAGTCTTTTTGGATGGCCTTTACGAGATTGAGGTTTTCCTGAAAGCCGAGGCCGCTTTGTGAACATCGATATGCATTGTCACCTCGATCTGTATCCGGAGCCATTCAAAGTGGCCGAGGAATGCAAAAAACGGGGTACATACGTACTGTCAGTAACTACTACGCCCAAAGCCTGGGATGGGACCTGCAGGCTTGCTAAGGGCTGCTCACGCATTCGTACAGCGTTGGGCTTGCATCCACAAATCGCGCACCAAAGATCACATGAGCTGGAGTTATTCGATGCGCTACTCTCAGATGCGAAGTATGTGGGAGAGATAGGGCTCGATGGGGGAAAAGGCTTTAAGGACCATTGGCAAGTGCAGCTGAAGGTATTCCGACACATACTTAATAGTGTGAATAGTGCCGGTGGTAGAGTCATGACGATACACAGTCGATCAAGCGCAGCGTCCGTGTTGGATTTCCTCCCGGGTGTTGATGGTGTTCCGATACTTCATTGGTTTACGGGAACGCCGAGTCAACTGAGAAAAGCTATAGACATGGGGTGTTGGTTTTCCATTAACCCATCTATGCTAGAAACGAAAAAGGGCTATAACCTTGTTGCAATGATGCCAAAAGAGCGAATTTTGACAGAAACTGATGGCCCATTTACAACCCTTTCGGGAAACACTCTATTTCCGTGGGACGCGAGCTTAGTGATTCTGAAGGTGGCATCCATCTGGAAGTGTGACATAAGCGAAGCAGAAAAAATAATAGATAACAACTTTAAGCGGCTTTTGGTGAAGGACCATTTTTGCTAAAAAGGCCGTGAACGCGGACGCATATTTCGTTCGATTTTCTCAAAAATATACGCCAGTTGGGGGTGGTGTTTACGCATGCAGTATCGGATAAGCAGGGAGACTTGATGATCAAGACTGTAATACTATCGGTTAGGACCCCACAGTGGGCGAACGAAGACAGCACCGCCATTAACTGCTTGGTGAGAACTAACACTCTCCACCAGGAGGTGCCGTTTACTGCCACGCCTTATGACTCGGAGGCTCATGGGCGGGAGATTTTCGCGAGATGTCTTGCCGGTGAGTTTGGCGAAATTGCTCCGATGGAACCCAAGCATCAGCAACAGCCCCTATCACAACTCGAGCTTCCTTCGGAGTACCACCTCCTAGAGAGGTTCCTTCTCGAGGCCAATCGAGAGAACAGCCATAAGTCTTTTCGCAGCGCTGTCATCGTTTGGGCCTCCTTACTCGATAACATTCTCGATGAGATGCTGGAGGTCGAGGCATTGCGCGCTTCAGCTTCAGGAGAGGCTGTAGGTAAGCCACCGCGCACCCTCGATGCCCGGATCAAGCGAGCCCTTGACGCAGGTTTAATCTCCTGAATTCAAGCAATAAGCGCAGCATTTGGTTCACATAAGTTTGGTGCTGCATGAGAACTTTCCGATTGTCAGCTTCTGGCCGGAAGCGGCCCTGCCCGCTGAATATGGCAGGCAGGGCTCGGAACGGTTAGTCTTCCGTCCTCACCAACCAGCCTTCCACTGTCTCGGAACCGTACTCATCCTTCCAGGCTTTCAAGGTCTTCTGATTGCCGCCCCGCGTTTCCACCACCTCTCCAGTATTCGGGTTCTTGTAGATCTTCAGCTTGCGCTTGGCGCGACCTGAGCCTGTGCTGCCGCTGGAGCCTTTACTGGTGCTCTGTGTTGGATCCAATAGCTTGATGACGTCGGCGGCGGACTTGTCGAATTCGCGCATCAGGGTCTCGAGGTGGTTCTTGAAGTCCAACTCGGACTTGAGGCGCTCATCGTTCTCCATCTTCTTCAGCTCTTCCTGAAGCTGCTTGAGCTGTTCTTCTTTCTGCAGGTAGGTATTGAGAAATGACACGGGCTGACTCCTCTGATTACGGTCGGCATCGATTATGGAGGCAACTCTCTCACAGTTCAATCAGTAGGGAGTGACAGTGTTGTAGATACGCCTCCGCAGTCACCTGCAGTCTATTCTTAGCGGATACGTCTAGCCTGTTGAGTCAGTTGTTTCTGCGCCCACCATGGAAGTCTTTACCACCGGCAAACAGTCGCTCATCTAGCGTGCGACAGTCGATGTCTTGCAAAAAAAGAGAGTGCGAAAGATACCGGTGCCGCCCCGAGGGCAGCACCGGAATTTATGCCGTGATGCTGGATAAGGGCTACACGAATCCCCGCTCCGCCAACGACACGCAGCTCTCTCCTCCTACCACGACATGGTCGATGACCCGAACCTCGATCAGTCCCAGCGCTTCCTTGAGGCGCTGGGTGATGCGCAGGTCGGCATCGCTAGGCTCGGGATCTCCCGAGGGGTGGTTGTGGACCAGGATGACCGCGGCGGCATTGTGTGCCAGGGCGCGCTTGACCACTTCCCGGGGGTAGACGCTGGCCGAGTCGATGGTGCCTCGGAACAGCGTCTCGAAGTGGATCACGCGGTGCTGGTTATCCAGGAAGAGCGCGCTGAACACCTCGTGCTCGTAGCCCTGGAAAAGCACTTGCAGGTACTCGAAGGCCAGCGTGGGTTGGGTCAACTTGCGCCCTCTGGCCAGTTTTCGCCGGGCGAAGCCACGAGCGATGCTTATCAGTTCGGCCTCGGTGATCGGTGAAGTGATGTGGTAGGTACCGGCGACCTCGCCGGCGCTCAGTTTGCGATGGTTCATGGGGTCTCTCCTCAGGCGGCCATGACCAGGGTCATGCGACGCTCCAGTTCTGCATAGAACGCCTCGACGCGCTCGGCGATGGTGTTGATCAGGGCGTCATCCCGATAGACGCGCGTGACGAACAACGGCAGGCCCGGCCAGTAGCTGACGAAATCCAGCCATTCCCGTTCGCTGACCCACAGGCCGCCCTGGCATTGCGCCACGTGTTCCTGGGGGAGCACCCCCTCGAGCAACAGCTCGACCTGGTACTTGGGCAGCTTGGTCTTGATCTCCACCAGGCCGCGGCTGTCCACCAGGCAGTCGGGGGAGTAGCCCACGCCGTGGTTGAGGATGATGCCGACCTGCTCCAGACGCGGCTGGCCGCTGGACTCGTAATAGAGGTAGCGGGCCACGGATTCGAGTTCGTGGCCGCGCTGGGTATGGGCATTGCCCGAAAAGGCATCCGAGGGCTCGCCGGTGATGCGCTCGCCGATCAGTTGGTGCATGTAGCTGAAGGCCCCGGCGCCGAAGCCGCCCGGCCCCTTGCCTTTGACCAGCAAGGTCTTGAGCTCGGACATGGTAACGATGCCCAGACGCGCGGCATGCCATTCGGGCGTGCCCTGTTCCAGTGTCAGGATCTGCATGGTGCTCTCTCCTGGATGTTGGGTATGACGACACGGCATAGCGGCGAGGGAAGGCCCCTCGCCGGTCTATGCGGGTGTCATGGATGGTTGGGTGGATGATGGAAGTACTGAAGGAGGCGAAGTCGGGACCGCTCAGTGACGGGACCCGGTCAGTGCTGTGGACGATTGGGCTGAACCCGCCTCTGCAGGGAGGCGCGCAGCTTGTCGAAGTCGTCGCGTGGGACTTGCTCGGCCTGGCCGTACTTGCCGACGAACCATTCCTGGGTGGCCGGGGGACAGGCGGCGATCAGCTGGTTGATCTGCCCCGCCTGGAAGGGCGTGACCAGTTTCACCGGTGCGGCGGCCTGGCCGTTGTCGTCCTGGCCGCGGGTGGTGATGTTGAGCAAGGCGCACAGCACATAGCGCTTGCCGTAGCTGGTGGAAGAGCCGAAGGCCTGCACGGCATTCTTGCTGCCGCTGGTATCGGCCGGCAGCAGCATGCTGGTCTCCTCGCGGTGGCCGTCCTGGTGCATCAAGACACCGGTGATCTGGATACCGCGTTCCTGGGTCTGGATCCGAAAGCTCACCGCGAAGCCGTGTTTCTGCATGATCGGCCGCACGGTATCGACGATATCCTCCAGGGTGGCGTAGGCGCCGTTGTTGCCCTGGCCACGCTCGGCAATGCTGGGTAGTTCGGTCTGCATGGCCGCCATGGCGGCGCTGTAGGCCATCAGTGCCTGGCGATCCAGCACGCGCTCCTGCATCTGCAACAGGCGCTCCATCTTGTCGATGTCGACCTCGGGATTGAGAGCGGCCCGTTCGATCACCTGGATGATCGCCGTGCTCTCGTTCAGCGAAGAGGCAGGCGAAGGAACCGCCGCCGTCCTGCTGACGGCGGTCTGTCGGGGCTTCGTTGCCTGGCCATTGGCCTGGCTTTGTTGGGAATGGGGACGTTGGGACTGCTCGGAATGAATGGGGGTTGTCATGGTAGTTCTCCTTACCGGTCGTGAGAGAGCGTGTAAGAGTGAGGGTTAGCGATAGCGATCGATGACGTCCTGGAGCTGGTCGGCGGGGACTGGCTCCAGCGACACGACCACGTGGAAGACCCGGCCATGGGCCAGCACGTGGGTCTGGGTTTGACGTTCGCCGGCCTCGAGCAGCTGGCGAGCCAGCTGGGTCAAGACGCGGCAGGTCTCGAGCGAGAGTGGTGGTGGCATCAGAACCTCCAGACACGACAACGCCCGGCCTGGAGGGGCCGGGCGCTATGCCGTGAACGAGATGGGTGGATTAACGGAATGGATCAGGCCACCAGCGCCATGGCCGAGGCCAGGGCCTTGTCCTTGAGACTAGCCCCCTGACCGAACCAGGCGGAGTCCATGCGATAGTCGTTGCTGCGCGCGCGTTTCTCGTGATCCACGTACTCGGTCACCGCGTTGAGCAAGCCCCAGGCGGTACCCTGAGCGGTACACAGCTGCGAGCCCCGCCCTTCGCCGTGATAGAGCGACTGCACCCGGTTCAGCGCCCGCACGTTGGGTAGCCTGGCGGGATCGTCCAGCGTTTCGTCGGTATTGCAGATCACCGACTGGAAGTACGCCTTGGCTTCGGACTGGCTGACCTTGCGCTCGGCCAGGGTCTTGAGCCGATACATGAAGTCGTCCCACTGGGCGACCGAGATCCCCAGTTGCTGCTTGACCCGCCGTGCATCGAACTCGGTGCTGTGCGGGACCCTTACTCCCTGGCTCATGCCGTCCACGGCAATGGTCAGGGTGTTGTTGCAGACCACCCGCACCGAGGTGGGGGTGGCGACGGTGGCCAGGGATCCGTCACAGGACGTGGCCAGCAGCAGGTAGGCGTTGACCTGATCCTGGCCTTTCAAGGCACTCCCCAGCCCGCTGCGAGCCAGCGCCCAGAACTTGCGCCCACCCTTGAGCACCCCGGCGGTCTCCAATTCATAACCGGCGTATTCGGTAAGATCACGGTAGAACTCCAGCACCTCTTCGGGCTGGACCACCTTGTAACGACGCGAGACCACCGACAGCGGGGCCCGGGTGTCGGAGCGGTAGAGCACCTTCTGTTCAGGGAAGGAATAGATGCTGCCGAGATGCCCTGCCCCATCGGCGATGAAGCGCACCGGCGCCTCTTCGATGGACCAGTCCATACCGGCCTGTTGCCGCCAGACCTCCAGCGGTTGATGACGCGAGAGTTGTTGCCCCAGGCCGTGCCAGGGGGTGACGCCGACATACGCCATCTGTTCGAGTTGATGGGCCATAAGAAAGATCTCCTGAATAGGGCGTGCCTGCACCACGGCATAACGGCCCGCACTGCCAGGCAGGCAGGCGGACCGAGGGGGTGATGTCAGGATAGCCGGAAGGTTGAGTTACCAACGGAAGTGAAGGAACAAGAAGCGAAGCAAGAGGCGACCGAGGACGCCGGGAGCGAGGTGTACACCGACAACGCGATCAGTGCTCGGTGTCAGGGGGTGGTAGCCGAAGGATGGGCATTTCGGCCAGCGGCAGCCGGAAGGTGTGGCCACAGGCGCGACACTCGAGGTTGTCGAGCACCTTGGCATCCAGCTCGTCACCGAGCCGGGCCCCGGCGATACCACCCGCGGTACCCCCGACCAGGGCACCGAACAGCGCACCGGCCAGGCTACCCACGGAAGCACCGACCGGACCAGCGACGAAACCCACCGTGGCACCGGCCTTGGCGCCGCTCAGCGCGCCCATGGCCCCGGTGGTGCCGCCCGAGAGCACGCCGGTGGTGGTGCCCACCGAACGCCCCAGTTGACGGGGCACAAGCTGCGACGAGGCGCAGCGCGGACAGGTAGCAGACATGAGGATCTCCTGAATGAAGTGGAAAGGACGAAACCCTATGGCGGGTCTTCCCTCAAGTAATACGGGGCTGACGTTTTTTTGAATCGAATCGTAGGGATTATCGGCTCCAGGAGTGTTTTCTATTGGCAATCGTTTATCCGCCAGCCCAGTATACAAAAAATAACAAAAACACTAAGGAATCCAGAATAGTCCGACAAAGTCCACAGTATTCCAGCTATCACAGGCAGCAGGATTTTGGCCAGTAGATGCGCTTGCGAGCGCTGCCTGACCTGCCTAATATCAGCTCCGTAGCGCACGCCAAGAAGGGCAAAGCGCTGCGACGGAAACAAGGACTACCACTCTCCAAAAATTCCAGGAGGAATGAAGATGGATTACGATTTACCTGAAGATGCGCTGCTTGAGCGCAAGCGGCTTGCTGAAGAAGCCAATGCTGAAAAAGCCAATGCCGATGAATTCGATGTCGATGCCGATGAATTCGATGTCGATGCCGATGAATTCGATGCCGAAGAGTTCGATGTTGGAGAAATGCAAATGGATGACGATCTTAGTGACGACGCACGTCTTGAGCGCGAGCAACTGGACGAAGAAGTTGGTTCTGAAGAGCAGGACATACAGCATGAAGAAGATTTAGAGGAAAACAGATCGCGGCGAGCGAAAGAGTATTGCGCCATATATGGTGTTATGCCGGAAAATGATCCTGATCTAGAAGGAGAAGATACAGAGCTAGACGAGGAAGAAGAGGAGGATCTGGTCGATACATAAACCGAACCTAAAGCCTGAGGAATCCCCACGAATATTGGCTATCCGTTGCATAAGGCCTGCTCCCTGACCTCCTCCTGAATGCATACTTGAAGCGTTTTCCAGGAGGGCCAGGGGGCAGTACTGACACGATGACGCCGCAACCACTCCAGGCCCAGTCGCCACACGGAGAGCACGTTCCGATGCCGAATACTGTTGCTCTGGTAGCGCTGCTGTTGACCGCTGTCACGGACCTGCAGGCCGGCTATCATCACCGCGACATTGGCCAGCATGGCGATCAGTAGCAGGATTTCGATTCGCTTGCCCTGCCGCGACTGATGCATGCCGAAGCCCAGTCCGAATAATGGGCTCTTGACGTCGCGGAAGCCTTCTTCAATCTGCATGCGCTGCCGGTAGATGGCCACCAACTTGTCTGCCAGCGTCGAGCGTGCCGGCAGATTGCTGACCAACACCCAAGGCTCCTTCTGGCGCCGAGCGATCGCGCGGCTCCCGCTGTCCTGGGAGACCAGCCCGCGCTTATTGCGATGTTTTCGCCCCTGTGGTGGCCGATGGTAGAGCACCATGTAGGTGGTGAGCGGGTTGCTCTCGGCGATCTGGACGGCGCCCAGTGCGCGCGATTCCGAGGTCGCTTGCGGAAACAGATCTGCCACGGGCTGCCACTCATGCCCCGGTATCTGGCAGCGAGTTGGACTGCGTACCCGGCCAACGTAGTACCAGCCTCGTGCCTCGACCGCCTGAAACCAGGGATTGCGAAAGCCTGCATCGGTGACCAGGATCGGCGTCGCGTTGTTGCGGCATTGGGCAGGCAGGTTGTCGGCAACGCTGCTCAGTAACGCCTGAGACATGTCACAGGCCTCCTCGACTACGTTGTCCAAGTTGCCGCTCTGCACCGCCAGAAAGGCTCTGAATGACTTAATAGCCTCCTTGCCATGGCCGAGGACGGCGAAGAGCACCGGCTCCTGCTTGCGCTGCATGTCGAGAAACACCGTGACATAGCGATGACCCCGTTGTGTGGCCGTCTCGTCCACGCCGACGGTGGTCACACTGGAGAGATCCAACTCACCCAACATGTGGCCCACGTAGTGGTGCACGATGCGCCACAGGCGCTTGTCGAAAATCTCCAACTGCCGGGAGACTACCAGCACCGGCATCTCATTGACCAACGCCATGGCGGCCTGTTCGAACAGCGGGGTGAAGTCGCGGCGGGCCTCGTCCGGGACGCTACACCTGAGGCGGCGTGGCCGCCTGCCCTATGCCGATGCGGGACTCCGGCATCGCCGGATAAATTTCTACTGGCCAGCCGGTATTACATGAGACTCCTGCCAGGCGGTTCACGCCTTGGGGGATCAGGCCTCAGCGGGAGTCAGCCAGTCGGCTCGGTGTTGCGTTAATTTCGCGCGGTGGATGTATCCCAACCTCCATGACAGAGGGGGCGGAACAGTTGTTTGACTTTTGGCTAGCGGTAACGCTCTGACGGGGATGAAAGTACAGATAAGCCAGCATCTCAGTGTCCTTGAATAAACACATACGTCAATTCGGTTATATCCTATGTAGCAAAGCGTAGGGTATGAGCCGTTGATAGAAAGGTCTAGCAAGTATCGAAGCGGGAACAGTCCCGCTTATTATATCGTGATAATTTGCATTTAACTTCAGAGCTAATAAAATCAACGGGAAGGCTTTTAGGTAATAGTGGTTTTATTTCGATAAGCAAGGTAACAAATGCAATAACTTATTAGTTGCTTTAGGATACGTTAGTATTACCTATAGAACAATAGAACTATAACGCTAAGAGCAATAGAGCAATAGAGCAATACAGAGCACATACCTAATATCAATAAAGGAGAGTACCAATACAATATACACTAATATCAAAGCAATGTATCCAGTGTCAATAGATGCAAATTACAGTAATGCCAGAATGACTCAAGCTAGAAAGACGCTATTGCTAATCACTGGGCTTTACGGATGCTAAGGCATGGAACACCTTAAGTGTGCAATGCCTGTATCTCAATCTACCAGTAGGCAAGTGACTATTGTGTATCTTGATACAGCAAGGGGAATGTTCGATAGTTTATCTTATTAATACAGATGTCCCGTGACGCCAAGCAGTCGGCGCTACTAAAGTGCGCCGAGTCTGACAGGAGTATGTCTCCGTAATTTCATTCTAGCATGAGTTAGCGGTTGTTGATGGAAGCCTGGTTTTATTGGTTTCTTGTTTTTCGTGTTCTCTTCTCGCCCTGATGGGGCGATGAGAGCGGGTTAGAGATTTAGGAGATTGATGATGATAAACGATCGGTGTATGAACCGTAACTTGACGCCAATTACTGCGCCGGAGTATTCCCCCGAACCAGGGGTCGTGTTACCGATCTTGACGCAGGAAGGGCCGGTTGCAAAGGAGTATCTGGATATTATTTATCGTGTGACCTGGCAGGCGGTCGACGAGTACCGGCGTGTGTTGGTGTGCCGGTTCGACCTGACCTTGCCGCATGGCGTGCCGTTGCCTGATGACGCCTACTCGAATCAGCCGCTACAGCGCTGCTTGGCCTCCTTTCAGGCCAAGGTGGATCAAGATCGCCTGCGTCGACAGAGTCCGCATGCCTGTCGGGTGCGTTACGTGGTAGCCCGTGAGATCAGCTCAGACGGCATGCCCCACTTCCACCTGATGCTGTTCTTCAACCTGCATGCCTACAATACGCCGGGGACGGTGGATTACGAGGGTCGCAACCTCTTTGTCATGCTCTGTGAAGCTTGGGCGAGCGCACTGAGGGTGCCTGTCGAGACGGCGCGGCCTGGTGTACAGCTGTGTCGGGGACGCTTAGTGGAACAGGCGGGCTGGCATGGGCCGATGTATACCCACTACTACCTCGAGCCGGGTAACCACTACGCGGCCCTTCCGGCGATGTTCCTCCGCGGCAGCTACCTGTGCAAGCTCTACAGTAAGCGCTTCGGGGATGGTCACCGTGCTTTCTTGCACAGCCACCGATAATCGATCGCTGTGACTTTTCTTGCTTTCTGCTATCCCGATTCTCTGTGAGCGGTGCCCTACACGCCTCTACCTTGGTTTTCTGCTGGGTCGTGCTGCGACATGGTCTACCACCTTGATTTCAATGGCCGGGATCTTTCATTTGTCGCCATACTGTCAACGATTCCTCGGCGTTGACCAATTTGCCTCCTCCGCTTGCAGGTCGTGAAGGAAGCCTTCAGCGCATCAGAGGTTGTTGGTAGTGCGACAGTGATCCATGGTAGGCAACTTATCCTTACGCTTAATCAGGAGATATTAAATATAGCCCGAGGCGATCATCCGTATTTACTACATGAATTTTACTTTTACATGGCAGGCAAGCTATCGATCCAGATTTAGATCGTTAGAATCATAGGGTTCATCGGTGTTGTTACAAAAATGGCGAACCGCTTCGACAATGCTAATGGCAACCAACTGTTGGTGTTCCTCCCCTGCCAAGATCACCTCTTCACTTCGATTGACTATAACGCCTGCCTCTAAAAGAACAGCAGGCATAATCGCGCTCTTTAGTACCACCAAATCATCAAAACGGTAAATTCCAAGGTTTGAATTCAAAAGGGGGCGATTCTCGCCGGGAATATTTTCTGCATGATGGAGTGTAGGATTCAGCCCATGCTTACGCAGGGCCAAACCTATCGCAACTGCTGCTCTGAGACTCTGATCGAATTTGGGGTTTTTTGAAGAGACAAAAAGCGAGTAACCACTAAATATATCCGAGTATAAATTTTTCTCCCCATTAAAAACCCATGTTTTTAGATAGCTAGGCTGCACCGAATCGTGATGAATTGATAGGAAGAGGTTGGCATTGCTATCCGCTGCTTGCTTGGTGCGCTCGGCCAGAGATCCTATGTCACCTTTCTTGTTAATGGTAATCGTGTTAATAAATCCATGAGCCTGAAGTTGCTCAACGACCAAAGTGGCCAGCCGATGGTTAAAATCAAACTCAGTTACACCGCGAGCACTGGTTGCACCCGGTGAGTTCAAAGTATGCCCAATGTCTACTGCTATGATAAATTTCGACGGATCACAAGTTCTTTCATTAGCCTCACCTTCAGGAATATAAGATATACAAAATAACATCACCGCAAAAAAATATTTAAAATCCATAAGAGAAAGATTTAGAGCGTCACCGTATAGTCTCATTCAACTCACTCCAAAGCTCCTCACTGCGCAATTCAATCTGCTCCATCACACACTCGGAAAATATTTTCAAACGACTGGGCGATTCAAGATCTTGGTTATCCACTGGACAAACCCGATCACGTTCTTTTATCCATTGAGATTGGTCCGATTTTATCCTGTCGGCCTCGGACGAATTAACCGCACGGTAAAGGTCCTGATATATTTCCCCCATGATACCATCTGCTTTACTAAGTTTTGGAACACGGCAAATCATATGTTCCACAGGCTCTGTCGCAGCTGAACAACGAAAACTAGGTCCAGTAACATGATCGTATGCCGACAAGTAGCCATTCCTTGATATCGTTGACTCTTCCTTCTGCCAAAGGGGAAACTCCGGATCGAGCCCTCGGAAATTCCCTCGAATATCAGAACAACTACCTTGGTAACATTCCGGTGCATCCAGTTGCATGTTGACATCCTCTTCCTTAAAAAAGTGAAATTCATTGAAGATTTGGTCGAAAGGAAAATACTCCGAAACATAATCGGCTTCTGCTCTTGGACCAGAGCTTCGAATCGTGACTTCGCACTCTCCGTGAGTCAATGCCCGCTCGTCACAGTTGACCGAGGAAACCCTGTAGTCCTGAGACGAGGCGGCCTTTAAGAACGAAGAAAGGTTTTTGGGCGGGAGCGTGTCATTCTCGACCCTCCATCCAGGAAACTGGTCAGCAGCCGGACCGGTGCCGCGCTTGTACAGGTGATAGCGCACGGTGCCTTCTTCCACCTTCTCACTTCCCCAAATGTAATAGTACCTTGGGATTTGGAGGTACCCCCAGTGATTCGACTTACCGATGTAGTTCCCACTACCCCCAAATATTTCACACACACCGTCATCGCAATGGGTCATCATGTACTGTCTTTCTGTTTTGACCCAAGTTCTTTCTCCATTACTAAACACGACTCGCTCACTGCCCTCTTGTAGGAGACATGTCCCGTCGCCTTTCTTACTAACTGGCCAGCCCGCCTCGCACGGAAAGTAGTCTGGGAGGTCGTGACTCATGAAATCCGGGCGTTCCACGTACCACTTGTCTGCGAAGGCTTCCCCGGTGATACCGAAGGCCACGAACATCAGGGTCATCATAATAAAACGTTTCATTAATCGTCTCCTTGCTTTATAAACGAAAGAACAAAGTCCCTTATTGATAACGAAAGATTAAACGTTCTTTTTTCTTGATACAGCGAAATGAGTTTTATTTAACGCTACAATAAAGCGGTGGTCGCGTCCACTCCATTACGACCTCGTTATCCCTGTTTGCTGGGTTGGTGGGGCTGATCTGGAAGCGCGACCATACCCTGGTGCGTCAGCACAGCATCCACCTGTTCGCCTTCTACACCACAGAGGTCAACGTGGGACAACGCCGCCAGGCTATCGCCGACCATTGGATCCACACCGTCACCCACGACGAAGGGGCCTGTGCAAGGCTGTATCCCAACCCCCACAACAAACAGCACCTGCTCACACCGAGTCTGGACGAGGTACAGGCCACCTCTTCAGACGCTCGACATTCCCTGTGTCGGCAGCTGCGCGCCCTGGCCAACATCGACCGCCTGACCTACCTCGCCTATCCCGAGGGGGTCATGCCTCACGGCACCTGGGAGCGGGATGTGGACGAGAAAGGCAAGGGACAATAAGGGACTTCCTGGTGGCCCGGGATCAAGTGAAACACCGGGCCTTCCGGTCCCATGCACGTGCGCCTCACTTTTCGTTTGCTGAATTCAAACGATTAGCGTCGTACACCGCCGACGATTCCTCGGCGTTGACCAGTCCACCTCCTCCGCTTCGCAGGTCGTGGGGGAGGCCTTCAGCGCATCAGAGTCAGTGATGCCCCTCAGAGCGCCTCAGGCGGTATCGGTGCATCAGGCAGTGACCCCGCTAGACGGTGTCGCTGAGCTGCTAGACTGGAGACGAGGCGGCTTTTGGCCGGGCACTGTCGGTAATCCCCTCACCGAGGAGAGCAACATGGGATCCAAAGACGAGAGAGACGTCGAAAAGGGCTACACGAAGGCCGACTTCGTGGCCAAGCTACGGCGGCTGGCCGATGCCATCGAAAACGGCGATCGGTTCGAGATTCAGATTGCCGGTGAGCGGATTTATGTCCCCGTGCGAGCCGAATTCACCATCGAGCACGAACGCTCCGATGATGAAGAGGAGATAGAGTTTCAGATCAAATGGCAGCATGAATAGCAAGGCAATGAGTCACGGAGAAATGTCACGGGAAAGAGGCGTGTCTCGGCAAGCCAGTCGGAATATCCACCGCTGCGCTGTTCACCAAGTCCGAAGATAACAACGTCCGCTGTCGTCGACGTGGTGGGCAGGTTCGCCCAGTGGGATCACCATTCGAGGGACGTGCTGCCCTCGCCAGGGAACGAGACGAAATGCAAAGGTAAGTGGTTGGGAGGCGTCATGCAGAGGAAAACCGGATCAATCACCAGTCTTCTCGTCGGCCTCACGCTGGCGGGCTGTTCATCGCCCGTCACCATCCCTCCGACGGGTCAGGACACCACACCACCCGACGTCGAGGTCAATGTGGCCTCGTCGGGCCGCTCCGGTGGGGTGGAAACCGGTGGTTCCGCTGATTCCTTCAATGTCCTGGCCGGAGAGGGTGTCGCACTGGTCTCGTCGGCGCGGGATGAGGGTGGCGTCGAGGTCCATCGCGTGACCGCCGTGTCCGGCGGGCAGATCGAGAACAATGAAGTCGGTGCCACTCAGACCCTCGAGGAAGTCGGCAGTGCCGATGCTCCCCGGGATGCCCTGTTCCTTGGGGGCTCCCTAGTGCCTAACGACGGGTCGAAGTCCATTGTGCTGGAAGGCTATGGTCGAGATTTCTCGGGCAATGAGGCCACGACGCCACGGCTGACGGTGCAGTATCTGGAACCGGTGTTGCCGTCTATCAATGTCAGACCGGATACCGTGACTCAGGGGGAGAGTGTCCAGGTGAGCTGGAATGTCACCGGGACCAATGCCACCAACTACACGCTCCGGTTCCCCGATGCTTCGGGTCAGATGCAGACCAACAACGTGGCAGACACCGGTAGCCAGGCGTTGATCGTAGACAATCCGGGCCACTACCAGCTGTCCATCGATGCCGGCACGCACCTACGCCAGCGCGGTGCGACGTCGGATACCGAGATGCTTCAGGTTCAGACGCCACCACCGCCGCAGGCCACGCTGAACGTATCGAACACGAACATCTGCAGCGGCGACAACTTCGATTTGACCTGGACCACATCGAATGCGGACAGCGCTCAGTTGATGCCGCCAGGTCAATCGGTGCAACTCAGTAATGCAAGTGGTATTACCCGCTCGACGACGACTTCAACCACTTACACCCTGACTGCCACACAGCAGGCCACGGGCAGGAGCGATTCGGCTATCCAGACAGTAAACGTGATTCAACCGCCCAACGAGATCAAGGTGAGCAAGGCGGCGACGACGGGCTCCGGTGGCCCGGGCCCGGACAACTGGCGGGAAGCCACCATTGATACGCAGGACATTACCCAGGACTGCAAGACCTTCACGACCATCGATAAGGTCAGTTACACGGGATCCGGTCTCACGTCCGGGGAATCCATCCGAATTCGTTTTGACCCTAATTCCGGTTCCACCAGGTACGACAGGTTCACCCGGAATGACCGTGACACGGATGCATTCGATGGCATGGACCCGCGAGGTACCTGGGGGCTTATTCCCACGAGTGCCCCACTCAGGGCGACCATCCCCTTCGAGGTGACGGTGAAATAGGGGCGACCGGGAAGGCGTTCGCCTGATGAAACTGGCGCCGGGCCGGTATTGGCCGTCCCGGCGTTATTGAACCTGCTCGCCGACCGATTCAGTGCCTCGCCAGCGTCTTGAGCCGCAATATCGCCTTTCTCCTGCTGCGTATTCGCGCAGTTTGTCCTCGGCTGGTCCAGAGGGGTTCCTCGTCCTGGACCTGCTCAACGAGCATGCACTGACCGATATTACGCGAGGTCACATCACGGCTGATCTGGTGGGCGCCACACGTCACGAGAAGGAAGCCCCCCACGGGGACGAGGCTGCCCTGTGGCGTATCTTCTTCGAGCTGAACCGCGATGCCATCGTCATCCTCCGTGATGATGGCAGCGTCTACCGTGCCAATGCGCGCTTTGCTGCCATGCACGGTTACTCGCCGGACGAGGTGGAAAACCTCCACGTATGGGACTGGAACCACCAATTCGAAAAGCCAAGGTTCCTGGAGATCCTGAGAGCGGTCCAGGACGGTGGCGAGCACTTCGAGACACGACACCGTTGCAAGGATGGCCAGGAGATTGATGTAGAGGTGGCCACCAATGCCACCCACTACCATGGCACCAAGCTGATCTTCTGCCATTGCCGCGATATCACCCAACGCAAGCGTGACCAGGAGCGGATCCACCCTGGCCACGACCGACCCGCTGACGGGGATTGCCAACCGCCGCGAGTTCGCTCGCAGCCTCAAGCTCGAGATGGCCCGTGCCAACCGATTTCATCGACCGCTGGCCCTCATCATGTACGATCTCGACCATTTCAAGCGGATCAACGACACCTTCGGCCACAACGTCGGCGACAGTGTGCTGAGGGCTACGACCAGTCTGGTCAACCGATTCACTCGGCAGGTGGATCTCCATGCGCGCTGGGGCGGGGAGGAGTTCACCCTGCTGTTGCCCGAATGCAGCCTCGAGGCTGCCATCAACAGCGCTGAACGCCTGTGTGCGGCGATCGCGGAACAGACCTTCAAGCACAAGAAACCGGTGACGACCAGCATCGGGGTCACCGTCCTTGCCCCCGAGGATACGATCGATAGCCTAATCAAGCGTGCCGATGACGTGCTCTACCGGGCAAAAGGCGCCGGCCGTAACCGGGTGGACTCGGAAGCGCCCGAGGCCACCTCCACAAGCAGCAAGTAAGTTTCTACTGCGCCGTCTCATCCTATAGGCCCGTCCATGACGGGTTATCGTCACCCTCGACAAGGAGAGACCCATGGCGCATTCCCCCGATGACCTGGCCTTTCTGACCCAGCTGCAGGCGGAGCACCCCGAACAGGCGGCCCTGATCCGAGGCTTCGCCCGGCAGAACGGGCTGCCGGTACCGCCTGTACCCGCCACCCCGACAGCCTGGCCGACGCCTCCGGGCGCGGCGATACCCGAGCATCGCGATGCCTCGTTCCCCACAGCTGCTTGGGCGGCAGACGGTGTCGCCGCCAGGCGCTGGCAAGAGCACCTCGACCCTGAGCCGTACGCGTCAACTGACGCGACCCTTCCGTCACTACCGCCCAGTGCGGCGCAGTTCCATACCGGCGCCCCGCTGCAGGGAGCCGAGCTGATGGGGGCAGTGGTCGCCCGGCGTCGCGCCCTTGGCATGACCCAGGCCGTATTCGCCGCCCGACTAGGGGTCAGTATGCGCACGTATCAGGAGTGGGAACAGGGCCGTCGGCGGCCCTCGGGGCCAGCCGAGGCGATGTTGAGGTGGCAACTGTAAAGGCTGGACGCTCACCTGACTGGCAAGCGCTGCTCCACTCTCCCCAGCGACAATGACTTATCCGCCAGTCTCTGGCCCTGCTGCCGGCCAAAGATGGCGAAGCGCTCGGGGGCCAATAGGCTCCCCGATTAAATGAGCCTGATAGTCCGCCATACTTTCGTCCAGCCACGTGTTCTCTCGGAGCTCTCCGCCCTATTGGCGTCCAGCGGCGTCTTCTTAACTCTTACTCCGCCAATCTCGTGTCCTGGTTAGGCCTAGAGCAAGGCTGCTCTTACGGTATGGCGCAGGAAGGGCACCAACCGCGCGGAGGGCACCGAACAGGCATTCAAGGATCTCCCCAGGCCGAGGCACCAGTCCCGGATTCCTCACTGTTGCCGGAACCTCCTGGTGGACCCTATCCAGTGGCAAGGCTTGTCTCGCGTCGCCAACAGCCTGGCTGCCCCCCGAACCTGCAGGCTCACCTCGGGATCAGCCTGCGGCCCTACCCAAGAGGGAAGCGGAGGGTGTGCCGCCTCAGCACTTCCAGCAGGAGCTTTCCTGGCGGGCTGAGTGGCTCAGAACCCCTGGCCTCTACCGCTCGAGGGGCATGAATCGAGCACCAATCTCGGATTCTGCGTTTTTTTATAAAAAAAATAACCATTTGATTCTAAACAAATAATCTGAGATATGCACTGACAGGGCTTCATGGGGAAATCCGAGATTCGCCCGGGCTGTCGTGCGATAGGAGAAAAACACCAAGGGTGCGGTGTAGCAGATTTCAGCATTCCCGGCCGCGGATCCTCTCGCATTGCCTATGCCACCCCTGCTGCATTCCGCTGTATGTAGCAAAATAGCGAGGATTTTAGGGCCATCTCGAAAAAATCATCCCTCTTCAGCACAGATCACGCTTTATGCCCATTGTCAAGGTATTTCGCGGATAACATATCTCGGGTTTTTATTCTGGGAGCTTATAACCCAGATTTCTGACCGTGAATGACGCTGCGAGCTGATCCAGAGTTAGTGCACTTCGCGAGGTTAGCGGAGTTGGCCTCCACCAAGAGCGTGGAGGGTTCACTGAAAAGGCCATAAGAGGAAATTGAGATGGATTCATTCAACGGCAAGGTCATCCTACGTAGGAAAGAGCTCGAGCGCTTCATCGGGTTCCGCAGATCCCAGATCTACGACATGCTCAATGAGAAGTGTGATGGGTATGACCCGGACTTCCCGAAGCAGATTAAGCTTGGCCGCAAAGCCGTGGGGTGGTACGTGCACGATGTGCTCAAGTGGATTGAGCGCCGAAGGGAACAATCTAATCACGACGAGGAGGGAAAGTCTAATCACGACAAGGAGGGAAAGTCTAATCACGACAAGGAGGGAAAGTCTAATCACGATGATGAGGAATAATCACCTCACGTTGTGTAAGTCCGCGGTTTAGACCGCAGCTCTTTAACAATGAATCCTTGCTAGTAGGCGTATAGCTGGGGCGTAGCCATGTTCGGCTACGTTTCCAGCAACGTCTATGCCGTATGGGCGTCAGTCGCCCGATGCGGTAACGGCAGGTGCTTTATTGTTACTCCCTTTCTCTAGTCTTAAGAGGGTAACGACATGGACTACATGCCAAGTGTACTGCCACCTGTGGGTTTCTGTTTTCCTGCCTTCGATAACAGCGGTCCACTGTACGAGAAGATCTACCAAGTGAGGGGAGCCACCCTCGCGCCCATCCCCATCATCGTCCAAGGTGGGTTGTCGGTGATGTCCTTCTTGCTGCAGAACTTGGTTGACGTGGAAAAACCGAATGGACAGATTGTGCCACCAAGCCAGTACTTTGTTGCTGTAGCGGCTTCGGGGGAAAGGAAGGATACAGTAGTTAACCTGTTTTTTGAAACACTTGACCAACTGGAGGAAGCCTATGGTGAAAAGTACTCTCGTGAAGTAGAGGACTATGAGCTAGATTTCGCACTGTGGATTGCACAAAAGAAAAAGCTCATAAAAGATATCGCTTATGAAAAAAGTGACGATGTCTACGCGCTCTATGAGCACGAGAGACGCAAACCGATTCACCCCCCTAGAGCGGGAATCAAAACCCTGACAGATACGACGCCTGAAGCGGCACTTGATGTCTTTCATCGTGAGTCGGTGAAATCGGCGATCTTACGTTCCAGCGAAGGCGAAGAGGTGTTGGGTGGGCATGCTGTTCGAAGATTATCCCTGTGGAATTCGTTGTGGAGCGGTCAACCCGTTAGGGTAGAACGAAAGTCAACAGATAGCTTTATCGTCAATCCCCGCATGACACTGTTCGTACAGGCACAGCCGAGTGTGATGCAACGCTTCGTCATGAAAGGAGGTGAAAATGCACGAGGCATAGGTTTTTTTGCGAGAACGCATATTACCTTCCCAGAAACCACGCAGGGAAGTCGTCCCGTGGAGTACATAAAAGAAATGACCCATGAGGGCTACGACCTGTTGGTCAAGGAGTTATTTGAAGAGAACATTAAGGCCAGCAAAGATCCTGATTTTACACGTGCTAAGATCAGCTTCTCGTTGCCGGCTAAGGAGCGATGGTTTATTGTCGCTAATGCCATCGAGTGGGAGATTAGGCCCAACGGTCGCTTTGCCGGTTTCGGTGATCACGCCTCGAAGCTGGCAGACAATATTGCCCGCCTCGCGGTACTGCTGCACTGCTCACGGAATGGACGAGAAGGTGAGGTATCGTTGGATACTCTGGAGCAGGCAATCAAGTTCTGCTTCTGGTTCTCCAATGAGTTTCTTCGCCTGTTTCAATCATCGTCTGAGGAGTATCGTGATTATTACTCGCTTTATAACTGGTTTAACCAGAAACGTCAGGAGGGCTTCCGATACCTGAAAAAGAATCATGTGCGGAAATATTGCCCCAATCACTTACGTGATTCCGGTAAACTCAACATTATTCTCAACATTCTGATGAATAATGGTGAAATCAGGGTGGGAGTCTTTGAGAAGAAAACCGTCATCGACCTTTACCCCAACTACTTGGATGATCTGCCGTTGCTGACGTCCGTTATACACTCATAAACCACCCGACCGACGCCCGAGCCCCCCAGGCTCGGGCTTTTGTGGTTGTGCGGTATCTGCCAAGGCGGTCAGGGTCGCTCAGGTGTAGGCAGAAAGGATCCTGATCAGCTACCATGTAACCTATCACTATCTGTTAGGTTGTGCTCTTCAGGGCGCGACCGCCGCCAGGGAGGCCCGCGGGTGCCCAACGCAGCTCAGCAGGATGCTCACCAACACGAGGCGTTGTCGTCGCTTTCTACGCCACAGCGTGAGCGTCTCGCCCACATCGACTTCACCCTGATGTTCAAGGGCGAGGCTGGGCGCGGCGATCTGATCGATCGCTTCGCCATCGCACCCACTCAGGCCACCAAAGACTTCGCCCTCTACCACGAGCTCGCCCCGGCCAACATCACCTATGACAAGTCCAAGCGCCTGCATGTCAGGGCCCGCAATTTTGCCCCGCTGTTCGATTACGACAGCGCTCGCACCCTAAGCACGTTGTGCCAGGGCCACGGTGACGGCTTCCTTGGCACACTGCCGACGTCGGTGCGTTGCGAAATGCCCCATCAGCTCAATCAGCCGGATCTCACCACCGTGGCCCTAGTCAGTGAGGCCATGCACAAGGGATGTACACTGGAGATTCGCTATGTATCGCTCTCCAGCGGCGAGACCCAGCGTGAGATCGTGCCGCATACCCTGGTCGACAACGGCCTGCGCTGGCATGTGAGAGCTTATGACCGCCACTCCGATGAGTTCCGCGACTTCGTACTCACCCGTCTCCTGGAGGCTTCTGTGCTCGAGCAGAGCCCTGCCCAAGAGCAGGAGGAGGTCATGCAAGATCGCCAGTGGAATCGCTTTGTCGAGTTGGAGTTGGTTCCTCACCCCAACATCCGTCATTCTCAGGCCATTGAGCGCGACTATGCGATGCAGGAAGGTCGCATGAAAGTCGAGCTGAGGGCTGCATTGGCCGGTTACCTGCTGCGCCGCTGGAACGTGGATTGCTCGCCGGATCACTCAATGCAGGGTGCTGAATACCAATTGGCTCTGGCCAATGCCCCGGCCTTGTATGGGGTCAAGAATCTTCGGCTGGCACCAGGTTACGATCACGGTGAGCCGGTATAACGCGCCGCCGTGCGGAGGGAGCTGCATGCTCAAACTCGAAGACATCAAGAAGGACGCCCAGGTACGCGGCATCAAGCCTGACGAGATCGTGCGAGTGGTCACCGTGGAGCCGGTGGGTACCGATGCGCTGACGATCTACTTCAAGGATGGCCAGGGTCAGCTGCAAGAGCAGATGCTGTTCCGCAGCGACGAAGCCAACCTCGCCCTGGCTCAGGCGGGCCGCCCCTGGGCCTTCGATGCCCCCGGTGCCGACTTTAAGCTCGGTCTGGAGGCCTATCGGATCAGCCAGGCGGCACTGTTCGACCCTATGATGGCAGTGCATACCTCCAACGTGGAGCCGTTACCGCACCAAATCTCCGCCGTCTACGAGGTGATGCTGCCGCGTCAGCCGCTGCGCTTCGTATTGGCCGACGATCCTGGTGCCGGCAAGACCATTATGGCGGGTCTGCTGATCCGCGAGCTGTTGATGCGTGCCGATGCCAAGCGCATCTTGATTGTCTCGCCCGGCGGACTGACCGACCAGTGGCAGGATGAGCTCCTCGAGAAGTTCGGTGTTCAGTTCGAAATCTTCAGCCGCGAGAAGCAGGAGCAGTGCGCCTCCGGCAACTACTTCGATGAGCAGAACCAACTGATCTGCCGTCTGGACCAGCTCTCACGCAATGAACAGCTCCAGGAGAAGCTAAAGATCACCGACTGGGACCTGATCATTGTTGATGAAGCCCATAAACTGTCGGCTAACTATTTCGGCAACAAGGTCAACAAAACCAAGCGCTTCCAGTTGGGTGAACTGCTGGGCACCATCACCCGCCACTTCCTGCTGATGACTGCCACGCCCCACAACGGCAAGGAAGAGGACTTTCAGATCTGGCTGTCGCTCATCGACAGCGACCGCTTCTACGGCAAGTTCCGCGAAGGCGCCCATAAGGTCGATGTCTCCGACATGATGCGGCGGATGGTCAAGGAGGAGCTGCTCAAGTTTGACGGTACTCCGCTGTTCCCCGAGCGCCGTGCCTACACGGCCAACTATGACCTTTCCGATGCGGAGGCGGAGCTCTACACCAACGTTACCGATTACGTGCGTAACGAGATGAATCGCGCCGAGCAGCTGGATGGTAAGCGCAAGGGCACCGTGGGCTTCGCGCTTACCCTGCTGCAGCGTCGCCTGGCTTCCAGCCCCGAGGCCATCTATCAGTCGATCAAGCGGCGCCGTCGCAAGCTGGAAGACAAGCTCAACGAGATGAAGCTGGTCGCCCGTGGCCAGTCGGTGAGCGAAGTGCGGGTGGCGTCGACACTCGGCACTTATGCCATCCAGAAGCAGATCGACTTGCCCGAGGACTTCGACGAGCTCGATGAAGAGCTCAGCGCTGAAGAGTATGAGCTCTACGCTGAGCAGGTGGTCGACCAGGCCACGGCGGCGGAAACGGCCGTCGAGCTCGAAGCCGAAATTCTCAGCCTGAAGGATCTAGAGCAGCAGTCATTGGATGTGGTGGAGTCCGGTAACGACCGCAAGTGGGAGGAGCTGTCTCACCTGCTGCAGGATACGCCGCAGATGTATACCGAGGGGGGCAGTCGTCGCAAGCTGATCATCTTCACCGAACACAAGGACACCCTGAACTACCTGGTGGATCGGATTCGCAGTCTGCTCGGGAGGCCCGAGGCGGTGATCATCATTCATGGTGGCACCAACCGCGATGATCGGCGCAAGGCGCAGGAACGTTTTCGCAACGATCCCGATGTGCTGGTCCTGGTCGCCACCGATGCGGCAGGGGAGGGCGTCAACCTTCAGAACGCTAATCTGATGGTCAACTACGATCTGCCCTGGAATCCCAACCGCCTGGAACAGCGTTTCGGGCGCATCCACCGTATCGGCCAGACGGAGGTCTGCCACCTCTGGAACCTGGTGGCCAACGAGACCCGCGAGGGCGCGGTGTTCCAGAAGCTGTTCGACAAGCTGGAGATCGAGAAGAAAGCGCTGGGCGGCAAGGTCTTCGACATCCTTGGTGAGGCCTTCGAGAACACCTCGCTCAAGGACCTATTAATGGAGGCCATTCGCTATGGGGAATCTCCTGAGGTCAAGACGCGCCTGGACCAAGTGATCGACGGCGCCCTGGATACCGGCCACCTCCGCGAGATTATCCGTCGCAATGCGCTGGTCGAGCAGCACATGAGCCTGGAGGATCTCTACTCGGTCAAGGAGGAGATGGAGAAGGCCGAGGCACGCAAGCTGCAGCCCTATTTCATCCGCGCCTTCTTCAGCGAGGCTTTCCAGCTCTTGCAGGGCGAGATGCGCGCTCGAGAGCCTGGCCGCTATGAGGTGCGCCATGTGCCGGCTGCCATTCGTGAACGAGACCGGGTGATCGGCGAGACCCGCACACCGGTGTTGCGCAAATACGAACGCATCTGCTTCGAGAAGGAACACGTGCGTCTGCCAGGCAAGCCCATGGCCGATCTGATCCACCCCATGCACCCCCTCATGCATGCCACCACCGACCTGGTGCTGCAGGCGCATCGCAGCAAGCTGAAGCAGGGCGCCGTGCTGGTCGATCCTAGCGATGACAGTACCCTGCCCAAGGTGCTGTTCATGGTCGACCACACCGTGCGCGAAACCCACAGCGAGCAAACCGGCAAGCCTCGCGTGGCCTCACGCCGCCTGCAATTCGTTGAGATCGATGAGCAGGGCCAGGCCTCACATGCCGGATGGGCGCCCCATCTCGACATGCAGCCGATCGATGAAGTCGACCACAACCTGATTCAGGACGTGTTGCAGGCCCCTTGGATCACTCAGGACCTGGAGGCCTTGGCCGTTAGCCATGCCGTTCAGCAACTGGTGCCGGAGCACTACCAGGAAGTGAAAGGTCGGCGCGAGCGTCACGCCGATAAGGTGCTGGGGGCGGTCAATGAGCGGCTGGTGAAGGAGATCAACTACTGGTCGGATCGTTACCTCTACCTCCGCGATCAGATGGATGCTGGCAAGCAGCCACGCATGCAGCCCGAAATGGCGCGTCGGCGGGTGGATGAACTGACCCAGCGCCTGGAGCAGCGCAAGCGGGAATTGACCGCCATGAAGCAAGTGGTCTCCAGCACACCGGTGGTGATCGGCGGTGCCTTGGTGATCCCCCAGGGGCTACTCGCCCTGCGCAAGGGCGAAACCCAGTTCAGCGTCGATGCTCAGGCCAGGGCCCACATCGAGCAGGTTGCCATGCAGGCGGTGATGGACGCCGAGCGCGCCATGGGCCACCAGGTGTTCGATGTCTCCGATCAGAAGTGCGGCTGGGACGTCACCGCACGCCCCCCGGCCAATCCGGATGGCTCGATCCTGCCCGACCGCCACATCGAGGTGAAGGGGCGCGCCAAGGGGCAAAGCACCATCACCGTCTCGCGCAACGAGATTATCTACGGCCTCAACCAGGCCGACAAATTCATGCTGGCGATCGTCATCGTCGATGGTGAAACCTTTGAAGGGCCGCACTACGTTCAGAAGCCCTTCACCAGCGAGCCTGACTTCGGCGTGGCCAGCATCAATTACGACTTGAGTGAGCTGCTCTCAAAAGCAGCCACGTCACAACAGACGCAGTAGGGAACACGGATGACCGCAATCAAAGCACCTAAGAAACTAATTGAAGTAGCGCTGCCACTGGATGCTATTAACGAAGCTGCAGCTGCTGAAAAGTCGATCAGAAAGGGGCATCCATCAACTTTACATATGTGGTGGGCACGTCGACCGTTATTGGCAGCGCGTGCAATTATTTTTTCGCAAATGGTTAATGATCCGGGTGGTGAGAGAGGGTGGGCTAGCGGAAAGTCAAAAAAAGTATGTGAAGAAAAAAGAAATGAAATATTTAGCGTATTGAAAGAGCTTTGTCAGTGGAAAAATAACAATAATAAAGAGGTGTTACATCGCGCAAGATCATTGATTGTCGAAAGTTGGAAAGAAACATGTGAATTAAATAGCTTGGATTTTGATGAAAAAAAGCTAGATCTGAATTTATGGGATCCTTTTTCCGGAGGAGGAGCCATTCCACTAGAAGCAAGCCGTTTGGGGCTTGGGGTTTATGCCTCCGATCTTAATCCGATACCAGTAATGCTTGGCAAGGCAAGTCTTGAAATTCCGCCGAAGATTTTTAAATACTCGCCAGTATCTCCATCTAATGGCCAAATAAATTTAAATGATCATTATGGTTATGATGCTTTGGCGCAGGATGTTCTTTTTTATGGTAAAACCCTGCTTGATAAAGCAAGGGAGTCGTTAGAACATCTTTACCCAAAATATAGAAGTGCACAAAGCTCGTCTGATGAAGAAGTTGTGTGCTGGATATGGGCTCGTACAGTTAAAAGCCCAAATCCGGCTTTCGCTGATTGTGATGTTCCATTGATTAAATCTTTTACTCTCTCTACTAAAGGGAATGGAGCATTCTTAAAACCCATAGTTGATATTGAAAGCAGGAGCTGGAGTTTTGATATTGTTGATAAATCGAAAAAAATAGAGGAGGTGGGAATTGTAGGACGTAAAGGTGCCTTCTGTTTAATGTCCGGAAGTAACATTCCGCTAAAATACATTAGGGAGGAAGGGAAAAAGGGCCGTATTGGCCATAGGCTAATTGCAATAGTTACTAAGAAAAAGAAAGGTAGAGGGTACTACCCTGCAAGTTCCGAGCATGAGGCAATTGCAAAAAATATTGATGTGATTGACTATCCTGTAGGTGAAATAGATCATTGGGCTGGTTGCACGAACTCCGTCGTCTATGGGATGGATCGTTTCGAAAAACTTTTCACAAACAGGCAGTTAAAAACACTGGTTTATCTTAGTGATGAACTTGTGAGTGTTTATTCTAGGGTTATTGAAGATTTTGATAATAGATACCCAGCCGCAGAGCTTGATGCCCATGAGTACGCAAGTGCAATATGTCTATATATTGCATTTGCAATATCAAAAACTGCAAATAGAGCTAATTCGTTGTCCGCTTGGATGCCATCTGTAGAGTGCCCCGGTCATTTGTTTTCTAAGCATGCTATTCCTATGAATTGGGACTATTCAGAAACTAATGTTCTGTATGGTTCGAGTGGGTCATTTTTATCTATGCTTGAAACTACTGCAGATGGACTAAAAAAATGCTATACAAGTTCAACTTCTGATGCAAAGGTTTTCTTTGCTGACGCATCTTCTTGCTCGATAGTTAAAAATGCTGTTATTTCTACAGATCCACCTTACTATGATAATATTCCATATTCGAACCTTTCGGATTTCTTTTATATATGGTTGCGTCGGTCATTGCTAAAAATATCGCCTGATCTGGTTGCTACCATACTAACACCAAAGCAAGAAGAGTTGGTTGCAAACCAGTTTCGACATGGCGGGAAAGATCTGTCTGAGATTTTTTTCTTAGAAGGTATGAAGAAAACATTTAAAAATCTTATTAGTTCTTCTTCAGATTTTTACCCAATGACAATTTATTACGCTTTTAAGCAATCAGAAACAAAAAGTAATGACACTATATCCAAAGGTTGGGAAACCTTTCTTTCAGCAATTGTAGAGTCTGGGTTAACTATTACAGGGACATGGCCGTTAAGAACAGAGCGTGAAAACCGATCACGAAATCAAGGCGCCAATGCATTAGCTTCCTCCATTGTTCTTGTATGTAGAAAGAGGCAGGTGAATTCAGAAATTATTTCAAGAAGAGAGTTTCAAAAAAAATTAAGGGAAGAACTACCTGAAGCGCTGGAAACCATGATCGGCGGTCAGACCGGCCAGGCACCTATTGCCCCAGTGGACTTGGCGCAATCCTCAATTGGCCCAGGTATGGCCATCTACTCTAAGTACGAGTCCGTGCTCAATCAGGACGGCTCGGGGATGAGTGTCCATGATGCCTTGGTGATGATCAACCGTGCCATTACCGAGTTCCTTAGTCCCGACTCGGGTAATTTCGATGCTGATACACAGTTCTGTGCCAGCTGGTTTGACCAGCACGCCTGGAGCACCGGACCCTTCGGAGAGGCCGACACCCTGGCTCGAGCGAAGGGGACAAGCGTCGACGGTGTGCGTGAGGCCGGTGTGGTCGAGTCTGGAGGTGGCAAGGTTCGCTTGCTCAAGTGGGGTGAATACCAGTCTGAGTGGGATCCCACCACCGACAAGCGTACGCCGGTGTGGGAGGCCTGCCACCAGATGATCCGTCGCCTGCAGAACCACGGCGAATCTGCCGCCGGTGAGCTGCTGGCCCAGATGCCGGAGAAGGGTGAACCGATCCGCCAGCTGGCTTATCACCTCTACACACTCTGCGAGCGTAAGAAGTGGGCGGAAGAATCCCGCGCTTACAACGAGCTTATAGGTTCCTGGAGCGCGATTGTGGCTGCGTCGCATGAGACAGGGCATTCGGGTGAACAGGTAGGATTGGAACTCTGATGTCCGGGCAAACACAAATTTTCCTGGCGCATTTTGCCCAGTTGGAGAAGCTTGCTGCCCGGGAGGCGCGACAGGAAGAATCGCGGGGGCTGATGGCTAATGCCAGAGTTGCGAAGGAACGCAACCCGATATTTCGGCGGAACGCCAGCGACATCGAACTACTGGCCAAGTTGCGCAACGTGCTGGTTCATGAGCGCGATGCCCGCTTTGGACCTCGCTATCTGGCCGAGCCGCTTCCCGAGCTAGTTGCTCAGTTGGACAACATCATCCAGCAGATCGAGAAGCCAGCTCTGATCGTGCAGCACTTTCAAGTTCCCATTCAGGAGTTCCAGCCACACGCTTCTACACAAGAGGTACTGGAGTTCCTGGCCCAGCAAGACTTCTCCCAGACCTTTGTACGTGACGGTAAGGACCTGAGAATACTGACCGCCAATACCATCCAGCGCTGGCTGGGACACAATGCTAGCCAGGAACTGATCGACTGCACAGTCCCGGTGCATGAGGTGCTTGAGCATCAGGAGTTATCGGATGAGCTTCTGTTCGCGGCCCGTGAGACTACTCTAGTGGCTGCATTGGACGCCTTTGATGGCGTGAAACATCCTCATCTTGCCGCTCTGGTCATTACTGAGCATGGTCGTGAGAATGAGAAGCCCCTGGCCCTGCTGACCCCGTCGGACCTTGGGCGAGTTACCCAGATACTGGAAGGAAAAGTGCCATGTTGAAATATCTGGAGCTGCGGCAATTCACATTGTTTCCCAAAGCCGATCTTCATTTTGCGCCAGGGCTAAATGTCATCGTGGGGGAGAATGGCACGGGAAAGTCTCATCTGCTCAAGGTGGCTTATACGGCACTGGCAAACTCGGCCGAGCAGGCCAACGAACCCACCGTGACCGAGCCGACCAAGACATTGTTACAGAAGACCTTGGCCGACAAGCTGGTCAAGGTATTCCGACCGGAGTCTTTAGGGCGCTTGACGAGCAGGCGCCAAGGTACCCAACGCTCTCGGGTAACGCTGGCTTTTGAGAACACATCGCTGAACATTTCTTTTAGTTTCAGCACCCGCTCACAGTCTGAGGTACAGGTCGTTCATCTTCCAAAAACCTGGCAGGAAAAAGCCCCAGTCTTTATGCCGACACGTGAGCTGCTCAGCCAGTACCACTGGCTGCTGCCCCTCTACGAAAGCCGCCATGTGGACATCGAAGAGCACCATATCGATCTCTGCAAGCTGCTGGGCGCGCCGGCTATCAAGGGTGCGCGGGAAAAGGCTGTGGCTGAGCTGGTGGCCCCGCTGGAAGATGCTATGGGCGGCAAGGTGGTGCTGGACAAGAACGGGCGCTTCTACTTGCGTATTCCCGGCCAGGGCAACCTGGAGATGCCGCTGGTGGCCGAGGGGCTACGCAAGCTGGCGATGCTCGCTCGGTTGATCACCACCGGTTCGCTGCTTGATAAAGGCTACCTGTTCTGGGACGAGCCTGAGGCCAATCTCAACCCCAAGCTGATCAAGCTGGTGGCCCAGGCAGCCGTGGCACTTAGCCAGCAGGGTATACAGGTGTTTATCGCCACTCACAGCTACTTCCTGCTCAAGGAGATTGATCTGCTAACTCGCCAGCAGGCAGTAACGCAGCGCTACTTTGCCTTAGTTCGTGGTGAGGGGTTGGTTGAGCGTATCGAGGTCGCCGACCACCTTTGCGACCTGGAGCACCTGGTCAGTCTGGATGAAGAGTTGGCCCAGTACGATAGAGAGATGGAGCTGGCCAATGCCTGAGGTGCAAGAAGGACGCTTGAAGTTCGGTTTCCCCGTGGGCTGGCAACTAGCCAAGTACGACGACAGCACTTGGTACCGCCAGCGGATGAAGAGTCGTCTCAAGGGAGTGGATATTCTGGCACACGATGGCGGCCCCACCCAATGGTGGATCGAGGTCAAGGATTGCGAAGGCTACGAGCCAGAAAACCGTCCGCGGATGTCGGCTAGCGATTCCCCCGACGTTACCCAGGTCAGGCAGTGGGTTGAGCAACAGGGCTTGAAGCCAGAGGTTCAGGTTGCTCGCCGAAAGCCGTTTATTATTGATGAAGTTGAGGAAAAGCTGCGCGATACCCTAGCGGCGCTTGCCGTAGCAGAGCGTGAAGCCGATCCCGAACTCGCAGTCTTTTATGCTGTGCAGGCTCCATCTCCAGCCCTCCGAGTTGTGCTGCTGCTGACCTGGAATCAGCGTGATTTCAAACGCCTGGCCGCTCGTCTGCAGACTCGACTGGAGCGTGCCCTGGCGCCCTACGGAATCCGAGGCTTTGTGGTGAACGAACAGAATCCCGGTGATGCTGGGCTGCATTGCCGAGTGACAAGGAGTAAAACATGAGTTTGAAACCCTGGAAGGAAATCGCTCGCCCTCACCGTGATGTGCTGGAAGGCACCTTCAAGCAGTCTGAATTTGCCGCCGACATCTCGCAGGTCGCCAGTGGCACCGCACCTGAAGAGTATCAGGACGCCGAGAAATTCTTCGCCCGCACCTATATCACCGAAGGCATGCGCCTGTTGCTGATCTCCGTGGCTCAGCGCCTCGCCGGCAAGGGCGGCGACCCGGTGGTCCAGCTGCAGACGGCGTTCGGGGGGGGTAAGACCCACACCATGTTGGCGGTCCTGCATCTGGCAGCCCGCAAGGTGTCTACCGACAAGCTGATGGGCATCCCCCCGATCCTTGATGAGGCAGGTATCCAAGAGCTGCCACACGCCAATGTGGCGGTCATCGACGGGATCAAGCTTTCACCCAGCCAGGCTTCTCAATACGGCCCCCAGAATGTCAACACTCTTTGGGGTGAGCTGGCCTGGCAACTGCTTGGGGAGGCTGGCTATGCCATGGTCGCCGAGAGCGATGCCACGGGTGTCTCCCCCGGCAAAGAAGTGCTTACGCAGCTGCTGCAGAAGGCATCGCCCTGCGTCATCCTTATTGACGAGCTGTTGGCCTTCATTCGTCAGCTGGAGTTGGGCAAGTCCTACGCAGCGGGCACCTTCGATAGCAACATCAGCTTCATCCAGGGACTGACAGAGGCGCTCAAGGCGGTGCCCAACGCTATCCTGCTCGCCTCGCTGCCCGAGTCAGAGCTTGAGGTCGGTGGCTCCATGGGCCAGCAGACGCTCAATTCCCTGGAAAAGTATTTCGCGCGTGTCGAATCGGTGTGGAAGCCCGTTGGCACGGAAGAGGCCTTCGAGATCGTGCGGCGTCGGTTGTTCGACACCCCTGGCGAGCGTGGCGAGGTCGAAGGTATCAGTCGTCAGTTCTCGGATTTTTACCGCAAGCATGCCGAGAAATTTCCCACTGAGACCCAGTCGAACGACTATTTCGAGCGGCTGTGTCGCTCCTACCCGATCCACCCCGAGGTCTTTGACCGCCTCTACGAGGACTGGTCGACCCTGGACAAGTTCCAGCGCACCCGGGGGGTGCTGCAGTACATGGCCATCGTCATCCACCGGCTGTGGGTCTCGGAGAATCGCGATGCGCTGATCATGCCGGGCTCGATCCCGCTGGAAGACAGCAACGTGCGGCACAAGAGCATCCACTACCTTCCCCAGGGCTGGGAGCCAGTGATCGAGCGTGAAGTCGATGGGCCTCGTTCCGCCACGTTGGACCTGGATAGCCACACCCCCTTGTTTGGCGGCGTGCAGGCCGCGCGACGCACGGCACGTACCATCTTCCTGGGGAGCGCCCCATCCAGCAGCACCCAGACCGCTCGTGGCATCAAGCAGGAACGCATCCTGCTGGGCGCCGTTCAGCCAGGTCAGTCACTGGGTATTTTCGAGGATGTGATCAAGCGGCTGCGTGACCGCCTGCACTATCTTTACTCCGAGCAGGACCGTTTCTGGCTGGACACCAAGCCGAACCTGCGCCGGGAGATGGAGAGCCGCAAGCAGACCATCAGTGATCGTGATGCGCTCATCCCGCTGCTCAAGGAGCGAACCAACCGACTGATGGGACGCAACCATCATTTCGGTGGCGTCCACGTCTTTACCCCCTCGGGCGATGTGCCAGACGATTATGCCAGTGGGCCGCGTCTGGTAGTGCTGCCGACCGATGCCGCCTACAGCCGCACCGAGACCAACCAGGCCTTCAGTGCCGCCCAAGAGATCCTGCGTAATCGGGGAGACCAACCACGCCAGAAACAGAATCGCCTCATATTCTTGGCGGCTGATTTTGATGTCGTCAGCCGTCTGAAGGACCAGGGCCGCACCTTCCTGGCTTGGAAGTCGATTGTGGATGATATCGATAGCGGTGCCTTGAACCACGACATGACCCATCTGCGCCAAGCGAAGATGAGCCGCGATACGGCCGAGACCTCTCTCGCTCAGCTGATCCGCGAGACCTACAAGTGGCTCATGGCCCCGGTCGAGGAGTTCGTAAAGGGCAAGCCGACGTTGGAGTGGGAGGTGGTACAGATATCCACTACCACCACCAATCTGGTCGAGACCATTGAGAGCAAGCTGCGCGAAGAAGAGTGGTTGATCTACGAATGGTCACCGATTTTCCTGCGTAATGTCCTCAACCAGTGGTACTTCAAGGAAGGCGTTACCGAGGTCAGCGCCCTCAAGGTGTGGCAGGACTGTTGCCATTACCTCTATCTGCCGCGCCTGGTGAACGACCAGGTCTTCAAGAACGCCATGAACCAAGGCGTCGCCTCGGAAGACTTCTTCGGCTACGCCTCCGGCAAGGAGGGCGACAGGTACCTGGGTTTCACCTTTGGACATGGCAGCATTGCCGGTATCGACTCAGAAGCGCTGCTCATCGAACGTAGCGCTGCCGAAGCCTACCGAGATCGCATGGCGGAAGAAGCCGCTCAGCATGAGCGCGATCGGGCAGGCCAGGGTAGTGATCAGCCCGGCAGTGACGGGTCAGGTGGCACAGTGCTCCCAGGAAGCTCATCAGCCCCTATGGGAACAGGCGCTGGAGGTGACGTAACCGAAGCACCACCCATCACTACTGGTGTCGTCAAGAATCACTTCTATGGCACCGTTGACCTCGATCCTGTGAAAGCCAAGATGAGTTTCATGGACATCATCGATGAAGTCGTCGAGCAGTTCACCACGCGCACCGGCGTCGAGGTCAAGATCTCGGTGGAGATAGAAGCCACCAGCCAGGACGGCTTCGATGAAGCCCTCCAACGAACCATTAAGGAAAACTGCAACGTGTTGAAGTTCAGAAGCTCGGAGTTTGAGGGGGAGTGAGCCGTACTTTGCAGGACATTGATACGTCAGGTGAGGATTGAATGAGTTCTCCTAGCACTGAATACGATGCAGAGAGCATCAAGCAAGCCAGCAAGAGCCTGAGCGGTCTGTTGGGGTTCGCACAGGAAGTCTTGACGGCTCGCTCAAAGATCCAGATGGAGATGTCATCTGGACTTGGTGTCTTTCGTGAACAGGATATCTCAGGCTTGCCTGGGATACATCTGGACGCAGAGGACGGCGCTTGGCTAAGGCTAGATCGCCAGAGAACCACGCGTCCCCCAGAGCCTGAGGAGCATGTAGCTGAATTCGTGGCTGATCTCGCAAATGACCCTGATAAGCGTCCCGAGTTACTTCCCGCTATTTCTCGTGAGGTAACCATTGAGGAAGCATCGGACTTGGAAGAGGCTGGATTGCTGAGGTCGGAAAACGTTCGCGAGCTCATGGAAGACGGCAAGACCCTCAAGGAGTGGGTCAAGGTGACACTGCATGTCGAGGATTTCCTCGAGGTTCAACAGGGATTCGAGGCGTATATCACTGGACCATGGGCAAGATGGTCCGAGGCTGAAAAGCCCGTTCGAAAGGCCATTAAACTCTACAACACCTTGTTCACGTTGCATTCTGCGACCTGATTAGCAATGAAGCTCAGCCGACCGAATCACCCGCTGGGGCCGCGGCTTGCAGCGTACTGCGGCGATGAGCAGCCGTGTCGGCAGCACCCTGAGGTCGAAGCGGCGGTTGAAGCGATAGCTGAACGCGGCCAGATAGCGCGCCGCATATTTCTGGAAGCCGAAGGCATGGTACGCCCCTGAGAGGCTGGTCTTGAGATTACCGAGCACCGTATTGATCCAGTGAAACTCGGGCATGTCCTGGGGTTTGCGTCCCGCAACGACGGTGGGCTGATGCGTACATCCTGCGCTGGTGACGGCACCGAAGCAGGCCAGGCCATCGGAGTATACCGTGCTGCCAGGCCGCAGCGTCGTCTTGGCCCACTCGGCAATCGCCTCACGGCTGAAGGCCGCCACGGGGGTGAGCCTGACGAAGCGCGGATGGCCCGCGTCGTTGAGCGAGACGGCGGCCACGAAAGGCACCTTGTTCTCCGATCCGCGTCCGGCCTTGCCGCCACGGTGCTCTCCGCCCAGGTAGGCATCGTCGACCTGGACCGGACCCTCGAGGACGTAGCGCGCCTCGCGCTCCGCCATCGCCTCCATCACCTTGTGGTGGATGAGCCAGGCCGTCGGGTAACTCACCCCGAGGTCACGCTTGAGGGCGAGCGACGACAGCCCGGTCTTGGCCTGGCTGATGAGGTGGATCGCCAGGAACCAGGTGGTCAACGGCAGCTTGGTGCCCTGCATCAGGGTGCCGGCGATCAGCGAGGTCTGGTGGCGACAGGCGCGGCACTGGAACAGCGTATGGTGGTGCCGGCGCACCCGGGAATAGGATGTGCCCTCGCAGCGCGGGCAGCGAAAGCCGTCCGGCCAGCGCGTCTGCTCCAACGCCGCCGTACACTGCGCTTCGGTCCCATAGCGCTCGAAAAACTCGGGCATCGACAGGCCGGGCTGAAACTGGATGGGGTTCATGGCCATGACGTCATCCTCCGCCTGAAAGCTATATACATATACAGTATAGCTTTTGTCGTCATGAGGGCAAACCGGGCTGACGATCATTGCTAATCAGGTTCTGCGATTCACTCAGCGGAAAGCACTCCTCCTGAGTTGGTATGGGGGATCGGCATCGCCAGATGGAGGGTGGATGGCAATGTCATCGACATGCCCATTCTTGAACAGCTTCTTGATGTCGAGGTCGAGGAAGGTGGTGGAATTGCGTTCCGGCCAAGGGATATTAAGCCCAAGCTTAGCCTGAAGCCCTTCATCGCAATGGAGGTCGAGGGTGCTTCCAAGCTGCAGCACACATTACAGGGAAGCCTGACCAAGATCCTGGACGATGAGATTGAATTCTCCCCTTTTGATACAGCCTGGGAGCCACTGCTCTCCACAGCAGCGGCGCAGTTGACGTCGAGTGCCGAGCACATTTCCAGGGAGGCGCTCGATAGCGGTGAGCAGATCCCCACGATCAGTGATCAGCTTACCATTGCCTCGAGCTGGGCCATTTTCGGCCGACCACGTTCTTCCGAGGCTCGCGAGCAGGATCTCGAATCTCTGCGTCAGAGAGTCGAGGAAGCTGCAGATGAGGTACCGGATTCACTTCGAGGTTTTGCAGCGACGCCGCCAGAGGGGAAGGCCGAAAGTTTTGATGATTTCGAGTTGGACTCAAATGTCCTGAAGCCTGGCGAGTCGTCCACGAGCTGGGAAGCCCCAGTCGGTGCTATTCCAGGCGCTGATTCTTCCCGAACCGAACGAATGGAAGCAGACCGGCGACGCGTTCACTTCTTCCCGCTGCCCTTCAATCAAGAGCAGGGCAGAGTCATCGACATGCTAGAAACGGCAGATGTTGTCTCTGTGACAGGTCCCCCTGGAACCGGTAAAACGCACTCTATTGCCAATATCATCAGCCACATGATGGCAACCGGAAAGAGGGTGTTGGTAACCGCCCGTACGCCGGAGGCCATAGCTGCCGTCCGAGAGAAGCTTCCTGAAAACCTACGCTCGCTGGTGATCGCTTCGGTGGGGACTGACCGTGAGAGTGCCGAGCAGCTCAAATCAGCTGTATCAGAGTTATCCGATAAAGTCATCGGGATGGACAAGGAGGGCGCGAAACAAGAGATGCGGCGGCTAGAGGCCGATATCGTCGAGTGTGACCGAAAAACAGACCAAGCCGACCATAACCTTGCCGCCATCGCCAGAGCGAACTTGGCACCCCTCATCTGGAAAGGTGAGGAATACGCCCCGATGGAATTGCAGGAGGTCCTCTCGGAAGACCAAGAGAGGTTTGGCTGGTTCAGTGATCGCCCGGTAAACCAGCCACCGTCGCAGCTCAGGGAAGCACTGAGACGGCTGAGTGTTGAGCTTCCGAGCCTGGCTCCCGACATCATCTATGCCGGAGTCAATATTCCTACCGTCGAAGAGATACCCTCGACACAAGCGTTGGTTGAGGCCCATGACGCAGAGCTTGCCTACCGCATTCAGGAGAAGCCGGATTACAGTCATGCACCGAAGATGGCGCGTGACACTGCTGACATCGAACATATTGGCAGTGAGCTTCTGGATAAACTTAAGTACCTCCACCAGCGATTGGCAAAACTGGACGGTTATCAACGGCAGATGGTCACTGCTGCCCTTTCACAAGTGAAAGGACATGATATTGGCCCGGTAATGCTGAGAAATAAGGCTGCCTATATTGATGAGTATCGATACCTAGAGCTCGCTGCCAAGGTGACTTATGTGCTCGGTAACTGCTCATCCAGAGATCTGACTGGTGCCGCTGAAAGGGCCGCCGCGGGTCAGAAACCGGTGACTTTCGGTTTTTTCAACAAGCCGTTGAAGGAAGCCGTCGCTTCTATCAAATTAGGGGATCAACCACCTGAGAGTCGAGAGGACTGGCTGGCGGTTCACATGGCATGCAGGTTGGAAGCCGATCGTGAAAAGATCGAGACTGAACTTTCACCACTCGTCACTGGAGGATATGTGCCTCAGGTGCCAGCGCAAGGGCCTGATATTGCGGGGTACTTGGTCAACTGTAGCATCAGTATTGAGACGGCCATGCATCTTTCCGCTTTGCTGGTCAAAATGGTAAATAGCCTCCGTATGCTTTTTCCTTACGGGCTCGATGTGGATGGGATTAGAGACGGCCTTGACGTGAGTAATGCCATCTTCGCTCTTGAGGCCAACCTTCCAGATAGCTACCAGATTCCTGAGGCTATCCGGATGCTTGATAGATTCGAGCTTCGTGAAGAAATCCCCATCCATAAGGTGCTATTGGAGCTGCGCCGGGGCCTGGGTGGTTGTGACCTCGATCACGCGACTATCGTCACTCTAAGGGGGGAGTTGACACAGGAGACTAAGCGTGTTGGAGAACTCACATCTCGTCTCCAGCAGCTTGAGCAGGATCTCGACGCATTAGAGCAGGCTGGAGCACCCGACTGGGTGGAGCGGTTGAGAAAGTATCCACTGGAAGCCGCCTCGCTGATTCCCGAGGATTGGGAATCTGCCTGGGAGTGGGCGATGATGCGCGGGCGGATCGAGCGTATCGTTGCCCTTGGCAATGGTGACGAACACCGCACTGCTAAAGCTGAGCTTATGGCACGCCGCCGCCGGCTCTTCGTGCAGTTGATCAGCACACGTACACTCCTGGGATTGGCCCGGCGGATGACCCCATCTGTCCAGAGTGCCATGGCGGCTTTCACCCAAGCCGTTTCCAGGATAGGCAAAGGTACTGGAAAGAATGCACCGCGTTTTGTGAGGGCGGCTCAGGAGGCGGCCAAAGAAGCGTCGAAAGCGGCACCGGTCTGGGTAATGCCCGAGTACAAGATACCCGAGCAGTTGCCTCCTCATCTTGGGGAGTTCGACCTAGTCATTCTCGACGAAGCGTCTCAGTCCGACATCACAGCGTTGGCGGCGCTTGCACGTGGAAAGAAGCTGCTTATCGTGGGAGATGAAGAGCAGGTAAGCCCCAGCAATGTCGGTATCCCATCTGAGCGAATTAACGCAATGCGGGCCGAACACCTGCATGGTTTGCCCAATTCTAAGTTGATTGATGAGCATACCTCAATCTTCGAGATTACGCTGCGGATGTACCCGGCCAGTCATCTGATACTCAGGGAGCATTTCCGCTGTGTGGCACCGATTATTCAATTTTCGACTCGGTTCTATTCCAATCGCCTCGTTCCTCTTCGTGTGCCAAAGGCATCAGAACGATTCGATCCACCCTTAGTGGATGTTTATCTTCCTTATGCCAAACGCTCCGGAAAAACCAACGAGGACGAAGCAAACTACATTGTGAACGAAATTGCCAATATTATTGCAGATTCTAACCATGCGCACAGGACAATTGGCGTAATTTCACTGTTGGGAAACCATCAGGCTGATCTCATTGAGCGAAAGCTGATCGAGGACTACCGAATAGGACCTGAGAAAATTGCCGAGCGTGAGATCATTGTTGGCGATGCTCGTACCATGCAAGGTCAAGAGCGTTCTGTGGTATTTCTCTCCATGGTATCGACCCCCTCTCAAGTCATGTCCCAAAGTAAGAAAGCAGATCAGCAGCGAATTAATGTAGCCATGAGTCGCGCAGCGGATCGGCTTTACTTGGTTCGCTCTGTTCGTCTGGAAGACTTGAAACTCCAAGATATCAAGGCAGATGTCATTAAGCACTTCAACAACCCCATGCCTGAGGGGCACAAGTATTCTGGTACGGATCTGCTTGAGCGCTGTGACAGTGGCTTTGAGCGTGAAGTTCTTACCATGCTTCTGGATGCCAATTATCGAGTCAGACCTCAGGTTGAGGTAGGTGGATTCTGGATAGACCTAGTCGTTGAGGGGGCTGAGGACCGGCGTCTGGCTATTGAGTTAGATGGTGATGCTTTCCACGGCCCTGACGTATGGGAAAAGGATATGGCTCGTCAGGCCGTGCTCGAGAGGGCAGGCTGGGTATTTTGGAGAATCTTCGGTAGCCAGTGGCGAGACCAGAAAGACTATTGGTGGAATCAGCTCATTCAGACTCTTGGCCGAATGGGTATAGAACCAATTGGAGCAGAGGCAATAGATGAGCGATTTACCGAATTTCGTGTGATAGAGCCTTTCGCAGTAGATATGGAAGATAAAGTACCGGCTGACCTAATCGATGATGAATCACCAGATGAGTCAAGTGATGGGGAGGCTGTTGGAGAGTTAGCCTCTGATGATGATGGCACTCAAAGTGTAGTGAAACCTATCGATGACACAGTGCCAGAGAAAGAAACCTCCCAGACTGATCTTTTCGACGAGGAAGATAGCAAAACTGGTCCTCTGCCAGTCGATGATAGCGCTGTTGACGTCAAAGTTGTTCAGGTAGGAAGTGAGGTGGTTATTAAGCAACTTTTCAATGATCAAAAGATCATGAGGTTTACTATTGTCGAAAACTACAACGCGCCCCAGAAAGGATTTCTTGGTAGCCACACCCCTCTCGGAAAAGCATTGATGGATGCTATTGAGGGAGAAGTAGTGGAGTATCATCAAGGAGATATCCACCGAAAAGTAAAGGTGGTTGAGGTTTCGTAAATTAATTAGGAAATAACTATGTTTAATAGAGACGACTGGCAACCTGTTAAGATACCAGCACGTAAAGTTGATGGGGTGTGGGAGTTTTTCTATGGTGGTGATATCCCAGTTAGAGATGGAGCATATGCAGAAATAGTAGTTAACAAGAACTCAATAACAGATAAAAACTTTATTTACAATTTAAAGAAGAAGTCTTTTCATAAGTTCCTGGACGAAGAGGCTGAAATATTGGTGGCACTTACCGTAAAAAACATGCAATCGCTTGACAAAAATGATGCAGATATATTGATCTCACCAAAAAATATCAACGTTGATCGTAGCGAAAGATTTTCAAATTTTTCTTTTTCAAATGAAACAAAATTTATTAAGATCGTAGTAGGTGGTCCTTCAAAGAAATCCAAGGCAAAAAATGAAAAATCCGAAGGTGGTATCTGGCTTCAAGTAGAAGGCATGGAACCTCAAGGCGTTACAGCAAGTACATTGATACTCCCTGACGGAGTGACTGATAAGGAAGTGGATAGCTTAAACTATGCTTTTACTTTGCTTTCAAATAAATACGAGCCTTGGAGGAAATCGCACACTGGCAATATATATGATCGTATGTTTTATAAAGAAGAGAATGGTGTTTGGTACCCACTAAATGTGTTGAGAAATGCGGCAACCGTTGATGAGGAAAATAAGCTGATTAAGAGGCAATGGGAGGCAATAACCAAACAGTTGAAAATTAATGTTTAGGCATAATAAAGTTGGAATCGGGTATAAGTTTACATTCGTCTTGACGTTGCGGTCGAGGGTATGAAGCTGCGGCCATCTCATAGAGTTCAAATCTTTTTATTTTTCATTTTTCTTTTCCCGCTTTCTTTTATGACGCTGTAAATAGCTGACCGGAGGTCTTGTTGATTATTATTCAACCCGGCAAATATTAGCATTGATTCACACTGCGTTTTATTTTGAAAACCTTTTATGTTCTTGTGGTGTTTTTCAGCAACAATATCAAGTAGAATTATTAAGTCTGTCGCCTCACTCCTATTTCTTTCAATTGTGTCAGTGGGGGTTTTTAGAGCATTCCTGTCAATTTTTTCTGGATTTTTCTCCACATCATAAAAATCAGCTTCAAGTAAATTAAGATCAATTGATAAATTTAACTCTTCTGTTATTGCTTTAGTAAAATAATTAAGGCACAATTCACTCCTTAAGTTTTTTCTGCCCCTCCACCGGTACTCAAGCCAATCTCTCACTCTTGCTTCCAATGCAACTGTTTTTGCCTTATCCTTAGAATTTGTTAAACCATTTTTGACCAAGTAGTTGTGAGCAGCATTGATATCTTTTATTAGTTTGTTGGACCATTCATTTTCCGTGTAGAAGCCGAGATCGTTAAAGTCCGGCATATATAGGTTTCTCAAAGACGATTTTATAATCTTTAAATCATCAGCGGTTGTGTAAATTTCTTTAATGCTTATCTCAGTATATGAATTTCCACGATCCTTGAAGTAAAAAACTTGTTCACCATATGCTTTAGCTAAATTCAAGCTTAATCTCAATACATCCTCAATATTATCATCCTTCACCTCATGGCGATATTGCTCTATGCTGTTAAGGCTCGCTTGCTTATAAGGGCAGTTCAGTACTGCAAACTTATTATTTCCGTCAGTATAAGCAATTAGCATTGGCTCGCAAGCTTTCCAATTTAGCGAGTTGAGTATTTTCTCATTATTTTTCGGGTGTGGTACGAAACCATCAATCCCTTCTACTGCTATGTTTAAAGGATTGTTCTGACGAGTATTTGTAAAAGTATTTAAAAATTTATTTTTATTTCTAATGCCTATATTGACAGGATTTTTAGGTAAGATTATTAAATAAATTTCTTCTTTGGCTACAATTGTAGCGAATTTTTTAAAGTCTACGCCTAGCTTGCTAATTGCATCCTTTAATGGGATTATTTCCTGGCCTTCAAGCTTAAAGTCAAACATTTTATTGGCCTATACTTTTTTATTAGGTCGTCCTATTACGATTAATAGCTCTTTTATATTTTTTAAGAATTTAGAAATAAATTAACAGCTAAGCATTCTATCACTGTTGGGATCCGCGAAGTTTATTTAAGTCTAATCCAAATGGCCCCGGCTTCTCTACGGGTAGTATATAGTCAGCCCACTCCTGCATCATCTCTCGCCGCTTCTCGAACAGGTCGCCACGGCGGTAGGCCGCCTCCACCTTGTTCTCGATGGTGTGGGCCAGCGCCATTTCGGCCACATCGCGGGGGTAGCTGGTGACTTCCCCGGTCCAATCCCGAAAGCTCGAGCGGAAGCCGTGGGGCACGAAGTCACCTCGCTCGCTGTCCAGGCCATAGCCCATGCCTCGCATCAACTGGAGCATAGCCATATTGGATAGGGGACGTCCATAGCGAGCGCCGGGAAACACATAGGGGTTGCCCTTTACTCTTGGGAGTTTTGTCAGTAGTTCCACTGCTTGCCGTGACAGTGGGACACGGTGTTCGCGGCGTGCCTTCATCCTGTCGGCAGGGATTATCCAGGTCTCATTGTCGAGGTCGATCTCTGGCCACTCTGAGCGAAGGACTTCCGAGGTTCGTGTCGCTGTCAGCATCAGGAACTGCAGTGCCTTGGAGGAGATGCTAGTGTAGCCCTGGAGCTCACCCATAAATGCAGCGACATCGTCGTATGGCATGGCCGGGTGGTGGGTCACCTTCTTGACCCGGGAAGGTCGGGCCAGCAGCTTATCTAGGTGGCCACGCCAGCGGCCCGGGTTCACGGGGTCTCGGTAGTTATGAGCCGCAGCGTAGTCGAGGACGTTCTCGATTCGCCCCTGTACCCGTTTGGCCGTTTCGGTCTTGCTGGTCCAGATCGGCGACAGGATCTTCAAGACATCTTGGGTGGTGACCTCATCGACTGGCTTACTGCCGATCACAGGACGTGCGTAAGACTTCAGGGTGCTGACCCACTGCCGTGCATGCTTAGCGTTCCTCCAACTGCGACGGTGGGACATGATGTATCGCGCGGCACAGCTGGTGAAGGTTGGTGCCGTCTCGTCTACGTGATCGTCTTCTGCTCGTGCCTCCAGTGGATCGAGTCCTCCCTTTACAAGCTTTCGGTTATCCGCCGCCCGTGAGCGTGCCTCAGCCAAGCTGACGTCCGAGCTGCTGCCAAGGCCCATGTCGCGAAGTTTCCCATTTCGTCGGAACCGATAGATCCAGCTTGCTCCCCCTTTCTTGCCGATCTTGAGATACAGGCCTTCACCATCATTGGTCAATCCAGGCTTGGCCTCCCTGACCAGTTTCTGTACCCCGCGTGTGGTGAGCTTGCCCATGGCCACTTCCTCCGTTGTCGGAGGGATGAGCGTACCATATGCTGGCCCATACTCCAGCCCATACTTTGATTCTGTAATCAGCGATACAGCTTTGGATGCCCATGGACAAATAAGTCAAAAAATACAATTAAAACAGTGAGTAAATGGATGATACTGGACTTGCCTGTATTGTAAGTAGGCGGACTCCCCCTCCGCCAACCGCCTATATCAACGGCGGTTTTTTTGTGTCATGCCGTCGCATCCTATCCTATAAAATCAGCAACTTACCTGCTTTCTTTGTATCAAGGCGTCTCACCGTCTATCGTCCAAGCATAAATCCTATGTTGGGTACAAAGTGGGGTAAGCGCCATGCCGAGGAAAGCCCGAGAGTTAGCACCCGTCGAGGTCAAGCGCCTGACCGACCCTGGCTTGTATGCCGTGGGCGGCGTTGCCGGCCTGCATCTGCAAGTCACCAACTCCGGCGCCCGGTCGTGGATTCTCCGCACCACCATCGCCGGCAAGCGCCGTGACCTTGGCTTGGGCGGGTATCCAGACGTGACCCTTGCCCTGGCCCGTGAGAAGGCCCGAGAGACCCGCGAGCGTATCGCCCAGGGCATCGACCCGGTAGCCGAACGCCAGCGCCTGCGATCCGCCGCCCTTGCCGAACGGCTGAGGGACATGACCTTCGAGAAGGCCGCCGAGGCGGTCGTGGCCAAGAAGCAGGCCGAGGCCCGCAACCCGAAGCACGGCAAGCAGTGGGCGAGCACCCTGGAGACCTACGCCTATCCGGTCCTTGGCCCCATGAGCGTGGCCGACATCGAGCTGGCGCACGTCAAGCAGGTGCTTGAGCCCATCTGGCAGTCCAAGACAGAGACCGCGACCCGCGTTCGCCAGCGCATCGAGGCGGTGCTGTCATGGGCTGCCGTTCATGGCCACCGCAGCGGTGAGAATCCCGCCCGCTGGAAGGGCAATCTGGATGCGGTGCTACCGGCGCCGACCAAGGTCTCGAAGGTAGAGCACCACCGCGCCATGCCCATGGATGAGATGCACGCCTTCATGGAGGCTCTGGAGAAGCGCAAAGGCATCGCCCCGAGGTGCCTGGCCTTCACGATCCTGACCGCTGTTCGCTCCGGCGAGACCCGCGCCGCGACGTGGGACGAGATCGACCTGGCCGAGAAGGTATGGACGATACCCGGCGAGCGCATGAAAGCAGGGCGCGAACACCGGGTTCCGCTATCCACCCCGGCTGTGGAATTGCTGGAGTCGCTGCCCCGTTTCGCTGGCTGCAACCTGATCTTTCCCAACTCCCAGGGCCGCAAGCTGTCCGACGCCACCCTGGCCGCTGTGCTCAAGCGGATGAAGCTGCACGAGAAAGCCACCGTTCACGGCTTTCGGTCCACCTTCCGTGATTGGGCCGCCGAGCGCACCAGCACCCCGCACCACGTCGCCGAGATGGCCCTGGCCCACACGATCAAGAACCACGCCGAGGCCGCCTATCGTCGCGGCGACCTGCTGGCCAAGCGGGCGAAGCTGATGCAGCAGTGGGCCGACTTCCTGGCCGCCGCGCCAGCCCAGGCCGAGAACGTGACGCCGATCCGCGAGAACAAGGTGGCCGCCGAATAGCTGGCGCCACCGACCCCGTTGGCTGGCTAGGGCCGATCACCCGAACGCATGGCTACTCCACCATGCCCGCCAGCCATCCCCAACCTGGAGTGCGCGAGGAGTAGCGCGATGACGGACGATTCATGCCCACCCTTCATCCTGCCTGACAGCGTTCTGAAGCGGCGCCAAGGGCTTCTGGAGGGCGCCATGCCTAAACCCTTGCCACGCCAGTGGGCTGAGCACCTGGAGCTGCTGACGGCAGACGGCAAGCTGACCAGTGTGGACGACATGCTGACGCTGATGCGTGCCGAGTTGGACAGGCTGCAAGAGCAGATCGATGCCGACGAGGAACCGGACAGGCACTCAGAGTTGGTGCTGGCCGCTCCCATGGCGGAAATGCTTGACGAAAAGACTGACCTAGAACAGCGCGAAAGTCGCCGGGAAGTGTATTTCGGCCTCCTACTTGGTTATCTCTATGGCCGCCTGACGAAGCCGGGTAAGAAATCCGAAGCCGAAGCATCCACTGCCCTGATGAAGATGAGGTTAGATCGCGAACGAAAGTCCCTGGGCGGCAAATCTGGCCGTACATTGAGCCTGGAGGGTTTTGTAGATGAATGGTTCGAGTGGGTTTTGTCCGGTTCTCCAGGGAAGAAAAGCGAATTCGATAGCGATATGGCAAAGCGCTTCAATGTCTCTGAAAAAACCATTGAAACTGAGAGGCTTAAGTTGCAGCGAGAGTACAAATCAGTCGAACAGAACATGAGTGAAAATCCCTAAACGCTAGTTCCTAGGGAGACGATCAAGGGGGATCTTCATAACCTCTGGCGTGTAAACCCATACCGTGAGGTATCACGCCATGACCACCGAGAAAGACCGCACCTTCCTGACCGCCAAGCAGGTCGCCGCCCGCTATGATGTGGGGGTGGCGACTATCTGGCGCTGGGCACGCGACCGCGACGACTTCCCGAAGCCCAAGAAGCTGGGCGACAACTGCACCCGCTGGCGCCTGGCCGACCTGGAGCAGTTTGAAGACGAGCGGGAGGTGGCCTGATGCTTGCCCCTATCATCCCGTCTCGCTATGCTCAGGGGGCTGCTGCAAATTCAGCAGCCGGGTTTGGCGACCCGATCACTTCTAGGCGCACAAGCGCCCACCATGAAGCAGGCGCTTTTTTCATGCCTGGCATTCATGACTATGGTGGCTGTGCGTGGGAGACCTCCGGGTCTGCCGGTTTCCTAGAGTGCCGGTTCGCCAACCTGCGTACAGCCACCCCCACCAACTGTTTGGCGACAGTCGGGGATGGCTCCTCAACTCTAGGAGTCTCACCCATGTTCCCTACCCCCAATCCGTCTGCACGCGCCGCCGCGCATCGAGCGATGGCGAAAGCCGCGTTGTTCTCAGACTCAAGCGCCGCTGTCCGGCTCAAGCGCTTCAATCACCACATGAGCAAGTCCCGCCGCCTGGAAGCCCAGGCCATGCCCGCCTTCACGATCTACCTGGCTCGAACAGGCGAGCGCCTGGAGGTTCGCGCCGAGACCTGGCAGCAGGCCATCGAACACACCGGCAGGGCCGACGCCTGCCTTGTCGAGATCATCGTGCCTGGCAAGTTCGACCTGACCTTCAATCCTGACTCCCCCCTGACCGTTGCTGATGCAGACCTGAGCCGTGGCCTCGCCACTGTGGTCGCCCTCCTTGACGGAGCCGAGCGTGGCCGGGAGGTGCAGGCATGACTTCCATCGAGACCCAGGACCGCATCGACGCCCATACCCGCCAGGCGTGGGCACTGGCTGAACTGCTGCAATCTCACTTCTCCGACGAGGGACGCGACCCGATGACGGATACCGTCATGGTCTGCCTGATGGAGAACCTGGCCAGCCACCTGCGCCACATTCGCGCCCTCAACAGCGGGCAGGAGGTGGACCATGAAGGGTGAAACGATCCTCACCGCGCTGGGCGCCGGCACCATCGAGGAGGCCGTCGAGGAAACCCGCTACGCCATCGAGAAGCAGGCCAACAGCATCGGCACCGTGCTGGACACCAACTACGGCTATCTGCGCCTGACAGATGACGAGAGCGCCGAGGTTCAATCCTTGGTTCGTCGCCTGCTGGAGCGCCGACTGGCCGTGCTGGAAGGAGGGCAGCCGCATGTTTGAGGTAGCCCACACCCTGGCCGCTTGCTGGCGCTGGCTGGCCGGGGCGATCCGACCGAAGCGCCAACCCCACCACCGTCGCTGATGACAGGAGGTATTCATGCAGACCGAAACGCGAAAGGCCCGGCCCCCAATGGGGAACCGGACCCGATACGACGCGCCACACCCAGCGCAAGACAAGCATACCACCATCGAGGCCGCACTGGCTGATGCCCTAGCCTCTCGTGGCATTACCGGCCTGGCGATCCGCACCGATGGCGACGTTCATCGCTTCGACGCCCCGGATAAGCGCCGGGGCAACTTGGCCGGCTGGTACGTCTGCCCCACCTTGGAGGTGGCGGTATTCGGCTTCTGGCACACCGGGGAGCAGCAGACCGTCACCGTGGCCGGCGAGCATGACCCCATCGCTGCCGAGCAGGCCCGTCAGGCTGCCGCGAAAGCGCGACGTGGACGAGAGGTCAGGCGCCAGCAAGAACAGGCCCAGGCCGCCCAGCAGGCCCGCCAGACGTGGGCCGCTGCCGCACCGGCTGACCATCTCCACCCCTACCTCACTGCGAAGGGTGTGCAGCCCCACAACCTGCGCCAGCGGGACGGCACGCTCCTGGTGCCGCTGTACGCCGAGAAGGAGCTGGTGAGCCTCCAGCGCATCCATGCGGACGGCACAAAGCGGTTCCTCACTCGGGGCAGGATCAAGGGCGCTGCATCGCTGGTGGGCCGTCTGGCTGGCGCTGGACACGTCTACGTCACCGAGGGGTGGGCAACGGCGGCAAAGATCCACGAGGCGAGCGGCTGCCCGGTCGTGGCGACCATGGCCGCAAACAACCTGGAGCCCGTGGCCCGCACCCTGCGCCGCAACCTGGCTGCCCATATCGCCATCACCATCGCCGCCGACAACGACCGGCGAACCCCTGGTAATCCCGGCCTGACCTATGGCCGCCACGCTGCCGAGATCATCGGCGCCGACATCACCTGGCCGCGCTTCCCCTGCGAAGACTGCGCCTGCTCCGACTTCAACGACCTCGCCGCCTGTGAAGGCCGCAAGGAGACTGCTGCATGACTTCCCTTCTGACACAACTGCACGACACCGCTGAGCCGATGGAGCCGCCCAGGGCGCTGCCTACAAGTCTGCCACCCGTGGAACCATTCAACCCCGCGATGCTTCCCGAGGCGATCCGCGCCTATGTCATGGACGTGGCCCAGCGCCAGCAGTCGGCCCCGGAGTATTGCGCCGTGGTGGCCCTGATCGGCCTGGCCGGCGTGGTGGGCCGAAAGGTGCTGATGCGCCCGAAGCGGTACGACGATTGGACCGTCACCCCCAATCTATGGGGCGCACTCATCGGCGGACCCTCTTCGATGAAATCGCCCACCCTCAAGGCGATGCGCTTCCCCCTGGACGCCATCGAGAAGGAGTTGCGCGAGGCGCACGAGGCCGCACGGGCACAGCACGAAGATGATGCCGAAATTGTTGAGATGGAGCGCCAGGCCGCCAAGCATCGGGCGAAGAAGAAGGCCGGAGAGGGCGACCGTGACGGCGCCCGCGCTGAGCTGGCCAAGGTTACGAGCCTGGAGGATCCCTCCGAGTCACCGCCGCGCCTGACCGTGAATGACGCCAGCGTCGAGGCGCTGGGCGAACGGCTCAACGAGAACCCCAATGGCCTGACGTTGGTACGCGACGAACTGGCCGGATGGCTGGCCAAGATGCAGCAGGAGGAGCACGCCAGCGAACGAGCGTTCTATCTGGAGTGTTTCAACGGCGATGGCCGCTACACCTACGACCGCATCGGGCGCGGCACCATTGCCATCGAGAACTGCACACTTTCCATCATCGGTGGCATCCAGCCGGCGAAGATTGCCCCGCTGGTGCGAGGCGTGGCCAAGGGTACCGACGACGACGGCCTGATCCAGCGGTTCCAACTGGCGGTATGGCCCGACCAGCCCAAGCACTGGCAGTGGGTGGACCAGGCGCCATCGGCCCAGGCCAAGGACCAGTACCGTCAGGCGTTCTATGCGCTCCACGCCATGACCTTCGAGACCGAGGACGGCGAGCCGCCCACCTGGCGATTCAGCGACCAAGCCCAGGCCGCATTCATTACCTGGATGGAGGAGCTGCAAACCGAGGCCAGGAGCGAGGAGTTGCCGCCTGCCCTGGAGTCCCACCTGCTGAAGACGCCCAAGACCGTCTGCGCCTTGGCGCTGCTGTTCGCGCTGGTGGACGGCGAGCAGGGGGAAGTCGGCTATGCCTCCACCTGCCGTGCCCTGGCTTGGGCGGACTTCCTGCGCAGCCACACGGAGCGACTGTACAGCGCCGTCACCGGCAGCCAGGTGGCAGGCGCCCACCTGATCCACCAGCGCCGCGCCAAGCTGCCCCAGCCGTTCACTGTGCGCGACGTGCGTCGCAAGCAGTGGTCTGGCCTGGCCAATGTGGAGGAGGTGCGCGAAGCCATCGAGGTGCTGGAAGACCATCACCACCTGCGCCGCTTCGAGGTGCCTGCCGAGACCGGACGCACCAAGACCATTTTCTACTGGCATCCGAGCCTTGCGCCGAAGGAGGGGGAGTCATGAACCGCTGGCTGGAAAAACTGGGAAATGCGCCAGGTGACGAACTGACAAAGCTGACAAAAGGGGGTTCTGTCAGTTCTGTCAGTGCCCCGACCGGCGCTTTTGAGGAAAAAAACGCATCGAGCAACCGCTGGCTGGCCAAGCTGACCAATACGTCCCGGCACCTGGAGGAAGTGTCAACGGCTCCAATGCCGACCGTGGTCGATGACAGCCCGCTGGCTTCAGTTGTGACGCCTGAGCCTGACGAGCCGAAGGGGGCGCCTGCTCCCTTGCAGGAGGTCGAGCGCATTATCGAGGTGCTGACGCGGGAGGTAGGCCGAGACCTTGGCGCCGACCTGGAGAACCTGATGCGCCGCGCCATGGGACCGCTAGACCGAGGTACCCGCGCCACCCTGGCCGCCGAGATCGACAACGCCTTCGAGAGCGCCCAGGGCATCATGCAGGCCCGAGAGCAGGCTGCCCAGGCGATCCGGGGCAGGGTGGGCGATCCACCACCGGCAACGCTGGATGACTGGCTGACCTGGATCGAGGCCCGCTGCTCGATCAATGCCGACGACCGCCGCCACCTGGCCGACCACCTCAAGTGGCTGTCGCCGGCAAAGCTGGCCACCACCTGCCGCTGGTATGTCCAGGCATGGGCGAAGGCTGCCGCTGCCGAGACCGAGGTACGACGCCAGGAGAACGCTGGGAGGAGGGCCGCCAACGCATCGCTGGTGACACCCAGGGCGACAACGCTGACCAAGGCCACCCATTGCCCGCGCCAGCAGCAGAACGGCGCACCGGAGCCGCTGCCGGCTGGTGTGCGCATGAGCTGGACGCTTCGAGTGGACGGCAAGCGACTGGCGATTGCTGGGCGCCCGATGACCCAGGAGGAGGCACTGGCATCTGCCCGCGCTCGTTGGCCTGGCGCTGACGTGGAGGTGCTGACTGATGCTTGATGACGCCATTCTGGAGGCGAGCCGCCTACTGGCCAGCCTGCGCTCGATGCGTGCCGCCCAGACGGTCGTGGACGAGGCCGAACTGGCGCTGTCTGCCCTGGAGCACGGCAACCCCAGCCATCACACCCTGGACTTCGTGGCCGACGCCCTGGAGCGCATCGACAGCGGACTGCCCCATGGCGCCCTGGCCGGGTTCGTGCGGGTCCGGCTGCGTCACCTGGCCGGCATGGTCGCCGCGATGCAGGACAACACCCCAACCCCACCATCGGCAGCCTGACCTGGAGGACATCACCATGACGACGATCACCCGTGACACACTGGCCCAGGCCGCCCAGGAAGGCACCGGCATCGCCCACCTGAGCCCAGGGCAGGCATGGGCCGCCCATCGCCTGGCCATGCCACCGGAGCGCCTGGAGAAGCCGCTGGCGCCTCACATCGCCGCCCTGCTGGAGAACGTCGAGCGTATGGCTCATCGCCGTTTCTTCGATGACGTGGCGCCGGACGACGCCGAGGCGATGATTCACCGCGCCTATGACGAGGATCACCCGATGTTCCTGCGCGGCCCGCTTCTGGAGACGTTGCGCGAGGGCATGGTTGAGTTCATGCCGGGGCTGACGCCTTCCGGGGTCAACGACAAGGGCGAAGCGGTTTACCGCCTGACCGACATTGCCGCCGCCCTGGACGTGACCGAGGACGAACTGCTGGCGCGTGCCGAGGCCATGGGTCTGAAAGACAGGCTGAGCACGACGATCCACCCGCTGCACTGACCCTCACAAAACCTCAGACTCACCGGCCCCGGCAAACGCTGGGGCCGACCTGTATCTGGCCGTGCAAGCATCGAGCAGCAACCGCCCTGGAGACCGCGCCACACCTGGCCTTTGTGATCGACCCGGCACGCAACGGGGCAACGAAGGCAATGGTTCAGAACAACGGAACGCAACAACCATTCGAGACTGCACGGCGAGTGTGCACTGGTGGGCAGGACTGCCAAGGCCAGTGGAGCAACCTGCTACGCTGATCAAGCACGACGCAATCCAAGGAGTGAGGAGTTGAGCATGTTCTGTCCGCAATGTGGGAAAGCCATGGCAACCACGGATGCGAAGTTCTGCCATGCCTGTGGCAGTCGGCTTCCCCAGGATGGCGCACCCGAGGAGGCCCCGCTTCAGGGTGAGGCGCCAGGCATTGAGAGAGGCCAGCGCCAGGCTGCCCAGCCCTCTGGAGTGAGAGGTTGGCTACTGGTGCTGGTTGGTGTGCTGATGATCGTGGTGCCCTTGATAGGTATAGGGTCATTTCTGAGTCACCTCGCCATCCTGAAGCACCTTTATCCCTCGCTGGTCGGCGAGTCAGGCTGGGAGCAGTATTTGTTGTGGATGTGGCTGGCTGTGGGCGGCACCGCTGGGTTGAGCATCTATGCCAGCCTACGCCTGCTGAACGGCAAGACTTCAGAGGACGTGGAAGCAGTGTGCACCATGCTCTGGGTAATCGGCCCTGTCGCGGCTGTAGTGGTCAATGCCCTGATTCCATACCTGGTGTCCATAAAAACGATTCTGATCTACGACTACATAGGGCTGACTGGAACCCCTTTGATCGCCTCAATCATTGGCAGCTCGTTGTTCTCGCTGATTTGGACCTCATACCTCAATCACTCTCGCAGAGTGCGAAACACCTACTTGCAGCCCCAGGCTGAGCCCCAGGGCGCCAGCCAATGACCCCAGGCCCTCGCAGTCCTGGCCCAAGGGCGCGATGCTGATAACGATTCATAACGCCAGGAGCCTGCCATGCCGAGACGCCACACGATCACAAGCCGCTGCCTGCGTTTCGAGAACGGCGACCGCTACATGGTCGCCATACCGCCGCCCCGGCATATCGTGGTGCTGCCCGACGATTGGCCCGTTCGAGTCGTACGTCGCTGGCGCTGCCGCTGGTTGCTGCTGCGCCGCTGGTGGACAGGGTGGACGCGGTAGTCGGCAGTTCACGCACCATTTCACGCAAACCTTTCACGCACCCTGGTTGCGCACAGGTTCGCACCGTTGGTTCGCGTCCCAAGCTGCGAACCTGTCCCCTTACGAACGAAACCATACGAACCAGACGGTCAAGACGAATGGTGCGCAGTTCAGGTACGCAATTCTAAGTGCGCACCACCGGGGATGGTACGAGGGTCGTGTCCGAATTCTCGGGCTCGTACTTGAAGGCCCCCGGAGCTTTCGGACCAGTACGCACGCGATGACCTAGGAGGATCACGATGGACGATCAAGCCGAGCTGCGCCGCCGATACCGGGCATGGTCCCGAGCCGTGGACAGGGGCGAACGCCTGCCCTTCCCCGAGGAGTGCCGCGACCTGCGCTGTGGCGCCAAGACGAGGGCCGGAACGCCCTGCAAGCGCCGCGACCTGTATGCGTCGGGCCGCTGCCGCCTTCATGGCGGGGCAAGCACTGGACCGAAGTCAGGACCGAGGGCGAAGCGACCGGAGCCGCCGAAGGTGGAAGCGCCCTATGATCCGATGGAGAACCCCGAGTTCCTGGCGATCCTGCGCCGTCAGGGCATCCCGGTAGGCGACATCACCGAACGGGTCCGGTATCGGTAGCCTGGGCCATACCCCATGAGAGGGTCAGAAAACTCAAGGTTCAAACCCCATGATGACCTCACGAAACCTAGCACCGAATTGGCGCGACTGGCTGGCAAATGATGGCACCGAGGAGCTGGCCCATGAGTGACGACGACAGGCCCGAACGGTCACCCCCGGTCTATCGGTTGACGCCCGAGGAGCGGGAGACGCTGCGGGCTGAGATGAAGGCTTCGGGCCAATGGATGAAGCGCCAGTTGGCTATCGACCCGGAGTTGCGCCACCTGGACGACGACCGCCAGTCCCCCGACGACGAGGAGGGCGCTGGTCCTGGCCATGGCTGAAGTAGGGAAAAACAGGGATTCGCACCGGCTGATGCCTCATTCCTTCCTGTAGCTTTTAGGCTACAATAGTCCCGATGATGGAGCTGACGCACTACCTAACCGCCGATGGCCATGACCCGTTCCAAGCCTGGCTGGATACCACCAAGGGCAAAGATCGTCAGGCCGCCATGCGGGTGCTGACTCGCCTCAACCGCTTGGCTGCTGGCAATGCCGGCGACACCAAGGCCGTTGGCGATGGAGTGCTGGAGCTGAGAATCGACTATGGCCCAGGCTACCGCGTGTATTACGCCAAGGTGGGCAGACGCCTGGTGATGTTATTGATCGGGGGCACCAAGAAGCGACAGCAGGCCGACATCGAGCAGGCCAAGGCGTTTCTGGCGGACCACCGAAGGAGAGCACGGACATGAAAAGCCACGACACCGCTGTTATCGAGATGCTGCGCGATGACCCTGACATGGCGCTCGATTACCTGCGCACCGCCTTCGACGAGCTGGACGAGGAGGGCGGCGAATCCGCCTTCTTGCTGGCGCTGCGTCATGTGGTGGAAGCCCAGGGCGGTATGGCGGCTGTGGCCGAACGCGCCAAGGTCTCACGCGAGAGCCTGTATCGGGCGCTGTCGCCCAAGGGCAACCCCACCCTGCGAACGATGACCGCCGTCATCAAGGCGACCGGCATCCACTTCCATGACCTGACGCGACAGGCATCCTGACATCTGTCCGATGCCCGCACCTGGAAGAGCACGCCACTTTGGAGTCCTGGAGAAGTGGCCGGCGACTGTCGCCAAACCCAGCTTATAGGGCATTATCCAGCATCATCCTAGCGCCTTTCTTTTCGTGGGGCAGGTTGTGGGGTATGCGGAAAGTTGTCATATAAGCGATTGATTCAAAACTACCAGAGGCGGACTCCCCCTCCGCCACGAATATCGAAAAAGCCGCTGATTTCAGCGGCTTTTTTCTTTTCTAACTGTACCGAGCCCATACTTTGCACTTGGCTTCCCTTGGCGCATTCAGGATTCCGTTGCACAAGTCTCCCTGCGCATGCCTTGACTCCTCTTCCTCTCGGCCTTATACCCAATTGCCATCTTGGCTGTCCATTAGCTGACACAGGCAGGGCAACTGATCTTCCGGGACTCTACACTTTACCGCGTAATACATAGGCTATGGTGCTTGAGCTTGCGAACCACGCTGGGCTGGCTGATGCCGAGCCGTTCGGCGATGGCATAAGTTGAGGAGAGCGTCGCGCAGAGTTCTGCGAGAATGGCCCGCTCGGTGCGGGCCAGGGCGTCCTTCAGGCCCTCCTCCTCGAGCAGCTCGGGAGGCGTAGCCACTGCCTGCTGGCCTTCGTCCAGGCTCTCGCGGATCTCTTCCGCGGCGTCCGGTCCGGGCGGGGCTAACTCCCCAGCATGGATGACGTCGTCGCTGGATAGCCAGGCACGCTCCAGCCAGTTTTCCAGCTCCCGCACATTGCCCGGCCAGTCCCGACTCATTAGGGTCTTCCAGTTGTCCCGGGCGAGCAGTTTGTCCTGCCCGTAGCGGCGGTTCAGACGCTGGAGCTGACGTTCCACCAGGCCGGGGATGTCCTCGCGGCGTTCGCGCAGCGGGGGCAGGGTGACTGGGATGACGTTCAGCCGGTAGTAGAGGTCCAGGCGGAAGGCGCCGTCTTCAACGCGCCGGCCGAGGTCCTGGTTGGTGGCAACCACCAGGCGGAAGTCGACGCGGCGGGACTGGTTGTCGCCCAGCCGAGAGATGCGCCCATCCTGGATGGCCTTCAGCAGCTTCGTCTGCACCCCTAGGGGCAGTTCGCCGATCTCGTCGAGAAAGAGCGTGCCGCCGGCGGCCTGCTCGATCAGCCCGATGCGCCCGCCTGGCGCGGCGCCGCTGAAGGCCCCGGCGCGATAGCCGAACATCTCCGCCTCGAACAGGCTCTCCGGGATGGCGGCACAGTTGACGTCGACGAAGGGGCCATCGCGGCGCGAGCTCCAGCGATGCAGCTGGCGGGCGAAGGCCGTCTTGCCGACGCCGGACTCGCCGAGCATCATCACGGTCGCATCCGTGGGGGCCACCCGGCGGAGCAGCAGGGCCACCTCCCGCATCAGTGGGCTCTTCACCTCCAGCTCGTCGAGCTCGCTCTCCAGTGCCGCGTCTTCCTGCTCAAGTGCCTGGTTGCGCTTCAGGTGATCGCTGAAGCGCTTCTGGAGGAGCGTGTATTCCTGCTGCAGCAGCTGAAGGTCGGTGAGGTCCATGGAGCGGCTGACCACGGCAACCAGCTTGCCTTCCTCGAAGACCGGGTGCGCCTGGGCGATCACCCGGCGGCCGGTGGTGGTGCGCTGAACGAGTTGCGCCGGTTGGCCGGTGCGCATCACTTCCATGCTGATCGACGGCTTCAGCACGCCCTCGGCCTCGAGGCGTTGCACGCTGCTGGCACGGAGCGCCTCGCAGGAGATGCCGTAGACCGCGGCGGCACTGGGGCTCACATAGCGCACCTTGCCGTCGGCATCGACCACGAAGAAGTGGTCATGGGCGGTGTCGACGATGGTCCTGACGATAAGGCTGTCGATGGTACTCATCTGGGCGGCCTGTGATTCATTAATGCATCAATGATTCATTATTGCATCATTTTTGGGCCGTGAGCGATCCAGTTATGAATCAATGGCCCGCAACAGGCCCCATGAACCCGGGTGGCATGGTTTATGCATTTCAGTAGGTAGAGCGCTTGGCGTTTTCATCACTGACCACAAGACCGAAGGACGTTCACATGAGTGATTTTAACCAGCCCCTGGGTGGCAACGAGATGCCGCGCTTCGGTGGGCCCGCGACCATGATGCGCCTGCCGACCCAGACAACGGCCGAAGGGCTGGATGCCGCCTTCATCGGTATCCCCCTGGATATCGCCACCTCCAACCGGCCGGGTACCCGCCTCGGGCCGCGCCAGATCCGCGATGAGTCGCGCATGCTGCGTCCCTATAACATGGCCACCCGCGCCGCACCCTACGACAGCCTCCAGGTGGCGGACATCGGCGATGTGCCGATCAATACCTTCAACCTGCTCAAGACGGTGGACATCATCACCGGTTTCTACGATGAGGTGCTGCGTCATGACTGCAAACCGCTGACCCTGGGCGGTGACCACGTCATCGCCTTGCCGATCCTGCGCGCCATGGCCAAGAAGCACGGCCCGGTGGGGCTGATCCAGATCGATGCCCATGCCGACATCAACGACCACATGTTCGGCGAACCCATCGCTCATGGCACTCCCTTCCGCCGTGCCCAGGAGGAGGGGCTGCTGGCCAAGAACAAGGTGGTGCAGATCGGCCTGCGTGGCACCGGCTACGCCGCGGAAGATTTCGACTGGTGCCGTGAGCAGGGCTTTCGCGTGGTGACCGCCGAAGCGTGCTGGTACAAGTCGCTCGAGCCGCTGATGGCCGAGGTGCGCGAGCAGATGGGCGATACGCCGGTCTACATCACCTTCGATATCGATGGGCTCGACCCCTCCATCGCACCGGGCACCGGTACCGTCGAGATGGGTGGCCTGACCGCCCAGCAGGCCTTGGAGATCGTCCGCGGTGCCTGGGGCCTGAACGTGGTGGGAGGCGACCTGGTCGAGGTCTCACCCCCCTACGATACCAGCGGCAATACCGCCCTGGTGGGCGCCTCGTTGCTCTATGAAATGCTCTGCGTGCTGCCGGGCGTGAAGCGTCGCGATTGAAGCCTCTGGCCTACATACGGGCCAGCCATAGATTCAGACAATGACAACACAAGCTGAGGTCCTCCATGTCATCCTCTCTCGATAGCGCCGACAACATTGCCCTCGAGGGCGCGCCTCTCTCGCGGCACGGCCTGTTCAAGTTCCTCGTGCCATCGCTGATCGGCGTGCTGCTGTTCCTGGTGCCCTTCTCGGTAGACGATACCATCAACATCGGCATGGGCTTCGCCGCCGATGGTCTCAAGGCCCTGCTGGGTGAGGCACTGCCCGCCATCGCCACCCTGGTCCTCTGCCTGTCGTTTGTGCTGACCATCTACGTGAAGGCCGCCAGGCCCTCCTGGGCGCAGGGCAGTGCGCTGGGGGAGCTGTTCGACGTGGCCCCGCTGTGGACGGTGATGCGCGGGCTCGGGGCGCTGTTCGCGCTGATGACCTACTTCCAGGTCGGGCCGGAATTTGTCACTGCCGCCTTCACCGGTGGCGTGATGCTCAACGACCTGGCGCCGGTGCTGCTGACCTTCTTCTTCTTTGCCGCCATCCTGCTGCCGTTCCTGGTCGACTTCGGCTTCATGGAGTTCATCGGCAGCCTGCTGCGCACCCCCTTCCGCTGGATCTTCGGCCTGCCCGGCCGCAGCGCCATCGATCCTGCTGCCGTTCCTGGTCGACTTCGGCTTCATGGAGTTCATCGGCAGCCTGCTGCGCACCCCCTTCCGCTGGATCTTCGGCCTGCCCGGCCGCAGCGCCATCGATGCCACCGCCTCTTGGATGGGCTCCGGCACCGTCGGCGTCCTGATCACCACCCAGCAGTACGAGAAGGGCTTCTACAACTGCCGCGAGGCGGCGGCCATCGCCACCAACTTCTCCATCGTCTCCATCGCCTTCGCGATCCTGGTGACCAGCTTCATCGGCATCAATCACCTCTTCGTGCCCTTCTACCTGACGGTGGTGGTGGCCGGGCTGGTGGCGGCGGTGATCGTCCCCCGCATTCCGCCGCTCTCGCTTAAACCCAATACCTACTACGAGCCCGTGGGCTGTCAGCTCCGGGAGGAGCCAACGGGTGATCAAGGCCTGCTGCGCTTCAGCCTTGGGATAGCCGTGGCTCGGGCGGAGAAGGCGCCCGGCCCGCGGCAGCTTGTGCGCATTGCGCTGTTCAATGTCGCCGATATCTTCTTCGGCCTGCTGCCGCTGGTCATCGCCATCGGCACCGTGGCGCTGATCCTGGCCGAGTTCACGCCGCTGTTCACCTGGCTGTCGATGCCGATGGTACCGGTGCTGGAGTGGATGGGCCTGCCGGAAGCCGAGGCCGCGGCACCTGCCACCCTGGTGGGCTTCGCCGACATGTTCCTGCCCGCGGTCTTGGGCAGCAACATCGAGAGCGAGCTGACGCGTTTCGTGATCGCCTGCCTGTCGTTGACCCAGCTGGTCTATATGTCCGAGATCGGCGCCCTGCTGCTGAAATCGAAGATTCCCCTCAAGCTGTGGGAGCTGGTGGCGATCTTCCTGATCCGTACCGCCATCACCCTGCCGATCATCGTCGTCATGGCCCACTGGCTGGTGGGATGAGGGACCGCCCAATGACCTGTGCAGAACTGCTGATTCGCCTGCTGCGAGACACCTACGGCGTGGATACCGTCTTCGGTATCCCCGGGGTCCATACCGTCGAGCTCTATCGCGGGCTGGACGGCGGTGAGAAAGCCAGCGGCATCCGGCATGTCACCCCGCGCCACGAACAGGGCGCGGGCTTCATGGCCGACGGCTATGCCCACACCACCGGCCGGCCCGGGGTGTGCTTCATCATCACCGGCCCCGGCATGACCAATATCGCCACGGCCATGGGCCAGGCGCTGGCCGACTCCGTGCCGATGCTGGTGATCTCCAGCGTCAATCGCCGCGACACCCTGGGACGCGGTCAGGGTCGGTTGCATGAACTGCCGAGCCAGCAGCAGCTGATGGCGGGCCTCTCGCGGTTCAGCCATACCCTGCTGGAACCCCAGGCGCTGCCCGAGGTGCTGGCCAGGGCCTTTGCGGTGTTCGAAGGGGGACGGCCGGGGCCGGTGCATATCGAGATCCCCATCGACCTCTTCGATGCCCCGGTCGAGGAACCGACCAGCTGGCGACGTCCGTCACTGGCCGGTGCGGCGCCGGACCCCGACGCCCTAGAGAGGGTCGCTGACTGGCTGGAGAAGGCGAGGCTTCCCCTGGTGCTGCTGGGCGGCGGCTGCGTCAAGGCGCCGGAGGCGACGAGGGCGCTGGTGTTGGCCTTGGACGCCCCGACGGTCACCACGATCAATGCCAAGGGGCTACTGGGTCTAGACCATCCCCTGGACCTGGGCGCCAATGCCTCCCTGCCCGCCGTGCGCGAACTGGCCAGGGAGGCCGACGTGGTGCTGGCCATCGGCACCGAGCTGGGCGAGACCGATTACGACGTCGTCTTCGATGACGGCTTTAGCCTGACCGGGCGGCTGATCCGCGTGGACATCGACCCCGAGCAGCTGGCCAGAAACCACGCGGCGGACCTGGCGCTGGTGGCGGATGCCGGGCTCACCCTCAAGGCCCTGGCCAGGCGTTTTGCCAAGACGTCCCTCCAGCGAGACGGCGTGGAACGGGCCCGGGCGACCCGGGAGGCACTGGGGTTGGCCCAGGACCCGGCCTTAGCGCCCTATGTGCCGCTGTTCGATACCCTGCGTGACACCCTGCCGGAGGCGATCCTGGTCGGTGATTCCTGTGCCACCACCTATGCCGCCAACCACCTGGTGGCCCAGCCGGCGCCGCGGCGCTTCTTCAACGCCTCCACCGGCTACGGCACGCTCGGCTACGGCCTGCCCGCCGCCATGGGCGCCAGCCTGGGGCAGCCCGAGTTGCCGGTCGTGGTGCTGGTGGGTGACGGCGGCATCATGTTCACGCTGACCGAGCTGGCCTGCGCGGTGGAGGAGGGCCTGCCGGTGGTGGTTCTGCTGTGGCACAACCACGGCTATGAAGAGATCCGCCGCTTCATGGATGGCGCGGATGTTCCGCGACTGGGGGTGGATATCCAGGCGCCGGACTTCCAGATGCTGGCCGCCGGATTCGGCTGTGTCGCTCGCCGCGTTGGCGACCCGCAGGCCCTGGCCGCGGCGATCCGCGAGCGCCCGCGGCAGGGGCCAGTGCTGATCGAGGTCGACGCGGCCGCCTGGAATGCCGCGGTGCAGGAATAGCCTCCCACTGACCCGGAACCCCACTGCGAGAGAGTCACCCATGCAACAGCTGACACGACAGTTCATCGACAATTGCTGGGTCGAGAGTGCAGGCAAGCGTCGCCTGCTCGTCACCGACCCCTACCGCCAGGAGACCATCGCCGAGCTCACCGCCGGCGATGTCGCCGATGTGGACGCCGCCGTGGCCGCTGCCCGCCGCGCCCTGCCGGCCTGGCAGGCGCTGGGCGGTGAGCGGCGCGGTGCCTACCTGGCGGCCTTCGCCGATGCCCTGAAGGCGCGCCGGGATGCGCTGATGCGCCTCTCCTCCCGCAACAACGGCAAGGCCCTGGCCGAGGCGGGAATCGACTTCGACGATGCCATCGCCTGTTACCGCTACTACGCCGGCCAGGCCGCCGAGCTGGAGGCGCGCCAGGGGCGCATCGTCGAGCACGGCCTCGACGGCATCCGGGCGCAGACCTACGAAGACCCCGTTGGCGTGGCGGGGCTGATCACCCCCTGGAACTTTCCGCTGGTGACCAGCGCCTGGAAGATTGCCCCGGCCCTGGCGGCGGGCTGCACCGTGGTGTTCAAGCCCTCCGAAGTCACCCCGCTGCCCGAACAGGCGGTGGCCGAGATCGCCGAGGCCATCGGCCTGCCCGCCGGGGTGCTCAACCTGGTACACGGCGACGGCGAGGGCATCGGGGCGCCGCTCACCGCCCACCCCGGCGTCGACAAGCTCTCCTTCACCGGCAGCAATATGGTGGGTGAGAAGGTCATGCACGCGGCGGCGAAGGGCGTGCGTAACGTCTCCCTGGAGCTGGGCGGCAAGTCCCCCATCCTGGTGCTGGACGATGCAGAGGTCGAGCAGGCCGCCGATTGGGTGATGGCGGGTATCTACTTCAACTCCGGGCAGGTCTGCTCCGCCACCTCGCGGCTGATCGTGCACGCGGCTCTAGCCGATGCCCTTTACGACGCACTTGCTCAGCGCATGGACGCGATTCGCCTGGGCGACCCCCTGGCCGACGACACGGACATGGGCCCCATGACCAGCACGCGCCAGCGCGAAGCGGTCGAGCGCTACCTGGCGGTGGGTCGGGAGGAGGGGCTTGTGGCGGTGCGCGATGGCCGGCATCGCCAGCTGCCCGAGCGCGGCGAGTTCGTCGCCCCGACGCTCTACCGCGATGTGCCGGTCGAGAGCCGCCTCTGGCAGGAAGAGATCTTCGGGCCGGTGCTCTGCGGGCGCAGCGTCACCAGCAATCAGGAAGCCATCGAGCTCGCCAATGCCAGCCCCTTCGGTCTGGCGGCCACGGTGGTCGCCGGTGATGTCGAGCGCGCGCGAAGGGTGGGTCGCCAACTGCGTGCCGGCAGCATCTGGTATAACAGCGAGCAGGTGGTGATGCCGGAAGCCAGCTGGGGCGGCTTCGGGATCAGCGGCATCGGCCGTGAGCTGGGCCCCTGGGGATTGGCGGAGTATCTGCAGGTCAAGCACTTGATCGGGCCTGCGTTTTCGCCACGCGGGCAGTAGCGGTGATCATAGCGCCACTGCGGACTGCCGTGCAGGTAGCTGACCAGCAGCTGCTGGCTACACAAAATGTACAGAGGGAGGAAACACTACCCGTCGAAATCGGCGGTGAAACGCACTGGGGATTCCTCGATGTGCCAGTCCATCCCGGCCTGTTGCCGCCAGACCTCCAGCGGTTGTTCTGGTCAAGTCAGAGCGGACATCTTAGATCGGTAGAAAACGGACATTTCTAATCGGGGTTGACATTTCCATGACCTGACGCATCACGCCTCGTAAGGTGTTCGGCGCCTGATGGCCCAGGAGCGAGTAAAGTCGGTATGGTAGTTGGTACGGCAGTTGGGGAGTGGAACCAGTCGAGCCATGAGCGATGGAATTCAGACCCTGTTGCTTGCCTCACCTACCCAGGAGAACGCGCCAGCATGGAAGCGATCACCAGCATTGGGCGGGATTCGAACCGTGGCCTTGGTGAGGCGAAAGGCTCATCTCTTGTACGCCGAACTCGGCCGAGTGGCGCACCAGCGACGATGAAAAGGAATCTCCCCTCATGACGCAAGACCGGTTGTTTCCCGCTTCGGCCATGCCGGACCAGGACTGGTGGCATACGCTCTGGCCAGATCCTGACAGGGTCGTCACGGCCTTGTGCATCGAGCCGGGGATGAGGGTCGTCGATCTCGGCTGTGGAGATGGCTATTTCACGGCCGCCATCGCCCGGCAAGTGGGTGCGGGGCATGTCGTCGGTTTCGATATCGACCCCCTCATGATTGAACAGGCGCAAGCGGCGTGCAAGGGAATGTCGAATTGCAGCTGGCTGCTCGGGGATGCCATGGAGCTGAGCCGTTTGCTGACTGCGCCGGTAGACTACGTGCTGATCGCCAACACCTTTCACGGCGTACCGGACAAGACGGCACTGGCCCGAGAAGTCGCTGCGGCCTTGAAGCCCGATGGCCGCTTGGCCATCGTCAACTGGTATCCCCTGCAGCGGGAGCAGACGACCGTTCTCGGGCAGCCGCGAGGCCCCAAGACCGACATGCGCCTGTCGCCGGAACAAACCCGCACGGTGGTCGAGCCGGCGGGCTTCAAGCTGGAAACGAGCGTCGAACTTCCTCCCTACCATTACGGGGCTATTTTCACGCGTATCGTCGATGCATAAGTCACCGGGCTATATATGCAGCATTCGGCACGTTAACTGCCCCTCGAATGCCCGTCTCGGCCTGATCGACGGGGTGTCAGGGCAGGGGTGTTTCCTCCTCAGGTCAGTCGGGCTAGGCTGATCCGTTCGGTCCACTGACGAGAGGGATGATGCGATGCGCTTTCGGTTCACGTTGCGACTGTTGGTCATCCTGCCCCTGGTAATGCTGACCGGCTGCGAGGAGACCCCGACGGGACGCTCCCAGCTGGTTCTGGTGCCGAACGCTCTGATGGCTCAGCTGGGCGAGGATACCTTCGACCAGTTGCGTCAGCGTCAGTCGGTATCACGCGATGCGGCCGTCAACCGCCGGGTACAGTGCGTAGCCAGGGAGGTGGTGGCCGCTGCCGAGGAGCTCTACTCGGCCGCTGACCTGCCCGAGGCCTGGGAGGTCGCTGTCTTCGAGGATTCCTCTCCCAACGCCTTCGCCCTGCCGGGAGGGCGCATCGGTGTGCATACCGGCCTGCTGCGGGTGGCCGAGAATCCGGCCCAGCTGGCGGCGGTGATCGGTCACGAGGTCGGCCATGTGCTGGCCGACCACGGCAACGAGCGTCTCACTCAGCAGCTCGGCATCAAGGCCGTGCTGCTCTTGGTGGGGCTGTTGGGCGAGGGAGAGCTGGGAGGGCAGCAGTTGATGCAGGCCCTGGGCCTGGGCGCCCGGCTCGGCATCAGCCTGCCTTTCAGCCGCGCCCATGAGGAGGAGGCCGACCTGATGGGCCTGGCGATCATGGCGCGGGCGGGGTTCGACCCGCAACAGAGCGTGGCGCTGTGGCGCAACATGGCAGCCGCTGGCGGTGGTCAACCCCCCGAGTTTCTCTCTACCCATCCGGCGCACGGCTCGCGTATTGAGGCGTTGCAGCAGGCCATGGAGGAGGCCATGGCGAACTATCGTAACGCTAACCTGGCTGACTGTTCCGGGTAGCTGTGGGGGTCGGGCATTCAATCACCCGGTAGCTTATTCAGTTACGGCTGTCGCATTAGAAGTATGTAACCCATGTTTTGCGGGTGTCCCTGTCGGTCGCATTGGCTGCTGGCGTCCTGTGAACTGTGGCAGGCTGGTATATCTTTGAGTGTAATGGGGTCTTTCAAGGCGAAAGACCATCCGAATATGCGAGGCCTCCATGGGGTTCAGGCAAGGCGATGTAACAGGAGGGGCGATCGGGGCCTGTTTACTGGTCGCCGGTTTGGCTTTGGCTTCCTCGGTACCGCTCGCCGCCCAGATCCTGTCGCCACCGCAAGAGATTCCCGAGCCGCTGGTATTCGCGGGCTCCGACGACTATCCACCCTTCCAGTGGCTAGACGACGATGGTGAGCCGAGAGGATTCGTGATCGACCTCCAGGACGCTATCGCGCATCAGCAAGACCTCGAGGCCGAGCACTTGCTGATGGCCTGGGATCAAGCCATCGAGGCCGTCGAGACAGGCGAAGCGGATGTGGTGGCGCTGTTCGTCTCTGAGGAAAGAGAGGAGCGATTCGACTTCACCTCGCCGATCTATTACGTGGCGCACGGCATCTTTGCGCGCTCTCCCGAATCGGTCCAGAAGAAACCCGATGATCTCTCCGGCATGCGGGTGGCCGTCGTGGAAGGTAGCTATGCGCAGAATCAACTGAGGGAGAACCCGGCTGGGGGAGAGCTTAGGCCCCAGGAGGACATCAGGAGCGCCTTGCTGGCCGTGGTGGAAGGCCATGCGGATATCGCCATCGTCGCCGCCCACACGGCGCGGCATGTCATCGGCGCGGCAGAGCTTGATATCCATCAGGTCAGCCGGCCCTTTTGGCCCACGGCTTACGTCTTCGCCGTCAGGCGGGGGCGTGACGACCTGCATGCGTGGCTGCAGGAGCAAGTGGGCCTGCTGCAGGCCAAGGGCACCTACTTCGATATCCATGCCGACTGGCTCCCCGAAATGGAGTGGCAGCCCACGACCTGGCGGGACCATCTGCGCACTCTTGCCTGGATAGCGCTGCCGCTGTTGTTGCTGGGGGCAGGCGGTTACCTCTGGTCCTGGTCCCTGCGCCGGCAGGTGGCCCGCAAGACCCGTCTGCTCTCCAGGGAACTGATGTCTCGACGGTCGCTGCAGGGCGAGCTCGAGTATCGGCTCGAGCACCACATGCTCACCGGGCTTTTCAATCGCAGCGCCTTCATCAGCAAGCTCGACAGCCTCATTGAGGCCGATCCCGAATGGTCGCCGACCATCGCCCTGATCCAACTGGTCAATCTCGAGCAGTTGATCACTGCCTTCAGCTACCAGGTGGCGCTGGAATTGCAGAGAACCTTTGCCAGGCTGTTGGAAACGCAGGATTTCCGTCTGGTCGGGCACTTCGGTTCCGGGCTATTCGCCATTGTCACGAGTAAGCCACTGGAAGGCAACGACGTCGTCGGGCGCTTGACCGAACCGCTGAACCTCGGCTCGGTCGATCTCGATCCCGTCTACGTCGTCGGCATCGTCAACGAGGCAAGCCTCGAAGCAGACGAAGGCGCCGATGAGCTGGTTCGCCGTGGCATCCTGGCTGTAGCGATGGCCCGAGAGGCCCACCACCGCTGGGTGATCTACAGCACCGATCTCGAGCCGGATATCGATGACCTGCTCCTGCTGCAGGACTTCCATCGCCACGGCACCCGCGACATGTTCCTCGAGTATCAGCCTCAGTTGGATATCGAGAGCGGAAGAGTGAAGGCAGCCGAAGCGTTGATCCGATGGCATCATCCCAACCTGGGACTGGTATCGCCGGGGCGCTTCATTCCCATGCTGGAACAGGCCGGGCTGACACACTGGATCACGCGCTGGGTGATCGAGGAGGCCAGCGACATGCTGCGGCGCACGGGCCTGGCTGCCTCGGGCTTTCGTGTCAGCGTCAATCTGGCGCCCCAGGATCTCATGGAGCCCGACCTGGTCGATTTCATCGCCCAGTGCCTAGCGCCGCCGATGCCGGCACGCAGCCTGTGGCTGGAAATCACCGAGACCGGCTTCATCCGGGATCCATTGCGCATCCGTGATGTGCTTTCCGATCTCCACGATGCCGGCGCCTGCATCTCGGTGGATGATTTCGGCACCGGCTACTCTTCGCTCTCCTACATGAGCGAGTTCCCTGTCGACGAGGTCAAGTTAGACATGAGCTTCGTGGGCGACATGCTGACCAATGACCGCCATTACCTCATCGTGCGCTCCACCATCACCCTTGCCCACGAACTGGGGCTGACGGTGACCGCCGAGGGGGTGGAGGACAGAGAGAGCCTCCGGACCCTCGTTGCCATGAACTGCGACACGATCCAGGGCTTCTACCTCTCTCGACCATTGCGTGAAGAGAGCCTCCTCGCTTTCCTCGACCGCGACATGGAGAAGATGCTCTCGGGAGTGGCCCGCAGCGAAGAGTGAACAACGGAGGAGAAACAGATGCGTGACGATGTCGAGATGGTCGACGTGCCGCTGGATCGGGTGCGCCGTTACCTCGAGCCTGGCCCCATTGTGCTGGTCTCATCTGCCTGCGGTGGTGAGCGCGATATCATGACCCTGGGCTGGCATACCATGATGGCCTTCTCGCCCTCCCTGGTCGGCTGCGTCATCTCCTCCGGCAATCACAGTTTCGAGCTCGTGCGCCGCAGTGGGACCTGCGTCATCAACCTGCCGATGACGGCCTTGACCGCTGTGATAAAGGCGACCGGCATCCACTTCCACGATCTGACGCGACAGGCATCCTGAAACGCACCCAATGCCTGCACCTAGAAGCCCACGAGCAGTGGCTGGTGAGCATCGCCTCGCGGTCGCTCAAGGGATTCAATCCGACATCTGCCGTGGCACCGGGTTTCTTTTGGAGGGTTCAGAGACGCGTTGTTGTTGTTCTCATGAAATGGCGGACCGCCTGGGGAAATGTCATCGGATATGTCATGCCGATCTGAGGTAACGCGCGGGAAGGACCTCAAGCAGGCCCGCGAAGAGCACGATGACACCTCCCGCCATCTCGAAGCCTGTTAGGGATTCATCGGCGAGGAGGGCCGCGGAAAGCGCTCCCACCAGCACCTCCGTCATCAGCAGGATGCTGACGCGTGCAGGCTCAAGCCGGACCGTCGCCCACATCAATGCCACAAGGCTCAATCCCCACCACAGGCCTCCTGTCAGCAGTGCCAGCCCCGTGATCGTGAGGGCCTGACTCGGGACAATGCTGGGCAGCGGCTCAAGGGACGGGGCGAGAACCAAGGCCGTCACTGCCGCGCCTAGGGCGAAGACGAAGGCGGCGGGTAGAGCCGTGATGGTGGACCTGGCGCGGATGCCGGTGGTGGAGAAAGACCAGAGGATACCGCCAATCAACGACATCCACTCACCTGCTCCCCGGGGCAGCGGCAGATTGCCGTCGGCCCCCAGCATGATGGCCAGTCCTACCAGGCCCAGGACAATGGCGACAATGCGCAGGCGGGGCGTCGGCCATCCCATCAGGAAGCGGCCGATCAGCGTGCTCCACACCGGGCTGAGAAACCACAGCAGGATGATGATCGCGACCCGTCCATAGAGGAAGCCGATCGAGTAGAGCGCGAACGCTGCACCGCCCAGCGCGACCGAGAGCAGGGCGACCGGCCGGGTTCGTGCCAGTTGGCGGCGATTTCGAACGGCAAAGGGCAGAAGAAGTACCACCGTGCCAGCGGTGATGGCGGCTGTCCCCCAGGCGCCCGCCAGGCCCATCTCCCCCAGGGCGCGAACCGGTAGCCAGTAGAACCCCCATAGCACCCCCGTGGCGAGAACGATGGCGGAGGCGAGAAGCGTGCGCTGATCGGGTTGCATACGACATGACCTTGCTATTGCGTGAGGGCGGGGGCGAATAGCTCCGCGCTAGACGAACCATGGCGAGTCAGTGTGTTCCTGCGCGAAAGCCGTTATCACCGAAACGGCAAAAACGTAATTTTTCTTACTTTTATCCAGAGCAATACCGACTATTTTCCTGAATGGATGGCGTCATGCAATATATTTGATCTACACATAGAGGTTAGATAAAGTTACTTTTATGAAACGCCCATTGCCTTCTCTCAATGCGCTTCGTGCCTTCGAGACCACTGCACGCCATTTGAGCTTCGTGCCTGCTGCCGACGAGCTCCATGTCACGCCGGCGGCGGTGAAGCAACTGGTGCGCAAGCTGGAAGAGCACCTGGGCATAGCGCTCGTCGAACGTAGTGGGCGCGGCCTGAGGGTGACGCCGGCCGGCCGGGCTGGCCTGGAATCGCTGGCGGCAGGCTTCGAGCAGATCGAACGTGCGGTTGGCCAGATGAGTGCCTACCGCAATCCTCAGCGCCTGGTCGTCTCCGCCGAACCTTCCTTCGCCACTGCCTGGCTGGTACCCCGGCTCGAGCGGTTCCGCGCCATGTATCCCGACATCGATGTGCTGATCGATTCCTCACTTCGCCTGGCGAATCTTGAAAAGGGAGCGGCGGACGTGGCGATTCGCTTCGGCGTCGCTCCACAGAAGGGGGAAGTGGCCTACCGGCTGTTCGACGAGCAGCTGTGTGCCTTTTGCAGTCCATCGCTGACCACGCGCCATGATGGATTGCGGCAGCTGGATGACCTCTCTCGCGCCACCCTGATTCACTGGGATACGTCAGCCCTGACCTGGGCCACAGCGACTCGAGCGTGGGTGGGGTGGGAGCCCTGGCTCGAGACGCTGGGCGCCGGTCACATCGATGCTCGACGAGGGGTCAGTTTCAGCGACTACAACCTGGCCGTTCAGGCGGCGATTGCGGGACAGGGAGTCGTCCTGGGTAGTTTGCCGATACTGAGCGACCTGGTCACGGCAGGGCTTCTGGTGCGTCCATTTACGGACATCGTGGAGACGAGTATCGGTTACGATATTGTCGCGACCCGTGACGCCGTCGGTACGCAGCAGGTACAGAGCTTCATCGCCTGGACCAAGGCGGAGGCGGCAGGAGCCGCCTAGGCATCGGGTATCGGGCTCGCGCCATTGCCTGTCCCGAGCAGAGCCGGATTGGGGGCGGGCATCGATTGGGCTAGGCCGTCGATTGGGCTATGCTGAGCCTCGTGTAGAGTGCATGGCATACCACCCATTATCAGGGAGAATTTCTTCATGTCGTTCCGCCCCCTTCTTGCCGGCCTACTGCTGGCGCTGCCGCTGTCGGCTGTTGCCGAATCTCCCAATATCGAACCGGGACAGTGGGAGTTCACCAGCATCACCTCCGTGCAGGGTGACATGCCGATCCCCGACCAGACCGAGACCCACCAGGAGTGCATCGCCCAGGGCGATATCGACGATGAGGAGTTCAGCTTCATCGAGGAGGAGGGCTGCGAACTGCTCGAGCACAACGTCACCGTCGACGGCATGGACTACCGCATGGTCTGCCAGGCTGAGGGCGGCGAGGCCGATATCGTCGGCCAGATGGAGTTCCTTGGCGATACCACCGAGGGCCGTGTGGAGGTCACCGTCCAGTCGCCGCAGATGGGCGAGATGAACATGACCACGACCATGAAGGGGCGGCGCATCGGCGACTGCTGAAGCGTCTTCCCGCCATCGATGACAACGGCCACTCCACGGAGTGGCCGTTGTCGTAGAGAAGAGGTCAGTAGCCGGCAGGCGACTCGCCCATCTCCCCTTCCAGGCGGCGGGCGACGTCGCCCGGAGAGCCGGTCCGCCGCGCCAGCAGGTCATAGGCCACCGGCACCACGAAAAGCGTGAACAGAGTGGCGGCGGCCAGGCCGCAGAGGATCACCGTGCCGATCACCAGCCGGGTCTCGGCGCCGGCGCCGCTGGAGACGATCAGCGGCACGGCACCGGCCATGGTGGTCACCGCGGTCATCACGATGGGACGCAGCCGCGTCACGGCGGCATCGACCAGTGCCTCGTGGAAAGCCATTCCCTGGTCGCGCAGCTGGTTGGCGAACTCCACGATCAGGATGCCGTTCTTGGCGGCGAGCCCTACCAGCATCACCAGCCCTACCTGGCTGTAGATGTTCAGCGACTGCCCGGTGAGATAGAGCCCGAGCAGAGCGCCGCAGATGGCCAGCGGCACGGTGAGCATGATCACGAAGGGGTGCACGAAGCTTTCGAATTGGCCGGCCAGAACCAGGAATACAACCAGGATACCCAGGCCCAGCAGAAAGCCGGTGGCGCCACTCGCTTCGAGATAGTCGCGGGAGGCTCCCTTGACGTCGGTCTGGGCCTCCGGCGGGAGAAGTTCATCGACGGTGGCTTCGAGGTACTCAAGCGCCTCACCCAGCGCATAGCCGTCGGCGAGCTCGGCCTGCAGGGTGATGGCGCGGATTCGATTGAAGCGGTTCAGGGTACTGGGACCGGCGAAATCGGTGATCGTCACCAGGCTGGCCAGTGGGATCAGCTCGCCACTTCGCTGCGAGCGCACGCGTATGCTCTCCAGTGAGGAGGGGCTCGGCCGTGCGCCGGGCTCGCCCTCGAGAATCACGTCGTACTCCTCGCCGTCATCCACGTAGCGGGTCACCGTGCGCCCGCCGAGCAGGGTCTCCAGAGTGCGACCGATCTCGGTGACGGTGACTCCCAGGTCGGCGGCACGGCTGTAGTCGATTTCCACGCGCAGTTGCGGCTGGTTTTCCTCGTAGTCGCTCTCCAGGCCGGTCAGGCGCGGGTTGTCTTCGCGAATGTGCTCGATCACGGTGTCACGCCACTCGGCCAGTTCTTCGTAGGTGCCGCCACCGAGCACGAACTGCACCGGTTTCTCGACCCGCTGGCCGAAGCCCTGTCGCATCACCGGGAAGGCGCGAACGCCGGGCAGATCGGCGAGTTTCCGGCGAACCTCGTCCATGATCGCCCAGGCGCTGCGACGCTCACTCCAGTCGGCCAGCCCGACGATGACGAAACCGCTGTTGAAGTTCTCGATGTTGCCCCAGCCACGTGGCGCACGTACCACCGCTCGATCGATTTCGCCGGTTTCGACCATGGGCAGCAGTCGGGCTTCGATCTCGTCCATGTAGTCGAGCATGTAGTCGTAGGTAGCGCCGGGCGGGCCGTTGACCAGCACCCAGAAATTGCCGCGATCCTCCTTGGGGGTATATTCGTTGGGCAGCTGTTCATTGAGCCACAGCATGCCGCCGACCAGCCCCAGAAATACCGCCAGCACCAGCAGCCTCAGCTTGAGCATGCGCTCGAGCAGTCGGCGGTAGATACAGCGTGAGTGTTCCAGTGCCCACTGCACCGCACGGGCCAGTCGTCCCTCCTGCATGTCGCTCTTGAGGATCTTGGAGGCCATCATCGGCGTCAGGGTCAGTGCCAGCAGGCTGGAGATCGCCACCGCCGCGGCAAGCGTCAGGGCAAACTCCGAGAACAGTCGACCGATGTCGCCCTGCAGGAAGCTCAGCGGCACGAACACGGCGATCAGCACCAGGGTAGTGGCGATGACCGCGAAGGCGATCTGGCGTGTGCCGCGGAAGGCGGCGACCAGTGGCGTCTCACCGTGTTCGTGCATGCGCCGATGGATGTTCTCCAGCACCACGATGGCGTCGTCGACGATAAGGCCGATGGCCAGCACCAGGGCCAGCAGGGTCAACAGGTTGATGGTGAAACCCATCACCGCCAGCGCCGCGAAGGAGCCGATCAGGGCAATGGGCACGGTAATGGCTGGAATGATAGTGGTGCGCAGGTTGCCGAGGAACACGAAGATCGCCACGACCACCAGGCCCATGGCGATGAACAGCGTCTGCACCACCTGTTTGATGGCACCGGAGACGAAAACCGAGGCGTCGAAATTCAGCCCCAGGCTCATGCCATCGGGCAGGGTGCCCTGCAGGCGTTCCATTTCCGCCAGCACGCCATCGGAGATCTCCAGCACGTTGGCGGTGGACTGCTTGCGCATGCCCAGGCCCACCATGGGCACACCGTTGCCGCGAAAGATGGTGCGCTCCTCCACCGCGCCGATTTCCACGCGGGCCACGTCGCCGAGCCTTACCAGGTAGCCGTCTTGGCCCTCGTCGAGTACCAGCCCTCGGAAATCCCCCGGCGTGGCAAAGCTGCGCGGCAGGCGCACGATGAACTGACGGTCACGGGATTCGATGGCCCCGCCGGGCAATTCGACGTTTTCGGCACGCAGGGCGCTTTCCACGTCGCTGACGGCGAGGTCGCGCGCCGCCAGGGCGTTGGCATCGAGCCAGATGCGCATGGCGTAGTCGCGCCCGCCGCCGACGATCACCCGTGACACCCCCGTCTGTACCGAAAAACGGTCCACCAGGTAGCGATTGGCGTAGTCGGTCAACTCCGCCATGGTGTAGCCCTCACCAGAAAGGCTTAGCCAGATGACTACGTCGTCGCTGGAGTCGGCCTTCTGGACCTCGGGCGGCTCGGCTTCCTGGGGCAGGTTGTCGAGCGAGCCGGAAATGCGATCTCGAATGTCGTTGGCAGCTGCATCGATGTCCATGGCCAGGCTGAATTGCACGTTGATGCTGGAGCGACCGTCCTGGCTGGATGACGAGATCACCTCGATGCCTGCCACGCCGGCGACACGGTCCTCCAGCACCTGGGTGATGCGGGTCTCCACCACGCTGGCCGAGGCACCCGGATAACGGGTATCGATGCTGACTACCGGCGGGTCGATGGAGGGATATTCCTGCAGCGGCAGGCGCTGAAGGGCCAGCAGGCCGAAGGCCACGATCAGCGCGGCCAGTACCGTGGCGAGTACCGGCCGCTGCACGGAAACATCGGAGAGGCGCATCAGCTTTCCGCCTCCGCGGCATTGCGCTCGCGACGCAGAATCTCCGGCACGCTGGTGTCGTCATCGAGAATGCCGAGCAGGCGGACCGGCTGGCCGTCGCGCACTCGCTCGGTGCCGTGGGCCACCACCAGCTGGCCTTCGCTAAGCCCCTCCAGTACCTCCACCTCGCCTTCGCGGCGGGCACCGATGGTGATCTGGCGCCGTTCTACCTGGTAGTCGCCGTTCTCGTGCAGTATCAGCACGTACTGACGGTTGCCTTCGGGAATCAGTGCCGCTTCGGGGATGACCATCGTCTCGCGTGGCTGGCGCTGCACCACCACTTCGATCAGCATGCCTGGCCTGAGCTTCAGGTCGGGATTGTCCAGCTCGGCGCGTACCGGCACGCTGCGGCTCACCGGGTCGACACGTGCGCCTACGCTTGCGATCTCGCCTTCGAAGGTCGCGTCGGGAAAGGCCGCGCTGCGGGCCGTGAGGGTTAGGCCGGGCTCGAGGAGAGAGAGGAAGACCTCGGGCACATTGAAATCGAGTTTCATCACGTCGAGCTTGTCCAGGGTCACCAGTTCGGTACCGGGGGTGACTAGGCTGCCCACGCTGATGTTGCGAAAGCCGACGCGTCCGCTGAAGGGCGCGAGAATCCGGTAGTTGGCAAGCCTTGCCTCCAGCGCCTGGATCTCGGCCTCCACCTGGCGCAGCCGGGAGCGGGCATCCTCGACATCGGCACGGGGGGCCAGGTTGCGGCTCTCCAACTGATTCAAGCGGGCCACGGTGTTGCGCCGCTCGTCGCGTAATGCCTGGGCGGAACGCAGGTCGGCCTGTTCCTCGTTGTCATTCAACTGGATCAGCAGTTGGCCCGCTTCCACCTCCTCACCGTCGGTAAAACTCAGCTTGGCGATCAGTGCGGTCACGGTGGAGGAGAGTGTCACGCTTTCATCGGCACGCAGGGTACCCAAGGCTTCTATCGGGTCGGACCAGGGCTCTAGGCGTGCCTCGGCGGCGATCACCGCGGTGGGCTGCTGGGCGTACAACGGCGTCGCCAAGGCCAGTAACAGGCCGAGCAACAGGGGCAGTAAGTGTGAGGCGAGGCGTATAGGCATGAGCGCGGATCTTGTCGATGAGCGTGAGCGGTGCGAGAGAGGCGCTCGCGATCCTGCAGGCGCCATTTATAGCCTAACCGGGCCGTATCCTGGGAGTGTGACAACAATTCACAACTATCAAGAGTGGATTCCTTGCCGTCACAATGTACAAGAACTGTACATGATTGACCACTCTCGGCGCATCGATGTCCGGCTGCTAGAATGCCCGCTTGAAGTTGACGACGATGAGTGGCCGGGAGGATAGCGGGGGTGACATACGATGTGGTCGTGATCGGCGCCGGTGCCGCCGGGCTGATGTGCGCGCTGTCTGCCGGCCATGCCGGACGGCGGGTGCTGGTGGTTGATCACGCTAACAAGGCGGGCAAGAAGATCCTGATGTCCGGTGGCGGGCGCTGCAATTTCACCCATCTGGCCTCGGGGCCGGCGAATTTCACCTCCCAGAATCCTTCGTTCTGCATCTCGGCGCTCAAGCGTTATCGACCCGAGCACTTCGTGGAGCTGGTGGAGCGCCACGGTGTGGAATACGTGGAGAAGACGCCGGGGCAGCTGTTCTGTGCCGACTCCTCGAAAGAGATACTCCGTGTGCTGCTTACCGAATGTGAGTGGGCGGGGGTGGATATTCGTCTCAAGACCGTTGTTGAGGGCGTCGAGCGTCGCGGGGAGGGCATGTGGCTGGCGACCTCGCTGGGGCCCATCGATTGCGGGGCTCTGGTAGTGGCAACGGGTGGGCTGTCGATTCCCTCGATGGGTGCCAGCGGCTTCGGCTACGACCTCGCCCGCCAGTTCGGGCTGTCGGTCACCGAGACCCGGGCCGGCCTGGTGCCCTTCACCCTCACCTCGCACTGGAAGGCGCGGGTTGAGGCATTGGCAGGCGTCAGCTGCGAGGTGTCGGTGACATGTCGCGGGAGAAGCTACTGCGAGCCAATGCTCTTCACCCATCGCGGACTTTCGGGACCTGCCATGTTGCAGATCTCCAGTGTCTGGCAGTCCGGGGACACCCTTTCCATCGACCTGCTGCCCGGTCTGGATGTCTTTGAGGCGCTCTGCCATGCACGGCGCGAGACGCCCAAGCGGCGGCTTTCCAGCTGGCTGGGGGAGCGTCTGCCGAAGCGCCTGGCCCAGGCGCTGGTCGAGTGGCATGAAGATGACGGGGTGCTTGCCGAGTACAGCAATGACCGCTTGCAGGCCTGGGCCGAGGCCGTGGAGGCCTGGCGCCTCAAGCCTGCCGGGACGGAAGGCTGGCGGACTGCCGAGGTAACCATGGGCGGCATGGATACCCGAGCTGTTTCGTCCAAGGACTTTTCGGTACAGGAGCTACCACAACTTCGCTTTATCGGCGAGGTACTGGATGTTACCGGCGAGCTCGGCGGCCACAACTTCCAGTGGGCGTGGGCTTCCGGCGTAGCCTGCGGCAATTCACTTTAGGCTCGCATCAACAAGGCATGCCGCGATCAGAGGAAACGCCCACCCGAGGCGATGGCGACGGTGAAAAGCCCGAGGATCAGATTAATGCCGATCAGCCGGCGGATCTTCCCCAGCTGCTGACCGCCCGCGGCCCAGTTCTCGCCGGCCACGGCCCGGCCCAGGCGAGGGTAGGGGGCGAACCAGATGTGCAGGAAGATCGCCATCATCGCCAACCCCGATACCAGCATCAGGTGGACATGGAAGCTGGTACCTGCCATGCCACCGAAGACGCCGAAGAGCATCCACAGCCCTGTCGCCAGCAGTACTACCACAGCGGCCCAGACCCAGGGGAAGAAGCGCTGAAATACGTGGTACCAGAGGGTCAGGCGCTGGGGAGGCTCCAGCAGTTCTCCGGCGACCGGCCGCAGGATCATCCATGCGAAGAACATGCCACCGACCCAGATCACGGCGGCTAGAACATGCAGAGTGATGGCAAGGGACATGGCCAAGTTCCTTCGGGTGGTCAGCGCAGTAGGCGGCGCGCCCGCTTGACGATCAGTGCTCCGGTGGTCAGGCGGCCCGCCATGCGCGCAACGCCGCCGGGCCGTCGTGCGCCGTGGTAGAGCAGCATGCCGCCCATTATCAGAAGCGGCACCTTGAAACGCACCAGCAGGTTCCATCCATGGTCGAGGGAACGTCCCGCCGATTGCCAGCGACTGGTAGCCACCAGCAGATCCACGCGTTGCTGCTCGATGGCGTGTTCCAGCTCGGCTTTGCGGGCCTGACGATCAGCGCGTTTCACGCGACGTCTCCACCAGTTCACGGTCACTTGCCAAGTGGCGCAGCGTGCCGGCCAGCAGGGTGCGACGGCGTGCCAGCTGCATGACCCTCAGGGCGAGCAGGCCACCGCTTATCAGCAGCACCAAAGCGCTCACCCCGATGGCGGCCAGACGGTGGGTCTCCCAGAAGGCGACGATCACCAAGGTGGTGAGAACGCCGAGGCCCAACAGCAGCAGGATCAGGCTCAACCCGGCCAGCAGTAGCATGCCCACCAAGCGGGCTCGCTCTTCCTCGAGCTCGAGCACGGCGAGTCGCAAGCGCGTCTCGCCTATGGCGAGCAGGCTGCCGAGCAGCCGCTTGCCGGCAACGAACAGGCGCTGAGCCGGTCCTTGGCTCGCGGACATCAGCGCCGCCCGATGAGCATGCCGATGACAACCCCTACGCCGGCGCCAATGCCGATGCTCGTCCAGGGGTTTTCGTGGACGTAGCGATCGCAGGCGTCGGCCTGCTGGGTGACATTTTCGCGGGCTTCGTCATAGATGCGCTCTCCGCGAGTCTCGAGTCGCTCGCGAGTATCCTTCAGGCGCTTCTCGGCGCGCTCACGCAGCTCCTTGATGTTGCTGCGGGAATCATCGGCGGTGGCGTTGACCAGCTCCTCGATGGTCTGGGTGAGCTGGTTCAAGTCTTCCCTGAGCTGCTGGGTAGATTCGCTGGTGCGGGGGGCATGTCTAGCCATGAGAGTCTTCCTGTGACGGTACGTGAGAGTTCCAGCATAACAGTCGGCGACGTGAGTTCAACGTATTCGACCCTGACCCAGATCAGGGTCAACGCTCCAGGACGCCGGCGGAAAACAGCGGATTGATGCTGAAGCCCAGGCTCAGGCGATGGCTGCGCTGGTCGTAGTCGATCAGGCTTTCGCCGTAGCCATAATAGTACTGCACATGGCCGCGGATGCTGTTGAACAAGGGCCATGAGTAGTCCACCTGTGTGCCCATATGGTTGTCGCTGGGCTTGCCTCGCAGCATCAGGCTGAGTTCGTTGTCGCCATTGAGACGATGCGCCAGGGTGATGTCGCCGTAGCCGAGGTAGCTGTGGATATCGGGGTTGTCGTCCTCGTCCGAGGACTCCGGGATGCGCCAGTGGGGCGCCAGGGTCAGGGCCCAATCGTCGTTGACGATGGTGGACTCGAGAAGCAGCCTGTTCCAGCTGCGCGACAGCGGGTCTGAGCGACCATTGGACTGGTGGCTGAATCCCAGGCGGTTATTGATGTTGGTCCAGCCGAGCAGCGACATGTCGTTCTCGAAGTCGATGAAGACTTCCGGCTCGTAGTTGGTCTCGCGAAAGGGCGAGGAGGCATCTGTGTTGAAGGCCTGCCACCAGCTGCGCTGGGTGTAGGCGAAGTAGAGATCGCCGCCGTAGTCGCCGAACAGGTCATCGACCAGGTTGAATTTGGCGCTGAACTGAAATTTCATCTCTGCCCGATCAGGCTTGTTGCGATCAGTGATAACGCGAAAGGCCTCGTCGTTCGGACTGGTGCTATAACTCACCGGGAACCAGTAGTTGCGCCGGTGGGTAGTGATGGCGAAGGGGTTCTGTGACGACTCGCGTTCGAACTGACGCCGATCATTCACTTTCTCGTCGAGCTCCCGCTCGACAGTGTGCTCGACGAGGGGGGCGGCCTGAGTGCCCTTGCCATCGCCGTCGGCCAGTTGTCGACGCAACTCCCCCATCTCCTCCTGAAGGGCCGCGAGGCGTGCCTCGATAGCCGCGCGCTCGGCTTCATTCATCGGCTCGGCGGCCATGGCAGTTGCGTTCAGAACCGCCATTGTCAGGGCGGTGGAGAGCAGGGGAAATCGGGCAGACATCATGGTCAGATACCTGGTGGAGGTTAAAGGAGCGTCTCTATTACGCCAGTGCGACGAGTCAATTGTAACGCCGAGCCTACAGGGCGCCATTGCCATGCTGTCCCGGCGGGACGAGAATCATGCTCGGGTCCATCATAACCGAGGCTGCCCATTGAATGCCCATCTACATTACTGCTGCCGGTATGCTGCTGTCTCGCGTGGCTTGATACTCACGCTCCTGTGCTGTCTGGGGTGGCTGGTGATCGCCATGCCCGCGCTGGCTCAGGACGTCGCTGCGCAGGAAGAGACGCCCCGAGGGCTACCTTCGCGCGAGGAGATCGAGTCGCGCCTGGCCGAGCGCCTGCCTGCCGAGGGCGAGACGGTCAGCGAAGGGGTACAGCGTGATATCGAGGCCCTTGAGGCTGTGCTGACAGGACTCGACCAGATCGCCCAGGCAGAAGAACGCCTGGCCGCCCTTAACGAACGCGTTGAGCAGGCGCCTACCCAGTTGATTCGCCTCGAGCGAGAGCTGGTGGCCGAGGAGGAGGCCGATCTCGCTATCTCCGTCAGTGAGCTCGACGGTCTTTCCCTGGAAGAGCTCGAGGACCGGCAACGCGAGGCGGTCTCCGAACTGAAGCAACTGCAGGATCGACTGGCCGAGGTCAATTCACAGCTGATCGCCGCCGAAAGTCTGCCTGAACGCGCTCAGCGGGGAATCGCCGAGGCGATCCAGACCATCGAGCAGAGTCGACGTGCTCTCGATGAGATGGAGGCAAGGGACGTCCCCGCAGACGATCCCCGAATGCAGCAACAACGAGTGGCACTCCGCCTGGCCGAGCTGCAGATGCAGCTCCATCAGCGCGAGCTGGCCACCCACACCCAGTTGCGCGAACTGGCTCAGCGACGGCGTGACCTGCTCACGGGCCATATCGACCGGCAGAGCGTCATGCTCACCATGTTGCAGAGCGTGATCGATCGCAAGCGGCGCATCGCCTCCGAACAGGCGATCGCCGATGCCGCACGCGACGATCCCTTGATCACTGCTGGCCATCCGGTTCTCGAGCGGGCGCTGAAGGTCAATCGAGACCTCAGCCTCGAGTTGTTGAGGGCCACGGAACGCAGTAGTGATATGGTTCGCGAGAGCATCCTGGTCCGCAGCCAGCTCGATCAGGTGCGCCAGATCCAGCGCAGCCTCGACGAGCAGATACGCGCCATTCGAGGCAGCCTGCTGTTGTCACGGATCCTGCGCGAGCAGCGTCAATCCCTGCCCCAAACGGAGTCACTCAGCGACCTTAACGACGAGATCGCCGATTTGCGTCTTCGCCAGTTTGACCTGGCGCGTCAGCGTGACGATCTGCGCCAGAGTGAGCGGCTGGCGAGTCAACGCCTGACTGCTGCAGGCGTGGAAATCACACCGGCCCTGGTCGAGTCTCTTCAACGCCTCTATCAATCCCGGCGAGAACTGGTTGACCAACTCGAGCAGACCTATGGCAACTTGCTCAGCACCGCCATTGAGCTTCAACTCAACCAGCAGCAGACGCTTGAGAACTCACGGGAGTTACGCGCCACCATCGACGAGCAACGCTTCTGGGTAGCAAGTCGCCGCCCCCTTAACCTTGCCTGGTTCGGGCAGTTGCCTTCGCTGTTCATGCTCGAGTGGCATGAAGGGGAATGGCGGCAGATTCTGCCGGGCAACTGGCGCCTGCCCACCCAGGAGGCGCTCTGGGGCCTGCCCCTGCTGCTGGCGGCAGGATTGCTGCTGGGCCTGCGTCGGCGAATCAAGGCGCGTCTGATGGTTCTGCATGGCCAGATCGGCCGGTTGCACAGTGACTCCCAGGCACACACGCCCCTGGCGATCGTCCTCAACCTGCTACTGGCAATCCCCGGCCCCCTGTTACTGGCAGGTATCGGGGCCGTATTGGTTGCCGATGCCCAGGCCGGCGTCGTCGGGATGGGCAAGACCCTCTGGCACCTGGCCCTGGCCTGGACAGTTGTCGCCTGGGCACGTCGTTTGTTGGTGCCCGATGGGGTGGCCACCCGGCATTTCCATTGGCCGGTGGCCTACGTGACACGCCTGCGCGGCTTGTTGAAGTGGTTTGGCCTGGCGCTTGTGCCGGTACTGTTCATCGCCATCCTGGCGCGGGATGGCGAGATCAGTCTCGATGTCCGACCTTTGGCCCTGGGCTTGCTGATCGCCGGTCTGCTCACCATGAGCCTCGTTCAAGCACGGCTGATCCTGGCCCATACGCCCTTCTTTGGTGTCAATCTCTTCCGCCTGTTGCTGGGCCTGATCTTCGCTTCGGCTCCCCTTATTCTGGTGGGGCTTATTATCTCGGGATACGAGTACACGGCTCTGCAACTCATCGGTCACTTCGTGATCACGCTCTACCTGCTGGGATTGTGGATTCTTATAGAGGCCGCGGTGGTCAGGGGGTTGGCCGTCGCGGCCCGGCGTCTGGCCTTCAAGCGCGCCCTGGCTCGTCGGCGTGCCCAGGCCCAGGAAAGCGGTGAAGGTAACCTGGAGCTGATCGAGGAACCTCCGCTGGCCATGGACGAGGTCAACCAGCAGTCACTGCGACTTTCCAAGCTGGCCCTGTTGATCGGCTTTGTCCTGTTGCTTTATATGGTCTGGGCGGATCTGTCGTCCGTGTTCAGCTATCTGGAGCAGGTGACGATATGGGGTGACGCCGATGGCGAGGGTGCCGATCTCGTAGAGAGTGCCTTATCGCTGGCGGATTTTTTCACGGCTCTGCTGATCTTTGCCCTCATGATAATGCTGGCGCGCAACCTGCCAGGCCTGCTTGAGGTCATGGTGCTCTCGCGCCTCGAGCTGAAACCGGGCAGCGCCTATGCGATCACCTCTCTGCTCTCCTACACTATCGTCGCCACGGGGCTGGTGATGGGGCTCTCCAGTCTGGGTGTGTCCTGGAACAAGTTGCAGTGGCTGGTGGCCGCCCTCGGCGTGGGCCTGGGCTTTGGCTTGCAGGAGATATTCGCCAACTTCGTCTCCGGGTTGATCATCCTCTTCGAAAAACCGATACGCATCGGTGACACCATCACGATAGGCAACCTGACCGGCACGGTGAAAAGTATCCGCATCCGCGCGACCACGGTGACCGACTTCGATCGCATGGAGATCATCATTCCCAACAAGACCTTCGTGACCGACCATTTGATCAATTGGTCGCTCTCCGACACGGTCACCAGGGTGATTCTCAAGTACGGGGTCTCATTCGGCTCGGACCATCGACTGGTCCACCGCCTGCTGCGCCAGACTGCCGACGAGAACTCGCGGGTCCTCGACGACCCCGAGCCGGAGGTACTCTTCATGAGTTATGGCGACAGCTCCTTGAATTTCGAGCTGCGCATCTTCGTCAACAGCGTGACCGACAGGCTGTTCGCCACCGACGAGATCAACTGCCGGGTCGTTGATCTGTTCGCCGAACATGGCCTGACTATCGCCTTCAGTCAGCTCGACGTATGGCTGCATCGCGCCGACGGAACTCAGAAGAAGATCGAGAGCGTGGCCCTCGGTGATCCGGGGACACCGGAAGCCAGGCCCTCCGAAGGAATGAGTAATACAGGAGAGCGGAACCTCGGTCAGGGCGATGGCGATGGCGGTGGACGCTAAGGGCAGGGCGGCCGGTCGTTCAGCGCCGGACGGCTTGAAGCAGGAACTCCTGGTTTCCGTCGCCCCCTTTCAAGGGGCTCTGTCGCCAGTGCTGGATGGCCAGCCCCTGCGCTTGGCAACAGGCGCGGATACGCGCTTCCACCTCAATGTAGCGCCATGGCTCATCGACGATGCCGCGCGAATTGACACCGCCCGGGCCCAGCTCGAACTGCGGCTTGACCAGGCTCAGCAGCTTGCCACCACTTGGCAACAGGGCAGCGAGGTCGGGCAGGACCAGCGTCTGAGAGATAAAGGAGACATCCATCACGGCCAGGTCAGGTCCTGCAGCCGCCAGAGCATCGAAGGCCGCCCGCAGCCGGGGTTCGCTGGCCATGGTGCGAGCGTTGAGTCCCTCCAGGCAGGTCACGCGGGGATCGTCGCGCAGTGCAGGGGCAAGCTGGTCATGGCCGACTTCCACGCCGATCACGTGGCGGGCGCCAGAGCGCAGGGCGCAGTCGGTGAAGCCGCCGGTGGATTGGCCGACGTCGAGAACCAGTTTGCCGGTGAGATCCAGGCTAAGCGCCTCGATCAGTGCCGCCAGCTTGAGCCCCGCCCGGGACACATAGTGCTCTTCGGGATCCTCCTCGACGCTCAGCCGGGTCTCTTCGGGGAGCTTCTCGCCAGGCTTCATCAGTGACTTGCCGCTATCGGCCAGGCGTACCCGGCCGTGGCGGATCAGCCGCTGGGCACGGGTACGCGAGCGGGCCAGGCCCTGGGTGACGAGAAGTTGGTCGAGGCGTGGCATGCCCCCTACGGCCCCTCATCCGCTTGCAGGTCCTTGGGCGGGAGGCGGTCTGCACCCCAGCTGCGCTGGATATAACCGGTCACCCGGTCAAGCTCTTCCTGGGTAATCCTGGCGAGCTCCCCCCGCTCCAGTGGGTCGTAATGGAAGATATAGAGCCTCGAGGCGAACTGCTCGAAGGGCAGCGATGATTCACCGAAGCGCTCGCCGTGGCCGGCGGTGCTCACCTCGATGCCGTCGCCCCAGTCCTGGCCGCTGTCGTTGTTGGGGTTGTAGAAGTAGATACGCATTGTATCGCTGGGGTCGAGCGTGACGCGCAGCATCGTGATGGCATGCCAGCCGATGAAGCGGGCCACACTGTCGGTCACGGCGATGCCGGCCGGCTGGGGGTGAATCAGCGGCTGGTTGCCATTGTAATAAGGATGATAGCTGGCATAGAAGTGGCGCAAGAAGTCGTCCAACTCGTGAAGTTGGCCGGTGGCCACGTCGACATTGATGCGAAAGCCGCGCCCCGACCACCAGCCGTGGAATTCCGGATTGACCCAGCGGTGGGGATCACCCTCGCGCTCGATGCAGCGTCGCCCCATCTCGGCGTAGATACGGTCAAGGTGCGGCACCACGATCAGCGATACCGGGTCGAGGTCCATGGGCAGGCTCTGTGCCACGCCGCCACTACTCTCCATCGAGGAGATCGGCTGGCCCTCGAAGTGCATGATGATCTCGTCGTCGCGGGCCGCCCAGGTCACCATCTGCAGCAGGTAGTCCGGATCGTTGTAGGCCCACATGGAGAGCGCGCGGGCCGACTGGCAGGTGGGGTTGTTGCCCTGACCCACGCCCAGCGGCAGCCCGAGCATACACAGCACCCCTTCCAGCAGCCGGGCGCGAGGTGAAGCGCTGTCGCCATAGGCCATGTTGAGGCGCGCCTCGGACCAGTCCGACAGCCTCAGCCCCAGTTGGCGCCACATGGCCGGCGCCACCGGTGGCTGATAGAGGATGCCACGCTCGAGCATCAGGGCTAGCCCGTAGACCGCCTGGGGCGTGGTCGGATACACCGCACCGCGGATCAGGGCGTGGACCAGTTCGCGATAACATAACAGGCAGTCCCGCCCAGTGGACGAGAGTCCCAGGGCCTCGGCCAGCAGGTGATCACCGTGGTCGAGAAGATAGCGCAGCAGGACAGCGTGATAGGGCGAGACCAGGCTGGTGTCGTGCATGGCCCTGGCGAAGCCGGTTGCCTCGTACTGCAGGGCGCCGCTGTCCATGCTTGACAGGCGCTCGCGGTAGGTGTCGATGCCAGGATCCTCGCGACACGCATGGGTGGGGCCGTAAAGAGAGCTGACCAGGCGATCGGCGCCATGCCCGCTGGTTCCCAGGTCGATCTCCGGATTGGCCTGGCAGATGGCGATCTGGGTGATCATCTGCTTGATCGTATCCACCTGGATCGGCCGCTGCTGCAGGATTCGCCAGATCTCGTCGATCAGGCGATCGATGACATGTTCATAGCCGATGCGCTCGGCCAGATGGTGGAACAGGTGGCGAGGAATCTGTGCCAGAGCACCCTGTGTTTCCCGCTCGGCCTCGGTGGGCGCACCGAACAGTAGCCAGAGGTTGAGTGCCATCACCTGTGTCAGGTAATGGTGGGCCTGCTCTTCGGAAAGCAGGGGATGGAGATACTCCCCCTTGGCGACGGCGAGGATGCGCAGTTCGCTGATCGACTCGATGACCACTACATTGGAATCGGCACTTTTCAGCGCATGGGTGGTCAGGGATGGCACCAGGTATTGGGGAGTCGCCCAGTCGGAGCCACGAAAGACTCCCGCCTGCTCGAGAATCTGAGCCCGCTGCTCGACGGCTTCACATCCGCCTTCCTGCAACATGACCCCCTGGGCGGTGTCGAAAACCCTGGCCAGCTGGCCAGGCTTGGCGAGCTCAGGTGCTTCGGCCAGCAGGGCGATGGCCTCGTCGAGCTTCTCGAGCAAGCCGGCTAGCTCGTCGCTGGCCAGTGGCGTCGTACGGGCGTCTTGCATTTGTCCAGGCGTGGTCACGCCGACTCCTTGTCGTCAGGCTGTCATCGTTCCATGACGCCTGTACCCGACAGAGAAATCAAGCTCTTCGATGTTCTTGAGTGGCACCGGGTTGCTGGCGGCGGCCGGCCGGATCGAGTGCCACGACCCTTGTGACCAGGACCAGGCATTGATATAGTGCGCCCCGCTCGACGTCGGCTTTGATCAACGTCGGGTGAGCGATGCCCTGGGCATCCTGCTGTGGTGGCCCCGTCGGTCCTCCCGCAACGCTAGACCGCAAACCCCGCCAGGCCCGGAAGGGAGCAACGGTAGTGGTGGACGCGTGTGCCGGGATGTGGCTGTCGGGGCCGCCTCCATTTTGGCTACTCATCTGTTTTGCAAGGGTTTTTCACCTCAGATCCTCCAAGTGATCCAATAGGTGATACAAAATGCCCTCATGCCCTCCTTACCTCATCTGTTCTCGCCACGGTATCTACTACTTTCGTCTGGTGGTGCCTGCTCACCTTCGTAGCACGGTAGGTCGTACAGAGATCCGCCAATCCCTTCGCACCAGAAGCAAACGAGAAGCATTGCTATCTTCTGCTCGTCTGTTCCTTGAATCTCAGTCCCTGCTAGGTCGATGTACGCCACCTGCTAATATTGCTCCATCTTCTCTGCTTGACATTACGCCTCAATCTTCCCCCTGCCTCACCTCCTTGCTGGAAGAATATTCACAGCTACAGAAGCGTTCGGCCATCTCTCAGAAAACGATAGATGACAAGGCTGCCTTAGTGAGGCTGCTAGCTAAAGTGGTGGGGGATGTTCCCATCTCGTCTGTTGGTGCCAAGGAAGCTAGAGAGTTTAGAGATATTGCCCTTCAGTTACCGCCATTGGCTGCTCGCAAGCTAAGCAAGCATCCTGAACTAAAGATTAGTGATTTTGTTTATTTAGTTGATGAAGAAAAAGCCATATCCATTACAACATACAACAACTATGTAAAAAACCTTAGTGCCTTCTTTAACTTTGCAATCGAGCAAGGATACATAGATAACAATCCCTTCAAGAATATGCGTATCAAGCAAAATGTAAAATCAAATGCTTGGCGTGATGTGTTCAGTAGTGATGATATCAATGCCATCCTTATTTCTACAGCAAATGAGAAAGGATATAAATATTGGCTGCCACGTTTAGCCCTTTATACAGGGGCAAGGCTTAATGAGCTATGTCAGCTTTACAAAAATGATATTATCTTAGTTGATGGTATGTGGTGTATCCATATTAATGAAAAGAGAAGTGACCAGAAACTTAAATCACTTCATTCTGAAAGGATGATACCTGTACATAGCAAGCTGTTAGAAATGGGGATAATAGATGTTGTAAAAGAAGGTAGGCTATTCCCTGAGCTAAGCTATCACGACAAACATGGTTACTCGGGACAACCTTCAAAATGGTTTTCAAGGGTAAGAAATTCATTGGAGATTCAAGGAGAGAAAAGGAAAGACTTTCACAGCTTTAGACATACAGTGGCTAATCAGCTTAAGCAGAAGGGGCATGCTGAATCATTGATAGCTGGCTTGCTAGGACATGCAACAGGAGGAATTACGAATACACGGTACGGAAAAGACTATGCTCCTGAAGTGCTGGTTAATGTGGTGGAGGAGATAGCGTACAGCTCGTCATAAGTATTGATTTAAAAGCCTAGCAAGCGTTTTAGCCATAGAAGCAGGGGGGTAGGTAGGGGGAAGGGGAGATCGTCGATTGTAGCCTAAGAATAAGGCGTTAAAACCATCCTGTTGCCTGCGGAACGCTTATTTGTGTATCCTTCCCTATACGCCACATATAGGATATAGAGAGAGGGTATGTTATAAGAAATGTTTTATAAGAGAGGACAAAAAAATCGTGCGCCATATAGTATAATTGAGCTAAAGATTGGCGGTTTAAATGAGCAAGTACAAAACTTAATCCATCCGGTATGGTGCTGCCATGACTCATTGCTACCGCAATCTCTCTGCTGAATACTGAGCCGCTATCATTCTGAAGTGGACTCTACTGTCAAGATAGAAATTGCTTGATTTCAATAAATCGCCTAAGACTCTAAGTTATTTTTTATACATAAACACTATAATCTCTGTATGTGAATATTTTTTTGTTTAGATGTAAAAAATTGCTTATTTTATTATAATTATATGGGATTTTTATATTCGTTAATCCAGTTGGAGATTGTTCTGTTTGATTTGCTCAGCTCCTTAGAAATAGCACGAGCAGACATTCCTTTTTCGTGCATAGCCAATGCTTTAGCTTTAAGCTCTTCCTTTTCTTGTTTTGCTTTGCTTGGTGCTTTCAGAGGGGGCTTTCCCATAATGCTGGTATCAATGTTGCACTTGACCTTAAGTGCTTTCTCAATATCCGTAGCAGTTTGATATGTTGGCACCACAGCCACTGTTGCACGAGTTTGCTTATCAAGTTTTCTCATTTCTGTTCTAAGGATGTACTGACAGATACCTGAATCCGTGAAATCGGCACCTCAAATCGCTTCTAACCCCCTGATGCGCATGGCAATATATCGATTGTCGCCGTTCACCCGGACATTTCCATGCCCAACGTCAAGTTCCGCGCCAGTCGCCGCACCCTCACCAGCCATGCCGGGCTGTCGATTATCGGGCAGTGCCTCGAGATCGCCGGCGTCGACAGCATCGACGGACGCTTCCCCACCACGCTGGGCATGCGTACCAGCGACGTGATCAAGAGCTACCTGGGCCTGCTGTGTTTGGGCATGAGCGACTATGACGCCATCGAGAACTTTCGCCGTGACAAGCCCTTCCAGCAACTGCTGACCCTACAGAAGGTGCCGAGCACCGCGACGCTGCGTCAGCGGATGGAGAAGCTCGCCGCCCAAGACCTGCAGGCGCGCACCGCCACCTGGTCCACCACGCTGCTGTCGCTGGCGGAGGTGCCCATCAGCGCCGAGAAGGGCCATGTCTGCCTGGATATCGACACCTTCGTCATGGACAACAGCAACTCGAAGAAGGAAGGCGTCTCGCGGACCTACCAGAAGGTCGATGGCTACACCCCGATCGCCGCTTATCTGGGCAACGAAGGCTGGTGCCTGGGCCTGGAGCTGCGGCCCGGCAAGCAGCACACCATGAAGGAGAGCAACGCCTTCCTGGAGCGGGTGCTACCCCGCGCCCAGGACCTGACCGAGCAACCGATCCTGCTGCGCGAGGACAGTGGCTTCGACAGCCAGGCGCACCTGGCCCTTATCGAACGGCACCGCCAGGCGTTTGCCGATGCGGGCCGCCGGCTGGATTACCTCATCAAATGGAACCCACGCGACTCGGCCAAGGCCGATCAGGACACCTGGCTAGCGGTAGCGGCTGACTATTGGCAAGAGCTGCGCCCTGGCAAGCGCCAGGCGCTGTGGACCCAGACCGTCTCGATCCGCGACGACAACAAGGTCGAATACGTCGTCAAGCGCGTGATGCGTCTGGTGGAGCGCACCGCCGATCGCGATGGTCAACTGCTACTCGAACCGGACTATGAGCTGGAAGGCTGGTGGACCAGCCTGGACGAGGCGCCGGAGGCGGTGATCAAGCGCTACCAGGCGCATGCCACCCACGAGCAGTTCCACAGCGAGATCAAGACCGATCTCGACCTGGAGCGGCTGCCCTCGGGCAAGTTCGCCACCAACGACCTGATCCTGCATCTCGCCCAACTGGCCTACAACATCTTGCGCCTGATGGGGCAGCTGGGCATGACCGGTGAGCTGAGCCCGGTCCGCCACCCGGCTAAGCGACGAAGGATACGGACTGTGTTGCAGGAACTGGTCCATCGTGCCGCCGTGATGAGCCACAAGGCGCGGCAAATCATCCTCGACTTCGGGCAGGACATCGGGCGCATGACGGTGTTGAACACCCTGCGAAGCCGCCTACGTTACCCGCGAGGCTCGCCATGTTGACCGCCGTCCGAAGACACTTTATCCACAGGCACTTCCGAGCGACGCGCAATCGCCAGACCGGCCGTGCCTGGTGGGTGAAAAAGCCGGAAAAGCCGGGCTATCTGTACCGTTCGGAACGGGCATTTTCGGTGACATCGCGCTCAATCACCCCGCAATTTTCGAATCAGGTGATCAAAAAATACTTGCTGGCGGTGATAGGGAAAGTGTCGGCACGAGCTTCACGGATTCAGGAGATATTCTCAATATACCTAAAATACCTGATTGCCCTCTCTCCTTTCTCTTTATCAATGCCAAGGATATCTAATAACTTAGCGTCCATACGTCCACGGATTGGTTCAGGGTTTCCATGTATAATATTGACTGTCCTGCTGAAGTGTGAATAGCTATTTACGCCACGAAGATCAAACTTAGTGAATTCTGCATTGGGATATTTATCGATTAACTCTTTATGTTTCATCCAATCAAAGCACTGAACCAATACTTTCTCATCAGCATGGTAGGAAAGTGCCTTATCAATAATCTTGAATCCCCAGCACTTATTATCAAACTCTTCACCTTTAACACCATCATCTCTGAGCATCATCATCTCTTTAGAGAACTTGTTGCCTTCAACCATTGGCACCAGGGTAGGGGGCATCTTGTAGCCTGAAAAGTCAGGAGTGTATTTTGATTCTTTGATGTTGATCCCTTTTGCTTCTACAAAGAGGTGGAACAAGGATTGCTCGATAGCATTACCAAGGATATGGAATTCCTTTGCATTACGAATGATTGGCTCATAATTAGCGTAGTTATGTACCAGAAAGGTAACGCCACCATCAGTCTTTGAAATTTCCTTCGTGACGACTGCTGTATCAGATAGCAAACCTCCAAGGATCAATGTATAAGCCTTATTTTCTGTTCGCCACGCATCAGCATAGAGATCGTTGGCTTTGATCTTCAGGTGAGGCTGGATACCACAGATACCGACAAGCTCTTCCATTCCATCATCAAGAAGGTCTGCAAAGAGAGTGTTGTATGTGTTAGCACCAACACGCTTATATTCGTTTAGATTAATTTCTGGAACTTCATCTACAACTATTTCCCAGCCCTCCAGATATTGTGGATCGATATTCAGAAGGGCGTTATGAGTGATAATCACCACAGACCCTTCTCTCCCTTCTGTAAGAGCTTTTTCAATACGCTCTCTCACAGGGATATTAGTTTTGTCATCAGAGTTAATTACTTCTGAGTCGTGATAGTGATCTTGATAGGTGTCTCCGATACGCTTGTTCACATCAATGCCAAGCTTCTTAGTTGGTGCTGCAAACAGGATATTCCTTTCTCCATCGAGGGAAGAGATAAACTCCTGTGTTTTACCACTTCCCATTAGAGCACTTGCATATTCTACTGTAGTCATATCTGTCATCTCCTTTCTATTGTCCTGAATCCGTGAGACCGGTACCCTAAAGCGCTTCTAACCCACTGACCTGCATGGCAATATACCCGATATCGCCCTTCACCCAGGCAGAGCCATGCCCAACGTCAAGTTCCGCGCCAGTCGCCGCACCCTCACCAGCCATGCCGGGCTGTCGATCATCGGGCAGTGCCTCGAGATCGCCGGCGTCGACAGCATCGACGGACGCTTCCCCACCACGCTGGGCATGCGTACCAGCGACGTGATCAAGAGCTACCTGGGCCTGCTGTGTTTGGGCATGAGCGACTATGACGCCATCGAGAACTTTCGCCGTGACAAGCCCTTCCAGCAACTGCTGACCCTACAGAAGGTGCCGAGCACCGCGACGCTGCGTCAGCGGATGGAGAAGCTCGCCGCCCAAGACCTGCAGGCGCGCACCGCCACCTGGTCCACCACGCTGCTGTCGCTGGCCGAGGTGCCCCTCACCGCCGAGAAGACACACGTCTGCCTGGATATCGACACCTTCGTCATGGATAACAGCAACTCGAAGAAGGAAGGCGTCTCGCGGACCTACCAGAAGGTCGATGGCTACACCCCGATCGCCGCTTATCTGGGCAACGAAGGCTGGTGCCTGGGCCTTGAGCTGCGCCCCGGCAAGCAGCACACCATGAAGGAAAGTAACGCCTTCCTGGAGCGGGTGCTGCCTCGCGCACAGGGCCTGACCGACGAACCGATCCTGCTGCGCGAGGACAGTGGCTTCGACAGCCAGGCGCACCTGGCCCTTATCGAACGGCACCGCCAGTCCTTTGCCGATGCGGGTCGCCGGCTGGATTACCTCATCAAATGGAACCCACGCGACTCGGCCAAGGCCGATCAGGACACCTGGCTAGCGGTAGCGGCTGACTATTGGCAAGAGTTGCGCCCTGGCAAGCGCCAGGCGCTTTGGACCCAGACCGTCTCGATCCGCGACGACAACAAGGTCGAATACGTCGTCAAGCGCGTGATGCGCCTGGTGGAGCGCACCGCCGATCGCGATGGCCAACTGCTGCTCGAACCGGACTATGAGCTGGAAGGCTGGTGGACCAGCCTGGACGAGGCGCCGGAGGCGGTAATCAAGCGCTATCAGGCGCATGCCACCCACGAGCAGTTCCACAGCGAGATCAAGACCGATCTCGACCTGGAGCGCCTGCCCTCGGGCAAGTTCGCCACCAACGACCTGATCCTGCACCTCGCCCAGCTGGCCTACAACATCCTGCGCCTGATGGGACAACTGGGCATGACCGGTGAGCTGAGCCCGGTGCGCCACCCGGCTAAGCGACGAAGGATACGGACTGTGTTGCAAGAATTGGTGCATCGAGCGGCCCTCGTTATCCACAAGGCAAGGCAGCTCATCCTCGACTTCGGGCAGGACATCGGGCGCATGACGGTGCTGACCACCCTGCGGGCTCGCCTGCGGTACCCGCGAGGTTCGCCATGTTGACCACCGGCCGAAGGCACGCTATCCACAGGCACTTCCAAGCAAGCGACACGCGATCGCCAAGTCTATCGTGCCCGACGGGTAGAAATGCATAACAAAACGGGCCGTCGGCACCGGCCGATGCGGCTATTGTGGGCCATGACAGGCTCGCATTGGTCGGTCGAGGCGGGATCGGTGGTCAAAAAATGCTCATTGGCGGTGATAGGGAAAGTGTCGGCGCCAGCATCACGGATTCAGGTATTGTGTAATCTGACGTAATCTGACGCCACTCAGCAAACCCTTACTGCCGAATACTACTGTGTACTTTCCCCTTAAGGAGGTACCCTATAATACGATATGCACACTATCCCATTAGGTTGCAGTATTTAATATATACTCGTATGATCCTCTCCATGTATTATTATTAGTATTAAAAAGACCCTCTAGGAATATCCCCCCTGAGGCTTTTCACAAAATGGAGATTGCATCATAGCAACTTATTACTAGTTGAAACCATAGAAAGGTTTTACCTGATTAGCAATGATCGTCAGCCCGGTTTGCCCTCATGACGACAAAAGCTATACTGTATATGTATATAGCTTTCAGGCGGAGGATGACGTCATGGCCATGAACCCCATCCAGTTTCAGCCCGGCCTGTCGATGCCCGAGTTTTTCGAGCGCTATGGGACCGAAGCGCAGTGTACGGCGGCGTTGGAGCAGACGCGCTGGCCGGACGGCTTTCGCTGCCCGCGCTGCGAGGGCACATCCTATTCCCGGGTGCGCCGGCACCACCATACGCTGTTCCAGTGCCGCGCCTGTCGCCACCAGACCTCGCTGATCGCCGGCACCCTGATGCAGGGCACCAAGCTGCCGTTGACCACCTGGTTCCTGGCGATCCACCTCATCAGCCAGGCCAAGACCGGGCTGTCGTCGCTCGCCCTCAAGCGTGACCTCGGGGTGAGTTACCCGACGGCCTGGCTCATCCACCACAAGGTGATGGAGGCGATGGCGGAGCGCGAGGCGCGCTACGTCCTCGAGGGTCCGGTCCAGGTCGACGATGCCTACCTGGGCGGAGAGCACCGTGGCGGCAAGGCCGGACGCGGATCGGAGAACAAGGTGCCTTTCGTGGCCGCCGTCTCGCTCAACGACGCGGGCCATCCGCGCTTCGTCAGGCTCACCCCCGTGGCGGCCTTCAGCCGTGAGGCGATTGCCGAGTGGGCCAAGACGACGCTGCGGCCTGGCAGCACGGTATACTCCGATGGCCTGGCCTGCTTCGGTGCCGTCACCAGCGCAGGATGTACGCATCAGCCCACCGTCGTTGCGGGACGCAAACCCCAGGACATGCCCGAGTTTCACTGGATCAATACGGTGCTCGGTAATCTCAAGACCAGCCTCTCAGGGGCGTACCATGCCTTCGGCTTCCAGAAATATGCGGCGCGCTATCTGGCCGCGTTCAGCTATCGCTTCAACCGCCGCTTCGACCTCAGGGTGCTGCCGACACGGCTGCTCATCGCCGCAGTACGCTGCAAGCCGCGGCCCCAGCGGGTGATTCGGTCGGCTGAGCTTCATTGCTAATCAGGAGGTTTTATGATAGATTCAAAATTATTAATGAATCTCGATTCCTTGTAGAATACAACATCTTAGGATGGATTTTTTTCTTGCGGGATACAGTATCTGACAGCTATATAGCAATATCTCTAATGAAACTTTGGCTTACAGCCAGATAAATCATTATTTATATTTGCTAGGCATACTGTCAGGACTAGGCACAAGGAAGAGGGAGGAGTATGGATGGGTTATCCTCCCTTAATAAAGATATTATTATTAGTAGGTATTGACAGATATATAGCAGGAGTGCTAGAGAGATTTCTGGCTACGCCATATCTTTCTCTATAAGTATTGCTAGGCATACTGTCAGGATGGCACGAAAGAGAAGGGGTTAAATAAATGAGCGGAAGCGAAGAAGGGGTTTTGTGTTCTAATTGTGCCAAGTCTTGACAGGTTGTCTTGTAGGTATTGTGGCTTACGCCATATGTATTACAATATATTCTGTCAATATATAGCACATAAGGAAAGGTCAAGATCGGGGAACTTCGTTATCACTCATGTTTGTTCCCCCTCTTAGAGATTGATTTGTAGGATGTACTAGCAAATAGTGCTAGAGATATTACTGGCTTTCAGCCAAATTGTTCTCTAGGAGTAAGTGCTATACCTTTCTACAATATAATCTAACAGAAGGGGAGGAGTAATGAATGGTGTGCCTCCCCTGGGGTTACAGGTTATCTTGCCAGTGTATCTAACACTATCCCTGCTAATTATCTGGCATTCGCCAACAGTCTTAGCAGATATCTTGTTAGCATTTCTGGAAAATATACTAATACTCCCATCCTTTGCTTATATTATATACTATGCGAAAGCTGGCTATTAGCGTATCACATTCCAAAATGATCCCCTCTTATCACCTGTATTCTTATCTATATATACTTCTCTATAGGAAAATTGAGATTGCTTGGTATCATTCTTACCTTGTATCACATATCAAACCCCAGCAATTACGGGAGTTCTGTTAGTCTTGATACCATCATTCTGAAAGAGCTTTTCAAAGGAATGAGGATCACAAGATACAAAAATTGACTTAATTAGAGAAAGCATCTAATATTTACGCTGATAGGCGTTGTTATTGCTTATAGCAATTATTGTGTCACCGTAGGGATCATTCAAAGAAGGGAAGGGTGAAATATATGATTAAGATACTAACATCGTTGTTGTTAGCTAGCGTATTGGCTGGTTGTGCTCTCTATTCCAATGATTACGCTCAAGTTGAACCAGTACCATTAGATATTCCCATTGAAGGTATTTGGTCTGGAGGTACATTAGGTTCCACCACTACTTATGTATTCTATCAAGATGGAAATGGATATGCTTGCACTGATTTTGGTGGTGATGCAAATATCGCTAGAGTTAAATATCTTGGTAACAATAAAGTTATGGGGAGCGGTGGGCATACTCAATCCATAAGTGTTGATGATGGTGTGATGACCATTCGTTACTTAGGAGTTAGCACTGATCTTATCCCAGATCCTGATTTAGACGAAGCTGCTGTGTTATGCCTTGAGCCTTTAAAGAGTGTGATGTGATATTTATTTATAGAAGATTTATTGAGGTGATAATATGAGAATTAATTCCATGATAAAGTTGCTAACATCACTGTTCTTAACTTCTCTGTTAGCTGGTTGTGCTGCTACTGCTCCTCCTCCTCAGAATTTTGATAGGGAAGTTTCTAAAGTCTATGAAACTCCTGGGGTAAGTGCTGAAGAGATATTCAATGAATCCCGTATCTGGATTGCTGAGAACTTCATATCAGCTAAAGCAGTGATTGAATATGAGGATAAGGAAAATGGTATTTTAATTGGCAATGGCAGTGTTGATTATTTGTGCTCAGGTATTGAATGTCTAGCTACTGAGAATTGGAAGTATCAGTTTACAATGCGTCTGGATATCAAGGAGGATAGATTTAAGACTGAGTTTATGAATATTCGAATCTTACCAGCCTCAGGATCTAGTGTAGATATAACTACTTCAGGGCGGATGGATAGGGCTCGTGCAACCCTACTTACTTTAAGTGATCTTCTGTACCAGCATATCACCTCAGATAATCGTTCATCTGATTGGTGAGGCTTACGTTAAAGGGGCTCTAGCATGAGTCCCCTTTTTCAAATGTGAGTGATGTGATTTTAATATATTGCTTCACAGGGCAAAAATCTTACCTGGTTCTTCCAGTCACGAAGTATGCAATATTCCCGTGGAAATCCACATCATTTAATCTCACTGTGTTTCTATCGCTGTTGTAATATACCTTAGCAGTGTAGTTGATAGTCCTAGAACCTTCTCTAAGTCCATACCTTACAGTTAGGTTGCCTGTTTCCATATCTCCTGTTACCTGGCAGTTTCCATTAGATACACCACCATAATTTCTTCTCACCATCATGTTGGTGGTTTGGCATACTGTTGTTGTTATCTTCTCTTTTTCTTGCTTGGCTTGTAACACAGGGTCTATGGGGTCTGGTTCACCACCACTCATTCCATACCCAATCAAGAACACTGCAACACTGGTGGATGCTCCCCATGCAAGTGATTTTTTATTGACTTCCTTCCTTTTTTTATCCCATACTATGTATTTATTAATACGCATTTTATTTTCAATGCCATCGGGTAATTTTGCTGAGTCTACTATCTCTTTGAATTTAGTTCTTGCATAGTCAGCGGTTATTTCTTTGCCTGTTTTAATTTCAATGTAGTGTGGTTCTGTTTCACCTGGTATTTCAATTTTAGAATGAAACACGTACTTATCAATATATTCAGTATTACCCTTTGAGTCTTTTTTCTCCTCTTGAACTTTTGTTATATCAGAGATTTTATTTACCATCTCCTTGTTGATGAATTGAACATTAACCTCCTGTGTTCCTTTCTTGGTCCATGAAAGAACTAGCAATCCTTCGCTTTTGTTTGCTAATATCTCAAAATTTAGAAATCCTTCAAGTTTTATTTCAACTATATCTGGAGCTTTTTCAAATATGAGAGATTTAATTAATGGAGATGGTACTTTAATGTTGTGATCTTCTAATATGTTGCCAACAATGGACTTGCTTATTTCACCTGAATGTGTGTATCTCGAGTAGTTTGAATTCCAAATTACTAAAGTTACTGCCACGCCAGATAAAAGAATTATCCAATGGAACAAAGTCATAATATTTTCCCTGCCTTACATGTTGACCATTGAAGTTGCTGGTTAGGATGATTATATGCATTATTTCTTTAATATTGTATGCCAGTATTCATGCAAATTCCAATTAGGTGATCTTTGAAATAGTGCTTTATAAAGTAGAGAAAACTATATCAGACATCACTATATTACAATAATTGATTACATAATACGTAATGGTGTAATTACGTTACGAAGAGTTAATATCAGAAAACTTTGTATTAGTGATATAGCCTCGGCAAAGGAGCGTTTTTTTCGTATCACCTGGCTATACGTGCCACATAGACGCCTAGGGAAGGGCAGGGATAGGCTCCTATCATCAACATCTTACAGACTTCTTTGGTGATACAAAATGGTGGTACAATCTAGGCCACAGCACTTCCAACTGATTAAATATCATTTTGTGCTGATATGTCGAAAAAGCCTTGCAAATCAACGTCGCAAACCCCGCCAGGCCCGGAAGGGAGCAACGGTAGTGGTGGACGCGTGTGCCGGGATGTGGCTGTCGGGGCCGCCTCCATTTCACTTGTCGGACAACCGCCTTCCCAGCGTCATTTGAACCCGCCAGGGTCCGTTACATTTCCGCACCATCGGCCTCGCCTCTCCTCCTGGATTCATCGCTCGTCAGTCGTTCAGTGCCTGCGTTACCCGCGATGCGGTGTATGGCGCATCGTGACCCTTACCGGAGCGTCCCCTTGGTTCCTCCTGCGCGACGCGGGGTGCTAATCTGGCCTGACTGAACGCCATTGGCACTTTTCCAGAGTCTTTCCAGCACATGACCGGGAGCGAACCACCATGAATGCGAGCCGTATTCTCGACCAGATAATGAAGCAGGCCGGCGGTGGTCGGCAGGGCAGCGGCCAGTCTGGCGGCGGCCTGGATGTTCAGGGGATGATAGATAGCCTCTCTTCGCAGCTCGGCGGCAGCGCCGGAGAGACGGGGAAGGGCAAAGGTGTCGATATGAAGAGCCTGCTCGGTGGCGGTGCACTGGGGCTGCTGGTCGGCTCGAAGCGAGGCCGCAAGCTGGGTGGCAAGGCTCTCAAGTATGGTGCCATTGCTGGCGTCGGCGCGTTGGCCTGGAAGGCTTGGCAGAACTCGCGCGGCGGTGACCAGGCTGAGACCGCCCGGGAAGGGCGTGCCATGGAGCAGTTGGAAGGCATGGCGCGTGAGCAGCGCAGTCTGGAGCTGCTTCAGGCCGTGATCATGGCGGCGCGGGCCGATGGCCATATCGATGATCGTGAGCGAGCCTTGATCAGCGAACAGATCGACGACCTGGGCGCGGATGCCGAGCTGCACGGCTGGGTGCAGTCCCAGCTCGAGGCGCCGCTGGATGCCGAAGCGCTGGCCCGGCAGGCGGATTCCCCACAGGCCGCTCGCGAGATGTACCTGATCAGCGTGGCGGTGATCGACGACCAGAATCCCATGGAGCGGGCCTGGCTCGACCAGCTAGGCCGCGCACTGGGCTTGGACGAAAACGTGAGGCAGGAGATCGAACGCCAGGCACTGGGGGGCTGAGCCGGACGCGGCTTCCCGCGGGGCGCCCCGGTCGCTAGAATGATTGGCTGAAGTCGGGCATCGGACCCGGTCAGTGCAGGTCCCCGGCATCCGTCACCCCACCGCTGCTTTTCGTCTTACCGCAAGGATTCCGCGCTGCATGAGCTATCAGGTTCTGGCCCGCAAGTGGCGACCGCGTACCTTTCATGAACTGGTCGGCCAGGAGCATGTCCAGCGCGCGTTGGTCAATGCCCTGGATCAGGGGCGGCTGCACCACGCCTATCTGTTCACCGGCACCCGCGGGGTGGGCAAGACAACCCTGGCGCGGATCCTGGCCAAGTGCCTGAACTGCACGGCGAACGGCCAGGGCGATGAAGGCGTGACTTCGACGCCTTGCGGTGAGTGCGACAGCTGTCGCTCCATCGACGAGGGGCGCTTCGTCGACCTGATCGAGGTCGATGCGGCCTCGCGCACCAAGGTGGAAGATACCCGCGAGCTTCTCGACAACGTCCAGTACGCGCCCACCCAGGGGCGCTACAAGGTATACCTCATCGACGAGGTGCACATGCTCTCCACCAGCAGCTTCAACGCCTTGTTGAAGACTCTGGAAGAGCCGCCCCCGCACGTGAAGTTTCTGCTGGCGACCACCGATCCCCAGAAACTGCCGCCCACGGTGCTGTCACGTTGCCTCCAGTTCACCCTCAAGCATATGCCGCCCGAGCGCATCGTGGGCCACCTGGCCAAGGTGCTCGAAGCCGAAGCGGTGCCCTTCGAGGAAAGTGCCCTGTGGCTGCTGGGCAAGGCCGCCGAGGGCTCCATGCGCGACGCCATGAGCCTCACCGATCAGGCGATCGCCTTTGGCCAGGGCGAGGTGCACCATGCCGACGTGGCGGCGATGCTCGGCACCCTCGACCATCGTCATGTCCTGGGGCTGGTCGAGGCCCTGGCCGCGGTCGATGCTCCCCGGCTGCTTGCCGAGGTGGCCACCCTGGCCGAGCAGGGGCCGGACTTCGCCGCGGTACTCGACGACATCACCGGCGTGCTGCATCGCCTGGCGATCGCCCAGATGGTGCCCGATGCCGTGGATAATGGCCACGGCGATCGCGAGGCGTTGCTCCAGCTCGCCGCGCGCTTTACCGCCGAGGACATCCAGCTCTACTACCAGATCGGTATCCAGGGCCGTGGCGACATGGAGCATGCCCCGGACCTGCGCACTGCCCTGGAGATGACCCTGCTGCGCATGCTGGCCTTCCGCCCCCAGGGCGTGCCTCGCCCCCCGCAGACGCCGCTGCCCCTTCGCGGTGATGGTGCTTCCGGTGGTGCGGCGCCTACTGGCGAAGCGCCAGCACAAGGCGGGTCGATCCCCGAGGATAGCCCGTCACCCCGGCCCTCTCAGGCGTCGTCCGAGGCCGCCAACGAGACCCCGGCGGTCAGTCCGATACCTGATACCCCTCCACCGGTGCCGACTGCCGGAGCCGTGTCTGCCCCGGCGCCGGACGCTGAGCCGCCCCCCTGGGTCGAGCGGGAGCAAACGAGTGAGCCCGTGCCCGATCTCGGGAGCGAGACCGAGCCGGCTGTGGCGGTGCCATCCGCGCCGCCCGCTTTGGCGACGCCGGCCCAGCCGACCCCCGCGGACGGACACCTCGGTCATACCGACTGGCTGGCCTGTTTTGATTCGCTGGGGCTGGGCGGGCTGACCCGCAACCTGGCTGCCCACTGCGTGGTCGAGGCCGATGACGGTGAGCAGTTGACACTGCGTCTCGACCCTTCCCAGGAGGCGATGCAGGCCGATATTCATGTGAAACGTATTCGCGAGGCGCTGGCGGCCATCGGTATCGAGCGTCATCTGATACTGTCGCCGGGGGCGTTGCCCCCGGGGGTCGAGACCCCCAAGCAGCAGACTGACCGCTTGGCCGCCCAGCGGCATACCGAGGCGATTGAAGCCTTGAACCGTGACCCCCATGTACAGAGACTGCAACAGGCCTTCGGTGCACGCCTGATCGAATCCACGGTCAAGCCCACCGTTTCCCAGGTACGCGGTTGAGCCGCGCCGCCGCCTTCGATCACCAACTAAGTCAATCACCAACTATGAGAGAGGAATCCGCCATGATGAAGGGTGGAATGGGTAACCTGATGAAGCAGGCCCAGGAAATGCAGGAAAAGATGCAGCGCGCCCAGGAGGAGGTCGCCAAGGCCGAGGTCCAGGGCGAGGCCGGAGCCGGCATGGTCAAGGTGACCATGAACGGACGTCATGATGTGAGCAAGGTCGATATCGATCCGAGCGTCATGGAAGAGGACAAGGAACTGCTCGAGGACCTGCTCGGCGCGGCCGTGAACGATGCCGTGCGCAAGGTAGAGGCCAGCTCCAAGGCCAAGATGGAGGAGGCCACGGCCGGTCTCGACTTGCCACCGGGTTTCAAGATGCCCTTCTGAGCCTGGATCGCCGATGAGCTTTTCCCCGCTGGTCGAGAGACTGATGGAGTCGCTGCGCGTGCTGCCGGGTGTCGGGCCCAAGACTGCCCAGCGCATGGCCATGCACCTGCTTGAGCGTGATCGAGACGGCGGCCGGCGCCTGGTGGAAACGCTGGGCGTGGCGCTGGAGCGGGTCGGCTATTGCCGGCGTTGTCGCACGCTCACCGAGGAGGACGTCTGCAGCATCTGCACCAGTGCGCGGCGTGACGATGACCTGCTCTGCGTGGTGGAATCTCCCGCCGATCAGCTCGCCATCGAGGAGGCCGGCGGTTATCGTGGCCGCTACTTCGTGTTGCATGGCCACCTCTCGCCGCTGGATGGCATCGGCCCCGAGGATATCGGTCTCGACCGGCTCGAGGAACGCGTTGCCGAGGGTGGCGTGGAGGAGGTGGTGCTCGCCACCAACCCCACCGTGGAGGGCGAGGCGACCGCCCACTACATCGCCGCTCAGCTTTCTTCCCTGGGCGTGAGGCTCTCACGGTTGGCCTATGGTGTTCCCATGGGCGGTGAGCTCGAATACGTCGACGGCGGCACCCTGAGCCGTGCCTTCAACGGTCGCCTGCCCTTTCGGGGCGAGTGACGACCCTTTCCCTGCCGGAACCCTGCATGCCACTGACTCCCGAGATTCGCTGGATCGATACCCCCGAGGCCCTCGACGCCGCCTGTACCGAGGTGGCGTCGGCCGAGGTCATCGCCCTGGACACCGAGTTCTTCCGCGAGAGTACCTTCCATCCGGTGCCGGCGTTGATCCAGTTCACCGCGGGCGGCTCCGCCTTCCTGGTGGACCCCCTGGAAGTCGCCTGTACCGAGGCCTTCCGGCGGCTGCTCTCGTCGGGGCCTCTCAAGCTGCTGCATGCATCCAGCGAGGACCTCGAGGTCTTCGCCCATTGGGCCGGTGTGCCGGTGGTGCCGCTGGTGGATACCCAGATCGCCCAGTCGCTGCTCGGCGAGGTGCCCTCCATGGGCTACCAGAAACTGGTGGAGTTCTGGGTCGGCGAGACCCTGCCCAAGGACGAGACCCGTTCCGACTGGCTCAAGCGCCCGCTCAGCGAGACCCAGCGGCTCTATGCCGCTCTCGACGTGGTCTACCTGCTGGAGGTGTGGCAACACCAGCGCGAGGCACTGGAGCGTCAGGGCCGGTTGGCCTGGGTCGAGGCAGACTGTGCGGATCTGGTGGCCCAGTCGGCCCGCAGCGACGCCGCCGATGGCCAGTGGTACCTCCGCCATCGCCAGCTGTGGCGGCTTTCGCCGCGTCAGGTGGAGGCCTACCGGCGCTTGACCCGCTGGCGTGAGGGAGAGGCCCGGCGTCGCGATGTGCCGCGGGGCTGGCTGGTGCCTGACCGGCTGCTCTACGCCATCGCCGAGCAACTGCCGGAGAACCGCTTCGAGCTGGCGCGGATCGAGGACATCAAGCCGTCGCTGGTCAAGCGCGAGGGTGACGAACTGCTCAGGCTGGTAAGCGAGGCGTTGCACGTCGACGCAAGCGAGTTACCGTCGGCGCCGCTCTCGCCGATGGACCCCGCGTTCAAGCAACGCCTCAAGGCGCTGAAGAAAGTGGTCAATGCCGAGGCACAGGCGCTCGGCGTGGCGCCGGAGGTGCTGCTCAAGCGCCGTGACCTGGAGACCCTGGTGGGCGCCGACCTCACGGGCCAGCCATTGCCGTTGCCCCAGGGCTGGCGCGGCGACCGACTGAATGCGGGCCTGGCGGCGGCCCTAGAGGAGGTATCCCGATGAGCGATGATCGCATGCGGGGTGACAAGCTGCTGTGCCAGGTCTTCAAGAGTTCGCGCAAGGAGCAGATGTATCTCTACGTGGACAAGCGCCAGGGCGTCGAAGAGGTGCCGGAAGTGCTGCTCGAGAAGTTCGGCAAGCCGCTACCGGCCATGACCCTGATCCTCACCCCGGAGAAATCGCTGGGGCGAGCCAAGGCCGTTGACGTCATGGCCGCCATCCGCGAGAAGGGTTACTACCTGCAGATGCCGCCGGCGAAGGAGGATTATCTGCTGGACCTCTATCGCACCCCTACCTAGGCGCGGTACTAGTCTAACGCGCCCGGTGACGCGCGAACCCCGCTTAACGCGCCCGGTGACGCGCGAACCCCGCTGAATACCGCCCGGCGACACTTGAAGCTCGCTGAGTCGTGTCCCGCGCCGCATAGGAGACCTCATGAGAGAACGGTTCTGGGAGCGCTTCGACCTGGAGGAGCTCACCGACGAGGAGTGGGAGGCACTCTGCGACGGCTGCGGCCAATGCTGCCTGCTCAAGTTCCAGGACGACGAATCCGGCGATCTGGCGGTGCTCAACGTCGCCTGCGAGCTGTTGGATATTCACAGCTGTCGCTGCAGTGACTACGCCAATCGCTTCGCCAGGGTGCCCGACTGCACGCAACTCACCCCCGAGCGCATCGACGATTTTCGCTGGCTGCCAAAATCTTGCGCCTATCGTCGGGTGGCGGAAGGGCGCAAGCTTGCTGCCTGGCATCCGCTGATCGCCGGGGGGCAGGAGCGCATGCACCGCAAGGGCATCAGCGTGCGCAGTTTCGCTGTCTCGCAGCGCGAGGTCCCCGAGGAGGAACTCGAGGAGCATATCATCGCCATCCTGCCTATCGACGCCTGAGCGCCTACCCCTCGCGCTGCTCCAGCCCCAGCGCCCAGAGCAGGAAAGCATCCTGGCGGGCGTTGTCATGCCAGGCCTTGAAGCGTCCCGAGGCTCCGCCGTGGCCGGCGGCCATGTCGGTCCGCAGGAGGATGGGGCGGCCCTCCGCCGGGCGGCGATCCGCGGGGCGGCCCTCCGTCGGGCGGCGATCCGCGGGGCGGCCTTCCGGAGGCCGGTCTTCCTCGGCTTGCTCACTTCCCAGCCCCTTGAGGCGCGCATAGAGCTTGGCGGGTTCCCAGTAGGGTACCCGGGTGTCGTGCCAGCTGCCCTGAAGGAATACCGCTGGCCAGGGCTGTGTCGAAAGATTGTCCAGCGGTGAGTAGTCGCGGATGCGCTGTCGCGCCTCGGGTTCGCGGGGGTCGCCCCACTCGGTGTACTCCGCGGTGGTGAGAGGCAGGTCAGGATTCTCCATGGTGCGTAGCACGTCGACGAAGGGTACGTCGAGCACGGCAGCACAGAAGGCCTCCGGGGCCAGGTTGAGGCTGGCGCTGACCAGCAGCCCCCCGGCACTGGCGCCATAGGCCGCAATGCGCTCGCCGTCGCTGAAGCCCTTGTCGACCAGGGCGTCGCGGGCGGCGAGGAAGTCGTGGAAGCTGTTCGCCTTGTGCTCGAGCTTGCCGGCCAGGTACCAGGGCTCGCCGCGATCGCCGCCGCCACGCACGTGCGCCACCGCAAAGGCCGCCCCGCGTGCCAGCAGTTCCAGTCGGGCGACCGAAAACCAGGGGTCGAGCACCTCGCCGTAAGCGCCGTAGCCGTAGAGCAAAGTGGGTAGCGGGTGACCGGCCAGGTTGGCTCGCATCACTATCGAGACGGGTACCCGTTCACCGTCGTGGGAGGTCGCCCAGAGCCGCTCGCAGACAAGCTGCTCGGGCTTCAGGTCCCCATGGATGGGCTGCTGCTTGAGCAGACGCCGCTGGCCAGTGTCGAGGTCATGCTCGAGCCAGGTCACCGGCAGGATGAAGGATTCCTCGCGCAGGCGCAGGCGCCGCGTGTCGAAGTGGGGCGCGTCGCCCAGTGCCAGGCTGCAGGGCAGCTCCGGCAACGGCAGTCGCTCGTCGCGAGTGATGGCATGGTCGGCATCCAGCTCGAGGACGCGCAGGTGCACCTGGGCCTCGTGGTGGTCGCGCTCGGTGATCACCAGCCCCCAATCGAAGGCGTCGACGCCCTCCAGGGTGTCGTCGTCGCGATGGGCAATCATCGGTTGCCAGTCATTCGCGGAGTCCGACTCCCCCAACCGCGCTTCCGCCAACACGTCCAGCCGAAAGTGGGTGGCCTCGCGATTGTGCAGTACGTAGAAGTGGCCCGGGCGGTGGTCCAGAGCGTACTCCACGCCGTTTTGCCGAGGACGGAAGCAGCGCGGCGCGGTCGTGGGTGCACGAGCCGGAATCAGGTAGCTTTCGCTGGTGTCCTTGGAAGCGCTCTCCAGGATCAGCCACTCACGGGAGCGGGTCTTGCCGAGGCCCAGCCAGAATTCGGGATCCTCCTCGCGCAGCACCAGCGCAGGCTCGCCGGCGCTGCCGTCGTCCATGACCAAGCGCCAGATGCTCTCCGGACGCTGGGTGGCGTCATAGCGGGTGAAGAGCAGGGTCACGTTGTCCTCGGCCCAGCCGATCTCGGGGCCGATCTCCTCGAGCAGCACCCTGGGCTCACCGTTGGGCAGGTGTTTGAGGTAGAGCCTGTAGGTCTCGTCGCCGCGGGTGTCCTCGGTCCAGGCCAGCCAGGCCTCGTCCGGGGAAAGCGCCATGTCACCCACCTCGAGGAAGTCGTGCTCGCGGGCCCTGGCCTGCAGGTCGAGGAAGCATTCCGCGGCGTCGGGGTCGTCATTGGGATGACGCCACCAGACCGGATAGTCGGCATCCACCGCCGTCTCGCTCCATACCGTGTAATGATCCAGCGGGGTCCTCAATCCGTGGACGGCGAGTTCGCGGCGGGCCAGGTGGCCGTGGTAGAGGCGCTCGACCAGATCGTCGAGGGGAGCGAACCAATGGCGAGACTCTTGATTGGCGGCCTCCAGGAAGTCGCTGACCTCCGGGTCATCGCGGTTCTCCAGCCAGTGCCATGCCGGGTCGTCGGCGTGGCGGAAGCGGTTGACTGGATCGACGCTAGTCGTCTCGGGGGCCTGGTCACGTGGCGGCTGTGCTTTCATTGCGCGAGATGTACCATACTCAGTGTATTTACAAGAACGTGCGTCTTGGACGCACAAGTCGCGAGGTCGTGATGCTGATTTCGGATTCGATATCCCTACTATGGCTGGTCTATTTCGTATTGTCGCTGGTCGTGCTGCTGACCGGCTACCTGGGGTTGGCCTTCCTGCCGCGGCTACCGCGGCTGGTGTTCACCTGGCTGGTGGCCGGCGTGATGTGGATGCCGGCCCATTTTCGCCTGCCGCTGCTGGAGGAGGGCGAGTTCTACTCCGGCTTCGCCCCGGCGGTGGTGGTGGCGGCCATGGCCTTCCTCGAGGGCAACGCCGCGAGTTACGTGCCATCCGCACTGCTGGTCGCGGTGGGGGCCGGGCTGGGATTTCTGGTGGGGCTACTGCTGTGGTGGCGCGACCGTCATCGCAACACTCTCGATGACGATGACTACGTGGACATGGATGACAAGGCACCCATCGGCTCTCGCCGCGGTGGCCCGGACGAGCGCCAGGAGCCGGTCATCGGCTGAATCTTTCGCTAATACTCGGTTAACAAGGAGCCCCAATGCGCGGGCTTGGCATGGAAAGGTCTCGCAGCCGGCTGATCTGGACGCTGGCGCTCGGCTGTGCCCTGTGGCTGTGGGCGACGAGCTCGACCCTGGCACAGCTCGGCGCAGAGGGGCATCCGGACGTCCGTGTGGTGGTCGATGTCTCCGGCAGCATGAAGGAGAACGATCCCGAACGTCTGGCGCTCAGTGCCCTGGACATGCTCGTGGCGCTGCTACCGAATGGCGCCACGGCGGGGGTCTGGACCTTCGGCCAGACGGTCGACAACCCTCTGCCGCTCGATGAGGTAGATGCGGCCTGGCGCGAGCGGGCTCTGGACCTGCCGCCCGCCCTGCAGGAGTATCAGCAGTACACTGATATCGAAATGGCCCTGCGCGAAGCCTCAAGGGCCGAAGCCAATGGCTGGCGCCACCTGGTACTGGTGACTGATGGCGTGATCGACCTCCCGCCGTCTCGTGGAGCCAAGCCCGACACCGACCGTGCCTCGCGGGCGAGACTGGTGGACGAGCTGGCCACCGAGTTGGCCAACCAGGGCGTTGCTATCCATGCCATCGCCTTTTCCGACCAGGCCGACCTGGCTCTGGTGGAGCGATTGGCTCAATCCACCGGGGGGCTAGCGACGCTCGTGGAAAATCCCGAGAGCCTGCTGGGCGCCTTCCTCGACATCATCGAGCGTATCTTTCCCGCCGATCAGGTGCCGTTGGATGCGGGGCGCTTCGCCATCGACGATGAAGTGGAAACTTTCTCGGCGCTGGTCTTCCATGAGCCCGACGACGGACCCCTGACACTGGTCGCCCCGGACGGCACGCGCTACCGGGCCGACGAGGCGCCGGATACCATTCGTTGGCAGGTGGAGCCTCGCTTCGACCTGATCAGGGTTCCCGATCCCCAGCTTGGTGAGTGGCGTCTGGAAGGGCCGGTGGGCGAGGGCAGTCGCATCAATGTCGCTTCCCCGCTGCACCTGCGCACCGCCAATATGCCGGCCACTCTTTATCTAGGCTTCGAGGTCCCGCTGGAAGCCTGGGTCGAGCGCGACGGTGATCCCCTCGGCGAGAGAGGCGAGGAACTCAGCCTGTCTGTCTCACTGCAGGACGCCGAGGGGGCGGTACAGTCACGGGTCACGCTGCAGGCCGAGGCGGGACGTTTCCGTGGTCGCCTGCCGGCGCCGGCCCTGATCGGCAATGCGCATCTGGTGATACGTGCCGAGGGAGAGACGTTCCAACGCCAACGGGTGCAGGCGGTGAACGTGCTGCCGGCCATCGGCGCGGTGTATCGGCCCAGCGACGGGCGAGTGGTCCTGACCGCGGAGCATCCCCGTTTGAATCGTGAAAACACCGAGATCCATGGCGAGCTGCAAGGGGAGCGTCTCGAGGCCCGAACAGTCGGGGCCTCGCGCTGGCATCTCGACCTGCCTGAGCTCGACGAGGCACTGAGTCGACCAATGTTGCTCAACGCCACCATCGAGCTGGATGGCGAAACCCGCGAACTTGCCCTGCCGCGCCTGATGCTCAACTCCGAGGGCCGCGTCGGCATCGACCTGGCGGATGTAGGCGGGACGAGCCTCTCCACCGAGCGCCTAGATGACGGAGGCCAGAGGGGTAGCTCAGCGTCGCCTGCCGAGACATCGGCCGACCGCTTCGTCGCCTGGGTCAATCGCCTGCCCGAGAAGGCGCATGCCCTCTGGCAGGCGGGAGCGCCCGGCCTGCAGGGGGCATGGGAGGAATATCGCCGTGATCCGCGCCTTTGGGGTGCCGTCGCGGCCGTGGCGATGATTGTGTTGCTGTGGCTGGTGGCCAGCCTGATCCGGCGTCGTCGTGTGCGACGCCCCGTGCACCGGGAGGAACCCCATGTGTGAGCTGCTGGGCATGAGTGCCAATGTGCCCACCGATATCTGCTTCAGCTTTACCGGCTTTCTGCACCGTGGCGGTGGCACCGGGCCACATCGCGATGGCTGGGGCATCGCCTTCTACGAGGAGGGCGGCTATCGTGATTTCCGCGACCCGCACCCCTCGGTGCACTCACCCATCGCGCGGCTGATCTGCGATTATCCGATCAAGTCGAAGATTGTGATCAGCCATATTCGACAGGCCAATGTCGGCCAGGTGCGCCTGGCCAATACCCATCCCTTCGTCCGCGAGATGTGGGGACGCCCCTGGTGCTATGCCCACAATGGCCAGCTCACCGATTGGCAGGCCTTGCCACACTCCTTCTACCGCCCGGTGGGAACCACCGACAGCGAGCATGCCTTCTGCTGGCTTCTCGGTGAACTGCGCGGCGCCTTTCCTGAACCGCCGGAAGATGACGGCCAGCGCCATGCCCTTTGGCGGACCCTTCACGGTCTCTGCGAACGACTTCGCGGCCTGGGGGTTTTCAATCTGCTGCTGGCCGATGGCGAATACCTCTACACTTTCTGTTCCACCAAGCTGGCACACATCACGCGGCGGGCGCCCTTCGGACGGGCGAGCCTCTCGGATGCCGAGTTGGCGGTCAATTTCGCCGAGCACACCACGCCCGACGATGTGGTCTCGGTGATTGCCACAGAGCCGCTCACCGACAACGAGGCGTGGGTGCGCATGGCGCCCGGCGAGCTTCTGGTCTGGCAGGGCGGCGTGATACAGGCGCGATTTAAAACGTAAGTTTCAATCGTATGTTTTACAGTTGTGAAACCGCTGGTATAAGGTAGAGGCACAAAACAACAAGTCCGCTGATGACATCAGCCGCAGCGTGGAGACTACCCATGAGCGAGAACGCCAAGCCCGCCATCCTGACCGGCCAGACCCTGGAGGGACTCGACGATTATGCCTCGGTGATGGATGTCTTCCACTCATCCGTGGCGCGTTTTGCCGACAAGCCGGCGTTCAGTTGCATGGGGCGGGTGCTGACCTATGCCGAGCTCGATCGCCTCTCTGCTGACTTTGCCGCCTGGCTGCAGCATGAGACCACCCTGCAACCTGGGGACCAAATCGCCATTCAACTGCCCAACGTGCTGCAGTTCCCGGTGGCGGTCTTCGGTGCCCTGCGGGCCGGGCTGGTAGTGGTCAATACCAACCCGCTCTATACCGAGCGAGAAATGGTCCACCAGTTCAAGGACTCAGGCGTTCGGGCCATCGTCATCCTGGCCAATATGGCCGACAAGCTCGAACGGATTCTCGAGCGTACCGATATCCAGCATGTGGTGGTCACCGAGCTGGGTGACCTTCACGGCTTCCCGAAGCGCCAGTTGATCAATGCCGTGGTCAAGCACGTCAAGAAGATGGTGCCGGCCTACTCGTTGCCCGGTGCCACACCGATGCGAGAGGCCTTGCGCGCCGGTGCCGGGCGTCGCTATCAGGATGTCTCGCGCGGTCCGGACGACATCGCCGCGCTGCAGTACACCGGCGGTACCACGGGGTGGGCCAAGGGTGCCATGCTGACCCACCGCAACCTGGTGGCCAACATGCTCCAGGCCCGCCAGGCCATCGGCCCGGCCCTGACCGACGGCGCCGAGACCATCATCGCGCCGCTACCCGTCTATCATATCTATACTTTCACGGTGAACTGCCTGTTCATGATGGAGACCGGCAATCACTCGGTGCTGATCACCAACCCTCGCGACCTCGATGGCTTCGTCAAGACCCTCAAGGGCGTCTCCTTTACCGGCTTCATCGGGCTCAATACCCTCTTCAACGCCCTGTGCAACCGCGAAGACTTCCGCCGTCTCGACTTCTCCCGGCTACATCTGACGATCTCTGGCGGCATGGCCCTGACCCGCGCCGCTGCGCAGCGCTGGGAGGAGATCACTGGCTGTCCGGTTGCCGAGGGCTACGGTCTGACCGAGACCTCGCCCATCGTCAGCTTCAATCCTGTGGACGCCATCCAGCTTGGCACCATTGGCAAGCCAGTGGCCGGCACTGAGGTCAAGGTGCTGGATGCCGATGGCCAGCATGCGCCCCTCGACGCTGCCGGAGAGCTCTGCGTCAGGGGGCCCCAGGTGATGAAGGGGTACTGGAACCGGGACGAGGAAACCGCCAGGTCGATCGACGACGAGGGTTGGTTCCGTACCGGCGACATTGCCGTGCTCCAGTCGGATGGCTATATCCGCATCGTCGACCGCAAGAAGGACATGATCCTGGTCTCCGGCTTCAACGTGTACCCCAACGAGATCGAGGACGTAGTGGCCGGTCATCCTGGCGTGATCGAGTCCGCCGCCGTTGGCGTGTTCGATGAGGCAAGCGGCGAGGCGATCAAGTTGTTCGTTGTCGCCCGGGACGAGAGCCTCGATGCCGAGTCCCTGCGAGCCTGGTGCAAGAAGGATCTCTCCGGCTACAAGGTGCCCCGGTACGTGGAGTTTCGCGACGAGCTGCCCAAGACGAACGTGGGGAAGGTGTTGCGACGCCAGCTACGTGACGAGGAGCGCGAGAAAACCGATGGATGACCCCGGGAGCCACGCTGCCACCGTCAGTAGGAAGCGCGAGAGTCGATAGTTGTCATGTTGCAGCCTGATCAAAAGCCACTCTATTGATGGTCGCGATTAGGCGCCATCGTGACCTCGGCGTTACAATGCATTGCCCGCTCCGGGAGTCCCGGGCGGGCTGTTTTGTATGATGATCGAGACCCGGAGAATACCGTAGAGACCGTGACCACCGAGACCCGCCAGCCCCCCGCCACGTCTACCCAGGATGCCGTCGAACTCGAGGCCCTGAGCCGCGACCTGGCTGATGCCCTGCGGCGTGATGTCCCGACTCTGGACAAGCGACTGCGCGGGTTGCGCCGTCGCCTCAGGGAGGGCAAGCCCGTGGATCGCGGACTCGCCGAGGTGCGTCGCGCCCTCGAGCGTTCCCGGCAGCAGGTGGAACGTCGCCGCGCGAAGCCGGTGGCTCTCGAGTACCCGCCCTCCTTGCCGGTAGCGGAGCGTCGAGAGGATATCCTTGAGGCCTTGCGCGAGCACCAGGTGGTGGTCGTGGCCGGCGAGACCGGCTCGGGCAAGACAACTCAGCTGCCCAAGATCTGCCTGGAACTGGGCCTGGGGCGCCGTGGGCTGATCGGTCACACCCAGCCGCGGCGCCTGGCCGCGCGTTCGGTTGCCAGCCGTCTTGCCGAGGAGCTCCAGGTGCCGGTGGGCGAGCAGGTGGGCTACCAGGTGCGCTTCACCGACCAGAGCAGCGACGACACCCTGGTAAAGCTGATGACCGACGGTATCCTGCTCGCCGAGACCCGTCACGATCCGGATCTGATGCGCTACGAGGCGATCATCATCGATGAGGCCCACGAGCGTAGCCTCAACATCGATTTCCTGCTCGGCTACCTCAAGCGCCTCACGGCGCGGCGTCCTGACCTCAAGGTGATCATCACCTCGGCGACCATCGACGTGGCGCGCTTCGCCGAGCACTTCGGGCGCTCGGACGATCAGGGGCGGTTCCAGCCCGCGCCTGTGGTGGAGGTCTCTGGGCGCACCTACCCGGTGGAAGTGCGCTATCGCCCGCTGGTTCGCGATGACGACGACGAAGAGGATCGCACTCTGCAGGAGGGGATCCTGCATGCCGTGGAGGAGATCGAGCAGGTCGAGCGGGACAAGCGCTGGTTCCATGGCCCACGCGATATCCTGGTGTTTCTGCCAGGTGAGCGCGAGATCCGCGAGACCGCCGATACCCTGCGTCGTGCCGACCTCAAGGGTACCGAGATCCTGCCGCTCTACGCGCGGCTCTCCAATGCCGAGCAGAATCGTGTCTTCGCGCCCCACGCGGGGCGTCGCATCGTGCTCTCCACCAACGTGGCGGAGACCTCGCTCACCGTGCCGGGCATCCGCTACGTCATCGATCCGGGCCTGGTGCGCCTCAGCCGCTACAGCTACAGGGCCAAAATCCAGCGCCTGCCGGTAGAGCCGGTCAGCCAGGCCAGTGCCAACCAGCGCAAGGGGCGCTGCGGCCGCGTGGCCGAGGGGGTCTGTATCCGTCTCTATGACGAGGAGGACTTCCTCGCCCGGCCCGAGTTCACCGACCCTGAGATCCGCCGCACCAACCTGGCCTCGGTGATCCTCTCGATGCTGTCGCTGAAGCTCGGTGACATCGAGGCATTCCCTTTCGTCGATCCGCCGGATTCGCGCTTCGTCACCGATGGCTTCCGGCTGCTCTTCGAGCTGGGTGCAGTAGACGCGGACAACCGTCTGACCCCGCTGGGGCGCAAGCTGGCGCGGCTACCCATCGACCCGCGCCTGGCACGCATGGTGCTGGCCGGCGCCGAGCAGGGTGGGCTTCGCGAGGTGCTGATCGTTGTTGCCGGTCTGGCGGTGCAGGACCCCCGCGACCGGCCGGCCGACAAGCGCCAGGCCGCCGACCAGGCGCACCGACGCTGGCAGGATCCGGACTCCGATTTCGTGGCCCTGCTCAACCTCTGGAATGGCTTCGAGGCCGCCCGTGAAGAGCTCTCCGGCAATCGGCTACGGCGCTGGTGCAAGGACCATTATCTCAATTACCTGCGCCTGCGCGAGTGGCATGACACCTTCCGCCAGCTGCGCCAGTTGTTGCGCGACATGGAGATCGAAGTGCCCCCGCCGGCCCCGCGGCCTGCCGCCGATGCTCCGGAAATGGACGACAAGGCCCGCCGCGAAGCCCATCGCAACAGCGGCGTGGCCCTGCACAAGGCACTGCTCCCCGGGCTGCTCTCTCACCTGGGGCTGCTCACCGAGAATCGCGAGTACCTGGGAGCACGCAACCGCAAGTTCCTGATCCACCCGGGGTCGGGGCTGGCCAAGAAGTCCCCCAAGTGGCTGATGGCCTTTGAGTTGGTCGAGACCAGCAAACTCTTCGCGCGCACCGTGGCCAGGATCGAACCCCAGTGGATCGAACCGCTGGCCGGCCACCTGGTGAAACGCTCCTATGCCGAGCCGCATTGGGAGATGAAGCGCGCTCAGGTGGTCGCCACCGAACAGGTCACCCTCTTCGGACTGCCGATCGTCGCCGGACGCAAGGTCCACTATGGCCCCATCGCCCCGCAGGAGTCCCGGGAGATTTTCATCCGCCGGGCACTGGTGGAGGGCGAATTTCGCACCAAGGGCGAATTCTTCGCGCACAACCGGGCGCTGGTGGAGGAGGTCGAGGACCTCGAGGATCGCGCCCGCAAGCGCGATATCCTGGTCGATGAGGAGACCCTGTTCGCCTTCTACGACGAGCGCATCCCCGCGGACATCATCAACGGCAAGGGCTTCGAGGCCTGGCGCCGGAAGGCCGAACGCGAGAACCCCGACATCCTGAAGTTTGACCGCGCTGCCCTGCTGGCGCGGGAGGCGGGGGAGATCACCGAGGCCGACTACCCCGACGAGCTGATGCTGGGGGGCGTGCGCTATCCGCTCAGCTACCATTTCGAGCCCGGTGCCGTGGATGACGGCGTGACGCTGACCGTGCCGGCGGCCATGCTCCCCCAGCTGCCCCTGGCGCGGCTCGAGTGGTTGGTTCCCGGCCTGTTGCGCGAGAAGTGCATCGCGCTGATGAAGTCGCTGCCCAAGTCGGTGCGCCGCCAGGTGGTGCCGATTCCCGACTGGGTCGACGCCGCCCTCGAGACCATGACCCCGGACGACATGCCGCTCACCGAGGCGCTGGGCGAGTTCCTGCGCCGCCGCACCGGGGTGCGCGTGCATCCCGATGACTGGCGGTTCGATCAGTTGGAACCGCATCTGGTGATGAACCTGCGCGTGGTCGACCACCAGGGCCGGACCCTGGGACAGGGCCGCGACGCTCGTGAACTGGAGCGTCGCTTCGAGGCCGCCGCGGGGGAGGGCGCACGGGCCCTGGCCGCACAGGCCAGCAGCGAAGGTGAGCTCGAGGCCCTGCCCGAGTCGCCCTTGCCCGAGTCCCGGGTCACCACCCAGGCCGGCATCCGGGTGGAGGCTTACCCGGCCCTGGTGCCCGTCAAGGATGCCTTCCGGGTCGAGCTCTTCGACCATCCCGACAAGGCCCGTGAGGCCCATCGCCGTGGTGTGGTACGAGCGGCCATGGAACGTCTGCCTGACCAGGTGAGGGCTATCGAGCGCCTGAAGGGGCTCGAGACCTGTGCGCTGCTGTTCGCCAAGGTGGGCAGCAAACGACAGCTCATCGAAGATGTGGTAGCAGCGGTGTTCTGCCAGGTGGTGGCCACCGACCCGCTGCCACGGTCGCGAGACGAACTGGAACAGCGCCTCGAGGCGCAGCGCGACGAACTGCTTCCTCGTGCGGAGACCCTGGTGGCTACCCTGGAGCAAGCACTCAAGGGTCACCTGGCCGTGACCAAGGCGCTAAAGGGACAACTGAACCTGGCCCTGGCACTGGTCTACAGTGACCTCAAGGCCCAGATGCAGCGACTGGTGCATCCCGGTTTCGTCAGCGAGGCCGGGGAGTGGCTCGAGGAGTACCCCCGGTACATGGAAGCGGCGCTGATTCGCCTGGAGAAAGCGCCGCGGGAACGCATGCGGGACCAGATGCACATGCAGGAGGTCCAGGATTTCGAGGCACGACTTGCCGCGCGTCGCGAGAGCGAGCGGCGCGGCGGTGTAGAGGATCCGGCCCTGTTGGAGTTCGGCTGGTGGATCGAAGAGCTGCGGGTCTCGCTCTTCGCCCAGCAGTTGGGCACGAAGTTTCCGGTTTCCACCAAGCGTCTCGAGAAGCGCTGGACAGAACTCACAGGGAGAACAGCATGAGCCAAGTGGTGATCACCGGAACCGGCCTCTTCACCCCGGAGCATGCCATCGACAATGCGGCCCTGGTGGCCTCGTTCAACGCCTGGGTGGACGCCGAGAACGCGCGCCATGGCGATGCCATCGCCGCCGGCGAGCGCGAGCCGCTGCCGCACTCCAGCACCGAGTTCATCGTCAAGGCCTCGGGCATCCACAGCCGTTACGTGCTCGACGCCGAGGGCATACTCGATCCTGAGCGCATGCGGCCCCGGCTGCCGGAGCGCGGCAATGACGAGCCCTCCATCCAGTGCGAGATGGGCCTGGCCGCGGCGGGTGAGGCCCTGGGCCAGGCAGGGGTCGAGGCCGAGGATATCGAGCTGGTCATCGTCGCTTGCTCCAATCTGGAGCGGCCCTATCCGGCCGTCGCGGTGGAACTCCAGGAGGCGCTTGGCGCGGGCGGCTACGCCTTTGATATGAACGTCGCCTGCAGTTCGGCGACCTTCGCCATCGAGGTTGCCGCCAATGCCATCCGCGCCGGCAGCATCACGCGTGCGCTGGTGGTCGACCCGGAGATCTGCTCGGCACACCTCAACTTCCGGGATCGCGACAGCCACTTCATCTTCGGTGATGCCTGTACCGCCATTGTGCTGGAAAGTGACGCCGTAGCCACGGCCGACGCCCGCTTCGAAATCCTCGGTACGCGCCTGGTGACGCGCTTCTCCAACGCCATTCGCAACAACGCCGGCTTCCTCAACCGGGTCTCCGACAGCGATCCCCAGGCCTTCGACAAGCTTTTCGTCCAGGAGGGCCGGCGGGTCTTCAAGGAGGTATGTCCTCTGGTGGCGGCGCTGATCACCGATCACCTGGCGAGTCTCGAACTTGGCGGTGACGACCTGTCGCGGCTCTGGCTGCATCAGGCCAATCGCCACATGAATGACCTCATCGCCCGGCGTGTACTGGGCCATGACCCGAATCCCCAACAGGCACCGATCATCCTCGATCGCTATGCCAATACCAGCTCGGCAGGTTCGATCATCGCCTTCCACCTGCATCGGGACGACCTGCCGAGCGGCGCGCTCGGGGTGGTCTGTTCCTTCGGCGCGGGATACAGTGCCGGCAGCGTGGTGGTGCGTCGTCAATGAGCGTCACGACAGGCAATCGCTGGGAGGCGAGAAACTGATGAAACAGGTTCTGACAAGATGGATCGGGCGTGGAGCACTGGCGGTGTCGCTGGTGGCCACGGCGGGCTGTGCCGCCAGCGGCGAAGTGCGGGAACGAAATCCCGACGACCCCTGGGAGGGCTTTAACCGCAAGGTGTTCGCCTTCAATGATGTGATCGACCGCTATGCGCTGAAGCCGGTGGCCAAGGGCTATCGCTTTATTACCCCGGATCCGGTGGAGACTGGTGTCGGCAACTTCTTTTCCAACCTGGGGGAGCCGCGCACCGCGCTCAATAGCCTGCTGCAGGGCAAGGGTACCAATGCCGGTGTGGCTACTGGACGTTTCCTGGTCAACACCACCGTCGGCATCGGCGGTCTGTTCGACGTCGCCTCGCGGATGGAGATCATCGGTCGCGAGGAGGATTTCGGACAGACGCTTGCTGTCTGGGGGGCGGGAGAGGGCGCCTACCTGGTGCTGCCGCTGCTCGGCCCGAGCACAATTCGCGATACCGCCGGCCTGCCGGCCGACATGGTGACCTATCCCACCACCTACGTGGAAGATGACGAGGTGCGCTTAGGGCTCACCGCCTTGAGGGTGATCGATACCCGTGCCGGACTGCTCGATCAGGAAAAGATGATTCGCGGAGATCGCTATAGTTTCATTCGCGACGCATACCTGCAGCGGCGTCGCTTCGAGGTCAACGATGGCGAGATGGGTGAGGACCCCTTCGCCAGCGACGAGTTCGACTTCGATGATGCGGATTTCGATGACGCCTTCGCCGATTGAGGCCATGACAGCATGCCACCAGCCAAGCAATTGATCGGGGTGATCGATGTGTCGGGGCCTGAGCGTGATGCCCTGGCCGAGACCATCGCCCGTGACGGCCTGGCGGTGTATGCCGCCGACAGCATCGAGGGATTGCCCCCGGAAACCGCTTTCATCGTGGCTCACTCACGGGCGGTGCCCAGCGCCGATTGGACACGGCTCGCTGAACGCCTGCCGACCCTGGTGGTCAGCGACGAGCGCCAGGATGCCGATCTTCTGCGCGCGGTCGATGCCGGCCTGGTGGACTACATCATCGACCCGTTGCGCCATGGGTCCCTGCTGCGGCGTATGATCGGCAAGGCCATCGAGGTGCATTGTCTGGCCGCGGAGCGTGAGCATGATCGCGCCCGCCTGACACAGCTCAACGAAGACCTGGAGGAACTCAACGAGAGCCTCGAGACCCACCTGGCGATGCTGCGCCTCGACCAGCAGGCCGGCGGACAGATCCAGCGCAAGCTGCTACCTCAGCGGCCACAGACCCTGAATGACGTCATCTACGACTACTGGCTGGCGCCCTCGCTCTACCTGTCCGGGGATTTTCTCGATTTCCAGGCCTTCGACGAACGCTACAGCCTGTTCTATTTTGCCGATGTTTCGGGGCACGGCGCCTCCTCGGCTTTCGTCACCGTGCTGCTGAAGTATCTCTCCAATCACTGGCAGCACGAGTGGGACGGCGAGCATCCTGAAGCCTTGGCGCCGCGCTGGCTGGCGGCGCTCAATCGCGAACTGCTGGATGCCGGCATCGGCAAGCATGCGACCCTGTTCGTCGGGGTCATTGACCATCAACGACGTTATCTCCACTATTCGCTGGGCGCTCAGCTCCCCATGCCGCTGCTGGTGAGCGACGGCAAGGTGACACCGCTGCCCGGTGAGGGCATGCCGGTCGGTCTCTTTCCGGGGGTCGACTACCCTTGGCTGGGCTGCGAGCTGCCGGAGAACTTCCGGTTGTGGCTATGTTCGGATGGGATACTGGAGTGTCTTCCGGGCGACACGCTTGATATGCGGCTCAGGGAACTCGAGCGGCGGGTTCTGGCCAGCGAGACGCTGGAGGACCTACGTGGCAGCCTTGCACTGGGAGAAATGGCGGACGATGATGAAATCGTTGCCGAGAATGCCCCAGGGCATGAGGAACTGCCAGACGACCTGACGATCATGATGTTGAGCGGATTTGGCAATGATAAACCATGAAGGCCGCCTCAAGGCGGCGTTCGATTCCGGGGTCTTCGTCCTCAAGCTGTGTGGAGACGTGCGTCTGACGCTGTCTGCCACCCTGGACCGACAGGCCCGGCAGCTGGCCGAAACGCCGGGGCTCGAGACGCTGATCATCGACCTGCGTGACACCACCAATGTGGACTCCACCGCCCTGGGCTTCCTCGCCAAGGTGGCCATGGCGGTGCAGGGCCGGGTCACCGAGCCACCAACTATTATTGCCGACAACCCCGATGTCCGGCGGATGCTCGACGTGATGGGATTCTCGCGCATCTTCACCCTGGTGGAGACGCCAATCACCGAGACACGCGAGCTTTGCGATCTTCCCGAGATTCCCACCGACGTCGAGGAAACCCGCCAGCGGGTCCTCGAGGCGCACCGTATTCTGATGCGCCTGAGTGAGCACAACCGCGAGGAGTTCCAGCCTCTCGTCGAGATGCTCGAGGCCCAGGAGGCCGCCTCGCACAACCACTGACCCCGGCCTTGGTTGCTTACTCCTTCCTCAGCTTTCCCAGCAGCGTTTCCAGTTTGCGCTGATCGTTCATGAACTTGCGTATGCCCTCCGCCAGTTTTTCGGTGGCCATGGCATCCTCGTTCATTTCCCAGCGGAATTCGGCCTCTTCCTGGGGCTCCGGGGCGCGGGTCTCGGCATCCATCGGCACGAGCCGGCGCTCCAGGTTGCCGGTGGTGTCGGCCAGCTCTTCCAGCAGCTTGGGCGAGATGGTAAGACGGTCGCAGCCGGCCAGGGCGATGATCTCGCCGACATTGCGGAAGCTCGCGCCCATCACGATGGTGTCGTAGCCATGCCCCTTGAAGTGTTCGTAGATACGCCTGACGGACTGCACGCCGGGGTCGCGATCGCCGCTGAAATCGGCATCGGGCTCCTGTGCCTTGTGCCAGTCGAGAATTCGACCGACGAAGGGAGAGACCAGCGTGACGCCGGCGTCCGCACAGGCGCGAGCCTGGGCGAAACCGAACAGCAGGGTGAGGTTGGTGTGGATGCCTTCGCGCTCGAGGATCCGGGCGGCGCGAATGCCTTCCCAGGTAGATGCCACCTTGATCAGGATGCGCTCCGGACCGACGCCGTGGCGCGCGTAGCGCTCGATCAGCGAGCGGGCCCTGGCCAGGGTGGCGTCGGTATCGAAGGACAGGCGGGCACTCACCTCGGTGGAGACATAGCCCGGTATCAGGGCACTGACTTCACTGCCGATCTCCACGGCCACCGCGTCCAGGGCATCGTCGATGTCGGTGGCATGGCGGGCGATCTCGGCCAGTCGCGCGCGGCGTGATTCATGCTGGGCTGCCTGGAGGATCAGCGATGGGTTGGTGGTGGCATCGGTAGGCTGGAAGCGTCGAATCGTCTCGAGGTCACCGGTATCGGCGACCACGGTTGTCATGGTCTTGAGTTGTGAAAGCAGGTCATCTGCCATGTCGGGATCCCTCCGTTTGTCGTCGGGCCACTCTAGCAAGGAAGGGGTGGCCGAATACAGATGGTCGAGGCAGCGACCGGGGTTTGGGGTATCATTAGCTCTCTACCTTTTGCCGCGTGCTGCCTTGGAGGCGCCTTGACCCTGAACCCTCGACGCGTGGCGCTGCTGGTGGCCGCCAATACGGCCCTGGCGCCCTTCGCCATCGATGCCTACCTGCCGGCCATGGCGGCGATCGCCGGACACATCGGGGCCAGCATCCATCATACGGAGCTGTCGCTCTCGAGCTTTCTGGCAGGCTTCGCCCTCGGGCAGCTGGTGTTCGGCCCGGTTTCCGATCGGGTAGGGCGCAAGCCGGTGCTGCTCGGTGGACTGGTGGTCTTCCTGTTGGCCAGCTTGGTGATCACCACGGTGGCTTCTCTTGGTGAGTTGCTTACCTGGCGTTTCGTCCAGGCGTTGGGCGGCGGCGCGACCGTCGTCAACTCGGCGGCCATCGTCCGCGACTGCTTCGAGGGCCGTGAAGCCGCCAAGGTGATGTCGACCATGGCGATCATCATGTTGATGGCGCCGCTGGTGGCGCCGGTGGTGGGTAGCGGGCTGCTCTATCTCGCCGGCTGGTGGCTGATATTTGTCTTCCTTGCCGTCTACGCCGGTTTCTTGATGTGGCTGCTGGGCACCCGGTTGCCCGAGACGCGACCGCCGGGTCGATCATCGGCCACGCCGTCCAGAGTGCTGGCCAACTACGTCAGTGTGTTTCGCGATCGTCGCGCCATGGGCTTCATCGCCGCTGCCTCGATGTCCTTTGCCGGGCTCTTCGCCTTCATCACCGCCTCGCCGTTTCTCTATCTCGAACACTTCGACCTGACGCCATCGCTCTATCCGCTAGTCTTCGGTATCAACGTAGTGGCCATGGTGGCCGCAAACCGCCTCAACATTCGTCTGCTGAGGTGGCGCACGCCTTTGCAGAATCTGCGTCTGGGGCTGGGCATCCAGCTGGCCGCTGGCCTCGGGCTGGTGTTCATGGTGGCCAGCGGGCTGGAGTCACTTGCCACCATGGTGCCGCTGATCGTGCTCTTTGCCGGCACCATCGGCCTGATTGCCCCCAACGCCATCACCTCGTTGCTCGACCGCTTCCATCACATGAGTGCCACCGCGGCCGCTCTGCAGGGCAGCCTGCAGTTCTCCAGCGGCGCCCTGGCCGGGGTGCTGGTGGGCGCTTTCGAGGTGGACAGCGCCTGGCCAGTGGTGAGCACCATGCTCGGCGCCTCGTTGCTGGCCAACCTCGGTATCCGCGTTCTGGCGGGCCGCGGCGAACAGGCTTGAGGGTTGTGAATTCTCCTTTGCCCCCGCGCGAGAAATTCGTTCATTCTGTCATGAAGCTGTCATTATCATTGCGGCAGGATAGGCATCGCGGAGGTGGCTCACTGTGCTCAGCACCACGTTGATCCCGGGTTCTGGCTGGTACGGGGCTGTCACGAAGCTGTCATCTTTCTGGGGCAAGCTATGTAACACAACGGTTGCATGCTGTACGTCAATAAGAGACCGCTTTACGAACCGCAAACCTGAAAGCGCTGAACGCAAACTGGAGAGAAGCATGAAAAAACATCTTTTGATCGGTGCCGTCCTTGCCGGCTCGATGACTGCCCAGAGTGCCTATGCCGTGGATACCGTCCAGGTTGACGGCTCAAGTACCGTTTTCCCGATTTCTGAGGCAATGGCCGAAGAGTTCGGTAAGAAGCATCGCGGCGACATTCGGGTGACTGTAGGCCTGTCCGGCACCGGTGGCGGCTTCAAGAAATTCTGTCGCGGTGAAACCGACATCACCGGCGCTTCCCGTCCGATCCGTCCGGGTGAGCTTGAACAGTGTAAGAAGAACGGCATCGAGTTCATCGAATTGCCGATCGCCATGGATGCCTTGAGTGTAGTAGTTAACCCGGAAAACGACTGGGTGGACTATCTGACTGTGGCAGAGCTCAAGAAAATGTGGGAGCCGGAAGCTCAGGGTGAGATCACCAACTGGAACCAGATTCGCGAGGGCTTCCCGGATCGTGATTTGAACCTCTACGGCGCAGGCACAGACTCAGGCACCTACGACTACTTTACCGCTGCCATTGTGGGTGAAGAGCATTCCAGTCGTGGCGATTTTACCGCCAGTGAAGACGACAACGTGCTCGTACAGGGTGTTGCCAACGATCAAGAAGCCTTGGGTTTCTTCGGCCTGGCCTACTATCTGGAGAACGAGAACAAGCTGAAAGGGGTTCCGATCTCCTGGAAAGGCAGTGAGCCGGTCATGCCGAGCATGCAGACCGCCGGCGATGCGGAATATCAGCCGCTGACCCGTCCGCTCTACTACTACGCCAACAAGGCGTCCGTAGAGGAAAAGGACTACGTTGAAAAGTTCCTTCTGTTCATCTACCGCGACGTAAACAAGGAGCTGATCAGCGAGGTTGGCTATGTGCCTAACGGCCAGCGTGTTCGTGCAGCAGCTCTGCGGGTCCTGAATGATCGCGAAGTTGGCACGGCTTACCAGGGCTCTGAGGTAGGTGTTGATGTGGTCGAAACACTGAACCGCAAAAAGCACTACTGATTAGGCTCATTGAAAGTCAGCAGAGGCGGGGGCGAACATGCCTTCGCTTCTGCTATTATGCGCGCTGTCATTTTTTTAATTCAAGCTGGGCGTAAAACCAATGGCTGATCCCAATTCCGTGCGCCCTGAGTCCTCCGGGCTTCAGGTGTCCGCTCACTTTCTTCGCAGGCGTGAGATTGTCAACCAAGTTGCACGCTACGTGCTAATGGTGGCCGCAGCAGTGTCCGTGCTTGTTACTGTCGGTATTGTGTATGTGTTGCTAAGCGAAGCGTTGGTGTTTTTTGAAGAAGTCTCGGTGTGGGAGTTTGTTTCCGGCACCAGCTGGACGCCAATGTTTTCCGTACCGACCTTCGGCATCTGGCCGCTGCTGTCGGGCACCCTCGTCGTGTCCGGTATTGCCCTGGGAGTATCGATTCCTTTCGGCCTGACCCTGGCGGTGTATCTCAGCGAGTACGCCCCAGATAAGGTCCGGGAATCGGTCAAGCCGATATTGGAGCTTCTGGAAGGTGTTCCCACCGTGGTTTACGGGTACTTTGCCTTGTTTCTGGTTACTCCCCTACTCCAGGTGTTTCTTCCATCGCTGCCGGGCTTCAATATGCTGTCGCCGGGGCTGGTGATGGGAATCATGATTCTGCCCTATACTACCTCCCTCAGCGAGGACGCCATGCGGGCGGTGCCCAACAGCATGCGTGAAGGCGCTTACGCTCTCGGTTACAGCCGCTTCCACACCGCCGTCAAGGTGGTGATTCCTGCTGCCATATCCGGCATCACGGCCGCCTTTATTCTCGCCATGTCTAGAGCCGTGGGTGAAACCATGGTGGTGGCTATCGCCGCAGGCCAGATGCCGAACTTCACCTTCAACCCCATGGAAGGCGCGGCCACGATCACTACCTTTATTGTGCAGGTCAGTATGGGTGACGTCAGCCACGGTTCCATTGCCTATATGTCGATCTTTGCGGCTGGTTTGGTGCTTTTTCTGCTGACATTGATCTTCAATCTGATTGGTTTCTTCCTGCGCAAGCGCTACCGCCAGGCTTACTGAGGTGACTATGAACACAATGGGTACTAACATACAAAGCGGTATCGATTACGCGGCGATTTCCAGAAAGAATCGTTCCTGGGACATTATCTTCGCGTCCCTAGGGATTATCGTTTTATTTATTGCCATAACGACCTTGTTAGCACTGTTCCTCGATCTGGCTATCCGCGGGGCGCCACAGTGGACTGACCCGGACTTCTACACGAGCTTTCCATCGCGAAAGCCTCTGGAAGCCGGTATTCTTTCCGCCTGGGTCGGCACCATCATGGTTATGCTGGTGACGGCCGTTGTCGCTGTTCCGCTGGGTGTTGGTGCCGGGCTATACATGGAGGAATACGCGACCAAGAACTGGTTTACCGACATTATTGAAATCAACGTATCCAATCTGGCCGGTGTTCCCTCGATTGTCTATGGCCTGCTGGCACTCGGGCTATTTGTCCAGACTTTCGGGATGGGCGAGACGGTGCTGGTCGCGGGGCTTGTGCTGGCGCTGATGATACTGCCGATTGTCATTGTTTCGACCCGGGAGTCGATACGCTCAATTCCCAGCGAACTGCGAGAAGCGGCCTATGGACTTGGTGCCAACCAGTGGCAGACCATGTCCCTGTATATCCTTCCGGCCGCCAAGCCTGGCATTATCACCGGTGCGATCGTCGGGCTTTCCCGTGCCATTGGTGAAACGGCGCCGATTATCACCATTGGCGCGCTTTCGTATATTGCTTTCCTGCCGCCGTCTCCGGTTGGTGGTGATTTTCCGTTCATCAGTTTTGAGTGGTTGAATAGTGGGTTTACCGTCATGCCCATTCAGATGTTTGGCTGGGTTTCCCGGCCGCAAGCCGACTTCCAGATTACGGCAGCGGCGGCCGGTGCCGTGCTGATCGTGATGACGCTGGCGATGAATGGACTGGCTATTTATATTCGCTATCGGGCCCGAAAGTCCTGATCGAACAATTGTCAAATTGTTCGGGTAAGCTATCTAAATTTAAGGTTTAAAAGGGGCGACCCATGAGTACGGATCAGACGTCTTCAATACAAATCAGTGAGTCTGCCCATCAGGGTAGACAAACCGGGAAACCCAGTGAAACCCGTGAACATTGGTACCTTGAGCCAGAAGGCGCGTTGCGGGCCAGGGTATCCAACCTGAAATTTTGGTACGCTGATGGCACCCAGGCGATTGACGATGTCAGCATGCCGCTAGTGGATAAGAAAGTAACGGCGCTGATCGGTCCCTCTGGATGCGGTAAGAGCACCTTTCTGCGCTGTTTCAATCGTATGCACGACCTTTATCAGGGGGTAAAATACTCGGGTTCCATCAACCTTTTACCGGAAGATGAAAACCTGATTGATCTGGATCCGAACATTGTCCGGATGCGGGTCGGTATGGTGTTTCAGAAGCCGAATCCCTTCCCGAAATCGATTTACGAGAATGTGATCGCTGGCCTGAAAATCCGTGGCATTCGCAAGCGTGAAACCCTCGATGAAATTGTTGAAACTTCGCTGAGACAGGCGGCTTTGTGGGATGAAGTCAAGGATCGGCTTCACCAGCCGGCTTTGAGCATGTCAGGTGGGCAGCAGCAGCGTTTGTGTATTGCTCGGGCACTGGCGGTCAAACCAGAAATTCTCCTGCTGGATGAACCGACATCTGCTCTGGATCCGATCGCGACGGCAAAAATTGAAGACTTGATCAATCAACTTTCAGGTACAGTGACGGTGCTGATTGTAACGCACAACATGCAGCAGGCAGCTCGCATATCTAATTATACGGCTTATATGTATCTCGGAAAGCTGATTGAATACAATGAGACCGGCGAACTTTTTCAGCGGCCTAAGTGCCAGCGTACGGAAGATTACATTACAGGTCGCTTTGGTTAAGACCGTTATTATTCTCGCAGTAGCAGAACTGGAGATCTATTATGACCACGAGTCATGAAAGCCATTTGCGCCACACATCACAGCAATTCAATTTGGATCTGGAAAATTTGCAATCTAATTTGTTGAAGATGGGAGATATGGTTCAATCTCAGATTCAAAAATCTATGGAGGCTCTTGAAAATCAAGATTGTGAATTAGCACAAGAAATTCGTGCCAATGATAAAAGTGTCGATAAACTTCAGATACTTATTGATGAAGAAACTAGCCGTGTATTTGTTAAGCGGCAGCCAACCGCCAGCGATTTACGTTTTGTCGTTTCTATTGTGAAGATGGTAGTTGATCTTGAACGCGTCGGTGATGAAGCTAAAAAAATCGCAAAATGCACCCTTTCAATGTTTAATGAAAGAACTGAGACAATGTCAGCTCCCATAGGTTTTGTCGAGACTCGACAAATCGCTAAACATGTTGTTTCAATGTTTCAGGATGCTCTTGACTCTTTTATTAATTTTGATACTGAGTTGGCATTAAGTGTGATGAAAGAAGATAGGCGCGTTGATGATGAATATAAAATGGCAGTGCGTTCTTTGTCTACTCATATGATGGAGGATCCGCGGGAAGTTACCAATTGTCTTTCCATTATATGGATGCTCCATGCTTTGGAAAGAGTTGGCGATCATGCATGCAATATTGCTGAACATGTTATTTATATAGTTAAAGGTGAAGACGTTCGCCATGCGCCAATGGACAAGGCGGAGCAGGTTATTCATCGTTGAGTTATTTGCTTTTCACCTATCAGGTACTATAAGTTATTAATTCTGCATTATCCTTTTTTTTTACGTTCTTTGAGTGACATTTTGGCCTGCGTGATACAGCCTGGCACTCGGGGGTATAAGGGACGGAATCAACGTCAACTCTGATGACCGAGTTACCGAGTTACCGAGTTACCGAGTTACCGAGTTACCGAGTTACCGAGGTTCTTAGGCTAACCCATTGACGCCGCCTGGCGGTCGATGACAACGGGGAGGCAAGCGCCTCCCCGTTGTCGCAACGGTTGTCACGTCATTGACATCCCGCCGCGTTATATATGATATTCCATATATTTCAGGAGCCATTCCCATGGCAAAACAGCGCGTGCTCTTCCTGTGCAATGCCAACTCCGCCCGCTCGTTGATGGGCGAGGCGATGCTGCGCCACCTCGCCGGCGACAAGTTCGAGGCCCTCAGTGCGGGCAGCGAGCCCGATGAACCCGCTGCGTTGACCCTTGAGGCATTGGAGAAACAGGGAATTTCCACCAAAGGGCTGGCCAGCAAGTCGCTGGACGACTTCGCCGGTGAGCACTTCGCGGCGGTGATCGTGCTTTGCGACAAGGCTCAACAGGCGTGTCGTGACTGGCAAGGCAGCAGTGACGAGCATCTCTACTGGGATATTCGCGACCCGCGCCTGATCGAGCGCCGGAATGCCTATGAGCAGGCGCTGGCCGAGATCCGTCAGCGCCTGTCGCTGTGGCTGCAGATCAAGGCGCGGGACGATATCCAGCGCTAATCACGTAACGACGCAACACGAGGATTCCCATGACAGTACGTATCGGTATCAATGGCTTTGGCCGCATCGGTCGTCTGGTGCTGCGCAGCCTCTGGCCCCTCGTCGAGGCCGGCGAGGTCGAGATCGCGCGCATCAACGACCCCGGCGGCGACGCCGCCACCTTCGCTCATCTGACCGAGTTCGATTCCGTCCACGGCCACTGGTCGCCGGGGAGTGGTATCGCCGCTGAGGACGAGGTGCTCAGCATCGACGACCGTCCTATCGCCTTCAGCACCAATCGCGGTTTCGACGAGAGCGACTGGTCGGCGTGCGACGTGTTGATCGAGGCCTCGGGAGTGGTCAAGAAGAGCGAGCAGCTCGCGCCCTACTTCGATCAGGGCGTGGCGCGGATGGTGGTCACGGCACCGCTCAAGGATGCCGATGTGCTCAATGTGGTGGTCGGCGTCAACGACGACAAGTACGACCCCGACGTCCATCGCATCGTCACCGCGGCGAGTTGCACCACCAACTGCCTGGCGCCGGTGATCAAGGTGATCCATGAGGCTTACGGTATCCGCCACGGCTCGATGACCACGGTGCACGATATCACCAACACCCAAGTCATCCTCGACGCCCCCCACAAGGATCTCAGGCGCGCTCGGGCCTGCGGCATGAGCCTGATTCCCACCACCACGGGTTCGGCCAAGGCGATCACCGAGATCTTCCCGGAGCTCACAGGCAAGCTCAACGGCCATGCCGTTCGCGTCCCCCTGGCTAACGCTTCGCTGACCGACATGGTCTTCGAGCTGGAACGCGAGGTGACGGTGGAGGAGGTCAACGCGGCCCTCCAGGCCGCCGCCGAGGGCGAGCTCGCCGGTATCCTGGGCTACGAGGAGCGCCCGCTGGTCTCCATCGACTACCGCACCGACCCGCGAAGCGCGATCATCGATGCCCTCTCGACCATGGTGGTGAACGGCACCCAGCTCAAGCTCTACGCCTGGTACGACAACGAGTGGGGCTACGCCAATCGCACCGCCGAGCTGGCTCTCATGGTAGGGAATAAGTAGGTGGGTCATGGCTGAGTCACTCGGTGCACGAATCAAGGCGCTGCCCTTCGAGGTGCGCCAGTATTTGCTGATCACCGGCAACTACTGGGCCTTCACCCTGACCGACGGCGCCCTGCGCATGCTGGTGGTGCTGCACTTCCACCAGCTGGGCTACTCGCCGCTGGAAGTGGCCATGCTGTTCCTCTTCTACGAGGCCTTCGGCGTGGTGACCAATCTGGTGGGGGGCTGGCTGGGGGCGAGGCTGGGCCTCAACCGCACCATGAACGCCGGGCTGGCATTGCAGATCCTGGCTCTGGCGATGTTGATGGTGCCCTCGGCGGCGCTCACCGTGCCCTGGGTGATGGCGGCCCAGGCGCTTTCGGGCATCGCCAAAGACCTCAACAAGATGAGCGCCAAGAGTGCGGTCAAGGTGCTGGTGCCCAAGGACAGTGCCAGTGCCCAGAGTTCGCTCTACCGTTGGGTGGCTATCCTCACCGGCTCCAAGAATGCGCTCAAGGGCGCCGGCTTCTTCCTCGGCGGTGTGCTGCTGACGCTGATCGGTTTCCGGGGCGCCATGGTGATCATGGCAGTGATGCTTGTTGTGGTGCTGGGGCTGTCGCTTTGGCGGCTAAGGGCGGATCTCGGCCGACAGAAGCGCAAGCCGAAGTTCACCGAGGTGTTCTCCAAGTCGCGTGCTATCAACGTGCTCTCGGCGGCGCGGCTGTGCCTGTTCGCCTCTCGGGACGTCTGGTTCGTGGTTGCCCTGCCGGTGTTCCTTTACGACCAGCATGGCTGGAGCCACTGGACGGTGGGCGGCCTGCTGGCGATCTGGGTGATCGGCTACGGCGGCGTGCAGACCCAGGCGCCGCGCCTGACGGGTCTGACCAAGAGCGGACCCCGGGCCGTTACGGCGTTCTGGGCGCTGGCACTGGCCGGCCTGCCGGCGTTGCTGGCGTTGTTGCCCCTGGCCGAGGTGGGCTGGCTGGTGGCAGGGCTGCTGGCCTTCGGTGTGCTCTTCGCCATCAACTCCAGCTGGCACAGCTACCTGATCGTCCACTACGCGCGCGCCGATGGCGTCTCCATGGACGTGGGTTTCTACTACATGGCCAATGCCATGGGGCGGCTGTTGGGTACCTTGCTCTCTGGCTGGGTCTATCAGGTCTACGGACTGGCGGCCTGCCTGTGGATCTCCTCGCTCCTGGTGGCAGCCAGCGCGCTGATGGCCCTAGCGCTGCCGCGGGAGGCCACGGGGCGGTGAGGCGGCGGTGAGGCGTAATGACCTTGGGGCGTCGCCGCCGCTGTCGGTCCTTCGCGCTTTGGCGTAACATATTGGCTTTATTTCGTACCTCGAGGGGATAGCTCTTGACCCTGCTCGACCCCGCAAGACTGTTCAAGTGCCTGGGCGACGAGACGCGCCTGATGCTGACGCTGCTGATCCGCCGCGAGGGGGAGCTGTGTGTCTGCGAGATGACCTACGCCTTGGAGGAATCTCAACCCAAGGTGTCGCGTCATCTGGCCCAGCTGCGCAATTGCGGCCTGCTCAATGATCGGCGTGACGGCCAGTGGGTCTACTACAGTCTCTCCAATGCACTGCCGGATTGGATCAGCGAGGTTCTGCTGGCCGCTGAGAAGGGCCAAGATGAGCGCCTGACCCTTTTGCAGAAGCGCCTGGACGGCATGGGCAACCGGCCGGAGCGTCGCCTGGCGATGTGTTGAGCATTTACCTCGGCCATCTTCTACTAGCCTTGAAACAAACTGCTTGATCCTTTCAGGAGCGACTCCCGTGTCATAGCGCTTCTGGATGACCATGGTCTCAGCCGGAGCTTTCATAAGTGGAATTCAAGGATTACTACCAGGTGCTCGGGGTCTCCAAGACCGCGACGGCCGAGGAGATCAAGAAGGCCTACCGCAAGCTGGCGCGCAAGTTTCATCCCGATGTCAGCAAGGAGCCCGAGGCCGAGCAGCGGATGCAAGAGATCAACGAGGCCAAGGCCGTGCTATCCGATCCGGAGAAGCGCCTCGCCTATGACCAGTTGGCCGAGCAGTACCGCTCGGGCCAGGATTTCCAGCCGCCACCGGACTGGGATGCAGGCTTCGAATACAGCGGTCGTGGTTTCGAGGAGGCCGACCTTGGTGAGTTCAGTGATTTCTTCGCCAATCTGTTCGGCCAGGGTGGGCGATCAGGACGAGCAGGGCGAGGGGGGCGCACCTATCAGATGCGTGGCGAGGATCGTCACGCCAAGGTCTTCATCGATCTGACGGATGCCTTCCAGGGCGCGACTCGGGCGTTAACCCTGCAAGTGCCCCAGGTCGATGCGCAAGGGCACGTGGTCTCCCGGGAACACACCCTCAACGTGCGTATCCCCAAGGGAGTGAGGGAGGGTCAGCATGTTCGCCTTTCAGGCCAGGGGAGTCCCGGTGTCGGGGGTGGCCCGGCGGGGGATCTGTATCTGGAGATCCACTTCACGCCGGATTCGCGTTATCGGGTCGAAGGCCGGGATGTCTATCAAACGGTACCGGTGACGCCTTGGGAAGCCGCTCTGGGTGCCAGCATCGAGACCCCGACTCCTTCGGGGCTGGTGAAGGTTAAGGTGCCCTCTGGCTCGCAGACGGGGCGCCGACTTCGTCTGAAGGGTCGCGGTATTCCGGGACCTGAGCCGGGCGATCTGTATGTCGAGCTCGAAGTGGTACTCCCCCCGGCCGATACCGACAGGGCGAAGGAACTCTATGAAACCATGGCGCATGAACTCGCTTTCAATCCGCGCCAACGGAGAGGAGGCTAGGACATGGTGCAGCATATTGTCAGCGGCGAACTGATCGACGAGGCGACCCTCACACTCGAGGACTTGGCGAGGGCCTGCTCGGTGGAATCCGATTGGGTTATCGAGCGTATAGAGAGTGGCCTGCTGGCCGATGATTCGCCCTATGTGGCGAGCTGGCGTTTCACCAGTCATGACCTGACCCGCGCCCGACGAATGTGCCAGCTGGAGCGCGACTTCGAGGCAGCGCCGGAGCTTGCCGCGCTGGCGACCGACCTGATCGAGGAGAACCAGCGCCTCAGAGAGCGGCTCCGGGCTGCAGGGCTGAGCGACGATTAGCATCGCTCGCTATCGCTTCAGCTGTTCGGTATCGGTATAGGCCACGACGCCGGCAATACTCGGTCGTCGGCTCGGTATTCATCGCGGTGGTCTCGACCACGGCGCTGACGTTGTCCCGGGAGGACCCGCTATTGGCTCCTTTGCCCAAGGCATCGGGCGAGCAACACCCCTCGGCACGGTCCTCCTTGTGCTACTCGTAGACGTTGCCCAGCGAGATCCCCTCTTGATCCGCTATCCCTTGCGGTGACCCCCCCTTGCTCCGCGATCCCTTGCGGGGACATCCCTTCTTGCTCTGCGATCTCTTGCTCCGCGATTTCTTGCGGTGACTGGTTGTGAGGAGGCGGCAACCTGTCCGCTACGGCGTTTTGGCGTTCCTCGGAGTAACGAGGCATGAGGTCTCCCTGCGCCCCCCTTCTTGCTTGCTGGTTTACAAGAACAGGCTATCAGAGGGCACGACAGTCGGCCTGACACCGAAGGTCAGCTGAACCTATGGATATTTGCATATCGTTATAAGATATGTGAAAATTACTATCAGTTATATCAATGAGTCTTGCGAGTCCGCATGTCGTTTACAACGCCGCCACTATTTTCCGCACTGCCTCTTACCGATGAACAAAGGCTGCTTTACCTGTAGCGACATCCGACCTGTCCGCGATAGCCAGCGGCATCGTCGAGGAAATTGAGGGGGCATCGATCAAGTGCTCTTCCTTCATCGAGCCAGGAATTCAATGCTCATGTCTGATAGTAGAATGAAAAAGTGGATGGCCCGTATAGCCGTGGTCGCGGTCCTCGTCGCTCTTGGGGCGGTGGCGGCATGGGCGGTAATGAGCCGCATGGCTGAACTCGCGGCAGCTCCCAGCTTTACCACCAGCCCTGTGGCCGTCCACACGGTGGCCGCTGAAACCGGCACCCTGAGCCCGGGCCTGAATTATCTGGCTGAAGCAGAGGCCATTCGGACTGCCGACATTTCCACAAATGTTATCGAAGTCGTGCAGGAGGTGGCGGTGGATGAAGGTGACCGCGTGGTTGCCGGTGATCTGCTAGTCAGGCTGGACACCTCAGAAATCGACGCTCGGTTAAACGGCGTGGCTGCGGATATCAACAAGGCCAGCGCCGAGCGCGAGGCGGAACAGGCCACCCAGGAGGCATTGGCGTATTCCACGGACTTCTGGACCAAAGAAGTGTCCCGCCTGCGCCAATTGCGGAATCAACATGCCGTCGCTCAGGCGGACCTGGATGCCGCGAGGAATCAGCTAAACCAGATTGAGGGCCAACTAGAAGCGTCACGTCAGAAATTGAAGGCACTTGACGCCGGGCTGGACTCCCTTCGTGCCCGCCAGGTACAGCTCCAGAGCCAACGGTCCCATTATCTCCTCAGCGCACCCTTTGCGGGCACCGTGACCGCGCGCACCGTCGACCCCGGCGATCAAGCGGCGCCAGGCAAGGTGCTGATTCGAATAAGCAGCCTGCAGACGATGCGACTGGCGTTCGGAGTGCCCGAAGAAGACCGGCCTGCCGTCGAAGCCGGTCGCACCGTTTCCTTTTCCCTGAAAGACGCTTTGCACCAAGCCGTTATTGATCGTATACATCCTGCGCTTGATGCTGCCGGGCTTGCGCGGGCTGAAGTAGATCTGCCCGAGGGCATGGCCGCGCCCCCGGGCACAGAGGTTTCGGTTACCGTGGCTCTTCCGCCCCTGGAGGCAAGGGTGATGATTCCCGCTGGCGCTCTGGCAGGGGGAAACGAAACACCCACCGTTTACCTTGTCATCGACGGTAAAGCTCAAGCGCGTAGCGTTACCGTTCACGGGCGGGATACCAACGATCGGGTGGCGGTCTCCGGCATTGAACCCGGCGCCAAAGTGGTCATTACCCCCTATCTGGGCTGGACCCGGCTGGCCGATGGCGTGCCGGTGATCGAGACCCGCCCATGAATCTCATTGACTGGTCTCTGAAACAACCCAAGGCGCTTGCGGCCGTCGTTCTGCTGATCGCCACCTGGGGTATTCTGGCCTATGTTCGCACGCCGGTTGATCTGTTCCCGGACTCGGCGCCACCGCAAGTGGCGGTGGTGACTACTCAGCCGGGCGCAAGCGCCAGTAACATGGCCTCCGATGTGACTCAGGTTCTGGAAAAGGAGCTGAACACCCTGGATGGCGTGGTCAGCATTACCAGCACGACCCGCGATGGCGTCTCTTCCATTCGGGTAGAGTTTGGTTATCACAAGACACTTGCCGAGGCGACAGCCGCCGTCAGTAATTCCTTGGATCGCGTGGTCGGCGACCTCCCCGTCGATGTGAAGCCACCTCGCCTCTTTCCGGTAAGCGAGGCGACCAGCCCTGTCATGACACTGGCCTTGCGTCCGATGGCAGAAAGCCCCAAAGCGTTGGCCGATGTTCGTTTGTTGGCAAAGAACCCGATCCAGGACCGCCTGCTGTCACTAGACGGTGTCGGCGATGTGGAAGTCTTCGGTGCTCACGATCCCGAGGTGCGCGTGGCGATCGATCGCGATGCCCTCGCAGCACAGGAGATGGGCATCGGACAGGTGTTGGCGGCTATTCAGGGAGCCAACGTCACGATACCTGCCGGCCGGGTGCAACACGGTCAGGATGAGTATCTGGTGACGGTGGCGGGAGAAGTCGCCGATGCCGCCGAACTGGCTCAGCTTCCCCTGCGCCAGGGCCCGGAAGGAACCATACGCCTAAGCGACGTGGCCGATGTCTCTCTGGGAACCGCCGAAGCGAGAAGCGCCTACCATGGCAACAGCAAGTCAGCGATCGCTTTAAACATTCTGCGACCTCAGGAAGGTACGACGCTGGTCGCCATCGACGCGGTAAAGGCGGAATTGCCCAGCCTGCGGAGAGATTATCCTGATATCGAGTTCGAGATTACCGGCAGCCAGGAACATCTGATCGAGGTCAATGCCAGTGGCCTGCGCAGCAGCGTGTTACAGGCTGTCATCTTGACGATCGCCGTGATCTTCATGTTTCTGGCCGATTTACGAGCGGCCGCGGTCGCCTCGGTCAGCATCCCCCTGGCGTTTCTTGGCTCACTGGCGGTGCTTGGCTTTACCCCTTACTCGCTGAACATGGTCACCATGTCCGGGTTGATCATTGCGGTGGGGCTGGTGATCGATTCGGCAGTGGTGGTGCTGGAGAACATCATCCGCCGACATCGTTCCGGCATTGACGACAGCGCTCGGGAAGCCGCGCGGGCCGGTGCCAAGCAGGTCTCGACGGCGGTTACCGCCGGCATCCTGACCACGGTGGTGGTGGTGCTGCCGGTGATGTTTGCCGGCGGTTATCTACAGCAGATCATGCGGCCGCTAAACCTGATGATTAGCGTGACGCTGGTCGGCTCACTGCTGGCCGCTTTGACCGTGATTCCGGTGCTGGCCGCCCGTCTTCTGGACAGACCTCAAGACCAGAAAAATCGGCTGGAACATGCACTGGAACATGTGGGAACCGCAACCGACCGTTTGGGCGACGCTGTTGGCAGGCTGGTACAGGCGGCCCTCCGTCGACGCTGGATCACGGTGGTTGCTGCCTTGACGTTCCTGGTGGTTACGGTGCGTATTGTGCCACCGCTGATAGGTAACGAGCTGATGCCGCCGATGGATACCGGCATCGCCAGTATCAACTTCGAAACACCGGCAAATTTCGGCATAAACCGCGTCGAGGGGGTACTGAGCGAGGTAGAGAAAGAAATCGAAAACACCACCGGCGTGCAGCGAATATCCTCGGTGGTCGGCTCGGAACCGGGCCGTATCAGTTTCGGTTCCGGCGGCGCCACCCCACAGACCGCCACCATGACGGTCTATTTGGTAGATCGCACCCAGCGAGAGGCGGATATCTGGACCATCATGGATGGATGGCGAACCACGCTGGATCAATTACCCGGTATCAAGGGTTATACCGTCTCGGAATTTGGCGCTACGCCTATTTCGACGACCAAGGCACCTCTGGATATCATTATCAGCGGCCCCGATGCCACCCTATTGGACACCCTGGGCGAGCGGGTTCTGGCTAAATTGGCAGGTATGCCGGGGGTGCTGGACATGCGGCGCAGCTGGCTGATCGATAAGCCGGAGCAAACGGTGACCGTGGATCGCATTTCGGCCCAGCGCTTGGGGTTATCTACCGAGCAAGTGGGACAGGAACTGGCCGCTGCCGTGAACGGTTTACCCGCTGGCAATTTACGTTTGGACGGTTTTCTCGACCTTCCCATCCGCATTGCCTACGCAGACAGCGATGTGGATCGTCCAGGCGGTGTCGGTGATGTCTATCTGCCGTCCGCCGAGGGGCTTGTCCCTCTTCGTGCCGTATCGGACACCTCAATGCAGTGGTCCCGCCCGAGCATTACCCGCGAGGATCTTAAGGAAACGCTGGACATTACGGCTGTCAATCGCAGTTATTCAGTAGCCGATGTCGCGGCCATGGCAAGCGAGCGGCTGGCGGATATGAGTGTGCCCGCCGGGTATTCCATCAGGGTGGGCGGTACCATCACCAATCTGAAGGACAACCAGCAGCGCATGGCTGCTGCGCTATTGCCCGGTGCCGCCATGTTGGCGTTACTGGTGTTTGCCCTGTTTGGTAGCGTGCGCCACGCGCTGGCGATCCTGGCGGCCATCCCGTTGGCCGTGGCTGGCGCCTTGTGGGGGCTGTTAGTGTTCAACAAACCAATGAGCATGCCGGCGATCATGGGTCTGATTCTTCTCAGCGGCACGGTAGTGAACAACAGTATCCTGTTGCTGGATTTCGTCCGCCAGATTCGCGCCGACGGCCAAAGTCGGGACGAGGCCATCGTGGAAGCCGTGCGCCTGAGACTGCGCCCGATACTGATGACGACGGTGTCAACTGTGCTGGGGCTGTCTCCGCTGATATTTGAAATGGCCGTGGGGCTGGAGCGTATGAGCCCGCTGGGTATTGCCGCCGCCACCGGTTTGCTGATCGGCACCATGCTGACACTGGTGGTACTGCCGGTCTTGTTCAGCCTGCTGGATGATAGCGCTCATGCCCTGAAAGCACTGGGCAAACAGCTGACATCAAGACCAGCTAAGCACGAATGAGACGTCTACACTTCGACGATGCCGAAGGTGACGAGGGTGACGAGGGTGACGGGACCGGCAGGGCCGTTCCGCGAAGTAGTCCCGCAAGGGATTAACGACAACGACGAGGGTGACGTGACATGACAACCATGAGGATCGCGAGTGGGCTGGGCCTGCTGCTTGGCCTGGGTCTGGCTGGCGGGCAGGTTCAGGCCCAGCAGCAGGGGGATGCCGAGCGCGGCCAGCAGGCGGCCGGCACCTGCGTGGCTTGCCACCAGGCCGACGGCAGCGGAATGAATGTACCGGGGGGCGAGTCCTGGCCTCGCCTGGCCGGGCTTCCGGCAGAATACATCGCCAAGCAATTGCACGATTTCAAGGAGGGCCGCCGCCAGAATGCCTCCATGATGCCGTTTGCCAATATGCTCGATGATCAGCAGATCGCCGACGTGGCGGCCTACTACAGCCAGATGCCGGTGACCGACGCCCAGGGAGGCGAGGAGGCCGGCGATGAGCTGTTGAGTCGCGGCGAGCAGCTGGCCCTGCGTGGCGACTGGGACCAGTACATCGTTTCCTGCAAGAGCTGCCATGGACCGGGTAACGAAGGGGCCGGTGGCACCTTCCCCGGCATCGCCAGCCAGCATGCCGGTTATATCGAGACCCAACTGCGTGCCTGGCAGGCCGGCGAGCGCAGTAATGATCCGCAGAACCTGATGGGCGCGATCGCCGCGCGCATGAGCGACGAAGATGTCCGTGCCGTCTCGTCCTGGCTGGCCAATCAGTCCGTGGTGTCCGAATAAGGGGGAGCAGAGCATGAAACTTCACAGTAAAACCCTGGGTAGAACACCCCTCGCCGTGGCCATTGCGACTCTGGCAGCCGGCATGAGCATGGCCGCCTGGGCGGAGTACGAGACCCTCGTCGAGATGGGCTATCCCGCTCCCCAGGAGGGTGAGCTGGTGCATGTGCCACCGACCATGGCCGACCTCGAAGAGGCCGACCTGCATCCTGAGCTCAAGAAGGTCATCCGCCGTGGCTACGACCTCTTCACCGATACCCAGCAGTTGCGCGGCGAGAACGTCTTCAATGACATGAACTGCTCCAGCTGCCACCTCGGCGAGGGCCGCCAGCCCTTCAGCGCGCCGATCTGGCCGGCGGCAGTCACGCTGCCAAACTTCCGGGGCAAAAACCAGCACGTCAACAACCTCGAGGAGCGCATCGCCGGCTGTTTTGCCTACTCCATGAACGGCACCCCGCCCGCCTACGGCAGCGACGACATGCTGGCGCTCTCTGCCTACCATCAATGGCTGGCCACGGGCGTACCCATGTATCCGGATCAGCCGATCTACGGCCGCGGCTTCCCGGCACCCGAGCGTCCAGAGGAACTCAGCTACGCACGCGGCGAGCAGGGCTATCTCGATAACTGCGCGATCTGTCACAGCGAAGACGGCTCAGGCCTCTACGAGGATGGCGAGTACGTCTTCCCCGCCCCCTGGGGAGACGGCTCGAATAACTGGGGCGCTGGCATCGTGCGGACCCACACGGCAGCGGGGTTCATCAAGAACAACATGCCGCTGGGCCAGCCGCTGTCGCTCAGCGACCAGGAGGCCTGGGACATCGCCTACTACATGACCCGCCAGGAGCGCCCGCAGGACCCGCGCTATACGGGCGACGTGGAGGAAACCCTGGAGAAGTTCGGGCCCACCTTCCACAAGAACTCCAGCTATGGCGACGTGCGCGAGCACGACGGCCATCGCCTCGCTGACCATGCCAATTGGGGCGAGAAGGGTGATATCGTGCCCTGGAACGTCGGGCAGGGCCGTTTCGAGGACCTCGAGGACTAGCCCCCGCTATCGTTTCGCGGGACACGGGCTCCGTTGCGATCGGCAGCGGGGCCCCATTTTGTAGCGGTGATCCTGAATTCAATAGAGGACAAAGTATTAGCGATGAAAATCTGGCTATTGCTTATTTTGGTTACCCTTTCGGAAGCAACCATCGGTGTTTTCGTCAAGCTGGTGGACGACAGGATCCCGGTCCAGACATTGACGTTTTATGCCTTTGTCTTTGCAACGGCATTTCTCATGCTGACCATACCACGGGTAAACAAGCAACCTCTTGAGTTGCCCCGGGGCAACTTGAAAGACACTTTTTTGATTGGTGCATTGATTGCCGGACAGAGCGGATTTTTTAACTACGCCATGACATTGGTGCCTATTGCTAATGCGGTCATTTTCTGGAGTGTTGCGCCTTTTTTTACGTTTATCCTGTCCTGGCTATTTCTGGGCGAGAAGGCCAAAAAGAGCTACATTCTTATTTTTATCATCGCCCTGACCGGCATTGTGATTGCCAAGCCACTGCAGGAAGGCTACATGCTCGGCAATATGGTGGCATTGGGCGTGGGGGCGATCTACGCGGCCATGGTGACTTATATGCGTCACGAGGGAAAAACCGAAACCGGCAACGATATTGCCTGGTCCTTGCTGTTTGCCGCGTTGATCATGTCTCCCTCGGTGATATTTGTCGGCACCGGGGATATCACCGGCATGATTCGCTATGACAGCCTCGGACTCTCTTTGCCGGTGATACTCTGGGCTGCGGGGCTGGGCCTGGTATCCATGGGGTTCGCCTATTTCGGCATCTCGATCGTGTTGAAGTCCATTAACGCGAACCTCTATTCGCTGATCGATATTATTGTCTCACCCGCGGCCGCAACGCTGCTGGGTTTTCTGATATTCAACGAAGTTCCGGCATCGAGCATGCTCTACGGTGGCGTGTTATTGCTCGGGGCCGGCGCCTGGCTTACGCGTGAAATGTCCCGGAACGACCATTAGAACAGGATAATGTCCCCTCATGGCAGAACTGGCTCGCTGCCCATTAGCCCTCGAAGCCGGTCTGCGCCTACCGGGTCATTGGCTTGCGGCACGACGGCATAACGGGCACTGAGGATTTCGTGGACGCGGGTAATCTCGGGTGCTTCGGTTACGGCACGAGCTGCCAGGATCGGATGAGTCGTTTTCGTGTCGGAGAGGCTGGAATTGACTACCCAGCCAAATGGCGTGATCTCCGCTCGCTCCAGATTTTCCTGCAGGCGTGTCGCCTCCAGCACCGGTGTGGTTTCCGGCAGGGTGACGATGAGGATCCTGGTTTGCTCAGGTTCCTGCAAGCAGCATGCGTACATGCGTATTTCCTTTAGTTCTGTTCGGGGATCGTGAGGTCGCGTTCGATGGTTGCAGGCATCTGCGCCCGGCTCCATTCGGCCCACGATCCTTCGTAGTTTTTCACGTGTGCAAAGCCCGCGACGGTTAGCGCCAGAACGGTATGCGCGGCGCGAATGCCGCCCTGGCAATAGGTGATGATTTCAGCTTCCGTCCGTAACCCGAGCGCCGTGAAGCGCGCGCGCAACTCATCCGCGGGCCGGAAACGGCGGGTGGCGGGATCGAGGCAGTCGGTCCAGACCATGTGCAGCGCGCCAGGAATGTGCCCGGCCATGGAGACCTCGGTTGGCGTGGCACGCAGCCACTCGGCATCTCCGCGCACGTCGAGGATCTGCCGATCCGGGTCGTCCATGGCGGCGCGCACATCCGCCGTCTCGGCAAGGAGCTCTGGGCTTGGGCAAGCCTTGAACGCCGCCGGTTCCGGGGCCAGCGGGGCTTCGTCGGTCCCGGGCAGCCCTGCCAATATCCAGTTTTCCCAACCGCCATCGAGAACAACAGCGTTGTCGTGGCCGTAGTAACGCAGAACCCACCACAGGCGCACGCCGAACAGGTTGTTACCATCGTCATAAGTCACCACCAGCGTGTCCGGCCCGATACCAAGCCGCGCCATTTCCGCCGCGAAATCCTCGGGGTCCATCACCCGGCCGGGTTGGTGCAAAAGCGGATTGAGCATGAGTTGTCGCGCGCCCGGGATGTGCGCCTCAGCGTAACCGTCTCCCTTGCGGGCATCGACGATCACCAGCCCCGGCGCGTCCAGACGTGCAGCCAACCAGTCGCCACTAACGAGGGGCATTTCGGGCATGTCCACAGTCGCAGTCCTCACACCAGTTCCTCTGAGCGCCCGACAAGCGCGCGCAGGCGGTCTGCACCGGTCGGGTCGTCAGCCAGCATCGGAACGACCGAATAACGGGCACTCAGGGTTTCTTCGACCCGGGTTATTTCCGGTGCTTCGGTTGCGGCCCGTGCGACCAGCAGTGGGTGGCTGGTATCGGTGGCCGCCAGGCTGGCGTTGATCACCCAGGCATAGGGTGTGATTTCCGCTCTTTTCAGGTCGTCCTGCAGGCGGGCGGCTTCCAGCACCGGTGTGGTTTCCGGCAGGGTCACGATCAGCACTTTGGTTTGTGCCGGGTCCTGCAGGCGCATCATTGGTGTCACCATGCGTGCACTGGTTTCTCCGGCATGGCGCATGATGTCCCTGTGGTAGGAACCGGTAGCATCCAGCAGCAACAGTGTGTGCCCGGTTGGCGCGGTATCCATGATCACAAATTTACGCCCGGCTTCCCGTATGATTTTGGAGAAGGCCTGGAACACTGCGATTTCCTCGGTGCAGGGTGAGCGCAGATCTTCCTCCAGCATCTTGCGACCCTCGGCATCCAGGCTGGCACCGCGGGTTGCCATGATATGGTCGCGGTAGACCTGGGTTTCCACCTCGGGATCAATGCGGCTGACGGTCAGGTTGTCGACATCACCCGCGAGTGTTTCGGTCAGGTGGGCCGCCGGGTCGGTGGTGGTCAGTAATACCTCATGGCCACGGGCGGCCAGTTCCACGGCAACGGCCGCTGCAATGGTGGTTTTGCCCACGCCGCCCTTGCCCATGGTCATCACCAGGCCTTTACCGTCGTCCTCAATGTCGTCAACCAGGCGGGACAGGGGTGGCAGGTTGTCCAGAGCACGCCGGGGTGTACCGGAGCGCAGGGTTTCAACCGGCTGATTCATCCGCCGCAGGGCATCCAGCCCCACCAGATTTTCAGGGCGTAGATAGAAATGACTTTGCGGTAAACCCGCGAGCTCTGAATCGGCTTCTTCCACGGCTGTGCGTTCACGCTCGATCATGCTGGAGGCCAGAGCATCGTCCGAAGCTTCAGCCGGCATCATGCCGTTAATGGCGAGATGCTGATTGCGTATTCCGATATCGGCCAGCTCCCGGTGGGTTCGCGCGGCTTCCGCCATTGAGCTTGCCCGGGGCCGGGCCACCAGAACCAGGCGGGTCAGAGTCTCGTCAGAAAGGCTTTGGACGGCGGCCGCGTAGCGTTCACGCTGTTTGTCCAGCCCGGCTAGTGGGCCGAGGCAGGAGGCATCGCCCCCGGTTTCCAGAAATCCACTCCAGGCACCGGGTAACTTGAGTAGCCGAATGGTGTGGCCGGTGGGAGCAGTGTCGAAAACAATGTGGTCGTAGCGCCCGATCAGTGCTTCATCCGTGAGCAGCGCAGTGAACTCATCAAACGCGGCAATCTCGGTGGTGCAGGCACCCGACAATTGTTCCTGGATGTTGGCTACGGCTTTCTCCGGCAGACTGGCCCGTATGGGGCCAAGGATCCGCTCACGATACTCTTCCGCCGCCGCTTCGGGGTCGATTTCCAGTGCTTCGAGGCCAGGAACATTGGCAATTGACGTGATGTGATTGCCAATGCGGGTGTCGAATACCTGGCCCACGTTGGACGCCGGATCGGTACTTACCAGCAATACTTTCCGCCCAGCGTCCGCAAGATTAATGGACGTTGCGCAAGCCAGAGACGTTTTACCAACGCCGCCTTTGCCGGTGAAAAATACGAATTTAGGCAGATTCTTGAACATTCACATCATCCTTAGCAGCAGGAGCTTTTCGTGTTTGAAGAGCCGCAGGGCGAGGCTGATGCGGCGGTATCCTGATCCTCAAATGCCAGATTGTTCCAGACAGCCAGCTCCTTGCGTGCAGGGTAGCGCGCTTTGGAAACCATCTTGCCGTCTACCAGGATGGCAGGGAGGTCATCGCCGCCCGAAGCCTGCATCAAAGCGTTCACTTCCTCGTTCATTGTGAACTCGGTGGGTTCCTGGCTGAGATTGATTCGCCGCACGCTCACTCCCTGACTCTTCAGCCAGTCCAGATCGGCGGCAAACGTTACCAGCTGTTGCTCGACGTCGGTGCCACAAACGCCGGTTGAGCAACACATGGGTGGGTCATAAACGGTGATCGTTGTCATCTATGTTTCTCTTTTTGGCGGCATCGTTCCAGGTCATCTGGATGCCGCGGGTCTCAGTCAGAATTGCCCGGCACCACCAGCACCGGACAGTGAGCTCCCCTGGCGATGGCCTCGGCGGTGCTGCCGAGCAGGAACTCCTGAATGCGATTGCGGCCTCGCTTGCCGATCACGATCAGGTCGGCGTGCTCGCGCTTGGCCTCCTCGATGATGGCGCGTCGCGGGTCGCCGTCCAGTACCCGGGTCTCTAGGTCCTCGATGCGTTCAGCGATGCTGTCCAGGTGGCGCTGGGCATCGGCTATCTCCCGCTCGCAGCAGCCCTCGGAGGCACAGCTCGCGGTCACCGCCAGGCGGCGCTGGAAGCGCGGGGCGAGCCGCTCGGCCTGGGTCTCGGCGCTTGCGACCGCTTCTGATCCATCGGTGGCCAACATCAGCAGACATGAGTCGGCACCGCTTAGCTGCTCGGCTATCGGCTCCAACCAGAGGGGCTGCCGGGTCAGGCGGGCGGCGTCCAATGCCGTGCTACCGAGGAAGAACTCGTGCAGGCGGTTGTGGCCACGACAGCCAATCAACAGCAGGTCGGCGCCCAGTTCGTCAGCGGCCTCGGTCAATACGGCGCCGGGTTCGCCGCTGCGCACCTCAGTGTCGATGGCCACCTCCAGGGCGGCGAGATCGCCGGCAAGCTCAGCAAGCTTCGCCTGGTAGTGAGGGCGATGAGTCTCCTCGGGAGTGGCGGGGTAGCGCGAGCTGAGCACGTATAACAGCGTCACCCGCTCGGTGCCCCAGGCGATCAGCGTCTTCAACCGCTCCTGCAACAGCGGCAAGGCGGGGGAGAAGTCCACGGCGACCAGAATGTGCTTGAACATGTCTTACTCCTTGAAATGGTTGAGCGAGCTGCCATTCAGAATAGAACCCTGTAGCTCAGGACTGACGTCCTTGGCCATCGCTCAGCTTGCGGCCTGGGCCGCCGGGAAGCGCTCGCGGGTCTTGTTGGCGATGCGCACCAGCGCCAGCATCAGCGGCACCTCCACCAGTACGCCCACCACCGTGGCCAGCGCCGCGCCGGATTGCAGGCCGAACAGAGCGATGGCGGCTGCCACGGCCAACTCGAAGAAGTTGCTGGCACCGATCATCGCCCCGGGGGCTGCCACGTTGTGGGGCACCTTCCACGCCTTGGCCCAGCCGTAGGCGATAAAGAAGATCAGGAAGGTCTGGATGATCAGCGGGACGGCGATCAGCACGATATGCAGCGGCGCCTCGAGGATCACTTCGCCCTGGAAGGCGAACAGCAGTATCAAGGTGAGAATCAACCCGATGGGAGTGACCGGTGCCACCTTTTTCATGAAGACGTTGTCGAACCATTCGATGCCGTGGCGGGCGATCAGGGTGCGGCGGGTCAGATAGCCGGCTACCAGCGGAATGACGATGTAGAGCACCACCGACAGCGCCACCGTGTCATAGGGCACCTGGATGTTGGAAACGCCGAGCAGCAGGATCACGATGGGCGCGAAGGCGAACAGCATGATCAGGTCGTTGACCGCCACCTGCACCAGGGTGTATGCGGCGTCGCCGCGGGTCAGGTAGCTCCACACGAAGACCATGGCAGTACAGGGCGCCGCGCCCAGCAGGATGGCCCCCGCCAGGTATTCACTGGCGCGATCCGCGGGGATCAGCGGGGCGAATACCACCATCAGGAAGAACCAGGCGATGGCGAACATGGTGAAGGGCTTGATCAGCCAGTTCACCGTGGTGGTAATGACTAGCCCCTTGGGCTGGCGGCGCACGCCGAGGATCGAGGTGAAGTCGATCTGTACCATCATGGGGAAGATCATCGCCCAGATCAGGATCGCCACCGGGATCGATACCTGGGCGTACTCGAAACGTGACAGCGCGTCGGGAACCGCCGGAGCGAACTGGCCGAGCAGGATGCCGGCGACGATGGCCAGCGCCACCCAGAGGGAAAGGAAGCGTTCGAACAGTCCCATGCCTTCGGAGACGCTGGGGGCCTGTGATTCCTGCTGTGTGGTCATGCCATGACTCCTTTTATGATCAGTGGGTTACTCAGCGTGAGAATTATCTTGTTAGACATGAGGTAGAGGTGAGAGCACCTGAATCGTCGCAGCACTCATTGTGGGGTGGAGCAGTCGATCAGAAACGATGCCAGAGGCTCACAGATAGCCGGATGGTCGTCGCAGCAGTCTCGGACCAGAAACCGGATGGCTTCTCGCATATGGCTCAAGTTGGCCCGGTAAATGATCGAGCGACTCTGGCGCTGAGAAAGCACCAGCCCGGATCGGGAAAGCACGGATAGATGGGCCGACATGGTGTTGTGCGGGACCTCTAACTGTCGTGCGATCTCACCGGCAGGAAGCCCCTCTGGCTCATGTCGAACAAGTAGCCGGAACGCCTTGAGGCGGGTCTCTTGTGAGAGAGCGGAAAAGCTTTCGATTGCTTGTGAAGTATCCATATGTCCAAGTATATGGAAATGTAGGCTGTAGGTAAAGACCTCCACCCTTGACTATCCCGTTGCCGTTATCAGGGGTAGGTGGGATGGATGGTTTTGAGGATCGACATGCCAGGTTGGTCAGTGAGGAAGGCAGCCAGGCCGGATGACGGCAGGAGGCTGTGAGCAATACACCGCCAAGGCTTGGTGAACTGTGGATTGGGCATGATCCGGATCCTCGTGATTCATCTGGCTCAGGCGCGTTTCAGCTCGCCCCTGAGTCGAGTTCCCGGCGCGACGGTGTTATACACCGTGCCGAACTTCCGGACATTGTCGTGCAATCGCTCGAGGCGCTGATCGCTTTCATCGGTATCGACGAGGATCTCGTAGTCAATGCTTTCCATGCAGGGTGGGGCGTCCTGGCGTACGCCATGGAGTCGGACCTCCACGCCGCGTAGCTCGAACTTCAGGATGGGGCTGACGCGTTCGATGCTCTTGAGCATGCAGCCGGCGAGAGCCGCCATCAGCAGCTCCGCCGGATTGAAGGCATCCAGCCGGCCGGCCAGGTCCGTATCCAGGGTCAGCGTGGCGGACTTGCAGCGGGCCTCGCTGCCGTGGGCATCGACGCGCTGGGCGTTGACATTGAAGGTCATTTTTGAGGGTGTGTCGTTCATGGTGGCCTCTGTTTCGGGGGGAGGAATAGCGCTCTGGCGAATGGCAGGACTGGTGTGGCGCGTCATATCTGTCGCTCAGCGATCAGCTCGCCATCACGGACTGCGAATATGCTGCCCCGAGGCAGCGCTCGCCAGTCACCGTCCGACAGGGGCACACTGGCCAGCAGAATGACTCGCTGCCCCTTGTCGTGTTCCGGTGAATGTGGCTTTTCGAGCAGCTCGCTGGATGACTGCGTTGGACATGTGAGCCAGTAGAGCCCGGGCGGCTCGACCCGCCCTGTCGATGGTTGAAGGCGTCGGTCGGCATGGGCAAACAGAGTGTCACCATCGCTGTAGAGGAAGTTGGCCGGCCCGAAGCGGCGCAATACGCCGGCCATCTCGGCGACTGCCGCTAGGCAAGCGTCCAGAGGGGGAAGGTCATGGAGCGGTGCGGTTAGCCTTTCCATGCCTGAAAGAAGTTTGCAGAAGGCCAATTCGGAGTCAGTAACACCCACCGGTCGATAGTGTCCCAGTGGCGTTTCGGTATCCTCGAACAGGTGGGCCAGATTGCCATTGTGGCTAAAGCAGTGGACCCTTCCGTTGAGTTCTCTAATGAAAGGGCCGGTGTTGGCCAGTTCGACCATTCCCTGGGTAGCATGCCGGATATAGCCCAATGAGAGCCGAGCCAATGGGCCGTTAGCTTCCAGCCACTGGACCATGCCACTGGTGTCGGCGGCTTCGGTGCCGCGATAGAGCTCAACATCCCGGCCTTGATAGAAGGCCATTCCCCAGCCATTGCGATTACGGCTTTTCCCCTGCGCATGGGAGGCCAACGCGGTCAATGAAGACGTGAGTCTTGTCGGGTGTCGGCAAGACATGGCCAGCAATTCACACATATCGAAAGACTCTCTGCAATGTCATGGTTGGCGTCAGGTTATGCCGTGGAGGGAGTGATGGCCGTCCATGAATCATCCGTGTCGTCACTCGTTGAGATTGTCCCCCAGCGAATCGGTTGGTAGTCGAGATCTCCTTGAGGCGCCTGTGGGCCGGGGAGAACATCCAGAAGGTCGATCTTGTGGGTCACTTCCCCTGCCGGCCCTGAAGGGCCGCCTGCTGCGTAGGCAGCAGGCGGCTAGTGCCATGCTTATAGCGAAGCGGAGTCTCGGATGTCGATGTCGCCAGGCGTCCGCTCTTCTTGTCGATCAGAATATAGTCGGCGGTGATCTCGAACAAGGAATTGATGTGTGCTTTTTTTCATTCAGTGTGGAATTTGCCGCTGAGTTGGGCCAGGATATGGCTTACAAGGCGTCAAGAGGTATGATAGACGAAGTCGGTTCGAACCCTTGGCCGGGGGCAAAGACTTCACCTTGCTGTTCGAGTAGCAGGTCCGCGCAAAGGGGCTACTGGAAAGAGGCTAATTGCATCGTGATGATCTCTTGATCGGCAGACCTGTGGTGGCACCTGATGGATCATGACAATTCCACGTGAAGTAATCGAAAAACAAAAAAATTGGACAAACGAACAGGAGAGTTTTGCATGAAAAAAATAGCGATTCTGGCTGCTTTAATGACGCCACTGATGGCTTTACCTGTAGTGGCCGAAATGAGTGTTGAAGACCAGATTGAAACCCGTCAATCTGCCTATCAGTTTGCTGCCTGGAACGGTAAAAAGATCAAGGCCTGGGCTATCGAAGGTTCCGAGGAGTACAGCGAGCAGGATATTATTGCTGCCGCTAACGCCATTGCGGCTGTCGCCAATTCAGGTATGGGTACTTTGTTCAGCAGAGACAGCGCGAATGATCGGGCGGAAAATACGCGTCTGAAGCCGAACTTTTTTAACGAATTAGATAATGTTAAAAAGATTGCCGTCAGCTTTGCGCAGGAATCAACCGAACTTCAAAAAATCGTAGCCGATGGCGACAGAACTGCTGTGGCCGAGCAGTTCAACAAGGTCGTTGACACCTGCAAATCATGTCACGACAATTACCGGGCTGATTGATAAGTTAATCTCTATTTACCAACCTAAATCCCGGCTTGGAGGCGGTGGCGGCACCAGGCCGCCATTCGCTAACCAGATAACACCCACTGCAATCGCTACGGCAACCACAAATGCAAGCCAGCCGCCCCTTTTGGCGTCGACTTTTTTTGTTTTTCACCGGTTTATAACTGGTGACCATTGGTCGTACCAGATTGTCTTTTTTTATGTACGTGTAGAATTATCTTTGGTGAGTAAAAAGTTAGCAGAATGAGATAGACTTGGCACAGAAAAACACCTGAATCACTTTACATCTCAAAACGGTTGGCAATCCGCGACATAAAACGCAAAAAAAGGCGACAAAATGAAAGAAATAAGTTGGATAAATGACAATACGACCATACTGATACTAATCGACATTGCCATTGCTTTTGTATTGGGGATATTTTATCCAGATATCTTTTCTTATCTTGGAGAATACGCAATAATAGCTGCATTTATCATGATCTACCCAATAATGATCAATACAGATCTAAGAAGCGTCAAAGAAAGTCTTCATAGTAAAAAGTTTATATCACTTTCTTTAATATTCCATTTTGTTATCTCACCATTGCTCTTGTTTCTGATTTTGACATTAATGGTCAATGACCTCTCGATTTCTGCCGGATTATTGTTTATTGCTATTATGCCTGCCTCCGGGATGGCAGTTGTCTGGACTACCCTCAAAGAGGGAACAACCCAGCTTGCAGTTGTAGTCCTTGCGGTTTCTACTATTTTGGCAATAATGATTGTCCCTTTTGGAGCCTACTTCATTGTAGGAAATTACGTCGAAATCCCTATTGAAATTTTTATAAAGTCTATTTTGATACTCTTGATTTTACCAGTCACTCTTGGCTATTTGACAAGGAACACCATTATTAAATTCAAGGGTAAAGAGAAGTTTTCCGAAGCAAAACCATATATAAAAACAATTTCTATTTTTGGACTTTTAACCATAGTTTTTATTGCTTTTGGAAAGGAAGGACAGACTCTTCTTTCCAAACCACTTCTGGTTGTAGAAACTGTCATACCCATGATACTGTTTTACGCATTGGGGTTCGCCTTGATGACATGGGTTGGAATAAAAGCAGGATTTTCCAAGCAAGATATAATTGCTTTAAACTATAGTTCCTTAACCAAAAACCGTTCTATGGCCTTGGCTATCGCAATTGTTGCGCTAAATCCCTTGTCTGTGACAGCAATTGCTTTGGTTGGTGTTCTTGCTCAACTCCCAATGATAATTGTCTATGGAAAATTTGTAGATAAAATACTCAGCAAACATTTCCTATGAAGCTGCCTGCAAGCGATTCAGCCCTATTCACCAACCTAAGTCCCGGGTTGGAGGCGGTGGCGGCACCAGGCCGCCATTCGCTAACCAGACAACACCCACTGCAATCGCTACGGCAACCACAAATGCAAGCCAGCCGCCCCCTTTGGCGTCGACTGCCTGTTTCTTTTTTACCGGCTTATAGCCGGTGACCATTGGTCGTAGCAAGTTGTCTTTTTTTATGTACGTATAAAACAAAACGGCAAGTACGTGCAGCGCTGCCAGCGCATACAGGTACCATTCCGTTTCCCGATGCCAGCCACTCAAGATGTCACTCCAGTCAGACGACACCAGAGGAACCAGGGGGCCATCGAAAGCAATGTCGTCGTTGGCAAACAAACCGGTTGCCGCCTGAAAACCGAACAAGCCGATTAATGCGAGAACCGACAAGGCGCCAAGCGGATTATGGCCAACGCCTCGCCATTGGCCACGGAAATACGCCATGATTGCGCTCGGGCCCCGTACAAACGTGCCAAAGCGAGCATAAGTAGACCCAATAATGCCCCAGACAATCCGGAAACTCAGCAGGCCAACGACCAAAAGGCCAAAACGTTCATGCCAGGCCATCCAGCTACCACCCAGTTTCATGGTGACCACGGCACCTACCACGGCGAAGACCAGTAGCCAGTGAAACAAGCGCGTAGGTAGATCCCAGAGGCGGATTGTTGGTGTCATTTCATTACCTCGTTATCTCCACGCAACCAGGTGTTGGCTTGTACATAAAATGTTTGTCCCTTGCCCATATCGCTGATATAAAATACCAGAGTTTCAAGTGGCTGATTGGCTTCCTTGGCATCCGTCTACCGCTAGTCGGGTGAACTCTTTTTCACAGCAGTGTCCAGAGCATTTTTCCGGAAAGGACCAACAAAATGATGGCAATGAGTTTTTTGACATGAACAGCATTCATGTGCAGGTGCATAATCCGCTGCCCCAGGAAACCGCCCAAAATAGAGGCTACGGCCACAGTGGCTAATAAAGGCCAGTTCATCTCAATAAAGCTGAGATAGGTGAAGAACCCGCCCAACGTTGAAAAAGGGATGACAAAGCTGACGGCGTAAGCGGCTTTTTTAGTGTCGAAGCCCAGCAAAAGCAAAACAGCAAGAATAGGCGTTCCACCACCAACACCAACCAGCCCGGATGCCAGTCCAACCGCTCCGCCGAGCAGTAGCATCACCCAGGCACGATCGTAGGCGGCTTTGGCTTCCCGTCGGGAGAAAATCAGCAATCCCGAACTGATAATCAAAAAGGCCGTCAGTACCCACTGAACCAGCTCTTCCGAGACATACTGGCTTAGCCATGCACCAAGGGGAGTCCTGATTAGCAATGAAGCTCAGCCGACCGAATCACCCGCTGGGGCCGCGGCTTGCAGCGTACTGCGGCGATGAGCAGCCGTGTCGGCAGCACCCTGAGGTCGAAGCGGCGGTTGAAGCGATAGCTGAACGCGGCCAGATAGCGCGCCGCATATTTCTGGAAGCCGAAGGCATGGTACGCCCCTGAGAGGCTGGTCTTGAGATTACCGAGCACCGTATTGATCCAGTGAAACTCGGGCATGTCCTGGGGTTTGCGTCCCGCAACGACGGTGGGCTGATGCGTACATCCTGCGCTGGTGACGGCACCGAAGCAGGCCAGGCCATCGGAGTATACCGTGCTGCCAGGCCGCAGCGTCGTCTTGGCCCACTCGGCAATCGCCTCACGGCTGAAGGCCGCCACGGGGGTGAGCCTGACGAAGCGCGGATGGCCCGCGTCGTTGAGCGAGACGGCGGCCACGAAAGGCACCTTGTTCTCCGATCCGCGTCCGGCCTTGCCGCCACGGTGCTCTCCGCCCAGGTAGGCATCGTCGACCTGGACCGGACCCTCGAGGACGTAGCGCGCCTCGCGCTCCGCCATCGCCTCCATCACCTTGTGGTGGATGAGCCAGGCCGTCGGGTAACTCACCCCGAGGTCACGCTTGAGGGCGAGCGACGACAGCCCGGTCTTGGCCTGGCTGATGAGGTGGATCGCCAGGAACCAGGTGGTCAACGGCAGCTTGGTGCCCTGCATCAGGGTGCCGGCGATCAGCGAGGTCTGGTGGCGACAGGCGCGGCACTGGAACAGCGTATGGTGGTGCCGGCGCACCCGGAAAGGATGTGCCCTCGCAGCGCGGGCAGCGAAAGCCGTCCGGCCAGCGCGTCTGCTCCAACGCCGCCGTACACTGCGCTTCGGTCCCATAGCGCTCGAAAAACTCGGGCATCGACAGGCCGGGCTGAAACTGGATGGGGTTCATGGCCATGACGTCATCCTCCGCCTGAAAGCTATATACATATACAGTATAGCTTTTGTCGTCATGAGGGCAAACCGGGCTGACGATCATTGCTAATCAGGAGGGGAGTTGCCACCAATACCGAAACAACTAAAGGCAAGGCGAAGCGGAAATCAACCAATCCCTTTCGCACGTTGATGGTCGAGGCAGCAATCGTAGACGCCGAATTAATGAACAGGCCAATGGTTTTGGCCAGGTTCAAGGGCAACTCCATCATCGAAAATATGGGTACCAGTGCGACAGCGGAACCTACTCCACCTGACGCAAACACCGTTGAGACGATGAAGGTCACAACGAAGTAAGTTCCGTAGTCGAATACAGTCATAAAGGTCAAGAAAATCTACTTTAGTCGTCCGGAATGTGTTTATTCATTACTGCTGATCGTTTAAACGCATGATGTAGTCGCGCGCCTTATCCCCACGCAGCGCATCAGCAATGCCCAGCATGCCGTTGGTCAGGTATCGCGCATTGAAACCTTTCAGGGTGAGATATAGCCGGGCTATCTCTGCACGGTCGTAATGCGGACACATGGTGACGATAGTTTTATCTCGGTCAAGTTCACCAAGGCGGTCTGGCAGCTCATTTAATGGAATATGCTGGCCGAAGCCAATGCGCCAGGCGGCGTATTCCTCGAGAAAGCGAATGTCGACGATCTGTGCCTTGCTGTCGGCATACAGTTCCAATAGTTCGGGAATCTGAATTTTCATATCAAGCCTTTCCTGATAATCGAAACGGCGTAAATAATCCGAAAATTGTATGCTTTTCATGGTTTATAGCACCTTATATGAAAATAAATTTAAATTTAGTATCTCTTGTAAGATAAAAATCAAATCATTTCCGGATAAGAGAGTTCCTAATGGATGGCTAGCTGAAAAACCATCATGGCTAGAAACGCAAGAACCACGAAGACGCCAACCGTTGCCGGCTGAAGTTTTCTGTTGGCGTCAGGCATCAATTCTGCGAAAACCATCCAAATCATCGCCCCTGCGGCCAACCCCAGCCCAAAGGGGAGAATTGGCTCAAAGGTACTGACAAACATATAAGCTGGTACGGCCATGAGTGGCTGGGGTAGGCTGCTAAAAATACTCCAGCTGGCGGCTTTAAAGACCGAAATGCCACGGGGCACGAGTATCAGCGCAATGGCCAATCCCTCCGGAATATTATGAACAGCTATAGCCGCTGTAATAAATATGCCAAGCTCTTGGCTACCTCCGTAAGAGACACCGACACCTATACCTTCTGCAAAGGAGTGGGCCGTCATGACCCCGACAATCAGCAACACTTTTTTCGCATCAGCACCATTTAACTCGCCGACATCGGGTGCGCCTTGCTTCTCAATCCATCGATAGGCCAAATAGACAAGAAACAGCCCCGAGGTAACGCCAGCGAGCGCTAGCCACTGCTGTTTTGCGAGGCCTTCCTGAACGAGACTATGACTTGCAGCAAGCATCAGGCCCGCAGCCGTGGCCGCACCAATGCTCAGCCATTTTTTTTCAATATTTTTATTGAATGACAGTGGCAGTGCACCCACCCCTGTAGCTAAGGCGGTAATAAGCGCGGCAATAAACACCGTTAAAAGCGTTACTTCAACAGCCATCGTTGATCCTTCAGTAATTGACAGTATTCAGGACAGAGTGAAGATAGAATTAGGCTGGGCTTGCCGCCCCACGCTCTTTATTCGTCTGCATCTGCCTGTTTTTTTGTCTCGTGCTCGGTTCCGGGAGCATGCTCTGGTGGGCAGTAAGTGGTGTAAAGTTTCAGCGTTTCGGTTCCAGTATTACGAAAATTGTGGAAACAGCCGGATGGCACGATACTGACATCACCTGATTTCACTGGCACGGTTGTGTCGCCAATTTGGGCTTCGCCATTACCTTCAACAAAATAGAGCAATTGATCGTGGCCTTCGTGAACTTCGCCACCGATTTCACCGCCTTCAGGAATCGCCATTAGTACCAACTGTGTGTTGTCTCCCGTCCAGAGCACCTGACGAAACTCGTCATTGTCTTTTGCCATTTTCACAATAGGTAGTGTGGTTTTGTCTACTTCTTTCATGTCTTAATCTCCAGATTTTGTGGTGTTTAAAGATGAAAAATATCACCGTTTCTTTTAACTTACTGCAATATGCAGCAAAACCAAAATTTCTTGATCTATTGTTAATTAACAACAACAGTCGTTTTATCAATACCGGTATTACCATTTTTTGGGTCGTAAGCGTGAACGATCACATCATATATCCCAGATTCACTAATGGGTATCTCACCGCTAAACAGACTGCTTTTACCCGCGTAAGACATTACCTCTTCACTAATATTTTTCCCGTCCATTGTTATAGTCATACCTACCTCGAACTTTTCCGCATCCCACAGGCCGCCTTTAGTAATCGGGCAACCACACATCATCATGACATTGGCACTGACTGAAAGACTGTCGCTCTCCGATGCTGATACGTTCTGGGCCGCAGCTGGTTCCAGTATATTGACAACAAGGCCTGGAAGTTCAATCACCCAGCCATCTCCCACCGAGAGGTGACCTCCGGGAATAACCCATTGTGTTGCACTCGCCCCATGGGCAGCTTGCAACTGAGCCAATGGACCATAAACTTCTGCTTCAATCATGCGTGGGCGGTCGAGATCTAGCGTTGTATCGAAAGAGGCAGCAGATTTGTCTGCCATAGCTGCACGGCGACCCCCATTTTCATGCATGATTTTAGCGGTGTTGCCGGTGCCACCCGCGGTTACACCCTGTGCCAGAACCTCATCAGTCTCTTTGTCGCGCAGAATGACCCGAACGCCTCCCATGCTAGTCCCTACGAATTTGGCATCTTTACTCATCACTCGAACCGTGATGTCAGTATCCTCAGCTTGAGCTAAACCTGAAGCGGTAGCCAAAGCAAAGCTAGTTCCCATAACAATCGTTTTTATGTTCATGACTTTCTCCTAATTACAATGTTGTGGTTGGGTAGGCCGGGCGATGACCTACACCAAGAAGACGTACAAGGTTGAAAAAGGATGCAGGAAAAACGCTTTTTTTGTGAGAGAGGCGAGAGCTTTTCGCTCCCGCCTCTCACACCGGGGTCTCCAAGACAGCGACGGCCGAGGAGATCAAGAAGGCCTACCGCAAGCTGGCGCGCAAGTTTCATCCCGATGTCAGCAAGGAGCCCGAGGCCGAGCAGCGGATGCAAGAGATCAATGAGGCCAAGGCCGTGCTATCCGATCCGGAGAAGCGTCTCGCCTATGACCAGTTGGCCGAGCAGTACCGCTCGGGCCAGGATTTCCAGCCGCCACCGGACTGGGATGCAGGCTTCGAATACAGCGGTCGTGGTTTCGAGGAGGCCGACCTTGGTGAGTTCAGTGATTTCTTCGCCAATCTGTTCGGCCAGGGTGGGCGATCAGGACGAGCAGGGCGAGGGGGTCGCACCTATCAGATGCGTGGCGAGGATCGTCACGCCAAGGTCTTCATCGATCTGACGGATGCCTTCCAGGGCGCGACTCGGCCGTTAACCCTGCAAGTGCCCCAGGTCGATGCGCAAGGGCACGTGGTCTCTCGGGAACACACCCTCAACGTGCGTATCCCCAAGGGAGTGAGGGAGGGTCAGCATGTTCGCCTTTCAGGCCAGGGGAGTCCCGGTGTCGGGGGTGGCCCGGCGGGGGATCTGTATCTGGAGATCCACTTCACGCCGGATTCGCGTTATCGGGTCGAAGGGCGGGATGTCTATCAAAAGGTACCGGTGACGCCTTGGGAAGCCGCTCTGGGTGCCAGCATCGAGACCCCGACTCCCTCGGGAGTGATCAAGCTCAAGGTGCCTGCCGGGTCATAGACCGGTCGCCGATTGCGTCATAGTGGTCTGCATGGGCAGACCGCCTCAGCCAAGGGTCATATCTGCAGCTTGCCGATCACTTCGCCATCACGAACCGCGATGATGCTGCCCTGCGGCAGTGGCCGCCAATCTCCCTCTGACAGAGGCATACTGACCAGCCGGACGGCGCATTGGGCAGCGTCGGATTCCGACGATCAGACCCTCTGCAACGCCATGGCCGGCGTCAGTCTGTTTGGTGGGGGATGGCCGTCGATGTCGTCACTCGTGGAGATTGACCCAGCGAATCGGCTGGTGGTCGAGATCTCCCCGAGACGCCTGTCGGCCGGGTCGGACGTCCAGAATGTGGATCTCCCAGGTCACCGTCCTGCCGGCCAGTGGGTGGTTGCCGTCCAGCATGGCACCGCGTTCGGTGAGGCCCACCACCTTAAGCGAGAACTTGCCCCGCTGCCCGCCCGGCGTCAGCGTCATGCCGACGCGAATCTCCTGGCCCGGCGGCAGGTTGTCGCGCACTGCCTCGAAGACCAGTTCCGGCCGGTGTGGGCCATAAGCCTGCTCCGGCTTCAGCGTTACACTAAGTACGTCGCCGGCCTGGTGGCCCTCCAGCGCCGCCTCCAGGGCCGGCAGCATCTGACCCGTGCCGTGCACATAGCGCAGTGGCGTTTCGAGGGTTGAGGCCGCCAGTCGCTCACCATCCTCGTCGGTCAGCACATAGTCGGCGGTGATCTCACACAAGGGGAAGATGCTCGTCATGGGAGGCTCCTGTTTCAAAATGCGGGCCGCGTCACTGCCACGCCTTCACGCCAGAACCGGGTGGCCGCATGGCGGATGAGTCGTCGTGGCCATCGCGGCAGCGCCCGCACACCGCCAGGTGATCGGCGCTGACGCCGGCTGCAACGAGCCGGCTGCGCATCTCCGCCAGGACCGGGTCGCTCTGGAAGGTTTCGCCGCAGGTGCGGCAGGTCAGTATTTCCCGCGGGGCTTCGCTGGCCTCGAAGGTCTGCACGGCGGCTGTGGCGTCAGGCCGCTCCGGGGTATGAATCGCCTGCGGAGCAAGGGGTGGCAGTATGGCCTCGAGGCGGGCCAGGTCATGGGTCAACTGGTCATGGGACAATTCGACCAGGAGTCGCCAGCAGTGGGTTGTGGTGTCCATGTCGGCTTCCACTGCCTTGCAGCGGATCCCCGCCAGAGCGGGCAGGGTGAAGTCATGCAGCATGATCGCGACGTCCGTCAGGGCAGGGGTGGCATCTGTTTCGGCCTCGCGGGACTCCATGGCCTCGCTGTAGACCCAGGCTAGCCACTGCAGGTTGAGCGACAGGTGGTCGGGCAGATCATGGAACGCCGGGTCGCGCTCCAGGCCGTGACGGTGGTAGAGCGCTTCCATGTGCGGCACGCTCCGCGACATCAGGCCACCGTCCAGATAGGCGCCCAGGTTGAGCGGTGCCGGAGCCGGTGGCGTCAGGAACAGCCGGCTGTAGCCCAGGATCAGCTGCTGGGTGTTGGTCAGTCTCCCCAGTGCCTGGGCGAGGGCGTCAAGACGTTCGGAATTCAGCGTTGGCAGTGTTTCGGCCAGGCTTCGCAGGTCATCCAGCAGCGGACCTTGCGCTTCAGCCAGGGTGACCCCCGCCAGGGGGGCGAGGAAGGTCCGGGAGAGGCAGAGGCTGAGCTCGGCGGCCGGCAGCAAATCGGGGAGTTGCGGATCTTGTGTCATCTTGCTGACGGGGCGGCCTGCCGGTCAGCAGGCCGCCCCTTCTCCTTCAGAAAGCGTCTTGGAAGGTGGTTCAGGCGGTACCCGCCGACGCGCTGGCCGGCGCCTGGGCTATCTGCGGCGGCATATCTCCCAGGTTCAGGAACTTCTCGCCGAGCAGGAAGAGCACCAGGCACAGCGAGACGCCGACCAGGGTCAGGGCCCATTCGGTAGCCGAGGGGGTATAGGCGATCAGGTTGGGCTCCCAGGTGCCCTTGAACAGCGGGATCACTTGGCCGCCGACCACGAAGTAGAAGCGCTCGGCGAACATCGCCAGGCTGACCAGCAGGGCCGTCAGTACCTGGATGCCGGGCCGGTTGCGCAGCCCGCCCAGCAGCAGCACGAAGGGCAGCAGCAGGCCGACGACCAGCGTCGTCAGGTAGAGGCCGGATTCCAGCAGGTACTCGCTCCACACCAGGTTGACCTCCGGGTTGTTGCTGTAGAGCCCGGTGATGGCGCGCACCACGATGAACAGCAGGGTGGCACCGACCAACGCGGCGAACAGCCGTGGCAGGGCGCCGCTCATCAGGCGCTGCAGCGCTTCCGGCATGCGCTCACGCCGGAATCCATAAGCCAGATAGGTCAGGAGTATCAGCACGGCCACGCCGCTGGTGATGCCGGTGGCATAGAAGTAGACCGGCAGCAGGGCATCGAACCAGAAGGGGCGCATGCTCATCATGCCGAAGATCAGCGCCAGGTTACCGCTGGCCAGCAGCACGCCGATGAAGGAGGCGATGCCTACCTGTCTGGCGGTCTTGCTGTCCCAATGACCGCCCTGCAGCTTGCCGAACTTCCACAGCAGGAACAGCAGGTCCAGGGAGTAAAAGACGCCCATCCAGAACATCGCTGACTGCACCTGCAGGTTCGTCGGGATCACCCACAGCATACGGAAGGGGTGTCCCAACTCCAGGGCCAGTACCCCCATCCCCGAGATAAGCAGGGCGAAAGCCAGGAAGATGCAGCGCTTGGCCAGCGGGTAGTAGGCCTTGAAGCCGAACACCAGCGGCAGCGAAGCGACCAGGCCCAGCCCTGACGAGGCCAGCGCGAAATAGACGTAGGTGGCGATGGGCTGCCCCCAGGGCAGCACGGAACTGGTATTGAAGGCGGTGTGGCCGTTGGCCATCAGCTGCGCCAGGACATAGCCGAGGCTTGCCAGCAGCACCACGGCGGCGATGACAAGCAACCCCCAGCCCACTGGGCCCTGTAGAGCGTTGTCATGAGTCGTGGGTTTCATGCCTTTCATGGAAGTGCTCATGCGTCATTCTCCCTGTCGGCGGGGGTGAAGGCGGGAATACCGGCACCGGCGCCCAGGTAGTAGACCTGCGGCTTGTTGCCGGTATGGTCCTTGAGGCGTACGCCGTGCTTGTCACCGATGAGCTGGTTGACCTGGCTCTCGGGGTTGTCCAGGTCGCCAAAGTAGCGGGCCTTGGGCGCGCAAGTGCGCACGCAGGCCGGCACGTACTCCTTGACCTCGGGGTTGTCCTCATCGAGATCTGCCACACCCTCCGGCGCATGGCGGACCTTGTGGTAGCAGAAAGTGCACTTGGAGACCACACCGGCAGGTTGGATGCCGATGCCACGCCGCCAGTCCTCCTCCGGATTCTGATAGGGAGGGCTCCACAGCTGGCCGTTCTCGCCCGGGAAGACATCACGGATATCGGGCTCGATCAGCGGCTTCTCGTCGGCGTAGAAGCGCACGCCATAGGGGCAGGCGATCATGCAGTACTTGCAGCCGATGCACTTGTTCCAGTCGACGAAGACGATGCCGCCGGCATCCGGGTCCTTGTAGGTCGCACGGGTCGGGCAGACGTGCACGCAGGAGGGGTTTTCGCACTGCATGCAGGGGCGCGGCAGCCACTTCATCTGGCCGCTGGGGTTCTCGCCCGCGTTGTAGTAGAGCACGTCCTGCCAGGTCTCTCCCGGCAGGGTGTTGTTTTCCATAGAGCAGGCGGTTGTGCAGGCCTGACAGCCGGTGCACTTGTCCAGGTCGATGACCATTCCCCACTTTGCCATAGTCTTTCTCCTCCAGCCTTGTTCGGTCAGGGTATTAAGAATCAGGCGCGTTCCAGCCTGACCTTGCCGGTGTAGTAGCTCGCCAGCCCCGAGATCGGATCCGACTTATTGGCGGTGATCTCGCTGGAGTTCCCAGGGCCGCGCCCCTTGGCCCAGCGCCCCTGGGCCCAGTGGCCGAACTCGAAGGGCAGCACCAGGGTGTCGGGGCGATGCGAAGCGACAAAGCGACACTCCGCCTCGATGCTGCCGATATCGGAGATGATCCTGACCCTGTCGCCGTTGCCGATTCCCCGCTCGCGGGCCGTCTGGGGGTTGACTTCAAGGTAAACGGTTCCGCGTCCTCCCACGATGGGCTGATGCACCATCATCTGCTGGGGGATGTTCGCGCCGCGGCCTTCCGCATGCAGCGGGGTCTTGGGGGTCACGAAGTGCAGGTCGCCGTCTCCGCCTGTATAGATCGGCTCAACCCACTGCACCAGGCCGGCTCGATCACGAGGAATGCCCATCTCGCGCTCGATGTAGTCGGCGTGCTGCTCCAGAAACCCGGAGCGCACTTCGAACTTGCCGGAAGGCGTCTTGAACAGGTGCTCCTTGACCTCTTCCTCGCTCATCTGACGGCCATAACGCTGGCCGTCCCACTCGTAGAACTCGCCACGAATCTGGCGCCACTGATAGGGTTTCTTGTACCAGACGCCCTTCTCCTTCCAGCTGTCGAAGCCGTCGACGCCGTTGTCGCCAGGGTCATCGGCGAAGCCGGCCGCCAGGTGGCGAATGTAGTTATCCAGGTTGCCAAGCTCGCGGTAGTAGTCGCCCATGGGGCCTTCGATACGCTTGCCCAGCTCGATGACCACGTCGCCGTACATCTTGGTGTCGTGGATCGGTTCCACGGCCGGGGTACGCAGCTCGGCCATCGGCCAGCCTTCGAAAGGGTAAGAGGGCACGTCCTGGGTCCGTTCCAGATAGGTGCAGTCGGGCAGCACGATATCGGCGTACATGGCCGTCTCGCCGGGGAAGGGCGAGGTGTCGATGATGAAGACATTCTTGAGTGCCTCCTCCCACACTTGGGGATTGGGTGCGCTCCAGATGGGATTGGTGTAGTAGAACATCGCCGTATCGAGGGTATAGGGATCGGCGTTGAGATGGTTGGTGGCGCACTCCTGCATCATGTTGCTGACCATCGGCCAGCGATCGGTGCCCTTCATGTCGAGCCTTGGCTGCTGTTTCCAGGCGCCATCGCGAGCATAGTCGTCCTGATAGTCTTCCACCTTGACAGGCAGCGGCCCGTAGGAGGGGCCCACCTGGTAGCCGATTCCTCCTTCGGCAAAAAGCGAGCCGACCAGCGCATTGAGGCTATGAATGGCCATGCCGTTGTAGGTGCCATTGGAGTGGCCAGTGGCGCCACGTTCGAACAGCGCCACGGCGGGGCGCGTGGAGCCAAACTCCATGCCGGTGCGGCGTATGTCGTCTGCCTTGATGCCGGTGACTGCTTCCGCCCACTCAGGGGTGCGGTCCTTTAGCTCCTCGTTCCACCAGTCGGCCAGGCCGTGGACCCATTTCTCTTCGAAGGTCGCCGGGGAGATGCGCCGCGCCGCCACGAATTGCCGGCCAGGAGTGGTGAAATCGCCGACGAATTCACGATCCCAGAGTCCCTCGGTGAGGATCACGTGGGCCACGGCCAGGGCGAAGGCACCGTCGGTGCCGGGCTTGATGTAGAGCGCACGGTCCGAGGCGGCCATGGTCGGGCTCATGCGTACGTCCACAGTGGTGACGCCCGTCTTGGGGGTCTTGGTGCGCATGTGGCCCCACATCTGCATCACGTTGTTGTAGGGACGGAAGGCCTCGAGGAAGCTGGCGCCCATGATCAGCAGGTAGTTGACGTTGCGGTAGTCATAGGAGCTGTAGGAGTTGTTGCCATCGGTAGCGAGCTTGGCCTTCTTGGAGCCGTCGGCACACATCGAGGAGTGGCCGATAGCGGCGTTGGGCGTGCCGTAGAGTTCGCCGAAGGGGTACTGGATGCCGGCATCCGATGAGCCCCAGCCACGGCCGTAGAACATCGCGAAGCGATGCGACTCCTCGCGGCGTCGAAGATCGTTCAAGCGCTCGGCCACGGTATCCAGGGCCTCTTCCCAGGAGATCGGCACGAAGCCTGGGTCCTCGTCGCGTCCCTTCTTGGGGTTGGTGCGTTTCATCGGCCCCTTGAAGCGGTCCGGGTCGTAGAGGAAATAGCTGCCCAGATGCCCCTTGGGGCACAACTTGCCATTGGAGATGGGGTTGTCGCTGGTGCCATAGATGGCGTGGACACGCCCGTCGGTGGTGTAGACATCGATGCCGCAGCGTGCCGGGCATTGGGCGCAGACGTTCTTGGTGATCGTGGTCTCGCCGCGGGGCGTCTGAGCGCGTGCCTCCCTGGCCGGCATCAGGCCGGGAAGTCCGCTGAAGCCTGCAACGGCGCCGGCCGAGGCGCCGACGGCGGCCGATGACTGCAGGAAGCGGCGCCGGTTGATCATCGTCTGGAACAGTTTCATCGGTTCTCCCTCGGGGTGCTCGTCTCGAAGCGCGAGTCGTTGTGGAATCAGTGGTGGCAGGCGCCAGCGATGTTGGCGTCCGGCTCGGTGGTCTCGTCAGCCGAAGAGTTCATGAAAGCTCTCCTCCATCAGTGCCGCTTCCCGCCGGCAGGCAGGGCAGGTGGAGAGGGTCTCGGCAGCATCACGCCGTAGCTCGCCATCGACCGGGGTGAAGGGCCTGCCGCAGGATCGGCAGTCGATACGTTGACCCTGTCGCAGGGTGACGGCAGCTGTCTGGGATCCCTCGGTTCGTGTCAGCGCCCCTTCCGGGCAGGCACTTAGGCAGTGGCCGCAGTCGAGGCAGGCTAGTGGGTCGAAATTCAGGTCGCCTTCCTGTGTTTCCTGCAGGGCCTCGGTGGGACAGACACGGGCGCAGACGCCGTGGGCCCGGCAGGCATCGGCATCCAGGCTCAGCCCGGGCAGCGCCGGCGCCGCCCTTGTCTCTTTCAGCGCCTCGGCGGCCGCCTGCTGTCGCTGCACTCGTCGCGCCTTGGGTGCGGCGTCCTCGGCGGCGATGGCCGGCGGTCGCGGGGCCGGGCGGCCTCGCAGCAGATCGCGACGGCTCACTGCCGTGCGGGCCGCACGGTAATCCTCTCCGGCGTTCGCCTCCGAGATGTGGCAAAACGTTTGGGCCTGCTCAAGCCATCCATCCTGCTCGGCAGGCTCGGCCGCTTCACAGTCGCGGCAGCTGGCGGGCAGCATCAGTGTTACCGCCCCAGGCGCCGCCCGGGCGGTGAGCCAGGCCAGCAGGTCGGGGCCGAGGGCACGCAGGCAGTGCAGGCGAGTCAGGTCTTTCTGATCAGTTACACGATGACAGCCCAGGCCGATGGGTTCTCCCTGTGCCTGTCCTGTCATCAGCGCGTCGATCTCTGCGCTCACCAAGGCCTCGCTGGGGCAGGCCGCCACGCACTGGGCGCACCCGTGGCAGGCGTCGCTTGCCAGAGGAGAGACACCGTCGTCGTGCTCCTGGAAGGCGAGGGCTTCGGTGGGGCAGGCGTCGAGGCAACGGCTGCAGGCCAGCGGGTGGGGCGGCGCCTGGAGGCAGCGTGATGCCACCCATCCCAGGGAGATCACTCCCGGAACGAGGGGAGTGGGCGTTCGGTGCGCGTGGGGCTCACGGTGTGGCATAACGGTTTGCGAGCTATCCTTTTTATGATGATATGCGTATTGTCATATATCAGCGCATAGAGCGTGGCATAAGGCGGTATCCTTCGCCATGCGGATTAGCCCAAAGTCATAGCGCCTGGTGGGGATAGCTTGTTCTGAGTCAAATTTTGCCTGATGGCTGGCGTCATGCTCCGTTGGTGCCGGAGCGAGGGAGAGTGTCGAATGGCAGTGCTGGTGGAAGCGACGGCGGTGATCGTCCGCGCGGCGGCGGTGGAGCAGCGCATCCCGGGTGGGTGGGAGGTCCTGGGTGAAAGCCTGCCCGAGCAGGGGATCTGCTCGGATGACGAACTGGTCAGCATCAGCCTGTTCGATCCGGCCGAGGTGAGGCAACTGGTGGATCGACTGGTGGCGCTGGGGCTGCGCTTCGACTGGGAGGGGGATTTCGAGGACATCGCCTTCGCCGACCAGAAGCGTGGCCTGATTACCCCATGCGACTGGCTCACCTTCGAGACGGTCAACATCGGGATCGGCGGCACGCCGCCGAGCGTGGCAGTCTGTCGGCTTGCCGGTAGCCACAGCCATGAGTTGCGCGTCCCTGAGGGCTGGCGCTATCAGGGCTCGCTCAGTGAAGCGTTCGGTGCGGAGGGCAGCAGCGGCTTGTGAGATGCGTCAGTGGTGCCTATAACTCGGCTCCATGCTAAGGGTCGTCATGGGTACTACTGGAAACCCTTTTCTCTGGAACCGGGTCTACGCCCTGAATCAGCGTCAAGTCCGACCTAGCCCAGTGAGACATCGAGAAATAGCATGAGCACCAGTCCTACCGAAAGTCCCAGGGTCGCCTTGTTCTGGTGACCGCTGCGGTGGGTCTCGGGAATGATCTCGTGGCTGATGACATAGAGCATCGCGCCGGCGGCGAAGGCCAGCCCCCAGGGAAGCAGAACCTGTGACATGCTGACGACGCCCGCACCCAGCAGACCACCCAGAGGTTCGACCAATCCGGTAAGCGAGGCAATGATCCACGATCGCCAGCGTGAATAGCCCTCCCCGAGCAGCGCCACCGCCACTGCCAAACCTTCCGGCATGTTCTGGATGCCGATGCCGATGGCAAGCGGTAATCCTCCCTCTCTGCCTCCCGCACCGAAGGACACGCCGACGGCCAGGCCCTCTGGCAGGTTGTGGATCGTGATGGCAATGATGAACAACCAGACGCGGCGCAGCGATGCCGCCTCCGGCCCTTCACGCCCCTGCTCGAAGTGCTCGTGGGGAAGTCGCTCGTTAAGCAGGGCAACCAGCCCCATCCCCATCAATATTGCCGCGCAGGCAATAGCGGCAGGCAGGACATTACCGCCATAGCGCAGCTCGGAGGCTTCGAGGGAGGGGATGATCAGTGAAAAGAAGGACGCTGCCAGCATGACACCGGCGGCAAATCCGAGCGCCAGATCGCGGACGGCGCGATTGGGTGCCCTGCTGACCAGGATGGGAAGCGCCCCGATAGCCGTCATCGAGCCGGCGGCGAGGCTACCTAAAAACCCGAGCATGACGGGTGAAATATCTTCCATAATTCTGCTCGTGTGTATGAATACTGCCAAGAGGTATCACGGAGCATTTTGGTGATGAGGGAGGGGCTCCGGAATCAATTTGTTCGGCACCCAGCTCAGGTAGACCACCATACCGAACAGCTCGACCAGCGACTGGAAGACGATGACCACCACAGCAGCATGCCAAACCTCGGGCAGCGTCAGGGCGATGGGCAGCACGACGAAGGAATTGCGCGTGCCGAAACTGAAGGTCAGGGTCCTGGCTGAACGTGTCGGGAGCCGGAACAGCACGCCGAGCGTCTTGCCCAGGAAGGCGGCAAAGACCAGATAGCCGATAAAGATCAGCAGCACCTGCATCAACACCCCGCTGAGGCCGGCCACGGTCGTTACCTGCGATGCCGCGATGACGAAGACCACCAGTGCGAGCAGCGGGACAGGCAACATACCCATGCCATGCACCAGCCGTCTGGCATTGAGGTTGCGCTCGGCCAGACGCTCAGTCACCCAGGCCAGGGCCAGGGGAGTGAGGATCAATCCTGCAAAGGCGCTGAGCAGGTGGCTGTTGATCGCGGCCTGAAACCACTCCGCGCCCAGGAAGAGCCAGAGATAGGCGGGCAAGGCCAGTAACTGCCCCAGCAGTAGTACCGGCGTTGCGGCGATGGCCCGGCCGGTATCGCCCTTGCCCAGGTGGGTGAAGCTGATAAACCAGTCGGTACAAGGGACAAGCAGCACCAGCAGCACGCCGGCCTGCACGGCCAGCGATACGGGCAGAATGGTCATCACTCCGCCCAGTATGAGAGGAATCACCACGAAGTTGCCGAGCAGCAAGGCCGTCAGGAAACGCCAATCCTTGAGCCCTTGACCGATCCGCGTCAGCGGAACCTGAGTGAAGGTGGCATAGAGCAGCCCACCGAGCAGTGGCCAGAGGAAGGCTTCCAGCCGGGTTGTTGTATCCGGATGATTCAGCCCGATGACCAGGCCCGCCAAGATGCACGTCAGATAGATCCAGGACTGTCGACGTTCCATCCAATCGCGCATGGGGAAGAAGCCTTCTCGGTGCTTCAGTGATAAGCCTTCGGTCTTCAGACACTGTTCTCTGTCTTCACGACAGCAATGTAAACAGGTCGGGTCGGGCGCCTGGCAGTTCTATAGATACGCTCGCACGCTTCGCTGTCGCAGTATACGACGATGATCGCCTACTTGCCGGGTGATCGGCAGGGCGTCTCGTGCCGAGCCGTTGCCAGGCCGTATGCCATAAAGAGGGGGCGGGAGCTTTCACTCTCCCGCCCCTGACGCTTCGCTCGTCGGCGAATGTGCGCTGGCTTCAGGAATAGCGCCGGCGCTTGAAGGACACCTCTCGCAGATAGGCGGGGTTGGCCCCGATTCGACGCAGGTTGGCCCAGGTACCCTTGTAGTAAGGAATGTGGTTGGGATCTGTCCACTCGCTGACGAGATCGCCCTGCACTCCGTTGGGGAAGCCGAACATCATGAAGACGTGCCCTCGCCGGAGATCGGCCTCCAGGTAGGCCATGGCGTTCGTTGCGCCATAGTCGTTATAGATCTCGACGATATCGCCATTGGTGATACCCAGGGCCTTTGCATCGTCTGGATGGATCTCGATCGGGGCCATTGGGTAGCGGCCCTTGCGGAAGGCCAGATGCTGGTCGTGGTAGGCAGACTGCCAGATCTGGTTGGTACGACCGTTGTTGATCCAGAAGTCGTAGTTTTCCTTTTGCTTCTGGATCACTTCGGGGAATCCGTTCCAGGACGATGGCTGGAAGTGCGCCTTGCCGTCGTCGGTACTGAAGTTATTGTCGGTATAAAGCATCTCGGTGCCGATCAGCTTGCCGTCGCTGTACTCCTTGATGGGCAACTGCACGCCATTGTTACCGGCCTTGCTCAGCCGCTCGTATGTCGCCAGATGTCCCGTCGGTCCGCCCTGGCTGTCGATTTCCTTTTCGTGAGCCATGCGGAAACCGTCGTTGAAGGCATCCTCCTCGGTCGTCCAGTCGAATCCGGCGAACCGCTCGGCCATCGCCGTGTTGCCTGCCACCTCGTAGCGTGCTTTCAGCGCATTGGCCATGTCGGCGGCGATCAGGCAGTCCGGTCTGGCGATGCCAGGAGGGTCCATGAAGCGTTCGGAAAGCCGCAGCCGCCGCTCGCCGTTCATGGAGGTCAGGTTCATCTCCCCGGGATGCGTTGCCGGCAGGACCAGGTGAGAATATTCGGCGAACTTGGTGCGGTAAAGGTCGATATCGACGATGAACAGCCCGCCTTTGTTCTTGACGGCGTCATAGACGATGTCGATCAGTTCCTCGGTGGTGGCGCCGCGCGCCTCGGCCAACGCCTGGTTGACGATATTGGCACGACGCTTGATCACCTGGCGATAGGTCTCGGCATTGATAGTGGTCTGGAAGGCATTGCAGGCCCAGACCGTCAGCATCATGCCGTTGCCCTTGATGAGTTCCTGGTCGATATAGGGCGCCGGACGACCACCAGGGTAGGGCGGCCGTGTATAGCCTTCCTGATGGCCGCCCATGCGCACGACGCCGGTGCCTCGTCGACCCACGTTGTGCGTGGCCACTACGAGATTGACGATGGCGGATTGAATCCGATAGTTGTCGTTGCCCCAGATCACGCCCTTCTCATAGGCGTGCATGGTGCGTGGGGCATGACCGCTGGCCTTGGGCTTGTAGGCCCACTCGGCGGCCTTGATGATATCGGCCCGATCCAGCCCGGTAATGCGGCTGCACTCGTCCAGTTCCATTCGGTTGGCGGCAAGCATCTCCTCGAAGCCGCTGGTGTGCTCATCGATAAAGGCCTGGTCGTGCCAGCCCTGGTCGACCACGTAGGTCAGCAGCCCGTTGAACAGGGCGGTATCGGTGCCCGGTTGGAGGGCGAGGTGTAGGACGTTTTCCTTGCCGGCGACGGTTTCACAGATGGCGACCGTGGGCGTGCGCCGCGGGTCGACCAGGATGACCTTGCCCTTGCCGACGGCCTCGTCGGGAAACCATTCCTGCTTCTTGTCGATGTTGGCTCCCCTGAGGTTCGGCTCCCAGTGGGCCAGAAACCAGTTCGACTGGGTCTCGTAGGAGTTGCCCCCGATGGAAAAGATGACATCGCAGACTTCCGCGTCCTCGTAGCTGTTGTTTAGCTCGCCGATGCCCATGTCGCGGCTGGCATGGCATTCCGAGTTGTAGGCGGGGCGGTTGTGGATCCTCACCATTTTCGTCTGCAGGCCGGTGAAGATCAGCTTGCCGGTCGCCCAGGTGTTCTCGAAACCACCACCGGCACCGCCGTGGTCGAAGAGGTTGAAAAACAGCTGGTCGGCGCCGTCGTTGTCGAGGATACGCTGGGTCAGGCCCGCATACAGGGCCATGGAGCGTTCCCAGTTGGTTTCTACCCAGTCGTCTCCCGTGTACATCAGCGGATACTTGAGGCGTCGCTCGCCGATCGGTGTTTTCTCCGAGTACATCACGCTGGCCATCTGGCCGCCCCGCGTCGAGGACAGGCCCTGGTTCACGCTGCACTCCTTGTCGGGAAGGATCATGATGTTGTGTTCAGTGCCATCGTGATCCTTGATCTGGTTGACCATGGCCGGCGTCATGGTGAGCTGCATGGCAGGAAGCTGGCGGGTAAAGTCGAGCCCCAGCGCATTCTGATCGGCGGCCCTGCCGCCTTCCCGGTTGGCCGGCCACTTGTAGACGTGGTAACCACAGCCGACGATGCAGAAGTGGCAGGCCATATTGGTCTTCTGGGCATCTGCCGGGGGCAGTGGGATACGGTCCTTGAATTGCGTCATTGCTGTTCTCCCGGTTCAGATGATGTTGGCCTGGCGGCCATAGATCAGGCCATCCACCGACACGGCAAGCAGAGCATCCTCGGCCTCGTCATACTCCAGAATGATCCGGGGCAGGCTCTCGGTGGCATGGCCGATCACCATCTGGCCGGCGTTGTCGGGGTCGAAGATGCTGTAGTGGCAGGGGCACTTGAAGGTCTCCGCCTCATGGTCGTAGTTGACCGGACAGCCCATGTGCGTGCACTGGGTGCTGTAGGCCACCACATCTCCATCCGGGCCCACGCCGCCCTTGACGTTGCGCCCCTTGCGAATCATCACGCAGGGAGAGCGATTGTCGGGGTAATTGAAGTAGACGGGCTGATTCACGGCGACGTCACCCAGCTTGGCGATCGCCTCTCTTGGGTAGGGGAGGGTGGTGCTGCCGGTGGCTGCAGGGCTCTGGTCTTGCTGAGCCTTGGCAATAGGTGACAGCGACAGGGTGCCGACGGCAGCACTGCTGCCGGTCAACTTCAGGAAGTTACGGCGACTCAATCGTGACATCGTCTGACACTCCGGTGTTGTGGTTGTGGAGTCGGTATCGGGGTTGATGCGTAGAATTTATATGGATATTTGTATTTTGGAATTCATGATTCAGGCTAGTTTTGCCACGGCAGGCATGCAAGGGCGGATGGTTAAATGGGGCCATGTTTCGACCAAAAGCGTAGTACAACCCTGGCGCCGGCCGCACGGGTAGAGCGTTGTCTGATGTCGAATGGCTTGATGCATATCAAGAAAAAAGGCGAATATATTGTGGAACAGGCCCCGATGACGATGCGTCATCGGGGCCTGACATGCTGCGATCACGCCTTCAGCATGGTCTCGATCTTGTCGCGGTCCGGCACGCTGCCGCTATGCACCAGCGTGCCGTCGATGGCCACGCCCGGGGTCGACATGACCTTGTAGCCCATGATCGCGGCCGGGTCGGTGACCTTTTCCACATCGACCTCTACGCCCAATTCGCCAGCGACGGTTTGAATCTGTTCGGCGGTGTTGACGCACTTCTTGCAGCCGGTGCCCAGTACTTCGATCTTCTTCATGGTGATGCTCCTCTCAGGTCAGTATTCCGCTGAACAGCCAAGGGCTCAGCAGGTTGATCAGCCAGCCCACGACCATGAAATTGGCCAGCAGGATGACGAAGATGATGCCCAGCAGGCGCCACTGCATGACCTGCTTGAGCATGATGAACTCGGGGAAGCTGGCGGCCACGGTGCTCATGCAGAACGCCAGGGTGGTGCCTACCGGCAGCCCCTTGAGAATCAGGCTCTCCATCACCGGGATCACCGCGGTGGCATTGGAGTAGAGCGGCAGCCCGGCCAGCACGGCGACAGGCACGTTCCACCACTGGCCGCTGCCCAGGTTGTCGGCAAACCAGCCGTCGGGCACGAAGCCGTGCAGGGCGGCCCCCAGGCCAACGCCGATGATCACCCATTTCCAGATTCGTCCGACGATCTCCTTGAGCTCGTCGCGTGCGAACAGATGGCGGTCCTTCATGGTCAGCGTGGGTGCTTCGGGGGTCGGTCCGTCGTCTTGAGGGGTCTCCGCGGCCTGCTGGTAGGCCTTGGCGGCGAAGTCCTTGAGCCAGCGCTCGCCCTTCAGCAGGTCCAGAATCATGCCGCCACCGATACCCACGGCCATGCCGATTACGATGTAGACCAGGGTGAACTCCCACCCCAGCAGGCTCCACAGCATGATCACCGCTACCTCGTTGATGATCGGCGAGGTGAACAGGAACGCCATGGTGATGCCCAGCGGAATCCCGGCGCTGGTGAAACCCAGAAACAGCGGGATGCTGGAACAGGAGCAGAAGGGCGTGATGGCGCCGAAGCCGGCACCCAGGCCGTATCCAGCCAGGCGATGCTTCTGCTGGATGTAGTGACGCACCCGCTCGAGATCCAGCGATGCGCGCGCCAGGGCGATGATATAGATCATCACCACCAGCAACGCGAAGATCTTGGTGGTGTCCTCGACGAAGAAGTGCAGCGAGGTGCCGAGTTTGCTTTCGGGATCCAGGCCAGCCAGGCCATAGATCAGCCAGTCGGCTAGCCAGGTAAAGACCTCCAACATGTTTCGCTTCTCCCTGTGTGATAGGCGTTGTCACATAGGAAGACGCAGCACCTCGCAAAAGGATGCAGCCTCGATGCAAAGAGATCGGCCTATTCGTGTTGAGCGCGATGGCAGCAGACGCGGCCCTGTTCGTCGAATACGATGTCGCACTGCTCGATCAGGCGTTGACGCAGCCGCTGCCTGGCGCGGCGCAGCCGGGCTTTGGTAGCCGGCAGACCCAAGCCATTGAGTTCGGCATAGTCAGCCTGGCGAAGGCCTCCCAGATCGCAACGACTCAGGATGTCGCGGTCATCCTGCGATAGGTGAGGAAGAGCGCGTTCGATACAGTCAACCAGGCTATCCACGGGAGCGTGTGTCTCGGTCTCTGCAGGGAGTTCGGGTGGGTCTCCGTCTACCCATCGTCCCGTGCGGCGCCATTCGTCGATCCACTGATGTCGGGCCACGCGAAAGAGCCAGGCCCTGGGCGAATCCAGCGTGCAGAACTGCGCGCGGTGAGCAAGCGCCTTAGCATAGACCCCCTGGAGAAGGTCGTCTGCGGCATCGCGATCGCCGCTGTGCTTGATCAGGAAACCGCGGAGTTCGTCTCGGTGGGTTTGCCAGGCGGACTCGATACAGGCGTAAGTGCGTGGCTCGGCAGTCATGGTGTCTCTATGGATGACCTCTGTGGCGTCTGGCAGGGGGGAGCCGCTGGCACGGTGTGGCGTGCCAGCGGCCGTTTCTCAGAGGGTTTCCAGCGCCAGGGCGATGCCCTGCCCGCCACCGATACACAGGGTGACGATGCCGCGGCGCTCGCCGTTGCGTTGCATGGCATGCAGCAGGCGGGTAGTAAGCACCGCGCCGCTGGCGCCGATGGGGTGGCCGTGGGCGATAGCTCCGCCTTCCACATTAACGATCTCTTCGGGCAGACCGAGTTCGCGCTGGCAGGCCAGGGCGATGGCGGCGAAGGCCTCGTTGATCTCCACTCGATCGAGATCGCCCACCGACCAGCCAGCGCGCTCGAGAGCCTGCTTCACCGCCGGCACGGGGCCGATGCCGAAGTAGTCCGGATCCACGGCAGCGACGCCGACGGCCACGAGGCGCGCCATCGGCGTGAGCCCCTGCTTGTCGGCCCAGTCCCGCTCGGCCACGATCATCGCGGCCGCGCCGCTGTTCAGCCCCGGGGCGTTACCCGCGGTGATGGTGCCGTCCTTGCGGAAGGCCGGCTTCATCTTGCCAAGCGTCTCGAGCGTGATGTCGGGACGGTTGTGCTCGTCGCGCATGAACGTCGTGGTGCCCTTGCGAGTGGTGAGCTCGACACCGGCGATTTCTGCATCAAAATGGCCGGCCTCCTGGGCCTTGGAGAAGCGCTGCTGTGAGCGCAGCGCCCAGGCGTCCTGGTCCTCGCGGGAGATGTTGTAGCGGCTGACCAGATCCTCGGTGTGCCACCCGGCGTGCTTGTTGCTGAAGGCGTCGTTGAGCCCGTCGAGCAGCATGCTGTCAAACATGGTGACATCGCCCATGCGCGCGCCCCAGCGGCCCTGAGGAAGCAGGTAGGGCGCGCGGTCCATATTCTCCATGCCGCCGGCGAGGGTGCAGTCGGTCATGCCGCTCCATATCTCCATGGCGGCATTGGCCACGGCTTGAGCGCCGGAACCACAGACGCGGTTGATGGTGAGCGCCGGCACATCCACCGGCAGCCCTCCAGCGATGCCGGCCTGGCGACTGGAGTTCATACGGCAGCCGGCCTGAATGACGTGACCCATGATCAGCGACTGCACCTTGTCGGGCGCCAGGCCGGATCGGGAGAGGGTTTCCGCAATGACCCGCGCACCAAGATCTGTGGCGGGGGTGTCTTTAAGGCTACCGGCGTAGGTGCCGACGGCAGTCCGGACGGGGTTGCAAATGACGATGTCGCGAGTTGACATGATTAACTCCTCGTTGTGATCAGGGAACAATCCTGAAGGCGTGATTCTCGGTATAGCACACCAATGGCATTGCTACCGTGACATGCCTCAAGCTTAGGGGGGAAGGGGCGCTTCAGCGTGCGGCGCCTTCGGACGCGGGGTCGTGTAGCTTGAGGGGACGCAATACCCAGAGGCCGAGAATCGGTCCTGGCAGCAGCCACCACAGCACCCAGGCACCCTGCAGTTCCCAAAACGCAGTGGTGAGCGAGATGGCTGGGATGGTCAGGGCGAATCCCACGGCGTTCATCACCGCCAGGGTCGAGCCCACCCGCTCGCGCGGTGCGCTGGCCGCGGCCAGTGCCGAGAACTGAGGCGAGTCGGCAATCACGGTCAGTCCCCATACCGCCAGCAAACCAAGCAGCAGCTCTGGCGGCAGCCAGGTCATCAGCGGGTAGGCCAGGCAGATCAGTCCGGAAGCGGCCAAGGCACGGCGCGCCACCCAAAGGCTGCCGAGCCGACGGCTCAGGCTCCCGCCCCCGACGCAGCCGACCAGCCCCAGCGCGATAACGGTGAACGACAGCCAGGGAATCCAGGCTTCCTGGGCGTCGAGACGACCCACTTCCCGGGCAACCAGGAAGGGTGTAAGTGTCCAGAAGGCATAGAGTTCCCAGCAGTGGCCGAAGTAGCCGCCGGCCACCGCGCGGAAACGGGGCTCTCGCAAGGCGGCTAATCCATCGAGCAGCCGTGCCTTGCCGCTCGACGGTGGTAGATGCGGGCCATCACCCAGGATGAAGATGCCCATCCCGCCGAGTAGAGCCAGGATGGAAGCACCCAGCAGCGACCACTCCCAGGGAAAGCCTAGGGTAGAGCCGCGAAGAAGATGAGGCAGGGCGGTACCCAGGGTGAGCATGCCCACCAGCCAGGCGAGGGCCGCGCCGGTGTATCGGGGTGTCCAGCCGATGACCAGTTTCATGCCCAGGGGATAGATGCCGGCCAGGCACAGCCCAGTCAAGAAACGCAGCGTGAGTGCCAGGGGCATCTGGTCGGCCACCAGCACGAAGCCGGCATTGGTCAGGGCGCCGGCCAGGCAGGAGGCGGCAAAGATATGGCTGGCGCGGAAGCGGTCGGCCAGGCCGGTGGTGGCGATGAACAGGGTGCCGGCGATGAAGCCCGACTGCACGGTGAGCGTCAGGCGACCCAGGTCCGCTTCGGAGAAGCTCAGGTCGCGCGACAGCGACAGCCCCACGCCGTTGACGGAGAACCACAGCGAGGTGCCGCAGAGCTGGGCGAGCACGATGACGAGAAGGGGGTAGCGATGAAGAAAGGTCGGGGTCATTCACGGATCCTCGCCGGTAAGCGGTCCCAAGGCAAGCGGCAGCTCATCACCTACCGCTTCAAAGGAATGCCTCCACAAAGGTGTTGGAGACGCCGAGCAGGAGGATTACGGTGGGCGCGAAGGCTAAAACCCGGCTTATTCATGGAGCGCGGCCTGAAAATGAAGATGACGGATGGTATTCTCTTGAGAAATCAGAACGTTCCGGCAAGAACCTGATTCCAGAGGACCATCCGCCATGGGTGAAAGCGTATCTCCCTGGATTCCGTCCTGCAACGGGTCCATCCGCGTTGAGCTTGATGGCCAGCGCACCACCAGCGACAGCGGCGCCCTGCTGCTGCGTGAAGCCCTCGATAACAGCGGTGTCATAGACGCACTGGACGATAACCTGATCGACCAACGTAACCCGCTGCGCGTCCGCCATTCGCTGGCCAGCCAGCTGCGCACCCTGGTGCTGCAGCGTGCGATGGGCTGGATCGACCTCAGCGATACCGACACGCTGCGCCGTGATCCGCTCTGGCAGCTGGCCTGCAGCGATGCGCGCGGGATGACGCCACTGGCCCAAGATCGGCCGTCTCAAGCCACGCTGTCGCGGCTGCTGACGTGCCTCGGGCGCAACGACAACATCGATGCCGTGCACGAAGGCCTGCTGCGACTGGTGGTCTGGCGTCTGACCTCGCTGAACAATGGCGAACGCCCCGAGCAGCTGACACTGGACATCGACGGCCTGCCGATCGAGGTCCACGGCCACCAGGGCGGGTCGGCCTACCATGGCCATGTCGGCGCGCGAATCTATTCGCCGCTGATCGCCTCGCTGGCCGAGACCGGCGACATGGTCGGCGGCCTGCTGCGCGAGGGCAACGCCGGCCCGGCCGAAAACGCCGACACCTGGATCCCGCATCTGGTACGGCGCCTCAACGAGAGTACCGGGGCCCAGGTGCGGGTACGCATCGATGCCGGCTTCACCGACAACGACACGCTTGAGGCCCTGGAAGACCGCAACATCGAGTACCTGGGGCGCCTGCGCAGCCACACGGGCCTGCAGAAGCTGGCAGCGCCGCACCTGAAGCGGCCACGAGGCCGGCCGCCCGAACAGCCTCGGGAGTGGTGCCATGATCTGGAGTACCAAGCCGGTTCCTGGCCGGCGCCACGGCGCGTGGTGCTGGTGGTGCAGGAACGTCCCGATGATCTGCTGCTGCATGCCTTCTTCCTGGTCACCAACCTCGGCAAGTTCGACTGGCCGCCGGAGAAGGTCCTGGCGCTCTACCGCAAGCGCGGCAGCGCCGAGGCGCACATGGGCGAGGTGAAGTCGGCACTCGACGTGCATCTCTCGTCGACCGATCGCGGCGCCTCCACCGTTCAGGACGTGATGGCCCGCAACGAGGTGAGCCTGCTGCTGAGTCTCTACGCCTACCAGGTCCTGCATGGGCTGCGGCGCTTGCTGGAGAGTCGGACACACCAAGGGTGGAGCCTGAGCCGGATGCGCGAGCAGGTGCTCAAGGTCGCCGCCACGCTATCGCTGCACGCAAGGCGCATCACCGTTCACCTTGGTGACGCTGCCGACAAATGGTGGCCTACCTTGCTGAAGGGGCTGCCGAGACTGACCGCGCTGAGTTGACGCCCTGACGAGACCACCACGGCACCAGAAATAGAGCGACCGCAGCGGCGGCCGGCGATCACGGCTGCTTTGACGGCTGCGATTGATTCCTGAGCGTTATAGAAAGGCGGCAGAAAAGCAGTATTCAGGTATTACTCAGCGGGCTCTCACGGCGTAGATACCGAACCAGATGACAGAAGCCACGGGCCAGCAGCTTCAGACCGCCCGCTCAGAGTCCTCGTGAATGAGGCGGGTAAAAGCATGATCAAGTCGTTGACCGCTACTCGTACCAGGGTGTAGCCGGTATCGCCGCGGGGCTGGTAGCTCCATACGGAGATCATGGCAGTGCAAGGCGCTGCAAGATGGCGCCGGCCAGGTACTCGAGGATCAGCGGCTGGAACATCACCATCAGAAAGAAGCGGATCTGCGAAGAACCAAAAAAAACGGTGTGACGTTCCCACTTCAGGGTTTGGTCGCTGAGATCAAGTATTTCCTGGGCCGACTCGACGTCGGGAGTCTTTCCGGCCACCTCGGCGATCCGGCCCTACTATGTCCTCGGCGATGACGTCGTCGTCGAGCGCGTTGTGAGTGCATGTCGGAGCCAGGAAAGGGGGAAATCCTTGTAGACTAGAGACTGGTCTCGCCCGGGCTAAGTGCACCGCATCAACGTGCCGCCCCTGTGCAAGCCCTCGGGAAGTGAGTTTCTCAGGAAACTCAAGTACCAATCGTGTCTGACGCGCAAATTGATAAGTCTTCCCCGAAGCCGAACGCCACACCGGCAGTACTTCGTTCGGGAGAGCGGGCACTACTCTGAACAGAACTGGGCGACCCCATCCTGAAAGGACCAGTCGATGTCATTGTTCTCGGTAATGGTGATGAACACATTGCCGGGATCGATCCCGGGATCGCGAGCCAGCGATTCGACTACTCTGGCATAGAATGCTTTCTTGGCGTCATCCGGGCGACCGCGGCGCATCACCAAGTGCATCATCACCCGCTCGGTGTCACGCGTTTGATATTCCAGGTAATCTGATTCGCATTCATGGATGATCTGATAGCGATCATCATCGGGAAACCCCATGGTGTCGATAACCGCCGAATTGACCCCATCGGCGATCGCCTTGATGTAGGCACGCGATTTACCTTTCAGTAGATAGATGTTGACAAGTGGCATCATATCCTCCAAATGGCAGTCAGTGCTCTGGCTGCAACGACATGGAACGTTTCAAGGCTGGACGTTAAACCGTCGAACGTAATCACTACCCGCGCCATCGGGGGAACACGATGTCTTAGGTGAGTACCATCCTTCTCAGACCCCGATATGCTGCGTGAGTATCCAGCAAGGATGGTGCCGTCAGCTTTGAAGATCTTTTTTCACCTGTTCAAATTCTTCTCGGGTAATGTCGCCTTTTGCGTAGCGTTTCTTGAGGACTTCGATGGCTGTTTCCGAATTCTTGGAGTCGCTCGAAGACCCGTCGGTGTCATTTCGACTTGTGTGTCTTGAAGCGCCTCCCCTACAGAAGTAGACCATGGCCATAAACAACACAATCATGAAAAGGGGCATGATGGGAAAAAGCCACCACCCGCCCCATGCAAAGGTTTCTGGTCCCATAGGTCACGGATACTCTTGGCATAATGAATGTATCGCTGCCTGGGGGTGACTGGACCTGAATTCAGGGACAATCACCGACCTCAGGCCTCAGGAGGATTCGCCGGGCACCACCAGCACCGGGCAATGGGCGTCACGAGCGATCGCCTCAGCGGTGCTGCCCAGCAGGAAGTCCTGGATGCGGTTACGGCCGCGCTTGCCGATCACGATCAGGTCCGCGTGCTCGCGCTTGGCCTCCTCGACGATGGCACGGCGTGGGTCGCCGTCCAGCACCCGGGTCTCGAGGTCCTTTGATCTGTTCGGCAAGGCCGTCCAGGTGGTGCTGGGCATCGGCCATCTCGCGCTCGCAGCAGCCCTCGGAGGCACAGCTCGCGGTCACCGCCAGGCGGCGCTGGAAGCGCGGGGCGAGCCGCTCGGCCTGGGCCTCGGCGCTTGCGACCGCTTCTGATCCATCGGTGGCCAACATCAGCAGACGTGAGTCGGCACCGCTTAGCTGCTCGGCTATCGGCTCCAACCAGAGTGGCTGCCGGGTCAGGCGGGCGGCGTCCAATGCCGTGCTACCGAGGAAGAACTCGTGCAGGCGGTTGTGGCCACGACAGCCAATCAACAGCAGGTTGGCGCCCAGTTCGTCAGCGACCTCGGTCAATACGGCGCCGGGTTCGCCGCTGCGCACCTCAGTGTCGATGGTCACCTCCAGGGCGGCGAGATCGCCGGCAATGCTCAGCAAGCTTCGCCTGGTAGTGAGGGCGATGAGTCTCCTCGGGAGTGGCGGGGTAGCGCGAGCTGAGCACGTATAACAGCGTCACCCGCTCGGTGCCCCAGGCGGTCAGCGTCTTCAACCGCTCCTGCAACAGCGGCAAGGCGGGGGAGAAGTCCACGGCGACCAGAATATGCTTGAACATGGTGTTACTCCTTGGAACGGGTGGGGGAGGCGCCCTCCACGAAGAGGTGCTTGAGGCCCAGGAAGCCCTCGACGTCGAGGGTCAACCTCTGGTCGACCAGCGTTGGGTCGATATAGAGCGTCATGCCGTCGAACTCGAGGCGGGTGAAGCGCTCGGGATCGTCCGGCATGTGCGCTTCGGCCACGGCAATATCGGCACTGCCGCCGCAGCAGCCGTGACGGGGCGAAAGGCGCACCGTCGCCACACCGCCTTTCTTGAGCAACCATTCGCTAGCCGGCTCTGTGACATTGATGGCCATGGTTCAGGCTTTCGCCTCGGCGACGGCCGGAGCGTCGGCCGTCGGGAAGTGGTGCCGAGTCTTGTTGGCGATGCGCACCAGCGCCAGCATGATCGGCACCTCCACCAGCACGCCCACCACCGTGGCCAGCGCCGCGCCGGACTGCAGGCCGAACAGAGCGATGGCGGCGGCGACGGCCAACTCGAAGAAGTTGCTGGCACCGATCATCGCCCCGGGGGCTGCCACGTTGTGGGGCACCTTCCACGCCTTGGCCCAGCCGTAGGCGATGAAGAAGATCAGGAAGGTCTGGATGATCAGCGGGACGGCGATCAGCACGATGTGCAGCGGCGCCTCGAGGATCACTTCGCCCTGGAAGGCGAACAGCAGTATCAAGGTGAGAATCAACCCGATGGGAGTGACCGGTGCCACCTTTTTCATGAAGACGTTGTCGAACCATTCGATGCCGTGGCGGGCGATCAGGCGTGCGGCGGGTCAGATAGCCGGCTACCAGCGGAATGACGATGTAGAGCACCACCGACAGCGCCACCGTGTCATAGGGCACCTGGATGTTGGAAACGCCGAGCAGCAGGATCACGATGGGCGCGAAGGCGAACAGCATGATCAGGTCGTTGACCGCCACCTGCACCAGGGTGTATGCGGCGTCGCCGCGGGTCAGGTAGCTCCACACGAAGACCATGGCAGTACAGGGCGCCGCGCCCAGCAGGATGGCCCCCGCCAGGTATTCACTGGCGCGATCCGCGGGGATCAGCGGGGCGAATACCACCATCAGGAAGAACCAGGCGATGGCGAACATGGTGAAGGGCTTGATCAGCCAGTTCACCGTGGTGGTAATGACGAGCCCCTTGGGCTGGCGGCGCACGCCGAGAATCGAGGTGAAGTCGATCTGCAGCATCATGGGGAAGATCATCGCCCAGATCAGGATGGCCACCGGGATCGATACCTGGGCGTACTCGAAACGTGACAGCGCGTCGGGAACCGCCGGAGCGAACTGGCCGAGCAGGATGCCGGCGACGATGGCCAGCGCCACCCAGAGGGAAAGGAAGCGTTCGAACAGTCCCATGCCCTCGGAGACGCTGGGGGCCTGTGATTCCTGCTGTGTGGTCATGGTGTCTCTCCTTTTTCTTCCTCAATAGCGCGCCGGTGGATCTCTGTTAGGGCATCAGTGAGGTCATCGGGCGAAAGGTCATCCAGCGGCAAGGTCAGCATGGCCGTGATGCGCGCCCTCAGGGCATGGAAGGTGCTCGCGTAGGCGGCCTCGATCGCGGCCTCGCTGCCCTTGGTTTGCGAGGGGTCGGGCACGCCCCAGTGGACGCGTACGGCCTTGCCCAGGAAGAGCGGGCAGGCCTCGCCGGCGGCGTTATCGCAGACGGTAATCGCCACATCCGGCGTCACGTCGAGATTCTCCCAGGACTTGCTGGCGAGCCCCCTGGTGGGAATGCCCTCCTTTTCCAGCCAGCGCAGCGTCAACGGGTCGACCTCGCCGGCCGGATGGCTGCCGCCGCTCCAGGCGCGGTGGCGTGTTCCGGTCAGGTGGTTGAACACCGCCTCGGCATAGATGGAGCGACAGGCGTTGCCGGTACAGAGAAACAGGATGTTCATGGTGTCTCCGATGAGACGCGGATAAGCGGGGTAGCGAGTTACCCGTCATAATATATGGAATTCCATATATGCTCAATTCCAGCCGTGGCCAGCCTGCCAGGACGCTGGTTCATCGAGGTCAGGGTGCGTTGCGCTGGGCGGGAGCGCGCTGGAAGGCCGGCGATACGCGGGTCGGGTCCTGGACGTCGCGATGGCGTGCGGCGGCCTCGGCCCACCAGCCGAGCTGGCCCAGGGTGCGGCCGAAGTAGCCGGCCCACCGGTCGGCGTCCTCCGGGAAGCTGCCATCCTCCGCCAGGGCCTCCTGGGCTCTGGGCACGTGGATCATCGCCGAGACCGGCAGGCAGCCGAGCTCCGCGAGGAAAGTGCGCAGGTTTACCGCGGCGCGGGCGCCGCCCCACTGGCCTGCAGAGTAGGTGACGATGGCGCTGGGCTTGAAGGCATAGAGCGAGCTGCCGAAGTGATTGAGCAGATGGGCCAGCGCCGGGCTCATCGAATGGTTGTACTCCGGGCTCACCATCACGTAGCCGTCGGCAACGGCAATCTTCCCGGCCAGCGTCTCCAGCGCCTCGGGCACCCGTGACGCGGGATAGGCGAAGTGTGGCTTGAATATGCCGCCCAGCTCGAACTCCAGCGGGTCGATCAGCTCCACGGTGGCGCCGTCGGCCTCGAGCAGCTGCACGCAGGCACGGGCTACTCTCAGGCCGAGACGGGCAGGCGCGGGCGGGGTACTGTCGCGGACGGTCCCCAGGAAGACCAGATAATGCGGCATGGGGTGGACTCCTTGAACATGAAGAGAGAAAGCCACCACGTTAGCAGACTCTGAAAGAGCGCGAACCCGGCGGCATTCATGCTGTGGAGCTGCCTTCCATCAGATCAGCGCTTGGCGCACCCGTGCCGAGAGCGTCTCGCTGACCACCACCGTGCCCAGGATCACGATCAGGATGGTCGCCACCTGGGACCAGGCCAGGGTGTCGATGGAGGACTGCAGCTTCATGCCGATCCCGCCTGCGCCGACCAGCCCCAGGATAGTGCTCTCGCGGATATTGATGTCCCAGCGAAACATCGAGATGCCCCAGAAGGCGGGAAGCACTTGCGGCACGATGCCGTAATGGATCACCTGGGCCCGGGCGGCGCCGGTGGCGGTCACTGCTTCCACCTGGCGGGCGTCGGTCTCCTCGATGGCTTCGTACAGCAGCTTGCCGACAAAGCCGATGGAGCGCAGGGCGATGGCAACGATGCCGGCCAGCAGACCCGGGCCGATGATCGCCACCAGCAGCAGCGCCCAGATCAGCGAGTTGATCGAACGCGACGTCACGATGATGAACAGCGCCACCGGGCGAACCAGCAGCGCCGAGGGCGTAGTGTTGCGCGCCGCCAGGAAGGCCACCGGGACCGCCAGGATGACGCCACCCATCGTGCCCAGGGTGGCGATGTTGAGGGTATCCCACAGCGGCATCAGCAGTTCAGGCAAGTAGGCCAGCCTGGGCGGGAACATGCGGCTGCCGATGTCGGCGGCCTGGCTTGGCGCGTCGGTGACGAAGATCCACAGCGTGTTTTCGTTCATCACCTGCCAGCACCAGACGAAGAGCGCCACCAGTGCCACCCAGCCCACCCACAGCGCCAACCGGGCGCGCGGCGTGCGAAAGGTCCAGACCTGCGAATAGTGGGGTGGCTCGCCGGGGCGTGTATCGAGAGCACTCATTGCAGATACTTCCTGAGGTGGCTGGAGCCATACTCCGAGAGCATGACGATGGCGATGACGAGCAGCAGGATGGCGCCGGCACTGTCGTACTCGTAGCGGTCGATGGCGGTGTTGAGGGTGGCCCCGATGCCGCCCGCGCCGACGATGCCGATCACCGCGCTCTCGCGGAAGTTGATGTCCAGCCGGTAGAGCGACAGCCCGATCAGCCGCGGCATGACCTGAGGTTGAACGGCATAGTGGATCAGCTGCCAACCGCTGGCCCCGGTGGCACGGATCGCCTCGATCTGGCTGGCGCTGGCCTCCTCGATGTCGTCGGCGAGTAGCTTGGCCACGAAGCCGATGGAGGCGAAGGCCAGGGTAAGGAAGCCGGCGAAGGGACCGAAGCCGAACATGGCCACCAGGAAGATGGCGATGATGATCTCCTGCAGCGAACGGCTGACGGCGACGATCGAGCGACATACCAGATAGACCGGGCGCGGCGAGAGGTTGCGCGCCGCACCGATACCGATGGGCACCGAGACCAGCACGCCCACCACAGTGGCGGTCAGCGTCATGGTCAAGCTCTCGATCAGTCCCTGGCGGATATCCTGCCAGCGGCTGGTGAAGTCTGGCTGCAGGAAACCCTGGACGAAGCGTGCGCCGCGCGACAGTCCCTCGACAACGCGGCCGGCGTCGATTTCCAGCGAGCCCAGCGCCAGTATGAGGTAGGCCAGCAACAGCAACGGAAGCAACAGTCGCCAGTGCCGAGTCTTGACCAGCTGAGGCGGTCGCCGCCAGCGGCGAGGATAGGAAATGCTTGCGGTTGCGGTCATGTCGCCGTCCCCACCAGTCGCAACGAGCCCTGTGTCCCGCTGGCGGGATCAGGCTCCTCGTCGTCCTGGTCGGTGGCGGTCCAGTCCTCGGCACCGTAGATCTCGGTGAGTTTCTCCTCGTCGAGACGGTCGGGTGCGTTATCGAATACCACCTGCCCGGCACGCAGCCCCACCAGGCGATCGACGAACTGCTGGGCCAGCGGCACATCGTGGATGTTGACGATGGCCGGTAGCTGGCGCTCCGCGCAGATCTCGGTGATCAGCCGCATGATCTGGCGACTGGTCTTGGGATCGAGGCTAGCCGTGGGTTCGTCCACCAGCAGCAGTTCCGGTTCCTGGGCCAGGGCGCGGGCGATGCCCACCCGCTGGCGCTGGCCACCCGAGAGGGCGTCGGCTCGCTTGTCGGCATGCTCGAGCAGGCCCACTCGGTCGAGCAGGCGATAGGCATTCTCGATGTCCCGGCCCGGGAAGCGCCGCGTGAAGCTGCGCCAGAAGGGGACGTACCCCAGTCGCCCGGAGAGCACGTTTTCCATCACGGTCAGGCGCTCCACCAGGGCGTACTCCTGGAAGATCATGCCGATGCGCCGCCGCGCCTGGCGCAGCTCGCGGCCGCCCAGGTTGACCAGATCGGTCTCACCTAGGCGAATCGCGCCGCTGGAGGGTTCCACCAGGCGGTTGATGCAGCGAATCAGGGTCGACTTGCCGGCCCCCGAGGGGCCAATCAGCCCCACGACCTGGCCCCGCGGTACCCGGAAGGTCACTTCACGCAGGGCGGTGTCGCCGGCCTTATAGGTCTTGGTTAGCTGGTCGATGGTAAGCACGTGGCAGGTTCTCCCCTATGTCTCAAGCACGTCTCAACGACGCGAAGGCGCGGGCGACAAGTCGCCCGCGCCTTCCCTGGCATGAGGCTCAGTTGCAGTCGTATTCGACCCCGTTGGCCTCATCGATCTGGCGGATGACCGCCCAGTGCTTCTTGAAGGTGATGGGGATGAACTGTTCCTCACCGTTGCGACCGAACTCCTCGGCCAGCGCGCTGCCTTCCCACTCGAAGCTGAAGAAGGCCTCCTGAATCGCATCCTGCAGCTCGGGCGTCAGGTTATGGACGTTGCCATAGCTGGTGGTGGGGAAGGTGTCCGACTGGTAGATCATCTCGAGTTGGTCGGCGTCGATTACGCCACGGTCGATCATGCGGTTCTTCACCGAGTTGGCGACGGTGGCGACCTCATAGTCCTGGTTGGCCACACCCAGCACGGAGTTGTCGTGCTTGCCGGAGAAGTCGACCTCGTAGTCTTCACCCGAGACCATGCCGAACTCGGAGGCCATCAGCGCGGTAGGTGCCTTGAAACCGGAGTTGGAGGTCTCGGAGGTGTGGGTCAGGGTGCGGCCGCGGATATCCTCGACCTCCTCGATGCCGGAACCCGGGTGGGTGATGATCTCCATCTCGTAGCCGAAGCTGCCGTCCTCGGCGGCCATCATGGTGAAGGGACGATAGCCCGCACAGGCTACGGCCAGGGGGTTGGAGCCAGTGTTGAACCCGGCGATATGCAGGCGTCCGGCGCGCATCGCCTCGATCTGGGCGGAATTGGACTGCACCGGGAAGAACTGCACGTTCTTGCCGGTGACTTCCTCCATGTGCTCAAGGAAGCCATCCCATACCTCGGCATAGACGGCGGGGTCTTCTACCGGCGTATAGGCAAACACCAGGGTGTCCGGATCGAGCCACTGGGATGCATCCTCGGGGATATCGGCCACCAGGTCGCCGTCGGTGTCCGTGTAGCGATCGCTCAGCGAGAATTCGGCCTGAGCCTGGGAAATCCCGGCGGTGAGGGCGGCGATGGCCACGCCGCCGGCGATCAGGGAACGAGTCAGGGTCTGCATGGGAGTCCACCTGTGTCAGGAGAATTGGAACGCAGGTCTTATCCTGAGAGTCCTGTGTGACAGCGGCGCGTCGTCGAGATGACGATGGGATGACGTCTCGTTGACGATGGCGTAGCGCACTCACCTCGGTAGGGCAACCTGCTACCATCGCTGCCAGTGTTGCTTTCCCCGGAGGTCACCTTGACTAAGTTTCCGGCCTTGCGCTTGGCGCGGCTTGCCATCGGCGAGCTCGCCGAGGTGAGCCTGATCATCGCCCCCGGCGAGGTTCACTGCCTGTCGGGCCCCAGCGGCTCCGGAAAGAGCCGACTGCTGCGCGCCGTGGCGGACCTCGAGCCCCACGCCGGCGAGGCGTGGCTGGACGATATCGACCAGTCGTCGCTGCCGGCCCACGAGTGGCGAGCACGGGTAATGCTGGTGCCGGCGGAGAGCCACTGGTGGGCCGACAGCGTGGGCGAGCACCTGCCCCAGGCCGATGTGTCCGACCTCGAGGCACTGGGCTTCACTACCGAGGTGTTGGGCTGGCAGGTGGCCAGGCTCTCCTCCGGCGAGAAGCAGCGCTTGGCGCTGCTGCGGGCGGTCAGCCGCGAGCCGGCGGCACTGCTGCTCGACGAGCCCACCGCCAACCTGGATGACGCCACCACCCGCCGGGTGGAGGCCTGGCTCGTGACGCGCATCCGAGAGCGCGGCTGGCCGGTGCTGTGGGTCGCCCACGACCCCGCCCAGATCGCCCGGGTGGCGCAACGCCACTGGCGTATTGAGGGCAGCGAACTCCTGGAGGTGGCGTCATGGACGTGATCGCGCTGGCCTGGTGGCAGCTGGCCCTGGCGGCCCTGATGGTGGTGGCGCTGGCGGGCTGCACCGCCGCTTTGCGGTTAGGCATGGGCCGCAGTCTGTTGATAGCCGCGGCGCGCACCGTGATCCAGCTGGCGCTGATCGGACTGGTGCTGGAGGCGCTGTTTGCCGCCGAGCGTCTCTTATGGGTGGCGCTGATGGCGCTGTTCATGCTGCTGATCGCCGGGCGCGAGGTGATGGCGCGCCAGAAGCGCCGCCTGCTGGGCGGCTGGGCCTTTGGCATCGGCACCGTGGCGATGTTTCTCTCCTCGTTCACGGTGACCGTGCTGACGCTCACCGTGATCATCGGGCCCGAGCCCTGGTTCCGGCCCCAGTACGCCATTCCGCTGCTGGGCATGATGCTCGGCAACACCATGACCGGGGTCGCCCTGGCGCTGGACCGCCTGACCGACACCACCTGGCGCCAGCGCGCGGTGATCGAGAACCGACTGATGCTGGGCCAGCGCTGGCAGGAGGCGGTCGGCGACATTCGCCGCGAGGCGATGCGCAGCGGGCTGATGCCGATGATCAACGCCATGGCCGCCGCCGGGGTGGTCAGCCTGCCGGGCATGATGACCGGCCAGATCCTGGCCGGCAGCCCGCCGGCGCTGGCGGTGAAGTACCAGATCCTGGTGATGTTCACCATCACCCTGGGGACCGGCTTCGGCACCCTGGCCGCGGTGGCCGCGGGCAGCAGGCGGCTTTTCGATGGCCGCCAGCGGCTTCGCCTCGACCGTCTGGCGGCACCCCGCCAATAACGAAGACGCCCGCTGACCGTGAAGGGCAGCGGGCGTCACCGACAGCTTTATCGTCGGCGTCAGTCGACCAGTTCTACCGCAACGGCCGTGGCTTCACCGCCGCCGATGCACAGGCTGGCGATGCCGCGCTTGCCGCCCTTGGTGCGCAGGGCGTGGATCAACGTGGCGATGATCCGCGAGCCGGTGGAACCGATGGGATGGCCCTGGGCGCAGGCGCCGCCGAAGACGTTGACCTTGTCGTGGGGCAGGCCCAGGTCGTCCATGGCCATCAGGGTCACCACGGCGAAGGCCTCGTTGATCTCGAAGAGGTCGACGTCGTTCACGCTCCAATCGAGCTTCTTCATCAGCTTTTCGATGGCGCCCACCGGGGCGATGGTGAATTCGCTCGGGTGACGCGAATTGGTGCTGTGGCCGAGCATGCGTGCGATGGGCTTGGCGCCCAGGCGGTCTGCCGCCGCCTGGCTGGCCAGGATCAGCGCCGATGCACCATCGGAGATGGAGCTCGAGTTGGCGGCGGTAATGGTGCCGTCCTTGGCGAAGGCGGGACGCAGCTCGCGGATCTTGTCGAGCCTGGCCTGGAAAGGCTGCTCGTCGTGGTCGACCACGCTCTCGCCCTTGCGGCTGGTGACGGTGACCGGTGCCATCTCGGCGTTGAGATGGCCGGCGTTGGTGGCCTCCATGGCGCGTTCCAGCGAGGCGATGGCGAAGTCGTCCAGGCGCTCGCGGCCATAGTCGCGGTCGCTGGCGACATCCTGGGCGAATCCGCCCATCAGCTTGCCGGTCTCGGCGTCTTCCAGGCCATCGAGGAACATGTGGTCCTTCAGCTCGCTGTGGCCCAGGCGATAGCCGGCACGGGCCTTGGTGAGCACATGGGGCGCATTGGACATGGACTCCATGCCGCCGGCCAGCATCACGTCGCCGCTGCCGGCACGGATCAGGTCGTGAGCCAGCATGGTGGCCTTCATGCCCGAGCCGCACAGCTTGTTGATGGTGGTGGCGCCGATGTTGTCGGGGATGCCGGCCTGGCGCATGGCCTGGCGTGCCGGGCCCTGCTTGACGCCGGCAGGCAGCACACAGCCCATGATGCCCTCGTCGATGCTGTCGGCGCTGATGCCGGCGCGTTCGATAGCGGCGCTGATCGCCGCGGCACCCAGTTGCGGTGCGGTGAGGCTGGCGAGGCTACCGAGCATGCCGCCCATGGGCGTGCGTGCGGCAGAGAGGAAGACGATATCGTTGGATTGGCTCATGGTGGGTTCTCCCGGTGTAACGTGCGGTTCCCGGTGGAGCCGCGTGGTGATGGTGTAATGGCCCCAGACTAACGTCTTTGGCGGCAATGCTCGAAACTGTTCCCTCTACGACCCACCCCGGCGCTTCTCGTGCGAGGGATGGGCAATGGCGTGCCGCGTTGACCCGGCATCGGGGCTGTGGTTTTCTCAGGGTCAACCAAGCAAGCGCTAGTGTAAATTCCGATGAATGTAATGAATGACTCACCGCGCCGCAAGGAACTGACGCGCCAGGCCGCCCAATTGTTCGTTCAGGCGGGCTTCGACCGCACGACGGTGCGCATGCTCGCCCAGGAGATGGGCATCAAGTCCGGTAGCCTCTTCCATCATTTCCGCGACAAGCAAGAGATTTTGACGGCGGTTATCGAGGAGGGCACCCAGAACGCCCTGATCATCGCCAAGGCGGCCCTCGAACAATGCGACAACTCTGCCGAGGCACGGTTGCAGGCCATGGCGCGCGCGCACCTGGAGACCCTGCTTACCGACCGTAACGCCCATGTTGTTGCCCTCTATGAGTGGCGCCGCCTCGACCCCGAGGCCCGGGATCACCTGAGCCATCTGCGCGATGCCTACGAGGCGCTCTGGGAAACGGTGATCGACGAGGCCCTGGCCGCCGGCCTGATCCATGGTGACCGCTTCCTGGTGGCACGCTTCGTGATGGGAGCGCTTAACTGGACAGTGCGCTGGTACGATCCCGCAGGTCCACGTTCACCGGATGACCTGGCCCTTGAGCTGGTTGCCATGATCACCCATCGGCCCGTCTGATCCCTCGGCTCCCGAGAAAGCGTTTTGGCGCGACCTCGTCGCGTCACGCTCGACCATCGTCTAGTCCTATCCTGTCGTTCAGGGCTTGCCCCGTTCCTCGGGAGCCTCTAGCTTGTACCAAGCGCTTGCTAGGTTGACGCTTACGTCAACTGCATCTAATCAGAAGGTGGGCGTGCGCGCCAGCGTCGGCGCTACCGTTTCCTTCTTTGCCAGCATTTTTTTCGCCAAAATTTGCCGCCACTACAAGCACAACCCGCGAGAGGGCAGTACATGAGCACCCTTCCCGACTACCAGAGCTACCTCGAGAACTTCTCCGTCGATGATGTCATCGCGCGCCTCGATGACCACCGCGACGGCAAGGCCAACGCCTTCGAATCCTGCTGCGGGCGCCACCTGCGCGCCGGTCGCGGCGATGTCATGGCCCTGGTGCACGAGGATACCCAGGGCCAGGTCAACACCTTGACCTACGCCGAACTCGATGCCGAGAGCGCCAAGCTCGCCGGCTGGTTTGACGAGCGTGGCCTGGGCGTCGGGGATCGCATTGCCTGCATGCTGCCGCGCTCGCCCGAGCTGCTGGTAGCGGTGCTGGCTACCTGGCGCATCGGCGCCGTCTACCAGCCGCTGTTCACCGCCTTCGGTCCGGATGCCGTGGACTACCGCCTGGGGCGCGCCGACACCAAGTTGCTGATCACCGATCACGCCAACCGCTTCAAGTTCGATGGCCTCACTCAATGTCCGCCGGTGCTCGCCGTGGGCGGGCCCAGTGCCGGGCACGACGCTGACCTGGACTGGAAGGATGCTCTGGCCCATGCGCCGATGGCGGCGACGCCGCCACGCCTGGAGCGCGAAGCGCCCTTCCTGCAGATGTTCACGTCCGGCACGGTGGGCAAGCCCAAGGGCGTGGCGGTGCCATTGGCCGGCATGCCGGCCTTCGCCCTCTATATGGAGCTGGCCGTCGACCTGCGCGAGAGTGATCGCTTCTGGAACATGGCCGACCCGGGCTGGGCCTATGGCCTCTACTACGCCATTGCCGGGCCGCTGCTGCTGGGCGTTACCACCCACTTCTGCGAGGCGGGCTTCAGCGCTGAGGGGGCGATGGCCTTCATGAAGCGCCATCGCATCACCAACTTCGCCGCCGCGCCCACCGCCTACCGCCTGATGAAGGCCTCCGGCCTGTTCGACGACGCCCATGAGACCCTCGAGGTGCGTGCGGCGAGTTCCGCCGGCGAGCCGCTCAATACAGAGGTGGTGACCTGGGTCGAGCGCTCGCTGGGCTGCCCGGTCATGGACCATTACGGCCAGACCGAGACCGGCATGACCTGCAACAACCACCATGCGCTGGACCATCCCAAGCATGTCGGCGCCATGGGCGTGCCGATGCCCGGCTACCGCCTGGCGATCCTCGATGCCGAGTACAACGAGTTGCCCCCCGGGGAGCCCGGCGTGCTGGCGGTGGATATCGAGAACTCCCCGGCCCACTTCTTTGCCGGCTACACCTGGCAGGAGAAGCACCCCTTCGCCGAGGGCTATTACCTGACCGGCGATGTGGTGATCAAGAACGAGGATGGCACCTTCCAGTTCGCCGGCCGCGACGACGATATCATTACCACTGCGGGCTATCGCGTGGGGCCGACCGACGTGGAAAACAGCGTGATGACACACGCAGCGGTTGCAGAGTCCGCCGCCGTCGGTCAGCCCGACGAGATTCGCGGCGAGATCATCAAGTCCTATATCGTGCTTCGCGAGGGCTTCGAAGCCAGCGACGAGCTGGCCAACGAGATTCGCCAGCTGGTGCGTGAGCGACTCTCGACGCATGCCTTCCCGCGTGTGATCGAGTTCGTCGAAGAGCTGCCCAAGACCCCCAGCGGCAAGATCCAGCGCTTCAAGCTGCGCGCCGATGCCAACGACAAGGCTTAAACGCCACCCGGCTAACTGACTTCAAGGACCCTGACATGCAAGTGAAGGACAACACCTTCTTGATCACTGGTGCCGCCTCCGGGCTGGGGGCGGCCACTGCCGAACGCCTGGTTGCCGCCGGCGGCCGCGTGGTGCTCTGCGATCTGAGTGACGCCGTGGAGGCCCATGCCGAACGGCTGGGCGAAGCCGCCCGGGCGATACGTGGTGACGTTACCTCCGGCGCCGATATCCAGGCGGCGGTGGACGCCGCCGTCGAACTCAGCGAAGGCCGTGGTTTCGCCGGGGTGGTGCATTGCGCCGGCGTGGTCAGCGTAGCTAAGCTGGTCGACCGCGAGGGCAACCCCGCCGATCTCGACGCCTACAATCGCACCATCCAGATCAATCTGGTGGGTACCTTCAACGTGATGCGCCTGGCCGCTGCGGCCATGGCGAAGAACGACGCGGGAGATGACGGCGAACGCGGCGTCATCATCAACACCGCGTCCATTGCCGCCTTCGACGGCCAGGTGGGGCAGTGTGCCTACAGCGCCTCCAAGGCTGGCGTGGTGAGCATGAGTCTACCGGCCGCCCGAGAGCTCTCGCGTCACGGGGTTCGGGTGATGGCCATTGCGCCCGGCGTCTTCGAGACGCCGATGATGAGCGAGATCCCCGACGAGGCTGCCCAGGCCCTGGCCGCCGCCGTGCCGTTCCCCAAGCGGCTCGGCAAGCCCGACGAGTTTGCCCGCCTGGCCGAGCAGATCATCAACAACGCCATGCTAAACGGCGAGGTGATTCGCCTGGATGGCGGCATCCGCATGCAGTAGGCCTTCGGCCAGCGCCAAGTTACAAGGAGCAAGCCTCAAGGAACCCCCTTGGCTTGCTCCTTTTTTCTTATCTCGCGCATTGGGGTTTTCCTTGTGCCTTGCAGCTTGATGCTTGCAGCTTTGTAAACGAACGCTTGACTCTCTTTCTGTCGGCGGCTAATTTCAAACACATGTTTGAAAATGGCGCCTGCCGCTTATATGCGCCCAGCGACAGGTGCCCCTTCTTGTGGAGAGTTCAAGATGCCCGACTATCAGGCCCCCCTGCGTGATCTTCGTTTCGTGATGGACGAAATGCTGGACTACCCGGCCCACTACGCCCGACTGTCCGGCGGCGAGGACGCCAGCCCCAATTTGGTGGGCGCCATCCTGGAGGAGGGTGCGCGCTTCGCCCGTGAGGTGTTGCTGCCGTTGAATCAGAGCGGCGATCGTGAGGGCTGCCTGCTGGAGGGCGGAGAGGTCAAGGCGCCGAAAGGCTTCAAGGCGGCCTATGCCCAGTACGTGGAGGGCGGTTGGCCAAGCCTTGCCGCCGAACCCGAGCATGGCGGCCAGGGCCTGCCGCACTCGCTTGCCATGGTGCTCAACGAGATGGTCTGTGCTACCAACCTGGCCTGGGGCATGTACCCGGGGCTCTCCCATGGTGCCGCCGACGCGCTTCGCCACCACGGCACCGACGAGCAGAAGGCCACCTACCTGACCCGGCTGGTGGAGGGCACCTGGACCGGCACCATGTGCCTCACCGAGCCCCATTGCGGCACCGACCTCGGCCTGATCAAGACCCGCGCCGTGCCCAATGACGACGGCAGCTACACGGTAACGGGAACGAAGATCTTTATCTCCGCCGGCGAGCACGACCTGGCCGAGAACATCGTCCACCTGGTGCTGGCCAAGCTGCCCGACGCGCCCGAGGGCTCGAAAGGCATCTCGCTCTTTGTGGTGCCCAAGTTTCTGCCGACTGACGCCGGTGAGCCGGGCGAGCGCAACGGTGTGGTGTGCGGGTCGCTCGAGCACAAGATGGGCATCCACGGTAACGCTACCTGCGTGATGAACTTCGACGCGTCGAAAGGCTACCTGGTAGGCGCGCCCAACAAGGGACTGGCCTGCATGTTCACCATGATGAATGCCGCCCGCATCGGCGTTGGCATCCAGGGCCTGGGTCTCACCGAGGCGAGCTTCCAGAATGCCCTGGCCTATGCTCGCGACCGCCTGCAGATGCGCGCGCTCTCCGGCGCCAAGTCGCCCGAGAAGGCGGCCGATCCGATCATCGTCCATCCGGATGTGCGCCGCATGCTGCTGACCCAGAAGGCCTTCGCCGAGGGCGGCCGGATGCTGGTGCTCTACACGGCGCAGATGATCGACACCGTGGAGCACGGTGCTGACGCCGCCGAGAAGGAGCGTGCCGAAACGCTGCTCGGCCTGCTGACCCCCATCGTCAAGGCCTTCCTCACCGAGGTGGGCTTCGAGGCGACCAACGAGGGCGTCCAGGTGTTTGGCGGCCACGGCTACATTCAGGAGTGGGGCATGGAGCAGCTGGTGCGCGATGCGCGCATCACTCGCCTCTATGAGGGCACCACCGGCATTCAGGCCCTCGACCTTCTTGGTCGCAAGGTACTGATGAGCCAGGGTGAGACCTTGAAGGCCTTCACCAAGGAGGTCCACAAGTTCTGCCGGGCCGAGGAGGGCAACAGCGACCTCGCCGAATTCGTTCGTCCGCTGGCCAAGCTCAATCAGGAGTGGGGCGAGATGACCATGGCCATCGGTATGAAGGCCATGAACGATCGTGAGGAGGTGGGTGCGGCCAGCGTCGACTACCTGATGTACGCCGGCTACGTGACCCTGAGCTACCTCTTTGCCCGCGCGGCAAAACAGGCTTGTCTCGCCCTGGCCGAAGGCACAGACGAGCCCGCCTTCTACCGCGCCAAGCTCGATACCGCGCGCTTCTTCTACCAGCGCCTAGTGCCGCGCACCCGCGCCCACAAGGCAGCCATCGAGGCCGGCGCCGAACCGCTCATGGCGATCAGCGCCGAGGACTTCGGTCTGGGGTTCGAGATCTGATTCAACATCGAGCACTCCGCGATCGAAAGAATGATCGCTGCTGTGCGGCAGTCTCGGGTCCGCCGTTGTCTCGGCGCCAGACGTACGCACTCGCAAGCACCAGCGCGCGATTGTCGCGGCCGTGAAAGACGAACTGGGCTGTTGCCGCTTCGATGATAAACTACCGGTATTAGCGGCATTCAGTCGCTGTCGTTACCAGGGTTCGATGCCCTGGCGTCTTTCAGGAGTTCCTCATGCGTGTATTCGCCAATCCGGTCGGTGCCGGATCCCTCTGGTTCGACAATCTCGCGACCGCCACCGGTACGCCAGTTGCCTACGATCCTCAGGCCAGGGCCTTCATCACCATGCCGCCGTTCTGCGCCAATCGCGAGGTGATCGGCTGCAACTGGATCGCCCCCAAGCAGGGCGCCTTCTGCCGCGCCTGCGCCATGACGGCATTGGCTCCGGATACGTCCATCCCCAATGCCGTTCCCCATTGGGCTCAGACCGAGGCTGCCAAGCGCTGGGTGCTCGATAACCTGGGCCGCTGGAACTGGTTTCGGCCCGAGGATCCCGGCGCTCGCCCCGTGTTTCACATGCTGGCCGAGGGCCACACCCCGGTGCCCATGGGGCATGTTGGAGGCGTGGTCACCATCAGTGTGGCGGAGGCCGATCCTGTCCTGAGCACGACCCGTCGTGAGGCTTTGGAAGAGCCCTACCGCACCATGATCGGTCACATGCGTCATGAGATTGCTCACATGCTCTGGTGGCGCCTCAGCCTGCGGGAAGATTTTCTCGATGCCTTTCGGGCGATGTTCGGTGATGAGCGGGAGGACTATCCCGCCGCACTCAAACGCTATTACCACAATGGGCCACCGCCCGACTGGCGCTCGCACTTTGTCAGCACCTACGCCGCTGCGCATCCCCACGAGGATTGGGCTGAAACCGCGTCCCACCTGCTGCACCTGACGGATATCGCAGACAGCTTCGTTGCCGCCGGCCTGTCGTCTAGCGATCTGCCGCATCTCGATTGGGACCCCTATATGGAGTCCGATGCCGAGAACTTGATCCACATTGCGACCCACCAGGTCATGGCGGTCAACCATATCAATCGCGCGATGGGAATGCCGGATCTCTATCCCTTCGTCCTTTCTGAAAAGGTCCGCCGTAAGCTTGTCTTCATGCACGACTGGCTCCGTCGAGGCGCCCAGGGGCTTTGAGTCGGATTCGGGCTCTGGATCGAGCTTCCAGGGGTTTCGGTGCCAGGCCTCGGAGAAGGCGCAACGCCAGGGATGGCGTCTGCAGTTTCTTGGCTGATCCTGATTAGCAATGATCGTCAGCCCGGTTTGCCCTCATGACGACAAAAGCTATACTGTATATGTATATAGCTTTCAGGCGGAGGATGACGTCATGGCCATGAACCCCATCCAGTTTCAGCCCGGCCTGTCGATGCCCGAGTTTTTCGAGCGCTATGGGACCGAAGCGCAGTGTACGGCGGCGTTGGAGCAGACGCGCTGGCCGGACGGCTTTCGCTGCCCGCGCTGCGAGGGCACATCCTATTCCGGGTGCGCCGGCACCACCATACGCTGTTCCAGTGCCGCGCCTGTCGCCACCAGACCTCGCTGATCGCCGGCACCCTGATGCAGGGCACCAAGCTGCCGTTGACCACCTGGTTCCTGGCGATCCACCTCATCAGCCAGGCCAAGACCGGGCTGTCGTCGCTCGCCCTCAAGCGTGACCTCGGGGTGAGTTACCCGACGGCCTGGCTCATCCACCACAAGGTGATGGAGGCGATGGCGGAGCGCGAGGCGCGCTACGTCCTCGAGGGTCCGGTCCAGGTCGACGATGCCTACCTGGGCGGAGAGCACCGTGGCGGCAAGGCCGGACGCGGATCGGAGAACAAGGTGCCTTTCGTGGCCGCCGTCTCGCTCAACGACGCGGGCCATCCGCGCTTCGTCAGGCTCACCCCCGTGGCGGCCTTCAGCCGTGAGGCGATTGCCGAGTGGGCCAAGACGACGCTGCGGCCTGGCAGCACGGTATACTCCGATGGCCTGGCCTGCTTCGGTGCCGTCACCAGCGCAGGATGTACGCATCAGCCCACCGTCGTTGCGGGACGCAAACCCCAGGACATGCCCGAGTTTCACTGGATCAATACGGTGCTCGGTAATCTCAAGACCAGCCTCTCAGGGGCGTACCATGCCTTCGGCTTCCAGAAATATGCGGCGCGCTATCTGGCCGCGTTCAGCTATCGCTTCAACCGCCGCTTCGACCTCAGGGTGCTGCCGACACGGCTGCTCATCGCCGCAGTACGCTGCAAGCCGCGGCCCCAGCGGGTGATTCGGTCGGCTGAGCTTCATTGCTAATCAGGTGGCTGATTGACTGGAACCGATTCCGTGTCAGAGGCATGATGACCGCCTCGACGCTCCCTGAGGCGGCGAGAGACTGCCACGCGCCCGAGGAACCGCTCACATGTCCCGAACGACCCGCCTGCAAGACCTGATCAGGGTGTTGCGTCACCACACCGGCCCTATAGGCGGGCCCGAACTCGCCGAGAGGCTGGGGATCGGCCTGCGGGCTCTCTACCAGGACATCGCTGCGCTGCGGGCGGTGGGAATCGAGGTGGTCAACACGCCCGGCCAAGGCTATGTGTTGCCCTCCGACGTCATGCTGCCTCCCGTGGCATTGGCCGAGCCCGCTGAGCGGGAGCCGGCCGAGATCACCTTCTATACCCACCCGCTCTCCCGGGGCGGGATCATCCACTGGATGCTCGAGGAACTCGGCGTGCCCTATCGCACGGTGATTCTCGAGTATGGCGCTAGCATGAAGTCGCCGGATTACCTGGCCCTCAATCCCATGGGCAAGGTACCGGCCATTTGCCATGGAGACACGGTGGTCACCGAGGCGCCTGCCATCTGCGCTTATCTCGCCGACGCCTTCCCTGAGGCCGGCCTTGCGCCGCCGCCTGCGGTTCGGGGCGACTATTACCGCTGGCTGTTCTTTGCCGCGGGCCCACTCGAGACCGCCATCTCGCTCAACAACCTTGGCGTGCAGCCCACGGTCGAGCAGCAGAGCCAGCTTGGCTGCGGTGACTACTGGGTTCTGATCGACACTTTGGCGTCTGCCGTCAATGGTCGTCGCTACATTGCCGGCAATGCGTTCAGTGCCGCAGACGTCTACGTTGGCTCGCACCTCGGCTGGGGCATGCACTTCGGCACCATACCTCGTCGGCCCGAATTCGAGGCCTACTGGGAAGGGCTGCGGATGCGGCCGGCCCACCAGCGCTGTGAGGCCTATGTCGAGCAGGTGCTGGCGGGAGTCTGATTCGCGGGTTCAGGCGCCATGGAGCCGACGATGCAGGCCGCGCATGCGTTCGGTGAATTCCGGCACCGGCCCCTCGACTTTCGCGCCGGGCACCACCTGCTGAATCGGCAGCGGCGCCACCGGCGCCGGGCTGGCGCCGATTTCCTGTAGCCAGCCGATGAGCTGTTCCGACGAGCTGGCATAGACGATCCGTCCAAGGCCCACCCAGCCATGAGCCGCCGCGCACATGGGGCAGTGCTCCCCGGAGGTGTATACGGTCGCCTGTGCGCGCTCCTCGGGGGGCAGGTTCTCCGCCGCCCAGCGCGCCAGGAAGAGCTCCGGATGCTGGGTGGCATCCCCGCCAGCCACATGGTTGTGGTCTTCCACCAGCACCTCACCATCGCTACTCACCAGCACCGAGCCGAACGGCTCGTCGCCGGCCTCCAGGGCCTCTTCGGCCAGCTCCACGCAGCGTTCAAGGTATTGTCTGTCTGTTGCGGTGATCATCGTCCTAGCTCCATGAGTTTCACATAGCCTCCAGCATAGGGGCGCGGCTGGAAAATTTCACCGCGCAGGCAGATGGCGCCTGCCGTGGGAACCCTGAGGCTGACGTCTCTCTGACGAGGCTGAGACCTTGCCAGTGGCGCACGCCGGACCTGACGGCTTGGCTGGTCTCTCGTTCCTCCGGCATATCCTCGCCAGCCAGGCGGCGACCGAGATGCGCTCGGGATGCCACACTGAGATCGACCCTCTTTCGACATGGAGCGCTTCATGAGCAACGGACCCTACGGGCAAATCGCGTGTGACTGTGGCGCGGTATCGCTGCTGGTATGCGGTGCACCCCTTGGCCGCGGCCTGGATGCCGGTGACGATCCCGTTACCTTCTGGCCGCTGGATGCCATCCAGATTGGCCAGGGTGCCGACGAACTCGATGTCTCGCCGTATGGCCGGGGCGGTAATTCCTGGGGCTGCCGGCGATGCTGTGAGCGCTTGCTGTTCGCCCACGAGGAAGCCGGCGTAGCGGTGCTGGCGGGTCAAGAGGGAGATGTGCGCGATCATGCGCCGGCAATGATGTCATCGCGGCAACGCTGTCTCGAGGAACTGGGCTACCGGGTCGAATCAGGCCCCGGAGACTGAGCTGGCCCTTTTGCAGGCCCTTTCACGAGAGGCGACGCCAGCCCTGGCGCAGGTGGCGGGCGGCGTTGTGCCAGAGACTGGGGTTCTCGGCGGTCGGTGGGGCGTCTAGGGAGAGAAGGGCGCGCTGCAAGCCGACGAGGATGGCATCCAGGTGACGGTGGCAGAGGGTGCTGTTCAATCCCCCCGGGCAGTGGGCCAGCAACGCATCACACTCGGCACTGGCGGCTTCCAGCCCTCGATGGGCCTCCTCTTGCGCGACGGCCTGGTCGCGGCATGTATTCAGGTCGCGACAGAGCATCTTCAACATCCTGCCGTCCAGCCAGCAGGGTAGCTCGTCGCTCGCCTTGCCGGCCATTGAGTGCTTGATGGCCTGGAAGGAGACCTGCAGGAAGACGACGGTATAGTACGTCCTGGAGTGTTTGGAGTTCATGTTGGCCGTCCCGGCAACACTCTTTTGATGAGAATAATTATCGATAATAGGCTTGGCGGGCCATGGCTGTCAATGTGGGCAAGGGGACAGGCATGTGAGAGTGGCGGAGCCCGTCGCTTCCGTCCAGACTTTCGCTATGTATGCGACCGGACCGTGATCGGAAGAGGGCCTGTGTAAGGGCCAGGAGGCCGGTGAACTCGATGTTCGGTCTATCAATCGGCTCATCAAGGAGGTTCGAGATGTTCAAGGCAATCCTGATCGACAAGCAAGACGATGGCCAGCACGTGGCACTGGAATCGCTAGAGGAGTCGCGACTCCCCGAGGGAGATGTCACGGTGCGGGTCGAATGCAGCACACTCAACTACAAGGATGCCCTGGCCATCACCGGTAAGGGACCGGTGGTGCGCTCGTTTCCCATGGTGCCGGGGATCGACCTGGCGGGCACTGTCGAGAGCTCGACGGCCGATGCCTACCAGGTCGGCGACAGGGTGCTGCTCAATGGCTGGGGTGTCGGAGAAACCCACTGGGGCGGCCTGGCCGAGAAGGCTCGGCTGGACAGTCGCTGGCTGATCCCTCATCCAACCGCCTTCAACGCTCGGCAATCCATGGCCATCGGTACGGCCGGTTACACTGCCATGCTGTCGGTGATGGCACTGGAGCGCCAGGGCATCACGCCGGAGCGGGGCGATGTGCTGGTCACCGGCGCCAATGGCGGCGTCGGCAGCTACGCCATCGTGCTTCTGACACGGTTGGGCTACCGGGTCGTGGCCTCCACCGGACGCCTGGAGGAAACGGCATATCTCGAAAGCCTGGGGGCCCAGGAGGTGATCGAGCGCAAGACGCTCTCCGAGCCGGGGCGGCCTCTGGGCAAGGAGCGCTGGGCAGCGGCTATCGATTCGGTGGGCAGCCATACCCTGGCCAATGTTCTGGCCGGGACCCGCTACGACGGTGCCGTCGCGGCCTGCGGGCTGGCGCAGGGAATGGATCTGCCAGGCAGCGTCGCACCCTTCATCCTGAGGGGAGTGACGCTGGTGGGGATCGAGAGCGTGATGCGGCCTTACGAGGATCGCATCGAGGCCTGGCGGCGGCTAGGTGAGCTGTTGACTCCCGAACATCTGGAGGCCATCACCGACACGATTGCCCTGAACGAAGCCATTGACAAGGCCGATGACCTGCTGGCGGGTAAGGTCCGCGGACGCGTCGTGGTCGACATGGCGGGGTAGGGTCGATCAGCGACTGACGCGTCCAGGGGCTGATGAATCAGCTTGCATAAAAAAGGGCAGGGCCTAAGCCCTGCCTCCGATCAGATACCGTCTCAACGCGAGACGGCCGTCAAGGCGTCACTAGACGTAGAAATCCACATCCTCTTGCGCCTTGAGCAAGTCCCGCATGGTGATCGGGTCGTCCCCGAAGAAGAACACCAGGCCCCAGTGAGTGCCGAACGCTGAGCGGTCCGGGACCGTCTCTTCGGCCGGTGCCACCAGCTCGTGGGATTCGAAGTAGGGATGCTCGATGGTTGCCTTGGGCATCTCCAGCTTGCTGACCACACGACGGCGCGGATAAACACCGAAGCAGCCCGCATAGCCTTGCGCTCCTTCCACTTCCTTGGGGAAGAAGGCATCGACCTCTGCCTTGGTGCTCTTGGGATCGAAGACCAGCATCGATGCCTGATAGGCACTGAAGCCGTAGGCGCGCTCGATGAGCTCGAAGGCCTTGAAACCGGGCGGACGATAGGCGACTTCACCAAAGTACATCTCGCCGTCTGCCGTGACAAAGTACTCGGGATGGATCAAGCCGAACTTGATGTCGAAGGTCTTGATCAGCAATTCGATCTGCTTGGTGATCGCGTTGCGCCAGCTCTCGAGCTCCTTCGTGGCGGGAACGAACACTGAATAGCCCAGGGTTACGTATTCCGAGATGTTGAGGAACTTGATCTTGCCGTCATGGATCCAGGCCTCCACGGCAAATTCCCAGCCGTCCAGGTGGCTCTCCATCAACAGCGGATACTCTTCATCCGGAATATGCTCGATCTCTTCCATCGTACGAATCATGCGATGGCCGAGACAACCGGCCTTGTCGAAGGCCTTGACGTGAATCGGGTCATCGGGGTCGCCATCGAGCTTGAGCAGCGTCTGATTGACGCGCTTCATGAAACGAACGACGTCCTCCTTCTCGTGGGCCTCCTCGAAGATCCCCACGCGAATGCCGCCAAGCTGGGCGCGGCGCTTCATCAGTGCCTTGTCGCGGAACAGGATGGACTGTCCGTACATGCGCGGGTTGTCCATGAGGACGGAGTTGATCGCGCCTGACCATTCGACGGTTTCCTCGAACAGCGGGATGGCCACATCAACGCCTTCCTCCTTGAGCCGTTCCGCAATCTCCAGCGATCGATCATTCAGGCGAATGAAGTCCCAGGGAATGAACGGAATCTTGTTGGCTTCGCAGAAGTCGGCGGCCCACTCGGGCGCTACCACCACGTAGCGGCGGTCGAATTTCTGAGCCGCCTTGATGGCGTTGACGCTCCAGCCCAGCAGCGCAATGTAGCCCTTTTTGGGATCCTTGGGCGTTTCGGTTCCGCGAACCGAATCCATGGTCGGATCGGTCCAGCTCGAAATGTGCTCGGGGATGGGGGTTTCTGGTACTGATGACATACAGTGCACTCCTTCTGCGTTTAGCAGGAAATTGACGCTCGATTATTAGCGGTCTTTTCGAGCTTATAATGCCGGGTATCCAGGGGCTATCGCCCCGATGCCCAGCTATCCTGGGCCAGACGCATGGCCCGATCTACTTCATCGGTTGGAATAAGGGTCGGCTCGCTTTTTTCGAGCGGGTCGTAATGAAAGACGTAGAGTCGTGATGCGAACTGAGCAACCGGTAGCGAGGCCTCTCCGTAGAGTTCGCCATTACCTTGGGTCGAGGTGACGATCCCCTGTCCCCAGTCTTGCCCGCTGTCGTTGTTGGGGTTGAAGAAATACACGCGCATGACCTTGCTTGGGTCGAGGGCAAGGCGTTGAATCGTGATGGCGTGCCAGCCGAGGAAGCGCGTGGCGCTATCGGTCACGGCAATACCCGCTGGCTGCGGATTGATCACCGGGATGTTGCCATTGTAGAAGGGGTGGTACGCCGCATAGAAGTCACGGATAAACCCTTCGAAGTCCTTCAGCCCGCCGGTAAAAACATCGACTGCGATGCGGAACCCATGACCGACATAGTCGCCATGGAACTCGGGGTTGACCCACTTGTGCGGGTCCTCTCCACGCCCGACACTGCGGCGACCCATCTCGAAGTAGATGCGATCGAGGTGGGGCACGGTGAGCAGTGAGACGGCGTCAACATCCACGGGGGGCTCGGCTGCCAGGCCTGCACCGAGTTCGCGGGAGGAAATGTTGTTGCCTTCGAAGCGCATCACGATCTCGTCGTCGCGCGCCGCCCAGGCGACGATCCTCAGCAGGTCGGCCGGCGTATTGAAGGCCCACATGGACAAAGCGCGCGTCGACTGGCAGGTAGGATAATTACCCTGACCCACGCCTAGCGGGCGGCCGAGCACATTGAGAACGTCGGCGAGCAGAAAGCACTCTGGCGAGCGACGAGTTCCAAAGACTTCGGCAATCTTCTGTGCCGCGGCGTCGCACACCGATAGCCTCAGCTGTCGCCACAGCGACGGGGCCACGGGCGGCGAGTACAGAATGCCGCGCTCGAGCATCATGGCGAGACCATAGGCGGCCTGGCTGGTTTCGGCAAACAGGGCTTCGTCGATCAGCTTGTTGATCAACGCCGGGTAACAATGAAAGGCGTCCGCCCCCGTGTAGCTCAGGCCGAGTGCCGTGGGGATCAGCTCGTTCCATCGGTTGCGCAGGTAACGTATGAAAATCGGCATGTAGGGCGAGACCAGGCCGGTGCTGTGCATGGCCTGGGCAAAGGCAATGGCCTCCTGCAGCAGGACTGCCTCGTCCATGTTCTCCAGACGCTCGCCATAGACGTCAAAGCCGGGATCTTCGCGGCAGCCCTGGGTGGGGCTGAATACCGCATCGATCAGCTGCATGGCGTCGTCTCCGGCCTCGCCGGTTACCGCGTCCGGGTTATGCAGACAGGTGGCAATCTGGGTCACCATCTGCTTGACGCCGTCGACCTGGACCGGACGCTGCGCCAGGATTCGCCAGACTTCGGCCACCAGATGACCCAGAAGGTTCTGGTATCCCAGGTGCTGAAGCAGGTAGTGGTAAAGGTTCTGTACCGCGTAACCGAGCCGGTCAGGCCGCAGCCGGTCGCTTTCTTGCAGGTCGCTGACCACGATATCGAGGTTCATTGCCATCACCTGAGCAAGAAAGTGATTAGCATGCTCAGCCGAGATGGAAGGGTGCGAATAGTCTCCCTTGGCGACAGCCAGTAGACGAATCTGGCTGAGACTTTCGACCAGGGTGGCGATCGGATCGCCATGACGTACGGTGCGAACGGCGAGCGAGGGCACCAGTGTCTGCGGATAATCCCAGTCGCTGCCACCGAAGAAACCGGCGGCCTCTATCGCCGGCACTCGCGTATATAGGACTTCTAGCCCCTTGGCATCGAACATCAGGGGGCGGGCCGCATCGATGACCTCGAATACGGGAGAGACTTCAGCAATGGCATTAGCGGCGGACAAACGTTCGATTGCACCGTCGAGCTGTTTCACCAGTTCGACAGAAGTGCCATCGCCATGGCGGGAGGAGTCATCAATGTTATCGTTCATTGGCACTACATTCCGTCTTAGCTCGCGACATGTCAATCACATTTGGATAGGCCAGGCGCAGGCTATATGGCTGCTCCAGCGGCCGTGGCAACGGCGAATTCCGCTGTGAGTTCCTGGTTACCCTATGATTTTATGAGAAAAAAGCCGCTTGCTCTGGGCTGTGAAGTCGGCGATGGTCTGCCAGTCCCGGACGATGCGCGGTTCCATGTACCACTGCCGGGTAATGGTGTCCCTGAAACTCGGGGAGGCTGCGCTGAAGGATCGAGACCATGCAGAAATGCATGCCTTGGGCATCATCCGGAGACATCATCGCAGAGGGCCTGGCGTGCCTCCCGGCGGTTTCGTTCGTGGCCGGAGGGCAGGGGAGCGGTGGGGTCACTCAGCCAGGCTGCGATGTCGGCTTCGGTGCGTTCGCGCTGGGTGTAGCGGGTGAGCATATGGTAGCCCTGCGGGTAGATCACCAGGCGGATGGCCTCCTCTTCGGGCAGGCGCTCGAGGAGGGCGCAGATCGCCTCCGACGGAATGATGTGGTCCTCCGTGCCATAGAGGATCAGCGCCGGGGTGGGCAAGCGACGGGCGGCTTCCAGGCTGGCGTCCATGGCAAGGCTCACTCCGTGCAAGGTGTCGACTCGCGCATCATGCAGGATCAGCGGATCCTCGGCCAGCCTGCGCTTGATCTCGGGGTCATCGGTAGGCTCGATGCCGAGGTTCTGAACCGTGTTAGAGGAGAAGCGCAGCGCCGGGAAGAGGCGCACGCCGAGCCACAGGCCCAGACGCTGGTACCATGGCATGGCCTCGAAGCCCCACACCGCGGGCGAGATCAGCACGCTGCCATCTACGGGTGGCGGCTTGTCGCCGCTCAGGGCGAGAATCGCCACGGCACCGCCCATGCTGTGGCCCGCCAGATAGAGCGGAGTCTCAGGATGGCGCTCGCTCAGCAACTCAGCAAGCAGGGTGACGTCGTCGGCCAGTCGCGCGTGACCGGGCCAGATGCCTCGACTGGCGGTGCTGCCGAAGCCGCGCTGGTCGTGGGCATAGAGGGCGATGCCACCGGGTGACAAGGCCTCGGCGAGAACCTGAAAGGTGCCGCCGTACTCGTTGAAACCGTGGATCCCCAGCACGATGGCCTGCGGCTCGCCATCGCTTGGCCAGTACCGAAGTGGCAGCCGGTAGCCGTCCTCGGTAATCACCTGGTTCTCTGCCAACCGGGCCTCTTCGAGGCCGGGCCGTGGCGTCTGGCGAACGGCCCCTTCGCCGCAGCCGGCCAGCAGGAGCAGCACGCTCAGCGGTGCCAGCCCCATGGCAAACCGCCGGGCGATGGGTGCTTCCCCTCCGAACCAGGCCTTCACCGCGCTTCTCATGGCCGAGGCGGATAGCCCAGGGTGTCTCGCAGCCGCTCGGCGTGCGCCGCCACCCACGCCGGGTCGATCGGTCCCCAGTCCCGGATCACGTAGGTGCCGATGTTGTGACGCTCGCCGGCCATATGCTCGAACTCGCAGAGGATGTCCAGCTCGCCCAGCGCTCCGAGGGTATCCTGGGCGGTGCGCCGGGGCATGCCGGTGGCCACGGTGATCGCCGGTACGCTGGCGGTACCGGTGGCCACCAGGTGGGCCACATAGAGGCGGCGGTAGAAGCTGGTGCGAGTCTTGCTCAGGGACATGCTAGAGATCCTTGGGCTACAGGCTGACGCGGTCGATATGGCGGCGGAAATACATCTCCAGGCGCAGGGTCAGTCCCCAGCGGGGGTCGCGGTCGGCGTCCCGGGGAAAGTGTAGCGAGGGGGCGACGTCCAGAAAGGTGAACCCCTTGTGGATATCGCGGCGGAAACGCAGCTGTAAATAGCTGTCCTCGATGGTGGTGTGGGAGAGGCTTTCACCGAGCACCACGGCAGAGTAGCGCAGTACACTGCGGTTGTTGATGCGCTGGTTGAGTTCGGCGGCTTGGCTGAACTCCAGGGTATCCTCCGTCTCGCGCCACTGCACGTTGGTGAGAAAGCGCAGGTGACGTTTCTCGTCCACGGGCCGGCCCAGATCCCAGCGGGTACGCGCCGAGTAGCCGTCTCCATTGAACCAGGAAAAACGATTGTCGCTGTGCAGCTGCCAGGGGCCGTCCTCCAGGGTCCAGAGCCGCTGACTGGTTACACGTGCGTAAGGTTCCGGCGGCAGGCGCAACTTGATACCGGCTCCCACCTGGGTGTTCCAGTGACGGCTCTTGTCCTTGTCACCGAGCCTGCTCAAGCCCACCAGCAGGTCGCTGAAGCTGCTGGCACCGTCATCGGTGAGCGCCGACTCCCGTTCTGACAGGGTGCCGCGGGTCTCGTCGGGCTCGCTTTCGATGATCAGTCGCAGGCGCTCCTCGGTGGTGGGCAGGTCGAGGCGGAAACGAGCGCTCAGATCATGATCGAACGGCCTGCCTTCGCGCCAGTCCCATTCCTGGCTGAGGCGGAGATAGGAATCGGTGTCCACGGACAGCGCATCGGTGGTACCGAAAAAGCCGTCGATGCGGCGGGAGGTACTCTCCACCCAGCGTGAAAGGCCGGTATGGAAGGGCCCGATCCGTTCCTCGGCCCATTCCGGCAGGTCACTGTCCTCGTCGATGTCCGGGGTGTCGGCATGGACTGCGAGACCGAGGGTGACCAGCGAAATGGCTACCAGTAGCCGCAATCCCTTCATATCCGTCTCCCTCACCCTCGCCTTCTTTCGGGGAAGTCTACCGGCTTTGCTATCCTTCACACCATCGTCATGCGCCATTCTTGTATGGACATCCCGCTAGGTGCATTCGGCAGGGCCACGTTGATCGATATCAATGCAGGTCGCCAGATAGCTGCCATTCTGGAGGAAGTGAGAAAGTTTCATTTGATATGCTGGCTCGTCTGTACGCTGTCGAGGTAGCCTCGTCGGGAGAACCTATATGAGCTGGAATGTCTTTATCATCGGTCACGACGCGCTGAGCGAGCAGATGCTACCGCATCTGCGCCATGTCGAGGACTATGCCTTCCACGAGCTGCTGTCGTTTGACGAGGTCGTGCATGCCGATGAGTACCCATTTGCTCGCCTCACCGCGACCGCCCTGGCACAGCTCGAGCGCTTCCCCGGCTCGGTGGATGCCATCGTCGGTTACTGGGATTTTCCCACCAGCGGGCTACTCCCTGTCCTTCGTCGGGAAAGGGGCCTGCCCGGCCCGTCACTGGAAGCCTTTCTAAAGTGTGAACACAAGTACTGGAGCCGTCTTGAGCAGGCGCGAGCCGTCCCGGAGTGCGTGCCGGCCTTTCAGGCCATTGACCCCTTCGATGACCAGGCCGTCGATTCCATAGAGATCAACTACCCATTCTGGATCAAGCCGATAAAGGCCCACTCCTCGCATCTCGGTTTTCTTGTCGAGAGTGCCGATCAGCTGCGCGAAGTGCTACCGGTTATCCGTGAAGGAATCGGACGTTTCGGCCGGCCCTTCGATGAGGTCATGGCGCTGGCCGAGCTCCCCGAGGAGGTGGCCGCAGTTACCGGGCATCACTGCATTGCCGAGGAGATCATCTCCGCCGGTCGCCAATGTACCCTTGAGGGGTACGTCCAGAACGGCGAGGTCCACAAGGTAGGGATCATCGACAGCCTGCGGGATGACACCCATTCCTCCGTGCTGCTGCGTTATGAGTATCCCTCTTCGCTACCCGACGAGGTAAAAGAGCAGCTAGTGTCGATTGCCCGCCGTTTCCTTACCCGGATTGGCTACGACGATGGACCGTTCAACATCGAGTATTTCCTGGACGAGGAGAGCGATCGTATCTGGCTGCTCGAGATCAATGCCCGGATCTCGCGCTCCCATGCGGCGATATTCCAGCTGGTTGACGGGGCGCCGCACATGCAGGTGATGGTGGATACCGCCCTGGGCATCCCGCCTCGCATGCCGCACCGCGAAGGCGACTACGCCATCGCTGCCAAGCAGATGCTGCGCGTCTTCGAGGATGGCTGGGTGCGCCGTGTGCCCTCCAAGGAGGAGATCCGCAAGGTCGAGGAGAGGTTTCCGGGCACGCTGGTGCATCTCAACGTGCAAGAGGGTATGCGCCTGTCGGACCTTCAGCATCAGGACTCCTTCTCCTTCGAGCTAGGCGTGCTATTTACCGGGGCCGAGACACGCGAGGCGCTGTCCGAGCAGATCGAGGAGTGCCGACGGATGCTGCCCTTCGAGATCGATCCCCTTTCATCGCAGGACTCTCGCTGAGTTATTGCTGTACCCAAGGAGGCATGTGTCATGCGCGAGGTGACCGACTTTCCCAACGCGGTCGAGTGCCGGGATCCCGTCTGGATTCCCATGGACGACGGTATCGAGCTGTGTGCCCGCCTCTGGTTGCCGGAAGGCGCCGAAAAGGCCCCGGTGCCGGCTATCCTTGAATATATTCCCTACCGCCTACGCGACGGCTCCGCGCGGCGTGATGCCATGCACCACCATTACTTTGCCGGGCATGGCTACGCCTCGCTGCGGGTGGACATTCGCGGCAGCGGGGACTCCGGTGGCGTGCTCACCGACGAATACCTAGAACAGGAGCTTCTCGATGGCGAGGAGATCCTGCGCTGGATTGCCGACCAGCCCTGGTCGGACGGCAATGTCGGCATGATCGGCATTTCCTGGGGTGGCTTCAACGGGCTTCAGCTGGCAGCGCGGCGCCCGCCACAGCTCAAGGCCGTGGTCAGCGTCTGTTCCACCGACGACCGTTATGCGGACGATGTGCATTACATGGGCGGTTGCCTTCTGGGCGACAACCTCTCCTGGGCCTCGACCATGTTCGCCTATAATTCGCTGCCACCGGACCCATCGATAGTCGGGGATCGCTGGCGCGAGATGTGGCTCCAGCGGCTCGAAGGAAGTGGCCTGTGGCTGAAGACCTGGCTCGAGCATCCCCATCGAGACTCCTATTGGCAGCACGGCTCCATCTGCGAGGACTTCTCGCGGGTAGAGGTGCCGATACTCGCCGCCAGCGGTTGGGCGGACGGCTACTCGAATGCGGTCAAGCGCCTGGTGGCCGAGCTCCCCGAACAGTGCAAGGGCTTGATCGGTCCCTGGAGCCACAAGTATCCCCACCTGGGCGAGCCGGGACCGGCCATCGGTTTCCTGCAGGAGTGCCTGCGCTTCTGGGGTCGCTGGTTGAAGGGAGAGCAGACGGGGGTGGAAGAGGACCCCGCCATCCGTGTTTGGTTACAGGACAGCATTCCCCCCACCACCAGTTACACCCATCGCCCAGGGCGCTGGGTGACCGAACCCTCCTGGCCCTCGCCCAACATTCACCATTGGCGCCTGCCGCTGGCTCCCGGTCGACTTATGCTGGACGCCGAGCGCTGTGCCGATGACGAGGAGACGCAGAGCATCCAGTCGCCCCTGACCTGTGGCCTCTTTGCCGGCAAGTGGTGCTCCTACGCTGCGGGGCCCGACCTGGCCCATGATCAGCGGGAGGAAGATGGCGGTGCCCTGGTCTACGAATCTCCTCGGCTCGACGAGGATGTCGCCCTCATGGGCGCCCCGGAGCTCGATCTGGAGGTCGTTTCCGATCGGCCCGTGGCGATGGTGGCGGTCCGCCTTTCCGACGTGGCGCCCGATGATAAGGCCACCCGCGTTACCTATGGCCTGCTCAACCTGACCCATCGCGAGAGTCATGAGGCGCCGTTGCCTCTGGAGCCCGGCCGCCGCTACCGGGTCAGGGTGAAGATGAACGACGTGGCCCAACTCTTCCCGAAGGGGCATCGGTTGCGTCTTTCCCTCTCCACTTCCTACTGGCCCCTGGCCTGGCCACCCCCCGAGCACGTGCGCTTGACCATCCATCCGCAAGGCAGTGCCCTGCGGCTGCCGATTCGCGCACCGCGCGAGGAGGACGCGCGGGTGAGGCCTTTCGATGAGCCGGAAGCCGCACCGAGCATTCCCGCGACACAGCTTCAGACGGGCCATCACAACTGGTACGTGCACCGCGATCTCGCTGCCGATGCCTCGGTCCTGGAAGTGGTCAATGACAATGGCATCCATCGCCTGGAAGACAGCGATCTCGAAGTGGGGAGCCGGGCAGTGGAGACCTATCGCTCGCGTGACGACGACTTCGAATCCATCGAGGGGGAAACGCTCTGGGAGCGATCCCTGACGCGAGGCGACTGGAACGTCAGCACCGTGACTCGAACGGTATTGAGTTCGAATGCCGAGGAGTTCCTGGTTCACGCCACCCTGGATGCCTACGAGGGAAATCACCGGGTCTTCTGTCGCTGCTGGAACGCCACCATCAAGCGCAAGCTGGTATAGCCGTCAGCGAGAGCGGCCCGGATTCGAGGTGCCTCGCCCAAAGGAGCGGGGTAGTCACCTTGCCAGGAACCAGCCCTTCATGACGTCGGTGATGCGTCGCATATCGGTCTCCTCGGTGACATAAGCCGGCATGGTGTAGAGCCAGCGGCCGATGGGGCGAAGCCAGACGCCCTGGTCGCGAGCCCAGTCGCCTATGCCGGCGAGGTCCGCTGTTTCGTGGGCCTCGATCACCGCGGTGGCGCCCAACACTCGCACGTCGGCCACCGCCGGGTGCGCTGCCAGCTCGGCGTCTTCAAGCAGCGTCTCGCGCAGCACCCGGTTCAGCCCGGCGATCTTGCCCAGGTAATCCTCTTCCTCGAAGATGGCGAGGCTCTCCAGCGCCACGCGGCAGGCCAGCGGGTTGCCCATGAAGGTGGGGCCATGCATGAAGGCGTGCATCTCGCTATCGCCGATGAAGGCGTCATGCACCCGATCCGTGGCAAGGGTCGCCGCATGGCCCAGATAGCCCCCGGTGAGTCCCTTGGAGAGCACCATGATGTCCGGTGTGACCCCGGCAAGGTCGGCGGCGAACATCGTTCCCGTGCGGCCGAAGCCGGTGGCCACCTCGTCGAACACCAGCAGCACGCCGAACTCCTCGCAGAGTTCACGGGCGCCCTTGAGGTAGTGCGGCGAGGTCATGTTGAGTCCGCCAGCCGCCTGCAGCAGTGGCTCCATCAGCAGCGCCGCGATCTCGTGATGGTGGTGCTCCAGCACCCCGCGCAGGGCGGTGAGATCGTGCTCGACCTCGGCCGGCGTGGCAGTGAAGGGTGCGGTGGGGGCCGGGGCGAAGTGGTGTCGGGGCAGGTAGCCGGCGAACAGCGAGTGCATGCCCTCCTCGGGGTCGCATACCGCCATGCAACCGGCGGTGTCGCCGTGGTAGGCCTTCATCAGTGAGAGCAGGCGGTGCTTGCCCGGTTTGCCGTGCAGATGGTGGTATTGCACGGCCATCTTCATGGCGACCTCCATGCCCACCGAGCCGCTGTCGGAGTAGAAGACGTGGTTGAGCCCCTCGGGTGTGATGCGCACCAGTTCCCTGGCCAGGCGGTCGGCGGGTTCGTGGGTGAGTCCGCCGAGCATCACGTGGCAAAGCTCGTCCGCCTGCTGCTGTATGGCCTGGACGAGGCGAGGATGCCGGTAGCCATGGATCATGCACCACCAGGAGCAGGTGGCGTCGAGCAGCGTCTCGCCGCCCTCCAGGGTGAAGGTCGGACCCTCGCCGCCGATCACCTTGGGGGCCGGGCGCTGGGTCTTGAGGTGGGCATAGGGGTGCCAGACAGGGGAGGGGGAGTAGGGCATCAGAGGGCTCCGTTGCAGCATGGAAGCGGCATGACAGGCACGCGAAGTTGCCGCGCATCTCGGAAAGATGACGGACGGGAGCGCGTCGAGAAAGGGCAGAGATGATGGTGCGGATGGGGAGACTCGAACTCCCAAGCCCGAAGGCACCAGGACCTAAACCTGGCGTGTCTACCAATTCCACCACATCCGCACGGGTAGGCAGGCGAGCATATTCTACGGACGCCCCCGCGCAAGTCAATCGCCATCGGGCAGCTCCAGATGATCGGCCGCGTATTCGGCCATGGTGCGCGCCTCACAGGTTCCCAGCCGCGGGATAATGCCCAGACAGGGCGTGGGCAGCTTGGCCTCGAGGGTGGCCAGGTTGTCGCGGTAAAGGGCGTCGTCACTGGCGAATACAGGGTCTACCAGGCTACCGGCCCAACCGGCCAGGGTCAGGCCGTCTGCCCGTATCGCCTCGGCGGTGAGTCGGGCGTGGCTGATGCAACCCAGACGCAGGCCCACCACCAGGATCACCGGCAGTCCGAGCCTGATGGCCAGGGCCGAGAGGTCTTCGGACTCGTTCAGGGGCACTCGCCAGCCGCCAGCGCTCTCGACCAGGGTCAGGTTGCGCCCTCGCTCGAGCAGGGACCGAGTCCGTTCGACCAGGTCGTCGAGGGTCAGCGTCATACCGGCCTGGCGGGCGGCCAGGTGCGGGGCGATGGCCGGAACGAAGGCGAAGGGATTGATCGTGTCGTAGTCCGCTGTGGGATGGCACTGGGCCTGCAGGGCCAGCGCATCGGCATTGCGCAGGCCCTCGGGGGTCGGCTCACAGCCGGAGGCCACGGGCTTGAGGCCCAGGGTGGTCAGCCCTCGTCGGCGCGCCAGGGCCAGCAGGCCGCTGGTGACCAGGGTCTTGCCGGCATCGGTGTCGGTACCGGTGACAAAAAAGGCGCTCATCTCAGGCGTGCAGCTCCAGGGTCAGCAGGCGATAGGTCACGGGCAGGCCCTCCGGCTCGCGCAGGGCCTCGTAACGCTGCGCCGCCCGGGCCAGGTCGGCGCGGGTGAGTTTGCCTCCGGGCCTTGCGGTCTGGGCGCCGACGCCCTTGATGGAGGCCATCACCGCGGTGAGGTCGGGGTAGTGGAAGCGCGCGGTCTGCTCTCGGCAGTCGAGGCGATGAAAGCCCGCCGCCAGAGCCGCTTGCCAGTGGCGGGTGGCGTCGCGGAAGCTCAGCAGGCCGTCAGGTTGGCCGGGGCGCGACCAGGCTTGGCCGACCTCGGCCAGGGTGCCGGGCCCCAGAGTATTGACCAGCGCTCGGCCGCCCGGGCGCAAGACGCGGCGAAGCTCGGCCATCACGGCGTCGAGGTCCGGGCACCACTGAATCGCCAGGTTGGAGATCACCAGGTCCTGGCTGACGTCTTCCAGCGGCAGGGCGGCGGCATCGCCGCACAGCCAGTTAGCCGCGTTGCCGTGTGTGCGGCGGGCTACCTCGAGCATGCCCGGGGCAAGGTCCAGGCCGATGACCGTGCAGCCGCTACCGAAGCGATCGGCCAGGTGCGCGGCCATCTCGCCTGGCCCGCAGCCCAGATCCAGCACTCGCTCGGCACGCTCGGGAAGGCGGGACAGCAGCGGCTCGGCCATGATCCGCTGGGCAACGGCGCGCTCGGTATATCTCGGGGCGGCGCGGGAGAAGGCGCGGGCAACACGGGCCTGCCAGTCATCTCTCCGGGTCGTGCTTCGGGAGTCGGGAGTGGCGAACGACAAGGTGGTCATGGTGCGGGCTCCACGGCGCTGGCGATGCCGGCGAGGCAGGCGGCCAGCCTGGCTGGCTGGCTGAGCATCGGGCAGTGGCCGGCCTCGTTCAGACGATAGTCGGCGCTTTCGCGCAGCGATGGCGAGAGTAGCGGGTCCTGTTTCCCCGCGACGCGACATACCTGGCAGGGCGAGCGGCTCAGGCGGTCAGCGTTATCGAGATCGGCGAGCTGGGCAAGCCCCGCGGCCAGTGTGTTTCGATCGGCGCCGCCGTTATCGACGAGCAGCTCACGCAGCTGCCGGTGGGCCGCACGCGGGTCGGGTTCGCCACGCAGTTGCCAGCGCAGGAAGTGGCGATGGGTCATGTCAGGGGCACGCGCGAAGGCCTGGCGGAAGGCGGCCAGTTCTGCCGTGGAGATGCCCTCTTCATGACAGAAGCTCTCACCCATGCCGAGCAGCACCAGGGCTCGGGGAGCGGGCAGGTGGTCGAGCAGGGCGGCGGCGAGTAGCCCGCCCAGGGACCAGCCCACCCAGACGGTGCCCGGTGTCAGATCGTCGCCCATGGCGCTGGCCAGCTGGGCCAGGCTGCAGGGGTCCTCCAGCGGTGGGCGGACCCCGTACCCGGGCCAGTCCGAAGCGTTGACCGCAAGCCCTTCGGGCCAGTGCCTGGCCAGTGGCTGCCAGAGGCGGGTATCGCAGCCCCAGCCAGAGAGCAACACCAGGGTCGTCATGGGCTGGCCTCTCTGCCCATCTCCTTATCCGTCTCCCTAACCGTCAGAGCGTCCCGGGCCTGGCAGTCGGCCAGCGCCTCGAGCAGGGCGTCGAGGTCGGCATCAGTGTGGGCGGCACTCAGGGTGATGCGCAGGCGTGCCTGGCCAGGGGGCACCGTGGGTTCGCGAATCGCACCGACTGCCAGGCCACGCTCGGCCAGCCAGGCGGCCCAGGCCATCACTCGCGGGCTGTTACCCAGCACCAGCGGTTGTATCGGGGTGCTTGAGGCGGCCAGCGGCAGCCCCAGGGTGGTAGCCTCGCCACGGAAGCAACGGATCAGGGCGCGCAGGCGGTCACGACGCTCGGGTTCGGCCTTGAGCAGTTCCAGGGCCTTCAGGGTGGCCGCGGCCACCCCCGGCGGCTGGGCGGTGGTATACACATAGGGACGGGCGAACTGGATCAGGTGCTCGATGAGCGTCTCGCTTCCTGCGACGAAGGCACCGGCTGAGCCCAGCGCCTTGCCGAGCGTGCCGACCAGCACGGGGACCCGCTCGATGCCGTGGGCGCGGCCTACGCGACCGTCGCCCTGTTCACCCAGCACGCCCAGGCCGTGGGCGTCATCGACCATCAACCAGGCCCCGTGGCGGGCGCTTGTCGCGGCCAGCCCCTCGATATCCGCTACATCGCCATCCATGCTGAATACCCCGTCGCTGACCACCAGCCGGCGCCCGTCATCCGGCGCGCGTGCCAGCAGCCGCTCGAGGTCTCTGAGGTCGCCGTGGTGGAAGCGCCGTGAGCGGGCGCCGGCAAGCCTGGCGCCATCGATCAGCGAGGCGTGGTTCAGACGGTCCTGGAACACCCGGGTGTCGGCGTCGCAGAGCGCCTGCAGGGTGCCGAGGTTGGCCATGTAGCCGGTGGAGAAGAGCAGGGACGCCGGTCGGCCGGTGAGCGCGGCCAGGCTTTGTTCCAGAGCTTCGTGCACCTCGAGGTGGCCGCTGACCAGGTGAGAGGCTCGGGCACCGGCGCCGTAGCGTCTGGCACCCTCGGCCTGGGCCTCGGCCAGGCGTGGGTCCCTGGCCAGGCCTAGGTAGTCGTTGCCGGCGAAATCGCGGATTCCGTCGCCGATGCGACGGGCGCTGCGATGGCGCCAGCGCCCACTGTGGCGCTGCATCGCGGCCCGCTCGGCGAGGTATGTGCTCCAGGCATCCTGCATGGCGGGTCAGGCCCTGGTGGCGTCCAGGATGGCATCCTGGGTCGCGTCATAGCCGAGTTCGCTGGCCCGCTTGTCGAACTCCGCCGCCGCCTGGCGTGCCGCCCTGGCTTCAAGAGCGGTTTCCAGGTCGACCTGCTGGCGTGCATCGTCGGCGCAGCGTTGCCGTGCGCTCTTTTCCACAACTTCCGGATGAAGCCCCAGCTTGGCGAACAGCGCCTTGTCCTGTTCTACCTGGGGATTGCCCGTGGTCAGCAGCTGGTCACCGTAGAAGATCGAGTTGGCTCCGGCCAGGAAGGCCAGCGCCTGAGTGGATTCGTCCATCTGCTCACGACCGGCGGAGAGGCGCACGTGGCTTTCCGGCATCAGGATGCGAGCCACGGCGATGGCGCGGATGAACTCGATGGGGTCGAGGTCCTCCACGTCCTCGAGCGGTGTGCCAGGTACCTTGACCAGCATGTTGATCGGCACCGACTCCGGTTGCGGCTCGAGGCGCGCCAGCTGCTGGAGCAGGGCGGCGCGGTCGCGCGGCGCCTCGCCCATGCCGAGTATTCCCCCGGCGCAGACCTTCATGCCGGCCTGACGCACGTTGCCCAGCGTTTCCAGGCGATCGGCGAAGGTGCGGGTGGTGATGATCTCGCTGTAGTATTCGGGCGAAGTGTCCAGGTTGTGGTTGTAGTAGTCGAGCCCGGCCTCGGCCAAACGGCCGGCCTGGTTGCCGTCGACCATGCCCAGGGTCATGCAGGTCTCGAGCCCCAGCGCCTTGACCTGCCGGACCATCTCCAGCACCACGTCGAGATCTCGCTCGCGTGGGCTCTTCCAGGCCGCGCCCATGCAGAAGCGGCTGGCACCGGCCTCGCGCGCGGCCCGGGCCTGCTCGACTACCTTTTCGACCTCCAGCAGCTTCTCTTTGCCCAGGCCGGTGTTGTAGTGCCCCGACTGGGGGCAGTACTTGCAGTCCTCGGGGCAAGCGCCGGTCTTGATCGAGAGCAGGGTCGAGACCTGCACGGCGTTGGGATCGAAGTGGGCGCGGTGGACCTGCTGAGCGTGAAACAGCAGCTCATTGAAGGGCAGGGCGAAAAGCGCCTCGATCTCCTCGACCGTCCAGTCGTGGCGGACCTTGCCTCGCGGGGCTAGGGTCAAGGAAGCGGCGTGGGATTCGTGGGGCGCAGGGGGCATGATGGGCTCGCTTATGGTCAACTTAACGTTCAAATCAAGGTTGACGAATAGCCTAAAGCCTGCGGTTGCCATGTCAACCGTATTGAGATCACAAGTTGACGGATGGCTGGGGCGTGCCTTGCCCGGTCGCTGCGTTTTCTGCCTGGCTCCCTTGTCGGGTGATCACCCCTGGTGCGAGGCCTGTTTCACGGAACTGCCCTGGAACCTGCCGGCCTGCCCCGTCTGCGCGGAACCCCAGCCGGGCGCTGCGGCGGGGCGTCGTTGTGGTCACTGCCTGCGCCGTCCACCTCGGTTCGAGCGGGCCCGGGTACCGCTGCGCTATGATGCCGAGGTGGCCGGCCTGGTGCAGCGCTTCAAGTTCGATGCTTCGCCGAGAGCCGGCCGGGTGTTACTGGAATTGCTGATGGCGGGACTGTCTTCGGCAGATCGACGCTGGCCCCAGGCGCTGGTGCCGGTACCTCTACATCCACGGCGGGCCCGTGAGCGGGGCTTCGATCAGTCTCGCTGGCTGGCTGTTCGCCTGAAAGGACAGCTGTGCTGCCCCCTGATATCGGCGCAACGCACTCGCGACACCCGTACCCAGCGGGGTCTGGACCGTGGCGAGCGGCGCAGCAACCTGCGCAGCGCCTTTCGCGTTCCGGAAGGCCTGCCACGGCGGGTGGTGCTGGTGGATGATGTCATGACCACCGGGGCGACGCTGGATGCACTGGCCAAGGCCTGCCGCCAGGCCGGCGCCGAGGAGGTGCAGGCCTGGGCGGTGGCTCGTACGCCGGCGGGCAGACACTGATAAGCGCTTCCCTGTTAGCATGGTGGTCTCGATGACCGGGAGCCCCCATGGAAACCACCCTACATCCCTTCGCTCAGCTTTCACCTGCCCGGGTGGTGGCGGCGGTGGAGTCGCTCGGCTTCTGGCTGCCCGGTGAGCCCTTTACGCTGAACAGCTACGAGAACCGGGTCTTTCTGGTGCACGACGAAGAGCGCCGACGGTGGGTGGTGAAGTTCTATCGCCCCGAGCGCTGGACGGACGGCCAGATCCGTGAGGAGCATGATTTCCTGGCTGAGCTCGCCGCGGCCGAGGTGGCCGTGGCGGCCCCCTGGCGGGACGAGGCGGGTGAGAGCCTGCATCGGGCCGAGGGCTTTCGCTTCACGCTCTTCCCCCACCTGCCCGGGCAGGCGCCGGAGCTGGAGAATCCGGCTCACCTGTTCGCCCTGGGCGAGTTGATTGGCGCGGTGCATGCGGTGGGCCAGAGAGGGCGCTTCGCACATCGTCGTTCGCTGGACCTGGATGGCATGGTGCTCGAGGCGCGTGACAAGGTTCTGGCGAGCCGCTGGCTGGACCGTCATCAGCGCCAGGCCTACGAGCGCATCACCGCGACCCTGCATCGCCAGTTGGCCACCCATGCCTGGACAGCGGAGCAGGCGATTCGCGTGCAGGGCGACTGCCATATCGGCAATATTCTCGGCCGTGACGAGCAATTTGCGCTGGTCGACTTCGATGATTGCCTGATGGCCCCGGCGATTCAGGACCTGTGGATGCTGTTCACCGCCCAGGAAGAAGGGGAGCGCCAGATGCAGCTCTCCGAGGTGGCCGAGGGTTATGAACAGCACCGCGACTTCGATCGTCGCGAGCTCACGCTGGTGGAGCCGCTACGCACCCTGCGTTTGCTTCGCCATAGCGCCTGGTTGGTGGATCGCTGGGAGGACCCCGCCTTTCCTCTGGCATTCCCCTGGTTGGCCGATGCCGGTTACTGGGACGGACACCTGCGCATGCTTGAACAACAGCGCCAGGTATTGGAAGCCAAGCCACGCTGGCTGGCCTGATACGCGCCCAAGGCTTGGATCGGGTGGTGACGTTCAGTCGTCGTCGGGGTCCGGTGTATCCGCGGGAGTCGGGTTGGCGACTCCTTCGCCCTCGGCCTGGCGGCGCTGCTCATTGATTCTGGCGGCAGGGTTGTCCTGTTGCTCGATGACAAGCTCGCTGGCCAGGCGCAGCTGAAAGGTCTGCTCCGGGGTCAGGCGGCAGATGCCGTTCTGGCAGGCGGCTATACCGAAGTCGCCGTCACTGTCGTAGGCGGCAGCGGATATCTCGCCACTGTAGATCTCGCTCTCGCTGCCGTCGGTTTCGATGCAGGTCAACGACTGGGTGGTCAGGCGGATGCGCTCACCGTCGATGCGGGCATCACCGATCAGCACACAGTATTCCGGCAGGGTATGGGAGGCATTCCCAACGGCCACCGGATGGATCAACAGATCGTCGTGTTCCGGTGTCTGCGCGGATAGTGTCACATCGTCGATGACCTGGACGTCGATGGTGGCATCGGTTGGCAGTTCGAGGGTATCGCTTATGGCCAGGGTCGGCATTGCCAGAACGGCGGCCATCAGTAGAGAGGCATAGTTCTTGATCATGTCGGGCTCTCGAGGGTGACTTGGGCACAGCATGAAACAGTTATTACTCTATCACAGGGTGGGCGGTCCGGCAGCCGGGCCGTGGCGGAGAAGATGCGACACCTTGTCACTATCGGGCGGCGCCTGTTGTCTGTGTTGCGGGGTGTCATGCGTTAGACTAACGATTCCCGAGACTATTTTATTGTACAAGATTAAAACTTTGTATATCTTTTGTGCATGATGTGATGGCCAGGCCATCAATGATGTAGTGGACACCGACATTGGCACGGGGCCAGATCATGACCGAAGAACTCTCCAACCACTATCGCCGGATCATTTACGAGTTGGGGGAGGATCCCGACCGGGAGGGTCTTCGCGACACCCCGAAGCGGGCCGCCAAGGCGATGCAATTTCTCAACCGCGGCTATACTCAGTCGCTGGAAGAGATCGTCAATGGTGCGGTATTCGAGTCCGAGACCGACGAGATGGTGCTGGTCAAGGACATCGAGCTCTACTCCATGTGCGAGCACCACCTGCTGCCCTTCATCGGCAAGTGCCATATCGCCTACCTTCCCAGCGGTAAGGTGCTCGGGCTTTCCAAGTTTGCACGTATCGTTGACATGTACGCCCGACGCATGCAGATCCAAGAGAACCTGACTCGTCAGATTGCCGAGGCGGTGCTGCAGGTAACCGAGGCTCGTGGGGTAGCGGTGGTGATCGAGGCGCGCCACCTGTGCATGATGATGCGCGGGGTGGAAAAGCAGAACTCCAGCATGACCTCATCGGTGATGCTCGGCGCCTTCCGCGAGAAGCAGAGCACGCGCCAGGAATTCCTCACCCTGGTCAACAGCCGCTGAATCCCACGCAAGGAGGCCCGCCATGTCGATGCATATCCTGGACGATCAGCACCTCGACCATGATCTCGCCACTATCCGCATCAAGAACCTGCGGCTGCGAACGCACATCGGCATCAAGGAGGACGAGATAAAGAATCGCCAGGACGTGGTGATCAATGCCGTGATTCGCTATCGCGCCGAGAAGGCGGTCGAGTTCAACCATATCGAGCAGGCGCTGAACTACCGCACCATCACCAAGGCAGTGATCGCCCTGGTGGAGGATCATCGCTTCCTGCTGCTCGAGCGCATTACCCGCGAGGTTTTGGACCTGATCATGAGTCATGAGCAGGTGCTGACCGCCCAGGTGGAGATCGACAAGCCCCATGCCCTGCGCTTCGCCGATTCCGTCTCCATTACGCTTTCCGACACCCGTGAGCCGCGTCGGCCCCGTTGAGCCTTGATCCCGGTTCGCAATATTGAACCCGGTCGGCGATAAAGGACCTCGGTGCTTGGTGCACCGGGGTCTTTCGCTTAGCATGGGGGTAAACCGACAAGAGGCCGCCCGTGCGGCAGGAGATGATCATGCAAGCCCTCAAGGAAACGCAGCTCTACTGTCCCTTCGCCTACATTGACGGCAGTTGGGTCGCCGCCGACAGCGGCGAACAGATCAACGTCCACAATCCGGCCACAGGGGAGCCCATGGGGGATGTGCCGCGCCTGGGGCGGGCCGAGACCGAGCGGGCCATCGCTGCGGCCGACGCTGCCCTGCCGGCATGGCGTGGGATGACCGCTCAGGAGCGCGCCGATATCCTGATGAAGTGGCACGACCTGATGCTCGAGAATCAGGACGACCTGGCCATGATCATGACCTTCGAGCAGGGCAAGCCGCTCAAGGAGTCAGCCGGCGAGATCGCTTATGCGGCGAGTTTCCTGCGCTGGTTTGCCGAGGAGGCGCGGCGTGTCTACGGTGAGACCGTTCCCGCTGCCAAGCCCAATCAGCGCATCGTGGTGACCAAGCAACCCATCGGTGTGGTGGGCGCCATCACCCCCTGGAACTTCCCCGCGGCGATGATTACCCGCAAGGCGGGCGCGGCCCTGGCGGCCGGCTGCACCATCGTCGTCAAGCCGGCCAGCCAGACCCCGTTCTCCGCCACTGCCCTGGCCAAGCTGGCCGAGCGGGCCGGGGTGCCACGCGGGGTGTTCAATGTGGTGCCGGGCCGCGCCTCCGAGATCGCCGCGGCGATGACCGAGTCGCCGCTGGTGCGCAAGATCACCTTCACCGGCTCCACCGAGGTGGGTCGTCAGCTGATGGCTCAGGCCTCACAGCATATCCAGAAGATCTCCCTGGAACTGGGCGGTAACGCCCCCTTCATCGTCTTCGAGGATGCCGACCTGGACGCCGCGGTGGAAGGGGCCATGGCCGCTAAGTTCCGCAATGCCGGCCAGACCTGTGTCTGCACCAATCGCTTCCTGGTCCAGTCCAGCGTGGTCAACGCCTTCTGCGAGAAACTGGCGGTCGCCATGAACAGCGAGCTGAAGGTGGGCGACGGCACCCAGGATGGGGTCAACATCGGCCCGCTGATCGACGACAAGGCAGTGGCCAAGGTCAGCGAGCATGTCCATGACGCCGTGGACCAGGGCGCCGAGCTGCTGCTGGGAGGGCATCCGCATCCGCTGGGTGGCAACTTCTTCTCGCCGACCCTGATCAGCTTCGCCAACTCTCAGATGAAGGTGGCCCATGAGGAGACCTTCGGTCCTCTGGCGGCTGTCTTCCCCTTCGATGATGAGGAAGACGCCGTCAGCATGGCCAACGACACCGAGTATGGCCTGGCGTCTTACTTCTATTCCCGGGACCTGGGGCGTGTCTGGCGCGTCGCCGACGCCCTGGAATACGGCATGGTGGGCATCAACACCGGGCTGATCTCCAACGCCGCTGCGCCCTTCGGCGGGGTCAAGGCGTCGGGCCTGGGCCGTGAGGGCGGCCACCAGGGCCTGGAGGAATTCCTGGAGACCAAGTACCTCTGTATCGATCTGGGCTGAGAGCTACAAGGCTCAAGGAGCAAGCGGCTTGTAGACGGGTCTTGATACCGCACACGAAAAACCCCACTCGGCCGAGAGGCCGGATGGGGTTTTTTATTCATGCCGGAGCCGGATGCGAGCTGGCGGGTACAGAGCGAAGGAGACAGCATTGGGCTCCTTGCTCCTTGCTCCTTGCTCCTTGCTCCTTGCTCCTTGCAGCTCGCCGCAGGCGTCAGTGGCGGAAGTGCCGCATGCCGGTGAACACCATGGCGATGCCGGCCTCGTTGGCGGCATCGATCACTTCCTGGTCGCGCATCGAGCCGCCGGGCTGGATCACCGCGGCGATCCCGGCGGCGGCGGCGGCATCGATGCCGTCACGGAACGGGAAGAAGGCATCACTGGCCATCACCGAGCCGGGGACCGAGAGACCTTCATCGGCGGCCTTGATGCCGGCGATCTTCGCCGAATAGACGCGGCTCATCTGGCCGGCACCAACGCCGATGGTCTGGCCGGCCTTGGCGTAGACGATGGCGTTAGACTTGACGTGCTTGGCCACCTTCCAGGCGAAGGCCAGGTCGCGCATTTCCTGTTCGCTGGGTACACGTTCGCTGACCACGGTCAGCTCGTCGCGGCCGACCATGCCCAGGTCGCGGTCCTGCACCAGCAGGCCGCCGGTGACGCGCTTGAAGTCGTGGGCGTGCTGGCGCTCGCCGGGCCACTTCGCGCCGACGTCGAGCAGCCGCACGTTCTTCTTCTCGGCGACGATGGCAAGCGCCTCCTCCTCGATTCCCGGGGCGATGATCACCTCGACGAACTGGCGGTCGATGATGGCGCGGGCGGTCTCGGCGGTCAGCGGCTCGTTGAAGGCGATGATGCCGCCGAATGCGCTGGTCGGGTCGGTGGCGAAGGCTTTCTCGTAGGCCTCCCTGGGGCTGGCGCCCACCGCCACGCCGCAGGGGTTGGCGTGCTTGACGATCACGCAGGCGGTGTCGGTGAAGGCCTTGACGCACTCGAAGGCGGCATCGGTATCGGCGACGTTATTGAAGGAGAGTGCCTTGCCCTGCAACTGGGTGGCGGTGGCCACGCCGGCCTCGTTGGCGTCGGCTTCCACGTAGAAGGCGGCACTCTGGTGAGGGTTTTCTCCATAGCGCATGACCTGCTTCTTCTCGAACTGCAGGTTGTAGGTGCGCGGGAAGCCATCCTCGCCGCCGGGGACTCGCTGGCCCAGGTAGTCGGCGATGGCGGCGTCATAGCCGGCGGTGTGCTCGAAGGCCTTTACCGCCAGGTCGAAGCGGGTGGCATTACTCACTGCACCGTCTCCGGCGGCGATCTCACCGAGTACCCGGGCGTAGTCGCCGGCGTCCACCACGATAGTGGTATGGGCATGGTTCTTGGCGCAGGCACGCACCATGGTCGGGCCACCGATGTCGATATTCTCGATGGCGTCCTCGAGGGTGCAGTCGGGTCGCGCCACAGTGGCCGAGAAGGGGTAGAGGTTGACCACCACCATGTCGATGGGCGCGATGCCGTGTTCCGCCATCACCGCATCGTCCTGGCCGCGGCGGCCCAGGATGCCGCCGTGGATCTTCGGGTGCAGTGTCTTGACCCGGCCGTCCATGATCTCGGGGAATCCGGTGTGCTCGGAGACCTCGGTCACGGCGATGTCGTTCTCCCGGAGCAGGCGGAAGGTGCCGCCGGTGGAGAGCAATGCGACGCCCTGCTCGACGAGGCCGCGGGCGAAGTCGACGATGCCGGTCTTGTCGGAAACGCTGATCAAGGCGCGGCGAACCGCGGCGGAGGGGGCTTGGGCCATGGGAATCACTCTTGTGTCGGTGGTGGTGAATGATGCGGCGGGAATGCGAAGGGGAGCGGTCAGATCAGGCCGTGGTGCTTGAGCTTCTTGCGCAGAGTACCGCGGTTGAGACCCAGCATCTCGGCGGCGCGGGTCTGATTGCCCTGGGTATGGTCGAGAACCGAGGCAAGCAGCGGAGCCTCGACCTCGGCCATGACCATGGCGTAGAGGTCGGTGACGCTGCTGCCATCGAGGTGATCGAAGTAGCGAGACAGCGAGGCTTCCACGGCCTCGCGCAGGGGCCGGTCCTCCTGCGGGCCCGGCCGGAGGACCAAGCCTTCGCCCAGTAGGGTGAGATCACGAGAGGCCCGGGCATCCAGCTCGGGCAGCGCGGCATTCGGGTCAAGGGGTTGGCTGCTGGTCATGCGGCACAGATTCCATCCGGTGCCACGGCCCGGGCAATGCGACCTGGTGTCGCGGCGGGGTCGTGACGAAAGAGTTCATCGATGAAACGACGCTGGGTATGGCGACTCTCCAGGCCGTTGAAGGAGGCCCGCAGGGCGCGTCGCCCGGCGTCGTCGAAACGTTCGTCTCCGGCCAGGTACCAGCCGAGATGCTTGCGGGCGATACGCACACCCTGATGCTCGCCGTAGAAGTCATGCAAGGCAGCAAGGTGGTCGTGAAGGGCGACGGCACGTTCTTCATCTCCCGGCGGGGCAAGCCGCTGGCCATGGCGCAGGTAGTGATCGATCTCGCGGAAAATCCAGGGGTTGCCCTGAGCCGCGCGGCCGACCATTACCGCATCTGCCCCAGTATAGTCGAGTATCCGGCGTGCCTTGGCGGGAGAGTCGATGTCGCCGTTGGCAAACACCGGGATGCCTACGCTGGCCTTGATGGCGGCGATGGTGTCGTACTCCGCCTCGCCAGCGAAGCGCTGCTGGCGATGGCGACCATGCACGGCCAGGGCCTGGATGCCGAGCTCCTCGGCGATGCGCGCTACCCGCACACCATTGTTGCTGTCGGCGCACCAGCCGGTGCGGATCTTCAGGGTCACCGGCACGTCTACCGCCGCGACCACTGCCTCGAGGATTTCCGCCACCAGGGTCTCGTCACGCAGCAGGGCGGAGCCGGCGGCCTTGTTGCAGACCTTCTTGGCCGGGCATCCCATGTTGATGTCGATGATCTCGGCGCCCATCGCGGCATTGAGGCGCGCGGCTTCGGCGAGCATCTCGGCGTCGCCGCCGGCAATCTGCACGCTGCGCGGGCCCGGCTCGCCACGATGGTCCATGCGCAGACGGGACTTGCGGGTATGCCACAGGCCGGGGTCCGAGGTTACCATCTCGCCCACCACCAGGCCGGCGCCGAAGCGTCGACACAGTGTCCGGAACGGGCGGTCGGTGATTCCCGCCATGGGCGCCAGTACCACTCGGTTGGGCAGTTGGTGATGGCCAATGCGGGGCAGGGGGCGAGAGTCGATCATGGTCGGGGCCGCTGGCGTCAGGGGCTGCATATCATACGCCCCCGACCGGCAGGGGTGAACCGCTACTCAAGGCGAATGCCTGTCAGGGGCGGCGCCCGACGGATCGCTGCCCGGAAAGTCGAACCCAGCTTTCGCGGATTTCCGGCTCGTCCATGACCAGCCCCCGTTCACGGTAGGCATCCAGTACCTCCTCGGCCTGGCTCTCGAGGATGCCCGAGAGGGCTAGGCGGCCCCCCGGTGCCACGCGGCCGGCGATCTCGTCGGCCAGCTCCAGCAGGGGGCCGGCGAGGATGTTGGCGACCACCAGCGGGAATTCGCCTGCCTCGAGCTGCTCGGGATAGCAGAGTCTGAAGTCGGCCTCGGCCACGCCGTTGCGTTCGGCGTTGTCGCGGCTGGCCTGTAGCGCCTGGGGGTCGATATCGGTGCCGGTGGCCTGCCGTGCACCGAGCTTGAGGGCAGCGATGGCCAGGATGCCCGAGCCGCAGCCCACGTCGAGCACGTCCAGTTCCTGCAGTTCGTTGGCTACCGCCAGGCCGTCGAGCCAGGCCAGGCAGAGTGCCGTGGTGGGGTGGGTGCCGGTGCCGAAGGCCAGCCCCGGGTCCAGGTGCAGGTTGACGGCGTCCGGCTCCGGTGGAGCGTGCCAACTGGGCACGATCCACAGCCGTTCGCCCATCCTCAGGGGATGGAAGTCGTCCATCCACTCGCGCTCCCAGTCGCGATCGGCGAGCAACTCGACCTCGATCTCGGGGCAGGGCTCCTCGGGGAACTCGGCGGCCCAGGCCTGGCGTACCCGGTCGAGCATCGCCTCGATGCCCTCCAGGTCGTCGTAGAGGCCGGTAAGCACCGTTGCGTCCCACAGGGGGGTGGTGCCGCGCTCCGGCTCGAAGACCGGATCATCGAAGGCATCCTGGAGGGTGATGGCGGTGGCGCCCTCGGCGAGCAGCAGCTCCTCGAGGGGCTCGGCGTGCTCGGGAGCGATGCGCGCCTTGAGTTGCATCCAGGGCATGGGATGTTCCGTGGTCGCTCGGGATCAAGCGCGTGGCCAGTTCAGTGGCGAGGGGCGCCGGGGACAGGCCGAAGAGGGGCGCCTATGCCAGGGATGGCATCGGTAGCGCCCACGGAAGGGTTCACAGCGCCTCCTCGAAGGCCTGTCGCGTATCAGCCCCGAGCCTATCGCGATATAGTCGAATAGCCCCAGCTTCTTCTCCAGATAATGGATATTGACGCCACCCTGCTGGAAGTAGCCGTCGCGCACCAGATCCTTGTGCAGGTCGATGTTGGTCTTGATGCCTTCCACCAGCAGCTCGTCCAGGGCGTTGCGCATGCGGATCAGCGCCGTCTCCCGGTCCACGCCCCAGGTGATCAGCTTGCCGATCAGGGAGTCGTAGTGGGGCGGCACGGTATAGCCCGTGTACACGTGGGAATCCATGCGCACGCCGAGCCCGCCGGGCGGGTGATAGAGGGTCACCTTGCCCGGGGAGGGCATGAAGGTCCGGGCATCCTCGGCATTGATGCGGCACTCGAAGGCGTGGCCGGCGATCTTGACGTCCTCCTGGCGAACCGAAAGCGGCTCGCCGGCGGCGATGCGCAGCTGCTCGCGGACGATGTCCACGCCGGTGACCATCTCGGTGACCGGGTGCTCCACCTGGACGCGGGTGTTCATCTCGATGAAGAAGAACTCGCCGTCCTCGTAGAGGAACTCGAAGGTGCCGGCGCCACGATAGCCGATCTCGACGCACGCCTCGGCGCAGCGCATCGCCGACCTGCGGCGCGTGCTGCCTCGGTCGATTCCCGGGGCGGGGGCCTCCTCGATCACCTTCTGGTGGCGGCGCTGCATGGAACAGTCGCGATCGCCCAGGTGGATGGCGTTGCCGTGGCCATCCGCCAGCACCTGTACCTCGACGTGGCGCGGGTTCTCGAGGAACTTCTCCATGTAGACGGTGCCATCGCCGAAGGACGAATAGGCTTCGGTGCGGGTGACGTTGACCGCCGACAGCAGGTGGGCTTCGGTATGCACCACACGCATGCCGCGTCCACCGCCGCCGCCGGCAGCCTTGATGATCACCGGGTAGCCGATGCGTCGAGCCACGGCGAGGGTGTCCCCCTCATCGTCACCCAAAGGGCCGTCGGAGCCGGGCACCGTCGGTACACCGGCCTTCTTCATCGACTCGATGGCACTGACCTTGTCGCCCATCAGGCGGATGGTCTCGGCGCGGGGGCCGATGAAGGTGAAGCCGGAACGTTCGACCTGCTCGGCGAAGTCGGCGTTCTCGGAGAGAAAGCCGTAGCCGGGGTGGATGGCGCTGGAGTCGGTGACTTCCGCGGCGCTGATCAGCGACGGTATGTTCAGATAGGAGTTCGCCGAGGAGGCCGGACCGATGCATACGGCCTCGTCAGCCAGGCGTACGTGCATCAGCTCGCGGTCGGCCGTGGAGTGGACCGCCACCGTCTTGATGCCTAGCTCCTTGCAGGCGCGCAGGATGCGCAGGGCAATCTCGCCGCGATTGGCGATGAGGACCTTGTCCAGCATAAGGAATCCGCCAGTTGGTGAATGATGAAGACAGGTGGGCGTCAGGCGATGACGAGCAGCGGCTGGTCGAACTCGACGGGTTCGCCATCGTCGACGAGAAAGGCCTCGATCACGCCGTCTTGTCGGCCTCGATCTGGTTCATCATCTTCATTGCTTCGACGATGCAGATGGTCTCACCTTTCTTGACGCTCGATCCGATTTCGACGAAAGACTTGGAGCCTGGCGCCGGAGAGCGGTAGAAAGTGCCGACCATCGGTGAGTTGACGGTTTGACCCTTGAAGGCCGGCGCGGCATCCGCGGCGGTCTCATCTGACGGAGACGGCGCCTGGGAGGGCGGCGCTGCCGGTGCCGCTTGGGGCTGATGCATCGGAGGCTGCCAGTTCGTGCCGTCGGGGTGGCGGCTGATACGCACCGACTCTTCCCCTTCCTGGATCTCGATCTCGCTGATATTGGACTCTTCGAGCAGCTCGATCAGCTTCTTGACCTTGCGGATATCCATGACGTTGTCTCGACCAGTGGGGTTGGGGACGATCCGGGGTGCTGTCAACCCCGGCCAACTCGCGATAGATCGCAGCAAGATGGCGTGTCTTGAAGTATCTATCGCCCATTAAAGAGCAATTAGGCAGGAGTTTGCCGAAAATCGCCAAGAATGTCCAGCCATGCAGGAACACTGTTCGAGGCATGTTGTCGGTGCCGCCGAGTCAGCCTTGCCGGCTTTCCAGCCAGCCCAGCACACCCTCCAGGTGGCTTGCCAACTGGGGGGCATTCACCTCGCCTTGCACGCGGGCGTCGCGAAGTTCCTCGCTGCCATCGAAGAACAGCAGGCTGGGCGGGCCGAACAGCTGGAAGTGGTCCAGCACCTCGCGGCTGGTGGCGCCGCTATCGGTAACGTCGACATTGATGCGCCGGAAGTTGGCCAATTGGCCCGCCACTTCGGGGGCCGGATAGACCTCGCGCTCCATTACCTTGCAGGAGATGCACCAGTCGGCAGTAAAGTTGACGAAGGCGGGTGCGTCGCTCTTGGCCAGCGATGCCTGCAGGGCGTCGAGGTCATCCACGGTGGTGATCTCCTGGCTGACGCTGTCCGTCCCCCCGGGCGAGGTGCCGGCCAATGGATTGGTGGGAGCCAGAGGGCGCAGCGGGTCGTCCCCGCCGCGAGAAGCGCCGATTACTAGGGCGATACCCCAGACCAGTAGCATCAGGCCTGCCGCCTGACGCACTCGCGGCCAGCCCTGGGCCTGATTGACGTTCAGTGCTCCTAGAGCCAGCGCGCTGCCGATGGCCAAGCCGGCCCAGAGCAGCAGTGAGATGCTGTCCGGCAGCAGTCGCTCCACCAGCCAGATGGCGACCCCCAGCAGCAGGATCCCGAAGGCTGCCTTGACGCCGTTCATCCAGGCACCCGAGCGAGGCAGCAGGGTGGTGCCGAAGGTACCCACCAGCAGCAGCGGCACGCCCATGCCCAGGGCCAGGGCGAACAGTGCCGCCCCGCCCATCAGCGCATCGCCGGTGGTGGAGATGAACACCAGGGCGCCGGCCAGCGGCGCCGAGACACAGGGCGAGACCACCAGCACCGACAGCGCTCCGGCCAGGGCCAGGCCGACGGGGCCGCTGCGCTGGGCGCGGGCCTGCCAGCCGTCGATGCGGCCGGCCAGGGTGGGCGAGAGACGCAGGTTGAAGGCGCCGAACATGGCCAGGGCGAAGAGGGTGAATAGCGCAGCGAAGGTGATCAATACCGGGGCGGACTGCAGGCGGGCCTGAAGGTTGAGGCCGGCACCGAACAATCCCATCAGTATCCCCACGGCGGCATAGGTGAGTGCCATTCCGCCCACGTAGCTGGCCGAGAGAACGAAGGCCCGGGGTCGGGTCGGGTGCTGGCCGACGATGATCGAGGAGAGGATAGGCACCATGGGCAGCACGCAGGGCGTGAAGGTCAGCCCCAGTCCGGCGAGAAAGAAGAGCCCGAGCACCAGTGGCAGGCTGGCGTTGGCCATCAGCGTGCGGAAGCGGCCATCCTCGCTCTGAGGAGGGCCGCCCATGGCATCGCCGCTGGTCGCGGCAATATCGCCTCCGGAGGCTTCGTTGGCGCCAGACGCTGTGTTACCTGACTGGGTCCAGCCGGCGAAGTCGGCTGGGGCTTCGCCCTCGCGGGCGGTCAGCTCGACCCGCTCCGGTGGATAGCAGAGGCCGGCGTCGGCGCAGCCTTGGAAGATCAGTGTGACGTCTAGCGGACCATCGTAGCCCGGCTCGAGAGGTACCTCGAAGACGACGCTGTCATAGAAGACATTGACGTCGCCCAGAAACTCGTCGCTCTTGGCAAGCCCCGGGGGGAGTTCGGGCTCACCCAACTCCAGGCCGTCGACGGCGGTCTCGACCGCGAACTGGTGTCGGTACAGGTAGTAGCCTTCGGCGTTCTCGATGCCTACGTAGAGGATCTCGCCATCGTGCCAGGCACTGGGCTGGAAGGCCTCCAGCACCGGCAGAAACGCCTCGTCGTCATTCTGGGAGAACCATTGACCCTGGGCCCCCAGCGGCAGCAGCAGCGTTATCAGCAGAGCGAGTCGCAGGACGATAGGCACGGCACTTCCTTTAATTGCGGTGAAATGGCGGTGAACAATGGCGCGGTTTCGACCCCTTTTCTCGAGGCCGGGTTCCCGTCCATCGGCGTCGAGGCCAAGGTCCTGCTAGGATATCGCAGTAGCAGGGGGCTGTAGATGGCACCCCGTCCGGGAGGCTGCGCCGTATTGTCGCGTTGCCGGTAGCTTTTCATCACCTCTTTTCATCACCAAGGAAACCTGATCATGGCGTTGACGCAAAAGGGTGCCGCCAGGCGCCGCAGCCGGACCGAGGTACTCGAGCGTCCGGAGTATGGCTGGATCTGGAAGCCGCTGCTGGCATTGCTGGCGATCTACCTGGTGGTTTGCCTGGGGCTGGGAATCTGGTGGAGCCAAGCGCCGAGAAGCTTCGACGTGGAGCAGGCCGTCGCCGAGCAGCGTGGTGCCGAGTCGGGCAGCACGGCGGCCCGTGGAGCCGTGACCACTGCCGCCCTCATGACCCTGATCGAGACCCTGCTCGAAAAGCCGGGCGGTTATCTGCGCAACGATGTCGCCCCACCCGGACTCTGGCTCGATAACATGCCTGCCTGGGAGCTGGGCGTGCTCATGCAGGCCCGTCGGCTCTCGCGGTCGCTGCCGGCCATGGAGCAGTCGTCGGTACCGGCGCTGGAGGGCGTGCAGGAGCGCCTGATGGCTGACAGCCGCGACTGGCTCTATCCCGGCACCGAGAGGCGGCTGGAGCAGGCCCTGGAGGAGCTGGGAGGCTACCTCGATTCGCTCGGCGAGGGCGGTGATGCCGCCTTCGGTGATCAAGGGCAGGGCCTCGCCGCCTGGCTCGAGGCGATTACCGGCTCGCTGGACGAGTTGGGCCTGCGGCTCTCGGCGAGCATCGGCAGCCGCGATGAGCTGCGCGACTTGGACATCGACACCGAGGCCCTCCCGGAGCGAACGCCCTGGTATCGTGTCGACAACGTCTTCTTCGAGGCTCGCGGCCAGGCCTGGGCCCTGATGCACCTACTTAAGGCGGTACGGCGTGATCAGGCCGATGTGCTGGCCTCGGCCGGCGTTACTCAGCGCTGGGAGCTTTTAGTGGCCGAACTCGAGCGCAGCCAGCGTCGGCTGTGGAGCCCGCTGGTGCTCAACGGTTCGGGCTTCGGGATCTTCGCCAACCATTCGCTGGTGCTGGCCAACCACGTGGTGCGAGCCCGTGACCTGGTGCGGGACATCACCGAACGCCTCGCCGAGGTTACGCCTACCCCTGCCCCCACGGCCAGCGAGCCTCCGGTGGTGGAGGTGGAGCGCAGCGAGGATGCCGTCGAAAAAACCGTCACCGATGAAGGTGCTGTCGATGAAGGTGCTGCCGATGAAGGTGTTGCCGATGAAGGTGCTGTCGATGAAGGTGCTGCCGGTGAAAGCGCTGCCGATGTAGCCGAGGCTGACATGCCTGTTTCCAGCGGTGAGGAAGCCGTCGAAGCGCCTGCCAACGACGACGGCGAACAGGCGCCCTCTGTATCGAGCAGCGAAGGCGTTACTGAAGAGCAGCCCGTTCAAGAAGGCGCGATCGATTCCGAGGAGGGCGAGATGTCTTCCCCGAGCGGCGACGATATGGCCGCCGAGCCGTCAGCCGAGGAGCCGTCAACGTCAGTTGATGATGAAAATGACGACGAGGCATCCAGCGCGGCTGACGCGGAAGAGCAGCCGAACAATTGAAGGCCTGAGGGTACTCAGAAACGACAACGAGCCGCCTACCAGGCGGCTCGTTGTCGTAGCGGGTGGTGCTGGCGATGATCGCCTTCGAGAATCAGGCCTTGTCGTGGGCCGCCACGGCCTTCTCGATGGCCTTGCGAGCGGCCTCGACGCCTTCCCAGGACTCTACCTTGACCCATTTGCCTTTCTCGAGATCCTTGTAGTTCTCGAAGAAGTGAGCGATCTGCTGGCGCAGCAGCTCGGGCAGGTCGGTGACCTCATGGACATCGTCATAGAGGCTGGAGAGCTTGGGATGAGGGACACACACCAGCTTGGCGTCCTCGCCGGCCTCGTCGGTCATGTTGAGAATCCCCACCGGACGGGCACGGATGACGGCACCGGCCTGGACCGGGTAGGGCGTTACCACCAGGGCGTCCAGGGCGTCGCCGTCATCGGCCAGGGTGTGCGGGATGAAGCCGTAGTTGGCCGGATAGAACATCGGGGTGGCCATGAAACGGTCGACCAGCAGGGCTCCCATGTCCTTGTCGATCTCGTACTTGATCGGCACATGGTTGGCCGGAATCTCGATCGCCACGTAGATATCGTTGGGGAGATCCTTGCCGACGGGGATATTGTCTAAGTTCATGGTCGCTTCCTTGGTTGGCAATTAAAGGCTTGGTGGATCGGCCAGGTGTAAAATCCGTCGAATTATACGAAGCCGCGGCGGGGATTACCAATGGGCCTTAGGTGGCATGCGGGCCTTTGGTCGATGGGCCTGCTGGTGGAGCAGGGTGTATCATGGGGCACCGATGGAAGGTGCCGGTCAACGGCCGGCGGATCCCGCCGATTGCGAGGAGAGTGCCTTGACACCCGTGCAACTGTCACTGAGCCACGGACAGGCCTTCGTGGCACCCGAGCGACGGCGGCATCGCAGCTCGATGTCGGTGCGGTTTCCCGAGCCTCCCCTGCTTGAGGCGAAGGGCGCCTGCGCCCTGATCAGTGACTCCACGCTGCGCAACAATCTGGCCAAGCAGGCCGGGGATCTCAGTGTGAAGGGATTTCTGGCCGATTATTTCTCCACTCCCGACCACTGGGACGTCAAGACGTCGGCGACTCGCGTGCTGAGAGCGCTTAACGCCTGGTGCTTCAGCCAGAATCGTCAGATGTCGGACGGCAGCTATGTCTCCTCGCTCTCCGCCATGGTGTACCGCGGGCGCGAGGCCCATCTCTTCCATATGGGCGATACCCTGGTGTTCCGCCTGCGCGGCGCCGAGTTCGAGCAGCTCTCCCGGGACCATGTCACCGATCTGGGCGGCTATCGCTACCCTTCCCGGGCCATGGGCATGGATAGCGGCCTTGAGATCGATTACGCCAGCATGCCGCTCAAGCAGGGGGACCTTTTCCTGTTCACCACCCAGGCGGTGCAGGGCACCCTGATGCCCTCGGATTATGTCCGGCTGATCCGCGAGGACGCCAGTGACCTGGATGCCGCCTGTGAGAGGCTGGCCGAGGCGGCCAGTGAACGGGCTCAAGAGCGTGGGTATGGCGGCGATCAGTTCTGTTTCCAGCTGGTGCGCATCGATGCCTTGCCCGACGCATCGGAGGATAAACCTGGCCGGGTCTACGGTGACCTGCCGATTCCCCCCGAACTCTCGTCCGGCGAGCGCCTGGACGGCCTCGAGGTGCTGTCGGTGCTCTCGCGCACGGCCCAGTCGCGGGTCTACCGCGTGCGCGACCTGCACAGCGGCCGCGAGATGGTTATGAAGGCACCGAGCCCCGAGCTTTCCAGCCGCAATGCCTATCTCGAGCACTTCCTGCTGCAGCAGTGGGTGGTCGAACGCGTCAAGTCGCCCTTCGTGGTGCGCATCATGGAGCCCTCGCGGCCGCGGCGCTATCTCTACTATCTCATGGCCTACGTCAAGGGCGAGAAGCTGGCCGAATGGGTCCGGCGCCATCCCCAGGCTTGCCTCAAGCAGCGCCTCGACATTGCCAATCAGCTGGGCAAGGCGGTGCAGGCGTTACACCATCGCGACCTGCTGCACCAGCGAATCCATCCCGATAATGTGCTGATCGATGCGCATGGCCAGGTGGTGCTGGCCGATTTCAGCGCCTGCCATCTGCGTGACGTGGATGGTCACCGTCGCTCCAGGGAGGTGGTTCGCCAGCTGGGGCTGACCGAGCACAGTGCGCCGGAGTATGCACTGGAGGATGATGTCGGCCGTCGCAGCGATCAGTACTCCCTGGCCTCGACCATCTACTGGCTGCTTACCGGCGAGCTGCCCTATGCGTTGCCGCCGAACCGGCTGCGCAGCCATACCGACCTGGAGCAGCTGGCCTATCGTAGTGCCCGCACCCTCAATCCGGAAGTGTCCGTGGCTCTTGACGATGCCTTGCGCCGGGCGCTGGACCCCCAGCGGGCGCTGCGCTTCCGGCGCATGTCGGAGTTTCGTCGCGCGCTGCGCCCGCCGCGGGATCCGGCCCAAGACTCGGCGGAAGGCCGTTCGCAAAGGCCACGTGAGTCAATTCGCTTCTGGCAGGGTGTGGCGGGCATCCTGTTGCTGCTGCTGGTGCTCTCCTGGCTGTTGAGTGCCAGGCCCATTGAGTCAGCGCCTTGCGTCGACCCTGACGTTGGCCGATGCCTGGTGGAGAGTCTGACCGCTCGCAGCGTGCAGCTTGCAGCTTAAATCGTGAATTCCGGCAGCTTGCGCTCGACGCGAGCCTGCTTGAGGTGAGCCACCTTTGGCAGGCCATTCTCGAAGGGCGGGAAGTCTTCGCCCTGGATCAGCGGCGACAGGTACTGGCGGCAGGCCTCGGTGATGCCGAAGCCGTCCTCGCGGATGAATTCCCGTGGCATGAGCTTCTCGCGGTTGGCGACCTCGGCCAGCGGGGCTGCCTCGATGCGCCACTGGTAGGGTGTTTCGCTGACGCGCTTGATGGCCGGCATCATGGAGTTCTTGCCGGCGATCGCCAGTTCCACGGCCTTTTCGCCCACTGCGTAGGCCTGATCGACGTCGGTCTTCGAGGCCAGGTGTCGGGCGGCACGCTGCAGGTAGTCTGCCACGGCCCAGTGGTACTTGTAGCCCAGGTCCTGCTTGACCATGCCGGCCAGGGTCGGCGCCACGCCGCCCAACTGGCGGTGGCCGAAGGCATCGGTGTTGCCGGAGTCGGCGAGGAAAGTCCCGTCCTCGTAGCGCGCGCCCTCGGAGACCACGATCACGCAGTAGCCGTACTGCTTGACCGACTCCTCCACTCGGGCCATCACCCTGGCGCGGTCGAAGTGCACCTCGGGGAAGATCACCAGGTGGGGCGGCTCGCCCTCGCCCTTTCCGGCCAGCGCCCCGGCGGCGGCGATCCAGCCGGCATGGCGGCCCATCACCTCGAGCACGAACACCTTGGTGGAGGTGGCGCACATCGAGGCGATATCCAGCGATGCCTCCAGAGTAGAAGTGGCGATGTACTTGGCTACGCTGCCGAAACCCGGAGAGTTGTCGGTGATCGGCAGATCGTTGTCCACCGTCTTGGGCACATGGATGGCCGTCAGCGGATAGCCGAGCTTTTCGGAGAGCTGCGAGACCTTGAGGCAGGTATCGGCGCTGTCGCCGCCGCCGTTGTAGAAGAAGTAGCGGATGTCGTGGGCCTTGAAGACCTCGATCAGCCGCTCGTACTGGGCGCGGTGGGACTCGATGTCCTTGAGCTTGTAGCGGCAGGAGCCGAAGGCGCCGCCGGGCGTATGGCGCAGGGCGGCGATGGTCTCGTCCGACTCCTGGCTGACGTCGATCAGGTCCTCGGTGAGGGCGCCGATGATGCCGTTGTGGCCGGCATAGACCTTGCCGATCCGGTCCGGATGGCGGCGGCAGGCTTCGATCACGCCGCAGGCGCTGGCGTTGATCACGGCGGTGACGCCGCCGGACTGGGCGTAGAAGGCGTTATGCTGGGCCATGGGGCTTACCTGTTGCTGGTCACATCAAGGATTGCGAAAGCGCAATAGTCTAGCCGAAAGCGGCATTGGCTGCATTTCCATGCACGTCAGGCTCAGGGTTATCGCGGTTACGTTCAGCGAGAGGCGCCGGAATAGCCTCGAGCGCCCCTCACAAAGATAGTCTGCGATAGCCATGGCAGGTGGCCGCTGGAGCGTGCCGAGGGCGCCATGCTAGTCTCGCGCAGACCGCGCCGCGGCCAGCGGCGGAACGAATCCCCGGAGCGCGCATGCACCTTCATATCCTCGGTATCTGCGGTACCTTCATGGGCAGCCTGGCACTGCTCGCTCGCGAGCTGGGCCACACGGTCAGTGGCTCGGATGCCAATGTCTATCCGCCCATGAGTACCCAACTCGAGGAGGCCGGCATCATCCTGTGCGAGGGGTACTCGGCGGACAATCTCTCACCGCGCCCGGACCGGGTGATGATCGGCAATGCCCTTTCCCGCGGCAATCCCGAGGTCGAGGCGGTCCTGAACCAGGGGCTGCCCTATGTTTCCGGCCCCCAGTGGCTGGCCGAGGAAGTGCTGCCGGGGCGGCGGGTGATCGCCGTGGCCGGTACCCACGGCAAGACCACCGTGGCCAGCATGACGGCCTGGTTGCTGGAGTCGGCCGGGCTTGCACCGGGCTTTCTGATCGGCGGGGTACCGCGCAATTTCGGCATTTCGGCAAGGCTCGGCGCCCACGACGCCCCCTTCGTGGTGGAGGCCGACGAGTACGACACGGCCTTTTTCGACAAGCGCTCGAAGTTCATTCACTACCGCCCCGATATCGCCATTCTGGGCAATCTGGAGTTCGATCACGCCGATATCTTCGACGATCTGCATGCCATCGAGCGGCAGTTTCATCACCTGGTGCGAACCGTCCCCGGACGGGGCCGCCTGCTGGTAGCCGATGGCGAGCCGGCCTTGGACCGGGTACTCGAGATGGGCTGCTGGACCCCGGTGGAGCGCTTCGGTATCCAGGCATCAAGCCCCTGGCGACTGGCACTCGAGCGCGAGGACGCCTCACGCTTCCGGGTGATCCATGAACGCCACGATGGCGACATCGAGGTGAACGAGGATGCAGTAATCGACTGGGCGCTGACCGGTGCTTACAACGCCCGCAATGCCCTGGCCGCCCTGGCGGCAGCGAGCGCCTGCGGGGTCGATCTGCCGCGTGCCGCCGCGGCGCTGTCGCGCTTCGCGACGCCGCGGCGGCGCCAGGAGCTGCGCGGCGAGGTGGCGGGTATCGAAGTCATCGACGATTTCGCCCACCACCCCACGGCGATCTCCGCCACCCTGGAGGGGCTAAGGGCCGCGACGCCGCGTGGGCGACTGCTGGCAGTGATCGAGCCGCGCTCCAATACCATGCGGCTGGGCACCCTGCGCGACCGGCTGGCGGCAAGCGTCGCCGCCGCCGACGCCGCCTTCTGGTTCCAGCCCCCAGGCCTGGATTGGTCATTGTCGCCGGTGCTCGAGGCGAGCCCGGTACCGGCTCGGATGCTCGATGACCTCGATGCCCTGGTGAGGGCTCTGGTCGCCGAGGCTAGGCCGCTGGACCGAATCGTGGTGATGTCCAACGGCGGCTTCGGCGGCATCCACGAGAAGCTGCTGGCCGCGCTGGAGGTGGCCCATGCCGACTGAGCTGCGTGATCCGGTCACGGTGGCCCTGACCGGTGCCTCCGGGGCTCAATACGGCCTGCGACTGATCGATGCGCTGGTGGGGGCCGATCACCAGGTATGGGTGATGATCTCCAAGGCTGCGCATCTGGTGATCGCCACCGAGACCAGCAGCGAGTTGCCGGCGAATCCTGCGCGGCTGGCGAAGGCACTCAGCGAGCGCAGTGGGGCGGCACCCGGCCAGATTCGCTGCTTTGGCCGCGAGGACTGGATGGCGCCGGTCGCCTCGGGCTCCGGTGCCCCTTCGGCCATGGTGATCTGCCCCTGCAGCACCGGCACCCTCTCGGCGGTGGCCACCGGGGCCAGCAACAATCTGATCGAGCGCGCCGCCGACGTGGCGCTGAAGGAGCGGCGCAAGCTGATCCTGGTGCCTCGCGAAACCCCCTTCGCGGCGATCCATCTCGAGCACATGCTGGCCCTGACCCGCATGGGGGCGGTGATACTGCCCGCCGCGCCGGGGTTCTATCATCAGCCGGCGTCGGTAGACGACCTGGTCGACTTCATCGTGGCGCGCATCCTCAACCAGTTGGGTGTCGCGCATCGGCTGATGCCCCGCTGGGGCGAGACATGATCAGCCTGTCGCTGCTCTCGGTGTTCGTGCCGACCTTCCTGCTAGTCTCACTTACCCCCGGCATGTGCATGACCCTTGCCATGGTGCTGGGCATGACCCAGGGCGTGAAGCGCACCCTGTGGATGATGGCCGGCGAGCTGGTGGGCGTGGGCCTGGTGGCCTTCGCCGCCGGTGCGGGTGTGGCGGCCCTGATGCTTCGACAGCCCGAACTCTTCGCGCTGTTCAAGTGGCTGGGCGGCGCCTATCTCGGATACTTGGGCGTGATGATGTGGCGCTCCCGTGGACGCATGGCCATACCCCTGGAGTTGCAAGCGGGGCCGCCCGCCGCTCGCGGTCAACTGGCCCTGCAGGGGTTGGTTACCGCGGTGGCCAATCCCAAGGGCTGGGCCTTCTTCATGGCCCTATTACCGCCTTTTCTGGATGCCTCCCGCCCGTTGGTCATTCAACTGGTGGCGCTGATCGCGGTGATCCTCTCCATCGAATTCCTATGCCTGCTGCTCTATGCCACCGGCGGACGTACCCTGCGCCGCCTGCTCGGCGAGAGCGGTAACGTGCGGCTGCTCAATCGCGTTGCCGGAACCCTGATGGTCGGTGTGGGGCTGTGGTTGGCGCTGGGTTAACCCGGGCTACGCCCGGGAGCCTCAAGCGACAAGCCGCAAGTGGCAAGGAAACCCCGGCCGCCTGCAGTGTGTGAACCACCATCCTGCCTTGCAGCTTGCAGCTTGCAGCTTGCAGCTTGCAGCTTGCAGCTTGCAGCTTGCAGCTTGCAGCTTGCAGCTTGCAGCTTGCAGCTTGCAGCTTGCAGCTTACACCGGCGGCAACCAGGCGATTCGCGCCGCGACCAGCACCAGCGAGGCGACACCCAGCAGGTGCCAGGGGCAAGGGCCGAGGGGCGAGCGAGGTTGTCGCTGCCAGGCCAGTTGCACCAGGGCGCAGACCATCAGGCCGAGCAGGGCGCCTCCGATCAGGTCGCTGAGCCAGTGCACGCCGATGAGTAGCCGCGACAGGGCCATCGGCAGGATCACGGCAATGGCGGCCCAGTAGGCCATGAAGCGCTGGCCGTGGGGCAGTTCCCGGCTGGCGAAGGCCGCCGCCATGCCGAACAGCACCACGGCGGTCGAGGTGTGGGCGCTGGGGTAGGAGAAAGAGTCGGCAAGGTAGGCCGGGGTGTCTGGCCGTACCCGCCCGATGGCCGTCTTGAGCAGGGTGTTGAGCAGTGCAATGCAGACGAGTCCACCGGCGATGTACCAGAAGGCCGACAGATGACGTCGCCAAAGCAGCCAGGCCGCCCAGGGCAGGGCGAGGGCGAGCACCCCGAGTAGATCGCCGGCCCTGGCCATCACCTCTCCGAAGAGGGTCATGCCCGGCAGTCTGAGGGTCTCCAGCAGCCCTGCGAGACGCAGATCCATGGCCAATGGCCCCGCGTGATGGATCACCACCAGGGTCCAGGCCGACAGTGCCGCCAGAGAGAGAATCAGCAGCAGCCAGGAGGCCAGAGGCGGTTCCTCTTCATGCGCTGGGGCCAGGAATCGCCAGACGCGCCGGCCCAGGGGCGTTCGCCGCGACAGCCAGGCGAATCCGCGATACGCGAGACCATTGCGAGTCACCAGATGGCGGCACCAGGAGAATGCCACGGCGAGAATGACCACCAGCGCGCCCAGGGTAACCAGCCACGGCCTGAGTCCTTCGGGCAGGTCCAGCAGCTGCTGCCAGGTCCGTCCCAGCAGATAGCCCGGCAGCACATAGGCGGGAGCCCAGAGGAGTGCCGAGCTCAGGTTGGCCCAGGTGAAGGCGCGGGGGGACATCTTCAGCATGCCGGCGATCAGCGGCACCACCGGTCTCACCGGGCCCACGAAGCGGGCCAGGAAGACCGACAGCGAGCCGTGGCGCTGGAAGAAGCGGGCGCTGCGCGCCAGCCACTCAGGATGTCGCGATAGCGGCCACATGGCAGTCACTCGTTCGCGCTGGGTATAGCCGAGCAGGAAGCTCAGGCCGTCGCCCGCCACCGCGCCGACAAAGGCAGCGACGAGCACCGGTCCTATGGCCTGGCCATGGTGTCCTGCCAGGGAGGTGGCGGCAGTCATCAGCACCACCCCCGGGACCAGCAGTCCGACCAGCGCCAGGGATTCCACCAGGGCGATGGCGGCGATGATCAGCAGCAGCAGGCCCGGAGAGGGCGCCAGCTGGAAGAGGGTATCGTTGATGCTCACGGGTTGCTCCGTTGCCGTGCGTTCGCGGACTCGCGGATCAGCCATCGGCCAGCGACTGGCTGGCCACCTGCAGTCGCTGCTCGAATCGTTGCCGGGACTCTCCCAGGCGTGGCTGGCAGAGACGCAGTCGCGCCTCCAACTGGCCGGTCTCCATCAGATTGGCTTGCTCAAGGACCTGTTCGATTCGCTGCCGTACCAACAGGGCGCCGCTTTCGGTGGTGTCCGGCAGTATCAGCCAGAAATCCGCGGGGCCCTCGCGCCCCAGGGTGTCGTAGTCACGGCATTGGCTGGCGACGGCTTGGCAGAGGCTGTCCAGCAAGGCCTGTCGCGCCCGGGACCCGAATTGCTCGTCCGCCATTTCCAGTTGAGGTAGATGAATCAGAATGACGGCCAGCGGCTGTCCGAGCAGAGCGGCGCGTTCGGTCTCGTTGGCCAGTCGCTCACGCAGGGTCTCGCGTCCCACCGCCGCGCATTCGGGATCGAGCGGGTCGGTGGCCCTCAGCAAGGCATGCTGGCGAACCTGCTCCCAAGGCACCAGGGCCGCCAAGACCACCAGTGTCAGGTAGCCCAGCAGCATGTCCCGGTCGAGCTGGCCATTGCTGAGCAGTGCCAGCCAGATGGGCGTCAGTGCCACGTTGAGCAACATGGCCGGACCCAGCGGCAGCAGCAGCAGGGTGAGGATTGGCGGTAACCCCACCCAGAGTGACGGTAGCCCCGATTGTCGAGGCAACTCGACGGCGATCAGCAGATAACCGCAGATCAGCACCAGGTAGGCGGCCAGCCGCGAATGATCCTCACGAGTCACGCTCAGCAGGGTGGCCACCAGCATCAACAGGGAAAGGGTCGCGGGTAGGGGAATGCGCGCATACTCGCCCATCAAGTAGAGCCACAGGGCAATGCCCAACAGTAGAAGCGTGCCGCTGGCGTACCATGCCGCGAAAAGATGCAAGAAACGGTTTCGACGCTCAGGCACCGGTCGGTTCCCCGATGACCTGGAGGCCTGTCGCCTGCCGCGCCAGGGCCTGCCGTTCGTCCTCCAGTGATGTCAAGCCGGGGAGGGCGATCGCCCGTGCCGGGCCCGTGGCCTCGAGGTTATGCAATACCATGTCACGGCGCGCCCTGGCCTCACGATGGTGGCGGCTGATGAGGATCGTGGCCAGGGTCTGCGGGTCGAGGCGGTAGCAGGGTTCGAAGCGGTGGGTCAGACGACAGAGCCGCTGGGCCAATGACCAGCAGCGATGACGTGAGGTGTGAATCAGCAGGAGCTCGGCATGCGCCCCCTCGTGATTACTCCGGTTTCGCTCGAGAGCGAGGTCATGGGCCAGGCAGTCGCCGGGCCAGAGTGACAGGCCGGGAACCAGGCGAGCCCGGTGCAGGGTGCGCTGGCGCAGCGAGCGCAGGTCGAGGGCCCTGGATAGCCCCAGCAGCATCAGGGCGGCGAGCAGCAGGCCGGTCAGGACCCACTGCTCGAACCCCAGCAGTTCCCGCAGTGGCCACCAGGTGGCCAGCGCCAGCAAGGCTTCGAGCAGCAGGATCCAGCGGGGCTGGGGAAGCATCAACAGCACGGCCCAGGCCCACAGCCAGGTGACGTGGCGCTCGGGGTCAACCCACAGCAGGGAGGCCAGCAGCAGGCCCGGCAGAAGCTGCCAGGGCACCGTGGCGGGACGGCGATGGTTGAAGGCGAGCAGCAGTGCGGTAACGGCCAGCCAGGTCGCTGCCAGCCACAGCAGCATGGCCTCGGTCAGGTGGGTCGTGGCGATGGCCAAGAACACCAGCAGCATTGCCGCGACCAGCAGGTTGACGCGCAGGAGTCCGACTTTGTACTTGGTCTGCATGGTGGCTTAGTATGAACCCCTTCCCGTTTCACGGCACAGTATAACGCCGGCACCGCTCTTGTCGCGGCGCCGCCGGCCCCAGGAGACACGTAACGGCATGACAGCTCAAGCCTCCCGTTCAGACCATGACCCCGCGACCCCCGAAATTGGCGATGTCGACGCCTACATGCAGCGCCTGGGGCAGGCCGCCCGCGAGGCGGCCACCCTGATGCGCCGCGCCGATACCGCGGCCAAGAATGCCGCCCTGCTGGCCATGGCCGAGCATCTCGATCGGGCTCGGAGTGAGGTGCTGGCCGCCAACGCCCGCGACCTTGCCCGGGCCCGGGAGAACGGCCTGGAAGCGGCTCTTCTGGACCGTTTGGCGCTGGATGACACGCGTCTCGATGCCATGGTCGACGGGCTGGCCCAGGTCGCCGCCCTGCCGGACCCGGTGGGCGAGATCGACGGCCTGCGCTCGCGGCCCAGCGGTATTCAGGTGGGCCAGATGCGCGTGCCTCTCGGGGTGGTCGGTATCATCTACGAGTCGCGCCCCAACGTCACCCTTGAGGCGGCGAGTCTGTGCCTGAAATCCGGCAACGCGGCGATCCTGCGGGGCGGGTCCGAGGCGCGCGATTCCAATGCCGCCATCGCTGCTTGCATTCGCGCCGGGTTGGCTCGAGCCGGCCTGCCCGAAAGTGTCGTCCAGGTAGTGGCAACCACCGATCGCGCCGCCGTGGGCCACCTGATCAGCATGCCGGAGTACGTCGACGTGATCATCCCGCGTGGCGGGAAGTCGCTGATCGAGCGCATCACCCGGGAGGCACGGGTGCCGGTGATCAAGCATCTCGACGGCGTCTGCCATGTCTACATCGATGCCAGCGCCGACCTCGACAAGGCTTTGGCCATCGCGGTCAATGCCAAGACGCACCGCTATGGTACCTGCAATACCATGGAGACCCTGCTGATCGATGCGCCGCTGGCCGATACCCTGTTGCCGACCCTGGCCCATGCCTACGGTGAGCATGGCGTCGAGCTGCGCGGCTGCGAGCGGACCCGGGCGATACTGGGCGACATCGCCGTGGCCAGCGAAGCCGACTGGGAGGCGGAGTACCTTGCGCCGGTGCTGGCCATCCGTGTGGTCGACGGTATCGACGCCGCCATGGCGCATATCGAGCGCTACGGCTCGCGGCACACCGATGCCATCGTTACCGAACACTACGGTCTGGCGCGTCGCTTCCTCGCAGAGGTCGACTCGAGTTCGGTGATGGTCAACGCGTCGACGCGCTTCGCCGACGGCTTCGAGTACGGGCTGGGCGCCGAGATTGGCATCTCCACCGATCGCCTGCATGCCCGGGGTCCCGTGGGACTGGAGGGGCTGACCACTCGCAAGTATGTGGTGCTCGGCGACGGTCAGGTGCGCCGATGAGTCAGCCGGGCCTGCCCGTCAGGGCCGACCGAGAACCGTCTTCTCCGCCCCGACTCGCCATGCTCGGTGGCACCTTCGATCCGGTACATCTGGGGCACCTGCGCAGTGCCGTGGAACTGCGCGAGGCACTGGTCCTGGACCACGTGCACCTGGTACCCGCAGCCATGCCGCCGCTGCGCGGCGAGCCCCGGGTCTCGCCCTCCGAGCGTCTGGCCCTGTTGCGTCTGGGGATCGGTGATACGCCGGGTCTGGTCGCCGACCCCCGGGAGCTCGAGCGTGACGGGCCTTCCTACAGTGCCGATACCCTCGCCTCGTTGCGCCATGAACTGGGCAGCGAGGCGCGGCTGGTGATGGCGCTTGGTCACGATGCCTTTTTGCGCCTGGCCGACTGGCACGAGCCAGAGCGGCTATTCGAGCTGGCCCATGTGGTGGTGATCGATCGTCCGGATCACCAGGCTGCACTGCCCGATTCGCTAGTCGAGCTGCTGGCTGGACGCGAGGTCGAAGAAGGCGAAGCGCTGATGGCCCGGCCCGCCGGGCGTCTGCTGCGCCTCAGGCTGCCCTCGCGCATGGCGATCTCGGCCACCGAGGTTCGTCAGCGCCTGGCGACAGGCCGAAGCGTGCGCTACCTGCTCCCGGAGGCGGTAGAGGATAATATCCTGTCGCGTGGTCTCTACCGGCATCGCTGAGTGCTGCCCACGCGAGCGTCAAGTCGGTACAATGGTTTCGAGGATTTCCCGCTGATGAAGGGCTGACACGAAGGGCTATGCATATCGACGCACTCAAGACTCTGGTGATCGACGCACTGGAGGACATCAAGGCCCAGGACATCGCCGTTCTGGATGTCTCACGATTGACCAGCGTCACCGACCTGATGGTGGTGGCCAGCGGTACCTCCAGCCGTCATGTGGCAGCGCTGGCGGATAACGTGGTCCAGGCCGCCAAGGACCAGGGCATTCCGCCATTGGGTGTCGAGGGTGAGAACGGCGCTGATTGGGTGCTGGTCGACCTGGGCAACCTGGTGGTGCACATGATGCTGCCCGAGACCCGACAGCTCTACGACCTGGAGCGTCTCTGGGCTGATCTGCCCAGCGATACGGAACCCCGGCTCGAGGAAGGAACGCACTCTACATGAGGATCCGCCTGCTGGCGGTGGGCACGCGCATGCCCGACTGGGTGTCGCGAGGCGTCGAGGAGTATCGCAAGCGCCTGCCCAGGGACTTCGCCCTGGAGGTGGAGGAGATCGTCCCGGGACAGCGCGGCAAGAATGCCGATGTGACCCGGGCCATGGCGCTGGAAGCCGAGCGTATCCGGAGCCGCCTCAAGGGGGGAGAACATCTCGTCGCCCTGGAGGTGGAGGGCAAGGCCTGGAGTACCGAGCAACTGGCTCGGGAAGCCGATGCCTGGCGCCTCGAGGGGCGCGACGTGGTGCTGCTGGTGGGTGGCCCGGATGGCCTGGCGCCGGCGCTGTCGGCGAGTGCCGACCAGCGCTGGTCGTTGTCGCCGTTGACATTGCCCCATCCGCTGGTGCGCATTCTCCTCGCCGAGCAGTTGTACCGCGCCTGGACCCTGCTTGTCGGCCACCCCTACCACCGCTGAAGGCCATCTTCTGTTGATTACCGCTGAAGGCACTTCTGCTCACCGATCCCGAGGTCATTACCGAGCATGCGTCGGCGCCGCCAACCCCTGAAGAACCCGGAACAGGAGCTGCGTGCCTTCCGCATGCGCTCTCTGCTGGCCGTAATGGTTGTGGTGTGTCTGACAGGTTTGCTGGGCGGGCGTCTGTTCTATCTGCAGGTGGTGCAGCACGAGGTCTACAGCACGCGCTCCGAGAAGAACCGCGTGCGGGTGGAGCCACTGCCGCCCACTCGCGGGTTGATCTACGATCGCCACGGAGTGCTGCTGGCCGAGAATCGTCCCACCTACAATCTCACCCTGGTGCGAGAACGGGTCGAAGACCTCGATGCCACCCTCTCGCGGCTGGTCGACCTGCTGGAGATACCCGAGGAGGAGGCCGAGGCCTTCCGGGTACGCTCACGCCAGCGCCAGCGCCCCTTCCAGCCGGCATTGTTGATGAGCGATCTCGACGAGGACCAGATCGCCCGGCTAGCGGTCAATCGCCATCGCCTGCCCGGCGTCGAGGTGGAGGCCCAGCTGTTGCGCTACTACCCAGACGCCAAGACCATGGTGCATGCGCTGGGCTATGTAGGGCGAATCAACGCCGAGGAACTCGCCAGCCTGGATGCAGGCAACTATGCGGGTACCCATTTCATCGGCAAGACGGGGGTGGAGCGCTTCTACGAGGACGAGCTGCATGGTCAGGCGGGGCTGCGCAAGGTAGAGACCAATGCCCGCGGCCGGGTACTGCGCGAGCTCGGCCACACCGACCCGGTACCGGGCAAGGATCTGACCCTGACGCTGGACAGCGATCTGCAGGCGCTCGCCGTGGAGCTGCTCGATGGCCGCCGTGGCTCCATCGTGGCGATCGCCCCGGGGAGCGGCGAGATCCTCGCCCTGGCCTCGGTGCCGGGGTTCGACAGCAACCAGTTCGTCACCGGCATCGACGTCGCCTCTTACCGAGCGCTCCAGGAGGACCTGGATCTGCCGCTCTACAACCGAGCCATCCGCGGTCATTATCCGCCGGGCTCCACCATCAAGCCCTTTCTGGCGCTGGCAGGGCTGGCCGAGGGCAAGATCACCCCCAACAGCACCATCAACGACCCCGGTTACTACCAGCTGCCCAACGACTCCCGGCGCTATCGTAACTGGTTGCGCTGGGGGCATGGCCGGGTCGACCTGGAGCGTGCCATCGCTGTCTCCAACAACACCTATTTCTATACGTTGGCTCATGACCTGGGTATCGATCGTATCCACGAGAACATGTCGGCTTTCGGCTTCGGTGAACGAGTCGCTCACGATGTCCAGGGCGAGAGTGATGCCCTGATGCCCTCCCGGGACTGGAAGCGTGGGCGCTTCAACCAGCCCTGGTACCCCGGCGAGACGCTCTCGGTGGGCATCGGCCAGGGCTACTGGCAGCTCACCCCGCTGCAGCTGGCCACCGCCACGGCGGTGCTGGCCAACCGCGGCGAATGGGTCAAGCCTCGCCTGGCCCAGCGAATCGGCGAGGAGGAGGTGCCCGTCGATCTGCCGGATACCCCGTCCGACATCGTGCTCGAGAATGAGGGATGGTGGGATCGGATCTTCTCCGGCATGGAGAAGGTGATTTCGGGCCATGAGGGCACTGCCAGGCGTATCGGTAAGGACCTGGAGTATCGGCTGGCGGGCAAGTCCGGCACCGCCCAGGTGTTCTCCCTGGGCAAGGACCAGAAGTACAACGCCGACGAGATCCAGGAACGACTGCGCGACCATGCCCTGTTCATGGCCTTTGCGCCGGTGGAGGATCCCCAGATCGCCGTGGCGGTGATCGTCGAGAATGCCGGCGGCGGCAGTACTCACGCCGCCCATCTGGCCAAGGCGATGACCGACGCCTGGCTGCTCGAGGACGAGGCCCCGGATACCGATGAGGTGCGCGAGGTTCTCCACCGAGAGGATGGCCGGGTGGCGGGGAACTGACGATGATCTGGAGCGAGCTGTCCCGTGGCCTGCGGGCCCACCCCGTCAAGCCCTCCCTGAGTGGCATCGCCCGGAGACGCAGCCTGTGGGAGCGAATCCATCTGGATCCCTGGCTGCTCGGCATGCTGCTGGTGTTGATGCTGGCGGGGCTGGTGGTGCTCTATAGCGCCAGCGGCCAGCGCCTGTCGGTGGTGACCGCCCAGGCCATCCGCTTCGGCGTGGCCCTGGTGGTGATGGCAGGCCTTGCCCAGCTGTCACCGACGACGCTGCTGCGCTGGACGCCACCGGTCTATGTGGCCGGGTTGCTGATGCTGATCGCCGTTGAACTGTTCGGCGATATGGGCATGGGCGCTCAGCGCTGGCTGGAGATTCCCGGGGTGATCCGCTTCCAGCCCTCGGAGCTGATGAAGCTGGCGATGCCGATGATGGTCGCCGCCTGGCTGAGCCGCCAGCCGCTTCCACCGCGCTGGCGCGATCTGCTGGTCTGTGCGGTGATCATCGGCCTGCCGGTGGTGCTGATCGCCAAACAGCCCGATCTGGGAACCTCGTTGCTGGTTACCGCAGCGGGGGTGTTCGTGATCCTGCTGGCGGGCCTCTCCTGGCGCTTTATCCTGTTCTGCGGCGTCCTGGCAGCGGCCGCATTGCCGCTGTTGTGGATGAACCTGCACAACTACCAGCGCCAGCGGATTCTGACCTTCCTCGACCCCGAGAGCGATCCCCTGGGGGCGGGCTGGAACATCATCCAGTCGACGACTGCCATCGGCAGTGGAGGCTTCTGGGGCAAGGGCTGGCTGCAGGGCACCCAGTCGCAACTGGAATTTCTGCCCGAGCGCCATACCGACTTCATCGTCGCGGTGCTCGGCGAGGAGTTCGGGCTGGTGGGCATGCTGGCCTTTCTGCTGCTCTATCTGCTGATCGTGGGGCGCGGTCTATGGCTCGCCGGTGCCGCCCAGGAAACCTTCGGACGCCTGGTGGCGGGCAGCATCATCCTGACCTTCTTCATCTATGTCTTCGTCAATGTGGGCATGGTCAGCGGCATCCTGCCGGTGGTCGGCGTACCGCTGCCGCTGGTCAGTTACGGGGGGACCTCCAGCGTGACCTTGTTGGCGGGTTTCGGTATTCTCATGGCCATTCATGCCCACCGCCGCCTGCTGCCGCGCTAGCGCCGGCGGGTCGCATTTCCAGGGAGAGGCAACAGCATGACGGTGACCCGTTTCCATGGATCGACACCGCTGGCGCTGATCGCCGGCGTTAGCCTGTCGCTGCTGACGTTGCCGGCCGCCGCGGCGGATTTCGACCCGCGTCAGCATGAGGGGGCCCGTTCCCTGGTCGACGAACTGGTTGACCAGGGAATCGAGCGCGAGTGGCTGGAAGGCGCCATGGCTGAAGCCGTCTATCGGCAGAGCGTGCTGGATGCCATGGCCGGCGCCGCCGAACGGCGCCTCACCTGGCACGAGTATCGCGCCATCTTCCTGGATGCCCCGCGCATCGCCAACGGAGTGGCCTTCATCGAGGCCAACCGGGCAGCTTTCGCCCGGGCCGAGGCCGAGTACGGCGTGCCGCCAGAAGTCGTCGCCGCCATCATCGGTGTCGAGACCCGCTATGGGGGCGTCACCGGCCACCACCGCGTGCTCGACTCCCTGGCAACCCTGGCCTTCCATCACCCCCGCCGGGGGCGCTTCTTCCACGGTGAGCTGGCGGCTTTCCTGGAGATCGCCCATGAGCAGGAGCGGGCTCCCGGTAGCTTGACCGGCTCCTACGCCGGCGCCATGGGCTATCCGCAGTTCATCCCCACCAGCTACCGGGCCTATGCGGTGGATTTCGACGGCGACGGCCTACGCGATCTCTGGACCAACCCGGTGGATGCCATCGGCAGCGTGGCCAACTACTTCGCCGAGCACGGCTGGCGCGCCTTCGAACCCATCTATCATGAGGTCGAAGGCCCCGCTACGCCTCCCGACGGCATCGACTTCAACCGCGCTGCACGGCCACCCGCGGTGACGGCGGCTGAACTCGCCGCGGCGGGCCTTGATGTCCCGGACTCGCTGGCCGACGATCATCGCCTGCTGCCGGTGTCTCTGGAACTGGAGAATGGTGAAGACACTTGGCGCTACGTGCTTGGCGAGCATAATTTTTACGTGATCACCCGCTACAATCACAGCCACCTGTACGCCATGGCGGTGATCGAACTGGCCGAGGCGATTGCCGAGGCGCGGGGCCTCGAGGCCCATTGGCTCGATGCTACCGACACCACCCCGGAGGAGGCCCCATGAGACGCGCCTTTGTCGCCTTGAGCGCGCTGCTGCTACTGGCCGGCTGTGCCGGAGGCGGTGGCGGGCCCTCTTCTTCCTCCGGTGAGGCATCCAGCAAGGTACCTGCCGCCTCGGAGAGTGGTGGGCGCTATGCCCTGTCCGGTGACGCCTATCCAGAAGACCCGCCCGATGTCGCCAAGGTCCCCGACGCGGTGCCACGTCGCGAGGCGCGTTCCCGGGGAGGCAACAAGTCGCCCTATGAGGTATGGGGCAAGCGCTACGAGGTCTTGGCCGATGCACGTGGCTACAGCCGCCAGGGCAGGGCCTCCTGGTATGGCGAGAAGTTTCATGGCTACGCAACCTCCAACGGTGAGATCTATGACATGTACAAGATGAGCGCCGCCCACCGTTCCTTGCCTCTGCCCAGCTTCGTCCGCGTCACCAGCCTGGAAAACGGCCGCTCGGCGATCGTGAGGGTCAACGACCGCGGTCCCTTCCACAGCGACCGCGAGATCGACCTCTCCTATGCGGCGGCGGCTCGCCTGGGCATCCTCGAGCAGGGGACCGGCGGCGTAAAGGTCGAGGTCATCGATGTGGAGCGCTGGAACGCCGAAAACGGCGATGCGTCTCGCCAGTCGGTTGACTCGACGCCCCGGGAGGCGGCGGCACCGGCCACCGCGGACGTTCCTGACGACGTGAGCGATGCGCCGGGGGCCCGCAGCGGCGTCTTCCTGCAAGTGGCGGCCCTGGGCTCCGCAGACGGAGCCCGGGAGCTGAAATCGCGTCTGGAGGGTGAGATCGATCGTCCTGTGCGCGTCGCCAGTGCCACCGGCCTCTATCGGGTCCAGGTCGGCCCCCTGGACCATGCCGGCCAGGTGGCTCCCATCCGCGAGCAACTGCGCCGGGCAGGCTTTGCCCAAACCTTCGTCGTCAACGATGCCGACTGAGTCGACCCCCTTTTTCGAACCACCCTGCGATGCCCCTGATGAGAACCCTTGCCATGAGATTCACGCTTTTCTTCCGCCTCCTGTTGTTGCCGCTGCTGGTCAGCTTGCTGCTGGTCACATCACAGGCCACGGCCCAGGTCATTCCCACGCCACAGACCATGATTCCCTCGCCCCCCCAACTGGCTGCGACTTCCTGGATCCTGATGGATGCCGACAGCGGACGGATTCTGGTCGAGCACAATGCCGACGAGCGCCTGCCGCCGGCCAGTCTGACCAAGTTGATGACGGCCTACCTCGTGGAGCGCGAGCTCGACCAGGGCAATATCTCTCCTGAGGACCAGGTGCCCATCAGCGAGAAGGCCTGGCGCACCGGGGGCTCCAAGATGTTCATCGAGGTCGATACCCGGGTGTCCATCGACGAGCTACTCCAGGGCATCATCATCGTCTCGGGCAACGATGCCAGCGTGGCCGTGGCCGAGTATCTGGCCGGTGGCGAGCGTCCCTTCGCCGACCTGATGAATCAGCACGCCACCCGGCTGGGCATGCACAACACCAATTTCGTCAATTCCACCGGCCTGCCCGACGAGAATCACTATTCGTCGGCTCGCGATCTGGCGCTGCTCTCCCAGCACATCATCAACGATTATCCGGAGCATTACGCGACCTATGCTCGCAAGGAGTTCAGTTATGGCGGCATCGATCAGCCCAACCGCAACCGCCTGCTGTGGCGCGACAGCAGCGTCGACGGCCTGAAGACCGGCTGGACCGATGCCGCGGGCTACTGCCTGGTGGCCTCGGCCAAGCGCGACGGCATGCGCCTGATCTCGGTGGTCATGGGGACAGCGTCCGAGGAGGCACGCGCCCAGGAAACCCAGAAACTGCTCAGCTACGGTTTCCGCTATTACGAGACCCTCAAGCTCTATGACGCCGGTGCCGTGCTCAATACCCCGCGCGTCTGGGGCGGCGACAAGAACGAGCTGCGCGTCGGCGTCGATCGCAACGTGGTCATGACCGTACCGCGCGCCCGTAGCGAGGAATTGACCGCCAAGCTCGACATCCAGGCCGATCTCACCGCGCCCATTACAGCCGGCGACCGGGTGGGTACCATGGAGGTGCGCCAGGGTGAGGAGTTGGTCGGTGAGCGCCCACTGGTCGCCCTCGAGGGCATCGAAGAGGGAGGTCTGTTCAAGCGTTTCTTTGACCAGGTGCGGCGCTTCTTCAGCAACCTGATCGGCGGCTGGTTCGACTAGGGCCTCCTTGCCTCTTTACTGCTTACCGCCTGGCGTTGGTCTCCCGGCGCCGGGTTGCGTAACATTAGGGAATATCCACGATCGCCGGAAGGCTCCATGAACGACGACTCCCTGCGTGACCTTCGCAAGCCCCGTCGACAGGCGGGTGACAAGCCGCCGAAGATCACCTTTCCCTGCGATTACTCCATCAAGGTGGTCGGCGATGCCGCCGACGATTTCGCCGCTACGGTGTGTCAGATCGTCATCCGGCATGATCCGGGCTTCGATGCAGCCGCCATTCAGGTGGTTCCCAGCCGCCAGGGACGTTTCCAGTCGGTGCGCCTGACGATTCGCGCCACCGGCGAGACGCAGCTCAAGGCGCTCTTCGACGAGCTCAAGGCCACTGGCCGCGTGCACATGGTCGTCTGATGGCAAGCGAGGGTGAGCTTTCACCGATCCAGCTGCATCGCCTGGGCCATCGTCCTTATACCCCCGTCTGGCAGGCCATGCGCGACCTCACCGATGGGCGTGATGCGGCAACCCCCGACCAGTTCTGGCTGGTTGAGCACGACCCGGTGTTCACCCAAGGGCAGGCCGGCAAGCCCGAACACCTGTTGATGCCCGGCGATATACCGGTCGTGGCGACCGACCGCGGTGGGCAGGTGACGTACCACGGCCCTGGCCAGGTGGTGCTTTACCCGCTGATCGACGTGCGCCGCTCACGGCTAGGTGTGCGTGATCTGGTCACCGCTCTGGAGAACGCGGTGATTGCGGTGTTGGCCGAGCATGGGGTAATGGCCCATGCCCGTGCCGATGCCCCCGGCGTCTATGTGGGGGAGGCCAAGATTGCGTCCCTGGGGCTGAGGATCCGTCGGGGCGCTAGCTTTCATGGGGTGGCCCTCAACGTGAACGGCGACCTCTCGCCTTTCGTGCGGATCAACCCCTGTGGCTATGCCGGCCTGGCCATGACGCGCCTGGCGGATCTTTGCGATGACTGCCCTGACGTCGAAGTGGTGGGGAAGCGCCTGGCCGAGTGCCTGGCGCAAGAACTGAGAAGGGAACTGGCCTCCTGCGAGTTACAAGGGGCCAGGAAGGGAAGAATCAAGGTATTCCCTTTGTAGCTTGCGGTTCAGACACATACTGCCTTGCAGCTTGCAGCTTGCAGCTTGCAGCTTGCAGCTTGCAGCTACCCTACGTTGACCGCATCGATACGATTCGGATCGTCCTCCTGGCCGGGTACCGCGGCGGGGGCGGCCAGGCCGAGGTTATTCTTCTCGAACACCCGGTCGGCCCGGTAGCTGGAGCGCACCAGTGGGCCGGAGGGCACTTCCATGAAGCCCTTTTCCAGGCCTAGTTCGCGATAGCGCTCGAACTCCTCCGGAGTGACCCAGCGTTCCACCGGCAGGTGGTTGCGCGTGGGGCGCAGGTACTGGCCCAGGGTCACGATGTCGACGCCGATGGCCCGCAGGTCGTCGAAGGTCGCGAGTACCTCCTCTTCGGTCTCGCCGAGACCCAGCATCAGGCTGGTCTTGGTAATCACCTTGGGTTGGTGGCGCTTGGCGTGGGCCAGCACGTCCAGGGTCTTGCGGTAGCCGGCCCGGGGGTCGCGAACCCGCCCGGTTAGCCGTTCGACGGTCTCGACATTCTGGGCGAAGACCTCGAGCCCTGAATCGACAACCCGCTCGATCGCGGCGGGCTCGGCATCGAAGTCCGGGGTCAGCGCCTCGACGACGACCTCGGGCGTGCGAGCCTTGATGGCACGGATGCAGTCGGCGTAGTGGGTAGCGCCGCCATCCGGCAGGTCGTCACGGTCCACGGAGGTCAGCACGATATAGCGCAGGCCCATCAGTTCGACGGAGCGAGCGGTATTCTCCGGCTCTTCCGAGTCCAGCCAGCCCTTGGGGTTGCCGGTATCCACCGCGCAGAAGCGACAGGCGCGTGTGCATACCGAGCCCATCAGCATGATGGTCGCGGTGCCGTTGCTCCAGCACTCGCCCTGGTTGGGACAGTGCGACTCGGCACAGACGGTGCTGAGACGGTGGGTGGCCACGTTCTTCTTGACCGCCTCGAAGCGTTCGCCGCCGGGAATCTGGGCGCGTAGCCACTTCGGCTTGCGGCCGTCGGCACCGCCATCCTCGACCTGGCGGCGTACCTTCATGCCATCCTTGATGGCGGCCGTGCCATGATCGTTACGGTACTTCTCGCCGCTGGAGATGCGTGTGGAGGGGGTGTCGCTCATAGCTGTGAGCCTCTCTGCTCGCCGGCTGTCGACGCCATGAAGGCGTTGCCGCGGGGGCTTCCGGGATCTCCGGAGTATGCCGGTCGGCGGTTTCTAGCAGCCTGGTACATCGAATGATTACGCGATTGCGCGGGTCGCAAGATGATAAAATACCACAAGATTTGCGTTCCTTGACAGCCGGGATGGTAGTAGAGACCTCCTTAAGACAGCTTAGAATGCGGGCATCCGATGCTCGCAGTGCTTCTGTTGATGCGCTATATTGCACTGCAACAAAGCCCGATTTCATGCATCGGCAAGGGGGCGCCCCCTGCACCGAGCAACCCTGGAGCTATAGATGAATTCCCTGATACCGACTCCTCCAGCTAGTGTGCTGCCCTTCGTGGATCCGTTCGGTTTCGGACGAGCGGCCTGTAACTACTGGCGCGATACCCTGGAGCGCAGCGTGCTCTTCATGGATGTCATGCGTCAGCGCGGTAACCAGTATCTCGAGCACATCGAGAAGACCAAGCCCAATGTGCTGGGTTTCGATACCGAAGTACTGATGGACGGTCGCAAGCTGTCTCGCCCGGTCAACTACGAGCTGCTGCGCATCCAGCCCCCCGAGGGCGTGGAGACCGATCTGCAGATGCGGCCCTTCGTGGTGGTGGACCCGCGTGCCGGCCACGGTCCTGGCATCGGCGGTTTCAAACCCGACAGCGAGCTCGGGGTGGCTCTGAGGGCGGGGCATCCCTGCTATTTCATCGGTTTTCTGCCCTATCCGGTCGCGGGGCAGACCGTGGAGGACGTGGTCGAGGCCGAGGTCGCCTTCCTGCGTCACGTCATCGAGCGTCATCCGGAAACCTCCGAGAAGCCTATCGTGGTCGGCAACTGCCAGGCCGGCTGGCAGATCATGATGGCCGCCGCCCTCGAACCCGAGCTTTTCGGTCCGATTCTCATTGCCGGCTCTCCGCTCTCCTACTGGGCCGGTGAGCGCGGCAAGGCGCCGATGCGCTATACCGGTGGCCTGAGTGGCGGCAGCTGGATGACATCGCTGTTGAGTGACATGGGCGCCGGGCTCTTCGATGGTGCCTGGCTGGTGCAGAACTTCGAGCGCCTGAACCCGGCCAATACCTGGTGGAGCAAGCAGTATCGGCTCTACGCCCAGGTCGACACCGAGGCGGAACGCTACCTGGAGTTCGAACGCTGGTGGGGCGGTCACGTGGTGCTGGGAGGCGACGAGATCCAGTACATCGTCGACAACCTCTTCATCGGCAACCGCCTCTCCACCGCCCAGTTGGTGACATCCGACGGGCGTCGCATCGACCTGCGCAACGTGCGCTCACCGGTGGTGGTGTTCTGTTCCAAGGGCGACGATATCACGCCGCCCCCCCAGGCTCTGGGCTGGGTGCGCGACCTCTACGAGGGGGTTGAGGACGTGATCGCCAACGAGCAGACCATCGTCTACTGCGTGCACGACACCACTGGCCACCTGGGCATCTTCGTGTCCGGCAGCGTTTCCCGCAAGGAGCATGCCGAGTTCACTGCCAACATGGACTACATCGACGTCCTGCCGCCGGGGCTCTATGAGACAACGGTCTCCAGTGCCGCCGAGCGCGAGGATGCCGAACTGATCGAGCGCGACTATCTGCTGGAGTTCTCGCCACGCACCATCGAAGAACTCGACCAGGAGGTCCAGCATCGACCCGAGGACGACACCCGCTTCGCCGCGGTGGCGCGGATCTCCGAGATCAACCTGGGCTTCTACCGCTACTTCATGCAGCCCTGGGTCCAGGCGATGGCCACCCCCGAGTCGGCCAAGTGGATGCGGCGCATGCACCCTAACCGCATGGGCTACCGCCTGCTGTCCGATCGCAACCCGCTGATGACCGCGATACCGGTGCTGGCCGAGAAGGTGCGTGCCGACCGCCACCCGGTGCACGAGGACAACGTCTTCCGCGCGGTGGAGGGCATCTTCTCCGATCAGGTGACCCGCAGCCTGAATGCCTGGCGTGACCTTCGCGACAGCAGCAGCGAGCGTTTCTTCCTCGACGTCTACGGTCAGCCGATGCTGCAGGCCATGGTCGGTCTGGGCGGCGACGCCCACGTGCATCGTCGTCGTCCGGGGGCCGAGCCCGAACATCGCCGCTTCGTCGAGCGCCGTCGTGACGAGGTGCATCGCGCGATCACCGAGGGTGGCAGCCATGAGGCGGTCATGCGCTCGGTGATCCATGTGCTGGGTGGGGCCCCGGCCACCGACGAGCGCAACTTCAAGCGGCTGCGCGCCTCGCGGGCCGAGCTCGAGCCGGGTATCCAGCTGGCCGACTTCAAGCACCTGGTGCGTGAGCAGTTCTTCACCCTCCAGCAGGATCACGAGGCGGCACTGGAAGCGATCCCGACCCTGCTTAAGGGCCAGACGGCTGATCAGATCGATGCCCATCTGGCACATATCGAGCATGTGCTGGCGGCCAGCGGTGACCTGAGCGAGCACGCGGCGGAACGCTTCGAACGCATCGAGGGGCTGTTTCATCAGGCCATCCGTCATGCCCCCCATGAGGAGCAGGACGCTCGTCGAGATGCCCAGGAGAAGGTGGCCAGCCAGGCGCAGGCCGGGCAGCTCGCGCGCAGTGAGGTGGAAAACCTGATGGAATCGCTGCCCGTCGCCGCGCCAGTGCCGGCTGCGGCCTCGGAGCAAGCCGCATCGGATCAGGCGGTCAGCGAGGCAGCGCCTGAGCTTCCGGCGCAAGAGGCTGTCTCTGAAGTTCCGAAGACCTCAGCAGAGCCTGCCGGTGAGCCCGCCCCCGATGGACCTGCACAAGAGCCAGCCAGTCAGGCCGGTTCTGATTCGCCGGCCGGTCAGAACACCACGTCTGGCACCAAGTCGCCGGCCAAGCGCAAGCCCGCCAGTCGCGGCACGCCGCGCAAGCGGACACCCCGCAAGCCTGGCAATAGCTGATCTCTCAGCGTTATGTTACCCGCGCCCCCGCCCTGTCTGGTGGGGGCGTTGTCGTTGAGGATGGTGTTTATCCCGGCTTGGCGTGATGGTGCCAAGGGGGCTAGGTTCAAGAGGCCGCCGGATTAGCCGTGAGCGATGGTTATCGCAGTTGTCTCAGGTGAGGAGCGCCGGGGGTAGGCCGAAGAGGAGGTCCTACGCCAGGGATGGCGTCGGTAGCGTACATGGAGGTATTCACAGCGCCTCCTCGTAGGCCTGCCAACGGAACAGCTCCGAGCAGTTTGCTATCTGCGATTGCCCTAGGGGCTGCTGGCGGTAGCTGGCGTGAAGGCGACCGCTGGGGTAGGGTAATCGCATTTTTCACCCGCCGGAAAGGGCGGGCCGAAACCGTCTGACGCACGCTTTGTAGCGTGCGTCATCAGCACAGTGGAGCACTATGGGCAAGTCACTGGTCATCGTCGAGTCGCCCGCCAAGGCCAAGACGATCAACAAGTATCTCGGCAACGACTTCATCGTGAAGTCGAGCGTGGGGCACATCCGTGATCTGCCGACCAGCGGCGCCGGCAAGGCAGCCTCGGACCCCAAGGAGCGTGCCCGTCAGGCCGCGGTGACCCGCAAGATGTCGCCCGAGGAGAAGGCCGAACACCGCAAACACAAGGCCCATGATCAGCTGATTCGGCGCATGGGCATCGACCCTGAGCATGGCTGGAAGGCGCATTACGAGATCCTGCCGGGCAAGGAGAAGGTGGTTGCCGAGCTCAAGAAGCTCGCCGAGAAGGCCGATACGGTCTATCTGGCCACCGACCTTGACCGTGAGGGTGAAGCCATCGCCTGGCACCTGCGTGAGACGATCGGTGGCGATGACGATCGCTACCGGCGGGTCGTGTTCAACGAGATCACCAAGAACGCCATTCAGGAGGCCTTCAAGGAACCCGGCAGCCTGAACATCCCGCGCGTCGAGGCGCAGCAGGCGCGTCGCTTCCTCGATCGAGTAGTGGGCTTCATGCTCTCGCCGCTGCTGTGGGCCAAGATTGCCCGTGGCCTCTCCGCCGGCCGGGTGCAGTCGGTGGCCACTCGCCTGATCGTCGAGCGCGAGCGCGAGATCCACGCCTTCATCCCTGAGGAGTTCTGGGATGTTCATGCCGACCTGCGGCCTGCCGGTGAAGACCAGACGGCGGTTCGCTTCGAGCTGGTTCGCCAGGATGGCAAGCCGTTCCGGCCCACATCCAAGGCCGAGACGCTGGAGCGCATCGCCGCATTGCGCAAGGCGAGCCTGGCGATCACCGCTCGGGAAGACAAGCCGACCAGCTCGAAGCCCAATGCCCCTTTCATCACCTCGACGCTACAGCAGGCGGCCAGTGGGCGGCTGGGTTTCTCGGTGAAGAAGACCATGACCTTGGCCCAGCGCCTCTACGAGGCCGGCTACATCACCTATATGCGCACCGATTCCACCAACCTCTCGAAGGAGGCGGTGGAGAACGTGCGCGAGTTCATTGGTGAGGAGTTCGGCACGCGCTACCTGCCCGAGGCGCCCAATCGCTACTCCAGCAAGGAGGGTGCCCAGGAAGCCCACGAGGCCATCCGCCCCTCCGATGTGGGGCGCCGGGCCACCGATCTGGCCGGCATGGAGCGCGACACTGAGCGTCTCTACGAGTTGATCTGGCGCCAGTTCGTAGCCTGCCAGATGACGCCCGCCGAGTACCTCTCCAGCACCCTGACCGTCGAGGTCGACGGCTATGAGCTGCGAGCCAAGGGGCGGGTGCTGAAGTTCGACGGCTACACCCGGGTAATGAAACCGATGGGGCGCAAGGAGGAGGACCAGTCGTTGCCCGATCTCGCCGAGGGCACGCCCATGACGCTGGAGCAACTCGATCCCCAGCAGCACTTCACCAAGCCCCCGGCTCGCTATACCGAGGCGAGCCTGGTCAAGGAGCTGGAAAAGCGCGGTATCGGCCGTCCCTCTACCTATGCCGCGATCATCTCCACCATCCAGGATCGTGGCTACGTCAAGCTGGAGAGTCGGCGCTTCTATGCCGAAAAGCTCGGCGACATCGTCACCGAGCGGCTCAAGGAGTCCTTCCCCGACCTGATGGACTTCTCCTTCACCGCGCGCATGGAGGATAGTCTCGACGAGGTAGCCGAAGGTGAACGCAACTGGCGGGCGCTGCTCGATGCCTTCTACGCCGAGTTCAAGAAGGAACTCGAGGAGGCCGAGAGCGAGGAGGGCATGCGCCCCAACCAGCCGGTGCCCACCGACATCGATTGCCCGACCTGCGGACGCAAGATGCAGATCCGTACCGCCTCCACCGGGGTCTTCCTGGGCTGCTCCGGCTATAACTTGCCCCCCAAGGAGCGCTGCAAGACCACCATCGACCTGCTGCCCGGCGACGAGGCGGTGGCCGCCGATGCCGGCGAGGAGGCCGAGACCGATGCACTGCGCGCCAAGCATCGCTGTCCCAAGTGCGGCACCGCCATGGATAGCTACCTCATCGACGAGACCCGCAAGCTGCACATCTGCGGTAACAGCCCGGACTGCGACGGCTACGAGATCGAGAAGGGCAAGTTTCGCATCAAGGGCTACGAAGGCCCGACCATCGAGTGCGACAAGTGCGGCAGCGAGATGCAGCTCAAGACCGGGCGTTTCGGCAAGTACTTCGGCTGCACCAACAGCGAGTGCAAGAACACGCGCAAGCTGCTGCGCAGCGGTGAGGTGGCGCCCCCTAAGATGGACCCCATCCCCATGCCAGAACTCGCCTGCCAGAAGGTCGAGGACCACTACGTGCTGCGCGACGGTGCCAGCGGCCTCTTCCTGGCGGCCAGCAAGTTCCCCAAGAACCGCGAGACGCGCCCGCCGCTGGTCAAGGAGCTCAAGGCTCATGCCGAGGAGCTGCCCGACAAGTATCGCTTCCTGCTCGACGCTCCCAGCGAGGATCCGGATGGCCGTCCGGCGCAGATCCGCTTCTCGCGCAAGACCAAGGAGCAGTTCGTGATGACCGATGAGGGCGGCAAGGCCACCGGCTGGAAGGCGACCTTCGACGGCAGCAAGTGGCAGGTGGAGGACAAGCGCAAGTGACCCCGAGATCGCGCACCAACCAGTTGCTCTATCAGGCGGATCTGCTGCTCGCGTTGCCGGCCGGCGATGACGAGCATGCCGCTGCAAGGCGCATGGCCGCGGAGGAGGGCAGCCTGGCACTGGTCGAGCTGGCGCTGGAGTCGATGCTGCGTGAGGTCACCGAGCTCGCCAACCTGGAGCGTCACGATTGGCGCGAGTTGCTCGGCCCCGAGGGTGCCGGCATCGCTGAACTGCACCGGCTGCGCGAACTGGCCGCGCGTCCCGACAGCTGGCTTTGCTGGTTGATCGGAAAGCTCGAGGCGTTGCATGGCAGCGACGGGGTGGCGCGTCGCACCAGCGGCGCGGCTAGTGGGTTGATCGCCGTGGGCAGCACAGCGTCGCTGGGCGACGAACTGCGCTGGTGCCTCGCCGAGGCCAAGGCCGAGATCGCCGCCCTGCGCGAGACCAGCGAGGAGTGGTAGTGCCTAACCATTCCTTGGGGTCAGACCCTAAAGAAAAATTAGCCATCTTCGTCGACGTCCAGAACGTCTACTACACCACCCGCGAGGCCTTCGGTCGCCACTTCGACTACAACGCTTTCTGGAGGCGCTTCGCGGCCGGACGCGAGGTGGTGGTGGCCAACTCCTATGCGGTGGCGCGCGGCGACCCCCGCCAGCAACAGTTCCAGGCCATCCTGCGCGGCATCGGCTTCACCGTGAAGCTCAAGCCATTCATCCAGCGTCGCGACGGCTCAGCCAAGGGCGACTGGGACGTGGGCATCGCCCTTGACGCCATGGAGGCCGCACCGCTGGTAGACCGGGTGGTGCTGGTCTCGGGCGACGGCGACTTCGATCTGCTGGTCGAGCGGCTGCGTGAGCGCCATGGGACCGTAGTGGAGGTGGTCGGTGTGGAACGGCTGACTGCCGATTCGCTGATCCGCGCGGCCAGCCACTTCGTGCCCATCGAAGGGGAGTTGTTGCTCTAGACAGCGCCGGGTGTGATCGGCGACCAGAACCGGTACAATCGCGCCCCCGTTTCATGCACTGACTGGACCCTTCATTGATCTCCACCGCCAATATCACCATGCAGTTCGGCGCCAAGCCGCTGTTCGAAAACGTCTCCGTCAAATTCGGCAACGGCAACCGTTACGGCCTGATCGGTGCCAACGGCTGCGGCAAGTCCACCTTCATGAAGATTCTCGGCGGTGACCTGGAGCCCTCCTCAGGGCAGGTGATGGTCGAGTCCGGTACCCGGCTCGGCAAGCTGCGCCAGGACCAGTTTGCCTTCGAGGAAGAGCGGGTCATCGACACCGTGATCATGGGCAACGAAGAGCTCTGGCAGGTGGCGGCCGAACGCGAACGCATCTACTCGCTGCCCGAGATGAGCGAAGAAGACGGCATGGCCGTGGCCGACCTCGAGGTGCGCTTCGCCGAGCTCGACGGCTACACTGCCGAGCCCCGGGCCGCGGAGCTTCTGCTGGGGCTCGGCATCCCGCTGCACCAGCACACCGGCCCCATGAGCGAGATCGCGCCGGGCTGGAAGCTGCGCGTGCTGTTGGCCCAGGCGCTGTTTGCCGACCCCGATGTGCTGCTGCTCGACGAGCCCACCAACCACCTGGACATCAACACCATCCGTTGGCTGGAAGGCATGCTCACCGCACGCAACAGCACCATGATCATCATTTCCCACGACCGCCACTTCTTGAATAGCGTCTGCACGCACATGGCAGACCTGGATTATGGCGAGATCACGCTGTTTCCCGGCAACTACGACGACTACATGACCGCCGCGACCGCCGTGCGTGAACGTCAGCACGCCGACAACGCCAAGAAGAAGGCGCAGATCGCCGAACTGCAGCAGTTCGTCAGCCGCTTTTCGGCCAATGCCTCCAAGGCCAAGCAGGCGACCTCCCGGGCACGGCAGATCGACAAGATCAAGCTCGAGGATATCAAGCCCTCCAGCCGGGTCAGTCCCTTCATCCGCTTCGATCAGGCCAGGAAGATCCACCGTAACGCGGTCAACGTCGAGGCCCTTACCAAGGGTTTCGCCGAGGAGGCTCCGCTCTTCGAGCGCTTCTCGATGACCGTGGAAGCCGGCGAGCGCATTGCCATCATCGGTCCCAACGGCATCGGCAAGACGACGCTGTTGCGCACTCTGGCCGGCGAGCTGCATCCTGATGCCGGAGCCGTGCGCTGGACCGATAGCGCCGAACTCGGCATCTACGCCCAGGACCATGCCGACGATTTCGCCAATCAAGCCACCCTATTCGAATGGATGGCCCAGTGGACCCAGGGCGGCGAGCAGGAAGTGCGCGGCGCCCTGGGCCGAATGCTGTTCTCCAGCGACGACATCGGCAAGTCGGTCAAGGTGATCTCCGGAGGCGAGCAGGGCCGCATGCTGTTCGGCAAGCTGGCCCTCACCCGGCCTAACGTGCTGCTCATGGACGAGCCCACCAACCACCTGGACATGGAATCCATCGAGGCGCTCAACCTGGCCCTGGAAAACTACCCTGGCACGCTGATATTTGTCAGCCATGATCGCGAGTTCGTCTCTTCCCTGGCGACCCGCATTCTGGACATGAGCGAGCAGGGCATCACTGACTTCAGCGGCAGCTACGACGACTACCTGCGCAGCCAGGGGCTGTTCGGCTGACGTTCTGAGAAAAAGTGTCCAGCGACGCTTCCTTGTCCGGAAGCCTGCAAGTTGATATGCATCAAGCGTGATGGATGCGACTTGGCTAGGATAAAGGCATGGACCATTCGCCCGTCTCTGGGCATCAGTGGGAGGAGCCGAAATGCGCTTTCATCAAGTCAAGGAGTTGGTCGCCTGGGCGGCCGACTACCACCGGAAGCTCGCCGAGCAGTATGATCAGCTGGCCGCTGGTGACGTAAGTGATCGGGTTCGCATGGCCCTGGAGTACCTCGCCGAGCACGAACGCAAGATGCAGACCGAGCTCACCGAATACCTCGAGGAAGAGAGCGATCATCGCAAGGTTCTCGAGACCTGGTTCGATGATCCGACCGACTTTCCCCATGCACCCATGCTCAATCGCCTTACCGAATGCATATCGTGCGACAGTGTGCAGGACGTGCTTTCCACGGCACTGACCATGCACAGGACGCTGCAAGACATGTATGCTCATCGTGCTGAGCTTGCGGCCGCAGACGCCGAGCGCGAGTTCTTCGAATCGCTCTCTACCGGCCACGAGGCCGAGGTACGGCGAATTGCTCGCGATATGCAACGACTCGAGGACTACTGAGGAGAAAGCGATGTCGGATCAGATCCTGTCACTCAAGCTGCTGGGCTACTGGACGGACGAGCAGCTTGGCGAGATTCCTGACGTATCGGGAATCTTCTGTGTCTACGCTGGCACGGCCGCAGCCGATGGCGAGCCCGGCGTTGAGCGGTTGCTCTATATCGGTGAATCCGGCGACGTGCGTCAACGCATTCGCCATCACGAGCTGAGAGAAACCTGGGCCAGCCGCCTGGAAGAGGGCGAGGTGCTTTGCTATAGCGTGGCGGCGGCCACCTATGTCTACCGCGAGCGGCTAGAGGCGGCTCTGGTGTACGTCCACAAACCGCCGGTAAACCAGGACTACATCGACCGTTTTCCCTTCGACAAGACCGAAATGCACTTGCGCGGTCGTACCGACAAGCTGATGTCTCAGTTCATTGTCGAGCGTAGCGACTGATGGCGAGTGAACGGCAGCCGGCAGGGCGTCGGCTCCTGCCGCGCCTCGCGGCCCTGGTGGCCGATCCGGCAGGGGCCGACAACGAGCCCCTGATGGCCCATGTGCTGCTTGAGGAGGCCTCGCGCGCGCGGGCCAGTGATATCCATATCGATCCTTCCCCGGAGCAATGGCGACTTCGCCTGCGCATCGACGGTCGCGTCATTGATGGGCTGGAACTCGATGTCGGCACGGGGCTGCAACTGGTCAATCAGTTCAAGGTCCTGGCCCAGCTCGATCCCATGCCCTCGCATGGCGCCCACGACAGCAGCTTCAGCTGGTTTCTCGATGACGAGGACGAGGAAGGGATCTCGCTGCGAGTGACCGCCGTGCACTGCGTTGCCGGTGAGAAACTGGCCATTCGCTTTCTCGCCCCCCCCATGACCTTTGAGGATCCCCTCTCGCTGGGGATCGGCGAGGAGGGCGCACGGGGAATTCGCCGCTGGATGGATGCCACCGGCGGCATGCTGCTGGTGGCTGGTCCCACCGGGGCCGGCAAGACCACTACCCTCTACACGTTGCTGAACCAGCTTCGCCTCACCGACAGTCACGTGGTGACGCTCGAGGATCCCGTGGAGTACGCCATCCCCGGCATCAACCAGATCCAGGTAGACACCGCGAACGGGCTCGACTTCGCCTCCGGCACCCGCTCCATGCTGCGCCTGGATCCGGACTATATGCTGATCGGCGAGATTCGTGATGCCGGCTCCGCCTCGGCGGCCGTCAGTGTGGCCAGCAGCGGTCGTTCGCTGATGGGAACCCTGCATAGCCGCGATGCCGTTGGAGTTGTCTCGATGTTGCGACAACTGGGGTTGGAGGATGCCGACATTAGCGCCACGCTTGGTCTGGTGATTGCCCAGCGTCTGGTTCGCCGCCTCTGTGAGCACTGTCGCGAGCGTCAGCCAACTCCCGCCCAGGATGCCCAGTGGCTCGAAGCGGTAGGGGTCGAGGTACCCGAGTATGCCTGGGTGCCGGTGGGGTGCGAGCACTGTGATGATCTGGGCTATCGGGAGCGCATCGGGGTATTCGAGATATGGCAGCCCACTCCGGAGGATCATGCCCTTTTGCTGCGCCATGCCGACGACGCGGCTCTGCGACGCAACCTGCTGGAACGCGGCGAGACCTTGATGTTTGCCGACGGCCTGGCCAAGGCCGAGGCCGGCATCACCAGCCTGCGCGAGGTCTTCCGGATGGGCGCTATTCTGCCCGGCTGACGCGCCGGGGAGGACCGGCATGGAGTGCTCGCGCTTCCCTCCTGACAGTCGGAGGCCAATCCGGTATAACGGCTGCACTGCGCGCTTTCATTTCCTTCCATGCCACAGAGATGCCACCGATGAAGCATTTGTCCCGTCGCCGCTTCGGCCTGCTGGCGCTGAGTTCGCCCTTGCTGCTGCTGGACTCGCACGCGTCTGCGAGCCTGATGGATAGCCTGCTGTCCCGTGCCATCGTCCCTCGCCATGACAGCGAGCTGTGGGTGCTGGTCGAAGACAGCGAAGCGGCGCTCAGTGTCTACCGGGGTAACCGCTTGCTCGAGCGCTTCGAGCCGGTTTCGCTGGGCCGCGGTGGCGCCAGGCCGCAGCGCCAGCGAGGCGACCGGGCCACGCCACTCGGCGAGTTCCGGGTCAACCGCTTCAATCACAGCAGCAAGTTTCACATCTTCATCGGGCTCGACTATCCCACCCCGACCCACGCCCGCATGGCGTTGGAGGCCGGGATCTACAGTCAACAGGACTATGACGACTATTTCTCCTACTACCGTCGACACGGCTATCCTCCCCAGGAGACCGCGCTCGGCGGCTTCATCGGCATTCATGGAGTCGGCAAGGGGGATACCGATATCCACGAGCGATTCCATTGGACGGATGGCTGTGTGGCGGTGACAGACTCGCAGGTCGAGCGTCTGTCGTCATTGATCGACATTGGCACACGCGTCGTGATCCGCTAGGCTTTACATACGCTAGGGACGTTCTAAGCTATGGACAAGCGCCGTTGCATATTATAAAACAGCGTTTGACTCCTGTGCTTCGCAGCAGAAGTCGCTGCAAGAAGGCCTGCTTCCGCAGGAAGCCTGATTCTCAGGCAACATCAATGCAGTACCCAAGGAAGACTCAAGGAGAACACTATGACTCTGAAGACTACTCTGAAGCTGACCGCCGCTGCCGCATCCCTGGCCGTCCTGGCTGGTTGTGCCTCTAGCAGCGCCCTGGAAGACGTTCGCATGACCGCTGAGTCTGCACAGGCCGACGCTGCTGAGGCACGCAGCATCGCTACCCAGGCGCAGAGCACTGCCAACCAGGCACAGCGCGACGCTCGCGCGGCCCTGCAGATGTCCGAGCAGAACCGCGAAGAGATGAACCGCATGTTCGAGCGTTCCATGCGCAAGTGATCGTTCTCGACCGCCCGGCAGGGCGGTAGTAGAACCTTCAAGACAGGGGCCTCGCCGTTCGGTGAGGCCCCTGTTTTATGGGCGGGAGCTTATGAACGGGAGCTTATGAACGGGAGCTTATGGGCGGAAGCTTAGTTTTCTAGCCTTCCTCGGCCTGGCGCTCCTCAGAGGCAGTGTCGGCGGCGATCAGTTCAAGGCGATCCCAGAGCGTCTCCGGCGCCGGTTGCGGGGCGTTGGCATCCAGCGCCACGGGCATGCCCTGCGGCACTTCCACGACCTCGCGAAGACGAGCGTAATCCACCGGATAGTCGAGCCCGCTGGTCGCCATATCGACCTGGTTGAGGGCCTCGGTGATGCGCTGGATGGTGGTGCCGTCCTCCTCGTCCAGGTAGGGATAGGCCTGGACGTGCAGGGTGCCATCGGCCCAACCGAGCTTGAACGTCTCGTTTATCAGCGTGACCTGGGTGCCGATGGGCAGGCGTGGGAAGAGGGCCTCGATGTCCTCGGGCAGCATCCTGATGCAGCCATGGGTCACGCGCATGCCCACGCCCTCGGGGCGATTGGTGCCATGGATCAGGTAGCCGGGAATACCCAGGCGCATCTTGCGAGTCCCCATGGGATTGTCTGGCCCCGGTGGCACCACGCTGGGAAGAGGATCGCCAGCCTCGGCATGCTCACGACGGATCGACGCCGGCGGGTACCAGGCCGGGTTCTTGACCTTCTCGGTGATGCGAGTGGTGCCCAGGGGGGTCTTCCAGTCCATGCGACCAACGGCGATGGGGTAGGTCTCGACGCGTGGCGTCTCGTCTTCCCCGGCCGGGGGGTAGTAGTAGAGACGCATCTCCGCCACGTTAACCACCACACCCTCGCGGGACCCCTCGGGAAGGATGAAGCGGCCGGGAATCACCACCGCAGTGCCCGCGAAGGGCGCCCAGATGCTGACATCCGGATTGGCGCGCACCATCTCCTCGTAGCCGATGCCATGCTCGTGTCCGATATCGATCAGCGTATCGCCGCTCTCGGCGACGACTCTGTATACCTCGCCGACCAGGTCCCCTTCCTCGGGAAGAGGATAGTAACCACGCGGCCACTCCTGGGTGCTAGCCTGGAGCGGCGTGGTTAGGGCAGTGCAGAGACCCAGCGCCGTGGCGAATCGGGCAACGCGCCCGAGCGAGGAAGAATGTTTCATGAGGTCGTTCTCTAGGTTGCCGTGGGTCGGGGGCTGCGATGGGCCCATCCTGGGCGCTCTGACCCTATAGTATCGCCCGGCGAGGCAGAAATCCGCTAGCTCCCACTTGGGGTTCCACTCACTTGGGGTCAGACCCTTAAGCAGCCTTTGGGATGGAATCCCAAAGGCTGCTTAAGGGTCTGACCCCGGTGCACCCCGACCCCGGTGAAATCCGGTGCAATCTTTCCGGGCCTTACGCCGCCTCGGCCTTGCGGTTGAGCGTGTCGAGAAGCTGCTCCACCGCCTGGAAACGGGCCTCTTCCTTCTCCATCGGCGCCTCGAAGCGCAGGGTGTCGGCGCCATCCAGGCGGTAGCGATCCGGTGCGTGCTGGATCAGCTCCACCAGCACTAGCGGGTCGACGTCAGTCTGGCTACCGAAGATCACCCGGCCCTTCTCGGGACCTGCCTCCAGGCGGGTGATGCCCAGGCGCTCGGCACGCTGGCGCAGCCGGGTCTGGCGCAGCAGGGTCTTCACCGGCGCCGGCAGCAGGCCGAAGCGGTCGATCATCTCCACCTGCAGCTCCTTGAGTTCGGCCTCGTCATTGGCGTTGGCGATGCGCTTGTACATCACCAGCCGCTGCTGGACATCGTGGAGGTAGTCGTCGGGAATCAAGGCCGGCAGGTTGAGGCTGATCTCGACGCCCTGCTCCAGCGGCGCCTCGATGTTGGGCGTGCGGCCCTCGCGAATCGCCTTCACGGCGCGATCGAGCATCTGCATGTAGAGGCCGTAACCGACGGCCTCCATCTGGCCGCTCTGCTCCTCGCCGAGCAGTTCGCCCGCGCCACGGATCTCCATATCGTGGCTGGCCAGGGTGAAGCCAGCACCCAGGTCCTCGGCACCGGCGATGGCCTCCAGTCGCTTGGCGGCATCCTTGCTCATCAGGCGGGGCGGCGGGGCCAGCAAGTAGGCATAGGCCTGGTGATGGCTGCGCCCGACCCGGCCGCGCAGCTGGTGGAGCTGGGCCAGGCCGAACTTGTCCGCCCGCTCGATGACGATGGTGTTGGCGCTGGGAACGTCGATGCCGGTTTCGATGATGGTCGAGCAGATCAGCACGTTGAAGCGCTTATGATAGAAGTCGGACATCACCCGCTCCAGCGAGCGCTCCGGCAGTTGGCCGTGGGCGACGCCGACCCGGGCGTCGGGCACCAGTTCGCGCACCTTCTCGGCGGCGGTCTCGATGGTCTTGACCTCATTGTGCAGGAAGTAGACCTGGCCGCCGCGCAGGATCTCGCGCAGGATCGCCTCCTTGATCACCGCTTCGTCACGCTGCTGGACGAAGGTCTTCACCGAAAGGCGTCGGGCCGGGGGCGTGGCAATGATCGACAGGTCGCGGATGCCGCTCATTGCCATGTTCAGCGTGCGCGGGATCGGCGTGGCGGTCATGGTCAGGATATCCACCTCGGCCCGCAGGCTCTTGAGACGCTCCTTCTGGGCCACGCCGAAACGGTGCTCCTCGTCGATAATCAGCAGCCCCATGTGGGGCAGTTTCGTGTTCTTCGAGAGCAGCTTGTGCGTGCCGATGACGATATCCGCCTGGCCCTCCTCGATGCGCTTCAAGGAAGCGGCCTGACCCTTACCCGCCGTGAAGCGCGAGATCAGCTCGATGTTCACCGCGGTGTCGGCGAAGCGATCGCGGAAGTTCTCATAGTGCTGGCGGGCGAGCAGGGTGGTGGGCACCAGCACCACCACCTGGCGGCTGGAGTGCACGGCGAGGAAGGCCGCGCGCATGGCGACTTCCGTCTTGCCGAACCCCACATCGCCGCAGACGACTCGGTCCATGGGGCGCGGGGCGGTCATGTCGCCGATCACGGCCTGGATGGCCGCGCGCTGGTCGGGGGTTTCCTCGAACGGGAAGCTGGCCGCGAAGCGGGCGTACTCTGCGTCGGGCGGTGCGCAGGCGAAGCCCTCCCGGGCCTCGCGGCGGGCGTAGATGTCGAGCAGCTCGGCGGCGGTGTCGCGGATCTTCTCGGCGGCGCGGCGGCGCGCCTTTTCCCACTGCTCAGAGCCCAGCCGGTGCAGCGGCGCCAGTTCGTCATCGGCGCCGGCGTAGCGTGAGATCAGGTGTAGGCTGTCCACGGGCACATAGAGGCGCGCGCCATCGGCATACTCCAGGGTCACGAACTCGGCGGCCTGGCCGCCCGCCTCGATCGTCTCGAGTCCCTTGTAGCGACCCACGCCATGAGCCTGGTGGACGACCGGGGCGCCGGGGCGCAGCTCGGAGAGATGACGGATCGCCAGCTCGCTGTCATCGGTGGAGCGTTCGCGGCGCCGGCTCTGGCGTACCACCTCGCCGAACAGCTCCGTCTCGCTGATCACCGCCAGATCCGGGTCGGTCAGCCACAGGCCGGCATCGATCTCGCCCTCGGTGATTGCCAGGCGCGAGTCGCAGCTCAGAAAGGCCGGGAAGTCCTCCACATGGCGCAGCTCGAGCCTCAGCGGCCCCAGGGTCTCCTCCAGGGCCTCGCGCCGACCACGCGACTCGGCGACGAACAGCACCCGCGTGGCGGGATGCTCGGCGAGGAAGCTCTCCAGCTCGGCCAGCGGTTGCTTGGCCCGGGCATTCACCGTCACCGTCGGCGGTGGCTGTGTGGCAGGCGCCACGGCATGTCGATGCTCGGCATCGTCGGTCAGGGCCACCCGGGGGTGGCGTTTGATGGCGCCGAACGCCTCGGAGACGGGCACGAAGGCGCGATGGGGCGGTAGCAGCGGACGAGTGGGATCGACACCGAGGTTCTCGTAGCGGCTCTCGATGGCCTCCCAGTGGTGCTCGGCGGCCTCGAACACCCCAGGCAGCATGGCCACCCGGGTGCCCTCGGCCAGGTGCTCGAAGAGCGTGGCGGTCTCCTCGAAGAACAGCGGCAGATACTGCTCCAGCCCCGGTGAGGGAATGCCCTTGAGGGCATCCACATAGAGCGGGCACTGGCGCGGGTCGACGTCGAACAGCGTCTCGAAGCCCTCACGGAAACAGGCGATGGCGCTGCGCGAAAGAGAATATTCGTGGGCGGGCAGCAGCTCAACGCGCTCGACCCTGTCCTGGCTGCGCTGGGTGTCCGGATCGAAGTGACGCAGGGTGTCGATCTCGTCATCGAACAGATCGATGCGCAGCGCTGCCTCGGCGCCCATCGGAAAGAGGTCGATCAATGCGCCGCGCAGGGCGTACTCGCCGGGCTCATAGACCGTCTCCACGGCCCGGTACCCGGCCCGCGACAGGGCATCGCGGAACCCTTCGCGGTCCAGGGTCTGGCCGGTTTCCAGCGTCATCACGCGCCCGGCGATGTAATCCACCGGCGGCAAGCGCTGCATCAGGGTGTTCATGGCCGCCAGCACGATGCCATGTTCACCGTCCTGCAGTCTTCGCAGGGTGCGTAACCGCTCAGACACGATGTCCTGGTGTGGCGAGAAGCTGTCGTAGGGCAGCGTCTCCCAGTCGGGAAAGGGCAGCACCGGCAGGTGACCATAGAAGCCCAGATCACTCTCCAGGCGCTGGGCCGTGGCAGTGTCGGGGGTGATCACCAGCAGCGGGGCATCCTCGGCCAGGTGGGCCAGTGCCAGGGCGGTGGCGCTACCCGGCGGTGTCTGCCAGTAGAGAATGTCGCGCAGCCCCTGAGGGCGCGGCGGGTCGAGCGGCGAGAAGTTCGGCATGCTATCGGTTACCCAACCGTGGTCGTGAGCGGCGTGCAGAAAGGGGGCATGATACCAGCCTCGCGGCTGCCCTGTAGTCAGCGGCAGGTTTCTGTAAATCGCCTACAGCGGGTGCGACCATCCTGCGATTGCCCCGACAGGTGCCGCCCCGGATAATGCAGAGGTAATTTTACCCACCTGTTCCCACCAAGTAGAGGTCACCCGTGAGTCAGCAAGCCCTCGATACCGTCTTCCAGGAATGGCACGACAACCAGGCGATCGCCGAGCAGATGATCCCGATGATCGGCAGCCTCTATCGTCACAACAACGTGGTCGTGACCATGTTCGGGCGGTCGTTGTTCAACCGCAGCGTGATCCGCATCCTCAAGGATCACCGCTATGTGCGCAAGATCGAGGGGACAGAACTGTCCGTGCAGGACACCTTCCCACTGGTCAAGGCGATGACCGAGCTCAACCTGGGGCCGGCCCATGTCGACGTGGGCAAGCTTGGTGTGGCCTTCAAGGCGCAGGGCAGCGACCCGGTGACCTTCCTGCGTGACGAGCTGGCCGAGATCATCGATGCCCGTGACGCGGCTGGTCACAACGGGCAGCCCAAGGATGTGGTGCTCTATGGCTTCGGCCGGATCGGCCGGATCCTGGCGCGTGTGCTGATCGAGAAGGCCGGCGGCGGCAACCTGCTGCGCCTGCGTGCCATCGTGGTGCGTGGCCGGGGTGATATCGCCAAGGACCTGGAGAAGCGTGCCAGCCTGTTGCGTCGCGATTCCGTGCATGGCCCCTTCGATGGCACCATCAGCGTGGACGCCGAGGCACGCACCATTACCGCCAACGGCAACGTCATCCGGGTCATCTACGCCGACTCACCCACCGAGATCGACTATACCGCCTACGGCATCGATAACGCCGTGGTGGTCGACAACACCGGCATCTGGCGCGACGAGGACGGCCTCGGTCAGCATATCCAGTGCAAGGGGGTGGCCAAGACGATCCTCACTGCCCCGGGCAAGGGCAACATCGCCAACATCGTCTACGGCATCAACCACCAGGACATCGGCGATCAGGATCGCATCCTCTCCGCGGCTTCGTGCACCACCAATGCCATCGTGCCGGTGCTCAAGGTGCTCAATGACGAGTTCGGCGTCGAGCACGGCCACGTGGAGACCGTGCACTCCTACACCAACGACCAGAACCTGATCGACAACTATCACAAGGGCGACCGCCGCGGCCGCAGCGCCCCGCTCAACATGGTGCTCACCGAGACCGGCGCCGCCAAGGCGGTGGCCAAGGCGCTGCCGGAGTTTGACGGCAAGCTGACCGGCAACGCCATTCGTGTACCGACGCCCAACGTCTCCATGGCGATCCTCAACCTGCGTCTGGAGAAGGAGACCGACGCCGCGGCGCTCAACGACTTCCTGCGTCGCATGTCGCTGGATTCGCCCTACCAGAAGCAGATCGACTACGTCGATTCGCCCGAGGTGGTCTCTACCGACTTCGTCGGCAACCGCCATGCGGGCATCGTCGACGCCAAGGCGACCATTGCCAACGGCAAGAATGCGGTGGTCTATGTCTGGTACGACAACGAGTTCGGCTACAGCTGCCAGGTGATCCGCATCCTGCAACACGTCTCCAACGTGCACTTCCTCAAGCTGCCGCACGCCAAGGTGTAGACCTTCGGGTAGCTACAAGCTGCAAGGGCCCTTCGGGCGGCTACAAGCTTCAAGGATCAAGCTATAAGGAAGATCCTTGCAGCTTAAAGCATGAGGCGAATCACTCTGCCTTGCAGCTTGCAGCTTGCAGCTTGCAGCTTGCAGCTTGCAGCTTGCAGCTTGCAGCTTGCAGCTTGCAGCTTGCAGCTTGCAGCTTGCAGCTTGCAGCTTGCCCCTTGCCCCTTGCCCCTTGCCCCTTGCCCCTTGCTCCTTGGCCGCTTACCCCTTGGCATCTCCCTGAGACACTTTTACCCTGTCATGTGACCGTCTTGCGGTTGCGACCATAGGGCAGGTGGTCATCCTTCACGCTTCTCTTTATAATACGACTGATTTTCGGGGTGGTTCGAGCGTGTCTCGGGCCTGACTGGTAACGTACTGAAAACAGAAGAATTCGAATCCATTCGAACTCCTTTCTTCAGCTATCCGATCCATCAACTGGGCGAGACTATGATCGAAGTCAAGAAAGGCCTGGATCTCCCCATCGCGGGGATACCGGAGGCGCGTATCGAGGATGCGCGACCGGTGCGCCATGTGGCCGTCCTGGGCACCGACTATGTCGGCATGAAGCCGACCATGGAGGTCAGTGAGGGGGACAGGGTCAAGCTGGGCCAGCTGCTCTTCACCGACAAGAAGATCGACGGGGTGCGTTTCACGGCGCCGGCGGCCGGTGAGGTCGTCGCCATCAATCGCGGCGAGAAGCGCAAGCTGCTCTCGGTGGTCATCAAGGTCGACGAGACCGAAGAGGCGGTGGAGTTCACGGCTCATGGGCGCGACAAGCTCGAGGGCCTCGAGCGGCAGGCCGTCGTCGACCAGCTGGTCGAATCGGGGCTGTGGACCGCGCTGCGCACCCGGCCCTACTCGCGCACCCCGGCCATCGACAGCTCGCCGACCGATATCTTCGTCAGGGCCATCGACACGCATCCGCTGGCCGCGGATCCAGCGGGGATCATCAACGAGCAGGCCGAAGCCTTCGAGGATGGCCTCAAGGTGCTGGCTCGGCTGACCGAGGGCCAGGTCTACCTCTGCACGGCGCCGGACGCTCGTGTTCCGGGTACCGACGTCAAGGGCGTGCAGCACGAGACCTTCGCCGGTCCACATCCCGCTGGCCTGGTCGGTACTCATATCCATCATCTTTCGCCCGTGGCGCTGCACAAGCGGGTCTGGCATATCGGTTACCAGGACGTCATCGCTTTTGGCAAGATGTTCGCCGAAGGCAAACTGGATGTTCAGCGCGTGATCGCCGTGGGTGGCCCGCGCGCCGAGAATCCACGCCTGCTGCGTACCCGGATCGGGGCAAGCTCCGAAGAGCTGCTTGATGGCGAGGTGATCGATCGCGAGGGTACCCGCGTTATCTCCGGTTCGGTGTTCGCCGGTGCCACCTGCGAGGGCAGCCTGCGCTACCTGGGGCGCTTCCATGATCAGGTCAGCCTGCTCGAGGAGGGCAACAAGCGCGTCTGGATGGGCTGGTTGTCGCCCGGCAAGGATCGCCACTCCGTGATGGGCATCTACCTGTCGAAGATAACCGGCCTGCACAACTATGCGCCGACCACCTCGACCAACGGCTCCGAGCGCGCCATGGTGCCGGTGGGCATGTACGAAGAGGTGATGCCGCTGGACATCCTGCCCACTCAGCTGCTGCGCTCGCTGATCGTCGGCGACATCGAGACGGCGATGCAGCTCGGCTGCCTGGAGCTGGATGAAGAGGACCTGGCACTGTGCACCTATGTGTGCCCTGGCAAGTACGAGTACGGTCCCATCCTGCGTGACAACCTCACCATGATCGAGAAAGAGGCCTGATGATGGGTATCCGACAGACACTCGACAATCTCGAACCCCACTTCCACAAGGGGGGCAAATACGAGAAGTTCTATCCCCTCTATGAGGCGGTGGACACCATCTTCTACGCCCCGCCCGATGTGGCCAAGACCACGGCCCATGTGCGCGACGGCGTGGACCTCAAGCGCATCATGATCACCGTCTGGCTGTGCACCTTCCCGGCGATGTTCTTCGGCATGTGGAACGCCGGCTGGATGGCCAACTCGGCCATTGCCGAAGGCTTCACCTCCATGGGCACCTGGCGCGAGGCGATCATGATGACCCTCGCCGGCGGCCATGATCCGGGCAGCCTGTGGGCCAATCTGGTGCTGGGCGCCACCTACTTCCTGCCGATCTATCTGGTGACCTTCTTGGTCGGCGGCTTCTGGGAGGTGCTGTTCGCCATCAAGCGTGGTCACGAGGTCAACGAGGGCTTCTTCGTCACCTCCATTCTCTATGCCTTGATCCTGCCCGCCACTATCCCGCTGTGGCAGGTGGCGCTGGGCATCACCTTCGGTGTGGTGATCGGCAAGGAGATCTTCGGCGGTACCGGCAAGAACTTCCTCAACCCGGCGCTGACCGGTCGTGCCTTCCTCTATTTCGCCTATCCGGCGCAGATCTCCGGCGATGCGGTCTGGGTGGCGGCCGATGGCTACACCGGGGCAACCGCGCTTTCTGTCGCCTTCTCGGACGGCATGGCGGCCCTCTCCAACCAGTTCAGCTGGTGGGACGCCTTCCTCGGCTTCGTCCCGGGCTCCGTGGGCGAGACCTCGACCCTGGCGATCCTGATCGGGGCCGTGGTACTGCTGTGGACCAAGATCGCCTCCTGGCGAATCGTGCTCGGGGTCTTCCTGGGCATGGTGGCCACCAGCGCACTCTTCAATCTGATCGGCTCCGACAGCAACCCGATGTTCGCCATGCCCTGGTACTGGCACCTGGTGGTAGGCGGCTTCGCCTTCGGCATGGTGTTCATGGCCACCGACCCGGTCTCCGCCTCCATGACCAACCAGGGCCGCCTGATCTTCGGCGCGCTGATCGGCGTCATGACGGTGCTGATCCGCGTCGTCAACCCGGCGTTCCCCGAAGGCATCATGCTGGCGATCCTGTTCGCCAACCTGTTCGCCCCGCTGATCGACAACTTCTTTATACAGGCCAACATCAAGCGCCGCATGCAGCGCACCGGTGTACCGGCCGAGGAGACTGCCTGATGGCACAGAGCAACAACTCCATCAAGAAGATCCTGACGGTGGCGTTCGCACTTTGTATCGTGTGTTCGATCATCGTCTCCACCGCCGCGGTGGCCCTGCGCTCCAAGCAGCAGTTCAATCAGGAGCTGGATCGCAAGACCAACATCCTCGAGGTGGCTCAGCTCTATGAGCCCGGCATGGACGTGAACGAGACCTTCGAGTCCATGATCACACCGCGCGTGGTGAACCTTGATACCGGTGAATACAGCGAGGAGCATGACCCGGAGACCTACAACGCCTTCGAGGCGCGTCGTGATCCTGCCAGCGGGCGCACGCTCTCGGGGCCGGACGATATCGCCGGCCTCACGCGTCAGGAGCTCTACAGCACCGTCTACCTGGTGGGCGACCCGGATGACCCCAAGCAGATCATCCTGCCGATTCGCGGCCAGGGCTTGTGGGGGCTGATGCGCGGCTTCCTCGCCGTGAAAGGCGACGGCAACACCATCGTCAGCATCACCTACTACCAGCATAGCGAGACCCCCGGACTGGGTGCCGAGGTCAACAACCCGCGCTGGCAGGCTCAGTGGGAAGGCAAGGAGATCTACGCCGAGAGCGGCGAAATCGATCCTGCGATCAGCCTTGTCAAGGGCGGTGCCAGCGGCGAGACGGAAGTCGATGCGCTCTCCGGTGCCACCCTGACCAGCAATGGCGTCACCGACATGCTGCAGTTCTGGCTTGGCCCCAAAGGCTTCGCCGACTACCTGGCGAAATTCCGCCAAGGTGACCAGCCTCGTGTAGATGACGTTGCGGGCGATAACGAAACGGAAGGAGCCTGATCATGTCTGATGTGAGCGCAAAGAGCGTCCTGACGACGCCTATCTTCAAGAACAACCCCATCGCCTTGCAGGTGTTGGGTATCTGCTCGGCGCTGGCGGTGACCACCAGCATGAGCGTCTCGCTGGTGATGACGCTGGCGGTGATCTTCGTGACGGCCTTCTCGAGCCTCTTCGTGTCGCTGATCCGTCACCATATCCCGTCCTCCATCCGCATCATCGTGCAGGTGACCATCATCGCCTCGCTGGTCATTGTGGTTGACCAGATCCTCAAGGCCTACGCCTACGAGATGTCCAAGCAGCTCTCGGTGTTCGTCGGGCTGATCATCACCAACTGCATCGTACTGGGCCGCGCCGAAGGCTTTGCCACCCAGAACCCGCCGGGGCTCTCCTTCCTGGACGGCATCGGCAACGGCATCGGCTATGGCTTCATCCTGATGGTCGTGGGCTTCTTCCGCGAGCTACTCGGTGCCGGCAGCGTGTTCGGCTTCACCGTGCTGCAGCCCGTGCAGGATGGCGGCTGGTACGTGCCCAATGGCCTGCTGCTGCTGCCGCCCTCGGCGTTCTTCATCATCGGTCTGATCATATGGGGGCTGCGTGCGCTCAACCCGGAACAGATCGAGGAGAACGAGTTCAAGATGAAGGCAAACACCCAGCCGAAGGAGGCCGTGTAACATGGAACATTATATCAGCCTGTTCGTCGCCTCGGTTTTCGTCGAGAACATGGCCCTGGCCTTCTTCCTGGGTATGTGCACCTTCCTGGCACTCTCCAAGAAGATCTCCTCGGCCTTCGGCCTGGGCATCGCCGTGATCGTGGTGCTGACTATTACCGTGCCGGTCAACAATCTGGTCCTCAACCTTCTCTTGGCTGAAGGCGCGCTGAGCTGGACCGGGATTCCCGGCGCCGAGAACATCGACCTCTCCTTCCTGGGTCTACTCAGCTACATCGGCGTCATCGCCGCGGTGGTGCAGATCATCGAGATGTTCCTCGACAAGTACGTGCCTGCGCTCTACAACGCGCTGGGCGTCTTCCTGCCGCTGATTACCGTGAACTGCGCCATCCTGGGTGGCGTCCTGTTCATGGTCGAGCGTAACTACAACTTCGGTGAATCCGTGGTCTATGGTTTCGGCGCCGGCACCGGCTGGGCGCTGGCCATCACCGCGCTGGCCGGCATCCGCGAGAAGCTCAAGTACAGCGACGTACCCGACTCCCTCCAGGGGCTGGGCATCACCTTCATTACCGTTGGCCTGATGTCGCTGGGCTTCATGTCCTTCTCCGGCATCCAGCTCTGAGACGGGGCGTGCTCTTCCGGCGGCGTCAATTGCCGCCGGTGACCAGGTAACGCAAGCAATAGGAAACCGACATGGTTGATACAGCAGTCATCTTGCTCGGTGTGGTCATGTTCACTGTCATCGTCATCAGTCTGACGTTGGTGATCCTGGCTGCCCGCAGCAAGCTCGTCAGCAGCGGGGACGTGACCATCGAGGTCAACGGCGACCCCGAGCACTCCCTTACCACTCAGGCCGGCGGCAAGCTGCTCAACACCCTGGCCGCCAACGGCATCTTCCTCTCCTCCGCCTGTGGCGGCGGTGGCTCCTGTGCCCAGTGCAAGTGCCGTGTGGAGGAGGGCGGTGGTGCCATCCTGCCCACCGAGGAGTCTCACTTCACCCTGCGCGAGAAGAAGGATGGCTGGCGCCTCTCTTGCCAGGTGCCGGTAAAGCAGGACATGAAGATCGAGGTTCCGGAGGAGGTCTTCGGCGTCAAGCAGTGGGAATGCGAGGTCATCAAGAATCCCAACGTCGCCACTTTCATCAAGGAGCTCAACCTCAAGCTGCCCGAGGGTGAGGAAGTGGGCTTCCGCGCCGGCGGCTATGTGCAGCTGGTGGCGCCGCCCTACGATATCTCCTTCAAGGATTTCGACATCGAGGAGGAGTATCGCGGCGATTGGGAGAAGTTCGGCCTGTTCGATGTCTCTCACAAGAACCACGAGGAAGTCATCCGCGCCTACTCCATGGCGAACTATCCGGACGAGAAGGGCATCCTCAAGTTCAACATCCGTATCGCCACGCCGCCGCCCAACACCAACCATCCCCCGGGGCTGATGTCCACCTATGTCTTCTCGCTGAAGCCGGGTGACAAGATCACGGTGATGGGGCCCTTCGGCGAGTTCTTCGCCAAGGACACCGATGCCGAAATGATCTTCATCGGCGGTGGTGCCGGCATGGCGCCGATGCGCAGCCACATCTTCGATCAGCTCAAGCGTCTCAAGACCGACCGCAAGATCTCCTTCTGGTACGGCGCGCGTTCCTGGCGTGAGACCTTCTACAACGAGGAGTACGACCAGCTGGCCGAGGAGTTCCCCAACTTCGAGTGGCACCTGGCGCTCTCCGACCCGCAGCCCGATGATAACTGGGACGGGCCGACCGGCTTCATCCATAACGTACTCTACGAGAACTACCTCAAGGACCACCCGGCTCCCGAGGACTGCGAGTACTACATGTGTGGGCCGCCCATGATGAACGCCTCGGTGATCAAGCTGCTGACCGATCTGGGCGTGGAACCCGAGAACATCCTGCTGGACGACTTCGGCGGCTGATCTCGATCGCCGCAAGGCGAGCCCAGGGGGCCGGCCGCAAGGCCGGCCCTTTCGCATCTGCTGCCCGACATGCCGATAGATGATTATCGTCATCTCAGGCACTAGATATTCCTCATCCTGGACCTCTCACCGCCTAGTGTTGTCTGAACAGGATGGCCAGCTCTATCTCTACTCTCGAGGAGCCTTGCAATGACAATTTACCTGATGGTATTCGCCTTCTTCCTGCTGATCATGGCCGCCATGGCCGTCGGCGTGATCATGGGCCGCAAGCCCATCGCCGGCTCCTGCGGCGGGCTCAACCAGCTCGGCATGAAGGAAGGCTGCGACATCTGCGGCGGCAAGGACGAAGTCTGCGAAGAAGAGAACCGCAAGCAGAACAGCGCCCGCCGCCGCAGCGACGAAAGCCGCGGCGCCGACCTTGGCTACGACGCCACCCGGCGCTAGGCAATGTCCGGGGTCAGACCCTTAAGTGGCCTTTGGCATGGAATGCCAAAGGCCACTTAAGGGTCTGACCCCTTGTGGAACCGACCTCTTGTGGAACCGACCTCTTGTGGAACCGCAAGCTGAACAGCGCCTGCCGCCGCAGCGACGAAATCCGCGACGCCGACCTCGGCTACGACGCTACCCGGCGCTAGAATCAACTGGAAAAGATAGCGCTCAGGATTAGAGCTGCTAGCCTTGGAGTATGTCTTGCAACTGATGGGAGCGTCGAAACCATGCAATGGAAAACCACCGCGGGAATAACGGCACTTTTTCTTGCCCTGAGCGGCTGTGCCACATCAATGGAAGGACCGGGTGCTTACCCTGCCGAAACACCGCCCAAGCTGATCGAGAAAGGCGAACATCCGACGTGGAATGATCCAGGACTTTTTGGCCCTGTACCGGCGGAATTGCAGGCCATGGGTGATGAAGTATGCCAGTCCGATAATTATCGACACGCCATCGGTTATCACCCTGAAGCCAGAGATATCAACGGATCTCCCATTCCCGGTGGTGGCTTCCTCTGCGTCGACGAGCTCGCCCCCGACACTACCTGACCGCGCTAGCCCCTGGACCGCGCTAGCCCCTGGGGGCCTCCCAGGGGCTGGGCACTGCAAGCTTTTTTCCCCCGTTCCCTATTCCCAGGTTTTGTCATAGTCCTGCCAGTAATCACCCAACTGGCGTTCCCGGGTGAGGTCGTAGAGTTCATATTGGCGATTAAGCCTCGCTCCGCCGTCGCGGGTGAGCGGTCGCCAGGCGATATCGGCGCGTTCGCGGCTCGAGCGGGTGAAGATGGCATCGTAGGGAATCGACAGGTAGAGCCCCTTGTCGAAGCCGCCCTCGCCGAAGTCCTCCACTCCGGCATCGGTCCAGGTGGCCCAGGCGCCGATCCGTACTCCCGAGTCGAATTCCCGTGACAGGTCCAAAGTACCGCCGACATCACCTGCCAGGTAGCGCCCGACACTGACCTTGGCCAGTACATCCTCGACACCGGTCTCGATGTAGCTGGTCAGGTGGCCCGTCCAGTTGTCGTAGTCGCGCAAGCCGAAGCCCTGGTCAAACTCCCGCTGGTAGACCTGATTGGCTTCCAGGCCGATCGCCACCGGGCTGTTGAATTCGCGGTAGAGTATCTCGCCGCCCACACCGGTATACATCATCTCCAGCAGGCCGCCGTAGCCCATGGCATACCAGTTGTCGCCGAGCTTGCCTGTGCGCGTGTATTGCAGGGTCTGGATCCCCACGCTGGATTCGGAGAGATAATCGGCGATGAAGGTGCGCACCCGCGGAAGCCCGGAGCCCTCGACGAAGTCGAAATTGTCCAGGTTGTCCACCACGGTCCAGGCGGCCTCGCCGAACAGCCAGCCGTTGTCATCGGTACGGTATTCGGCATCGACGGCCGCCATCAGGCGAAAGAGATAACCATCCGTCCCGCCGAAGTTCTGATCCAGGCGCGGGCCCACCCCCCAGCTGAAACGCTGCTCGGAGGCGTCGTAGAGCACCTCGCCGTCAGGGTCCGAGAGCCGGCCATGGGTATAGATGCCATGGCGGTGGTCGCGGGCCTGCTCGGCCGAGGTGGCAGCGACGACGAAGGCTTCACGTTCATGCACCGCCTCGCGCAGGTCCATGCCGCGGTTCTCCCAACGGTAGTGGAAGCTCTCCACCTCCTCGTCGGCCTGGGCATGCAGGATGCGACCCGCACGTCCCTCGCTCTGAGTCAAGGCGCGGAAGGTGACCGGCTCGGCCTCCACGCGCAGATCGTCTTTGTCGCGGCTGATGCGGGACACCCGCATGCCAGCGTTCTGCTCCAGCGCCTCGGCCACCTCAGCCCAGTTCTCCCGCGGTGGGGCATCGATAGGCGCCGGCGGTGGGTCTCGCTTGACCTGGCTGAGCCCAGCCAGATCTACGTTGTAGACTAGACCCGCCATGGCCGTATTGCCGCGCTGCCAGCCACCGCGTAGTTCGAAATTGTCCGAGAGCGCCAGCCGAGCTCCCAGGTTGAAGCGGGAGTCCTGATCCTGCTCGGTATCTCTGGGTTCGTTCGAATAGTCGTTGCCTTCCAGCTCGAGCTGTAGCACCAGCGGATCCCAGGGTGTCTGATACTCTACGCCGCCGAAGAAGGCCATGGGGCCCCGAAAAAGGGCTTCCAGGGCGAATTCACCACCCCGGCTGCCCCCCACGTCGGTAGGGCGTTCGTCGAATTCCTCGGAAAGAAAGCCCAAGGGTGAATCGATATCCGCCGCATTGCCCAGATAGCCCCAGCCGACCCCCAGACTGAAGTCGAAGTCGTGCCAACGCTTGCCGGCGACCAGGTACTCCGCACCGAACAGCGTGGTCCCTGCCAGGTCGCGAAAGCCCAGTGAAACCTCCGGCCAGTGGCGGGTCTCCTCCAGCAACCGCAGCTTCATATCGAAGCCCTTGTCCAGAAAGGAGGTATCGCCTTCTGTTGCCAGAAACTCGCGATTCTCGATCTCAACGAAGCGAAAGCCCCCCTCCAGCCAGTCAAGGGGCTGGAAGATGAGATTGAAGCGACGATAGGGCTCCGTCCAACTGAAGCTGGCCGACATCGTGCCCTCGGGTGCCATTCGTGCCGTTGGGTTCTGCATCAAGCCTACCCCACCGAAATCACTCTGGCCTTGGCCCAGTTTCCCCGCCAGGCCATCGGCCTGAACCGGCAACGCCAAAAGCGGCAAGCTACAAGCCGCAAGCAACAAGGACCCTTTGACCCCTTGACCCCTTGAACCTTGTAGCTTGCTCCTTGAAGCTTGTAGCTGCCCGAAGGGCTTCTTGTCACTCATCATCCCTTGCCCCTTGTAGCTTGCTCCTTGAAGCTTGTAGCTGCCCGAAAGGCCTCTTGTCGCTCATCCCTAGATCCCTTGTTCCTGTTCTAGTTTTCGCTTGCCCCTAGCCCCCTTCATTCCGCCCTCCACAGACGGCAGTCGTCACCAGGCAGCCGGGTCGCGAGATAGGCGGGAAGCCGGGTATTGACCAGTTGACGCTCCTCCACGGTGCCGGGGAACGGCAAGGCGCCGCGCAGCCCCTGTCCGGCAGGGAACTCGAGCATTACCCGGCTTCCCGGTGCCAGCGGAGCCGGTTCGGCGTTCCAGGCAGCAATACCCAGGCGGTGCACCTCGCCCGGCGGGGTGATCAGCTGGGCGTGGTTACTATCCCGGCGGGCAGCTTCCGGCAGGGCTTGCAATGCCTCGTCAAGCGTCAGGCCGGGTCGCCAAGCCAGACGCGTCACGCCTGTTACGTGCCAGAGTTCCACCCAGCCAGGCACCTCGCAGACTCCCCACCCGGCGATGGTCGAGAGAGGCGGATTGTGGCGCAGATGGGCGCCGAGCCAAGGCAAGTCCATGCGTCCCGGCGTGCGACCTCGAGCATCATCCATTGCCTCGAGACGAGCCTGCCAGGTCAGCAGGCCTGTGGTGCGGCTCATGTCACCGGCGATGGTGGCACTGGCGATCAGGGTGCGCAGCTCCTCGATCATGCGCCGACGCTGGCCGGGCAGCTCGGCGGCGGTTTCCTGGCGCAGGGCGAAGGCATGGCTCCAGGCCGGGGGTGCACTCCTGCCCTGTAGCGTCTCGATCCAGGCATCAGTCAGGGTGGGGGCGGATTGTGCCAGGGCGGGCAGGGCCGCCAGCGTCGTCAGTACCGACAGGCCAAGTGCTATCAGGACCCGGCGACATCGGCAGGTCGCTCTCCTTACCACCATGGCCGTGCCACCTCCCATTTGAACTGCGCCGCGCCAGGCCAGGGCTGCTCACTCACCGACCAGAGCCTGAGTGTCTCGGCGTCTCGCCACAGCGTGCCCTCCGTGATGCTGCCGTCCTGCCACTGCAGTCGCTGCTCACAGCGCTGCAGCGATAGTGTGGCCAGTGGCAGCTCGCGAGGGGTAGGGGCATGACAGGTCAAGTGCCCCTGGGCCTCGCCACCGGCCACCAGGCCCTCCGTAGTGCGCCACAGACGAGTCACACGGAAGGTGTCCGGTGTAGCGTCCCGCCAGGGGACGTACCCCTCGAGACTAGCTTTCTCGAGAGAGGCGCCCTGATTGTTGGAGTCTTTCGGATGCATTGAATAGCGGGTATGCAGAAGGTCCTGAGGCAAACCGGCGGTGGCGTGCAGGCCCTCTTGATGCAAGGCTACCAGGCCATTGGCCCCTGTTGGCCAATAGCTGGTTTCGCCGGTCAGTGTTCCCAGCACCACCAGGCCCCGGCGGTCGCCGGTGTCCAACGAAAGCGAAGCGAAGGAAAGCGCCTCGGCGCGCTCGGCCAATGAGTCGCTTTCGCCGGGCAGCAGGCCCTGCAAGCTTCCCTTCCAAAGGGTGCCGTCACTGGCGCAAGCACCCAGAAGAGGCAGAGCCACAACAAGAAGTCCCGCAGGCCTGAATTTACCAAAAAGAAGCTTACGGAGAAGAGCTGCACGATAAAGAGCCGCCATGAGGCGGCTGCGGTGTTGCGGGCGATGCTGTCTTCCATGACTTCCCTGGCGCATTGCTTGAACTCGTTTACGGGGTCCCGGTAGGGCTTGAGCCATCACCGGAATCGGCGATGGCGACCGCGACGGCAATGACAGTGATGGTCCCGATGCCTGCTAAGACGGGCACGGAAAGGCCGGTTGCCTGGGACAGGCCGGCCAGCCCTCCACGCTGGGGAGGCCCACCTCCCTGGGGGTTCTGCGCCAGGGCCAGCGGTGAAACTAGCATGCCGGCGGTCGCCACCATGGCCAACGCTTTCTTCGCTTTCGCCTGGTTTATCATATCGCTTCTCCCGATGGTCTAGTCGGCTTGCTGTGAGAAAGGTTCCGACAGCAGTTGAATTACCCTTGAATCTTATAGCCCCATGATAGATGAAGACAGGCGAAAGTCTACCTCTTGAATGCTTTGTGAGTCTGTATCACCAAGCTCATCGAAATTCCGCATAGTCCATCGTTTTCGCTTCCCTATACTCATTTCTTCCTTCGCAAGAGATCGCCTACGAGGCAAAACTTTCTTCACCAGGGGTGGAGAAGGATCAGGCGAGTCGCGTAAACTGCCCTTCCTTGTGCTGTAGCAGGTCGCATCGCAGCCAAGCCAGAGGGCAGGATGAGCCGCTCACACGCTTTGCCGATTCAGCTGCTGTCTATGCAGCGAGCCAATCAGGCCAAGATGGCAGGGTTGAAGCCAGATGCCTACGGTAGGAGCGTGCCGGATCAACGGCCTCGGGGAATCGCCAGTTGACCTCGGGGCGGTAGCGTGTCCGAAAGCCCACAATGAGAACGGTTTCCCCATGTCAACAAGAAGGTGAGCTGGTATGAGAGACATTCTGCGGATCCAAAGGCTGATGCTGCCCCTCGCTGCTGCCCTCTTGCTGGGAGGCTGCGCCTTCGCCCCGGGCAGCCACATGGATTACCAGACCGAGACGGCCCCCATCGATGATCTGGTCGATATCGAACCGATCACTCCCGGCCTGCTGGCCACCTGGCAGTCACCTCAAGGCGCCCAGCCCATCAGCGATGAGCTGCAGGCAAAGCTGGAGGCGTACGAGTATCGGGTGGGCCCCGGCGACGTGCTCAGCATTATCGTCTATGACCACCCCGAGCTCACCAACCCCGGTGGCACCGATCGCAGTGCCGCCGAGGTGGGCAATCTTGTGCAGGCCAATGGCACCTTCTTCTATCCCTACATCGGCCGGGTCAATGCCGAAGGCAAGACCCTGGATCAGATCCGCAATGAACTGTCTCGCCGGCTGGCCACCTTTATTACCGAGCCCCAAGTGGAAGTCAGCGTCGCGGCCTACAACGCCAAGAAGGTCTACCTCAGCGGCGAGGTCAGCCAGCCCAAGACCCTGCCCATCACCAGCGTGCCGCTGACCCTGGTCGACGCCATCAGCCAGGTGGGTAGCGCCAATCCCGGTGCCAACTGGCACTCGGTGTTTCTAAACCGCAACGGCCAGCAGGAGCAGATCTCGCTCTACGCGCTGATGCGCAACGGCGACATGAGCCAGAATCGCCTGCTGCAGACGGGCGACATCCTCCACGTGCCCAGCGCCGAGAACCAGGCTGTCTCCGTGATGGGGCAGGTCAATCGCCCGGGCAGCATCCCGTTGGGTAACGAGCGCATGACCCTCACCGACGCCATCTCGCGCAGCGGCGGCATCGACGAGCGCAGCGCCGATCCCTCGGGCATCTTCGTGATCCGCGGCCAGCAGGCGCCGAGCGCCAAGCTGGCCACCGTGTATCAGCTCGACGTGACCAACGCCGCTTCGTTCACCCTGGGTAATCGCTTCACGCTCCAGCCGCAGGACGTGGTCTACGTGACCACCGCGCCCATCGCTCGCTGGAACCGCGTGATCAGCCTGCTGCTGCCCTCCATCAGCCTGCCGGGCACCGCCGTCGGCGCCGTGGATGACGTGAGAGACATCAATAACTGATGTTCGACCGCATCCTGGTAGTCTGTACCGGCAACATCTGTCGCAGCCCGGTCGCCGAGGCCATGCTGCGCCAGGCCCTGCCGGCGAAGGAGCTCAGCTCCGCCGGCCTGGGGGCGCTGGTGGGGCAGGGCGTTGAGCCCACCGCCCGAGAGCTGGCTGAAGCCGAGGGCCTCGAAGTGGCCGGCCACAGCGCGCGTCAGCTTACCCGCGAGATGATCGCCCAGGCCGATCTGGTGCTGGTGATGAGCGACGGCCAGCGCCGCGCCGTCGGTGAACTCGCCCCCGAAGCCCTGGGCAAGACCCTGCCCCTGGGCAAATGGCTCGACGACGGCCAAGGCCGCGACATCCCCGACCCCTATCGCAAGAGCCGAGAAGCGTTTGAGCATGTGCATGGTCTGCTCAAGGAAGCCACCGAGGCATGGGCGGGTAAGCTTTAGCGGCCAAGCGGCCAAGCGGCCAAGCGGCCAAGCGGCCACAAGCGAGCCCCGTGGGTCAGACCCCGGCGGGGAGCGTTTCAGTGGCAAGCAGCACGTTACGAGCTGTGGCGATATGGCAGGGGTCTGACCCGGAGGGGCGATCGAGGCGTCTCATTAGCTAATTTCAGGGAACACGTTCTCCTTGGAGATTGGCAGCATGCAATTCGAAGATCTGCAGGTCTGGAAGCGGTCCGCACGGCTATGTGCTGATGTCTACACAGAGTTCAAGAGCTGTCGCGACTTCGGTTTCAAGGACCAGATAACGCGGTCGGCCTTGTCGATTGCCAGCAACATCGCCGAAGGCTATGAGCGAGAGACCGAAAAGGATCGTGTCAGGTTCTTGAGCTACTCGAAGGGCTCCTGTGGCGAGCTGAGAACGCAAATCTATATTGGCATCGAGATCGGCTATATCAGCAAGCCTTTGGGTCAGAAGTGGGCTCAGGAAACGCGAGAGATTTCCAAGATGCTGCACGGCCTGATGGCCTCTTTTCGTCGCTGATCCCACTTACATCAACGCATCACGTTAACTATTGCTTTTGCTGGTTTCCTTGCAGCTTGCTCCTTGAAGCTTGCAGCTCCCACTTGCAGCTTGCTCCTTGTAGCTTGTAGCTGACCTCCCAGCCCGGAGACACCACCCCACATGACTGACCCGCAGAACCCTGGAACGAAGCCACCTTCGGTGGCAGATGACGAAATCGACCTCGGCCGCCTGTTCGGCCTGCTGCTGGACCACAAATGGCTGATCATCGCCATCACCTTTTTCTTCGCCTTGGGCGGTATCATCTATGCTCAGTTGCAGACCCCGATCTACCAGGGCGATGCGCTGGTGCAGATCGAGCGGCGCTCCAACATCAGCCCGCTGGGCGACATGGCCGAGGTGTTCGGCCAGGAGAACGAGTCCAGCACCGCCGCCGAGGTGCAGATCCTCAAGTCGCGCATGGTGCTCGGCCAGGTGGTGGATCGCATCGGGCTGGATACGGTAGTGCAGCCGCGCATGCTGCCGGTGATCGGCGAGTTCGTGCTGCGTCACGGCATCGAGCGGCCGGACGCCATGGCCGGGCAGGCGTTCGTCTGGGGGGGCGAAACCATGGAGCTCGGCCGGCTGGATGTCGAGCAGCGGTGGCGCGGCCAGCCGCTGATGCTGACCTCACTTGGCGATGGCCGCTTCCAGATTGGCCACGAGGGCCAGGTGCTGGGTCGGGGTGACGTCGGCCAGCTTCTTACCCTGGAGCGGGCGGGGATCACCGTGCGAGTGGCGGAGCTGCAGGCACCGCCCGGCGCCCAGTTCCAGCTGCTCAAGCGCAGCCGCTCTGCCGCCACCCGCAGCCTGCAGATCCGGCTCTCGGTGAACGAAGTGGGCGGCGGACGCAGCAGCACGGGCATGCTGCAGATCACCCTGACCGGCACCGAGCGCGAAGAGATTCGCCGCGCATTGAACGCCGTCACGGAAACTTTTCTCACCCAGAACGTGGAGCGCCAGTCCGCCGAGGCCCAGCAGAGCCTGGAGTTTCTGCGTGAACAGGCGCCGGAACTGCGCGCCCAGCTGGCTGAGGCCGAGGATGCCCTGAACCAGTACCGGGTTGAGATGGACAGCGTCGATCTCTCCAGCGAATCCCAGGCCGCCATCGAGCAGTTTATTGCTCTGGAGCAGCAGCTCAACGAGCTGGAGTTCCAGGAGGCCGAGCTCGCTCAGCGCTTCACACCCAACCACCCCGCATACCAGACACTACTGCGCAAGAAACGCCAGCTGCAGGAAGAGCGCGCCCAGCTCAACGAGCGGGTCAACGAGCTGCCCGCCGCTCAGCAGGAAGTGGTGCGCCTGACCCGCGATATGGAGGTCACCCAGGCCATCTACGTCAACGTGCTCAACAAGATTCAGGAGCTGGAGGTCGCCCGCGCCGGCACCGTGGGCAACGTGCGTATCATCGACGAGGCGCTGGTCGGGGGCGCGCCCATCGAGCCCAAGAAACCGCTGATCGTGGTGCTGGCCACGCTGCTGGGCGGCATGCTCGCCGTCGGGTTGGTGCTGCTGCGCGGCCTGCTCAACCGCGGTGTGGAATCGCCGGAGCAGATCGAGGACGCCGGCCTGCCTGTCTATGCCACCGTGCCGCTCTCCGACGCCCAAAACAAACTGACCCGCCGGGTGAAGCATCGTCGTGACAAAAAGGCCACCGAGATCGCCACCGGCGTGCTGGCCCATCGAACCCCCGCCGACAATGCCGTGGAAGCGCTGCGCGGCCTGCGCACCAGCCTGCACTTCGCGATGATGGAAGCCGCCAACAACCGGCTGATGATCACCGGCCCCAGCCCGCATATCGGTAAGAGCTTCATCTCCATCAACCTGGGCGCGGTATGCGCCCATGCCGGCCAGCGCGTGCTGGTGGTCGACGCCGACATGCGCAAGGGCCATGTGCACCATGCGTTCGGCGAACGCGCCGAAGGCGGGCTCTCCGAGCTGCTCTCCGGCCAGGCCACGCACGGGAGCGTGCTGCGCCACAGCAAGATCCCCGGGCTGGACTTTGTCACGCGCGGTAAGGCCCCGCCTAACCCCTCCGAGCTGCTGATGAATGCTCGCTTTACCGATTTCCTCGAACGCGTCAGCCAGGGCTACGATCTGGTCGTCATCGACACCCCGCCGGTGCTCGCCGTGACCGACGCCGCCGTGGTCGGCAAGCAGTGCGGCACCAGTTTGATGGTCGCCCGCTTCCAGCAGAATCCCGTGAAGGAACTGCAGATCGCCAACCGCCGCCTGGAAACCGCCGGCGTCAACCTCAAAGGCGTCATCCTCAACGCCATGGAACGCAAAGCCGCCACCTACTACGGCTACGGCTACTACAGCTACTCGTATAAGTAGGGGCAAGGGGGCAGGTGCAATGAATCAAGGAGTCAGTAGAGGCCACCTAGCCCCACCTCGCGGGTCAGACGCCCGGCGGCGGGCACTCCGCCAACACCCCGCACCTCCATAACCCTTGCAGGGTAGCGGGGTCTGACCCAAGAGTGTCTGGAGACAACCGCCATCAGGGCTTCCAACCATGAGTCAGTTCCCCGTCATCACCCACCACGGCGGCCATACCGGCGTCACCGGCAGCTGCCACCGCCTGCAGATCAGCGAGGACCTCGCGCTGCTGGTCGATTGCGGCCTCTTCCAGGGCGAGGATGCCGACCGCGCGCTCAGCACCCTCGAGCAGCACTGCGTGACCTTCCCGGTCGACGATGTGCTGGCGCTGGTCGTCACCCATGTCCACATCGACCATATCGGCCGGCTGCCGTATCTGCTCGCCGCCGGCTACCAGGGGCCGATCCTCTGCTCAGTGCCCTCGGCGCGCCTGCTGCCACTGGTGATCGAGGACGCTCTGAAGATCGGCTTCACCCGCGACCGGGCCTTGATCGAGCGTTTCCTCGAAGAGGTGGAAGGCCGCCTGGTGCCGCTGGACTACAACCACTGGCACACCCTGGTCGACGATGACCGCCACCGAGTGCGTGTTCGCCTAAAGCGCGCCGGGCATATTCTCGGCTCGGCCTATGTTGAAGTGGATAGTGAGGAAGTGGACAGCCTGGATCACCAGAGCGGCCAGGCCCAGCGCACGGTGTTCTCTGGCGATCTCGGCGCTCCCCATTCGCCGTTGCTGCCGGCGCCCGAGCCGCCCGAGCGCGCCGATGTGCTGGTGCTCGAAAGCACCTATGGCGATCGTCTGCATGAGGATCGCACCACTCGCCAGCTGCGCCTCAAAGCCGCCATCGACCACGCCCTGGCCGACGGCGGCACGGTGATCATCCCGGCCTTCAGCGTCGGTCGCACCCAAGAGCTGCTCTACGAGCTGGAAGGGCTGATCCATGACGCCGAAGACGCGCGCTGGCAGGACATCGAGATCATCGTCGACTCGCCCCTGGCCGCGCGTTTCACCGCCGTCTATCGCGAACTCAAGCCCTGGTGGGACGCCGAAGCCCAGGCGCGGCGGGACGGCGGCCGCCACCCGCTGGCCTTCGACAACCTCTACACCGTCGATAGCCACGACGAGCACCAGCAGACCGTCGACTACCTGGCAGGCAATCACCGCCCCGCGGTGGTCATCGCCGCAAGCGGCATGTGCGCCGGCGGTCGGGTGGTCAACTACCTGAAGCGCATGCTCGATGACCCGCGCCACGACGTGCTCTTCATCGGCTACCAGGCCGTCGGCACCCCCGGCCGCGACATCCAACGCTACGGCCCCCGCGGCGGCTGGGTGGAACTCGACGGCCAGCGCATCGACATCCGCGCCCAAATCGACACCATCGGCGGCTACTCCGCCCACGCCGATCAAGCCGACCTGCTGCGTTTCATTCAAGGCATGGCAGAGCCGCCCCACGAGATCCGCCTCGTCCACGGCGACCCTGGCGCCAAGCAGGCCCTCGAAGCCGAGATCCACGCCTGGGCCGCCGCCTCGGGCCACCATGTTCAGATAATAAGTTAGAGTTATCGCAATTCTGCTTGAAAATGATGGGATTACGTAGGCCGGATAAGCCGAAGGCGCATCCGGCTTGACGACGGTATCCTCTCCAAGCCCGGTGCGCTATCGCTTACCGTGCCTACGGGATTGGGTGCCAGTGGCTATCTAGGTAACGAAGCGGGGGCTTCAATACATGCCAGTTTTGCCAAAAAGGTAACGAATGAATCTTGAGCGGCAGACGGGCCTCTCCCGGCAGGATCTCGAACTCATCGGGGAGGCGGCTGAAAACCAGCCTGCCATAGAATGCCTGGTGCTCTTCGGCTCACGCGCCAAAGGAACTCATCGGCAAGGTTCCCGACGTCGATCTGGTGGTACAGGGTAATAACGTGACCGACGCCATCGTTGTTGCGTTTAGCGATACGCTCAACGAGGAACTGCCTCTACCCTATCTTTTTGATGTGATTAACGACAACACCTTGGTCAATAATGACCTGATCGAGCATATCAGCCGTGTCGGCATCAAACTCTATGAAAAAAACCCCATGTGACCCCATGAGTGCATAAGACGACAAACCATGCGTTTAAGCGAAAGGCAACGCGAGCAGATCCGGCAAATCGTCGGCGAAGAAGCCGGCTCGGAGGCGATAGTAAAGCTGTTTGGTTCCAGGCTCGACGACCACGCCAAGGGTAGCGATGTCGATCTGATGGGGGAAATCGACTCTGCGGTGCAGCATCCGGCAGAACTCGCCGCTAGACTCAGTTCGCGAATCAGTCGCGCACTGCATGGCCGCAAGGTTGATGTCTTGATCAGTGCCGCGAATCTTAGCCACTTGCCGATTCACGATATCGCGCGCGAGCAAGGAATTGCCTTATGAACGCCCATGACGCCGAACGGCTCTTGTTTCTGCAATGGGTGGTCACCAAAGAGATCAGGCACCTGAACTACTCGTCCAAACGGGTTTTCGATGAGCCATTTACGGTAGAGCGAGCAAAACGATTCGCGGACGATGAAGCGCTTGCCGAAAAGGTCGAAGCCTTCACCAGCCGCTTCAGTAGCCTGCAAGATACGGTAGGCGACAAACTACTGCCTGCCTGGCTTACGGCGCTTGGAGAAAAACCGGCGCCGCCATCGACAACCTCGATAAGGCAGAAAAACTGGGCCTCTTGAAGTCAGCCGTCAAATGGCTCGAGATCAGGCAGCTTCGCAGCCAGATGGTGCACGAGTACATCTAGGCGCCAGAGATTCTTGCCAATGCCTTGGAAGCAGCCAACCGCTATCAGCCCGAATTGATTGGCTTCGCTAAAGCGATGCTGGATGACATTAGCATTAGAGACTTCATCTAGCTTGACGGTGGGGGCCCCATGATTGTGTGACCCATGAATGCATTGAGCATCGTGCGGAGTTTTTGGAAGACTGGGCGCTGGGTGCCGGTACGTGCTACTCTGCACTTGTCTTGTAACACATGGAGAGGCAGTCCATGAGCGATGCAACCTTCACCTTCCGTGTCGATGACGCGCTCAAAGCCGAATTTACCCAAGCGGCCAAGGCCAAAGACAGGACAGGGGCGCAGCTCCTTCGGGACTTCATGAGAGACTACGTCCGCCAGCAGCAGGAAGCAGCCGAGCATGACGCCTGGTTCCGTCGTGAGGTTCAGATCGGTATTGACTCGGCCAATGCCGGAAACCTGATTCCTGCCGCCGACGTCGAAGCCGAAGCGGCTGAATGGCGTGCTGAAACACGACGTAAGTTGATTGATTCCGCGTCATGAATCTGGTTTGGACACCTTCGGCACATCTCGACCGGAAGAAAATCTGTGAATACATAGCACAAGACAACCCCGCCGCTGCGCTGGCGCTCGATGAACTCTTTTCGGAGAATGCCAGCCGCTTGGTCGATCATCCCGACCTCGGCAGGCCCGGTCGCGTCAGTGGTACCCGTGAACTGACAGCCCATCAGAATTACATCCTGATCTATGCTGTGAGCGGGGATACCGTGCGAGTTCTGCGTTTATTGCATGCGGCGCGCCAGTGGCCACCTTCCCGAGAGCCTTAGCCCGAAAATTGCACCGGGCATGAAAAAAGCGGCTGAAAGTCGGTTATAATTCAAGGGTCTAGACAAGAATTAACCGGATCAGCCGCCATGACAAAATGTACCATGCCCTCCGCCTCTTTTCCACGCTGCAAAGGCCGTCAGATCGTCGCCAGCTTCGATGGCGGTGATGTCACCTCCGACGGCGGTATCCTGCTGTTGCGTCAGCTCGATCGTGAGATGGGACTGATACGCGCCATCGCTCGCCGGCTGAGCGATGAGCGTGATCCTCAGCGCTGCCTGCACCGCACGGACACCCTGGTCCGCCAGCGCGTCTTCGGCCTGGCGCTGGGCTACGAGGATCTCAACGATCATCACGCGCTGCGCCATGACATCGCGCTGCAAACCGCTATCGACACCGAGGGGTGCTGGCCAGCCAGTCGACCCTGTGTCGTTTCGAGCAGCAGGCCGACCGGGACTGGGCGGTCGCCATCCATGAGGAGATGGTCGAGCAGTTCATCCGTTCGTTCCGCAAGCCGCCCAAGAAGCCGCTCTACCTCGACTTCGATGCGACCGACGACCGCGTGCATGGCCAGCAGCTGGGGCGGCACTTCAACGGCTACTACGACCACTACATCTTCCTGCCGCTGTTCGTGTTCTGTGGTGACCAGCTGCTGGTCAGCTACCTGCGCCCGGCCTCGCGGGATGCCGCTTACCACGCCGGCGCCATCCTCGCCCTGCTGGTACGGCGGCTGCGCCAAGAATGGCCTGACGTGAAGATCGTATTCCGCGGCGACAGCGGCTTCTGTCGCCCACTGATCTTCAGCTGGTGCGACCGCCACGGCGTCGATTACATCATCGGCCTCGCTGGCAACAAGCGCCTGGCCAAGCTGGCCCTGGACATCGACTACGAATCGGCCATCCGCTTCGAGGCGACCTGGGAGAAGCAGCGCGTGTTCGGCTTCATCGAGTATGCCGCCGATAGCTGGAAGAAGCGCCGACGCAAGGTAATCGTCAAATCCGAGACCACGCGGCGCGGCTTCAACACCCGCTATGTGGTCACCAACCTGCGCGGTTGCAGCGCCGAATGGCTCTACGACAATCGCTACTGTGCTCGGGGCGAGATGGAAAATCGCATCAAGGAGCAACAGTTCCTGTTCTCCGACCGCACCAGTTGCCACGAGTGGTGGCCCAACCAGTACCGGCTGCTGCTCTCGGGGCTGGCCTACTTACTGCTGGAACGGCTGCGTCGGCTTTACCTCAGGGGCACCGCCTTCGCCCAGGCACAGGTCAACACCATACGCCTGAAGCTGCTGAAGATCGGCGCCGTCATCACCCGCAATACCCGCTCCATCCGGCTGATGCTGAGCAGCCAATACCCGGAACAAGACCTCTTCCTGAAGCTGGCTAACAAACTGGTGCCCGGATAACCCCGCGGCGTGCTGTCCCCGGCACAGAAAACACATGGGGGTAGGGGGAGGTGCGCCCTGAGCCCAGGAAATTGATCAAAAACTAGCCAATTTCAGGCCCTGAGTGCCATCACGCCCACCGAACCTGAAACCTGGACGCTTCTGGCCAGCCCGGTGCAATATCCGGGTTAGGCAGCCACCGAATCAACTACCTCGGCCCTTGCCCCTCGGTCCTTGCCCCTCGGCCCTGGATTTAATGAGGTGTCACCATGACGCTAACCAATGACATTGTGCAACAGATCGAGCGTTTACCTGAGCCGCTTCAGAAAGAAGTGATTGATTTCGTTGAGTTTCTTCAGAGCAAGCATTGTGTGATGCCGGATCAGTCATCCGCGGATTCCTTACTGCAACTCAAAGGGGGGCTAGAAAGTTCGATGACCTTCATCGGTGACGATGTAGAGATTCAAGAGAAGCTCCGTGATGAGTGGCAATAGATACCTTCTGGATACCAACTACATCCTTGGTCTGCTCAAGTCATCACCCAAGGTGATGGATGACATATCCAGGCGAGGTATCCTAACCAATCAGGGGGCCTACAGTGTCATTACACGGCTCGAATTGCTGGGCTATCCGGGGATCACTGACCAAGAGCACCGACTGATTCTTGAGAAACTGCAGAGACTCAGCTACTTGCCACTCACCAGGCCAATCGAAGAACAAACGATCAGATTACGTCGGACACATAGGGTCAAACTACCGGATGCCATCATCGCGGCGACATCAATGGTGCATGGTCTGGACCTGCTGACCTTCGATCAGAAACTGACTTCTATCCTGTCGGTAATGACTTCCCCATGACATTGGCATCTCAAGCTGTGCTTCTCGGCCCTCGGCCCTCGCCCCTCGAACCTCGGCCCTAAAACAACCAGATCCAAGGAAGCTCCTATGTGCGGCATCGTAGGCGGGATCGCTCAACGCGACATCACCCCCATCCTGCTGGAAGGCCTCAAGCGCCTGGAATACCGCGGATACGACTCCGCCGGGATGGCCGTGGTGCGTACCGGCGAGCTGCAGCGTGAACGCGCCCAGGGCAAGGTCGCTGAACTGGAAGCCGCGCTCACCCGGCGCCGCCTCAACGGCCGGCTGGGCATCGCCCACACCCGCTGGGCCACCCACGGCAAGCCCAGCCGCGAGAACGCCCATCCGCACCTCTCCAGCGCCAGCGTGGCGGTGGTGCACAACGGCATCATCGAGAACTTCGAGTCGCTCAAGGCGCGCCTGGAAGGGCAGGGCTACCGCTTCCACTCGGAGACCGATACGGAAGTCATCGCCCATCTCTTCGACAGCCACTACCGCGCACAGACCGAACCGCGCCACGCCCAGGAAGCCCGCGATTCCCTGCTGGCCGCCTTCCGAGCCACCCTGGCCGAACTGCACGGCGCCTACGCACTGGGCATCATCCATCGCGAGCACCCCGAACAGCTGCTCTGCGCCCGCATGGGCAGCCCGCTGGTCATCGGCGTGGGCAGCGGCGAGCACTTCATCGCCTCCGACCCTCTGGCGCTGCTCCAGGTCACCGACCGCTTCATCTACCTGGAAGAAGGCGACCACGCCCTCCTCACCGCGGCCAGTTGCGACGTCTATAGGGCAGCGAGTGACACGCCTGTTGATGACGTCACCGATCCGCATGAGCCTGAAGAGGCGGGGGTTCTTCCAGCTTCAAGCTTCCCGCTTCAAGCTCGCGAAGCGGTTCGCTTCGAACATGGTGACCAAGCCGCCAGTAAGGGCGACTACCGCCACTTCATGCTCAAGGAGATCCACGAGCAGCCCGAGGTGCTGGTCGATACCCTCGCCGACAAGCTGACCCCGGAGGGCACGCTGCTCACCGCGGTACTGGGCCCCGAGGCCGCCGAGCTGCTACCCCGGGTCAAGCAGGTGCAGATTGTGGCCTGCGGCACCAGCTATCACGCCGGCCTGGTAGCCCGCTATTGGCTCGAGAGCCTGGCGGGGCTGCCGTGCAGCGTGGAGGTGGCCAGCGAGTTCCGCTACCGCCATGTGGCGTTGCAGCCCGGTACGCTGTTCGTCACCCTCTCCCAGTCCGGCGAGACCGCCGATACCCTGGCCGCACTGCGCTTCGCCAAGTCGGCGGGGTATCTGGCCACGCTTACCATCTGCAACGTGCCGGGCAGCTCGCTGGTACGCGAGAGCCAGCTGCGGCTGATGACCCACGCCGGCCCCGAGATCGGCGTGGCCTCGACCAAGGCCTTCACCACCCAACTGGCGGTGCTCGCCTGGCTGGCGCTGGTGCTGGGGCGCGAGCAGGGCAGGCTGGATGAGGCGGAACTGGCCGAACAGATTGCCGCATTGCAGGCGCTGCCCGAGCAGCTGCGCCAGGTGCTGAAGCTCGAACCCGCCATCGCCGAGCTGGCCCACGGTTTCGCCGAGAAGCGCCATACCCTGTTCCTGGGCCGCGGCGCCCACTATCCGGTGGCCATGGAAGGCGCGCTCAAGCTCAAGGAGATCTCCTACATCCACGCCGAGGCCTACGCAGCCGGCGAGCTCAAGCACGGCCCCCTGGCGCTGGTCGACGATGCCATGCCGGTGGTCAGCGTGGCCCCCAGCGATGCGCTGCTGGAAAAGCTCAAGAGCAACCTGCAGGAAGTGCGCGCCCGCGGCGGCCGGCTGATCAACTTCGTCTGCGAGCGTGCCGGCCTGGAAGACGAAGAGGGCGTGCGCAATTTCCCGCTGCCCAAGGTCCCCGAGCTGACCGCCCCGATCCTCTACAGTGTCCCGTTGCAGCTGCTCAGCTACCACGTCGCCCTGGTCAAGGGCACCGATGTGGACAAACCGCGTAACCTGGCCAAATCCGTCACCGTCGAATAGTACCGGCTACGAGACTTGGCCCGAAGTTTTGCGCTGATTAACACTCTGGCCGCTTGGCCTTGTCGAAGCGCTACCGGCCAGAACTGAGCTACCTGCTGCTCGACGAAGGTGCCCTGGTAAATGCGCCCGAGTGGTCCGACGAGTTGCGCAATGTCGCCGCGGCGCTCTTCCGGATCGAGAAGCACCGCAGCGAACAGGACGTGGTCGACAGCCTCGGCCACTTGGCCGATTGGCTCAGCGGCCCGGAGCAGGCGAGCCTGCGGCGGGCTATCATCGTCTGGTTCTACCGGGTATTCCTGCCAAACCGCGCACCGAGCTTGGAATTCCCTGACGTAAGCGACGTTACCGACTTGCACGAGGTACACGACATGTTGGCGGCTAGTCTCTAGCCCCTCGGCCCTAGCCTCTAGCCCCTCGGCCCTAGCCCCTAGCCTCTAGCCCCTAGCCCCTAAGCCATCCCCCAAACAACGAAGTAAGGATTCAACTTCTCCTCCGGCGTGGCGTAGGAAAGAGGTCGGCCGTCGAGCGTCTCCACCCGTCCTCCGGCCTGCTCCACTACCGCCTGGGCGGCACCGGTATCCCACAGGCAGGTCGGGCCGAGGCGCGGATACACATCCGCGGCCCCCTCGGCCATCAAGCACAGCTTCAGCGAGCTGCCCATGGGCACCATGTCGGATTGCCACCGCCACCCCCGTCAAGGAAGATGTCGCCAACTTCGTCGCCTGGTATCGCGAGTTCTATGGCGTCTGATGTCATGTCAGCGGCTGCAACCGCCCAGTTTTTCGTAGTAGGGACAGGGCCAATGCTTCGGCATACCAGCTCTTCAGCGCCAATAACGCTGCTGGTGCCCAGCCAGTGTCGAGAGGTGGGGTTATACTCAATTAACACGGGATAGCGGTATGTCAGTTGTATTGCGATTGGAGGGGTTCAAGTTTTTTTTCTATTCTTCAACAACCGCCATCGTGAGCAGTTCGAGAGGGCCTGGCATGACTACTTCTCCTAAGCGCGTAACGTTTGACGAAGACAGCTTCTGGGTCGAGCTGAACGACGGGCGCACAATCGGTGTTCCGCTGGCATGGTTCCCACGGCTGCTCAATGCAGCTCCTGCACAGCGAGCCGATTACGAATTAAGTCCCTGCGGGATCCATTGGGATGCTTTGGACGAAGACATTTCCATTGAGGGGCTATTGGCTGGACGAGGCGATATGACCCACCGTCGCCAGCATGTCGCCTGAACTGGATATTTCCCCAGAAACACTCGACCCTGACACTCCTTAGCGCTAGGCGCTGTGCGCTAGGCTCTAGTGGTTTTCCTTGCCCCTCGGCCCTTTGCCCCTCGTCCCTCGTCCCTCGGCCCTTGCCCCTCGTCCCTTGCCGGTCGGCATCGGTGAAGCCCAGGTCGCGGTTAAGGCCGTGGCGGACGTTGTCGCCATCCAGCTTCTCCACCCGATTGGCAATGGTCGACTTGCCGGCACCGGAGAGCCCCGTGAACCACAGCACCGCCGGCTTCTGCCCCTTGGTGAGGGCGCGCGCCTGCTTGTCGATATCCACGTGCTGCATATGGATGTTCTGGCTGCGGCGCAGGGCGAAGTGCAGCATGCCGGCGCCCACGGTGTTGTGGGTCATCCGGTCGATCAAGATAAAGCCGCCGGTGTCCTGACTCTCCCGGTAGGGGTCGAAGGCCACCGGCTTGTTCAGGCTCAGCGTGCACACGCCGATGGCGTTGAGGTCCAGCTGCTTGGCCGCCACGTGCTCCAGGGTATTGACGTTCACCTGGTACTTGATGTCGGTGACCGTGGCCGACACCGTCTGAGTGCCCAGCTTCATCAGATAGGGGCGGCCCGGCAGCAGCGGCTGGTCGTGCATCCATACCAGGGTGGTCTCGAACTGATCGGCGGTCTGGGCCGGCTGCTCGATGCCGGAGATCACATCCCCCCGGGAGATATCGATCTCGTCGTTGAGCAGCAGGGTGATCGACTGGCCGGCCACCGCCTCCTCGAGATCGCCGTCCCAGGTGTAGATGCGCTTGACGCTGCTGCTCTTGCCGGAAGGCTGCACGCGAATCGCGTCGCCCGGCTTCACTGACCCGCTGCCGACCATGCCGGTAAAGCCGCGGAAATCCAGATTCGGGCGGTTGACCCACTGCACCGGCATGCGGAAGGAACCGCGCTGCAGGCGCTCGTCGTCCACCTCCACGGTCTCCAGGTAGGCCATCAGCGTGGGGCCGTGGTACCAGGGCAGATGATCGCCATGCACCACCACGTTATCGCCCTTGAGCGCCGACATCGGGATGAACGTAATGTCTTCGAGCCCCAGCTGCTTGGCGAACGCCCGGTATTCTTCGACGATCTGGTCGAAGCGCGCCTTGGAGTAGTCCACCAGGTCCATCTTGTTGATGGCGACCACCACGTGGCGCATGCCGATCAGCGACATCATCAAGACCGGCTTGCCGGTGTCCCTGGCCTACTCCGTCACCGTGCTCCTTCTCACGCCGGTCGTGTTTCCGTTTTAGACGGGATAGCCCGTGGCTTATAGGAAATCACTGACAATAGCGGTGTCTGGCCGGGTCGCGCATAGAAGCAAGCGGCGGGCCGTGTTAGCATCCGATCGTCGATATCGAAGCTAACTTTGCCTCTAGCACTCTTTAGATCAAGGTATTACGAAAAGACGACAATAGCGGTCCGTTTGAATGACGGTGCTGTAAAAACCCTGCCGCCCCCGTCAAGGAAGATGTCGCCAACTTCGTCGCCTGGTATCGCGACTGCTACCAGGTCTAACGCTTCTTGTGGACTCCCAGAGCCGCTGTGTGATCTCATGACCAAGCATCACGACCACAGCTACAAGCTGCTGTTCTCGCACAAGACCATGGTGAAGGACCTGCTCACTGGCTTCGTCAAGGAAGCCTGGGTCGAGCAGCTGGATTTCAGCCGGATGGAGAAGGTGAGCGGCTCCTACGTCACCGACGAGCTGCGCGACCGTGAAGACGATATGATCTGGCGGATCTGGTGGCGCGACCGTTGGCTTTATGTCTATCTCCTGCTCGAGTTCCAGTCGAGCGTCGACAAGCACATGGCCGTGCGGGTCATGAGCTATCTGGGGTTGCTTTACCAGGACCTGATTCGCCAGGACGCCTTCACGCCCAGTGGCAAGCTGCCGCCAGTACTTCCCATCGTGCTCTATAATGGTGAGCAGCGCTGGACAGCGGCACAAAATGTCGCGGACCTTGTCGAATCGGTACCCGGTGGCCTGGAGCGATACCGTCCGCAGCTGAGCTATCTGCTGCTTGATGAGGGTGCCCTGGTCAATGCGCCCGAGTGGTCCGACGAGATGCGCAATGTCGCCGCGGCGCTCTTCCGGATCGAGAAGCACCGTAGCGAACAGGACGTGGTCGACAGCCTCGGCCACTTGGCCGACTGGCTCAGCGGCCCGGAGCAAGCCAGCCTACGGCGGGCTATCATCGTCTGGTTCTACCGCGTATTCTTGCCGAACCGCGCGCCGAGCCTGGAATTCCCCGACGTCAGCGACGTTACCGACTTGCACGAGGTACACGACATGTTGGCAGAACGTATCAAGAAATGGCCGGAACAGTGGGAAGCACGAGGCCATGAGAAAGGTCTCCACGAAGGCCGCCAGGAAGGCCGCCACGAAGGTGTAGAAGGCACACTTCGCAAGCAGATCGAGCTGAAATTCGGCGGTGTTCCCGCCTGGGCCGATGAGCGCCTGGCACACGCCAGTGACCAACAGCTTGATACCTGGGTCGCCAGGATCCTCACCGCCGACAGCCTCGATAACCTGTTCGCGGAAGAGTAAACCTCGGAATCACCTACTATTCTTCGGAACTTATACTCCTTTGCGCTGAGCCCTTGTGGTTTTCCTTGGCCCTTGGCCCTCGGCCCTCGGCCCTCACCCCTAACCCCAAACAACGAAGTGCGGGTTTAAGTTCTCTTCCGGCGTGGCGTAGGAAAGGGGTCGGCCGTCGAGGGTCTCCACCCGTCCTCCGGCCTGCTCCACCACCGCCTGGGCGGCACCGGTGTCCCACAGGCAGGTCGGGCCAAGGCGCGGGTACACATCCGCGGCCCCCTCGGCCACCAGGCACAGCTTCAGCGAACTGCCCATGGGCACCATGTCGTGGCTACCGAGTTGCTCCAGCCACGCGGCGAGGTCCGGGCTCGGGTGGGAGCGACTGCCCACCACGCGCCAGCTGGCGCCCTCGGCAGGCTTACCGGCCACGTGAATCGGCTGCCGTTTACCTTCCTCCGCCACCTTGAAGGCGCCCACGCCCTCGGCGGCCAGATAGGAGACCTCAAGCGCCGGGGCCACCACCACCCCCAGCACCGGCCGGCCGTTCTCGATCAGGGCGATATTGACGGTGAACTCGCCGTTGCGCTTGATGAACTCCTTGGTGCCATCCAGCGGGTCCACCAGCCAGTAGCGGCCGTTGGCGTCGGCGCCGCTAAAGCCCCCGGCGTCCTCCTCGGAGAGCACCGGAATGCCCTCCGGCAGCGCCGCAAGGCCAGCCACGATCACCTCATGGGCCGCCTTGTCCGCCTCGGTAAGCGGGCTCTTGTCGTCCTTCTCCTCCACGGAGAAATCGCGGGCGTAAACGGCCATGATCGCCGCGCCAGCCTCCTTGGCGAGGGCGTGGGTCTGGTCTAGCAAGGTTGCAAGATTCATGTGGATTCCTTTTGTATCGCCACCGGGGTCAGACCCTTACAAGCCGGCTTAGCACGTGGTTTCGCTCTGAGCCGTTTAAGCGTCCTTCGACACGCTCTGCGGCTGAAGTTCCTGCAGGGAAGTCAGGCGATCAGATCATCGCTCTCGTCACGCGGCAACTCGACGATCGCGTCTGCCGCTTCTTCCTCGCTCATCCGGGTGGTATCCAGGCGCAGCTCCGGGGTTTCCGGGGCTTCGTAGGCGGAGTCGATGCCGGTGAAGTTCTTCAGCTCGCCGCGGCGGGCCTTCTTGTAGAGCCCCTTGGGGTCGCGGTCTTCGGCGATTTCCAGCGGGGTATCCACGAAGATCTCGATGAATTCGCCGTCGTCTATCAGGTCCCGGGCTAGCTGGCGCTCGCTGCGAAACGGCGAGATGAAGGCGGTGAGCACGATCAGGCCGGCGTCCACCATCAGCTTGGCGACCTCGCCCACGCGGCGGATGTTCTCGACCCGGTCGGCATCGGTGAAGCCCAGGTCGCGGTTGAGGCCGTGGCGCACGTTGTCGCCATCCAGCAGGTAGGTGTGCTGGCCGGCAGCGTGCAGCGTCTTCTCCACCAGGTTGGCGATGGTCGACTTGCCGGCACCGGAGAGCCCCGTGAACCACAGCACCGCCGGCTTCTGCCCCTTGGTGAGGGCGCGCGCCTGCTTGTCGATATCCACGTGCTGCATATGGATGTTCTGGCTGCGGCGCAGGGCGAAGTGCAGCATGCCGGCGCCCACGGTGTTGTGGGTCATCCGGTCGATCAGGATGAAGCCGCCGGTGTCCTGACTCTCCCGGTAGGGGTCGAAGGCCACCGGCTTGTTCAGGCTCAGCGTGCACACGCCGATGGCGTTGAGGTCCAGCTGCTTGGCCGCCACGTGCTCCAGGGTATTGACGTTCACCTGGTACTTGATGTCGGTGACCGTGGCCGACACCGTCTGGGTGCCCAGCTTCATCAGGTAGGGGCGGCCCGGCAGCAGCGGCTGGTCGTGCATCCACACCAGGGTGGTCTCGAACTGATCGGCCGTCTGAGCCGGCTGCTCGATGCCGGAGATCACATCGCCCCGGGAGATATCGATCTCGTCGTTGAGCAGCAGTGTGATCGACTGGCCGGCCACCGCCTCCTCGAGATCCCCGTCCCAGGTGTAGATGCGCTTCACGCTGCTGCTCTTGCCGGAAGGCTGCACGCGAATCGCGTCGCCCGGCTTCACGGACCCGCTGCCGACCATGCCGGTAAAGCCGCGGAAATCCAGGTTGGGGCGGTTGACCCACTGCACCGGCATGCGGAAGGGGCCGCGCTGCAGGCGCTCATCGTCCACCTCCACCGTCTCCAGGTAGGCCATCAGGGTGGGGCCGTGGTACCAGGGCATGTGCGTCGCCATGCGTCGATGACGTTATCGCCCTTCAGCGCCGACATGGGGATAAAGGTAATGTTCTCGAGGCCCAGCTGCTTGGCGAACGCCCGGTACTCTTCGACGATCTGGTCGAAGCGCGCCTTCGAGTAGTCCACCAGGTCCATCTTGTTGATGGCGACCACCACGTGGCGCATGCCGATCAGCGACATCAGGAAGCTGTGGCGGCGGGTCTGGGTCAGAATGCCGAGACGGGCGTCCACCATCAGGATGGCGGCGTCCGCGGTGGAGGCGCCGGTGACCATGTTGCGGGTGTACTGCTCGTGCCCCGGGGTGTCGGCGACAATGAACTTGCGCTTGTCGGTGGAGAAGTAGCGGTAGGCCACATCGATGGTGATGCCCTGTTCCCGCTCCGCCGCCAGGCCGTCCACCAGCAGGGCGAAGTCGATATCGCCGCCCTGGGTGCCGAACTTCTTCGAGTCCGCCTCGATGGCGGCCAGCTGATCCTCGAACAGCAGCTTGGACTCGAACAGCAACCGCCCGATCAGGGTGCTCTTGCCATCGTCCACGCTGCCGCAGGTGATGAAGCGCAGCAAGCCCTTGTGCTCGTGGGACTCGAGGTAAGCGGCGATATCGCCGGCGATCATGATCCGATGACGTGCGCCATTAGAAGTATCCTTCCTGCTTTTTCTTTTCCATGGAAGCGGCACTATCGTGGTCGATCACGCGGCCCTGGCGTTCTGAGGTCTTGGTCAGCAGCATTTCCTGGATGATCGCCGGCAGCGTATCCGCCTCGGACTCGATGGCGCCGGTGAGCGGGTAGCAGCCCAGTGTCCGGAAGCGCACCTTGCGCATCATCGGCACCTCGCCCGGCTTCAGCGGCATGCGCTCATCGTCGACCATGATCAGGGTGCCGTCGCGCTCCACCACGGGGCGCTCGGCGGAGTAGTAGAGGGGCACGATGGGGATGTTCTGCAGGTAGATGTACTGCCAGATATCCAGCTCGGTCCAGTTGGAGATCGGAAAGACGCGGATCGACTCGCCCTTGTGCTTGTGGGTGTTGAAGAGCTTCCAGAGCTCCGGGCGCTGATTCTTGGGATCCCACTGGTGCTGGGCGGTGCGGAAGGAGAAGATGCGCTCCTTGGCGCGCGACTTCTCCTCGTCGCGGCGCGCCCCGCCGAAGGCAGCATCGAAACCGTACTTGTCCAGCGCCTGCTTGAGGCCCTCGGTTTTCATCACATCGGTATGGATCGCCGAGCCGTGGGTGAAGGGGTTGATGTCCTTGTCCACGCCTTCCGGGTTGATGTGCACGATCAGGTCCATGCCGATCTCCTCGGCCATCTTGTCGCGGAACTCGTACATGGCCCGGAACTTCCAGCGCGTATCGATGTGCATCAGCGGGAAGGGCGGCGGCCCCGGCGCGAACGCCTTGCGCGCCAGATGCAGCATCACCGCGCTGTCCTTGCCCACCGAGTAGAGCATCACCGGATTCTCGGTCTCCGCGACCACCTCGCGCATGATCTGGATGCTTTCGGCTTCAAGCCGTTGCAGATGGGTGAGTGTCATCGTCGTCTATCCATGCAAAGGAAAATTTGGGGTCAGACCCCTCAGCGAACTTTGGGGTCTGACCCCAAGGCAAGGTTCGGCGGTACGTTGATCAGGTGTAACGCGGGGTGATCCGCCAGCCAGTCCTGGATCTCTGGGCTGGCCTGAAAGGCAGCGCCGTGAAACACCAGCACGACCGGCTTGCCGTTTGCCTGGTCGAGCAGCCGCTCGAAGAGCTGCAGATAGTCCTCGGCCAGGAGCGGGGCGGCAAGAATCCGGGTGTAGAGAGCGCCGCGCTTGCCGTGAAGGTAGAGCTGGTAACGGAGTTGATCGGGCGCTCCCTGGGCCTTGGGGTGTGCGATTCGAACGCCGCCCTGCCAGGCGCTGCCGTTGGCTTGCTTCACCTGCTCTTGCACCGGCGCCACCTGTTGGCGGTACCAGCGGCCCGGCTGGCCGCGGCGCCTGGTCGGTGCCTCCAGCGCCAAGGGGGCGGGCTTCAGGTCTTGTTGCACTAGCCAGTGGTCGATGGCCCGAGGAGAGACGCCGGGGGCATCGCCTGTCTGAAGCGCTTCGGCCAGCAGCTGGCGGGTCCAGCCCGGTGAGGGCGGCGGGGGCAGGGTGGTCAGCAACTCCCGGAGCCGCGCCTGCTGCTCGGCTTCCAGCACGTTGGCCTGCCCGACCTTCCGCCCGCGAGGCTTGAGCGGCACCGCCTCCCAGCCGCCCTCGCGAAAGGCCTTCCACGCCGCCGAAACAGTCGGGGCGGAGAGCCCTGTTCGCCGGCCTACCTCGGCCACGGTATGGCCATCCAGGCGTAGGCGCACCGCTTCCAGGCGGCGCTCACTGAGCATTTCGGGCGAAAAAGCTTTAGTGGTCAAGTAAGCTATAACCTATTGAAATTGATAGGCAGAGCGTGTGTTTTCGGCGTCTTGTCTGGATCCTGATCGACATTATCATAAAAGCCTGCGTAGAATCCTACAAGCGATGCGATTGACGACAAGGATGGCCCGGTCATGCTCACTTGGGGGGTTCTGCTTTCGATTGCCGGCCTGCTGGCCGTGCTGATCTCGGGTCGGGTGCGGCCCGCCCTGGCGTTTGTTGGCCTGGCCGCGGCCTACTTGCTGCTGGGGCTGGTGGATACCGCCACGCTCCTGGCCCAGTACACCAACCCGGCCCTGGCCACGCTGTTGCTGCTGCTGCTCGTGTCGCTGGCGCTTGAACGAACCCCGTTGCTGGACTGGCTATCCCAGCGGCTGCTGAGTGGCCCTGAAAAGGCGGCCACCGCCAAGCTGATGGGTGCCAGCGCCGTACTCTCGGCGTTTCTCAACAACACCGCGGTGGTGGCGGCCTTTCTGGGCGCCGTATCGCGGCAGAAGCGCATTGCCCCCTCGCGGCTGCTGATCCCGCTCTCCTATGCCTCGATCCTCGGCGGTATGACCACCCTGGTGGGTACCTCCACCAACCTGGTGGTCAGCTCCTTCGCGCTGAACAGCACCGGTCAAGAGCTGGGCATGTTCCAGTTCAGCCTGGTAGGCGTGCCGGTGGCGCTGGTCACCTTCGTGGTGCTGCTGTGGCGTGCCCGCTCGCTCCCGCACCATCGGCCCGAAGCCACCGAGGATAAGTTGGCCTACTTCCTGGCCGCCGACCTGCAGGCGGATTCGCCGCTGGTTGGGAAGAGCATCGAAGCCAACCACCTGCGCAGCCTGGATGGCCTCTACCTGTTGGAGATCGAGCGGGAGGGTCGGCTAATCAGCCCCGTGGGGCCGGAAGAGATTCTTCACGCCCACGATACGCTGGTGTTTACCGGCGAAGTGGGCAAGGTGCAGGCGCTGCAGCGCTTTCCGGGCCTTACGCTGTTTGGCCATCAAGCCAATGACCTCCTGGCCACCAACCTGGTGGAGGTGGTGGTTTCCCACGAGTCGGAACTGACCGGGCAGACGCTGCAGGACGTGGATTTCCGCAGCATGTTCAATGCCGGCGTGGTGGGCATTCGCCGCGGCGGCCGGCGCCTGGAAGGCCAGCTGGGCAAGATTCCGCTGCGGGTGGGGGATTGCCTGCTGATGGCGGTGGGCAGCGACTTTCGCCAGCACCGCAATCTCGACCGCAACTTTCATCTGCTCAGCGGCAGCTTCAAGCGCCCCCAGCTCAGCCGCGTGGAGAGCGGGCCTGACCCTGGCCGGCTTCGCCAGCGTGATCGGCCTGGCCGCCCTGGAGTGGCTGCCGCTCTTTCACGGCCTGCTGCTGCTGATGGCCGGGCTTTTGGCCGGCCGAGTGCTGAGCCCGGCCGAGCTGCGTCGCCGCTTCCCCTTCGAGCTGTGGATGATCATCGGCTCGGCCCTGGCCATCGCCCAGGGGCTGGAGAATTCCGGCGCGGCCGACCTGCTCGCCGCTGGCATGCAGGCGCTGTTCAGCGGCCACGGCGTCTATGCGGCCTTTATCGGCTGCTACCTGCTCACGCTGCTGCTCACCGAAACCGTGACCAACAACGCCGCGGCGGCGCTGGCCTTCCCGGTCGCCTGGACCACCGCCCAGGCCTTCGGCGTCGACCCCATGCCGTTCATCATGGCGGTGGCCTACGGCGCCAGCGCCTGCTTCCTGATTCCCTACGGCTACCAGACCCACCTGATGGTCTACTCGCCCGGCCGTTACCGCATCAGCGACTTCCTCAAGGTGGGCCTGCCGGTCAGCCTGACCTACTCGGCCGGTGTGCTGGTGCTCACGCCCGTGGTGTTTCCGTTCTAGCATTTCAGCGTCGGAGAAAGATGCGCTCGAAGTTCGCGCGAGCCGCGGACGCAAGCGTATCGGCGCTCTGCCCGCGCATCTCGGCGAGGAACTCGTAGGTGTAGCCCACGAAGCCCGGGTGGTTCGGCTTCCCTCGGACTGCCTGGGGTGCGAGAAAGGGGGCGTCGGTCTCAACTAAGATGCGGTCGTCCGGGGTAAGGGCTGCGGCGCGGCGGATATCCTCGGACTGCTTGTAGGTGACGTTTCCTCCGAACGATATGGAGAAGCCGAGGTCGAGGAAGCGCCTCGCAGCTTCTGGGTCTGGCCGAAAAACAATGCATGACACTCTCCGCTGCAGGAGGGTGTGCGGCGAAGACGTCGAGAATGTCGGAGGTGGCATCACGGTTGTGAATGACCACCGGCATGCGGAGCTCGTTGGCAAGCTCGATCTGTGAGACGAAGAGGTCGCGTTGCTGCTGCGGCGTGCCGTGGTTGCGGTACCAGTCGAGACCGATCTCTCCCAGCGCAACCACCTTTTGCATCGAGAGCGCCTCCCGGAGCTTTGGCTCCTGTGTCTCGAACGAGACGCTGCCGGCGTTGGAAGGGTGCAGTCCTCCCGTCAGGTATACGCGATCGAGGTGGGCGAGGCGGGAGCGACGTTCCTCGAAATCCTCAAGAGACACCGCGACATCGAGTCCGTAGGCCATTTCCGCCTCGAAGCACTCGCGCAGGATCTCGATTGCCCCAAGTCCCTTTTCTTCCATTACCAGCGTGTGAAAGTGTGAATCGACACTGCCGGGTATGATATGCGGCGGGCGATCTCTCGACATGAGTTATTCCTCCACGGTTCGTGCGGAATGACTGCGATGGAGCACCGGCTCGAGAAATCGGCCGGTCCAGGAACGGGTGCGTGCCTCCACGATGTGCTCGGGTGTTCCCTCCGCGACGATCGTGCCGCCGCCGTCCCGCCCTCGGGACCGAGATCAATGACCCAGTCGGCCTCGGCAACGACCTCGAGGTTGTGCTCGATGACGATGACGGTGTTGCCCGCCTCCACGAGGCGGTGCAGAACGGAAACCAGCCGCTCGACGTCCGCCATGTGCAGGCCGATCGTTGGCTCATCGAGAATGTAAAGGGCGTGTCCCGAGGCGGAGCTTCGGGCCTTTGCGAGCTCGGTCACGAGCTTTATCCGTTGCGCTTCACCGCCGCTGAGAGTCGGACTCTGCTGGCCGAGCTTGAGGTATCCGAGCCCGACATCACGCAACATCTCGACCGCGCGGTGAATGGCGGGGTGCGCTTCAAAGAAGTCGACCGCTTCCGCCACGCTCATGTCCAGCACGTCGGCAATCGTCTTGCCCTTGAACTCTACCTCGAGGGTGTCGTCGGTGAAGCGCCTGCCGCCGCAGCGATCACATACCACACTGACGTCGGGAAGGAAGCTCATCTCGATTCGCTTCAAACCCTGTCCACCGCACTCCGGGCAGCGCCCGTCGGCCGTGTTGAAGGAGAATCTGCCGGCGGTGTAGCCGCGCATCCGTGATTCGGGAAGGCCCGCGAAGAGGCGGCGCACCTCGTCCCAGAAGCCCACGTAAGTCGCCGGGCAGCTGCGCGGTGTTTTGCCGATGGGTGTCTGATCGACCTCCCTCACGTAGTCCAGAGAGGAGTAGCCGTCGATGCCCGTGCAGCCGACCCATTCCGGCGTGGCGCGGGTGGTGCCGAGCCGTGGTCGGAGGTTGCGATGAATGATATCGCGAACGAGCGAGCTCTTTCCGCTTCCGCTGACGCCTGTGACACAGAGCAGCCGTCCGAGGGGTACAGAGACATCGATATCCCGCAGATTGTGCAGCGTAGCCCCGTAAACGGTGACCCGATCGGTATCGTCGGTGAGGTGGCGACGCGGGACCAGCGGGTGCGCCGGCGGGCGCTCGAGAAAACGGGCGGTCACCGACCCCGGTGAGGCGAGAACGTTCTGCAGCGTTCCCTCTGCGACCACGGTCCCTCCCTCGACGCCGCCGCCGGGGCCAAGGTCTATGACGTAGTCGGCGCTTCGTATGGTGTCTTCGTCGTGCTCGACCACGAGGATCGAGTTGCCCTTCGCCTTGAGCTCGTGGAGGGTATCGAGCAGCATGCGGTTATCCCGGGCGTGGAGTCCGATGGTGGGCTCATCGAGTACGTAGGCCACACCGCGGAGATTGGAGCCGAGCTGGGCGGCGAGGCGGATTCGCTGGGCTTCGCCGCCGGAGAGTGTCGGCGCGGCACGATCGAGGGGCAGGTAGCCGAGGCCCACGCGCTCGAGGAAGGACAGTCGCGCGCCGAGCTCGGCAAGAATATCACGTGCGATTTCCCCCTCGCGTTCGGTGAACGAAGAAGAATGGATCCGCCCGGGCCTTCGCGACGGCGGAGCGCCGTCACGTCGTATGATGCCCGCCCCCTGCAGGAACACGGCACGCGCTTCGGGGCGAAGACGGCGTGCCGCCGCACGCGGCGCAGGGGGTGCCTTCGTTGAAGGCCTCTGCACCGGGACCGGAGGTGGGCGAATCCTCGTCTTCTTCGTGCTCATGACCCGCGAGTCCTGTCCCTCTACATTCCGGGCACCACCCGTGTCTGGAGTTGAACGAAAACAGTCGCGGATCGAGCTCTTCGAAACCCCGGCCGCAGACGGGACACGACCGCTCGGTTGAGTAGACCGTCTCCTCCTGCGTATGACCGTCGAGCACGTGGATGACACCCTTTCCAGGGCCGCGGCCCGCTCGAGCAGGGCGCGAAGGTGCGCGCGGTTGCCAGGTTCGACCACCACGTCACCGACGGGGGCCTGGATCGTGTGTTCGTGGAACCGATCGAGTCGCGGCCAGGCGGACGTCTCGAGCAGCTCGCCATCAACACGCAGGTGCTTGAAGCCCTTTCCTGCCGCCCAGGTGGCGAGGTCGGTGTCGTAGCCCTTGCGTGCCGTGACCAGCGGGGCCAGCACGGTTACAGGACGCTGTTTTGCACGAGGAGAGCAGGGTGGCGGTAACCGAATCGAGCGCTCTGCGGCTCGATGGGCACACCGCAGGTGGGGCAGTACTGTGTACCGAGCTTCACGAAGAGCAGACGTAGAAAGTGATAGACCTCCGTAACCGTGGCAACCGTGCTCTTGTTCGCGCCTCGGCTTGTGCGCTGCTCGATGGCGACCGTGGGCGGAACGCCGACGACCGACTCCACGTCCGGGCGGCTGCTCGGTTGCACGAAGCTGGCGGGCGTAGGCGTTCAGGACTCGAGGTAACGGCGCTGCCCCTCCCCGAAGACAATATCGAACGCGACGGTGCTCTTCCGCTTCCACTGACGCCGGTGAAAACCACGAGCTCGTCACGCGGGATGGTAAGGTCGACGTCTCTCAGGTTGTGCTCCCGGGCGCCGCGAATCGTCATCTCGCCACCGGCGACCGTCGGGGCCGCCTCCGTCGCCACTTCCGCCGCCGTGAGCCCGGCTTCCTCGCGGCCAAGGTATCGACGAAGCGCCGCGGCCGTATAGCCGCTCCCCATCTCCACGAGGCGCTCCGTGGGCCCTCGGCGACGAGCTCGCCTCCGGCCTCTCCGCCGTCGGGGCCGAGGTCGAGATCCAGTCGGCCGCTGCAAGCACGTCGAGATTATGCTCGATTACGACCACCGAGTGCCCGGCCTCCACGGGACGGCGGAAGGCCTGCAGGAGAACCTCGATATCGCGGAAATGAAGACCGGTGGTCGGCTCGTCGAAGAGGAAGAGCGGGGGTTCGTGTTTACGCTTCGAGCTTCGTGAGGCGTCGGCGAGGTGTCCGGCGAGCTTTAGGCGCTGGGCCTCACCACCGCTGAGAGTGGAACCGGCTGCCCCAGGGTGACGTAGCCGAGACCCACGCCGCGGAGCGGCTCGAGCCGCCGCGCTACGCGTTTGGAGAAGGAAAACACCTTGACCGCCTCATCGACAGTGAGCTCGAGGACATCGGCGATGGAAAGACCGCCGCCGACGGGCGGGGTTCCCGTGCCTGCGTGTGCGCTATCGCCGAGCTCTCGGTCGGCCGGCGGATGCATCTTCACGTCGAGCACGTCGGAGCGGTAGCGCGTACCGTTGCATTCGGGACACCGAAGGTAGACGTCGCTCAGGAATTGCACTTCCACATGCTCGAACCCGTTCCCTCCGCAGGTCGGGCAGCGACCGTCGCCGGAGTTGAAACTGAAGGTTCCGGCGGTGTAGCCTCGCTCGCGTGCGAGAGGCTCGCGGGCAAAGAGCTTTCGTATCTCGTCGAAAGCCCCCACGTAGCTTGCGGGGTTCGAGCGGGTCGTCTTGCCAATGGGGGACTGATCCACCATGACCACGTCGTCTATGTGCTCGAGGCCCGAGAGTGCCTCGTAGGTGCCCGGCTGCTCCACGGGCGCCCCTGTTTCCATGCGAATCGCGTTGTAGAGACGTCCTGCACGAGGGTCGATTTCCCCAGCCGCTGAGCCCGTCGCAGCGCACGAGCATGCTGAGCGGAATATCGACGTCGATCGAGCGCAGATTGTGCTCGGCTGCACCTCGCACGGAGAGAAACGAAGCCGCGCGCGAATCGTTACCGCGGGCGGAATCCGCGGCGGCCGTGCCCGCGTCCCCGGCGGTGGCATGCCCGGTCCGTGCCGCCGGCGCCGGGCGGCGACCGAGGTAGCGTCCCGTAACCGAGCCCGTCGCGGTGCGGAGCTCATCGGGCGTTCCGTAGAACGCGATAGCGCCACCGCCGGCCCCCGCATCCGGGCCGAGATCAAGGACCAGGTCGGCTGCTTCGATGAGCTCCGGATCGTGCTCAACAACGATGAGGCTGTTTCCGGCGTCCCGCAGTCGATGCAGAACGCGAATAAGCCGGCCGATATCACGCGAGTGAAGCCCGATGCTCGGTTCGTCGAGCACGAACAGCGCATTCACCAGCGAGGTGCCCAGCGCCGTGGTCAGGTTTATGCGCTGCACCTCCCCGCCGCTGAGGGTGCGCGACTGACGGTCGAGGGTCAGATAGCCAAGGCCCACGTCGAGCAGGTATCCGAGCCTGGTTGCTATCTCCTCGAGGAGGAGCTCAACCGCCTCGTCGAGAGGTCTGGGGAGGTCGAGGTTCTCGAAAAACGAAACCGCTCGGGAAATGGGAAGGAGCATGAGCTCATGAATGTTGAGCCGCTCACCGCCGCTCGAGAGTCGCCACAGAAGCGGCTCCGGTTTGAGCCGGGCTCCGCCGCAGTCGGGGCAGGGCGTGTAGGTCCGGTACTTGGAAAGCAGCACCCGGATATGCATCTTGTAGCTCTTCGACTCGAGCCAGTCGAAGAACCGGCGAATGCCGTACCATTCGCGCCGTCCTCCCAGGGCCCCTCACCCTCGATGACCCAGTCCCTCTCCTCATCCGTAAGGTCGCCCCGGGGACGTCTGTTCTGACGTTGCGTGTGCGGGCGAAGTGCATCATCTCCGTCCGGCAGACTCCGTAGCTCTCACTCTGCCATGGACGCACCGCGCCTTCGGCCAGAGTCTTGGTCTTGTCCGGGATAACGAGGTCGTAGTCGATGCCGATGACCCGCCGAAACCCCGGCAGGTGTCGCAGGCCCCCATGGGCGAGTTGAACGAGAAAAAGTTCGGTGCCGGCTCACGGTAGTGGATGTCGCAGGTCGCGCAGTGGAGATCCGAGGAGTAGTGCCTGGTTTCCCGGGGCTCGAGGTCGGCGCCGAGGATGTAGAACGTCACCCGACCCTTGCCGTGGTGCATTGCCGCCTCGAGGTCTTCGCTGAGGCGCTGACGGTTCGCCGGCGTATAGCGGGTGCGATCCTGTATCACCTCCACCGCCGCCGGCGTCTGGGAGCGAATGCGTGTATACCCCTCCTGCCCGAGAAGCTCGATGATTTCCGCGGGGTCGAAATCGGTCGGGACCGGCACGGTGAAAGTGATCATGATGCGGCTGTCGGTCGGGACTTCACCTTCGAGGCCGTCGAGAATGCTCTGTGGCGTGTCGCGGCGCACCTCGCGCCCGCAGGAGCGGCAGTAAAGGGTTGCCGCCCGCGCAAAGAGCAGTTTCAGATGATCGTTGAGCTCGGTCATGGTGCCGACTGTTGAGCGGGAGGTGCGCACCGGATTGGTCTGGTCAATGGCGACCGCCGGCGGTATCCCCTCGATGCGGTCCACTTGCGGTTTGTCCATACGGTCGAGGAACTGGCGGGTGTAGGCGGAGAAGGTCTCCACGTAGCGCCGTTGCCCTTCGGAGTAGACGGTGTCGAAGGCCAGCGACGACTTGCCCGAGCCACTGACTCCGGTGACAACAATCAACTTGTTGAGGGGGAACTCGAGACTCAGGTTTTTAAGATTGTTCTGGCGTGCCCCCTCGACGCGGATGGCGGCCCGGTATGCTTCGCTCGTCTGTGTGTGCTGCGCCATGTGAAACTCAGGGCTTAAGCTATAGTTGGCGCCGGCCGGAGGCAAGTGATGAGGACACGATGGCTCAGAGCTCCTTGCTCATTTTGATGAGCCTGTGACCGGCAACCCATTCCTCACCGGCCACCCGCCGATACCCCAGTCGGGCGTAGAAGTCTTCGAGGTAGTAGTGCGGCGAGAGCTCCGCCACCGTCGCTGAGCGTTGTCTGGCCCGCTCCTCGAGCATGCCGACGATGCGCGCACCTATGCCCTGTCCGCGGTATCCGGGAAGCACGGCGATCCGGGCGATGGTAGCCATCCGGCCGTCGATGGTTACGCGCCCGGTGGCCACCGGGGTTTTGCCGTCGAAGGCGAGTACGTGCGAGGCCTCTGCGTCGAGGTCGTCGAGCTCGAGTTCCCGGGGAATTTCCCTGTTCCTCGACGAAAACCGCCACGCGGATTCGAGTTGCCGCGGCAAGCCCGTCCTCATCCTCGACAAGGCGATACTGGAGCTCCATGGCACGTATCATATCACGTATGGCGGGGCCCGGCGGTCCGATAGGCGATCGGCCGCGTTGCTTTCAGGCAGGGGAGGGGTTACGTTTCTCGATCGGCGTCGGATTCGTCGGCTTCGCCGTTCTCCTCGCCGTCCTCGTCGTTCTCTTCTTCTTCTGCGACGTAGCGTTCATCCATGGGACCGCCGGGCGAAAGATACTCGAGGTAGGACTGGTCCTCGCCCTCCGATCCGTCTTTGGTCTGCTTTTTCTGTCGCTTCTGCTCCTGCTTCTTCTTTTTCTGGAGCTGACGACGACGTTTATCCGCCTTGAATGAGCGTCTTGCCATAGAAGGCCTCCTTGCGAGTAAGTATGCCGTTGTACAATGGAGAGCGAGAATGGCTGGCTCTCTCGGTTCACGCCCCGTGGAGCATGAAGAACGTGGCCTTTGCTATCAAGTCTCACATGTACGGACTGAAGGGAAGCGGCTTCGAAGCGTCCGTGACATCGGCGGCGATGTAGTCTATACTGTTGGAGCATAAAAACCTACGCAATCTGGAGAGAACACAATGACACATGTACTGACTGAGGTCCCGGAGGTCCTGCTGATGGGGCCCGGACCGTCCGCCGTACACCCGGAAACATACAAAGCGATGAGCGTGAGCACGCTCGGCCACATGGACGGGCAGTTCATCGACATTATGGACAAAACGAGCGAGAAGCTGCGAAACCTCATGAACACGAAGAACGCCGTCACCTTCCCGGTGTCCGGCACCGGAAGCGCCGGCATGGAGGCGGCCTTCGTGAACCTCGTGGAGCCCGGTGACCGGGTGTTGGTTCTGGTCAACGGTGTCTTCGGTACACGCATGACCGACGTCGGCGGGCCGCCTTGGTGCGGAGGTGGACACGATCGAGGCGGAGTCGGGGTAGCCGATCGACGTAGCTGAAGTGAAGAAGCGTCTCGGCGAGCAGCGCTATAAGATTGTGGCGGTGGTGCACGCGGAGACATCCACCGGTGTGCGAAACCCGGTGGACGAGATCGGTGCGCTTGTACGCGACACCGACGCGCTCTATCTTGTCGACGGTGTCACGAGCCTCGGCGGTATTCCAGTGAAGCTCGATGAGTGGGGCGTGGACGCGTTCTACAGCGGAACGCAGAAGTGCCTGTCGGTACCCCCCGGTCTCGCGCCGGCATCCTTCTCCGATCGCGCGATTTCGGTGGTCGAGAATCGAAAAGCAAAGGTGCCGAACTGGTATCTGGATGTCTCCATGCTGTCTGCCCTACTATGCAGGGGCAGAGCAGGAAGCGAAGCTACCACCACACCGCGCCAATCAACATGATCTACGGCCTCCTGCAGGGACTGGCACTGATCGAGGACGAGGGCTACGAAGCCGTATATGAACGTCATCGGCACGTACACGAACGCCTCGTGGCGGGGATCGAGAAACTCGGCCTCTCCATCGGTGGTAGACCCCGACTATCGGTTGCCGAACCTCAACGCCGTGTCGATTCCCGAGGGAGTCGACGAGGCGGCAGTCCCGCCAGGCGCTGCGGAACAAACATCACATAGAAATCGGGGCCGGGCTCGGGCCGCTCGCCGGGAAGATCTGGCGCGTGGGCATCATGGGGCACACCGCACGGGAAACCAACGTGGACCGCTTTCTCTCCGCCCTCGCCGAAGAAATCGGCGCCTGAGACTCTCGGGAGGCGGTATGCGACGGGTCGTGGCGCACCGACCCCGTCGGCGCTCCCGTGGACGCTCCCTTTGTTGACCGCATCCGATCGAGGTGCTACACTCCGCCGAACGTATAATCATGCATCAGAAATGCAGGATCATCGAGGGAGGACGAGATGGATTCGGTCAAATACACCCTGCCGGAATCAAAGATACCGAAGAGCTGGTACAACATTCAGGCCGACCTGCGAAACGCGGCGCCGCCGGTGCTTCATCCGCAGAGCAAAGAGCCCATTGGCCCTGACGATCTGGCTGCCCTCTTTCCGATGGAGCTCATAAAGCAGGAAGTCTCGACCGATCGTGAGATCGAGATTCCCGAGCCCGTGCGGGATATCTACCGGCAGTGGCGACCGACGCCCTCACCGCGCGCGGCGCCTCGAGAGGGCCCTCGATACCCCGGCCCGCATCTACTACAAGTACGAAGGCGTGAGCCCGAGCGGCAGTCACAAGCCCAACACGGCCGTCCCGCAGGCCTTTTACAACAGGGAAGCGGGCGTCACGAAGTTGACCACCGAAACCGGCGCCGGGCAGTGGGGAAGCGCACTGTCCATGGCCTGTGCCTTCTTCGGGATGGAGTGCAGCGTGTACATGGTGAAGGTCAGCTACGACCAGAAGCCGTACAGGCGCGGGTTGATGGAAGCGTTCGGCGCCAACGTTACTCCGAGTCCGAGCCGCACCACTGCCTCCGGGCGCGCCGTGCTGGAGGAGCATCCCGACTCTACCGGCTCTCTCGGTATCGCCATCTCCGAGGCGGTCGAGGTGGCGGCCACCAGCGACGATACGAACTACGCCCTCGGAAGCGTTCCTGAATCACGTGCTGACCCATCAGACCGTGATCAGGTCTCGAGACCATGGAACAGATGGCGGCCGCCGACGACGAGCCGGATATCCTCATCGGCTGCACCGGCGGCGGCTCGAACTTCGCCGGCATGCGCTTCCCCTACGTGGGAGAGAACCTGCGAGGCGAGAAAAATCACCGCGTCATAGCGGTGGAGCCCGCCGCCTGTCCGACCCTCACCAAGGGCCCCTACGCCTACGATTACGGCGACACCGCCCATCTTACCCCCATCGTAAAGATGCACACCCTCGGCAGCGGCTTCGTGCCGCCCGGCTTCCACGCGGGCGGACTGCGGTATCACGGGATGGCGCCGCTTGTGAGCCAGTTGCACTCCGAGGGGCACATCGAAGCCACCGCCTATGACCAGCTCCGCACCTTCGCCGCCGGAATTCAGTTCGCGCAGGCTGAGGGAATCCTGCCCGCGCCGGAGGCGAATCACGCCGTGGCCGCGGCCATCGACGAGGCTCTTGCCTGCAGGGAATCGGGCGAGAGCAAGGCGATCCTGTTCAACCTCTGCGGGCACGGGCAGTTCGACATGCAGGCCTATCTCGACTACAACGCGGGCAAGCTGGTGGCCTACGAGTATCCGGAAGAGGAGGTCGCCATGGCGCTCTCCGGTCTTCCGAGCGTCTCCGGGTAGGCGACCTACGGCGGGACGGCGAAACACGAACGGGCGGTACGGCATGATAACGCTGAAGAACGTCACGATGCACCGTGACGACGAAATGATTCTCGACGGAGTAACCTGGGATATCTCTTCCCACGGACATACGGCACTCCTCGGTCTGAACGGATCGGGCAAAACCGCGATGCTGCAGGTGGTCACCGGCTACATGTCGCCAAGCGGCGGCGAAGTGGAGGTGCTCGGCTACGTTCGCGGCAGGAGCGATCTCCGGGACGTCCGGCGCCACATCGGGTGGGTGAGCTCGGCGCTCAGCGAGCGCATCCACGATCGCGATACGGCGCTCGATGTCGTCGTGAGCGGGCGCTACGCATCAATCGGGCTCTGGGAGCCGATAACGGAGGAGGACGTCGCCCTTGCGCGTGAGCGGCTGGCTTTCATGGGATGCGAGCGCCTCGAGGAACGCCGCTATGCGGTGCTCTCGCAGGGGGAGAAGCAGCGGATCCTCATTGCGCGTGCCCTCGTGGCGCGGCCGACCCTTCTGATCCTCGATGAGCCGTGCAGCGGCCTCGACCCGGCCGCGCGTGAGCATTTTCTGGAGTTCGTGGACAAGCTGGGCACCGAGCCCGACGGTCCGACCCTCATCTACGTCACCCACCACATCGAGGAGATTACCCCGGTGTTCCACCAGGTTTCGATCATGAAGGACGGGCGGATCCACGCTCACGGCTCGCCCCAGGAGGTGCTCACCCACGATCTTCTCTCGAGCGTGTACGGCCTGGAGATGGAGGTGGTCCGGCGAGGCGGGCGCTACTGGCCGCAGACGGCAACCGTGCTTGGTGCCGCGGCCCGGTAAGCGCCGCGCGGGAGACTCGCGCCCGGCGCCGCGGCTGCCGGCTGCTATATGCGCTGCTTCGTCGGGTTCAGCTTCAGAAGCTGACGGTCGATACCCTTCGCGGCCCGGTGGCCGTTGGCGATGGCGCTGATGGCGTCGCGTTTGGTGTTGGTGATATCGCCGCCGGCGAAGACCTTGGGGTCGTCAGTCGCTCCGAAGCGATCGACGGCGACTCTCCCGCGTTCGACCTTGATCTTCGAGAGCACTTCCTCGGGCAGGAAGGAGTAGTCGGCATCCTGCCCGATCGCTGAAACCACCGAGTCGAAGACGTCGCGGTGCTCCGAGCCCTCGATGAGGACGGGCTTCGGACGCTTTCCCTCGCCCTGATCCACCATCTCCTGCCTCCGCCCAGACGAAGGCTGCTCGTGTCTCGCTCTCATCTTCCACGCGGATGGGAATGGCCTGCGGACGATGCGCACGCCTTCCTCCAGCGCCTCGGTGATCTCCTCCTTCGTTGCGGGCATGTCCTCGATGCGACGCCTGTAGAGAATCGTGACCTCGCAGCCGAGCCGGCGCGCCGTGCGAGCGGCATCCATGGCGACGTTTCCGCCGCCGATGACGGCGACGGCCTTGCCGAGGCCCGGATCCGCGGCCGTCGGTGACGTCGTCGAGGACTTTGAGCCCGGCGAGCACGCGGGTGATGGTCCTCCCCCTCGATTCCCATCGTGTAGGGATTGGGAAGGCCGGTGGCGAAGAAGACCGCATCATAGCCGTCGTAGAGGTCCTCGAAGCTGGTCTCGCGTCCGATCATGATGTTTCTGGTGCACCGTGACGCCGAGGGACCGAATGTAGTCGATGTCCTTGTTGATCTGATCGTAGGGCAGGCGATACTCGGGGATGCCGTAGCGGAGCATGCCGCCGGGCAGGTCTCTCCCGTCGTAGACGGTGATCCGATAGCCGAGGAGTCTGAGATAGTACGCGGCGGCGAGTCCGCCGGGACCGGATCCGATAATCGCCACGTGCTTGTCGTTCTCCGGTTCGGGCGCGGGCAGCACCTTCTCGTAGTCCTGCGCGTAGATCTGATCGGCGATGTAGCGCTTGAGCCAGCGGATGGATATCGGCTCGCCGTCGTTGTGTCCCTTGCTGCAGACGTACTCGCAGGAGTGCGTGCAGACGCGACCGCAGGAGGCGGGCAGCGGATTGGACTCGTAGGCGATGCGCAGTCCGCGCGGAATGTCGTCGTCGCGGATGGCCTCGATGTAGCCCGGGACGTCCATGTGCGCCGGGCAGGTCGCCGCGCAGATGCCGCAGGCGACGCAGCGGTCGGCCTCGAGCTTGGCCTGCTCCTCGGAGTAGCCCTGCACGAGCTCCTCGAAGCTCTTGAGGCTTTCCTCCGGCTCGAGCATACGCATGTCCACGCGCTGCTTCTCGAGGAGCTCGTAGCCTTCGGAGGGGGCGTAGCCGAGCTCGCTTCTCGTCCCAGGGCTTCGCATCGCTGCCGGGAACGTAGCGGAAGGCGTCCGGGTCGGTGTCCACCCAGATGTACTCGTTACTCATCCCGAGGACCCGGTCGGGCAGATGTCCACGCAGAGCGCGCACCAGCAGCAGCGTCCGTAGTCGACCGTGCGGCCTGAGCCCGCTGTCGCCGTGCTTGCGTTTCCCGCTCGATCAACCGGCACCGAGATCGATCGCCGCGTTCTGGCAGACCGTTTCGCAGGTGCCGCAGCCGATGCAGATGTCGTGTCTGTTTGTGTGAAACCCGCGGTAGCGCGCAGCGCCGGGCCGCTCGTCTATGCGGATCCATCGTCGGTGTACGGCTTTTCGAACGCACGCTTCCAGACGGAAAAGGGGGCGATCAGGTCTTTGACGCTCATTCGCTACCTCTCGATCTCGGCGGATAGGTGTGCAGGCTCACCATGAGGCTGGCGATGTCGGCGATATTGGCGCCCACCGCGAGTTTCTCCATGACCGCGATCGCATGGGTGTAGGAGGGGCCTCTGACGTATACGCGGCGCGGGTAAATCGTGCCGTCGGCGACCATGTAGTATCCGTACTCGCCGCGGGTGCACTCGGCGCGGTGCCAGGTCTGCCCGGCGGGATGCGCCAGTGAAGCACGTTCGGCAGCTTCGTGTGGATCGGTCCCCGTCGGCGGATGCGCTCCATGATCTGCCGAATCAGGCGACACCGACTGGTACATCTCCTGGAATCGCACCTGCAGGCGCGCGCGTAGGCGTCGGAGTCTCGGCGGTGACGACCTCGAAGTCGAGCTCGTCGTAGCCGAGGTAGGGCTCGTCCTTGCGGATGTCCCGCGCGACACCGGCTGCGCGGGCGTTCGGGCCCGGTGATGCCGTAGCGATCGATCATGTCCGGCGTGATGACCGCCGAGCCCTTCGGCGCGCATCTTGAAGACGGCGTTGTGGAACATGGCCAGGTCGATCTCGGAGAGCAGCTTCTCGATCTTCACGAGTAGTGCCTCCATGCGATCCTCGAAGCCCTCCGGCAGGTCCCCGCGCACGCCGCCGGGAATGATGTACATGTGGTAGATCCGTCCGCCGGTGAGCTCCTCGAAGAGGTCGAGCATGTAGTCGCGGTGCGTGATCGTCCACTGCCCGATGGTGCCCATCCCGAAGGCGCCGGCCTGCCCGCCGATCCACTGGAGAAAGCTCGTGAGGCGCGCCATCTCGAGGGTGAGCAGCGAAGCCAGTTCGCCTTCTCGGGCACCTCGATCCCCGCGAGGTCTTCCACGCGACGCGGCGTAGAGATACTCGTTGAAGTCGGGCTCGGACGCAGATCCGGCAGACCAGCGGGAAGTTCTGGATGTAGGTGCGTCGCTCCATGAGCTTCTCGAAGCCGCGGTGCAGGTAGCCGACGTGCGTCCTGAGCACTCGACGACGTCGTCGCCGCTCACGGTGAGCTCCACCGACATGTTCCCGGTGATGCCCGGATGGTTCGGCCCCTGCCAGAGCTTGAGGTACTTCCCGCGAGTCGAGATCTACTTTCCGGAGCTGCCGGTGTCGCTCGTGCCGCGGTTGCGGTCGCCGGTCGTCGAACTCTACGTAGCGCGGCTGCTCGGGAACGTGGCGGATGTCGATCCCGCGTAGAGCCTGGTGTCGCTGATCCGGGTGCCGGCGCGTGTCTCGCTCGTGCGTGTGTCACTCATGCGTCTTCCTCCGGATAGAGCTTCTACCTTCATGTGCTTCGGTCGTGTCGTGAGTCGACCCGGCTCTGGCGCGGAACGTACGCGCCTCGGAGTAGGCCTTCGTATCGAACTCACGTGCGCATCGGCGGAATGTCGTCCCAGCTTTCGAGGACGAAGGGCTCGTCGACGCGCGGGCTTCCGGGAAAGTCGATGCCGAACATCTCCTTGAGCTCCCGCTGACGTCCTCGGCCTGCGCCCACAGGATGGTGGATCGTATTCCATCACGGCGTCGTCACGACTGATCTCCACCTCGACGCCGATGTCGCGTCTGCGTGCTCGTAGTTGTGCAGCAGATAGCGTCGAGCCGGAATACGCCCTGCTCGATGATATCCACGGCGGTGAAGAAGACGAGATGCGTGAAGGCCTCCCGGTCGCGGAGATGGGTGATGAGATCTCACCGCGCTCTACCGCGGTCGACACGCAGGAATGCCAGGTCCGCGAACTTCAGGCGGTCGTCGCGCGGCAATCGGTAGACGCCGAAGCGGGCTTGCCAGATCGCTTCAGTAGTTGCTTCCACTGCGTCGCGTTCCTACCAGTTGTAGTCCGGCATGTTCCAGTCGGTGATGATCTGCTTCTGGTTCTCTTTGTACCAGTCGAAGTGCTCGGCGTAGTAGTTTGCCCCCTCGGCCTCGCCGCTTCGGATGAGCGTCTTGAGCTTCTTGAATCCGGCGAGAATGGCCTCCGGTCGCGGCATGCAGCCGGCAATGTACACATCCACGGGGATGTACTGGTCGATTCTGTTGATCGTGTTGTAACTGTCCCAGTACATGCCTCCGTTTATCGTGCAGCTTCCGAGCCCGATGACGAACTTCGGATTCTGCATCTGCTCGTAGCTGCGGATGATGCGCTTGAGGGTCTTCAGCGACACGTAGCCGCCGATGATGAACACCGAGGACTGCCGGGGGTCGGCGCGGCCCTGTATCCCGTAGCGGTAAGCGTCGAATCGAGCGGTCATGAGGGGGCGCAACTCGATGGCGCCGCACCCGGTGCCGAAACCGAGAACCCACAGGCTCTGCGATCGCGCCCAGTTCAGAAACTTCTCGATTGCGCCACGGAACGGCGCCTCGACGTGAGGACGCGCCGAACAGAAGTGGCCTGCATCCTCGATCGGCATATCTGCATTGGGAAGCTGGATCTTGCCGCGCGTGGAGCGTGCATCGTCCTCGACGTGCGGTTCGGGCTCGGCGGGCTGTGTGACGCCGAGCGGCTCTCGTCTCGTGCTTCACTCATGGGAGTACTCCTACAGGGCGGTAAGAATCACGGCGACCACACCGATCGCCGCAGGTATTTTCAGAAAGAATCGAATTGATTGGTCCGCTCGAAAGCGGGGGAAGGATACCCCTACGATCACGGTCATCATGTACAGCGCGAAGGTTTTCAGCACCATCTCGAAGATGTTCGTGGCGCCGCCGAGGAAGAGGTTCATGTAGAGGATGCAGCTTCGCGCCGTTGAAGATGGCGCGGTTGCTCTGCAGCATGCCGAGGTAGTTGCTGCTGGTACTCTGTCGGAGGCCAATGGGGATCTCCTGTGGGCGGTGACCACGCTGAAGGGGTTGTTCATCGTCATCCCGAGAAACGCGATGAGGGCGGCGATCGTCGCAAGCGGATTCGTAAACAGGTTCCACGACAGGATGCTTCCTGCTGCGCAGCTACGAGCTCGGTTATCGAGAGGGTTCCGTGCTGTATGACGAGCGCGATCACGCCGAGGGTAAAGGGCACCTCGAAGGCGGTCATCTGGGCAAGGCCCCGGGACACGCCGATCGGGCTGTAGGGATGACCTCCCTCACCTGCGCCGAGCGCCATGCCGAGCTGACCGAAGAAGATGAAGTAGATCACCAGCAGCGACGTCGCCGGCAAAGCTGAAGTTGCCGAAAACGGGCGAGCCGAAGATCACCGGAACGAACATCAGCGTGCCGATGCCGCCGGCAAGCCGGAACACCGGGCCGAGGTAAAACATGACGCCGTGGGATAACCGAGGTCCGATTGGCGTTGTTCTTGATGATGTCGATGTAGGGCTGCCATACCGGTATCCCGATACGACCCTGCACGCGGGCCCGGATCCGGGCCGTCGTGCCCATCAGCAGGATACCGTAATTGAACACGATGAACAGGGTGAGTGCCGCGTATGCTAACCGGAGAAGGAGAGGCTCCGTCATCTACATGCCTCCTGCAATGAGATAGAGAACGGCAAGGAGGAGCACGATGTGCAGGGCGTAGGTCTGGCCGTTGCCGGAGTAGATCCGTCTGACCGCGCCCCCCACCGATGATACCGCTTCCTGTATGCCGTTCCAGAATCCGATAACGCCCGGGCGCGTGAGGAATCCAGTGCCCGGTAATAGGGGGTGAAGAAGTTGTGCGCATAGTGGGTGGTCTCGGGGCGCTCGGGCCGCTCGGCGGCGAAGACGATGTTGAACTGTTCCACCCGCTGTGGTTTTTTCATTGCGACGAGCAGCCAGACGAGCGGCAGGGCGAAGACACCCATCGTCACGTACATCACCGTGTTTCCGTTCCAGTAACCGAGGGCACTCACCACCGTGTAACCCTCGAAGGCCACCGTGCTCGCGATGTAGGGCGAGACGGCCGCCGCGATGGGCCCGAGAATGATTGTCGGATACATGGACATCGCCATGATACCGCCGACCAGTGCCAGCTGCGGGATGAGAAGCCATACCGGCGCTTCCCGTACGCCTCGCAGCTCGTCCTTCGGCTGACCGAGGAAGACCGCGTGAATCAGCTTGAAGAGGTAGAGAAACGCGATGGTGCTCGCGAAGAAGGCGAGGGCCGCCTGAAGGTTCAATCCCTCCTCCAGCAGCGCGGTGTAGAGCAGCCACTTCCCGCCGAAGCCCGCGAGGGGCGGAACTCCGACACGGAGATGATGGAGATGAGCACCGTCACGAAGGTCAGCGGCATCTTCCTGATGAGGCCGCCGAGCCTGTGAAAGGTGCTCGTGCCCGTTCGCAGAATCACCCCGGCGATCGCAAGGAAGAGGATACCCTTGAACGCGAAGTGGAGCACCGAGAGGTAGAGTCCCGTCGTCCACCAGGTGACTCGCCGCGGCGAAAGCGGCGATGATATAGCCGATCTGGCTCATACTCGAGTAGGCGAGCAGATACTCGGCGTCCTCCTGGAAGACCGCGAGCAGGGCGCCGAAGAGGGCCGTCGAGGCCGACCCAGCCGAGCACGGGGAAGATCACGCCCGCCGCGGCGGCCGCGGTACCGGCCGCGCGCGCCTGAAGCGGCCTCGACCCCGCTCCCCACGAGAGCCAGCACGGCGAGGATAATGCCGAACACCGGCACCTTGCTCAGCACCGCGGAGAGCAGAGCCGAGGTCTCGCCTTCGGCCTCGCCGTAGCTCGACGGCAGCCAGATGTGCACACCGACCGCACCGGCCTTCACGAGGAAGCCGATAACAATCAGGGCCACGGCGGCCGCCGGAACGGCCGTTCCGGCCACGCCGCCCGCGATCGAGCCGGCGCCGCCCCCGGCGCCCACAGCCGCGAGGGCGCCGGTGGCGCTCCCTCCCACCGCCAGGAGCTGCGCCGCCGACCTGGGGTGTGAGCGTCCGGCCAATCGCGGAGAGCACGGGCGCCTGCAGTGCGGCCCCCGGCGCCGCGGAAGCTGCCGCCGGCGGCGACGACCATCGCGAGGCCCGTCATCGGCGCGAAGGCGCCGCCGAGTGAGAACACCGAGATAGCGGTGGGCGGGTAGCTCGGCGCGCTCGCCGCGTTGGAGCAGCAGGTAGGAGCTCACCGTCATGAGCTCGAATGCGAAAAGGAAGCCGAGCGCACTACGCGCGACCAGAAGCGAGGACATCGCAAGTGCGAAGAGCACGAACAGCGGGAAATGCCCCCGACACCCTGCCGCGCCTGTGCAGGGTCGCCAGCAAGCAGCAGAGCCGGACCGCCGGCGAGGATCGAGACCGAACACGAGCGTCATCCCGGCGAGGGCGGGTGCCACGAGGTACGCGTAGACCGCGATCAGGACAATGCTCACGACACCCTTGACGAATCCGGGCAGGCCGTCGAGCACCAACAGAATCGCCGCTGCCGGCAAGAGGCAGGAAGAGCAGAAGATCCCTGAAAGCCGAAGAGCCAGGCGCCGGCGATACCCGCAGCCGCCGCAGCAGCGGCGAAAACGGCCGTGGGAACCGTGGCCGCGAGGCGGGCAGGCTGGAGGCCGACGGGCTCTGAGTTCGCGGGTTGTGTCTCGTCGCCCCGGGGCGTGGTGGCTCCCTGTATGGCGGGCGCCGGCGCGCGCAGGATGCCGAAGAACCGGAACAGGTACGTTGCTTCGAAGAGCGAGCCTCCGAGCAGCAGTGTCACCCAGAGGAACTGCCCCGCCCCCGTGAGCGAGACCACGAGCTGCCACTTGGCCCAGAAGCCGGGGAAGGGCGGAAGGCCCGCCAGTGCGACAAGCAGCAGCGCCGAAGAGCAGGCTGAGTCCGTAGGCACCGTGAAGGCGACCCCGGGCCTCCTCGATGGTGCGGATGCCCAGCGCTCCGACCAGCCAGAAGAGTCCTCCCTTTGGCAAGGAAATGATTCAGCAGGAGGCCGCCGGCTATCGAGCGCGACGGTAGCCGGCGCGACGTCGGTGAAGAGGCGCGCCCCGGAGACCACCGCAACGACGAGCCCGATCTGGGCGACCGAGGAGTACCCGAGCATGCGTCGCGCATCACGCTGACGCAGGCCCACGAGGTTGGACGCCGTGAAGGAGCAGGACGCCGGCGCCGGCAAGCACCGCAGCAACCGCCCGCGGCATGAGGGGCGCGATCTTGATCAGGGCCGCGACCATTGCGGTGGAGGTGCCGATGGACAGGACCGCAGAAACGGCAGGGTTCGCGGACTGGTATACATCGAGCGCCCATCCGTTTGCCGGGAAGGGCTTGAGCTCGATGAGCAGCGCGACGATCACGAGGAAGATGCGCCGAGAGACCGGCGCCGCCGGCGAGGACGCCCGCGTTCGCGTTCGCCCAGGCGATCATGCCGTCGATGTTGAGGGTTCCGGTGATCCGGTACAGGAAGATCGTTCCGAGCAGCAGCACCGCCGAGGAAATACCGCCCGCGATCACGTACTTGAAGCCCGCCGCGAGGCTGTTCTCATCGTCCTCTATGGCGAGGATGCCGTAGCTCGCGATGGCCGCAATCTCGAGAAACACGAAGAGATTGAAGAGGTCGTCGGGTGAGCACGATGCCGTTCGCGCCCATAGCCATCATCACCAGTAGCACCTGCGCGCCCACCGAGTCGGTGCGCAGCCTACGGAGCATGACGACGGCGGAGCCCAGGAACGCGAGGTTGATCAGCAGGTTCAAGCGCCGCTTCCAGCGTGCCCATCCGCAGATTGATCGACAGCGGCGGGGAGAATCCCGCCGTCAGTACCTCGGCGGTCGCTGCTCCCGAGAGTAACGAAACCGCCCATGCGAGGGACAGCCCGACCATCCACAGCGGGCCCCGAAGGTAAGGGTGAGAGAGAGACCCCGACCGCGCACGGTCGGCGAAGCCCGAGAAGAAATGCCGCGAGGAGTGGAATCGCGATGAGGTAGATCGGGCTTACCATTTCGAGCTCCTTGTAGTCGTCAATGAGAAGTGAGCCGCGTCGCCGGTGAAGCTGCACGGCGTAGGTCAGCATCAGCGCCGTCACCGCCAGACCGATCACGATGGCGGTGAGCACCAGGCGCCGACGGGGAGGGGGTCGACGACGCTGCGACGGCCGCGGTTGACGTTCCGACGCGCGTCGTCGAGAATTGGCGCCGTTCCGCCACGAATGTAACCGACGGATACGATGACCAGGTGAATGCCGGTATCGACTATGGAAAACCCGATGATGATCTTGAAGAGGTTGCGTCGAGTGAGCATTGCCCAGAGCCCGACGCCCATCAGCAGAAGGCCGATGGTAGTTACCAGTGTCATGCGTGCCCTCCTTCCCGGGAGCGAAGACGATCAAGGATGCCCGAAAGCTCGGCGCCCACCTTGACGCCGACGAGGGAGTAGATGATGGGAATCGCGCCGGCACTGAAGAGCGTGCCGAACTCCCTCAGAGGCAATGATGCGGTTATCCAGGAATCCCGCGGCAAGGACGAGTCCGAGCGCGCCAAGCACCACATACGTTGCGCCGGAGAGAGATTCCACCGCCGTGAGCAGGGTGTGGCCGATGGCGCTCGCCCGGCGTCGCGAGAAAGCAGCAGCAGCAGTGCGGAGACAAGGATAACGCCGCCCTGGAATCCGCCGCCCGGCGTCAGATGCCCGTGAGTGAAGATGTAGACGCCGAACAGCGCCACCACGGGCACGAGAATGCTGTGCCGCCGGTAGTGCAGGATCTCCGATGGCCCCTGTCCCGGGCCCGCTTCCGTCACGGCCGGTACGCCGTCGGCGCCCGAGCGAACGGCCGGACCCTGCCGCCTCAAGAGAAAGCCCACTCCGGCGGTCGCGATGAAGAGGACGCTCACCTCGCCGAGGGTATCCAGCCCGCGGTCATGGTCACGATCACCGCGGTCACCACGTTCTGGGCGCCGAGCTCGCCGGGAGTACGCTCTACATAGGCCTGCGCGACCGCGGTCAGCTCCTCCAGGGGCGGGAGCTCGGTCACGAGCGGCACGGCGAATCAGTACGAAGCCGGCGATGGCGAGAATTGCCGAATACCCTAGCTGACCATGGGACTCTCCCTTCGCCGTGCGCACCCGATTGAGGGCGTAGAGGAACACCACCGTGGTTATGCGCCGAGCCGATGGCGGCCTCCGTCATGGCCACATCCGGTGCGGCGAGCATCACGTAGACCACGCTGGCGGAGAGGCTGACAACGCCCGAAGCGATGATGGCGGCAAGAAGGTGTTTCTGATACACGGCCACCACGGCCGCCACCAGCATGACGAGTGCCGAGAAGCGACAGAAAAACCGTCATCGATACCGCGCCTCCCGTTTGCGTGCGGTCTCGGGGTATGCTGTGGCCGAGCCACATGCCGCGTGTCCGCGAGATCGTCCTTGACGGTTTTCGCCGCCAGGGGGGTCCCCGAATGGCGCAGCCGCGCGGATGAGCGCGTGGGACGATATAGGGTTCGTGAACACGATGAACACCACCAGCAGAACGATGCGGCCACTCCACGGCGGATTTGCCACGGCGATCCCGATCAGGAAGAGAATGCTTCCGAGGGTCGTCGCCTTGGTGCCCGCCTGCATCCGGTTATAGACATCCGGCATACGCACGAGGCCGATGGAGGCGAGCAGAAGAAAGACGGCTCCGACGATGCTCAGGAGCCCCCCGATAATCGGTAGTATCATTACAGCCCCCTTTCGAGATAGCGGGCCACCGCGACCACGCCCAGAAAACTCACCAACCCGTACACCAGCGCAACATCGATGTAGATGATCCGGTCGGCGATGACTGCCAGAAAGGCGATGAACGAGATAGCGATGATGGTCATGCCGTCCAGCCCGACGGTACGGTCGGCAGCGCTCGGACCGATCACCACCCGGTAGAAGGCCAGACGGCGGCCAGAGCGGCTATGCCGCCGGCGATCCAGAAGAGCATCTCAGCCACAGACAACCTCCAGATATCGCTCGAACTTCGCCACGATCCGCTCCGTGGCCTCCTCGATGTCGTCGCCGGCGACGTTGATCCAGTGCGACGTAGAAGACGTCTCCGTCGGTGTCCACGGTCATCGTGCCCGGGGTCAGGGTGATCGAGTTCGCCAGCAGGTGTTCGCCCGAGCCTTGTGTGGCAGGTTGGCCCTCACCCGCACGATTCCCGGCCGGATCGGCAGGTCCGGCTTCAGGACGCGGAAGGCAACGTCTATGTTGGCCTTCAGCAGCTCGGCCAGGAACACGAACACGTAGGCAATCGCGAACACCAGGGCGCGCGGAGACATGCGGATTTCGCCGAATACACCGGCCGAGCCGAGTGGAAGCACACTAATGACCAGCGCCACGACAGCCGCGACGGCAAGCTCCTGTGCGTCGAGCGGATAGGCAAGGCCCGCCCACACGGCGAGCAACAGTACGAGGAGAATGAGCTTTCCTTTGAGAAGCTTCACGGCTACCCCTTTACGTCCGTACATATACACCGCCTTCGCGCTGTCTCAGAGGAGACGATTCGCACGTCGATTCGCGCGTAAATATCGATATCATATATGGATGACTATATAACCCGAAGTGTATACGGAGATCGGCGAGTTGTCCACGAAAAACTAGTCGATTTCGGCCGGGCGAAGGGCTGATTCCTATGGCATCGCGCCACGCGGTCGGGCTCGAACCCGAAGTAATACTCGCCGTCGACCTCGAGGATAGGGTAGATAAGCCGCTCGCCTCGCCGCGCTTCCAGATCGTCGGTTACACGCGTGCCGTATTTCGCCGCGAATTCGGTCGAGGTACACGTAGACGAAGCCCGAGGCCTTGAGTTCTGCGAGAAAATGAATCGCATCCTTGCAATGGTCGCAGTACGAAAGCCCGTACACGTAGACCGAGTCGAGCCACTGCGGTCCATCGAGGTCCTTGTACCGCACATCCTCGTACATAGCATTCCTCACTGCGTATATAAGCAGAAAGTCTATACCATGTGAGCTGAGCGCGCAAGGATGAATTGACGGATTGATGGAACCGCGCCGAAACGCGTGGGAGCTGCCCACCGACCGGATACCCAGTTGTACCTTGACCCGGAACATAAGCTTTAGCACTATCTGGGTATGCTTGAATGGTTGAGCCAACCATGGCCATGGTATATATCGGGCCCCCTGCTTGGACTGATGGTGCCGCTCTTGCTCCTCTCGAGCAACAAGCACTTCGGCGTCTCCTCTTCGTTCAGGCACGCCTGCGCGGCTGCATTTCCGAAGGCTTCGGGTGTCATATCTCAGGTACAACTGGAAGGACGAGGCCTGGAGTCTCGTCTTCGTGGGCGGCGTCATTGCCGGAGCGGCGCTCGCGGTCGGGTTTCTCGGCGGAAACCGGATGCCCGGGATAAGCGCGCAGGCCCGGCGAGATGTTCTCTCGCCTGGGGCCTGACCGATTTCTCGACCCTTCAGCCGGCCGAGATCTTCGAGATTGTCGCGGTTCGGCGATCCGCGGAACCTCATCATGCTCCTCGGCGGCGGGTTTCTCGTCGGCTTCGGCACGAGATACGGAAACGGCTGTACCTCGGGGCATGCCATCATGGGGCTGTCGCTCCTGAGCTTCGGGTCTCTGGTGGCGACGGTAAGCTTCTTTCTCGGCGGGCTTCTGGTCTCGAACCTCGTCCTGCCGGCGCTCATGACGCTATAGGCCCACATACTTCAGGAGTACATCAATGAAACACCTGGCGAAACATGCGAAGTTTTTCCTGATCGGCGTCTACTTCGGCGTCGTGCTCATCAAGGCCGAGGTCATCTCCTGGTTCCGCATTCAGGAGATGTTTCACTTTCAGTCCATCCATATGTACGGCGTGCTCGCAACGGCGATCGCCGTCGGCGTGGCGAGCGTGATCGTCATCCGGATCTCGGGCCTGCGGGCAGCCGGCGGCGCACCCATAGACCTGAAGCCGAAGCCCTTCAACCGCGTCGGCAACGTCGCCGGCGGGTTGATCTTCGGGTTCGGCTGGGCCCTCACCGGGGCCTGTCCGGGGCCGCTCTACGCCCTGCTCGGCGCCGGCTATGCGGTCATCGCGCTGGTCATCGCAAGCGCCCTGCTCGGCGTGGTAACCTACGGCGTACTGCGACCCAGGCTGCCGCACTGAAAACCTGACAAACCGCGGGATCAGCATATCGCGGGACCGGAGCGATACGATGAACTACAAGACGATAGATGAGATGATCGGGAATACGCCGCTCGTGCGGCTGCAGCGGCAGGACACGGGCACGAGCACCGTGCTCGCCAAGCTCGAAGGGAACAACCCCGCAGGGTCCGTCAAAGATCGGCCGGCCTACGGGATGATCGCCGAGGCCGAACGTCGCGGCGACATAAGGCCCGGCGATACGCTGATCGAGGCGACGAGCGGCAATACGGGAATTGCGCTTGCGATGGTTGCGGCAATGCGCGGCTACCATATGGTGCTCATCATGCCCGAGAGTGCCTCCGAGGAGCGCAAGGCGGTCATGGCCGCCTACGGTGCGGAGCTCATCCTCACGCCCAAGGACGGCGGGATGGAGGCGGCGATCGACCGGGCGCGAGCGCCTCGAGGCCGAGGGGCGCGGACGTATCCTCAACCAGTTCGGAAATCCCGACAACCCCGCGGCCCACTACGGGACGACGGGTCCGGAGATCTGGCGCGATACCGGCGGAGACCTGACCCATTTCGTGGCTTCAATGGGTACCACGGGTACCATCATGGGAACCGGCCGCTACCTCAAGGAGCGCAATCCCGGGATTCAGATCGTGGGTGTGCAGCCGGGAGAGGGCGCGAAGATTCCCGGAAGCCGCGCCTGGCCCGAGGAGTACCTGCCGACCATCTACGAGCCCGCGCGCGTGGACCGCATCATGGACATCACCCAGCCCGAGGCCGAGGAGATGGCTCGCCGCCTTGCGCGCGAAGAGGGGATTTTTGCCGGTATATCGTCCGGGGCCTCCATCCATTCGGCGGTCAGCCTGGCCCGCGAGGTCGACCGCGCGCTCATCGTTGCCATCGTCTGCGACCGCGGTGACCGCTACCTGTCCACCGGCGTGTTCCCCGCGCCCTGAGTCCCGCCCCGCCGCGCGGGACCGCGTCGCGGCCCGTGGCATACCGTGGAGCCGTGCTCTACCGGCGGCGTGCGCTGGCGAATGCGATTGTCCGGCTTCTCGATGGTGACCTTGCTGTAGGGGTCGACGTCGTGGGTCAGGAAGACGTTTCCGCCGATCGCCGACCCGCGTCCGATGGTCACCGGCCCGAGGATGGAGGCGTTCGAGTAGATCACCACGTCGTCCTCGATGGTGGGGTGGCGTTTGAAGCCGCGGTGGAGATTGCCCTCCTCATCGGTCGGGAAGCTCAGCGCCCCGAGCGTGACACCCTGATAGAGCTTGACGTTGTCGCCGATCTCGGTGGTCTCGCCGATGACCACGCCCGTGCCGTGGTCGATGAAGAAGTTCCGCCCGATACGGGCCCCGGGATGGATGTCGATACCCGCCGCGCTATGGGCGAACTCGGCCATGATGCGGGGCAGGAGCGGTACGCTCCCGCACGATGGAGGTGATGGGCGACGCGGTGGGTGAATATTGCCTGGAACCCGGGATACCCGATGATGATCTCGTCGTTACCCGTGGCTGCCGGGTCCCCGAGGTACGCCGCTTCCACGTCGCCGTCGAGAACCTCGATGAGCTGCGGCACGCTTTCGAGGAGATCGAGCGCATGCTCGGCCGCCTCGGCGCGCGCCCGTTCGAGATCGGGATTGGTCTCGTTTCGGCGCGAGTGGAGGATGCACTTCGACGATCTCCTCCGACAGCATGTCGTATGTTTCGTTCGCGGTCTGGCCGAGGTGAAATCGAAGGTTCGGCTTATCCACGGCCTTCCGATTGAAATAGCCGGGGAAGAGCAGGCGCTCGATGAGCGTGAGAAGCTTTCCGACGGTCTCCCGATGGGGCAGCGGGCAGGTGCACACATGATTCACCGCGTCGCGATCGTCGAGCTTGTCGAGAATGGCGTCGGTCAGAGCCGGGATACGGCGTCGCGGGTCTGTGTCCGTCATGTCTGCTTCCCCCTTGCCGCGGATGCGGTGTGTCTGTCAGTATCACTAAGGTACATACCTCGCAGCTCGTGGTCGAGCCGATAAGTTGTGAAAGGAATCGATCGCATGGCAGGCGAACACGTATTGGTGATCGGAGGCGGCGGAACCGGTGCCGCCATCATTCATGATCTCACGCGACGAGGGTATCGGGCAACACTCGTGGAGCGTGGCGAGTTGACGGCGGGCACTACAGGCCGACACCACGGGCAGCTGCACTCCGGCGCCCGCTACGCCGTGGGCGACCGGGATATCGCACGGGAGTGCATGGAAGAGGTGCGGATCCTCCGAAAGATCGTTCCCGAGTCCCTCGAGATGAACTACGGACTCTTTGTGGCGACCAACGAGGAAGAAGCAGCCTACGGCGATCATTTCATCGCCGCCTGCAACGAGGCGACCATCCCCGCGCGTGACATCCCCGTGGAAACGGCCCTCGAGATGGAGCCGCTCCTCAATCCCGACATTACCCGCGCCGTGCAGGTCCCCGACGGAACCCTCGACGCCTGGCGGCTTCCGCTTCACTTCTTTGCCACCGCACGGGCGGCCGGCGCGACGGTGCGGAACTTTACCGAGGTAGTCGGCCTGCATCGTGCCCAGGGTCGCGTGACGGGTGCCCGCGTGCTCGAGCACGCCACCCGGCGGGAGTACGACATCGGGGCCGACTTCGTGATAAACGCGACCGGTGCCTGGGCCGGGCGGGTCTTGCGCCATGGCGGACATCGACCTGCCGATCACCCCGGCGCCCGGAAGCCATGGTCGCGGTGAAGAAGCGGCTCGAACAACATGGTCGTCGAGCCGCCTGCATCCGACCGGCGACGGTGACATCATCGTTCCCCAGCGCAAGCTCTCCATCATCGGGTCGACTCAGTGGCAGACCGACGATCCCGACAGTACTCCTGCCCGCCACGAGGACATCGAGTTTCTCATCCGCAAGGCAAACGAGATGATGCCGTCCTTCGGCGATGCCGGGTTCCACGCGCGCCTGGTCGGCCGTCCGTCCCCTTGCCGGGCGCGCGGAAGGCGCCGACGGGCGAGGGCTCAGCCGCGACTTCACCTGCATCGATCACGGCGCGGAGGACGGGGTTGCAGGATTCCTGAGCGTCACCGGCGGAAAGGCGACCGTGCTGCGGGCCATGGCGGAGAAGACCGTCGACACCCTCTGCAGCATCCTCGGTGACGAAATACCCTGCACCACGGCGGATGCCGAGTTGCTTCCCCATCGCGCCTTCTTCAACCCGAGTTTGGCATGGAAAGCCGGCCGCGAGGAGCACCCTGATTAAGGAGCATGCAATGCCCGCGAATGCCGATACGAAGACCGTCACGTTTACCGTCTCACGCGAGCAGCGCGAGCCCGGACGAACGGACGACTTCGAGGTCCCCTGCGACGCCTATACCACCGTTCTCGACGGCCTCGAATACATCCGCACACGCATCGACTCGACGCTGATGTATCGTCACTCATGCCACCACGGCTCCTGCGGAACCTGCGGCATGATCATAAACGGGGAGAAGCTTCTGGCCTGCACCACCAACGTCTTCGCTCTCGAGGCGGACAGCGTTACGGTGCGGCCCCTGCCGCAGTTCGAGCACGTCGGCGACCTCGTCGTCGACCCGAGGAGTCTCTTTGCCGACTTCCCGGCGCGTGCCGACTACCGCCGCGCGAGCGGGTACAACAAGGACGCCCGCGTTCCAGACGAGATCGAGGCCTACGAGCGCTTCGAGAACTGCATCGAGTGCGGGCTCTGCGTTCCAGCCTGCTCCGGTGACCTCGGATTGGATGGGACCCGCCGCTCTTGCCGCGTGGAATCGTGAGCTCGAGAAGAATCCCGACCGGCGGCGAGGAGATCCTCGACACCGTCGACGTCGACCGCGGGGCGTGGTCCTGTGAGCGTCACCTCAAGTGCAGCGCAGTCTGTCCGACCGGGGTGTATCCGGCAAAGCACATCGCCCTGTTGAAGCGCGCGGCGAAGGAGCGGCGCGAGGGATAGCGCGTCGCGGGTCCGTACTCCGGATGCTTCGCGCGTTCAGCTCTTACAGGAAGTCGTACCCCTTCATGGCGAGCTCGCTTTTCACTCGCCGGAGCGTCGCGCGAAGTGTGTCGTTGATCGGGGATACCGTCGGCCCGGCGCTGCTGCTCGATCTCGTACTCCTTCTCGCCGGCGACGTAGATGCGATCATGCCCCGGCGCCTTCTTCGACTGCTGCAGCTTCTGAAGGATATCGGTCGCGATTCGTCGGAACTCGGCAGGCTCGATGAAATGGGCGACATCGACGGCCAGAAAGAAGTGGCCGAGGCGGAACGGCTGCGCCGTGCCCGTGTCGTCGAACCCGGCGAGATCCCAGAGATAGCTTCCACCGGAAAGCGCGGCGCTGAGGATCTCCACCATCGTTCCATAGCCGTAGCCCTTGTGTCCCCCGTAGAGCTCTCCCGCGCCGCCGAGTGGCAGCATCGCCGCCGCGCCGGTGACCAGGTCCTTCAGAAGCGGTCCGGTGTCCGTCTGCGACGTCCCGTTCTCGACCTGTGGCCAGTCCTTCGGGGGTGTCTTCGCCCCGCCGGTTGAAGTACTCGAGTTTGCCCCGCTGCGTGATTGACGTGGCAGCATCGATCACGAAGGGGAAGGGGAGGTCCGTCGGAGCGCCGAACGTGACCGGGTTGGTTCCGATCATCGGCTGCACGCCGAAGGTCGGTGCCACGCCGGGGCGGGCGTTGGTAACGGTCAGTCCGACCATGTCCTCTCGCGTGCCGCCATGATGGGGTAGTACCTGCGAAGCCGTAATGAGTGGAGTTTCTCACCGCGACGGCTCCGAGGCCGTAGGCCCGTGCCTTCTCCATTGCCATGCGCATCGCCCGGTAGGAGATGACGTGGCCCATGCCGTGGTGGCCGTCGAGGGTTGCGGTCGTCTCGGTCTCTTTCACAACCTCCAGGTTCGTGGTCGGAGACTGAATGCCGGTGCGAATCCGGTCGTGATACATCGCGAGGCGACCGACGCCGTGGGAATCTATTCCGCGGAGGTCCGACGTGATGACGACGTCCCGGCAGATCGCCGCCTCGTCCTCGGGAACGCCGAGACCACGGAAAACGTCGAGGACGAACTGCTTCAAGTGTTTCAACGGGTACGCTTTGGATTGGCTTGACTCATGGTAACTCGCCGGAAGCTTCCCGAATCCTGCACGTCGTGTCAACCTTCGAGCCCTCGCGCCGATGGTCAGCGCCGGCGTCGGACGGCCCGTCGCTACCGTCGACGATCTTCGAGATTGCGCGGGAAGGGCGGCCTTTACCGGAATTCCGTTACCGGCGCTCGTGGAGCGATAGTCATAGCGCGCGACCATCTCCTCGAGCCCCTCAGCCGAGCGAGCCGATCGCGGCGTCCTGCACGGCGAAGAGATCGGATAGCCAGGCCCCGAGCTCTTCGCCCCGAAGCACCTCGCGGCCGACTTCGACGGTGGTGCGCATATGGGGCAGACAGAACCCGTGTGAACCCCGAAAGGTTTCCGCGAAGTCCTCGTCCGAGCGATGCAGGCTTACGATCGTGAACGCGTAGTTCGCCAGGTCGGCGCCGGAGGCGTTCGCAGATCATGCAGCTTCGCTCCTCATCCGCGAGGGCTTCGAGCAGGGCGTCGAGCTGCTGCCCGTATTTTTCGCTCTCTTCCCGCTGCCCGGCCGCGCGCTCCGCCGATCGGCGCGCCGTCTCGAAGCGCGCGCGGCGTTCGGCGAGGTGTGTCTGCGTCATGAGTGCGAGGCCGAGACGGTCTGGAGCCAGCGCTCGAGCAGGGAAAAGTGGCGGGCGCAGAAGCCGATGCGATTTACCTCCACACGCATCTCGGGTGCCATCACCGCACTCCCGAGGAAGAACCTCTGGTAATCCGCCTCGAGTTTCTGCTCGAGATAGCATAGCGGGCAATCGGCCTCGTGCTCGTAGGCATCCCACACGGGAATGGTCTGGAGTTCGTATTTCACTCCGCCATGGTAGCCCGTGTGCGCCGGCTGTTCCAAGCGACTCACTTCAACTATACTCCGCCGCATGAGACGCATGCCGAAAAGAACCGATGCGGAGTCTCTCTACCGTCCGTTTGTTCTGGTTCTGCTCGTCGGGGCGCTGGTCCTGTCATTTTTCGTACTGCGGGCCTTCTTCAATCCCATTATCTTTGCGATCCTTCTCTGCGACGCTTGCCTTCCCCTTCTACCGGCGCCTGCTCCCGCGGCTCGGGGGCCGGGACACCCTTGCGGCTCTCGTGGTCGTGCTCGGTGTATGCGTGGTGATCATCGTTCCCGTGTTCTTTTTTCTGTTTCTGCTATTTCTGCAGGGGGCGGAGTTCGCGCGGGACCTGGTGTCCTGGGTCCGTTCCGGTGAGCTCGAGGCACTGTTCGGCGGACCCGCGCTCGGCCGTTTCGAGGAGCGCCTCTCCGCATGGCTTGCCGGGGTGGACGTGGATCTGTCGAGCCTCGAATGTTCGCGAGCGTCTCCTCGGGTTCGCCCAGACAGCCACGCAGTACTTCGTACGAAACAGCGTGCAAATCTTTGGAAATGTCGATGGACGTTGTCTCGAATTCTTTCATTCTGGTGTTTCTTCTCTTCTACCTGGTACGCGACGGGTCGCGCATGGCGCAGAGCCTCCGGGATTTCCTGCCCATGCGTCCCACGCAGAAAGAGGCCGTCTTCCAGCGGATCCGTGACGTGACCAGAGCCGTGGTGTTCGGCACCTTTGCGATTGCCCTCATCCAGGGCGTGCTCGGAGGCATCGGCCTTGCAATCGTCGGCATACCGGGGCTGATCTGGGGAACCGTCCTGGGCTTCTCCTCGATGATTCCCATCATCGGAACGGGATTGGTATCGATCCCGGCTGTGGCCTATCTTGCAGTCAGCGGGTCGGCACTGGCAGGCTGTGTTCTTCGCGGTCTGGGCCCTGCTTCTGGTCGGGGGCGTTGACAACTATCTGAGGCCCTTCCTGATGCAGGGGCGCGCGGCGATGTCGCCGTTCTACATCTTCCTCGCCGACCATCGGTGGACTCTCGTACTTCGGGCTCCCGGGTCTCGTCTACGGTCCCCTCGTCATCGCCTTCACGGCGGTCATGATCTACGTATATCGGGTCGAGTTCGGCGGTCTTGCGAAAACCTGAGCGAAGTGGTAGGCTATGTTCATCTGAATCACTCAGGGAGGTTTGCGTGCCACGCACGATTTTCACGTTCGTGCTTTCCATATGTGTCGTACTCTGTCCGCATCCGCGGCCGGAGAGGCTGAGAAGGGCGGGGCTTCGAGAGCGGGCACGGTCAATGTCTATTCGCACCGTCACTACGACGTCGACCGCCGACTCTTTGCCGAGTTCAGCGAGGAGACCGGCATCGAGGTCAACGTGGTCAGCGCCGGCGCCGACGAGCTCATCGAGCGACTCGCCGCGGGAGGGCGCAGACACACCCGCCAACCTCATCATTACGGTGGACGCCGGGCGCCTGAACCGTGCCCGGGAGCGAGGTCGTCTCCAGCCCGTCTCCTCACCGCGCCTGTCACGGCAGGTGCCGGAGCATCTGCGGGACGACGAGGGCTACTGGCATGGTCTCACGTCACGGGCCCGCGTGCTGGTCTACCATCCCGGGCGGGTGAGTGTCGGCGAGCTTTCCACCTACGAAGCGTTGGCAGAGCCGCAGTGGGAGGGCAGGATTGCGGTGCGCTCGTCGAGCAACATCTACAATGTTTCTCTTCTTGCGTCGCTCGTGGCCCATCACGGCGCCCGCAGTCTGCACGAGGAATGGGCCGCACGGTGTCGTGTCGAACCTTGCCGAGGCCGCCGCAGGGCAACGACCGGGATCAGATAAAGGCGGTGGCGGCGGGTGTCGCCGACATCGCGGTGGTCAACACGTACTACGTGGGGTTGCTCGAGGCGTCCTCCGATGAGGCCGAGCGGGAAGTGGCCGAGCAGGTGGAGATCTTCTTCCCGAACCAGAGCGGGCGGGGCGCGCACATCAACGTAAGTGGCGCCGGCGTTACCCGACACGCACCGAACGCGAGAGAACGCGGTGCGACTGCTCGAGTTTCTCACCAGCACCGCGGCTCAGCGGGAGTTCGCCTCCGCAAACTTCGAATACCCCGTAAACCCGGAGGTCGAGCCGGCCGAGCGAGTCGCGGAGTGGGGTGAGTTCAAAGCCGATCGGCTGAATCTGGGATCGCTCGGCGAGTACGCGGACGAGGCGGTAGCGATTTTCGATGAAGTTGGCTGGCGCTGAGCGGCCCCTCGCGCGGATGTCCGCGGCCCATGCCGGCGTGCTTGCGGTGGCGGTCGCGATTGCCCTGCCGGTCGGCGTGGTCGTCGCATCCGTCGCCGTACCGACGAGCGGGGGCATACTGCGCCTCTGGCGGACAGTGCTTCCGGAATATCTCGTGAACACCGCCGTCGTTGCCGTCGCCGTACCGGTAGCGTGCGGGCGCGGTCGGCACGGCGCTCGCGCTGGGTTACCACCCGTTATGAGTTTCCGGGACGGCGGGTGCTGACCGCGGCGGCCGCGGCCCCCCTCGCCGTACCGTCTTACATCGCCGCCTACGCCTATGCGGGGCTGCTCGACTACACCGGGCCCCTGCAGGCGGGCCCTTCGAGGCGCGGGGCTGGTCCTGGACTCACTCTACCTGCTCCCCATCGCCTCGCTTCCCGGCCTGGTGTTCATCCTCTCCGTGGTGCTCTATCCCTACGTGTTCGTTACGACCACGGCAGCATTTGCCGGCGCGCTCCGAGCGCCTGGTGGAAGCCGCCCGCTCCCTGTGGGGTGCGGCACGGCCTGTTCTTCCGGCTCGGGCTGCCGGTGGCCAGACCCGCCGTGGCCGCGGGGATGCTGCTTGTATCTGATGGAGTCGCTCGCGGCCTACGGCGCGCCCTTCTACCTTGGCGTCGGATGCACTCGACCACCGGAATTTTCCGCAGCTGGCTTTCCGCCGGCAGCGTGCTCACGGCGCTCAAGTTCGCCTCCGTGCTGCTGCTCATCGTGGTCCATCGCCGCGTGGGCCAGAGCGTGCGGGTCGGGGACGAGCGGAGTACGCCGGCGGGGCGGGCATGGCCAAGCATCCGCCGCGGCGCACGCGCCTCTCCGGTCTGGCCGCGGGTGGAGTGACGGCTCTGGTGGCGCTTCCCGCCGGCGGCGGGGTTCGTGCTGCCGGTGGCGATGCTCCTCCGCTGGGCCCTTAGCCGCTGCCGGGCGGCGTCCGCCGCCGGCGGGCACCAAGCTCGCTGACACGCTGCGCGCGGCGGCCGGCACGCTGAGCTCATCCGGCGGCGCCGCCGGTGCGTGACGGTGGGGCCGGCCCTGTTTCTCTCGTGGAGTGACGCGCAGCGGCGGCACCGCGGGCAGTCGCATCCGCGCCGCGGTGAGCGTAGCTCGCGTCCGGCTACGCGGTGCCCGGCGCCGTGATCGCCGTCGGGGTGCTCGCGGTGGCGACGCGGCCTGGACAGAGACCGTCGAACCCGTCTTTGCCACGCTCACCGGGACCGATCCGCGGGGATCCTCATGGGAAGCTTTCGTGCTGCTTCTCTATGCCTATGCGGTGCGCTATCTCGCGGCGGCCTACCGGCCGCTTGCCGCCGGTTTCGACGGGATCGGAGTGCCCGCTCGAGCGCGCCGCCCGGTCGCTCGGACATGGACCGGTGTCCACGCTGGCCCGCGTGCACGTGCCGCTGGGCCTGGCGAGCCTTGCGGCGGCGTTCATGCTGGTGTTCGTCGACGTCTCCAAAGAGCTCCCGCTGACACTGGTTCTCCGGCCCTTCAATTTCGAGACGCTCGCCAGTTCGGGCGTTCGCCGCTCGCGGGCGACGAGCGGCTGTCGCAGGCCGGGTCTGCCGTCGCTCGCGCTGGTCGCGCTGGGCCTCGCGCGGTATGGTCGCCGCGTGGAGGATGCTCGAGCACGGTCCGCACGGGGTTGTGAGATGGGAGGGGCTGTGAGATGGGAGGGGCTGTGAGACGGGAGGGGCTGTGAGATGGGAGGGGTTGTGAGATGGGAGGGGCCGCGAGATCGGAGGCGTCGTGAGATGGAGGGGTGTGAGACCGGCGCGGATGCGCCCGGAAATGGACGTGGACGACCCGTGCTGCGCCTCGACCGGGGTTAGCAAAGCGCTATCCGCGCGGAGCGCGGGACGCGGTGTCGGGGCTCTCCTGCACGTGGAGACGCGGGCGAGGTTCCTGGCTCTGGTAGGAGAGAGCGGCTCCGGCAAAACGCACGGCGCTCCGGCTCATCGCGGGCTTCGAGGCCCCGGACGCAGGCACCGTGGAGCTGCGCAGGTCGCAGTCGGTCGCCGCCGATCCACCCGAGACGAAGAGGGGTGGGGGTGGTGTTTCAGGATCAGGCGCTCTTCCCCCACCTGACAGTGTTCGACAACGTGGCGTTCGGCCTCCGCGGCGGTCGCTCCACCCGCGGTGGTGGTGACCGCCGCGGCGCCGCGGAGATACGCCGCCGCGTCGGGGAGGTGCTCGAGTTGACCGGCACCGCGGATCTCGAGGCTCGGTATCCGCATGAGCTTTCCGGAGGTCAGGTGCAACGGGTCGCGGTTGCCCGGGCCCTCGCGCCGCAACCAACGCTGATCCTCTTCGATGAGCCCTTCAACAACCTCGACGCGCCGCTCAAGCGGCGCCTCGCACAGGAGTTGCGCGAGCATCCTGCGGGCGACGGAAACCTCCGCGGTTCTCGTCACCCACGACCCGGATGAAGCCTTCGCGCTTGCGTCGCGCGTGGTCTTTCTCAAGGACGGACGGGAGGTCCAGCGCGGCACGCCCCGGCAGCTCTTCGAGACCCCCGCGCGCGCCGAGGTGGCGACCTTCTCTCGGACCGGGTAAACGCTGCGTACCCGCGGTTCGGATGCGCGACGGGTACGAGACCGCGCTGGGCCGCATAGGTCAGGCGCGCAGCAGCCCGTCTCTTCACCGCCGTCTCGCCCGGCGAGGACGTGATGGACACGACGCGGGGTTGCGAGCTGCTCATTCGCCCGGACGCTTTCACCGGTGGACGGCTTCGGACGGCGCGGACGAAGCCGGCGTGATGCCCGGGGCGTCGCCGGCCCGCGCGGCCTGCTGCGCATCATGCGGCCGTGTGCGGGAGGTTGATCTTTCGTGGTGACTTCTACGAAGTGCTCGTCGTGCCCGAGCTGCGCTCTCACCATATCCGGGCGCCCGCGTTCTCGAGGTCCATGTGCCGCGCCTCGCGGGCGCGCGACGCGCCAGCCACGCACGCGTGATGAGGACGTCACGTTGTCCCTCCGCAGGATACCCCGTGTGCCGCCTGCCGAGCTCTCCCCTTCGTTGACAGCGTGACGGAAACTGCTCGCAATAGGCGCCAATTCTAACGAACCAGTTTCCATTTCAACGAAGGAGAAATCACATGAAACGCGTTGTAGGCCTTTTGGCCTTGATGGTGTTTGCGGCGAGCGTAGCGTTCGCCGGTGGCCAGGGAGAGTCCGCGGGGAGCGGATCGCTCGAGGAGATGGACCCGGTGTCCTTCCGTCTCGCACATGTCGTGAACGAGCAGGACGGGTTCCACGTCGCAGCGGTCAAGTTCGTAGAGCTCGTGGAGGAGCGCACCGACGGCAAGATTTCCATCGAGATCTTCCCGAACGCTCAGCTCGGTGACGAGCGCACCCTGCTCGAGAGCATGCAGATCGGCACCGTGGACATGGGTGTCATCACCAACGGCCCGGTCGCCAACTTCGTGGAGGAGATCGCGGTGTTCGAGCTTCCTTCCTCTTCCCGAGCCCCGAGGAACGCCTACGCGGTCCTCGACGGTGAGATCGGTCAGGAGCTTCTCGACAAGCTCGAAGAGGTGGACCTGAAGGGTCTCGCATATGCCGAACGCGGATTCCGAAATCTGACCAACTGCGCCGACCCGTTCGCACGCCGGCGGACGTGGAAGGCCTGAAGATCCGTGTCATGGAGAACCCCGTCTACATCGACACCTTCCAGGCACTCGGCGCCAACGCCGTCCCCATGGCCTGGACCGAGGCGCTGACCGCCATGCAGCAGCAGACCATCGACGGGCAGGAGAACCCGATCAACGTCATCTACTCCTTCAAGCTCTACGAGCCCCAGCAGTATCTGTCGTTGACTCGGCACACCTCGCGCCGGCGATCATCGTGATGAGCCTCGACTACTGGAACCGGCTTCCGGCGGACGCCCAGCAGATTCTCGAGGACGCGCGCGAGGCGGCCGAGTACGAGCGGCAGTGGAACGCCGACATGGCGAGCGAGCAGCTCGAAGCACTCCGCGCAAACGGCATGGAGGTCATCGAGAATCCCGATATTGCCGCGTTCCAGGATGCCGTCGCGCCCGTGTACGACAAGTACGGTGAGGCCTTCGGTGACTACCTGAGCCGCATTCGAAGTCAGCTCGGCCAGTAACCTCGGAGACTCAACTATCATAGCCGACGAAGCTTCCGCCCGCGGGGGCTTCGTCGGTCTTCATAACCCGTTGGAAGGGCAGCCCGTGATTGCTCGAATTCTCGACAGGATTTCGCACGCGATAGACGAGGTCGTTCAGCGCGTCGCTTTCGTGTGCTTGGTGGTAATGATTGTCTCGACCACTCTTCAGATCGTGTTCAGGGTCTTCTTCGACGCCCTTGCGTGGTCCGAAGAGGTGTCGCGCTACATGCTCGTATGGTCGACCTTCCTCGGCGCCACCCTCGCCTATAAGCGGAGCATGCACATCTCGGTTACCTTCGTCCGCGAATCGTTCTCCCAGAGAGTGCGAAAAGCGCTGCGGATCGCGCGGTGGTTTCCGCGCTCGTCTTCTTCGCAGTGGCGTTCGACTTTGCGGTGGACTACATGTCGCGGCAGTGGCAACAGGTTTCTGCCGCCCTGCGGCTTCCGATGCCCGTCGTGTACATCGTGATGCCGATATCTCTCTTCGTCATGATTCTGCACGCCCTCGACGCCCTCGTCGCCGAGTTTGCGCGGCCGCGAGAGGAGGAGCTGATGGGACCTACTTCTGCTTGTGACGTTTCTCCTGTTCCTGCTTCTCGGCGTGCCGGTGGCTATCACCATCGGGCTGTCCTCCATGTTTGCGCGCTCATGAGCGGCAACACGAGTCTCATGGTAATAGCACAGCGGATGTTTGCCGGGACCGACAGCTTCGCGCTGATCGCGGTGCCGTTCTTCATTCTCGCCGGCGACATCTTGCAAAGGGCAAGATATCCGAGAAACTCGTGGAGTTCGCCGACGCCGTGTTCGGCTTTCTCAAGGGCGGCCTCTCGGTGGTCGCGGTGCTCGCCGGCATGTTTTTCGCCGCGATATCCGGCTCCGGCGCGGCAACGACGGCGGCGGTCGGGACGACCCTCGTCCCCGAGCTCAAGCGCAAGGGCTACGAGGAGGCCTCGAGCGCCTCGTTGATCGCGGCAAGCGGCACCATCGGTGTCGTCATACCGCCGTCGGTGCCCATGATCATCTATGCGGTGATCGCGGATCAGTCGGTTGCCGACCTCTTTCTCAACGGCTTCATCCCCGGGGTGGCGATGGGGCTCATCCTCATCGCCATCGCGATCCGGCAGGCGGTAAAGCGGCAACTACCGCGAGGGTCGAAGCTGGAGCTGCGAAACATTGTAAAGACCTTCTTCGACGCGCTGTGGGGGCTGCTGACTCCGGTTATTATCCTCGGCGGCATCTTCGGGCTACTTCACGCCCTCGGAGGCCGCGGTCATCGCGGTGAACTACTCGCTTCTGGTCTCTACTGCCGTGAATCGCGGACCTCAGCCTGAAAGATGTTTACCGCATCATGGTGGCGCTCACTGCATGACGATGTCGGTCATCATGTTTATCATTGCGACCTCCTCGGTTCTGAGCTGGGTGCTCGCCAACTGGGGGATCCCGGCGATGATCGCGAACGGCGTGCTGTCGCTGTCCTCGAATCCGCACGTGATCATGTTCCTCATCGCGCTCATCATCGTCATCACCGGCGTCTTCGTGGAAACCGCTTCGGCGCTCATCATCCTCACGCCGGTGTTTCTGCCGCTGGTGAATCAGCTGGGTATCGACCTCGTTCACTTCGGCCTGGTTATTGTAGTGGGGCTTGCCATCGGAATGATCACTCCGCCCGTCGCCATCAATCTCTACGTGGCGTCGTCCATCACGGGGTTGTCCATCGAACGAATCACCCGGGCGATCGTGCCGTACCTGCTGGGCCTGCTGCTCGTGCTGCTGCTCATGGTGTACGTGCCGATACTTCTGCCCGGAATCATTTTGTGAGGAGATAGACTATGCCACGAGAGCTGAGAAGTACAACGACAACCGGCGGGCGTCGCATGGCGGGCGCACGGAGTCTCTGGCGGGCCAACGGCATGAAGTCGGAGCACATGGGAAAGCCCATCATCGCCATAGCGAACTCGTTTACCAAGTTCGTGCCGGGCCACGTTCACCTCCACGAGATCGGCCAGCAGGTGAAGCAGAAGATAGAGGCGCGCGGCTACTTCGCCGCGGAATTCGACACCATCGCCATTGACGACGGGATTGCGATGGGCCACGGCGGCATGCTCTATTCCCTGCCGTCGCGAGAGCTCATCGCCGACAGCGTGGAGTACATGGTCAACGCCCATCGCGCCGACGCGCTGGTGTGCATCTCGAACTGCGACAAGATCACCCCGGGCATGCTCCTCGCGGCCATGCGCCTCAACATCCCCACGATCTTCGTCTCCGGCGGTCCCATGGAAGCCGGTAAGGTGGGCGACAAGACCTACGACCTCATCGACGCCATGGTCATGGCCGCGGATCCCAAGGTATCGGACGAGGAGATGGAGCAAGTTGAGATCTCCGCATGTCCTACCTGCGGGTCCTGCTCGGGCATGTTCACCGCAAACTCCATGAACTGCCTCAACGAGGCGCTGGGCATGGCCCTTCCGGGCAACGGCTACCGTCGTCGGCCACTCACGCCGATCTCGCACGCGAGCTGTTTCGAGACCGGCGGCGGATCGCATCGTGGAGATGGCCGAGGCATACTACGAGAAGGAGGACGACTCGGTTCTGCCGCGGTCGATTGCCACGAAGCCCGCGTTTATGAACGCCATGACCCTCGACATCGCCATGGGCGGCTCGACCAACACGGTGCTCCATCTCCTCGCCATTGCGCGTGAGGCCGGGGTGGACTTCACCATGAATGATATCGACCGCTTGCGCCGCAAGCTCCGAACCTCTGCAAGGTCGCCCCGAGCTCGCGCTGACCCACGTCGAGGATGTAAACCGCGCCGGCGGAATTCTCTCCATCATGGGCTGAGCTCGAGCGAGGCGGACTGCTCGATACGTCGGTGGGTCGGGTCGACGGTCTTTCCCTCGGCGATGCGATCGACCGCTACGACATCTTGCGGGAGTCGCGGTCACCGGAAGCGGAGCGGATCGCCTCGAGCGCGCCGGGGAACACCGTCGGCAACCGGGTGATGGGCTCGCAGACGCGCCACCTTCGAGGAGCTCGACACCGACCGCGCGACGGGATGCATCCGGGATATCGAGCACGCCTACAGCAAAGACGGCGGCCTCGCGGTTCTCGAGGGCAACATCGCGAAGCGTGGCTCCATCGTGAAAACAGCCGGCGTGGATGAGTCCATCCTGACCTTCAGCGGTCCGGCGCGCGTGTATCACTCCCAGGAGGACTCCATCGAGGGGATCCTCTCGGGAGAGGTCAAAGAGGGTGATGTGGTGGTAATTATCTACGAGGGTCCCAAGGGCGGGCCCGGCATGCAGGAGATGCTCTACCCGACGAGCTATCTCAAGGCGCGCGGGCTCGGGAAGGCCTGCGCCCTCGTCACCGACGGGCGTTCTCAGGCGGGACCCTCGGGCTGTCCATCGGCCATGTATCGCCGGAAGCCGCAGCGGGTGGTGCCGTCGCGCTCGTGCGTACCGGGGACATGATCGATATCGACATTCCGAACCGCAGCATCGATCTGCGCGTGTCGGCCGAGGAGCTTGCATCGCGGCGGGCCGCGGAGGAGGAGAAGGGCGAGGTGAACGCCTACCGGCCGGAGCGTGAGCGGGAGGTTTCCGTGGCCCTCAGGGCCTACAGCCTGCTCGCGACCTCCGCGGACCAGGGGGCCGTGCGGATGCTTCCCGAGGGTTGCTGAGCCCCATGGCTGCCGAGTGTAGAGGAATCGCGCGCGCCGGCGCGGCGCGGCCGCCGCGCCGCGCCGCGCGCAGCGCGGCCGGCTACGCGGTCCTGCCGGTAGCCCGCGAGGAAGCGGCCGAGCCCCTCCGATGGCGGCCTTCAGCTGCTCGATGTCGGGCAGGAAGACGACCCGAAGTGATCCTGCTCGGGCCAGTTGAAGCCGGTGCCTTGTACGACGAGGCGTGTGCTCTTTCTTCAGGAAGTCGAGCACGAATTGCTGGTCACTGGTGATTCCGAACTTCTCGGTGTCGAGACGGGGAAAGAGATAGAAGGCTCCTCGGGGTCTGACCACGCTCAGCCCGGGGATGCTCGAGACCATCTCGTAGGCGAGGTTCCGCTGGTCGTTGAGCCGACCGCCGGCGGCGAGGAGCTTCGGGCGCTCTCGGTGTAGCCGCCGAGGGATGCGCCGAGCGCCGCCTGCACGCCGAGCTGCGCCGGGAACGTTGCTGCAGAGGCGCATGTTCGCAAGCATGTTCAGCCCTTCGATGAAGTCCTTCGCCTTGGCCTTGTAGCCGCTGAGCGCGAGCCAGCCGCATCTGAAGCCGGCTGCCAGGAAGTTCTTGGAAAGCCCGGAGTAGGTGAGAACGAGGGTGTCCTCGGTCATGGCCGCCGGTGAGTGGCATACCTCGTCGTCGTAGAGCACCTGATCGTAGATCTCGTCGGCGAAGACGATGAGCCCGTGCCGCTCGGCGATTCTCACGAAGCTGCTCGACGAGATCGCGCGAATACACGGCGCCGGTCGGGTTGTTGGGGTTTATGAGTACGACGCCCTTCGTGCGGTCGGTGATCTTCCGACTCGAGGTCGTCGAGGTCGGGCTGCCAGTCGGCCTGCTCGTCGCAGCGGTAGCGGCACCGGACTCGGCCCGCCGGCCAGGTTCACCGAGGCCGTCCACAGCGGATAGTCCGGCGCCGGGATGAGGATCTCGTCGCCGTTGTCGAGCAGCGCCTGCATCGTCATGGTGATGAGCTCGCTGACCCCGTTCCCGATGAAGACGTCCTCGATATTCACGTTGGGAAACTGCCGGTGCTGGTAATACTGGTAGATTGCCTTGCGCGCGGAGTAGAGGCCTTTGGAGTTGCTGTAGCCCTGCGCGTCCTTCAGGTTGACGACGACATCGTGCAGCAGCTCATCCGGTGCATTGAACCCGAACGGCGCCGGATTCCCGATATGCAGTTTGAGGATGGAATAGCCCTCTTCCTCGAGCCGCTCGGCCTCGTCGAGAATGGGACCGCGAATGTCGTAGAGGACGTTGTCGAGTTTCGTCGATTTGCGTATTTCCTGCATAAGCCTTGCCGACGCGGCCGGAGTCTGCCGGTTCAGAGTCGCACGTAGTCACCGATCGTGGGGTCGGCGCGCAGCTGCTCTTTTTCCTCATCGGCTGGACGGCGCGGGCGATCACGCTCGTTCTCCACGAGGCACGAGGAAGCCGAGGTGTTCGTCCTCTGCTGCCTGGAACTGATGCCAGGTGAGGGGTGGCACGTGTACGACGTCGTGCTCAGCGATGTCCTGGACGTGGGAGCCCCGATCCGAGTAGGCAACGACCCTGCCATGGCCGCGCAGGATCATCACGCCGTGCACATGCTCGTGGAGCTCCAGCGATGAGTAGCCGCCGGGCTTTACCTCGAAGTACCGAAACTCACACGAGAGACCCTGCTCGCCGTCAAAAAAGACCTGCTTATTGATGCCCCGGAAGAAGTCCCCGACCTTCCGGTATTCCTTCACGTCGACATCGTCCCAGCGGAAGGCATCGCCTTCCTTGTGGAACGTGCGAACGCTGATTGGTGCGTTGCTAACGCGTGCTTCTTTCTCCATACTGGGAGTATAACAAAAAGGGCCGAATCGTGCACGGCGGTCGGTCGGGCTCCGCGCGCGATTACTACGCTCATGGTACGACGTACGGAAGCGAGAGGTCAGCATGAAAGGTGACGTCATCATTGTGGAGGAACACCACCGCAGGGCGGCCGCGAAGATCGCCGCAGCCATCGAGGAGTCCATTCGCGCCACTGCGCGCGATCACACACGATCTGGTCGCCGGTGAGTCGGGAAGCGGCAAATCCGAAACCGGCAAGGCATTGAAAGAGGAGATCGAGAAGTTCGGATTCAGGGCCGATGTGCTGCAGCAGGACGACTATTTCGTGCTGCCGCCGAAATCGAACGACGCGAAACGCCGGGAGGACATCACCTGGGTCGGCGGGCAGGAGGTTCGCACCGAGCTCCTCGACGAGCACCTCGCCGCGGCGCAGCGGGGCGAGAAGTTCGATGACCGAGCCCCTGGTCATCTACGACGAGGACCGCATTACCGAGGAGGAGATGTCCCTCGAGGGCGATCGGTAGGTAGCTCATAGCGGAAGGCACCAGATGACGGCCCTCCTGGAGCATGGTCGACACGCGCGGTGTTCATTAAAAAAATCCTGACAGCTTCGCTCGAAGACGCCGGGAGTTCCCGGAAGAGGCGAGGACGCGAGGAGAATCGAGCCCTTCCTCGAAGAGGTCCTTGAGTTCGAGCACGATACCGATCTCCAAGCACATCGACGAAGGCCGATATTGCGGTTGACCGCCCGCGAACTACGAGGTGCGGCTTGCGAGCAACGGGTGCCGATGAACCTGGCGAAAGACCTGACACGGAGCTCAGAGATACATGGGCGGCCCGGGCGGCCGACGAGCGGCGTGCCTGACGAGCGGTGGCGAGCTGTCCGTTCGGCGGTGGGCTCTCCTCCCGAGGATGCGGTGGAGGAGCCTGTTGGAGCTCTGGCACGGCTCGGCGGGCGCGTCGCGGGAGAGGCGGCGGACGCGGCCGTCTGCGAGAGAGCAGAGGACCCTCCGTAGCCGGTCGACCGGAATGGCCCGCCGAGCTCCGCGGACCGGCGGCAGGCGCGCGCGACAGCGACTGGCTTCGCCGCACCAACATGGTGGGAGTCAACGTGCGCACGATCGGCTCCTTTCTGTCGGTCGCGAAGTACGCGATGACCCTGCCGCCGTACCCAGGATTCGATACATCTGCTGCCCGTGTGGGAGCCCGGCGTGGCTGGGAGCCTCTACGGGATCAGCAGTTTCAACATCAACGCTGAGTTCGCGAGCGATGAGCTCGCCGAAGCGTTCTCCCACCTCGCCGGCCCCGAGCGACAGCTGCGGGCGGTGCGTGAACCGCTCTCACGTGATGGGTTTCGCCGTCGGCATGGACGTGATCCCGCATACGCACCGCTCTCAGAGGTCGTCCTCGGCCATCCTCAGCACTTCGAGTGGCTTCGCCGTGAGGACCTGCGCATCGTCGACCATCGGGCCGATCTCCATACCGAGGTGCAGGAGCGCATTACCGACTTCCTCGACCTCTACGGACCCGCCGGCGGCGCGGGGGCCGGCGAGGCGCCGTCCGGCACGCGCGAAGCGTCCCGCGCGGCGCCGAGCTGTTCGCGCAGGACTTCGACGAGGCGCTCACGAAACCGCATCTCTTCGGCGATATCGCCGACAAGGAGGCGCGGAACCGCCGCCGCGGCGAGCTTGCCCGCCACATCTACCGCCACGGATACGAGCCGGTGCCCGCGACGATGGCGCCGCCCTACCGGGGCATCGAAGTCGACCCCGACACCCGCTACGAGGACGCCGACGGGCATATCTGGCGGGACTATCGCATTACCGAGCCGCAGAGCATGTCACGCGTCTTCGGTCCGCTCGCGCGGTACAAGCTCTACGAGCGCCTCGACGACAACCGCGATTGGCAGGTGGACTTCTCCCGGCCGCGCGAGGCGGTGTGGGCCTACGTCTGCCGGCGCTACGCCGAGATGCAGGAGCGCTTCGGCTTCGACTTCATGCGCGGCGACATGTCCCACGTGCAGATGCGGCCCGAGGGGGTTCCCGAAGAAATCGACGAGCGATACGACCTTCTCAAGGCTGTTCGCGGATACATTCGCGAGCAAAACGACGCGCCGTACTTCGGGTACTTCTGCCGAGACCTTCATCGCGCCGCGCGGCGTCATGGCCTACGGCGATGAGATCGATCATCTCGAGGCCTGCGACGCGGAAGTGACCCTTGGAGATCTGCAGTCGGTGCCGGTGGGAAGCGAAGATTTCATCCGGAGCTTCCGGCTGGTACCGGATATCGCCGAGCACGCGCCGTCGTCACGCCGAGTTTCACCATCATGACCGGCGACAAGGATGATCCGAGGTTCGATTCGTTCTATCTGGCGGGAAACGAGCTTCGTCTCTTCATGGGGCTCTTCTGACCGACATGCCGAGCTACATGGCCCTCGGTTTCGAATGCCGCGATGTGCACAACAGTCCCGCCCCCAACGAGCACTACACGAAGCTTTACGTCTTTCAGGAAACGGACGGACCGAAGGCAACCAGCGGTCTCTACCGTTTCGGGCGCAACGGGAACCTCTTCTACAACCTCACGCGCATACGGCTTTTCGCCGAGGATGTCCTGCCGGAGCTCACCGGGGCGCCCTGTCGCCTGCTCGTCCCTCCGGATGCCACGGCCTCGCAGGCGTTCTTCGCCTGGACACAGGCCGATGAGCCGCGGTATCTCTTCGTCGGAAACGCCGATACCTCGACGGCGGTGTGAGAACTTCAACATCCCGGCCGGCCCGGTCCTGCCGGCCGGTGCAGCTCTGACACCGGTGTTCTCGACCGCGGAGGGGCTCACCGAGAGCGAGCTCGCCGCACCCGGAAACGGTCGCACGTTCAGGATTCGCCGCCTCGAGCCCGGAGAGGGGCGGGCGTATCGCATCGCATAAAAGAGAGCGCTATGCTAAGATATCGTGCGTGGAGCACCGAACAGCGATTCTCGAAAAGGCCGGAACCGCCGGCGATCTCGCCGCGCCGGAGGTTTCCGATGACACACTCACTGGACCTTGCTCGGCCGGGTAAGCCGAACGTTCGCGCTCTCGAACCGCTATTTGCCGCAGCCTCTGCGCCGCGCGATGACGGTCTCCTACCTCCTTTTTCGCGTCTCAGATTACCTCGAGGACAACCACGTAATGAGCCCCGCGCGCAAGGTGGAGCTGTTGAACCTCTGGGAACGGGTTCTCAGCGGCCGCGGCGGGAGGAGCGGCTGCGCGGTGAGCTGCAGGACCTCGAGGACGACGATCCGGAAGCAGAGGTGGCTCGCCGGTTCCCGGAGTTGACGCAGAAGTCTGGCGACACTCGGTGAGGCGTCGGATAACGCGGTGCGACGACGGGTATGCGAGACTACACGCGGCATGGCCCGGCGCCGACGCAGGGGCCCGTCGTGGAGACCGAGGCCGAACTCGACGAGTACATGCACGACGTTGCCGGCATCGTCGGCTATCTCATCACCGAGGTCTTCTCCCACTTCGACCGCCGAATCGCGCGTCGTCGTCAGGCGATGATGGGGCTCGCGCGCGAGTACGGGCTGGGTCTGCAGACGGTCAACGTGATTCGCGGGTTGCGGAAGGACTATGCGCGGGGATGGCTTTTCGTGCCGCGACGCTACCTCGAGGAGCTCGGCCTCAGCCCGCGGCAGTTTCTCTCACCGCTGCACGTGGAGCGGTCCATGCAGGTCGTGCGGCGCCTCGTGGAGAAGGCCGAGCATCATCTTCGCGACGGACTCGAATACGTGCTGCAGATCCCGCGACATCTTCACCGGCGTGAGGCTTGCGACCAGCGTGGCCGCTTCTCTTTGCCGCCCGCACCCTGGCCCTCAGTCGCGATAACCGGGACGTGCTGCTCTCCGAGGCGAAGATGTCACGCGAGGACGTCGAACGGATCGTGCGCCGAACGATGATTCACGGCTGGTCCAATCGGTGGCTCCAGCGCTACCACGAGCAATTGCTGCGCGGCGACGGCGTCTGAGGGACGCGCGCCGCGGGCGACTCAGCGCAGGAATTCGCTGTAGTGGATGGTGCCGCGGTCCATCATCCGCTAGAAGCGGTGCCTTCACCCACTCACGGATGGGTGCGCGGCTCAGGGAACGAGGATCGCGAAGCCGAGAACGTCGGCGAGCACTCCGGGGGCGATGAGCACCGCTCCGGCCACAACGAGCAGGAGCCCGTCTATGAGACGGTCGGCGGGAAACTCGCCCCGCTGCATCTGCATCTCGATCTCGAACCACACGCGTGCCCCCTGTTGGCGGGCAAGCCCGGCCCCGACAATACCGGTGATGAAGTACGATTGCGATCGTCGGGAGCGCCCCGATCACCTGGCCGATCTTGATGAGAATGTAGAGCTCGACGATAGGTATGGCGGTAGAGTACCGCGAGTCCGAGAAACATCGCCTTAAAGCTACCACATAGGAGGCGAAGAGGGAACGCCGACACCAGAATCTCTCGCTGCTCCTGCTTCCACTGCTCGAAGGCGTTCTGCTCATCCTCCCACCAGGCTGCAAAGTCGCCACGGACCACCCCGTCGAAGTCGTTCCAGGGTGAGCTACGCTCCTCGAGGTAGGTTTCCCGAGCGCCCGATTCCGCGATCGCGCCGCCGACGAATCTTCCGGTGTAGCTCCGGCCGTCCGCCCAGGTGTAGGTTCCGCTGCCGTGGAAGACTCCGCCGCGGAACTCACCCTCGTAGCGATCGCCGTTGTTCATGCGCAGCACGCCGGTGCCGTGGGGCTCGCCGTCTCGAAGCTCGCCGGTGTAGGTGCCCTTCGCGAACCGGATCGTGTCGGAAGACGTTGCGGGGTCCGGCTGCGCAGTCTCGGGCGTCGGCTCTGCGGGTGTCGGCGGGGCGAGGGTGAGCACCCGGCGTGCGCTGTGAACGCGCCGGCTCCAGTATCGAGCGGAGAGCGGGGTCATCGTGACGCCACGTTCCGGCCCGTCGGATATGGCATGTATGATGGAGTCCTGTCCCGATGTAGATGGCAACGTGCGAGATGATGCTCGGGTCGGGCCCGGTTGCGAAGAACAGAAGATCTCCCGGTCGGACCTGGTCGACGTCGATGGCCTCACCAAAGCGCGCCATTGCGCGTGAGCTTCGCGGAAGCTTGGGAACATGCGGGCGGTAGATGTAGTTGACGAAGCCGCTGCAGTCGAAACAATTCGGGTTCGCGCTTCCAAAACAGTAACCGCTTCCGAGATAATCCTGTGGGGGCGACGATCTCGTCCGTCACATCGATTGCAGCCGCCGGGGCCGCGACCGCCAGCAGCAGAACGAGCACGGCAAACGGCGCCGCCGGCGTCCGTGCAGGCCGTGGTTTCAGTGTACGCATGGTCGATTCTCCCTCGGTCGTCATACTCACCTGCGCCAGAAGAAGGGGGTAAACACGATGAGAACGGTGAACACTTCCAGCCTGCCGAGCATCATGACAAAGCTCAGGAACCACTTGATGTAGTCCTGGAAGAAAGCATAGTTCTCGAGCCGGCCCCACTAGCCCGAAGCCGGGGCCGATGTTACCGAGGGTAACCAGCGCCGTCGAAAAGCTGCTCAGCAGCCCGTACCCCCCGGTCGCTACTACAAATGTCGTCACGAGCAGGACCGTAACGTAGAGGAAAACGAAACCGGAGATCGCGTAGACCACGTTCTTCCGCACCGTCTCTCCGTTGAGTTTCACGCCGAAGACGCCGCGGGGTGCAGCAGGTAGCGCATCTCGGTGAAACCCTGCTTGAGGAGCGTTACCACGCGCACCACCTTGATGCCACCGCCGGTCGAGCCGGAGCAGCCCCCGATGAACATGAGTATGAAAAGCATCGCCTGTGAGACTGCGGGCCACGCGGCATAGTCGGCGGTGACGTAGCCCGTCGTCGTGAGGATGGACGCGGCCTGGAATGCGCCGAAGCGGAGACTGGTACCGAAGGTCTGGTACACGCCTGCGCGATGCAGCCCAAACGCCACGACGAGGGAACCGACCGCGAATATCAAAAGATAGGACTTCAGCTCCGTATCCCGCAGGATGCCGATCGCCCGACCGGTGAGGAGTTTGTAGTACATGACGAAGTTTACGCCGGCCATCACCATGAATGCGGTAACGACGACGTGAATGAACGGAGAGGCATAGAAGCCGACGCTGGTGTTCTTGGGCGAGAAGCCGCCGGTGGCGAGGGTGCCGAATGTGTGCGTCAGCGAATCAAAGAGGTCCATCCCCCCCATGAGCAGAAGAACAGTTTCCGCCGCCGTCAGCCCGAAGTAGGTCAACCAGAGAATCTTTGCGGTCTCGGTGACCTTCGGGGTGATCTTGTCGACGGTGGGTCCCGGTGCTTCCGCCTTGAGAAGCTGCAAGCCGCCGATTCCCAGAATTGGAAAGATCGCCACGGTTAGCACGATGATTCCCATGCCGCCCAGCCAATGGGTGAGCGAGCGCCAGAAGAGCATCGATCGTGGAAGTGATTCGATGTCGGTGAGAATCGAGGCCCCCGTCGTCGTGAACCCCGACATGGTCTCGAAGAATGCGTCGACGAATTGCGGGATGGCGCCGGAGGTGTACAGCGGTACCGCACCGAAGAGCGACACCAATACCCAGCTCGCCGCGACGAGAAAGAAACCGTCTCGCGTGGAGAGGTCGCTCTGCTCGCTTCTGGTCAGGATCAGAAAGCCGGAGGCGGCGACGGCGAGGACGCCGATAGGGATGAGAAAATGTCGGAGTAAGCTCATGCTCGCCGTAGTACCACGCGACCACGACCGGCGTAAGCATTAGAGCCGCTACGATGAGAAGCAAGAAGGCAATCACGCGAAAAACCAGCTTCGGGTTCATGGCACGAGCGCGATGCTACACCATCGTGCCGCCCTTTGTCTGCATTTCGGGCGTGGGTTGTCCGCGCTGCGGCGGGAGTATCAATCGGGAGGTCGTCTCCGGACGGGGCTCCTACTTCTGCGACTCCCACCAGGAGCGCTCCCTCGCGTCTTAGCTTCTCTGGGGAGGCATTCGGAGCCGCGGGCAACTTCCGGCGAGGCGCCGAAGAAACTCTGAAGGAGACCCGTGAGCCGCTGCTCCAACATCGCAAACGAGAAAAAGCGCCGGGCGATCTCGAAGTTGCGATCGGTCATCGCCTCGCGGGCTTCCGCGTCGAGGAGCAGCGCGCGCACGCGGTCCACCGCCTCACGTGTGAGGAAGCCGTCTATTGCCACTGTCTCGAAGCCTTTCGGCTCGATGTCCACGATGTAGACGCTGTAGCGGTTCACCAGCAACGGCTTTCGAAAGTAGACGGCCTCGAGGAAGGCGTTGCCGAAGCCTTCGTAGAGGCTCGGATAGGTGATGAGATCGGCGTGGGGGTAGACGTCCCACAGGGTGTAGAGCTTGCGTCCGTCGTCGTCGAACTTCCGGGTATCGTGGAGCCTGTTGGCGAGCAGGTGAATTTCAACGTCCCGCCGCGCCGGCGGTATCGAGCAACCAGTCCTGATAGCCGGTGCCCTCGGTCGCCGTGCCGAGTGCGAGACCAGAAGCTTCGCGTTGGGCAGGTCGAGCTGCTTCACGAGATATAGTGCTTGCTCGATCCCTTTCCGCGACACCACCCGCGTGGGCTGTAGAATGAGTATGTCATCGGCGGAGAACCCTAAGCTTTCGCGGAAATCGTTGTTGAACTCGTCGACCTCGGTCCGGGGTGCATCGAAGTCGATGACGTTGTAGATCATCGTCGAGGTAAGACCACGACGTGCCGCGAGCTCGCGCTGCATCATCGAGTTGATCACCACGTGACGAACGGACGGCAGGTCGGGAGGAAACGCGGATTGGAGGATATCCTGCACCGCGTTCAGGAGGAACCGGGATCGCTCCCACCACATGTCGTGATGGTGGGCAATCGTCGGAGTGCCCGTCTCCGCGATGACTTCGGTCAGCGCGATGCCCAGGGAATGTGCATCGGTATCGATAGGGCGTTCTGCGGCACGAGCACGTCGATGTCGAAGCGCTCGAGGAAGTCATAGAGGCGATCCTTGAGGATATTCAGCACGACGCCGCGATGGTGTTCGGACTCTGCCGGCTTCGGACCTGTGTGCCGAAGATCAGGTCGTTCAGCGCGAGGTTTTTGCCTCAGCGTTGAAAAAGGCTTCCGGTACCGAGCAGGCTCCGATCGGGCTCGGTGTCCAGCACGCCGCGAACCAGAAACGATTCATGCCCGAGGCGGGCGAAAACGTCGGCCCATTTTCGCGCCTCGAGCGACACGCCGTCGGTACCGGCAAACCTCGTCGATACAAAACCGATGCGTTTCTTATCCATTCCAGACTGACCGTGATTTCACTGTATCATGAATTGCCGTTCCCGACCATGAGACGAACTGAATCAACGATTTCCTTTGCGGTTGTGATCGTTTCCAGGTTCCCGGCAATTGCCCTGGTGCCTCTGCCGTCGGGACTCAGCGGGCCATCTCGAAGTCCGCTTTGGGGAGTGGCAGCTCGTCACTGCCCGCGGCCTCCGCACCACGCGAGCCATCTGGGCGCGTCGCTCACACGAATGAGGGCATGTACACGGAGCTTGTGGGCTGAAGCGCTCGCCGGCGGTCACCGAAAATGGTTGCGGATACGCCGCCGTCGATGATGTCTACGCTTTCAGCAGCTCAGCCACCGCATCTGTAAGCGCTTCCCAGCCGACCTCGGAGCCGATGTTGATACCGTTGAACTCGGTGACTGCGTCGCTGCGGAGGGTCAGGTAGAAGACCGCGCCCGGTGATAATGGCGAATAGCGCGTGCATGTCGAGGTCTCGGGCTGATCCTGCGGCGCAACCACCTTCCGATACCGGTCCGTGAAGCTCCAATCCCGCTCTTCTTCCCGCGCCTCGGAGAAAGCCTCGGTAGTCGCATCTGGCGGTAACGCGAGCTCCCAGATGAAGAAGCTGCTCGGCGAGGTCGTCTCCTTCACCGCGGCGTGAAGGTCCAGGATTACATGGCGCACCACGTCGGCGAGCGGAGTGCCTGCTGATGCGTCCCAGCGCCTGTTCCGCAGCGCGGGACTGCAGGGGATCCAGATCGGCGACGGCGCGGTAGAGACCAGACAGGTCGCCGAAGTAGCGGTATATGAGCACCTTGCTGACGCAGCACGATCGGCAATTGCGTTTACCCCCAGCGCGGAGAAGCCGTCGGTGCGAATGATCTCGATTGCGGCCTCCACCAAACGCTTTTCCGTGCGCTTTCCGTCCTCGCCGTTTCCGCTTCCCGGCTCGCTCATGCGGCAATGTTACCGGTTAGTAACCTGGCTGTCAAGGGCCGTGCCTCTTGGTCAAGAAGGCCTATCATCCGTATACTGGTATCAGACTTCCGACAGGAGGATTCCGATGAAGCGAGCCTGATGGCGAGCTCCACTTTTGCAGTTCTGGGCGTGATGTTGATGGCCCCGGTAATGCCGGCCCAGAGTGATTTGTTCGACGTGGTCCGAGAAGGAAGCCCGACGGAGATCCGCGAGGTGATAGCGGACGGCGCCGACGTGAACGCGAGGTCCGAGAAGGGCCGGACGCCGCCGATGCTGGCCGTAGCATTCAACGAGTCGCTCGGGAGTATTCGTGCGCTGCTGGAAGCCGGCGCCGATGTGAACGCCCGCAGCGAGGCGGGAACCACCGCGCTGATGATGGCAAGCGCGTACAACTCCGACCAGCGCGTCGTCGCCCTGCTCCTCGACGAGGGCGCACGCGTCAACGTGAAGAACAATATCGGAGAGACGCCCCTGCTGTCGGCCTCCCGAAGCAATCCGAATCCGGAGGTCGTCCGTATGCTGCTCGATGCGGGCTCTGACATAGATGTGCGGGGCGCTGACGGGTCGACTCGCTGCTCATCGCAGCTCGGCGTGAATCCGAACACGGAGGTGCATGATGTGCTGCTCGAGTGCCGGCGCGGACGTAAACGACACCGGCGAAAACGGTGGCACCGTGCTGATGACCGCGGCGCTGTTCAACAGGAACCCCGAGGTGATTGAGTACCTGCTCGACGCCGGCGCCGAGCCCGGCCGTGAGGACGTGCATGGCAATACCGCCTGGGACTACGTTCAGATGAACAGAGCAGCTGGCCGGCACGGAGGCCTTCGACACCCTGAAGGCTCTCCTGAAGAATAAGAGGCCGAGATATGCAGAGCCGGGTGACGAGGTGTCGAATCTGCGCGACAATGGGGGCATGAAACCCGAAATTGGATTCGTTGGGCTCGGGGTCATGGGGCGCCCGATGGCCTCCCACCTCTCCCGTAAGTACTCGGTTATTGCCTTTGATGTCGACCGCTCGCGCCTGGAAGGGCTGACCGGTGTAGAAGCCGCCGGACGCCCCTCGGAGGTATGCGAAGCGGACGTGGTGCTGCTGTCGCTGCCGTCCACGCACGCGGTCGAGACAGTCGTGCTCGGCGGCATGGACGGCCGCTGAACACCTCGAGCCGGGTTCCACCCTCATCGATCTCTCAACCACCGAATCCGTCGCGAGCCGCCGCATCCGCGACGTGCTCGACCGGAGAAACGGATCGACTTCCTCGATGCGCCGGTTCTCCGGGCGAGAGAAGGGCGCCCGCGAGGCGTCACTGTCCATCATGGTCGGCGGTGCGCCGGAGGTATTCGCGCGTCACAAGGATCTGCTGTCGCTCATGGGCTCATCGGTAGTTCACGTGGGCGAGGTGGAAGCGGCGGCATCGACGAAGCTCGTGAACAACATGATCGCGGCGGCCGCTTTCACGTCCACCGTCGAGGGGTTCAGCCTCGCCCACGGAACGACATCGACCTCGACACGCTCTACCACGCGATCCGGGTGGCTGGGCCGGCTCGAAGGTGCTCGACGTCAGCGCCGAGGCGATCACGAGCGGCGACTTTGCTCCGGGGTACGGTTGAGCTGCTGTGGAAAGACCTCGGCTATGCGCGGGACCTCGCCCGCATGCAGGATGTCCCGATCCCTGGCGACCGCCGCCGTCGATCAGGGTGTTCGTGGCCGGCCGGGCCGCTGGGCTCGGTGATCTCTCCCAGCCCTCACTGATAAAGCTGTGGGAACAGGTGATGGGGCGCGAGATCTCGGGCGACGGCGGCGCCCCACGACCGGACGAGCGCACGGAGGGATCCTCGTGAAATTCTCCCGGGTGTTCTCCTGCCCCCTGTCCGATCCTTACGTAGTGAGTCCCTTGCATCCCGGGGACGGTGTCGGTTTTCTCGCGGCCCCGGAGACCGAGGGCCCGGTGATTCGGCTGAGGTTGGAGAACGGTGTGTGGCAGAATGACGAGATAGCGCCGGGGCCGGGGGGCTGCATGAGCATCATATCCGAGCCCGGCCGAAAGGGCGCCTACCTCGCCATCATGCAGTGCTATCCGATCTTTCGCTTCGAGGCCGGCGGCATCTACCGCCTGTCGCCGGACAATGAGGCAGGCGGGTCCGTACAACGTCTTTTCGAGCTACCCTTCGTTCATCGTATCGAAACGGTGCCCGGGGAGGGTGGCTATCATCTCGTAGCGGCGACCATCACCCAGGCCAAGGATTCGCAGGAGGATTGGTCCCGTCCCGGTGTCGTCTACCACGCGTGGATACCCTGACCGATGGCGAACCGGGCGGCTCTACGCCGGTTCTCGAGGGCCTCTATCATAACCACGGGATGCTCCGCACGCGTCTCGACGAGCGGGACGTCGTGCTCGTGTCCGGAGATCAGGGGCTGTTCGCGATTACCTTCGACGATTCCGCACATCCGCGGGCGGAGGGGCCGCTGCTCGAGGCGCCCATCAGCGAGGTCGCGCTCGTCGACCTTCTCGGCGATGGGGCTCCGCAGCTTGCGACCGTCGAGCCGTTCCACGGAAACCGGATCGCGCTGTATCGGGCGCAGCAGCGGGCGAATCTACTCGAGCGAGACATCTGGTCGAAGGTCTGGTCCGCGCCGGCCGCCTTCGGGCACGGCACCGCGGGGCGGAAACTCCGGGGTGAGCCCGCCGTGCTGGTTTCCGACCGTCGCGAAAGCTCCGATCTGCGCGTAATACGGCGTGGGGCGAGCGCGGGAACGGGCGATGAGGCATTCGGCGACCAGGTGGGGGTGACCGACGAGCCTGCGGCGAAGGGTGTCAGCGCCGCGAACGTGGCCGTGTTGGAATCGGACTCGCAGACCTACGTCGCCGCGGCCGAACAGGCTACCAACGAGATCGCGGTCTACACGGTCAAATGAATAGAAGGGAGATTCCGGTAGATGTCGGACAATGAACGGTTCGCCTCGGCGGTGCCCTGGGTGATGTTTCTCATCATGATGGTGTTCTTCGCCGTTTTCCCGCGCCTCCTGCTCGCGCCGCTGCTGCTGCGGATCTCATCAGGTCTGGGCATCGAATACGGACGAGCATCCAGCTTCTTTCTGACCGCGGCCTTCGGTTTTACGACGGGGCTCTTGATATCGGGCTTTGCCGCAAAGCTCTACACCCATCGCTGGACCATCGTGGGCAGCGTAGCGTTGACTGGCGTATCGTTTCTCGTCCTCTCGACGGTGCAGACCGTTCTCGCCTTCCACGTCGTGCTGTTCGTGGGGGCCTTCGGCAATGGCCTCTATCCCGGATCCGGAGTCGCCTCCGTTGCGGCGCTCGTGCCCGACCACCACCGGGGAAAGGCGCTCGCCATGCACGAGACGGGGCCGAACCTGGCGTTCATTCTCGCGCCGATACTCGCAGCCATCATCGCCCCGTTGGCGGGATGGCGCGGAGTATTTGCGCTCACCGGCGTGGCCGCATTGATAGCGGCCGCGGTGTTCGCCGCATTCGGGGCGCGGACACCGAGAGAGCGGCGAAGCCGCCGCACTTCGAGAACATCAAGTTGTTCTGCATAGCCGCGATTTCCTGGATCACCGCCGACCCTTTTCGCCGTCGTCGTGAGCACGGCGGTCGGTGTGTTCTCGATGCTTCCGACCTTTCTGGTTGTTGAGCACGGGCACTCGGAGCGGTCCGTGAAATACCTGGTTGGAGTCTCCCGCATTACCGGCTTCGCGGCGATTTTCACGGCCGGGGCGCTCTCGGACCGCTTCGGCTTCGCCGCGGTGGTGAGTGTCATCATGAGTGTGACGGGGGTCATGACGGTTCTGATCGGGCTCACTCACGGTACGGTGTTGCTCATAGCCGGTGTTTCTGCAGCCCCTTGTCGTGCAGGCCTTCTTCCCGGTCGCGATTCGGCACTCACGGACACAGCGCCGGTCGCGGCACGTAATCTGGCCGTTGCACTTGCAATTCCCATGGCAAATCTGGTAGGTGCGGGTATAGCCCCGCGTGCATTCGGTGCAGTAGCGGCAGCCGGTTACTTCGAAGCCGGTTTCATAGCGCTCGGAACGCTGACCGTGGCGAGTCTCGCGCTGTTGCCGCTGCGACGGGCGAAACAGGCAACCCCCGGCACCACCCCGGCCTGAGGAGACAGGATGAGCGACGCGTATATCAAGCAGGACACACCTTTTGTGGTGCCGACCGACGACGGTAAGCACATCGAAGAGCACTTCGGCATACCCAGTACCGGTATGAAGGACGTCAGCGTAGCTCGGATGGAGGCCCCGCCCGGGTGGTCCGAACCGGCTCAGACTCCCGAGTTCGACGAGCTGACCCTCATGGTCAAAGGCCGCAAGCGGATCATCGTGGGCGAGGAAGCGTTCGAGCTTTCCGCCGGACAGCTCACACTGGTTCGCGCCGGAACGCGGGTACAGTACTCGAACCCCTTCGATGAGCCGGCGGAATACTGGTCGGTGTGCCGTCCGGCGTTCTCTCCGGACCGTGTGCACCGCGAGTGAGAGGTATCTTCCTCCGCGGCGGTCGATCTCAGGAGGTTCCGGTGAGCGATTCCATACACACGGTGCTCGATGCGATTCTGTTCGGCTCGGAGGGGCGAGAGCCCCTCGGTGGCGTCGACTTTCGGGGGCTCGGCGATACGAGTACCGCGAGGCGACTCTCGACCCTCGGTGCACGCCTCGCCGGCAGAGACCATGGCGGAACAGGCGGCGGCGCGGGTTACAAAACAGAACCCGGACCGGCGGGTGCGAGCGACGAGTTGGACACGTTTCTCGAAACCGCCGCGGAGCGGGCCCTCTCCGAGCTCTCCGATCTACGGGACTCCGACACCGAGTGGCGCAGTAACCTCGACGAGGCCGCCGAAGCCGTTCGGGCCGGACGCGTAGGTGGGACGAGGACGCCCGGAGTCTTCTGTGGGAGGTCCTCTTCCCGGAGGGTGCGCGACTCCTCGGTCGGACGGAAGCCGCAATAGCGGAGCTCCGCGACCGCCGCGGCGTCGAGCTTCAGAAGCTCAACGACAGACCGCTCGCCGACCCTGTCACCGAGCTCCTTGTCACGTCGAACGTCCTCCTGACGGTCCCCCATACCCGTGAGGAAATCGATGCGCTGCCCCACGGCGACGGTGTAAAATCCCGCATCCGCCATGCCTTTGAGGAGGAGCAGCGCTACTTCTACGACCATCCCATCCATATAGGGACTCCGCCCGAGAACAACGAGGCGATATACGGGTTGCGGGGTCTCAATGATGCGGTTGCCTGGGAAAAGGAGCACCGTGGGGTCGCCTCTGAGGCACGTCTCACGGTCGGTCCTCAGTCTGTCGGTGACGCACGACGGCCTCCACGAGGTGGGACGCGAGTATCTCGGCGAGGAGATACGGCGAGCGGGTGCCTTCGAGCATCTCGATGTATACCTCTTTACCGAGGGTGGACTGCCGCCGCATCGTAGAAGACGTGCTCGCGCCCTGACCTCTCGGCCGACTCGCTTCAGTCGGTCGTGGAGGTGTTCGGCGTGGACGGAGAGTACGGCAGACATTACTCCTTTCTGAAGGCGATCGCGGGGTTCTGGCAGGTCTTTGTCGATCCGCACATTCGCGCGACCTTCAAGATAGATCTCGACCAGGTGTTTCCCCAGCCCGAGCTCGCCGAACAGACCGGCGCGTCGGCTTTTGAGCACTTCATGACCCCGCTGTGGGGTGCCCAGGGGGTCGATCGTGAGGGAAATCGGGTGGAGCTCGGCATGATCGCCGGCGCGCTGGTGAACGAGAAGGACATCGGTAAGGGTGTATACACGCCCGACGTGCCGTTTCCCGAAGATATTCCGGCGGGCGAGGCTGCCGTGTTCTTCAACAAGCTCCCCATGGCGGTTAGTACGCGGGCCGAGATGATGACACGCTACGACGCCGATACCGCGCTCGACGGCCGTACCCGCTGCATCGAGCGGGTTCATGTAACCGGCGGCACGAACGGCATCCTCGTGGACTACTCGTAGACGTTACCGGCCTTTCACCCCCTCCTTCATCGGCCGCGCCGAGGACCAGGCGTACATTCTGTCGGTGCTCTACGAGGAAGGACGGGAGCTCCTTGCGGTACGTGCACGAGCCGGGGCTCATCATGCGGCATGACAAGGAGGCCTTTGCCGGTGAGTCCATCGCCGCGGCCCGGACCGGTCGGTTCATCGGGGACCTCGCGAGAACCTACTACTTCACACGCTACGCCGAAGTCCTGCCCTGGGGGATGGAGAGAACGAAGTCCCGGATCGATCCGTTCACCGGCTGTTTCGTGACATCACGCTGCTACAGCGTTATCGTGTTGCGGCTGGCGCTGCACGCCGCACACCTCGCTTCCGCCGGGCGGCACGAGGAGGCCTCCGGCGTCCTGCGCCTCGCCGCACGAAGTCGGCCCCCGTTCCGGGATCCCGCCGGCGAGAAGGTGCGGACGCGGTACCACCTCGAGCGTGCGGCGTGGAACAGTTTCTACGACGCTCTCGGCCGTGCGGAGGCCGCCTCCGGGGATAGTGGCATTGCAGCCCGCAGCGTGGTAGCTCCGGCACATCTGGGACTTTGACTTACGTTCTCGTCATCGGCCGGCGTCAGGTAAATCGTACACCGAAATAATCCTCCAAATCCAAGTCACTTTTTCGTAACCAGTTAGAGCGCCGTCACCGTGCGGATTCCGGCTTGGCACGGTTCATGCAAGGGTGTATCCAACAACTTGTGTTGGAGGTTTCCTCATGAATGGTGTTTTTAGCAAACGGGCGAGGTATGCCCGGACGGCGGTACGGACCGCGGCGGCCCTTGTCGCAGCAATTGCCCTGGCGGGTCTTGCCGCCTGTCAGCTTCCGGTTCACGACCCCGGTGGCTCACTCGAAGTGAACGTCGGGTCCATCGGTACGCAGAGCCTGTTGCCCGACCTGGATATGGATGTGGATTCGTACGTCGTTTCCGGGACCGGGCCGAACGACGCTTCTTCCGAGCGAACAACCACCGGTAGTACGATCGTTGTGGAGGAGCTCACCACGGGGCCGTGGACGATCGATGTCGTCGGCTACAACCTGGACGGGGTCGACGTCGCGAGCGGCAGCGGTGAGACCGACATCTCGGCGGGGGAGACCTCCCAACTCACGGTAGCCGTGCGTCCGTACGAGGGTGCGGGGACGCTCAGTGTCTCTGTCACCTGGCCGGATGCCGATGTCTCCGACCCTTCGATCGCGGCGGAGCTCGTGTCCTCCGACGGGGAGAGCGTGAATCTTCCGTTTACCATCTCCGGGGCGGGGCAGGCGACCTACGAAAGTGCCGACACTGCGGCAGGGTACTATACCCTTTCGGTGCAGGTGCTCGACGCCGGCACCGCAGTTGCCGGTGCTGCCGAGGCCACCCGTGTCGCGGCAGGGGCTACCACCAGCGGCACGATCGAGTTCAGTAGCGTCAATCCGCCGACAGGCGATACGGATCACCACGATTGACCCTGATCTCGATGAACCGCTCGAGGTGAGCCTGAGCGAGCAGTGTCGAGCCTGGAGCTCGGCGGCTCGATGACCGTCACGGGTACGGTGAGAAAGCGAGACGGGGACACGGTGTCCTTCACCTGTACGCAACGGAGCCTACCTGGCTGCCGGGGACACGGTGACGCTTGGGCAGAGCCTTACCCCCGGAACGTACCGGCTCGACGCCATTGCATACACGGCAGACGGGAATCGATCCGGTTCGGCCTCACACGGCTTCTCGGTGGTCGAATGATGGGTGCTCCACGCACGTGGAAGCCGCCGGTCCCGCGCACAGCCGCGGGGCCGGGTAGTCGTTCTGATCGCCCTGGCCGGGCGTCCTGGCCACGCTGTGGTCCGCGACCAGCCGCTCTCCGGCAACGTCGTTGTCGGAGAGCGGGCGTCGGTAGCGCTCAGCGTCGGCGGTCTCTCGTCCAGACGATACTGCCGGATGCGGACACGCAGCTGGCGGGGTACCGGCTGACGGGTACCGGACTGACGGAGACAGTTTCGAGGTCGATACTGCCGACGGCAGCGCCACGGTAGCTGATCTGAACCCGGGTACGTGGTCGGTAGACGCCGTAGGCACGAACAGTACGGGTTTCTCCGTTGCGGACGGGACGGCTTCCGTCTCGCTCTAGGCGGGAACGCAGACCTCGGTGGCAATACATGTCAGCGTCGTCGACGGGACGGGAACGCTCGAGCTGAGCACCACCTGGAACGACGAGCACACCGTTTCCCCGTCCGTCCAGGCGACGATCGTCGACGCCGACGGATACGAGACGACTCTGTCGGTCCCCGCGAGCGTCTGGCGGCCGCGCCTCCACGACGGTTACCGGAGTAGCTGATGGGTACGATCGGCTGTCGTTACAGCTTCTCGACGGAGGAGACGTAATTGCGGGTGCCGGTGAAAGCGTGCGTATCATCGCCGATGCGACTACCACCGCCGATCTCCCGTTTCCGGACCTCAACAAGGTCGGGAAGCCGTGCGTGTAGCCGCGGAGAGCTTCGTGCTTGCCTGGGACCCGCCCGCCGACGCGTCCGAGATCGACTCCTACCATGTGTACGCCCGACCCCGGGGAGAGTATCAATGGCAGAGCGTGTCCGAGGTACAGGCAGGCGACACGCCGACGCTGACCGTGACGCAGAGCCTGCTGACCTACGGCACGTGGGAGTTTGCCGTCGCGGCCGTGGCCGGAGGTGTCGAATCCGACTTCCATACATCGATGGATGACGACGCAATGCCCGCGACAGGCTGGTTTCTGGAGTGGACCGCTCCGTAACCTGTGGGGTCTACAGACGGTCGAGGAGCCGATCCATGTCGGCCTCAACTACGAGCGCGCGCCGCGCGTCCTCGGCCATGAACCCCTCGGAGACGACCTGCGAGAAGAACGCGTCGAGTCGGTCGTAGTAGCCCTCGGTATTCAGCAATCCTATGGGCTTCCCGTGCAGGCCGAGAAGCCTCCATACCCAGGCCTCGAAGAACTCCTCCATCGTGCCGGGTCCGCCGGGAAGGGCAATAAAGGCGTCCGCCGCAGCCGCCATGGTCGCTTTGCGCTCGTGCATGTCCGCGACGACTTTCAGCTCCGAGAGCCCCCGATGGGCGACCTCACGATCGACGAGATGCTGCGGCATAACGCCGACGACGCGCCCGCCGGCGGCGAGGGCCGCGTCGGCTATCACGCCCATGAGGCCTACGTTGCCGCCCCCGTACACCAGTTCGATGCCGCGCTCGGCGAGCACCTGCCCGAGACGGCCCGGCCGCATTCCGGTACGCTTCGTTGCGCCCGGTAATCGAGCCGCAGAACACCGCTACCGCCGCGAGCCCGGCCGTCTTCCCGTGCATCGGCACCTACTTTTGGTCCTCGGGTGTGAGCAACCCCGCCGCCATGAAGCCGCCGTCCACATCGATGTTGTGCCCGGTGATGTATGAAGCCTCCTCGGAAGCGAGGAAGAGCACCGCGTAGGCGATCTCCTCGATGGTCCCGTAGCGCTCCTGGGGTATCTGGGCGTAGTAGCGCTCGCGCTGGTACTGAGTGTGGACCTGCTTCGTCAGCTCGGTGTCGACCGGCCCCGGAGAGACGGCATTCGCTCGGATACCGCGCGAGGCGAGCTCGATGGCCATCTGTTTCGTCAGATGGATGATGCCGGCCTTCGTGGTTCCGTAGACCGTGCGTCCCGTTCCCGCGCGACTGCCGGAGATCGATGCAATATTCACGATCGAGCCGCCCCCGCTCTCCGTCATGGCGCGAGCCGCGTGCTGGCTGCAGAGAAAGGTGCCGGTGAGGTTTATCGCCATGGCCTTGTTCCAGAGGTCGAGCGACGTGTCGATGAAGGGGGACTGTGTGCCGATTCCTGCGCAGTTCACCAGGATGTCGAGTCGCCCGCCGGTGGCATCGAGAACTTCCGCGAACAGCTTCTCGATTGACTCCGGGTCCGAAACGTCCGCGACGAGGCCGCGGGCCTTCTCTCCGAGGGCCGCGGCGGTTGCCTCCACGGTCTCTTTCTGCAGATCGACGAGGAATACCTCCGCGCCTTCCTGCACCATGAGCTTTCCTATACCTTCCCCGATTCCGCGTGCACCGCCGGTAACGACGGCAATCTTTCCATCCAGACGCATGAGTTCCTCCTCGAGTTATCGCATATGTGTGTGGTGCCACTATAGACCGCGCGGGGTCCCGTGTGCAACCGGGCGAACTACGGCGCAGTGGCCAAGTCCATTCGTGATCTGTATACTGAGCAACCTTGTAGAGGGATCCCCATGACGCGAGAACAACGCATTTCAAGCATCCGTGAGACGCTTCGGTAGCCGCATCGTCTTCCTCGACGGTGCAATGGGCACGATGAGCAGAGACCCACGCCCTCTGGAGGAAGAGGACTTCCGCGGAGAGCGTTTCGCCGCATTTTACCGCCAAAGACGGAAGTCCCGTCAACCTGCGTGGTAACAACGATCGCTCAACCTCACCCAGTCCGATATTATCGGCGGCATTCACACTCAGTTTCTCGAGGCCGGCGCGGACATCATCGAGACGAACACCTTCAACAGCACCGCAATCTCGCAGGCCGACTATCACATGCAGGAGCTGCGTATACGACCTCAACGTCGCAGGGCGCCCGCATCGCCCGCGCCGCCGCGGACGCGTTCACCGAGAAGACGCCCGACAAGCCGCGCTTCGTCGCCGGCGCGGTCGGCCCGACCAACAAGACGCTGTCCATCTCGCCCGATGTCAACGATCCCGGGCTTCCGCGACGTGACCTTCGACGAGGTTGCACGGCGCCTACGCCGAAGCAGGCTGCGAGGCCTGATCGAGGGCGGGGTCGATCTCGTGCTCGATCGAGACCATCTTCGACACCCTCAACTGCGAAGGCGGCCATCTACGCGGCCTGAGAGACCTTCGAGGACGAGAGCGGTCGTCGAGCTTGCCCATCATGATCTCGGGCACCATCACCGACCAGAGCGGCCGCACCCTCACCGGACAGACCGCCACCGCGTTCTGGTACTCGATGGAGCACTGCCGAGCCGCTGCAGCGTCGGGCTCAACTGCGCCCTCGGCGCCGATCAGATGCGCGCCCTACGTTCGAGGAGCTGGCGAGGCTGCGCGACACGTGCACCAGTCTGACTACCCGAACGCGGGGCTGCCGAACGAGTTCGGCGAGTACGACGACAGCCCGGAGTTCATGGCCGAGTCGCTCGGCGAGTATCGCCGAGGAGGGGCTGCTCGAACATGGTCGGCGGCTGCTGCGGCACCACGCCGGAGCACATCCGGCCATCGCCGAGGCCGCTGCGAAGGCACGCACGCCGCGGCAGGTGCCCGGAACGCCGAGGCACGGCGTGACCTTCTTCAGCGGGCTCGAGCCGCTCACGCTCGCTTCGGACAGCCTCTTCGTGAATATCGGGGAGCGAACCAACGTTGCCGGGCTCGCGGCAGCTTCAACGCGGCTCATCAAGGACGAGCGACTACGACGACGGCGCTCGAGGTTGCCCGCGACCAGGTGGAGAACGGCGCGCAGGTCATCGACATCAACATGGACGAGGCGATGCTCGACTCGGCCCGCGATGACGACCTTCCTCAAGCTCGTCGCCGCCGAGCCCGACATCGCGCGCGTGCCCATCATGATCGACTCCTCCAAGTGGGAGGTCATCGAGGCGGGGCTCAAGTGCGTGCAGGGCAAACGCATCGTCAACTCCATCAGCATGAAGGAGGGCGAGGAGGACTTCCTCGACGCAGGCCCGCAAGCGTCAGCAGCTACGGCGCCGCTGCCGTCGTCATGGCCTTCGACGAGGCGGGGCAGGCCGACACGCATCGAGCGCAAGGTCGACATCTGCGAGCGGGCCTACAACCTGCTGACCGAAGAAGTCGGCTTCGCCGCCGAGGACATCATCTTCGACCCGAACATCTTCGCCGTGGGCACGGGCATCGAGGAGCACGCCCGCTACGGCATCGACTTCATCGAGGCCACGCAGTGGATCAAGGAGAACCTGCCCGGCGCGCCAGGTCAGCGGCGGCGTCAGCAACATCTCCTTCTCGTTCCGCGGCAACAACGCCGTGCGCGAGGCCATGCACTCGGCCTTCCTGTACCACGCCATCCAGGCGGGCATGGACATGGGCATCGTCAACGCCGGCCAGCTCGACGGTCTACGACGACATCGACGCCGAGCTGCTCGAGCACGTCGAGGACGTGCTCCTCAACCGCCGCGAGGACGCCACCGAGCGCCTGCTCGACCTCGCCGAGACCGGTGCAAGAGGACCGACCGCGAGGCGAAGAGCACGACCTGCCTGGCGCGAAGAGCCGGTGCAGGACCGCATCGCCCACGCGCTCGTGAAGGGCATCGTCGACTACATCGAGGACGACGCCGAGGAGGCCCGGCAGAAGCTGCGACAAGCCGCTCGACGTCATCGAGGGCCCGCTCATGGACGGCATGAACGTCGTCGGCGACCTCTTCGGCGCGGGCAAGATGTTCCTGCCGCAGGTCGTCAAGAGCGCCCGCGTCATGAAGAAGGCGGTGGCCTATCTCCAGCCCTACATCGAAGGACGGAGAAGGCCGACGGACGGCGAGGCGTCCGCGAGAACGGGCAAGGTCCTGCATGGCCACCGTGAAGGGCGACGTGCACGACATCGGCAAGAACATCGTGGGCGTGGTGCTGCAGTGCAACAACTACGAGGTCATCGACCTCGGCGTGATGGTGCCCGCGCAGAAGATCCTGGAGGCCGCCGCGGGACGACGACGTCGACATCATCGGCCTCTCGCGGCCTCATCACGCCGTCGCTCGACGAGATGGTGCACGTGGCGAAGGAAATGGAGCGGGAGGGGTTTTCGGTCGCCGCTTCTCGTCGGTGGTGCGACCACGAGCCAGGTCCACACCGCCGTGAAGATCGCACCGCAGTACTCCGGGACCGGTCGTCCACGTGAAGGATGCGAGCCTCGCCGTCCGGGGTGGTCTCCAAGCTCCTGAGCCGGGAGACCCGCGCGTCCTACGCGGAGGAGATATCGCAGCTCCATGAGAAGACCCGCGAGAAGCGCAAGGCCCAGAGCGCCGATACCGAGTATCTGCCCATCGGAGACGGTCCGCCGCCGACCGATCTCAGCCCGACTGGAGCACCTACGAGCCGACGGCGCCCGAGTTCCTCGGTACCAGGGCCTTCGAGAACTATCCCATAGACGCAGCTCGCCCGTACATCGACTGGGGCTTCTTCTTCGACTCCTGGCAGATGAAGGGCGCTTCCCCGAGATCCTCGACGACCCCGAGCTCGGCACCGAGGCTCGAACGCTCTACGAGGACGCGCAGGCCCTCCTTCGCCGGATCATCGACGAGAAGCTCCTGTCGGCCCACGGCGTTCTGGGGTTCTGGCCGGCGAATGCCACCGACGACGACAATATCGAGCTCTACACCGACGACTCGCGGGCAGAGATCCGCGGCGTGATCCAGACCCTCAGGCAGCAGAAGCGAAAGTCCGAGACTCCCGTACTACCTCTCGCTTTCCGACTACGTCGCCCCCAAGGCAACCGGCGTGGCGTGACTACATGGGCGCGCTTCGCCGTGACCGCGGCGACGGGCTGGACGCTCTGTCGGTGAATACCAGGCTGCAGGCGACGACTTCCGCGCTATCCTCTCGAAGGTTCTGGCCGACCGCCTCGCCGAGGCCTTCGCCGAGCGGCTGCACGAGCGGGTGCGCAAAGAGTTCTGGGGCTACGCTCCCGGGGAGAACCTCGATCTCGAGCAGCTTCTGCAGGTGAGCTACCAAGGCATTCGCCCGGCGCCCGGATATCCGCCCTGTCCCGGAACCATGCCGACAAGGCCATCCTCTGGGATCTGCTGGACCCCGAGCGCTACGGGATGACGCTCACCGAGAGCTACATGATGGTCCCGCCGCGCAAGCGTTTCGGCCTACATCTTCATGCATCCGGAGAGTAAGTACTTTTCGGTGGGGCGGGTCTCGCGCGATCAGGTGGCGCCGACTACGCCGCGCGCAAGAGCATCACGGTTGCCGAGGCCGAACGTCGATTACAGTCGGTCCTCGCCTACGAGCCTGAGGATAGCGGTGAGCGCGGCGCCGGGGACGCCGATGCTGTGGGGCGCGAACGAGGGCGTCGGCGTCAACGCTCCGGCCGAGCATCGCGTCCTGCACCGGCTGTGTGGAGCCGGAGTCCGAGCTTGCAAGGAGCTTCATGAGGCCCTTGCCCCTGCGCTTCCTGGACGTTCATCGCCTGCTTGAGTACCGCAGTACCGGCCTGCTGGGCCGTCTGCGCCTGATTCATCGATGTGTACGCCGATGTGATGGAATCTACCATAGCTCCAATATACCGCGACCCCGCGCGCTTTGTCAAGTCGCGACCGTCTCAACGCGGGTGCTCACGCGTCGGCAAGCTCGTCGCGGACGACACCCGCCTGCATCTTCAGATCCTCGAGCTCCCGGATCCAGAACTGCTTCGGTGCCCAGATCCGGGACTGGCTCAGAAGCCAGTTGTCCCCGCGCTGCCGCGCCTGCCAGGCGAGAAAATGGATCATCCGCATGAATCGGAGCGGCTCTATGAGCTTGAGGCTGCCGCGCGGGAAACTGGAGAAAGGTCTGCATAGCCGTCGAGGAAGCAGGTGGTCGAGCTCGCGGCCCGCAGTCCGCGGCGTGGCCCGGCAGGCGGCCGCCAGATATCCTGCCGACGGCAGGTTCCGACCATCCATGTCGTCGAAGTCGATGATGAGGAGCCCCTCGCCGGGGCGATCGAGGAGATCGCCGCGGTGACAGTCGCCGTGGACTCGCGGTGGAAGGCGACCCCGTCGAAGTGGGGTGATGCGAGGGCGAGGATCTCCTGCGCGGCGTCGCGGAACTCCGACGGCCATGTCGGGGTGTATGAGATTCTGGTCGGTGAGCTCGTCGACAAAGGGCGCCGTCCAGGTTTCCGGCCGGCACACGCTCCGGCGCAGTGGCCGCCTCGCCGGCCGTCCGGCGAGATGGCAGCGGGCGACGATACTTCCGAGGCGGTACCACTGGTCGTCGGTCTCAGCATCGAAGTTGCGCCCGCCGCGTTTGGGAGAAGAGGGCGCAGGGGAACTGGGTCACCTGCGCCGCGCCCGTACGGGCTCTCGGCCCGTGACCTCGAGCGCGCCGAGGGTGTCGCCGTCGGCGTCCGGGATGGGGCGACGACCGGGAATCCTCCGCATCCGCGCAATCGAGGAGAAACTCGCGTTCCTCGAGGATCGCCTCCCGGCTGCAGCGGCCGGGCCGGTAGAACTTTGCAACGTACTCCTCGCCCTCGTCGGTGCGGACGCCGTATACGCGGTTTACGTAACTGGGGTAGGCGCTGAGGGTGCCGTCGAGCCTCATGTCCCAGGTCGCCTTCCACGCGCCGCGCTGGCCGCGTCGGGGGTCAGCATGATCGAATGAAGCCAGTTGATATGCCATGCCGCCCCGGTATGCGGCTGGAGGGGTCCGGCGAGGGAAGAGGGCGGGGCCGACGCAAGGCGCGGACGCGCCGCGGGCGCCGGCCGCGGACGCCGGGCGCCGCCGCCAGGGTGTCGCGCCCGCTTTACCTCGGGGCGCGGTATCGCGCCGAAGTCTGTCGGCACCGATGAGTCAGCACGGCGCCGCCACCGACTCTCCCGATTTCTTCGTCTCCTGCCCCGGGCACGTGGAACAGCTGCTCGCAGAGGAGATCCGCGGCATCCTCGCGGGGCCAGGACCGCCGGCACCAGGCAGCGTCGTCGAGCTCGGCCAGGGCGCCGCGGTCGGCGAGCTCCGTCGGCGGCGTCTACCTCGACGGGAGCCTGGAGGAGGGCGACCGGCGTCTGCCCTGCGCGCTCCTCGGTCGCCCGGTCGTGTGCTCGGTGGAGCTCGCGACCGACGTCGTAGCCGACCGGGATGCTCTGTATCGCGCCGCCGCCGCGGTGCCGTTCGAGGAACATTTCGACGTCGACCGCACGTTTGCGGTGTTCGGTCACAGCGTGCATCGCCGTGGTTCCCGCGGACTCCCGGCTCGCCTTTCTGGTGATAAAGGACGCGATAGCCGACAGATTCCGCGAACGCTTCGGCCGCCGGCCCTCGGTCGACACCGAGCGCCCCGAGGTTCGCATCAATTTGCATCTTACCGACTCGCGCATGCGACTCTACGTCGATTTCTCCGGCGAGAGCCTCCATAAGCGCGGCTATCGGGGCGTCGCAACCGCCGCCCCCCTGCGCGAGAATACCGCCGCCGCGGTGCTCGGCCGCGCGGGCTGGGGCGCGGCCCTGTCGGGCATGGCGCCGGGGCGAGGGACCGCAGCCCGTTCTTGCTGACCCGATGCTGCGGCTGCGGGGACGATAGCCATCGAGGCCGCACGACAGGCCATCGACATGGCGCCCGGCGCGGATCGATCGGAGTTCGGGTTCGAGCGACTCCGCGGTCACGATGAGGACGCGTGGCGGCGCCTGCCGGACGAGGCTGGCCGGAGCGCTGGGCGCGGGCGTGCGCGGCGTGGGCAGGCGGGCGGCGGGCGGAGTTGGGCCTCGGATGTCGATCCCGACGGCGGTGGAGGCGACACGGGCGAACGCGGCGGGCGAGCGGGGTCTCGCCGATCGTGCCTCACAGTCGAGGCGGCTGACTTCACGCGCCTGCGCCGCGGCGCCATACTCGGTGAGCTCAGCACAAGAGTTCGCACCCCGACGGCCGCCGCGGGCTAGTTTCATCGTCACCAATCCGCCGTACGGAACACCGGTCTTCGGCGGGCGGCAGCAGAGCGGCGAGCCCAGGGCGCTGCCGACGACGCACGGTGCATCGGCGGGCTGGCGAGATCGCTTCCGAGCGCTTCACCGGCTTTCGTGCGGCCGTGCTTGCAGATTCGAAGGAGCAGGCACGGGAGCTCGGGTTACGGGCCGATCGCCTGTACTACTCGCTACAACTGGGAACCTCAACGCGAGTCCTCGCGGCGCTCTCCTCGACGCGTACGAACCGCTTCTCGCGCCGCAGGCGGCCGGGGCGGGCCGGCGGCCGAAGCGCTGCTGCCGGCGAGCGCGGAGCCGGGCGGGACGCGGGCCCGGCGGATCGGCTGACGAGACCCGCGGCGCGGGGTCGATCCTGAACCGGCTCCGCAAGAACCGCCGCGCCCTCAAGCGCTTTCTCGAGCGGGAGGCGGTGAAGCTGCTACCGGCTCTACGGACGCCGACATTCCCGAGTACGCAGCCGCGGTGGAGCGTGTACGCCGATCGCGACGGTGAACGACGCGCGCGGTGGTGCAGGAGTATGCGCCGCCGACCACGGTAGACGAGCACGCGGCGGGTGAGCGCTTCTCCGAGCTCGTCGAGGCGGTACGGTCCTTTCTCGAGATCGGACCGGAGGCGGTGTTCACACGCGAGCGTCGCCGGCAGCGCGGCGCCGAGCGAGTATCGGCCGCGCGTCACGTCCGGCGGACTCCGGTTCGCGGTCTGGTGGTCGCCGGAGGAGGGCCTCCTGTTCGAGGTCAATTTCACGGACTACCTCGACGTGGGCCTCTTTCTCGACCATCGACTCGTCCGGCGCAGGATTCGCGAGCGCGCCGAGGGGTGTGGGTCCCTCAACCTCTTTGCCTACACCTGTGCGGCAACTGCGCACGCTGCGGCGGGCGGCGCGTCGCGAACGGTCTCGGTGGATACCTCCCATTCCTACCTCGAGTGGGGAAAGCGCAATCTCGGACTCAACGGCATCGGCGGACCCGCGCACGAGATCGTCCGCTCCGACGGCCTCACGTTCCTGCGTCTGTCGGGGCAGGGACCGGTGACGACCTCATGCTGATCGACCCGCCGTCGTTCTCCAACAGCAAGAGCCGCGACGCCGATTTCGACGTGCAGCGGGACCATCGCCGAGCTCCTGCGGGCGGCGCTGGGATCGCCTCGCTCCCGGCGGGAGCATCTTCTTCTCTGCGAACCTGCGATCGTTCACTCTCTCCAGCCGCCGAGGTGCGCGAGATGGCCGAGGTGGCGGATCTCTCGGCGGAGACGCTTCCCGCCGGACCTCGCCGCGAGCGGCGCGAGGCGACGGCGCGTGTACCTGCTCGCCGAAGGGGCGGGGCTGCGAGTGGGTCGGTCGGGAGACGCGAACGGGGGCCGGAGGCGGCGACGGGCCATCGCACGGGCGCGCGCTTCCACTCGGCTCCAGCCGTTACTCCTGGTCAGCGTGTTACACGCGCCGACGGCTTCGCGTCGCCGCCATCCTCGCCCGCTCGCCGTTGTCCGTCGAGGCAGGACCCCGGCGTCTCGCGCATGGGGTAGCGGGTTCCGTTCTGTCTCGTGATTGCGGCCGGGCTGATGAGCGACCACTGCTCGCGTGGGGTCTGCGTGTCGCGGCGGCTCGATCCATGGCGAGGACCATTTCGGTCGCCGTGGGGCTCGCGGGTGTCGGGCTCTTGATTGTTTCTTCGAGCAACGCGCTGGGCTGGTTCCGCCTCGGGCTCGTGCTCCTCGGGGCGGGGGCGGGGCTGTGTCTGCCGTCGGGGATCGCCACGCTGACCGACGTGACCCCTCCGGGACAGTGGGGCAGAGCCATGGCGCTCCACGAGCTGGGACCGATTTTCGGCCTGGCAGCCGCTCCTCTACTCGCCGAGCTGGTGCTGCGGGTAGCCTCGTGGCGCGTGCTGCTGGCCGTCCTCGGCGTGGTGTCCATTTTCATGGCGCTGGTGTTCGCGCGCCTCGGCGCGGGCGGTCGCTTCCACGGTGAGCCTCCTCGCTGGTCCGCCCTGGGCGAGCTGGTGGCGATCCGACCGGATTCTGGGTAATCGCCTTTTTCTTCATCATGGCGATAGGGCTGGAGCTCGGCGTGTACTCGATGCTCCCCACGTTCCTGGTCGTCGAACGAGGCATGGAGCGGTCGCTGGTGAACTCGATCGTGAGCACATCTCGGCTGACATCACTCTTGATGGTCTTTCTGGCAGGCTGGCTCTCCGATCACCTCGGCGTGCAGCGCGTTCTCGGCGTGGTTGCGATTGCCGCCGGGACAACAACTGCGCTCATCGGCTTCGCCACGGGTCCGATTCTCGTCGGGCTGTATACCTCCAGCCCATGTTCATATCCGCGTTCTTTCCGGCCGGGCTCAGTGCCCTTGCAGGAGTAAGCACGCCCGAGCGTCGCAACCTGGCCGTCTCCGTGGTGATACCGCTGGCCTATCTTTTCGGCGCCGGGGTGTTTCCGGCAATTCTCGGCAAGCTTGCCGAGACGGGGGTCTCCGGCACCGGATTCATCGCTATCGGCATGCTCATGGCCGCCGGCGCGCTCCTGTCCCCCTTCACTGCGAGCCGCTGAGTCGTTCGGCGAGCTCGTGGAGCTCCCTTCGGTAGGGCGAGAGATCGTCGAGGCGTGTGGAGCCCTTCGGAAGCGTGAGCTGCAGCATTTCGTCGGCGCGTGCCCGCGCCCTCTTGTTCCGGTTGCCCTGGTTTATGGTGACGAGTTCCACATGGCGGGGTGCGTAATCGTCGAGGTAGGTCTTGACCGCACCCGGAAGCTGGGTTGCCCAGACCGGGGCGCAGAGAACGAGTAGCTCGGCATTACGATCCTCATCGGGCATGGCTCCGATCGACGGCTTCCGCCCGAACATGGTGCCGAATATGGCGCGCGCGACGATCCCGTCACGGTCGCCGGTGCGCCCGGCCTCGGCGATTTCCCGTGCTTCCAGGCCGAGGCGCTCCGCCATGTATTCGGCGGCCAGGCGATCGTTCCCGTGCGGGAGTAGTAGCGGATGACCGCATTTCCGAGACTCCGGCCCGGCATTTTAGGCGGGAAGGCCCGTCCGATCAACGTTGGAATAACGGCACGACGGAGAAGGTCACCCCAAGGGCCCGCCAAACCGCCTTTCCGCCGGCGCCACGTAAATAGCGGTGGAAGTCTCACGTAGAAGCCATATGCTTTAGGTGTACGGATCACGCACCGTCGTACTCCCGCAACAAAGGCCGGTCCCGCCGTCGAATGCATCTCACCCCCCTCACAAATGTGATCCTCGAGGACGTGCAATATGCGTGCAGCATTTGTAGCGGCTGTCATCGGACCGTTCCTGCTGTGTGCCTGGGAACGCGGGCTTGCACAAAACACTCATGCCCAGTCGGGCAGCGGTAGATCTTTAGTAAGTCTGCCGACTTCCATCTTTCTCCGGCCTCTTGTCAGGCGACATGAGAAACGTCCCCTGCGACCGACGATGGTGACAGGGAAACCATCCATTCAGCGTTGTGGCACCAAAAATTTTCCCCGGCTTGACACCACAATCAGACGTGGTAAAATGCGAAGAAAGCGGAGTGCCTGCACAATTGAGCAACATACGTGCGGTGCAGGTATCGGCGTTGATATCGTACCGGGTCGGAGCCCTATAGGGTTTTGATGAAGGCCTGGCTTGCGCATTGCAGCAAAAGAGTTCCATGGCGCTCTGAAGGAGGGATCAGATGGGAAAGAAAGTAATCGTAGCAATGCTCGTTGCTGTTGTCGCTGCGGGTGCCGTTTTTGCGGGTAGGTGGTGCCGTAATAGATATATCGGACGTAACGATGGTTTGGAACAGATACCGTCGTTTCGGCTGAGGAATTTGGTACTGACGTTACGCCGGCAGCTGACTACACGATCGCTGTCGTCGTGAAGAGCGCGGCGATCCCGGTGTGGGAATCCCACATAATCGCTTCGAAGAAGGCCGGCGATGCCTCGGTGTTACCGTTCTCGACTACGCTCCCAGCAAGGCCGACAATGTGGAGGAGCAGAAGCGCATCCTGGAAGACCTCATCACCGCGGGCGTGGATGCTGTTGCTTGGCGCGGCTAACACGGAAGCCGTTCGCGGACCCGTTCAAGATCTGATCGACGCCAATATTCCTGTGGTATATGACAATACCATGGGACCATCCGACTAGATCACTCACGTTGTGGGTATCTCGATAGCATCGAGGCTGGTAATGTCATCGCTACGGCCTGCTGGAAAGCAGAATGGGAGGCGAAGGAAACCTTCTTGTTATGGAGGGTGTACCGGGATCACCTCCGATCTGCGTACGCAGGGCGTCATGGAAGGTATCGAGGAGAATTTGCCCGGATCACTGCCGAGCGAGCCGTCACGAATTGGCAGTTCGACGAGGGGCGTCGAGCCACCGAAGACTACATTAGCAAATGGGGCTCCGACCTCAAAGGCATCGTAGCGGTTGGAGGCAATCAGGGCTGAGGGTGCAGTGGAAGCTGTGGAAGCGGCCGGTATGGATGGTGACGTCGTGATTGGAGGGTTCGATGTTCAAGAGCCTCAGATACTGCCGTCGCCAACGGAGATGAGGCATTCACGATCTCCCAGGGGGTCTATGAGCAGGCTTATTTGAGTGTCGTCGCTTGTGTGAAGGCTCTCAATGGAGAGGATGTGCCGCGGCTGATCACGACCCCGATCACCGTTGTGCACAGGATAATCTCGACGAAATCGACGAGCGCCGAGCGCTTCGCGCCACAGCAGCGCACATGTAATTTCACCGGCGGAAGGGACTATTTCCGCTGGTGTCTTATCTGAAAGAGGGATACGTGATGGGAAACTGAGTACCTGCTGGAAATGCAGGGCATCAGCAAGACATTTCCCGGAGAAAGGCTTGGTACTACGTGAACTTCAATCTCAAGCATGGTGAAGTTCGCATTCTGTTGGGAGAGAACGGTGCTGGAAAGTCGACGCTGGTCGAAGGTGTCGGTGGCGTCTATTATCCCGACGGCGGAACGGTCGTCCTTAACGGGGAACGGGTTGATCGTTTTTCGCCTCAGTACGCAATGAACAGAGGGTGGGAATCGTTTACCAGGGGTTCAACCCGCGCCCCATCCCAACGTGGCCCAGAACATATATATCGAACACGCTCGCCGCATGGGCGGTCTGGCCTTGGACCATAAGGCGATGCATCGGAATGCCGCCTCCGTCCTGTCGAGATCGAACATGAACGTGGATACCATGCCGAGGCGACTGAAACTCAGTACGGCTCAGCAACAAATGGTAGAAGTGGTGAAGGCCCTCGTTCATGAGTCGGATGTTCAGGCATTATGGGACCAGCCAACGGCGTCGCTCACTAACCGAGAAATCGACCAACTCTTTCGGACATGGCGCTGTTGACGTCGCGGGGTATCGGTGTCATCTACATCTCTCACAGGCTGAACGAACTCGCGAAATCGGTGACCGCGTTACCGTCTTACGGGACGGAAAATACATCGCGACGCGCGACGTGAAAGACGTCCGTACCCAGGATCTGGTAAACATGATGGTGGGTCGGGAAGCGCTTTGATCTTCGTGTGGGGACTTTTACTTAGCGCGGGGAGAAGGCCCTCGAGGTAAATAACCGTAGTCTCGTGGAGTGGCCTGAAAGACGTCTGCATGGAAGTGCAGATAGGTGAAATCGTCGGCCTGGCCGGGCTGGTCGGGTCGGGGAGGACGGAGTTGGCGCGGGTGATCTTCCAGGCGGATTCGTACGAGGAAGGGGAAATCCGTCGGTGAAGACCAGAAGAAGAAGGGACACCGCATGCCGCGGTGAAGTCCGGAGTCAGTCTTATTCGGAGGATCGGGAAACGCCAGGGACTGGCCCTGATTCTCTCGGTAGCCGAAAACATAGTAATGGCCAGCCTGAGCTGGTTGTTTCCATCGGGTTATGCTCAAGAAGAAAGAGGAGCAGACCGTCAGGCGCCATATCGATACTCTGGGGATCGTCACTCCAACACACCAGCTGGCTCAGAACCTGTCCGGTGGCAATCAGCAAAAAGTAGTCTTGGCGAATGGCTCGCGCTCAGGCCGAAGTCCCCTCATTTCGATGAGCCCACTCGTGGCATCGATGTTGGGGCCAAGGCGGTTTTACGGATTTATGAATGAGCTGGCGCGACAAGGCAAAGCAGTTCTGATGATCTCTTCGGAACTCCCTGAAGTCATCGCAATGAGTGACCGGATCAATGAGTCAGGGAAGGTAGGATAGTCGCCGAGGTTCCACATGAATACGCGATCAGGTAGAAGCTGGTCTCCTACGCCATGGCGGCGGGGGGAACGGAATCATGACACGAGTCAAGACGTTCTTGAAACAGGTTCCCGATGGTTCTCCTGGATTGTTGCTCTTGTGGTCCTTTTCAGCATCATTTCTCCGAGATATATCTCTTTGAGGAACGTAGTGATTCTGTTGCAGCAAGGGGCCGGTTCTTCTGGTCGCGGTGGCCTTCGCGGCTACGTTCGTCATTATCAGCGGGGGGCTGGATCTGTCTCTCGGCGGTATTCTGACCGTGTCCGGAATTATCACTGCGTTGTCATTGCAGGCCGGCGTTCCAGTGCCTGTGGCTGTCGCTGTCGGTGGTTTTGTCTGGTGCTGTATGCGGAGCGGTGAACGGAGTGCTCATCGCCGTCGGCGGGATGAGACCGTTCATCCAACCTTGGGTATGCAGGGCGTGCTCTACGCAATCGCTCTGATCCTCACCGACTCGAAAGGTATTCTTGTGGCAGACTCCTGCGTTCACGTTCCTTGGCGATACGATAGGCAGATATCTGCCAATGGCCGCAATCAGCTGCGGTATCATCTTTGTGTTTGCCGTTTTCGTCCAGAATCACACTCGGTTTGGCCGCTTCGTCTATGCCATCGGGGGCAACCAGGAAGGTCTTAGGCTTTCCGGCGTGAGCTCCGCTTCTGGCATTGGATGGTCTACACATTTGCCGGTTTCCTCACCGGTTTAGGAGGAGTCATTTTAACTGCGCGGCTCAAGTTGCGGACCCTATCGTTGCATGCAATGGGAATTCCAGTGATAGCTGCCACAATCCTGGCGGTACGAGTCTGCGAATTGGTCGGGCGATGTTCGCGGCACCATTGTAGGAGTCGCCCTAATCGCCGTACTTCGAGCGGGTTAACGTCGTTCGAACACCTTCGATCTGGCAGCCCGCCATCATTGGTACGGTTCTCATCTTGGCGATTGTCTTTCAGGTCTGGTTGTTATCCCGGAGGGTGAATAGATGAGTTCTACAGTGAGTTCCCGAAGACTGTGGAATAATCCCGAAATGATTTCTGGACTTGGCCGAGTGTTAGCGTCTGCTTGTTCCTCATGGTGGGTATGGGTGTGGTGTCGATGCATTCGCGTCCGTACAATGCCTTTACAAACGTAGTCACTGAACGCCAGCGTGATGATCATGCTGGGGGTGGGCCAGACCATCACCATTATTACTAAGGGACCCGATCTTGAATGGATCCGCGCTGGATCGCGGTCGTCGCCGCCATCATGGTGGAAGGCGATGTGGATCTTCTTTCCGTTTGCAATGCTGGCGCTGTGGCCTGGGGATGGCGCTGGGCTTTTTGTACGGCTTCATGATCGCAAAGGTTGGCATCCCTTCCTGTTCATTGCTACTTACGGTATGCAGTGGGCGGTATTCGGATTTGCCTATGTGATTCTCAGAGGGTACGTCATTTACGACTTTGATCCTGCGTTCCGTATGATCGGCAATGGCTACTTGTTCGGCGTTATCCCTGCACCCGTCGTGGTTATGATAATTGCGGTAGGAGCCGGGAATATTCGTGATGAGGAAGACCACCATGGGGAGGCGATTCTTCGCTGTTGGCGCCAACTATGAGGCCGCGCGTATGTCGGGGATCCGTACGGACAAAACGATCATCTGGGCCTTTGTGCTCAGCGGTTTGCTTGCCGCGTTATCCGGCATTGTTCTTCGTGGCCCGCATTAACGCAGTCCAGGCCGACATCGGGGCTCCCCGATCTGTTGCTGACCGTGGCAACGGTGTTCATGGGCGGCACCAGACCATAAACAGGCGGGTAGGAAAGCATTATCGGCACGGTAATAGGTGCGCTGATCATAACTGTCGTAAATGGTATGAATCTTCTGGCAGTGCCTACTGATTTGAGAGGTGGCATTGTTGGCGCCCTCATTATCGCAACAGTTCTTGTGGACGTGCAACTACGCAAACGGCTGGTGAAGACCGGTTAAGAGGTTAAGAAAGGAGAAACTATGATTCCAAAGAAGATGAAAGCGGCCCAACTGGTCGGTTGGAATAAGATCGAAACCAGAGCAGTCCCCGTACCGGTGCCCGGCCCCGGCGAAGTTCTCTAAGATCGGTGCGATTGCCATTTGTGGCTCGGACCCGGAGATTATCAATTGCCACCATGAGAAGAAGGGTTGGCCGGCTGGAGTTTCCGTTCACACTTGGGCACGAATGGGCGGGTGAAGTTGTCGGCCTTGGCGAGGGCGTTACCGAGTTCAGCGTCGGTGATCGGTAGCGGTGAAGCCCACAAGGGATGTGGAACCTGTGATAACTGCATGGCTGGGCGCTATACGCTGTGTTTGAACTATGGCAAAGGCGGAGAAGGTCATGGCATTACGGTTCCACCAGCCCCGGAGCGAATTGCGAGTATAACGCCTACGCCACAAAGGCCCTGCGGATATTCCCGACAATCTGCGCTTTAAGTACGCGGCGTTGCTATGAACACCGCCGGCGTGGCCCTTCACGGTATCGACATGACCGGCGTCACTGCCGGGTGTTGTCGCCGTCTGGGGACCCGGTCCCATAGGACTTATGGCAATGCAGATGATGAAAGCGCATGGGAGCGTGAAAGGTAATTATGGTTGGTAAGACGCAAGTCTGTCTGACGCAGGCGAGCTGGGCGCAGACGTCTGAGTCAACTACGAGAAGGAGAATGTGGTCGAGCGCATCCTTGAGGAAACCGACGGAGTTGGGGCTGACGAGATCCAGGAGTGCTCGGGAGCGGCTGTGGCAATAGATGAATGCATAGCTTCTGTTCGGAAAGGTGAAGATCAATCTGGTCGGCTTTTATGACCACCCGAAGGTTAAGCTTCCGCCCATGTTGACCATCGTGATGAACGAAATCACCCTCACCGGCTCGAGAGCCGAATCCGAACGTGTCCGGCAGGGCCCTGAACATGTTTGAGAGTGGTGCAATTACGGGGGAAGGTGTGGTGACCCATAGCTTTCCGCTGGAAAAGTACTCAGAGGCCGTTGATACGTTCGTGAATAAAGACGGCGCCATTAAGGTGGTAGTTGAGCCATGAAGGAAAACACGCTCCAATCACGGTCTTCCGAAGCACGATCAGAGTTCGAACCTCGATGAAATCGACGAGAGACTATACGGCCGTGGTTCGGTCTTGGTTTTCCGCCGGACGGCGTCGACATTGTCAGTTGGCAAGCGCTCATGGGTATCGGCCAGGTGGTGACTTTGGAGATGCCGCCGGACAAGGTGCGGCAGGTGAATCTCATGCTGAAAAGGCGGCATGGGGCGCCTTCCGAACTGAGTTTGACCTCACGACCATTTTACGCCCGTTCTCGAGAAGAAGCGGGACGAGGCGAAACGAAGGGAAGAGACGTCTTGACACTTTTCAGGAAAATGGGGAAGGCACCCGGTACGTACCGCGCGGGCATGCTGAGGGGCGTGGTTGCCTCCACGTTCAACCCGGATACCGGATGCTCGGGGTATGATATCCACATCACGAGGTTTGCCCCGGGAAGCGGCATGGATGAAGAGGTTCATCCCAACTCGGATCACGTATTCCACGTTCTCGAAGGTTCGCTTAGGTTCTGAAAGGTGGGAGGTGTGTCTACGTGCTCGAAGCGGGGATACCCTGCGTGTCCCGGCCGGTGAATACCATCAAGTGCAAAACTCCGGCTCGACGGACGGCGTGTTTTTCGCGTTGACCGTACCGCCGATCAAGGAGTGATTGTCGTGTGGCGCATCCGAATCTGGAACGATATCGGCGCGAACCTCGGATCGACGAACTGTACCGAAAAGTGAAGGCACGGTACGCCGAGGTAGTCTCGCGCCGACGGTCGGGACGATAGACCACGGACCGTCGCTAACGCTGGTCGCCATCGGTGAGGCCGAGGCAGGCCAGAACATGGAAACCGTCATCGCGGCTATGCTGCTCCATGACATCGGCTTCCTATCCGATCCGGACCCGGCCAGTCACCACGAACGCGGTGCACGGATGAGCTACGACTGGACCGGATCCTGGTCGATCGCCGTTCGGAATGACGATCGCAGCTTGCATAACGGGGCAGCAAGGGCTGAAGCCGAAGGATCTCGAAACCTCCCCAACCAACCTTGAGCAGAAGGTGGTCTGCCGACGCGGATATGCTTGAGAAAGTCGGTTACAGAGGGGTTTTGCAGGGAGCGAGGGCGTTGCGGAAGTCCGGGGCAACGTGTCTGCCAAAGTACCGCTCGCTTCTTGGAAATCGCGTTGACCCTTGGACACAGCCGCAAAGGCGGTATTCTATACGGAGAGCGGTCGCAATATAGCCGAATCGCGCGGTGGGCTGGAGCCCGCAGCGAGGTCTTCGAAGCAGGGGTAGTAGAGGAATTGCGGGAGTACTATCGCTAGGGGGAAGACGATGACGGAACTTGCGGATGAGAGACGCGTTGCTTGTGCGCTGTGTTCAATTCTCTTCTTTTACCGAGACAAGCTGACGATCCAGGATATAGCCGGGCGTTTAGGCATCTCGCGATTTCGTGTCTCCCGACATCCTTAAGCGAAGCCGAAGAGAAGGGCATAGTCCAAATCCATATCGATGATACGGGTTTCCAGTATGAAGTCTCTGGCGATGGAAGCTCGAGTCCCGATACGGAGTCAAACAGGTTGTTGTGGTTCCTGGTGATGCCGAATACTGACCTCCGAGTCGGTCCTACAGGGCCGTCGGTCATAAGGGAGCGGGACTCCTCCGTATGTCGAACCCGGACCAATCAGTTGCAATCACCTGGGGGAGAGACCATCGGCGCACATGGTGGAAGAATTGACCGGTGATCAGCTCCGGGCACAGCGGATTTCGGAGTCGACGGGAGGGCTTGGGCTCACTGATCTTGCCGGTCAACCGACGAGTGCGCTTGCGGCGCGATTCGCCGGCAAGACGAAAGCGGAGTGCTTCCAGACGTCTCGGCCGCATCATCGCAAGCAATTCTGGAAGAGCCGAGGCTCTCGCCGGCGGGACGAATCCGTTCGGCGGACCTTGGACGTGGCCCGAAACAGCGACTTGGCGATATGCGGTATCGCTACGCTTACCGAGGACTCCATGCTAAGTCGTGCAGGGCACCTTACAAATGAGGATTACCTTGCGCTGAGGCGCAAAGGGGCTGTGGGATCTGTAATCGGTCGTTTCTACGATACTGCGGGCCGGGAGATTGATTCGGAGTACAAGGACCGTGCGGTAGCTATAGCTTGGGAGAATTCTGGAAGATCCCCCAGCGCATGATTTTGGCAGGCGGTTGGAACAAACAGGAGTGCATTCGCGGCGTACTCAACGGGGGACTAGTTACCACTATCGTTATGGACAATATTACCGCTGCTTCGTTGATGAATGGAGACGACGGCGGAAAGGGAGATGAATCATGATGCCAACATACACTATCAAGCAACTTCAGACCGGGTGGCAGTTCCTCGACAAGGCCGAATACGGCACTTTCCGAGAAGGTTATGGAACTATCATTAAGCATCCGGTCTTCGTCTGGCTCGTCGAGGGGAACGGAATGAAGATCCTGGTGGACACCGGAATGAGTGATACCGAGGATTAAAAAAATACCATCATGACGGTCTCCAGGAGCCCGGCCTAGGCTATACACGCACATGGAACGGCTGGGCAATCGGCTGCGAAGAGATCGACATGATTTCTTCTACGCATCTGCACTGGGACCATTGCTACAATATGGACAAGTTTCCGAAGGGCTCGATTGTACGTGAGCGAGAAGGAGTATCGGTTTGCGATGAATCCAATCGCTCCGTACTGGTCGTCTTATGAGTCACCGGAAGCAGGTCTCAATGCGCCCTTTCGAAGCGCAAAGTTCCAACTGGTTCAGGGCGAGGAAGAGATCGTCCTGGCGTGCGGATGGTGCCCATCCCGGGACACAGTCCAGGACACATGGCCGTGTCGGTATCCACCGAGGACGGCCTGTACTTTCTGATTGGCGATCTGGTACTGCTGCGAGAGAATCTTGAACCTGACAAGAAGCGGGGTTGGCCCATTACAATGCCCGGGCGCTTCTACAATAATGTTGAGATTTGGTACAGCCTGCTGGACGTTAAGCGACGGGCCGATCACATTCTGATGACCCATGACCCCTCCCAGCTCGGACGGGAGGTGTATCCCTGATGGCCGCGACTGATTCCACGGCAGACTTAAAGGACGGGATGGAACTGGCGGCCCGGCGAGCCTACGCCATCCGCCTCCAGTCCGGAGACGGAGGGAATTTTTAGCATCCGTGTCCCCGGTCGGACGCAATGCTCATAAAGGCGTCCGGAGCGTCGTTTGGAGACATGGATTATGACGACATCATCGAGGTCAGCCTCGACGGAGAGGTGTCGTCCTGCGAGGGAGGAAAACCATCGAGGGAATCAGAGACGCATCTCGCCATTTACCGCTGTAGAAAGGACGTGTCCGCGATATTTCACTGCCACTCACCCTGGTCGGTGGTGGCGTCGTTAAGTTTTGATGCCTGGCCGCCGGTGTCTCTGCCGCTGGAAATGAAGATAGGGTCCGTACCAGTTGTCGATTTCGGTGAGGGCCATGCCGACCGGAAAGCCGCTGATCACGTTACAGATCTAATGATCGCTAAGCCGGAATTGAAGGCTTTCGTTCAGCGCCGACAGCGGTTTGTTTTGTCTTTCGACAGGAATCATCAAGGCCGAACACGACGCGGAGCTTGTTGAAGAGGCCGCTCAAATCGCCGTGTTGGGCCGGATGGTGGGAGTTACACAAGGGACAGCATGAAGAAGACCATCGTCATCATCGGAACCTGGATACGAAGGGGCCGGAAACCAGGTATGCTCGAGATCTGGTCGTTGATAGAGGATACAATCCCTTGGTCGTCGACTGTGGCATGCTGGGAGAAGCTGCGTTCAGCCCGGAAACCTCGCGGGAAGAGGTAGCTCGAGCGGCAGGCAGTAGCCTGGATGCGGTGCGCGCCATGTCCAAGAGCGACGCTATCGAAACAATGAGCCGTGGCGCCGGTGTGCTGGTGGAGACTCTATTCGCGGATGATGGAATGCACGCGATTCTGGGGCTCGGGGGTGGGCAGGGGACCGTTATAGCCACAGCTATAATGAAGAGACTGCCCTTCGGATTACCGAAGGTGATGGTTTCCGGCTGTCGCCAACGGTGGCCAGACCTTCGGTCCCTTCGTTGGCACCCGGGACGTCTGTGTCATCCATTCGGTTGCCGATATCCTCGGATTACGCGATTACGCGACGCGCAGCAGGCGAAGGGGTTGGTGCGGCGATCGGAATGGTCGAAATGTCGGTGGAGCCGGATCCGGAAGGTGTGAAATCCATCGGTATGACAGTCGCCGGCGTGACTACACCGTGCGCCATGACAATTCGAGACATGCTCGAGAAAGCCGGATACGAGGTTATTGCCTTCCATTGCAACGGCGTCGGTGCGGAGGCTATGGAAGATCTGGCCGTCAGCGGCAAGATTCAAGGCGTCATCGACATGAGCCCTAAGGACATCGCCGACGGACTCTACGGTGGGCTGTTCCAGGGCGTATCCGGAACGGCTAAAGAGGCTGCGGAATCACGGCATTCCTCTGGTTTTCGTTCCGCGGTACTCTGGATTTCCTCCTTTACGGGGCGTATGACGCTATGGCGCCAGAGCTAAAGCAGCGCCCGCTGATGCGCCACAATCCGCTGCATACACACGTCCGGTCCACCCGAGACGAACTGGCCGAGATGGGCCGTCTCGTAGGTGAAAGGCTATACAATTACCCGATCCAAGTAAGAATACTGATTCCGGAAAAGGGATTCACCGAGACCGGCCGGCCCGGCGGGCCCATCTACGATCCTGAGAGCGATCGAGGCTTCCGAGAGGGTTTGGAGGCATTTCTCGTAGACGAGCCCAATCCGAATCTCGTCATCGAAACCTATCCCTGGAATATCAACGAACCCGAGTTTGCAGCCGCCGTGGTGGATGCCATGAAGACGGTTGAAAAGGACGAACATGAGCAACTATGACTCCGCGTTTTACGCCGATTGGGATGACCTCGACCGCTGAGAAATATCTAATCCTGGACTACTACTTCGAATCGAGTGTAGATCCCTATGAGGCGGCCGCGCATCTCTGCCAGGAACAGTCTACGGCTCAGTGGAAACGGGTGGATACGGACGAGGATCTCCGGCCGGAGTTCGCCGCAAAGGTTATCGACCTTCAGATCGAACGGCGACCCGAGAAACCGAGCCTCCCTTTTCAGATTGATGAGTGGCATGAACTCTGGGGGTACGAGTCAAAATCGCTTACCCCATCGCCAATTTTGGTCCCCGAATCCCGAACATGCTGACTGCAGTCGCAGGGGAGGGTGCGTTCTACAGCCCCGGCATTTATGCCATCAAGCTCCACGATATTGTCTTTCCTGACGGTTATCTCGATCAGTTCGAAGGACCGAAATTCGGCGTGGAAGGCTTGAGAACCTGGACAGAAGTCACTAATCGACCGCTATTCCTGGGGGTTATCAAACCCAACATCGGGATGGCTCCTGAACCCTTCGGTCGCCTCGCCTACGATGCTTGGATGGGCGGGCTAAACATCGCCAAGGATGATGAGATGCTTTGCGATACCGATTGGTCGCCATTCGCCGATCGAACCCGCGTATTGGGGCGTCTGCGGGAGCGAGGCCCAGCAGAAGACCGGAAAGCGCTGCGTGTACCTGGCAAATATCACCGACGAAGTGGATCGGATGCTCAGTTCTCCCCATGATATCGGTGTGAAGAACGGTGCCGACATGCTAATGATAAATGCCATGTGCACCGGGCTCTCCGGCGTGCGGATGGTGCGAAAGCATGCAGCTGTGCCGCTCGTCGCCCACTTTGACTCCTCATCGCTCCGTTTACAAAAGCTCCCTGACTTCTGGCATTCACTCCCGTGTGGTGACCAAACTCCAGCGGCTTTCGGGGTGCGATATGATCATCTTCTCCGGGCTAGGAAGCCGGATGAAGACCCCTAAGGGCGAAGTGTTCGAAAACGTGAATGCCTGCCTGAACACCATGGGAAGCATGAAGCCGGCACTTCCGGTACCGGCCGGCAGTCAGTGGGCCGGGTCGCTGGGGCCGCTCTATCAGATGATGGGGCATGTCGACTTCGCTATCGTTCCCGGACGTGCGGTTTCTGGGCATCCGGGTGGTCCGACTGCCGGGGCGAGAAGTCTGCAGCAGGGCTGGGACGCCGTCACCGCCGGCGCGACCCTGGAAGATTACGCGGCGGACCACCCAGAGTTGGCTCAGGCCATCGATCAATTCCAGGGTTAGAAGACTCAGTTCGGACCGTTTCGAAGAACTCGATCCGACCCCCATGAGTTGCGTCTGTTCCGAACCTTTTGAACAGGGATTCGAGCGGAAGAGGCACAGCGGTCCGAAAGAAGAAGACTCTCGCCCTCAGTATCAAACCTGCGGGGGCTTCTAACGGTTTCGGAGATCGCTCTCCGTCAAGTGCATTGCGGCACATTTCTTGCTCGTCTTGCCCGGCGAACTCTTGGAGCCGCTCGCCATCCGGACCGACGTGCCAAGAGTAGGAATACTTGGAATCAGGTCTCTAATAAGGTTCCGGGAATTGCGTGGTAGTGCTTTATCAAGTGGTGAACTTCCCAGTCCCCGGCGCTTCCCATCCCCGGAGTGTAGTACTGCATACCGGTGTCGTGCAGGCCGGGAAATATCCACCAAACTATGCGGCCGCCGTTGTCGCCGCCGGCGCAAAAAGCATCGGCGATCCGCAGGGTCGCGGCCACGCGTCTATTCGATGTGTATGAGTCCGAGCCGAAGTGCTGCGCTCACGGCCTCCGTACGGCTTGCACATTCGAGTTTGCGCAATATGTTGCCGACGTGTCGCGAGACGGTGTGCATGCTGATGCCGAGGGAAGCGGCGATCTGCTGGTTCTGTGAGACCTTCTGAAACGAGACCGAGCACCTCCACCTCGCGCTTTGTCAGTAGCGGTGCCGTGTTTAGGGTTCGCAGTAACGGCTCCATTTTCAGCCGGGAGGCGAGCTCGGCGGCTTCCCGGCGTGCATCAGTATCTTCGAAGTGGGTCGCAATATCGCAAAGGATCCACGCCAGGGCGGGGAGATTCGAAATGTGACGCGCATGAGCCGCCGCTTGCTCCAGAAGGGTAGCAAGAGCAGCTTCATCACCGTCGAGCTCTGCAAGCAGTGCCCGGGCGTACAGCGCGTAGTCGTCCTGAAGAACGGCGTACCGGGTGTTGACATCGAGTCCCGCTCGGGCGAGCTCCACGAGCGAGCGGTCGACTTCCCCGCCCGTGCGCGCCTCGGTGCGAAGGGTGTGAGCGAGAGCGAACCCTGCACGTGCGACCGGTACGGGGTGAGCGTTGGTATCGCGAATGAGCGTCGCGGCGATCCACGTTCCGTCGTCGACCCACCTGCGCTCGCCGGTCGAGGCAAAACGAAGTGCGATTGAACACGCGGCATTCGCAGGAATGGTTCCCCGCAGAGTCGGAGTCTTCGACGACTGTGCGAGCAACTCCGACAGCTTGTTGTCACCTTCGGCGAAGTTTCCCGAGTAGTAGCAGCCGAGGATGAACTGATGGAAGGCATTGCCGTTCATGGGGTGCAGCTCAGCGCTGTCCCGGGAGAGCCGCATGGCGCTCATCCAATCGCCACGATGGAGTGCCATGCGTGCCACGAAGTGGATCATCGTAGCGGTGAGCGCCGTGTCGTCAGCGAGACGCACGACTTCCACGCACCGTTCGTACAACCTCGTCGCGAACTCCGTGCGCCCTTCGATTCGGGCAAGGCCCGCTCGTACCATCGTGGCGTAGTTCGCGATGAGGGGCGCCCGGCCCGGGTCCATATCCGGCAGTCGCCGGATGTGTTCGTTCGCCTCTTCGAAGCGTCGGAGGCGGAAGAGGATATATGCGCGTTTGGAAAGCGAGAGCGTCGATCGGACGGCATCCGGCGTCGACTCAGCGAGTTCGACGAGCCGATCCGCTTGCTCGAGCGCGCTTTCATAGTCACCGATTGCGGCATTGCAGGTGAACGCATAGTGGTAGCGAACGTCGAACTCCCTCGAGCTTCCTGGTGTCAGGAGTTTCAGCGCTTGCTTCGCTATGTGATGAACCTCCACGTCACCCGCCTCCACGTAAGAGTGGTTGCGCAGGAGCATGATGATCGCATCGAGATCCCGCATTTCGTAGAAGTAGTCGAAGACCGCCAAGAACTCTTTAAACGCTTCGTAACGGCGCGCCAGGCGAAAGAGCGCACTACCCCGAACCAGCCTCAGTCGTGACGTCGTGTCCCGATCGAGGTAAGTTCCGTACTGCGCGAGTAGATCATCCGCGGTGGCGAGGGCGCTCTCCCACGCGTACGTCTCGATGGCACGGTTTGCCGTGACCAGACTGTAGTGTATTCCCCGATCGCGAGCGTCCTCGGTATTTCCGCGCAGAGAAGCGCCGCGAGCCGAGCCGCGTGGTGTTCTGCGCGCTGCGCCGAAGCTCTCCTCGAGCTGACGCGCGGCACTCTCCGAGATTCTTGCTTGTTCGGCTCCGGAGATAGTTGCGACTACCGCCCGTCGGACAAGCTCGTGGGTGAAGCGGTAGGAGTGGTGTGGCTCTGATCGAAGAAATCCTGCGCGCTCGGCCTCCGCGAGCGACGCGTGTAGATCGCCGTTTACGAGGGAGAGTGCGGAAAGCTCGAGGTGGGCGACGTGCCGTCCGAGGAGGGCCGCAACCTGCAGTAGCTTCTGAGTACCCTGCGCAAGCGCGGAAAACCGGTGTTGAATTACGGAGGAGATCCGCCGCAGGACCCGCGCCTCCGAGAGTGAGCTCTGAAGGTCGACGTTTTCGCGCGCCCTGCGAGCTTCCGCAATTGCCCGAAGAAGCTCGAGCACAAAGAGCGGATTACCGCCCGACTCGTCCGTGACCCGGCGCGCTTCGTCCGACGTGAGCTCGACCTCTTCCGACCGTGCGAGGACCGTGACCTCCTGCCTCGATAGTCGGCGGGGCTCGATCGCGTGCGCGCGCGGTCCGTGAAGCAGTTCCGCCACAAGCGAGCGATGCCCCGCGGTGATGCGCTGCGACGGATCGCGCAGCGTGACGACGAGCATCACGTCGGTCTGCTGCAGCGTGGGCAGCAGCTGGCTAAAGAGCTCAACCGAGGTCTCATCGAAGCGCTGCAGGTTGTCGAAGAGAAGCAACAGTGGACGCTCATGTGAGCACCATTCCAGCAAGTAACGAAACGCGGCGAAGAGCGCTGGACGGCCGACGGTGTAGCCGTGCGCCCTCGTGCGGTCGATCATTGTGGTTGGGAGCTCCCCCGCGCTCCATTCTGACTGTGCTCCCGGCAGGAGATCAGCCACAAGCAGTATTCAGCGCACCCACACCGGCCGGCCCGAGTGCCTTCGCCGCGGCACTGCGCTGCTCCGGGGAGAGCGCGTGCACCAATTCCTGCGCAACGATGATCCACGGCCAGAGTGATTCGACGGTCGCCCCTTCGATGAGGACGATGTCGGCAATTGCGGCACCTCGTCGGACGCCCTCATCGCGGAGATCTGCAAGCAGCGCGCTCTTGCCGATTCCCGCCTCGCCGCGAACGAGCCACTGGCTTCCTGCGCCGCTCTCAAGGCGGGCAAGTGCATCATGGAGCGCTCTCGTCTCAATCTCTCTCCCGACGAGCATCGGTAACAGGTCTCCTTCTCAATTATACGGAGAAAGCCGCCTCCCGCAAACACGGGAGCCCGGTTTGCGCAGGGATGCGCGCGCCGCCCTCCACACGAGCGCCATTCTCGAGCAAAATGGTCAATTTTGACTATTGCGGTGTTGAGCTCCTCCTTCTACGCTTCTATATGACGGCACCTGTAGAGGAGGGAGCATGCTTACACGTGCATGGCGTATAGGGCTTGGCGGCCTCAGTATCCTGCTGGTTGGATGCGCACATACCTACCAATTCGATCCGGCCCCGGAAATTGAGCCGTTGACCTCCCATCCGCTGGAAGGCAGGTCCATCGCCCATGACGTTTCGCTGGTTCCCGAGTCCTACTCGGGAAGTGCGAGCGGGCATAGTTTCGAGTTGACGGGCATACGGGCGCAGGCGGAAGAGATCGTCAGGCGGGCTTTCGCCGAGGAGCGCCTTGTAGACGATCCGGCCGGTGCCGACGTCGTATTGCGGCAGGAACTCGAGCTCGATATGCAGAGGCTTCACCGGCACGCGCTGCGTCGCGACGGTGCGCTGGGAGATCCTGGAAGAAGGTGTCGTCATCGCCGAAGGTGCGGCAACGAAGCAGGCGAGTGCGGCCGTGATGCAGGCAGGGGGAACGGACTGCGAGATCGCGTCGCTGGATGCCTTCGACGATGCACTGGCGGCGGCCTTCAGCGACCTGTAGAAGACGCTCTCAAGCGCCTATCGGAGGACTAACATGAATCGAAGCGTAGTCAGGCGAATTGCGGCGGTGCTTGTCGTCGTCGCTCTCGTACTTGGAGCGGGCGTCGCGTACGCGCAGCCCGCGGACGGAGATACAGGGAGAGATGCTGCCGATCCCGGGAGCGGCTACGTCCTCCTCAATCCGCTCGGGTTCCTTCAGTTCGGGCCCATATTGGAGGGCGGTTTCCGGGTCGCGGGTGAAACCTACGTAGGGGCACACCTCCGATTCTCCGGTATGGGTGTGCTGTATCACGTCATAAACACCGACTTCGGCAGTGACGAATCGTCAGTATCGCCGTTGAGCATAGGCCCTGCCGTGACCTTCCACACCTTGCTGCCCTATACGGATACCAGCAACAGATTCTACGCGGGAGGAGCGCTTGGCATGGACTTCGGGTGGAGTTCGGGGACCGATAGCGTCGGCGACTGGGAAGCACGCTGGCGGTCGATTGTGCTTGCAACGAACTTCGGGCACAGGTGGCGCAATCCCTCCGGGTTCTTCATCAACGTAGGGCTGATAGCGGGTTTCGCGGTCGGCATAGAGAGCAACTGGAACTACGTGGATGAGCCTGATGATCTGCAGGACGACGGAACCGAAACGACGTTCTACGGAATGCTCGAGTTTTCGCTCGGTCGAGTAGTGGGACAGTAGCGCAGGCCGGGACGTCGAACACAGCACTTCTCAGCTTTCTATTTCATGGGACGTGTCGGCAATGTGGTTGAAAATTGGTGCGATTGAGAACCAAGACAAAGGGTCAACCCATTAGGTTGACCCTTTATATCGTTATGCCCGAAGGCATTAAAAGCTCCCCCGGTTGGACTCGAACCAACGACATAGTGGTTAACAGCCACTCGCTCTACCGGCTGAGCTACAGGGGAATGCGTCGAATTCGAGCAGTAACGTACCCAAGGTCGAAAAAGTTGTCAGGGCCGCCCCGAGCGACTGTCGCCCCGGCGCCTTGTCGGCCCGCGTATATCGGCAGAAAACCGGAACCGACGCCTCGCCCTTTAACTACAGCCCCACAACCGGCACGCCCGTCCCGCACTCCGCGCAATGTCCGTCCCGCACGCCGGGGACCCGCGTGCGATACCCGCTTCGTTCGATAAGCAGATTCCCACAGGAGGGGCAGTGGGTGTTTGCCGGTGCCCTGATGTTGCCGGGATAGACGAAGTTGAGATATTCCCTGGCGATCTCGATTCGCGAGAGCAGATGCTCGGGGCTTGTCGCCTCGGTGGTGTAGTTGAACGTCGGGTAGTAGGCGGACATGTGGAGGGGAATGTTCGGATCGAGACCGGCAATGAACTTCGCGATCTCGCGGGTTTCTTCATCAGAGTCGTTCTTGCCGGGGATGACGAGAGTCGTCACCTCCACGTGGCAGCGCCCAGAGGCAATTTCTATCCCCCGAAGGACCTCTTTGAGGCCACCTGCGAGCTCTTTTCGATAGAAATCCTCCTGAAAGCCCTTGAGGTCGATATTCGCCGCGTCCATGGCGGCGTAGATCTCCCTCGCGGAGTCCTCGTTCAGGTAGCCTGCGGTGACGAGCACGTTCTTGAGACCCGCGTCGGCAGCCCGCCCGGCCGAGTCGAGAACGTACTCGGCATGAATCGAGGGCTCATTGTAGGTGTATGCGATGCCGAAGGAACCTTCGTGCTGCGCTCGGGAGACGAGATCATCTGGGGAGACGTGCTCCGTGTGTGCCACCGTCGACTGGGAAATGCGGTAGTTCTGGCAGAACGGACAGCGAAAAAAACACCCGAGAAATCCGACCGACAGAATGGACTTGCCGGGATGGAAGTGAAACAGGGGCTTCTTCTCGATGGGGTCGACGCCGAGCGCGCTCGCGGCACCGTAGAAGGGGAGGACCAGCTCGCCGGCTTCGTTCTTCCGAACCTGGCAGAAGCCGAACTTGCCGTCAGCGATGATACAGTTATGGGGACAGAGCCGGCAGCGGACTTTTCCGTCGTCGCGCTTCTCGTAGAACCGGGCCTCTGGCGTTGTTGTCGTGCTTGAGTCGGACATAGCTCTCTATCAAACCTAATACCGCCGCGCGGCGGTGTGAAGTGATTGCGCCGGCCCCCGGGGCCCCGGCCGCCGCCGGCGACCCGGGCCGCGCCGGGGCGTCTCCTACACCGACTCAGGAGCTCGCGTGCTCGATGGCGCGTTGCGTGTGGTTTTCGAGATACTCCGCGACGCGCTGCCGGGCGGTTTCGTCGATTCGCTCGAAGGTGAGAGCCGAGGCTTTCGGTGTTTCGCACGACGGTGCAGTCCACGGTGAGGTGGTCATCGCCGACACGCAGTGAACAGGAGGTGAGCAGGCTCCCGGTGTCGAGGTCCTGCACGAGCTGCGGGTATGGGGTGAGAAGCGGATTCCGGTGGTGGAAATGTCCCTCGACGGTGCCCGGAATGAGCCGGAGGTGCCGCGGGTGGGGAGACAGAAAGTCGATGTCGTCGAGCTCATCGGGTGCGTGACGATAATCGCTGCGGCTTTCGTCGAGACGCTTGTAGCGCGTGATGATATCCCTCGAGCCTGTTGAGGTCCTGGCGACTCTGCAGCGACGCGTCGATTACGGCATTCACGCCGAGGTGCTGTGCTGGTGGAAGCCTCATCCGAGTCGAAGGACTCGCTTACGAGCAGGACGTAGATGATGCGATCGCGCGCGTAGCTGTTTCTGAGGAACATAAGAAAAGTCTTCCAGTGGCGCGGAAAGTCCACGGCACTGAAAATCACCACATCGGGGGCGACCTCGTCGAGATTGTCCATCCCTTTCAGAGGGCTCCAGTACTGAATGATTTCCACTTGGTGGGGCCGGAACTCGCGCGCGATGCGATCCTGCAGCTCATCGGATTCGGTTATAAGTAGTAGCTTCATTCGGTTCCCACGTTTGTTACGTTGTAGTCGTAGATCTCCCAGTAGCCGTTTTCGCGTCGTAGGAAGTAGGTGTATTCCTTGATCTCGGTGAAGTTATCGTATCGGAATCGCAACAGCGCAACCACCCGGCCTTCGGTCGGCGTATAGCTCGTGCGGACGATTTCGTAACTGTCGGGCACCACATTGATCGTGTCCTCGACGGTCTGCTGCTGCAGTTGCTCACGAAAATCCTGCACCTCGCGCCGTCGGTCTTCCTCCGAGAGTCGCAGATAGCGGCGTTCGCGCGCGGGGTTGGCTCGCAGAAGACTCTCGACGTCGAGATAGAGAAGGAAGCGGTTCCACTGACCTCGCTGTCGTGCGGACAGCATGCTAGTCGACTACCTCGTCGGGCGGCATCATCAACGCGCTCGCAGCACCTCGCCGGTTCTCCGGCGTCCACGGCGGCCTCGGCCGCGTCCATACCGGTCGCCGGGGGCCGCACCGAGAGCATGAGCCTGTCCGAGGCGAGCGGCGTGGCCCCATCGCTCGTGACGAGGTCGGGGAAGAAACGGGCGCGGATGACGTACATACCGGCGCCGGGAATGTCCACGTACTCGGCAACGTTCTCCGTTAACGCGTACTCCTCGCCGGGGGCGAGAGTCACTTCCCGGTAGAATACCTGTTGATTGGAGGCACGTTCCCTGCTAAATTCCTCGGAAGCGTCGAGTTGCATGTTCGCAAGGGTTCGCACATCGAAATTGATGTTAAACATGCGGTTTTCGGCGAGCCTGAACCGGTAGGTGTCGGGCGACTCGTTCCTGATCATCATCTTGACGATGATGTCGTCACCCGGGAAATAGATCGACTTGTCGTAATACCGGATGGATAGGTCCACGTCCTGGGCGAATCCGGCAGTACTTCCCGCGAACAGAACAATGCTTACAAGGATGAGCAATTTGGTCTTCACAGACGCATCTCCAGCTCAGTTTATTACATTTTCGGAATAATACATGATAACATTATTCACAGAGGCTGTAACTTCCAGGCTCAAGGGCTACGCTCCCTTCAAGACGCTCGCGCATAAGTTTCGCGGGCGCAGTTTCCCCATCGATGTGGTCGGGCCGAAAGGCAGCTTTCCTCGCCGTCATCATCGCGCGGCTCTTCGAACAGACACATCATCCCCTTCTCATTACTGTGCCGACAGAGCAGGAGGCGCGTCACCTCGAGAGCGATCTCGAGCTTCTCGGCGTTGCGGTGGATCCCTTCCCGTGGTGGCAGACGGTCGCGTATCGTCCGACCCCCCACAACTCGGATATCTTCGGCCGCCGGACCAGGGCGCTCGGCGACCTCCTTGCCGGCCGACGGGCCGTGCACGTAGTACCTCTGCGCGCTCTCGCGCACCACCGGTTCCGCCGACCGGCCTACCTCCGGTCGCTGCTCTTCACCGTCAAACGGGGTGCCGGCTTCGACCCGGTCGAGCTCGCCGACCGCCTCGAGCGCTACGGGTACCTCCGTAGTGCCGCGGGTGTCGGTTCGCGGCGAGTACGCGCTGCGCGGAGAGGTGCTCGACATATTCCTCGCCGGCCACGATGAGCCGGTGCGCATCGTCTTCGAGTTCGACGAGGTGGAGCGCATCACCTTCTTCGACCCGCTCACCCAGAGCTCGAGCATGAAGGTCGACGAGGTCGATATCATCCCGATGCGCGAGGTTGTCTGGGATGAGGAGCGCATCGCCGTCCTCGAGCGACAACTCGCCGAGCTCCCGGAGACACCGGAGGGGGGTGGGGTGGTCCCCGATGAGCTTCGGGAGAAGGGTCGCATTGTGGGGGAAGAGCTCTACTATCCCCTCGCCTTCGACGAGCCGGCCGCCGTCACCGACTATCTGGCCGAGTACGGCGTCGTGGTCTACGCCGACTACGAGCGTCTCGTCTCGGGCGCGGACGCCCTCGAGCGGGAGTACGACGGCCTCTATCGAAAAGCGCGGCGGGACGGAAACCCGCCCCGCCCGGAACGCATTCTCTCGACCTCGAGTCTCTCGAGGCCCGCCGCAGCGCCGCAATCCGCTTTCACGTGCTGCAGGAACGGGCCGACGGCGCGGACGCGGTGTTTTCCTACGCGCCGCCGCGGTCATTTTTCGGGAATGTGGACTTTCTCAAAGAGGAGCTCTCCGGGCTCGAGGAGGCCGGATACGAGATTTTCGTCTTCGCCGAGACCGAGAGTCAGGCCAAGCGCATTTCCCACATGCTCGAGGACACCACTGCCCGGGTGCTGCCTCATGCCATCTCCCAGGGATTCAGCTCGGGTGACCTGAAGATCTGCGTGATCGAGGAGAACGAGATCTTCGGCCGGCGCAAGCGCACACCGCGGTCCGTGAAGCGCGTGCAGAGCCGCGAGATCGACACCTTCGTCGAGCTCAGCCCCGGCGATTACGTCGTGCACGTGAACTACGGCATCGGCCGCTTCAAGGGAATACAGCGCATGAGCGCGGCCGGAAACGAGCGCGACTACATTCAGCTCGAGTACGCGGGCGAGGAGTCGGTGTTCATCCCCCTCGAGCAGGTGAACCTCGTACAGCGCTACATCGGCCACGGCGGAGAGAGCCCCCGCCTCGATAGACTCGGGGGAAAATCCTGGGAGAAGCGAAAGAGCAAGGTTAAGCAGAGCGTCGAAGACCTTGCCGAGCGTCTGGTGAAGCTCTACTCCAAACGACAGAAGGCGAGGGGATTTGCCTTCCACGAGGACACCGAGTGGCAGATGGACTTCGAGGCTTCCTTCCCCTACGAGGAGACCGAGGACCAGCTGCGCTGCATCGAGGAGGTCAAGCAGGACATGGAGCGCCCGGTTCCGATGGACCGCATGATCTGCGGGGATGTCGGCTACGGAAAGACCGAGGTGGCGATGCGCGCGGCCTTCAAGGCCGTGACGGCCGGCAAGCAGGTCGCGTTCCTCGCTCCCACGACCATTCTCGCCGAGCAGCATTACGACACGATCAGCGAGCGGACGGAGAGGTTTCCCGTACAGACCGCCATGCTCTCGCGCTTCGTGCCTACGAAAAAGCAGAAGGCCACCGTCGAAGGCTTCGCACAGCGGCGCAGGTCGATATCGTCGTCGGCACGCACCGCCTGCTGTCAGAAGGACGTGAACTTCCAGAACCTCGGGCTCGTCGATCGTCGACGAGGAGCAGCGCTTCGGTGTGAAAGACAAGGAGCGCCTCAAGGAGCTCAAGGCCGTCGCGTGGACATGCTCGACGCTCATCGGCCACGCCGATTCCGCGCACGCTCCACATGTCGCTGCTGAAGATCCGTGACATGTCGGTGCTCAACACCCCGCCGCACGAACCGCCGTGCCCATGGAGACCTTCAGTCAGGAGTTCTACGAGGAGCAGTGATCGCGCGAGGCCATCCGTCGCGAAGTCTCAGCGCGGCGGGCAGGTCTACTTCCTCCACAACCGGGTGGAGACCCTCGAGTCAGCGTGCAAGCCCTTCGTGCAGACGCCTCCTGCCGGAGGTCGCCTGCATCGAGTCGCGCCACGGACAGATGGAGCGCGACGAGCTCGAAGACGTCATGCACGCGCTTCGTCCACGGCGGGTTTCACGTGCTCGTGTCCACCACGATCATCGAGAACGGCATCGACATCCCCAACGTCAACACCATCATCATCGACCGCGCCGACATGTACGGCATCTCCCAGCTCTACCAGCTGCGCGGACGGGTGGGGCGCTCCGAGCGGCTCGCCTACGCCTACCTCTTCTATCCGGAGAAGCGCGCGCTCTCGGAGCTTGCCATGAAACGGCTTGCAGGTCATCTCCGGACTTCACCGAGCTCGGCTCCGGGCTTCAAGATTGCGCTTGAAGGACCTGGAGGTGCGGGGAGCCGGAAACCTTCTCGGGCGGGAGCAGAGCGGCGACATCCTCTCGGTCGGTTTCGACCTCTATCTCAAGCTCCTCGACGCAGGCCATCACGCGAGCTCGAGGAAAGCGAGGAAGAAGGGCCGCCGGAGCCCTATCTCGAGCTCGAGTACACCGGCTACATCCCGGACTACCTACATCGACGAGCCGGTGGAGAAATGGAGGTCTACAAGAAGATCGCCGTCGGTCGGCACCGAGGAGGAGCTCGAGTCGGTGCAGGGTCGGAGCTCGAAGACCGCTTCGGGACCGCTGCCGGACGAGGTGAACAGCCTCCTCGTCGCTCGCCGAGATCCGCATCATCTGCAAGAAGCTCTACGTCTCGAGCCTCGAAGGAGCGCAAGGGGAACGTGGAAATAGAGTTCTCGAAACTTGCCGTGGTGTCACCGGACCGCGTGCTCGAGCTCATCAGGGCCGGTGGCGGCAAGGTGCGTCTCGATCCGAACCGGCCGCAGGTGCTTCGCATGGAAACCGGTTCCGTCGGTCTCAAGGAGAAGTCCGAGTTCATAAGAAGTAAACTTTCGTCGCTTCTCTGACGGTGTTACAATACCACACAGCCATCTACGGTACATATTGACTATGCAGAAGAACGACATCGACCTGATATGGAGCGTAGCCGAGCCTCGCCGAGCCTCTTCGGCAAGGAAACGAGCCTCGAGGACTTCCTCTCGACGTTGTCGGGCTGATCGCGACTGCACATGCAGGCCGATGCATGCTCCATCTTTCTCTACGATGAAAGCGCCGATACCCTGGTCCTTCGCGCCACACGCGGGCTCAAGGAAGATTCGGTGGGCAAAGCTCAGCTCGACCTCGGTGAAGGCATTACCGGCACTGCGCTTAAGGAGCTGCGTCCCATCCAAGAGGACGATCCAAGGATAGCCCCTACTACAAGCCCGTTCCCAATATCGATGAAGAGCGCTACGAGTCGATGCTCGCCGTGCCGATCAAACGGGGGTTGACCCGGATCGGCGCCATGGTGCCGCATCACGGGAAAGCCCGACTACTTCGACATACAGGACACCCGGGCCATTCAGGCAATCGCCTCGCAACTCGCCGCCACGCTCGAGAACGTTGAAATCCTCATGGAAATTCACAGTGAGCGCACCGCTCGCACGCGCGGCGAAGCGTCTTCCCGAGGTACGGTCATACGCGGGAAGGCTGTGTCCACCGGGCCTCTGCACCGGTGAAGCGGTGAGTTTTGCGACGCCGTGGCGCCCAGTTCCGCCTCTTCGAGCACGAACACGAGTTCGGCGAGGAGGGACTGAGCCGATTCCTCCGGGCGCTCAAGCTCTCCCAGGAGCAGCTCGAGGCGCTGCAGATGGAAGTGGAGGATGACTACTCCGACGTTGCGTCCCTCATTTTCAGCTCGCACCTCCTGCATGCTGCGCGACGAGGAATTCGTCGGCCGAATGCAACGGGAAATCGAGGGGGGCTTGCAGCCGGAGTCCGCGGTGGTGAAGGTGGTGAACGAATATGCAGACATCTTCGCAGCCAGTGACAACTTGCGGCTCAGAGAAGACCCAGGACGTGAAGGATCTCGGTCACTCGCATCATTCGGAACCTCAGGCGGTGCTCAGGAAGAGGCCGGTGACTACCGGAATCAGATCGTGATCGGCCTCCGAGCTCTTTCCTCGGAGCTTCTGAAGATCGCCGCCCAGCATGCCGAAGGGGTCATCCTGATGGACGGCCGGGATTACCGCTCACATCTCCATTCTCGCGCGAAGCTTCGGCCTGCCGGTTGTGCTCACCCGCGACGAGCGGGTGTTCCGGTGCTGCCGGAGGAGACGCTGCTCATCGTGGACGCCTATCAGGGCACCATCTACGTGTCGCCGATGAGGATGTGCAGCAGGCATTTGCCGCAACCTCGCGCGCGCAGTGAGCCGGTCGATGTCGAAACCCTGCCCGCGGAGACGCACACCCGAGACGGCATACGGATCGAGATCCAGGCCAATATCAACATTTCACACGACGTGAAGACTGCGCGGCGGTACAAGGCGGAAAGCATCGGGCTCTATCGCAGTGAGTTCCCCTTCCTGGTTCGAAACGACTTTCCGAGCGAAGACGAGCAGTACCGCATCTATCGCCGGGTCATCGGCACGATGGGGAAGCGTGACACCGTGCTCCGCACGCTCGATATCGGTGGCGACAAGGTGCTCGCGCAGCCCGATCTTGCCAGTCCAACCCCTTCCTCGGCTACCGCGGGATCTCGCTTCTCGCTCGGCAACGAAGACCTGTTCGCGCGATCAGCTCCGTGCCATGCTGCGCGCGGGTCGGGACGTTACCCTCAAGATCCTGCTGCCGCTTATATCTTCGAGCAGACCAGTTTCTCGCCTCCAGGGAGATCCTCGACAGCTGTCTCTCGGATCTATCGAAGGAGGGGGTGCCGCACAACGAAACGCCGCTTCTGGGCGCGATGGTGGAGCTCCCGGCAGCGGTGGAGTCTATCGAGGGGCTGAGCCGTCATGCGGACTTTCTCTCGGTCGGAACCAACGATCGGCGACGTACATGCTTGCGGTGGACCGCACCAACGAGCGCATCGGGTTCATGTACAAAGACTACCACCCCGCTGTGCTTCGGGTCCTTGCACGCATTTCGCGTGCGGCCGCCGAGGAGGGAACGCCCGTTTCGATGTGCGGAGATGCCGCCGCCGACCCGGCAATGCTCGATTTCTTTCTCGGCGTGGGTTTCCGAGTATTCAGTGTGGAGCCGGCACAGGTGCCCGATATGAAGCGTTCTCTCCCCGCTAAGTCGATCGCTGAGGCGGAACGCGTGGCCCGGACCCTGCTCGAAATGGAGACGATCGCCGAGGTCGAATCGATTCATTCACGGATCACGAGGATAGCTCCATGCCCCAGGACGACGCCCGCGCGCCGGGCGAGGTACGCACCTACGTCATTCGAAACACGAACATGAGCCCTCAGCGGCGGGAGGCCTACCGACGGCTCTGCCCGACGTATTGTATTCCATCTGAGTCGTCACCCCGTGATGTCCGCGCCGTGTTCGAGCGACCGAAGGCGCCCATCATTCTCGAGATCGGCTTCGGTATGGGATACGCCACGGTGGAGCTTGCCGAGCGGAACCCGGAGGTGAACTACCTCGGCGTCGAGGTGCACAAGCCCGGTGTCGCGCGCGTGCTGCGCCAGATCGAAAAGCGCGGAATCTCGAACCTTCGCCTCGTGCATCACGACGCGGTCGAGGTAATACGAGACATGATTGCCGACGAAACCTTCGACGGATGTCACATCCTCTTCCCCGATCCCTGGCCGAAAAAGCGGCACCACAAACGAAGGCTCGTACAGCAAGGCTTCCCGCCGTTTCTGGCACGCGCACTGCGGCCCGGCGCCTACGTCTACCTGGCCACCGACTGGGAGGACTACGCCCGGCAGATGCTCGAGGTCTTCGAGTCGGCCGCGGAGTTCGAGAATCGCTACGAAGGATTCGCCCCGCGGCAGGAATGGCGGCCGCGCACACCCTTCGAAGAGAAGGGGCTTGCAAAGGATCATCGGATCTACGAGCTGTACTTCACGAAGACGGGGGCGGTGGTGTAATCTGGGCGAAAGTTCGACGAGGGGTCACCATGAGCGAGCACAGCGTTCAGTTTCTCGACACGCATGCGCCGCTGGCGCAGAACCAGAACATAATCAGCCCGGAAGAGCACAAGCGCTATAAGACCAAACGCGGTCTTCGAAACGAAGACGGAACGGGTGTGCTTATCGGCCTGACCGAGATAGGCGATGTGCACGGCTACATCATCGATGAGCTGGAAAAGATCCCGGTCGAGGGACGTCTGACCTATCGCGGCGTCGACGTCTCCGATATTGTCGACGGATTCCAGAAGGACGGGCGCTTCGGCTACGAGGAGGTCGCCTACCTTCTTCTTTTCGGTGAGCTCCCGAGTGAAACCCAGCTCTCGGATTTCCGGGCCGTGCTTGGCGCGGGCGCACACTGCCGAATGGATTCACCGAAGATATGATTCTGCGTGCCCCGAGCTCCGACATCATGAACAAGCTCGCCCGCTCGGTGCTGGCCGCCGTACTCCTACGACGACAAAGCCGAGGATACGTCGGTGCGAAACGTGCTGCGACAGGTGGTCGATCTCATCGCGCGGTTTCCGACGATGGTGGCCTACGGATATCAGGCAAAACGCCACTATGATCCAGAACGAGAGCCTGTACATCCATTCGCCGGAGCTTGAGCTCTCCACTGCAGAAAACCTCCTGCAGCTCGTACGGCCCAACCGGGACTACACGAAGCTCGAGGCCGAAACCCTCGACCTCGCCCTCGTGCTGCACGCCGAGCACGGTGGCGGCAACAATTCTTCGTTCTCGGTGCACGTCGTCTCCTCGGCCGGAACGGACACCTACTCCGCAATTGCGACCGCCTGCGGCTCACTCAAAGGGCCGAAGCACGGCGGTGCGAGCGGCCGCGTGGCCACGATGATGGAAGAGGTCATGAACGGGGTCGGAAAGTGGGATGATGAAGAGGAGATCGGGACCTACCTCACCCGCATCGCCAGAAAGCAGGCGGGCGACGGAACCGGCCTCATCTACGGGATGGGCCACGCGGTGTACACACTGTCGGACCCGCGCGCGGTGCTGCTGAAGGAGAAGGCACGAGAGCTTGCCGCGGCGAAGGGTTACACGGAGCAGCTCGCCCTCTATGAGCGTGTGGAGGAGCTGACCCCCGGTGTGCTGCGTGAAGTGCGCGGGCGTACCGAGCCCATCTCCGCAAACGTCGACTTCTACTCCGGACTGGTCTATGAGATGCTGAACATCCCGCGGGATCTCTACGTACCGATCTTCGCCGTCTCGCGCGTGGCGGGCTGGTCGGCCCACCTCATCGAGGAGATCGTCAGCGGCGGGCGCATCATGCGTCCGGCATACAAGAACATCCTGGGCCGGCGCGACTACGTGCCGACGGCGAGCGGCGGTAGCCGGCCGCCGACGCTGCGGTCTGCCGGCTCCGGTCGCGCGGCACGCGGCCGGCGGCGCGCCGGTGCCGGACGCCGCTACCGTCAGGCCTCCGCCTTCTCCGCCTCCGCCTGCTTGATAACCTCGTCGGCGATGCGCCCGGGAAATCGGCTCGTAGTGGTTGAACTCCATCTCGAAGCCGCCGGTGCCGGAGGTGATCGAGCGCAGGTCGATGGCGTAGCGCAGAAGCTCCGCCTGCGGAACCTGGGCCTTGATGACGATGAAGCCGCCGCCGATTTGCTCCTGCCCCTGTACACGGCCACGCCGCGCGGTGAGGTCGGAGAGCACGTCGCCGAGGTACTGCTCCTCGATGAAGACCTCGAGGTGCATCAACGGGCTCGAGCAGGGTGGGCTTGGCCTTCTGCACGGCCTCCTTCAGTGCGCCCTTCGCAGCCATCTTGAATGCCATTTCAGAGGAGTCGACGGGATGCTCCTTTCCGTCGAGGAGCTGGACGCCTATATCCACGGCGGGATAGCCGGCAACGAAGCCCTCTTTCATCCCCTCGTGAAGGCCCTTTTCAATACCGGGAATGTAGCCTTGGATACGGCCATGCCCCGGATGAGGTTCTCGAAGAAGTATCGCTGCCCTGCTCGAGCGGAAAGATCTTCACCGACGACCTCGCCGAACTGCCCGTGCCCGCCGCGACTGCTTCTTGTGGCGGTAGCTCGCCTCTGCGGTCTTCTGGATGGTCTCGCGATAGGCGACCTTGGCAAGCTCGGTTTCGACATCGATCTTCTGGCTCTGCTTGATCTTGTCGAGGATCATGTTGAGGTGGAGCTCGCCCATGCCGGAGATGACCGTCTCCTTGGTTTCCTCGTTCTGCTCGTACGGTGAAGGTGAGGTCCTCCTCCTGCGCCCGGTGAAGCATCTCCGCGAGTCGGTCCTCCGCCTTGCGGTCGGAGACCTCGATGGCGACCGCGTGAACCGGCTGCGGCAGCTGCAGCGGCTTGAGCGTCAGCGGGTGGTCGGGGCTCGACAGGGTATCGTTGACCTTCGCGGAGGTGATCTTGGTCAGCACGCCGATGTCGCCTGCGACGAGCTCCGGCGTCTCGTCGATCTTCTTGCCCTGCGAGGTGTAGACCTTCGACAGCTTCTCCTTCTTCCCTCACGGCTGTTGTACGTCTCGCTGTCGTGGGAGACTCTTCCGCCGATGACCTTGATGAAGGAAAGCTTACCGGAAAACTGGTCGATGCGGGTCTTGAAGCACAGGGCGGCCAGGGGTCCGTCGGCTGCAATCGGGAACTCCTCCTCGGTGCCGTCCTCGCTCACGGTAGACTCGGTCACGCGGGCAGGCGAGGGGCCTGCGATGGTGAGCACGTCGAGAAATGCGGCCAGTCCGGCGGTACGTGTTGCCGAGCCGCATACGACCGGTACGATCTCTTGTCACCCATGCCCTCGGCGAGGCCAGGTTCTTGACCTCGTCGGCGGTAAGGGTTTCCTCCTCGAGGTACTTGGTCAGCAGATCATCGTCGCCCTCGGCGGCGGATTCGACGAGCGCAGCGCGCGCCTCCTCGGCCTGTTCCTTGAACTCGTCGGGTATGTCGGTGGCCTTTTCTTTCGCCCCGTCGCCCGGAACGGGATAGGCTTTCATCTCGACAAGATCGATGACGCCCCGGAAAATCCGACCCGGTACCCATCGGGATGGTCACCGGGACCAAGCTCGCGTCGAACTTCTGTTTGAGGTCGGCGAGGGCCTTGGAGAAGTCGGCCATGTCTTCGTCGAGCTTGTTGACGAAAACAATGCGGGGCTTGTTCCTCGCGTCGAGCCGGCGCCAGATCTTGATAGTCTCGATCTGCACTCCGGCGCGCGCCGCCACCATGACGGCGGCGGACTCACAGACGCGCAGTGCGGCCACGACCTCGCCGACGAAGTCGGAGGCGCCCGGCGTGTCCATAACGTTTATCTTGCCGTCCTTCCACTGGAGGTTGCTGAGGGTGGCGTGCACGGACCTTGCTTGTTCGCAATTTCCTCTTCGGTGTAGTCACTGACCGTCTTGCCGGACTCGACCGTCTCGGGCTTCGAGATGGTGCCTCCGGTGAAGAGCAGGTGCTCGACGAACGCAGTCTTACCGGTGCTGCCGTGACCGACGACGGCGACGTTGCGAATGGAATCCGTAGATGTGCTCATCAACTTTCTCCTTAAGCGAGCAGGACTCGGGTTAATCGTATTTTAACCGCCACTATAGGCGCGCCGTTATCCCGTTGTCAAGCAAAGCTTGTATCGCTGGTCGGCCGGGCCGTCAGGCCCATGCGCTACCCGGACTGCTTCTCGGAGGCCTGTGCGAAGTGGGAGAACTCCATCGCGTAGTTCCCGCGGCCCTGGGTGATGCTTCGCAGTGAGGTGGAGTAGCCGAACATCTGCTTCGAGCGGTGCTTCGGCGCGGATGTGCTCCATGGCCGGCCGCGACTCCACACCCTGCACGACGCCCGCCGCGCATGGTAATACCGTTGATCACGTCGCCGAGGAAATCCGCGGGGCACATGACGTCGACCCGCATGATGGGCTCGAGGAGGATGGGCCCGGCGGCGCTGCACGCGTTGTCGAAGCCCATGGACCCGGCCGCTTCGAAGGCAAGGGGTGTCGAGGTGAGCTCGTCGTAGCGGGCGCCCACGAGCGTCACGCCGATGTCGATGGTCGGATAGCCGTAGATGATGCCGGATGTGAAAGCCGCCTCCACGCCGCGCCGTACCGCGTCGATGAGCTCCTCCGGGAGGTCGTTTTTCGACACTTCGTTTGTAAAGTGGTTTCCGCTTCCCCGGTCGAGGGGCTGAACCCGGAGGGTGATTTCGGCGTTGTTCTCCTTGCCGCCGAGGACACGATGGTAGGATTCGGTGTGCTCGAGCGCCTGAGTGATCGACTCGCGGTAGGTAACCTGCGGCTGACCGACGCGCGCGCCGACCTTGAAGTCGTCGATGATGCGAGTGACCAGTACGTCGAGGTGGAGCTCGCCCATGCCGGAGATAATGAGCTCGCCGGTGTCCTCGTTTTCGTAGCTGAAGAAGGTGGGATCCTCCTTGGCGAGGATGGTGAGCACGTCCTTGAGCTTGTCGCGCTGCGAGAGGGTCTCGGGCTCGATAGCCACCGAAATGACGGGCTCGGGGAAGTGCATCCGCTCGAGGATGACGGGGAAGCCCTCGCTCCCGATGGTGTCGCCGGTCTGCGCATGCTTGAATCCGATGAATACGGCGATATCGCCGGCCTCTACGCTGTCGACGGCCTCCGTACGGTTCGCGTGCATGCGAAGCAGGCGGTGCACCCTCTCACGTTTCTTCTTGTCGGCATTGTAAACGGTGGTCCCGGCCTTCACCGAACCGGAGTACATGCGAACGAAACACAGATCGCCGGCCTCGCGCTCGGATTGAATCTTGAAAACCAGCCCCACCGGCGGGCCCTCGGGGGTGCGCTCGACGGGGACCTTGTTCTCCTTCTTCGCGTGGATACCTTCCTCGGGCTCGATCTCTTCCGGCGCCGGCAGATAGTTGACTACGGCATCGAGGAGCGGTTGCACGCCCACGTTCTTGAGACTCGCACCGCAGAAGGTCGGCACGATGCTCCGGTCGAGCGTCTTCTCGCGGATGACGTGGTTGATGGTATCGGTGGGAATCTCTGCGCCGTCGAGGTAGAGCTCGGTGAGCTCGTCGGAGTAGGCGCTGAGCGCGTCGATCATCGCCTCGCGCCACTCCTCCGCGGTCTCGCGGTACTCTTCGCGGATGGGTGCCGTACCCATTTCCGAGCCGAAGGTTTCGTGGTCCCAGTGCAGCTCCTGCATCGACAAAAGATCGATCGTGCCCTCGAAGCCCTGCTCCTTCCCGATGGGGATGGACAAAATGACGGGGTTGGCGCCCAGCTTCTCCTTCATCTCCTCGACGACGGCAAAGAAGTCCGCTCCGATGCGATCCATCTTGTTCACGTATGCAAGACGGGGGATGTTGTAGGTATCCGCCTGGTGCCACACCGTTTCCGACTGAGGCTCGACGCCGCCGACCGCGTCGAAGATGGCCACCGCGCCGTCGAGCACTCTCAACGAGCGCTCCACCTCCGCGGTGAAGTCCACGTGGCCCGGCGTGTCGATGATGTTGATCTGATGATCCCGCCAGAAGCAGGTCGTAGCCGCCGAGGTGATGGTGATGCCACGGTTCTGCTCCTGCGTCATCCAGTCCATGGTCGCGTCGCCGTCGTCCACCTCGCCGATGCGGTGACGCTTGCCGGTGTAGAAGAGGATCCGTTCGGTGGCTCGCAGTTTCCCGGCATCGATGTGTGCCATGATGCCGATGTTTCTCGAGTTTTCTAAGCTTCATTGGTCTCGCCGGGGCGAATAATAGCACAGAGCGAGTCGGTGTGGAAACATCCGCCGACTTTGCGCGCGCGACGCCGGCCGGGGTATAATCCGCCACGATGATGGAAAAACGCGCGCTCCGCGCCCACGCCTGGGACGACGTCGGCGACCGCCCTCGACGAGTTGCGGGCGGGCGACTACCGTGGCGGTGTCCGCCTCCCGGGATACACCGGGCGCGCGACCGTCGCCGCGGCCGCGGCGGTGCCGCGATACCGACAAGCTCGCGCTGGGGCCGATCGCGGCCGGGGAGGCGGTCGTGAAGTACGGCGAGACGATCGGCGAGGCGACGGCCGACATCGAGGCCGGTGCCCATGTGCATATCGAGAACATCGAAGCAGGAGGGGGCGGCGATGAGGCTTACCGGCTACAGACGCACCGACGGTCGCGTCGGTTTTCGCAATCACCTCGTGATCCTGCCGACGTCGGTCTGCGCCTCAGAGGCCGCCGTGCGCATTGCCGGGGAGGTCCCCGGCGCGGTCGCTCTTCCGCACCAGCACGGCTGCTGTCAGATGGGGGACGACTACCGCCAGACGCTTCGGACCCTCGTCGGGCTTGCCGCCAATCCGAATGTGGGAGCCGCCCTCGTCGTCGGTCTCGGCTGCGAGGGGATCCAGGCAGAAACCGTCCGTGAGGCGCTTGAAGCCGCGGGCACCCGCGTCGCCGCCCTCGTCATTCAGGACCACGGCGGTACCCGCGGCACCGTGGACGAGGGCGCACGGCTTGCCGCGGAGATGGCCGCGGAGCTCGAGCGCACCGAGCGTGTTCCCTGCGAGCCCTCCGACATCGTCCTCGGCCTCGAATGCGGGGGGTCCGATCCCACCTCCGGCATCGCATCGAACCCGGCCGTGGGCGTGGCTTCGGATCTGCTTATCGACGCCGGTGGCACATCGATCCTCTCCGAGACGACAGAGCTCATCGGGGCGGAGCACATCCTCGCCCGGCGCGCCGTGGACGAGACGGTCGCCTCCAGGATCCTCGAGGTGGTATCGCGAACCGAAGAGCGCGCGCGTGAGGCGGGTGCCGATCTGCGCGGCAGCCAGCCGACCCCGGGAAACATCGCCGGCGGGCTCAGCACCATCGAGGAGAAGTCGCTCGGGTGCATCTACAAGGCGGGGAGCGCCCCCGTTCGCGGAGTGCTCGAGTACGCCGAGCACATCCCCCGCGGCGGCGGGCTCTACTTCATGGACACCCCCGGACAGGATATCGACTCCATTACCGCGATGGTTGCCGGCGGAGCGCAGATCGTCGTGTTCACCACCGGTCGGGGTACGCCGACGGGGAATCCGGTGGCACCGGTCATCAAGGTCACCGGAAACGGCGACACGTATCGCAGCATGGGAGAGCACATCGATGTCAATGCGGGACGCATCATAGATGATGGAGCCGACGTCGGGGCGATCGGGCGTGAGATCTACGACATGGTCCTCGCGGTGGCCTCGGGCACCCGGACCGCCGCCGAGCGCCTGGGCCACCGGGAGTTCGGCAGTTCCCGCCGGATCGGCTACACGTACTGACGACGCGCGGCAGTCGGACGCGGCGGCGGGCGGTGGCCGCGGCGCGGGCGGCCGCGGCGTGTCCGGCGCGGTCGAGTGCTCATACCGCCAGCTTGACACCCCCGCGGGAGCATGGTAGCTTCACCACCGCTCGGGCGGTTAGCTCAGTGGGAGAGCGCCTGCCTTACAAGCAGGATGTCACTGGTTCGAATCCAGTACCGCCCGTTTGACCCAGGCGCATCATCGGCGTCGGGTTTTGCGCGGAGCAGGTAGCGGGGGACGCACTATGGGAACAGCGATCGTCCGTTTGCGCACCGCGGGCGGAGCGGGCGTTCGGCCCGAAAAACACGCTTGCCGCGTTCGATCACGCGGTCGGACTGGGCTGCTCGTTTCTCGAGCTCGATGTCCGGGCCACCAGCGACGGCGTCCCGGTGGTCATTCACGATGCCGAAGTCGACCGCGTGAGTGACGGCCGCGGCCCGGTTTCTGGTTACTCAGCTGCGGAACTCGCCGATCTCGACGCCGGGTTCCGCTGGAGCGAGGACGGCCGCAGCTTTCCGTTTCGTGGCCAGGGCATCCGCATCCCCACGCTGCGCGAGGTGCTCGATCGCTATCCGCGTGCGTGGATATCCGTCGACATCAAAGCTACCGATCCGGGTCGACGTTCGGGGTGGCGGAGCTCATCTCGTCGTTCGAGCGCGGAGCGGACCGTGGTTGGTTCCTTCTCCCGCTACACGGCCCGACGGTTCAGACGGTTCGAGCCGCACGCTCATGCGAGCGCCTGCCCGGCGGAGGTGCGTCGTACGGTCGCTGCCGCCGTCTCCGGCCTGAAACCTCTGGTGCCCCGGCGGCCCGACTTTCTAATGGTGCCGGAGTACTGGGGGCGGACCCGGGTCGTCACGGAGGCCTTCGTCCGCGCGGCCGGTCACAGAGAAACGCGCGTGTTCGTCTGGACCGTGAACGATGAGCAAACCGCCGCCCGGCTGAGTAGTCTCGGTGTCGATGGTCTCATCACCGATTTTCCGGCTCAAATTTCGCGGCCGCGGGCGGCACCGTGAAACGGGACGGCGGTTGAGGGCAGGGTCCTTTTCGGCTACGATGCCCGAACCACTATGACGGCTCCGATCGTTATCAACGTCGCGTTTCTCCTCGCCGGTCTCGTACTGCTGTACTTCGGCGGGGATTTCCTCGTCTCGGGAGCCTCCGGCATCGCACGGCGGCTCAACATACCGGTCATCGTGATAGGGCTCACCGTGGTTGCCTTCGGGACGTCGGCGCCCGAGCTCTTCGTCAGCCTGATCTCGGCGTGGAAGGGGCTGATGCCGGTATCGGTGGGGAATGTCGTCGGGAGCAATATCATCAATGTTGCGCTTGTGCTCGGTCTCGTGTCGCTGGTGCGTCCGCTGCCGGTCACCCGCAAGATTGCGCTCATAGACACGCCCATCATGATCGGATCGGCGCTTGTGCTCGTCCTCGTGGTGATCAACTTCCACGGCAACGCGGCAGGCGGTGCCGATGGCGGCAGCGTGTTTGGCGTTGCCGCGCCCTACTGGCAATACGGTGTGATCACCACGCTCGAGGGCCTTGTGATGGTAGGCCTTCTCATTGCCTACCTGTACTTCCTCTACCATAACGCGAGCCGAAGCGGCGCGCAGTCCCTCGAAGAGATCCCGATCGATGAATACACCGGCCGACTTTAGCGGCGATGCCGCTTCTGTTTATCAAGGTGATAGCTGGTGTGGCGGGGCTTGCCCTCGGCGGTCAGCTTCTCGTCGACGGGGCGTTGGTGGATTGCCGAGAACATCTTCGGAGCCTCCGAGCGCTTCATCGGGGTGACCGTGGTCGCCTTCGGAACCGAGCCTTCCGGAGCCGGAACGTCCTCGTCGCGATCGGTGAAGGGAGAGACCGATATTTCCTCTTGCAACGTCGTGGGCAGCAACATCTTCAACTCCCTTCGTGCTCGGGGCAACCTCGCTGCTTCGCAATATCGAGATCGGCGGCAGCGACTTCAGGGTTGATTTTCTCTTTATGGTACTGGGGAAGCGTCCTGCTTTTTCCTGTTACAAAACCGCATGGAAGCGGAAGCTTCCGCGATGGGGTGGGGCGAGCTTCTTTGCAGTCTACATCGTGTACTTTGTTATTCTCCTGCAGACGCGTACAATATAGCAATCATGCCGGACACGAAGCCGATTATCGACCCCCGCACCGTCGTACGACGACTCCTCGTGCTGCTTCCCATCTCCGTCGGTATCAGCGTTGTCGTGGCCCTGGTGAGTACCGGCACGAGCGAAATCCTCAAGCTCGAGGCCTTCTCATTCTGGCTGTTTGCAGCGGCCGCGGGCCTGCGCCTCGTGCCGTGGATGTCGAAAGCGTTCCGGCTGACGAACTGGATGCACTTTCTCGGTCATCGTTTCAGTTTCGGTGAGGGTCTGCGCATCTCGATCATGTCGGAGCTGGGGATGGCGTTGACGCCGACGGCGGTCGGAGGCCAGCCGGTGAAGGCCGGAATGCTCTACCAGCGCGGTGTGTCCCTGGGCGAGGCGACGTCCCTGACAACGATACAGACGGTCGAAGACCTGACATTGATTATCGGGCTTCCGCTGGCGCCCCGCCTGGCATCCCTGCGGGCGAAGGCTGCGCTGGGTCGTGTCATGGAGCAGGAGGTGATGGGGACGGAAGGCTGGCTGATCGCCGCCGGCGTGCTCGTGGCGGTCGTCGTAGCAGCCGTGCTCCTTGCCCGCGCCTTTGACGTGTTTCCGAAACTGCGGCGCAGGCTTCGCTCCTTCGGGGACGAGTTCAAGCGGCTGTACGCCGAGATCATCAAGCGGGGCAAACAGCGCTTTGCGCTGAACGTTGCGGTGGCGGCCGTCCACTGGGTCAGCCGGTACTCCGTCGTGGCGATGCTTACTCTCAGTCTGGGTTACGAGGTCAGTTTCCTGAACTTTCTCGTGCTGCAGTGGGTGCTCTTCGCAATCATGGCGTTCGTGCTGATCTCGCAACTGGGGGTGCGGAGGGGCTGTTCGTACTGCTGTTCACCGGGTTCGACAGGCGTTGGGTACGATCCTCATCGGCTGGCGTTTTTTGGACTTTTACTTCACCACGATACTTGCACTGGCCGTGCTTGGCCTCGGACGGCTCGGGGCGGGGGCGCCGGAAGCGCTGGAAGACTGAGGAAGGAGGCCGCATGCGCGGAACGTCGACGCTCTCGCGACTCGGGCTGCTCATCTCGACATTCGCTCGCCACGGTCGCTTGATCAGTGTCACGACCTGGTTTCTCTTCGCGATCCCGTTGCTTGCGCTCACGCGGCTTACCCTGTGGCTGGACGAGCTACTCTACCCGCAGCTGAAAACCCTCCCGGTCGAGAAACCGGTGTTCATCATGGGACATCCGCGCAGCGGAACGAGTTTTTTTCAGCGCCGCGTGTTTCGCAGCGGCGCTGCGGCCATGTTCACCACCTGGGAGCTGTTTGTTCCCTCCGTTGTCCTGCGGCGAGTGCTGCGCCCGGTCGTGCGCCTTCTTACGCGAACTGATGTGGACATCGTCCAGTTGTCCGACTACGGCCACGAGGTGCGCCTCGCCGATGTGGAGGAGGATGAAGCTCTGTTTCATACCGCCTCGATAGCTACGACGACCATTCTCCGTCCCCGATGGTCATCGACGAGGCTTCGGCCGAGCTGGGGTTTCGCTCGGTCTGGTGAACGAGCGCGAGGTGCGGCGCTCGATGGAGTTCTACCGGCGCTGTCTGAGGAGAAATCTCTTCCATTCCGGGAAGGCACGGGTGGTGGCAAAGTGCAATCCCTCGGTATTCCGGCTTCCCGCACTCCTCGAAGCCTTTCCCGACGCGCGGATCGTGTACGTGGTGCGCCGCCCTGAGGAGAGTATCCGCTCCTTTCTGTCCTTTACGGGGCGCTTCGTCGCTCCGTTGCTGAAAGAGTGCGAGATGCCGCGTTTCTTCCGTCGAAAGTACCGGTGGTGCGTCGAGCTCTATCGGCGGTTCGAGGAGCTGCGGCCGCGCATCCCGCCGGAACAGCTCCTCGTCCTGCTCTTCGACGAGATCACTGAGTACCTCGGCAGCCCTGCGGCGCTTTTTCGAGTTCTCCGCGATCCACCTCGAAGAGGCAACTGTCGAGCGCATCTCTGCGACCAGCAACTCGCGACCTGCAAAGCGGCACGTAAACGATGCACTCGCGGCGTTCGGCATCACCGAAGAGGAGGTTCGCCGTGATCTCGCGTTCGTGCGCGAGCGATACTTTCCCGATGACATCGACGATGAGCCGGAGCCCGTGGCCGAGCTCGGGGGTGTGGGATCCTGAGGCTTTCGTTTAGAATGGTGCCATGAGCGAACAAAAGTGTGGCGGTCCTCTCGG